>NZ_CANLVC010000022.1:2500-5927 GCF_947494415.1 Aquimarina algiphila | reverse complement strand
TATATTTGCACCCGCAAAACGGGGTATTGTTTTGTTTAGTTCATTGAGATTTGGTTTATTTTTTTAGGGGGTTTAAGATGTTTTAAATTTTCTTAATAAATTTCTTGATATAATAAAAAAGGGTTGTATGTTTGCGCCCGCTCAGAGCGGTTATGTTTTTGGGATTTTATATTGGATTTGAGGTTTAGAAAAACTTTTCAAAAATAAATTAAAAAAAGCTTTGTAGAATAAAAAAGGGTTGTATATTTGCACCCGCTTACAGAAACGGAGCGAAGTTCATAAGTTTAGAGATAGTACAGGAGTAGGGTGTTTTTTACGACATTTATAAGGTTCGATTCCTTATGTATCAACAGGAATTACTAGCGATGAAGATTGCTTTAGTAATTACAAAAAGTTCATAGACATATTGATTGACAGCGCGTATTAAGACTAGAGATAGTTTTATACAAAGAATAAAGACTAGAAACATCATTGAGATACGAATTATAATTCCGTTGTATTGTTTTGAATAATATTTAAAGACAAACGATGAAGAGTTTGATCCTGGCTCAGGATGAACGCTAGCGGCAGGCTTAACACATGCAAGTCGAGGGGTAACATGAGTGCTTGCACTTGATGACGACCGGCGCACGGGTGCGTAACGCGTATAGAACCTACCTTATAGTAAGGGATAGCCCAGAGAAATTTGGATTAATACCTTATAGTATCCTAAGTGAGCATTCACTAAGGATTAAAGATTTATTGCTATAAGATGGCTATGCGTTCTATTAGCTAGTTGGTATGGTAACGGCATACCAAGGCTACGATAGATAGGGGTCCTGAGAGGGAGATCCCCCACACTGGTACTGAGACACGGACCAGACTCCTACGGGAGGCAGCAGTGAGGAATATTGGACAATGGAGGCAACTCTGATCCAGCCATGCCGCGTGTAGGAAGACTGCCCTATGGGTTGTAAACTACTTTTATAGAGGAAGAAACCGCGATATGTATATCGCTCTGACGGTACTCTACGAATAAGGATCGGCTAACTCCGTGCCAGCAGCCGCGGTAATACGGAGGATCCAAGCGTTATCCGGAATCATTGGGTTTAAAGGGTCCGTAGGCGGGTTTGTAAGTCAGTGGTGAAAGTTTTCGGCTCAACCGGAAAATTGCCATTGATACTGCAAGTCTTGAATCATTATGAAGTGGTTAGAATGTGTAGTGTAGCGGTGAAATGCATAGATATTACACAGAATACCGATTGCGAAGGCAGATCACTAATAATGTATTGACGCTAAGGGACGAAAGCGTGGGTAGCGAACAGGATTAGATACCCTGGTAGTCCACGCCGTAAACGATGGTTACTAGCTGTTCGGACTTCGGTCTGAGTGGCTAAGCGAAAGTGATAAGTAACCCACCTGGGGAGTACGTTCGCAAGAATGAAACTCAAAGGAATTGACGGGGGCCCGCACAAGCGGTGGAGCATGTGGTTTAATTCGATGATACGCGAGGAACCTTACCAGGGCTTAAATGTAGATTGACAGGTTTAGAGATAGACTTTTCTTCGGACAATTTACAAGGTGCTGCATGGTTGTCGTCAGCTCGTGCCGTGAGGTGTCAGGTTAAGTCCTATAACGAGCGCAACCCCTGTTGTTAGTTGCCATCGAGTAATGTCGGGAACTCTAGCAAGACTGCCGGTGCAAACCGCGAGGAAGGTGGGGATGACGTCAAATCATCACGGCCCTTACGTCCTGGGCCACACACGTGCTACAATGGTAGGTACAGAGAGCAGCCACTGGGTGACCAGGAGCGAATCTATAAAGCCTATCACAGTTCGGATCGGAGTCTGCAACTCGACTCCGTGAAGCTGGAATCGCTAGTAATCGGATATCAGCCATGATCCGGTGAATACGTTCCCGGGCCTTGTACACACCGCCCGTCAAGCCATGGAAGCTGGGAGTACCTGAAGTCCGTCACCGTAAGGAGCGGCCTAGGGTAAAACTGGTAACTGGGGCTAAGTCGTAACAAGGTAGCCGTACCGGAAGGTGCGGCTGGAACACCTCCTTTCTAGAGATTTCCTTAATTATTTAAGGAGACACAAGATAGTGCGATGGAATTGTATCGCAATTGTGTTTTTAGTCTTTTTGCTGTTAATTAATAAATTTAGTATTGAGTATTAGGTACTTAGTGCTAAGTTTTAAGTACTAAAGTATTATTATTTGAATAGTGATCTTTGTACTTACTACTTTGTACTCATTACTATATGAAAGTCTCATAGCTCAGCTGGTTAGAGCGCTACACTGATAATGTAGAGGTCGGCAGTTCGAGTCTGCCTGAGACTACAAGATTTAAAATGTAAAAGTTTAAATTTACAATGTAAAATTCGTTTTTATTTTAGGATTTTTCGGTTTTACATTTATAAGTTCATTGATTATATATTGAAAAGGAAATTTTAGAAGTTGAGAATTCATTACTTCATCATTCGGGATTCTGGATTCGTAATTCTGAATTTCAAATAATGGGGGATTAGCTCAGCTGGCTAGAGCGCCTGCCTTGCACGCAGGAGGTCATCGGTTCGACTCCGATATTCTCCACGATTCTTTAGATATAAGGATTTAATAGTTTATAAAGCACAGGATTCATTATATGAAATAGTCTTTATATTCATTGATTTTATATTTATTATAGGAAAAACGTTCATTGACATATTGATTTAAAAATACGAGCATTAATTGTTTTACAATTAATGAAAAATAAAAGATGTTGATACTGATTTAGTTACTTTATTGGTATCGACAAAAACTAAAAGAGCAAGTTAAAGCAAGACGCATAAGCTAATTAAGGGCGTATGGGGAATGCCTAGGCTCTCAGAGGCGAAGAAGGACGTGATAAGCTGCGAAAAGCTGCGGGGACTGGCACATACAGACTGATCCGCAGATATCCGAATGGGGCAACCCACTATATTGAAGATATAGTATCCTTTCGAGGAGGCGAACCCGGAGAACTGAAACATCTAAGTACCCGGAGGAGAAGAAAACAAAAGTGATTCCGTTAGTAGTGGCGAGCGAACGCGGATTAGCCCAAACCAGTATTGTTACGGCAGTGCTGGGGTTGTAGGACTACGATATGAGTTGTGTAATGAATTAGAATCCTTTGGAAAGAGGAGCCATAGACAGTGATAGCCTGGTATAAGTAAAGATCATTAATTCTAGTAGTATCCTGAGTAGTGCGGGACACGTGTAATCCTGTATGAATCTGGCGGGACCATCCGTTAAGGCTAAATACTCCTGAGAGACCGATAGTGAACCAGTACCGTGAGGGAAAGGTGAAAAGAACCCTGAATAAGGGAGTGAAATAGATCCTGAAACCATACGCTTACAAGCGGTCGGAGCGCATTTATGTGTGACGGCGTGCCTTTTGCATAATGAGCCTACGAGTTACTTTTAC
>NZ_CANLVC010000021.1:0-2436 GCF_947494415.1 Aquimarina algiphila | reverse complement strand
CACATAGGTACTACTATCAGCAGTAAAAAACTCTACTACTGTTGTGCGTTCATTTAACTTCTTTTGAATATCAGCAACCGATACAATACTATTCTCATGCTTAAGTTGGTAATACTTGGGATATTTTTTTTCTAAAATAGCAGTGAGTGAGTCTTGTCTTCTATTGATCTCGAAGAGTTTGTTCTCATAGGTAGTGATTTTTAAAGAATCTATTTTTTGAGAAGATCGCTCCTCGCTAACTTTAGATTGATAAAACGCTTTATCGATTCGTAATTCTTTTTCTAAGACTAACATATCATTTGGTAAGCCTGTAAAATTTTTCGCATTGGCTTCACTAAGCAATTCTTTAAGCGTATTGGCTTTACTTTTCTCGGCATAATAAAATGCGCGCTCCAAAATACTTTTCTCTTTTTGGGTAGCGTACCATAACAATTGTGTTTGTATTGCGCCTTGATAGATCGCTTTTGCTTTTTGAGCAAAAGCTACTTTATCCTGATAGGTAGTAAAACTTTGCCTGATATCATTAATTAATGCATCTGCTTTTTTATAGATAGCTATAGCTTGATTAAGGTCATCACTATTATTACTTTCTCGATACAAGTGGATATAGGTTTTGGCTGTGCCTGCTAACGTGGTTAATATTATGTTTGGGTTTAAATATCGATTCGAACCTGTATTTGCTTCGATAGCCTTTTTATAATATAGTAAGCTATTTTTATAGTCATTTTGAGTTACATATACATTTGCCATATCGTTATACAGCAGTGCTACTTTTGGGTGATATGCTCCAAACATTTTTTGCCTTATTCTTAACGCTTTTTGATAGTTTTCTAATCCTAATTTGTATTCTTTTTTACTCTCATAAATATTTCCAAAATTCACATAAGAATCTGCTACATCAGGATGGTATTCCCCAAATATGTTTTGTCGTATTGTTAACGCTTTTTTTGTATTAGATAAGGCTTTATTATATTCTTCTTTTATGATATACAACATACCAATATCATTATATGAATCTGCTATATGAGAATGGTTTTGATCAAAAATATTTTTTCGTATAATTAATGCTTCATTATAATAATCCAGAGCTTCATCATAATCCCCTTTTAATCTATATATATTTCCAATATTGTTATAGTTCAGAGCAATATGTTTATTATTCACTCCTCTTTCAAAATTAGTATGAAGTGCTTTTATACAATATTCTAAGGCTTTATCATATTCACCTTTATATTTATAAATAACTCCAACATTATTATAAACTGAAAAGTGATATCTTTTTTTATCCCGTTCAGGTATGTTTTTTTCAATATCAATTGCTTGATTATAATAAGTCAATGCCGTATTATAATCTCCTTTTGTCTTATAACAAATTCCTATAATGTTAAGAGCATCGATAAGAATATTATGTTTTTCCCCATAAATACCAACTAGAATAGATAAGTTTTTTTCTAAATAAGGAATCGCTTTATCATAAACCCCTTTCTTTTGATATATCCAACCAATTACACGATAACATACAGCCACATCTTTATGTTTTTCCCCAAGCTTTTTTATTCTTATTGATAATGCCTTATTTAAATAAGGCAATGCCTTTTCATATTCTTCTTTTCTATCGTAGGTTAAGCCAAGTCTAAAATAAGAACTTCCGGTTTCTATGTGATCAAGCCCTAATTTCTCTTCTTTTATTGCTATATCTTTTTTATAATATTTTAATGCCTCATTATATTTTCGATTCATAAGAAGTGTATTTCCTATATTCAAACAGGAACCAGCAACAAACAAATGGTTCTCAGGAAAAATCGTTAATTTAATTTTTAACCCTTTTTGATAATACAATAAAGCCTTTTCATAATTTAATCTTTTACTATAATAGTATTGCCCAATATTATCATACCCATATGCTTCCTCTCGATTATTTTTTGGTAAATATCGATCACTAATCGCTAAAGCTTGCTTTGCATTAGCTAATGATTCTTTATACTTTTTATCTCTCCATTGGCATTCAGAAATTTTATTATAAGATCGTGCTAAGCGTTCCCAGCTTTTAGCTTTGGTATAAATAGGTAGTGCTTTTTTAAAATAGACCACTGCACTATCTAGTTTTCTATGGGTTAATAAGGTATCGGCTTTTGCAAAATATTGAGATGCAGGTATGGTGTCGACTGTGGTTTGAGTATGGCCAATAGTGGTGGATAAAAAGAGCATACAACATAGTATCCATAATAGTATGGGGGTTGTTTGTGATATGGGTATTATGTTGGTGGTCATGATGTATTATTCTTTTATATTTATTACCCTTCGACAGGCTCAGGGTGACAAGCGTTTTTCTTCATTTTTTTTATACCAAAACCCTATCAACAACATTCCTACACATCCTAATCCTAGTATCCAATACCATAATGATGTACTCTCAAAATGCATGGGTGCTGCATC
>NZ_CANLVC010000020.1:0-1062 GCF_947494415.1 Aquimarina algiphila | reverse complement strand
GAAAACTGGTGGATTTTTGAAATAGGTTCAAATGCAGATACACATGACAAATTTTGGTCAAGATATGTAATGAATACAACATCAAACCCGGGTCCAAACCCTAATCCAAATCAGCAATTTTTTATAGTAAATCGTCAAACAGGAAAAAAATTACGTCCTCAGAATAATGCAGATGGCATTACATTAATCCAAGTTCCGGCAAGCACTACAAGTAATATTGTAAAATGGGAACAAGTAAATACTTCTAATGGTTATTTTTATTTAAAAAATGTAGAAACTGGGAAATATTTTAGGCCAGTAGGTAATAATGATGGTTCTGCCCTTGAACAAAGGCCTACTAGTTATAGTGGCAACTATACACAATGGAAAAAAGTAAATTCTTCTAATGGATATTTTTACTTACAAAACAGACAAACTAATCATTACTTCAGACCTACCACTGACTCTGATAACAGTCCAATGGTACAACGTCCTACAACATATTCTGGTAACTACACACAATGGAAGTTTGATGCTGTCGGTTCTAAAACCAGTGCATTAGAAGATAATAAAATAGCAATATACCCTAATCCTGCATCAAGTCAATTGAAAATACTTGGGATTGCTAAACAAGATATTATATCTGTTAAAGACCTATCAGGAAAAATGGTAATAAAAGAAGTTACATCTATAGAGAAAAACATGAATTTGGATGTATCTCGTCTTCAAAACGGAGTATACGTATTAACAATAAAAAATGCTAATAAAAACACCACACTTCAATTCGTAAAAAAATAAAACATAATTTAAAAATAAACCCTGATTATAAATGTAATTATTAAGAGGTGTACAAAAAGTGTACATAGAGTACAAATGGTATACAAAATCATTTGTAATCCTCTTTTAAATAATAGTTATAGTTATTCCATTATAGCAGTAATACATTTAATATATACTGTTTAAGGTAAAACTAACATTTAAACAAAAAACTTTTTAAACACAAACACAAATCATGAAATCTAAAATTCGTATTTTTTTAATGATGGTCACTATGGCCATATGTTCACAAGTCTTTGCTCAGCG
>NZ_CANLVC010000019.1:0-5612 GCF_947494415.1 Aquimarina algiphila | reverse complement strand
TGATATGCTGTAATCACTCCTGTACCTGCAGCATCTCTTAATTCATATTCATAGCCTCCTCGTCCTCCAACTGCATTCACAGTAATCGTTCCCGTTGGATTACCACAGTCCGCAGCATCTACAACAGGAGTAAAACTTAAAGCAACTAAAGGCTCGGTAATCTCAACAGTAGTACTCGTAGAACAATTTACAGAAGGTGCAGTAAGATTCGTGTCTGTAACCGTAATCGTATATGTACCCGCAGCTAGTGAATTAATAGTTACTGGAGTAACTCCTGCTCCTGCTCCTGGCGGAACAACTGTAGGACCACCTGTAACCGTATAGGTATATGAAGCACTATTGCCAACTGTAAATGATAAAATACCATCACTAGCGCCAACACAATTTACAGGCTTATCCTGGGTAGCACTCGTAATCTGTATTTCTGGAATAGTAACTCCTGTAAAGTTACCTGTATTTATACATTGGGTATCACTTCTTCTTGCTCTAACCGTATATGATACTCCATTAGTAAAGGTGTAATTTGTCGCTACATCAAAAGCTACCGTACCTGTACCAGCTGCTCCACTAGCAGGGTCTGGGGTAACCTCAAACTCATAAAAAGCAGTACCAGGAAGTGGAAAAGGTGAAGCCGAAAGTACAACATCAACCGTTTGGTTAGAACAATCCTGATCTCCAGGAGTAATCGTAACACTATCAACCTCTAATAAGGGATCGATAACTATAGGGAAACTCTCAACACAACTATCTGTTGGAGGGGTAACTTGATTTCTTATATAAATCGTGTACGAACCTGCTGCCGCAAAATCAACCTCAAAAGGAGTAAACGGAACAGTCGTCACAATTGGTGTAAAGGGACCCGCTGGATTTAAACTCCACTCATAAGTGCCAGAACCTCCAGTAATATCAGTAACCTGGGCCTGAGCACCAGGGGTAGCTGTACAACTTAATAACCTGAAATCATCATTGATCGTGGCTGTAATACCAGCTGGTGAAGTAAACGTTATATCTGGAGTAATAACAAAATCACAACCAAATTGATCTTCAACAGTAACCGTATGAGAAACTGCTGGGTCTACATTATTAAATCTTTCTGTGGTATTATTACTAGGGCCAATGGTTACCTCGGTAGGAGTACCTTGATTCAGAATATAGGTGAATGGACCTTCTGCAAGACCTGCTGTAATAGTAACGTCAATTGCTCCTAAACTACCACTACAATCAGGGTTGATTGGCGTAGCCGTAGCCTCAATTGCTTCATATGGTGTTACATCAACGCTACCTGCGCTAATCGTACAACTATTATCTAAATCATTAACAAAAACAGGATAATTACCTGGTGCCGTTGCTCTAAACTGGTATGTTGTTCCTGTTAACGGTACTAGTGTCGTGCCCAAGAAATCTAATTGATTATTAAATGCCAAATTAGTAGATCCTCCTGTAACTGTAACCTCATAAATCGCGATTAATTCATCTGGATCAAATGGTAATGCAGTTGGATCATAATTAGGATGTGCTGGGTCATTAAGTGTTGGATCCGGTTGATATGCTGGATTACAACTTAAATCACTAAGAAGTACAACTGTAGCAGAAAATGGTGCCGCAGGTGCTACAACTCTGGTAAATGTTTCTGAACAACTACCATCTGCTGATAAAACCTGTACCTCATATGTATCAGGTACCAAACCTGTAAATGTATGACTAGGTGTAGTGGTAGGTCCTTCTGTATCAGTAAATGCAGTTGTTGTACTATTGATGGTATATGTATAATTAATCTGCGAGTCTGTTACTGTAATCGAAATTTCTCCTCTACCATCTGGACATGTTGGAGATGTTACATCCACAACTTCATTCGCATCTAATTCATCTAAAAATACAGAATCCTGAAAAACACAAGCTGTAGGCAGACCTCCTGTTTGACGAACATTTACTGTATAGTTACCTACTGTAGTTAATCCTGAGAATTCAGGAGAAGTCTGGTATGCTGTTGTTGCACCTCCAGGAGCTACTAATTGATATTCATATTCTAGAGAAGAGTTCTGAACACGTAATGTTCCAGGAGTACCACATATAATTTGACGAACGACAACAAGATCGGGATCAAAATTATTTTGAAATACATTAAAATAAAATGGAATCGTACAACTACTATCAAAAGTAGCTCTTATTCTATATTCACCTGCTTGAGTAACTGTATAACTTCCAATATCTGTACTTACCTGTACCCAATCGCCATCACAACCACCAGAGTCAATAACAGGAGTTGGACAGTTAGGATCTCTTGTTACTGTAGGACAAGCTGAAGGATCTAGTCGTTCCCAAACTACTGTTGTACCAACTGGGAAATTTAGTGGAATATTTAATGTAGTACCTGCACCACATAAGAATATTTCAGGCAAAGGATCTCCTGTAATCGGACAAGTTCTCACATTACCATTTACATTAGGATTAGATCCCAAACCTGGTATTAATGCTACCACTGGATTTGTAACCGTAGTAAAACCATCCACAACAAAAGTTTGTTGAGAATCCTGACATCCTGGAGCACCAGTATTTAAAACCGTATATGTTCCTGGAAGGGTTACTGTAATAGTTTGAGAATTTGGAAATACAACCGTTGGGTCATCTACATAGGTCCAGCTATAATTGGTAAAACCATTACCTGCGGTAAGTTCTAAAGAACCTGTACAAATAAAAGCAGGAGTACTTTCTGTAAAACAAATACCATCATTAATCAAAACGTTGGATGAACCTACAACATCAAATCGACAGGCATCCTGTTCTAAAATACTGGTCTCACCAGAACGAGTGGTTCCAGAATCGACACCCGTATAGGTTGATATGGCTACATTATTAATCTGATTAGAACACGCATCACGTAAATCGGCACAGGTCGCAACAACTTGTACTCCAAAACGAACCGTATGTACTCCTCCACTGCGAACAACAAGGTTATCTGTAATTGTAATATCGATTTCTCGATTTGTTCCGTTGGGAGTAGCAACAAGGCCAGGGTTACTTGTGGTAATACTACCTATAGTAAAATCTACATTATCCGGAAGTACATCTCTAATTGTCGCAGCAGTAATATCCTCATTCCCTTGATTTTCTATGGTTAATTCATAAAATAACTGATCTGCAAAATTTACCGGATCACCAGTAATGTCCGTTCCAACATCATCTAGTACTCTTTTGGTAACCGTAAGCTGCGGTTCAATAATTTCTATCTGAAATGAGCTAAAAAAGATACTATACGCATCTCCTTCAGAAGTGGTAAAAAATGTAGCACTTGTTTGGTCATTCGCAATGACCGTATTACCTGGATTAGGTATATCAAAGATATCTACATCAAATCCTAACGTATTTCGAGAATGTGGTTCCCTAATCGGTGGGTCACCTGGGATAGGAACCGGAGCTGCATTACCATAGCCTCCATCTATCGAAATTGAACTATCAAAAAAGTTTCCATTTGGGTTTGCCGGAGCAGTAAATATATTTTCTCTCGAAGTGTCTGGTCTTTGTATTTGAAATACATCACCCGCAAAAGGTCTGTCACCTTCTAAGGTAGCAACTGCATATCTTGCACGTACAGGATTTGGCGCTGGTAATGTTTCGAAACCAGTGTATGAAAAAGTTTTTAAACAATCATCTAATGGATCTGTTGGATCCACTATACAAGGTTGATTATTTAAGTACCCTTGTCTTGTACTTATAAATTTTGCTGATAAACTCGGATCCTCATATGCTACTACCAATACCCATCCACCAGATATACCATTAGAGTTATCTGTTGAATACCCAGTAGCTGCTCTCATATCGGCTATAGTATAAGTACCATCAGCATTTCCAGCACCAAGTCCCTGTATGAGACTTGTAACATCTGCATAACATACATAAGGAATATCAATCGCGGCAGTATTAGAAGGGTTTGTCGCCGTGTTACGATATCCATCATAAATTACAGTGGTTTCTGCTGGAGTAATCGTTGTATATCCTGCAGCACCGGGTGGTCTTATTTTTATAGTTCTAAAATCTGGTCTATTATCTGGAAAAGGCAAGCCACTTCTAGAATGACCTTCACGTGGGTTTCCGAAAAAATCAAAAAAAGTAAATCTCTCTACAAAATAAGATGCTGACCAATATAAACCTGCATATGCAATTTGTTCACAACCTGAAGATAAAATCAAATCAGCAGAACTAGAACTAAATGTGCTTCCGTCACCATCTATATCTATATAATCAAAAAACTTTTGGTTATTAGAAAAGTTTCCATTGTAGTCATCATTTGGTACAAAACCGGATTGATTTAGTCCTACAATCGCATTACCAATGACCTTTAGTTCTCCATTAATTCTTAATGTACTTCCCGGCACCTCAGTAAAAGGAACCTGAGCAAATAATTGCGAGCCTATCATTAAAAAAACTAAAATGATGGCAGATTTCAGTCTAAGTTTCATAAGCAGTGTTGTGTTTGTGTTGGGGTATTTAGTCATCATAGTCTCTTCTTACATTTATTGAATTTTCAATATATAAAGATCTCCACCATACGAGTTGTTTACATTAGAGAACAGACTTTGTTTTGCATCATCAAGATTGTCATATCTCTTTAAGTATACGTATATATAGTTATCTTTTGGGTTCCTGAAATATTGAGGCTCCAATCCTTGAGATCGAAGTTTCGCCATTCCTCTCTCGAAATAATTTTCTCTTTTGAAAATATTCGTAATCAAGTAATATCCATTTTCGATATTATGTCCTCCAATAAAGGATAGACTTTCTGTTAATACCGTGTCATCCTTGACTGTATCTTTTATTAGTCTTGTTTCTTGTAATAGTTTCTTATAGGATTCTACTCTACTCTTTGCAATATGTAATATCCACATATCTCCAAAGAATCTATTATCTATACTACTTAAGTATTTCTCTACCGCTTCATCTTTATCAGTATAACTTTCGATAGCAACATATTGGAATTGATTTTCAGGATTAAGAATAATCGTTGAGTTATCAAATCCTAAGTCTTTAAGGGTACTTGAGAATTTCTCTGCATATGCACCACCTTTAAATACATTACCAATTAAGTAATATCCTTCAGCATATCCTGGTATAAACTTAGTAGCAATCTGAGCTTCTGGTCTTGAAGTTTCAGCAAATTTTACAAATCTATTGTTTGCCGTAAGTCTTTTTGAACTAGCCGGGTTATTTTTAGCCTCACCTGCATCATCATCCATATTTACAAGAGATTCTAAAAGTTTATTAAACTCACGCTTATCTACATTTAGACTTGTAGTTAATAATGAATCTCTACGTGCATATATTTTGCTTGTAATTCGACTACTATTATCTAATTCTTTCTTAATCTCATCTAAACCTTCTTCATTTTGATTTTGAGCTGCCGCTGCTGCTGCATCTGCCAATCGTTTCTCTTCTGCTAATCGCGCTGCCTCTGCCGCTGCTTCATCTGCTAATCGCTTCTCTTCTGCTAATCGTGCTGCCTCTGCTGCTGCTTCATCTGCCAATCGCTTCTCTTCTGCCAATCGCGCTGCCTCTGCCGCTGCTTCATCTGCTAATCGCTTCTCTTCTGCTAATCGTGCTGCCTCTGCTGCTGCTTC
>NZ_CANLVC010000018.1:0-67658 GCF_947494415.1 Aquimarina algiphila | reverse complement strand
GACCTGGTAGCTCAGTTGGTAGAGCATCTCCCTTTTAAGGAGAGGGTCCTGGGTTCGAGCCCCAGCCCGGTCACTAAGAAATAGATACTAATTATTTTATATATAGTATTATCTATTTAGTTCTTAAAATATTTTGATAAATAAATTATCTATGACCTGGTAGCTCAGTTGGTAGAGCATCTCCCTTTTAAGGAGAGGGTCCTGGGTTCGAGCCCCAGCCCGGTCACTAAAAAGTATCGTAGTTTCTACGATACTTTTTTAGTTTTATGTTATATTGTAGTGTTAATTTATTGCCCAGGTGCTGGAATTGGTAGACAGGCATGGTTGAGGGCCATGTGTCCATTAGGGCGTGCGGGTTCGACTCCCGCTCTGGGCACTATTTCAAAAACAAAAACCTGATATTCAGCGTTTTAAAAGTTAAGTGGTAATTTTAGTGGTAAGTGATATAAAAATCTCTCTACTCCTATACTTTCTCCAGCCATTTAGAACCTTTTCTTTCAAACTCCGAGTTATTGAACTTGATATGTCTAGTTAATCTAAAAGCTTCTAAAAATATATATTCTAAAGTTTCAATATCCTTAGGTTGTTTCCAACCATTGAATGTAAACACGCCATCATTTATAATTAATGTGTTTTTTCTATGATCGATGATTTGCAAATAGCCTTTTTTCATAGCTTTTTGTAAATACTCTCTAATTAATATATCATCAATCTTTATCATTAATCTAGTCAAAATTCTATTAGGTATCATAAAAGATGTGAATTTACTTACAATACCGATCTATTAATTGCGGAAAACCGTATGGTGTATTATTCCGTTAATCAATATTAGTGAAAAAATGAATTCTTAGCGTTTGGCTAAAACATAGAATTTTTACGGAAAAACAATAGGCGAAACTTGTAATTAACAAAAGATATAAACAACAAATAGAAAAAAATTGTATTTTTGTACATGTCATGCACATATTGCATATAAAAAACCACCCCGTAGGGTGGAAATAACAAAGTTATTTTTTTCTTGAATTTAACCAAGCTGTGGTCAAACTCACCAGAGCTACAAAAATGCTTGTAGCAATGGTAACAATTTCAGTTGTACTCACTGTATTTACAATGGCGATCACTGTTGTTAAACAAAAGGAAACCTACCAAAGTCAGTAGTTCGTACCTATTGACTTTTTTTATGCCCAATGACCTCGCCTTATTTTTAAAGCATGATAATAGGCTCCTTATCAACTGAAAATCATGTTTTCTGTCTGCCATTATTAATTAATAGTTCATTAACAAGTTGATTGATAAGGCGTCAATTTAGAAACTGTTAAAACAAATTTAAGATTTATAATTTGTATGAAAAAGAAAAAGTCAAGGTTTAATAATTAACAAACAAAAAGCCCGACCAAATAGCCGGGCTTTCTCAACAACAATAAAACACACTTTTACAGCGAACGAACAATAAGTTTAGGTTGCAAAGGCTCAGCCTTTTTTGTAGGGGTTTTCTTTACTTCTTCTGAGTCTTTTGTAAGTCTTTGATGATAGATGCTATATTTCAGCATAGGGATTTCATTATATCTGTTTTTACGGGCTACCAGGTAGTTGTTTCTATAATCTTCGTCAGGCTTCTCCACTTGTAGTATTACATCTCCATCAAATTCAGAATCCGAACCGCCCCGCATAGTTTTTCCGGTGGTTCTCTGGAAAATCAAAAAGAATAGTTTGCCATCAAATGCTTTTCTAATATGATCGTCCAACTCCAACTTAAAGGATTTAATTAATCGCTGAAGTTTTCCAAAACTATCCACAAAAATTACATCATGTGCTTCTACTAACTTTTTGAATTCTTCATAATTTGAAACATCATCTATTATTGTAATGTTACTGTAATTCTCTGGAGATATATATTGATTTCTTTTGTCCTTAAACAGCTTACTTTTTGAATGTTCCTCGAGAGTAAAAAACAAACATTTTTTATGATCATTGGCATATCCTTCCATTGCCTGAAAGAATACCCTTGTTTTACCTGATCCCGCAGGGGCATCTAAGGTAACCACCACACTATGTTCTGGTTTCTTTTCTAAATCTCCCAAAAACTCTCCTAACTCGGTTTCTAACCTAAATGTTTCTGTAGGTTCTTCCATATGATCCAGATCAGCCATTGTTGGAAGTCCTTTAATGGGTTTTCTTTTAGGTTTTATTTGTACAGGTTCTTTTTTCTGTTGACTTATGATTTGAGACTTAAAAGTTTTTTGGACAGGAGGAAGTACTTCCCTGGTATGTTCTATTATTTTTGGCGCTGTAACCGGTTGCGATGTTGCTAGATGAATCACAGGTATACCTAAACCCTTAACCGTGAGTTGAAATGCTTTCTTTTTGAGTCTGGCTTTTCTACTGGCCTTTGTTACTCTTTTAGTTTTTCGCTTTACCTTTTGTACTGGCTTTGATAACTTCTTTGCAATGGTAATTTTAAATTTACCATTGTCATTTCGCTCGAGAAGGGTTTCTATTTTAGTAACTACTCGGTGTTCTTTTTCTTTACAAGCTTTGGACAATAGTCTTTTTAATGCATCACGAGATACTACATTACCATCCAAATTGTTGTATCGTTCTACTGCTGTCATCTGTGTGGTTATATAATGTAGGATTTACCTAATGATTCTAATTCAGCCTTTACATTCAATTTAGATGGGTCAATAAAAATTCCTATGGCACTATTAAATAGGCTTCCTATGTTTGAGATATCAATACTAGTAGAAAGGTTAGGGATATTCATTGAACCTTTGGCAGGTATTTCTATTCCTGACAAGTTCGGGAAGGACTCCCCTATGAACTGACCAGATTCAGAATAGAATAATAAACGCTTAAGAGTAACCAAGTTTCCCGTACTCAAATTTAATCCTTGCTCTGTGGGATTAGTAATATCTAAGTCAATATCAAAATTAACTCCAGTGCTTTCCAACTGAAAATTACGAATACCATTAACACGTAATAGCAGTGCATCGATCACGTTTCTAATCTCAGTTACTTTTTGTTTTCCAAAATACATAGACCCTATAACCGCACCGCCTACTAATAATAATATATTTTTCATCTCTTTTGTTTTTTGTTAGTGAAGTATTTAATCCACATCTTTGGATTGAAAATATCTTTCCACGTAATTTTTCTAATGAATCTTTTCCAGTGATAGGAAACTGTAGTTCCTACAACCATAGCTGCTGTAGTCATTATCATTTTTAGCATAAAATCCTCAAACAAGCTGCCTGATAGAAACCCAAAAATATATATGGCTAATTCCATTGGTTTATACATCTGTGTTGTCATTTTAATATCAATTTAGTGAGTTATACACATTATTGATTTGGGGTTAGTGTTTCGAAAATGGATTTACATTTCTTATAATGTTTCTTACTTTGTTTTTGACCTCTGTTTGTAGAAAAAGAAGCCCTATTGCTAATATTAATAGGATAAAGTCATAGGTTTCCAGTTTCACACCACTATTAAAGAAATAGTATCGTATGACACTATAGGCCTGTCCTAAAACAACCAACAATCCTAAAATCCAAAGTACTCCGTTTACAATTTTATTCCACTTTCTCATTTTACTTAGTATTAAAAGTTAATTAACTGGTTTCCAATATCCGGTTGTACTTGCCTGATCATTAGGCGCAATCCATGAAGCGTCTGCTGCTCCTGACTCATTGCTATCATACCAATACATCGTTGATGATGCTTTTATTAAGCGAGTTTCACCGTCATTAAGATTGGATTGTGGCAAAGCTGCTAAGGTAGTGGTGCTTTCCATGGGTGGTTTGTATAAACTAATCGGGGTAACCACTCCGTTATGTTCTTCAACATAGCTGCCATTTTTAGGGTATAGCTTAACCACTTCAAAATTATTATCCTGCATCACTAAAAATACACCTCCCGGAAGAAAAACAGAGTCAGGATATATAAACATTTTAGGAGAACCCCCAAGTACAAATAAAAAGGGTGCTTGTTGTCCTGTGGGAACTAATCCACGTTCTATAGATACATCATTTGGAGTATTTCCACCTGAACCCATTCTAAACCTAAAACTTTTCTGGGTACCGTCAACACTTTCAATGGACTCACCTCTAAAAAAAGGCTCCGAATCCCCATCAATAAAGCCTTCAAAATGAGAACCAACCACCCTACGCACACTCGCCCATGTTCCAGAAGGTTCAGCCACTCCAAATGTTATTAAATTGTTTTGGTATTCATTAGAGGTACTTCCTTCATCTACATACCTAAAAAATAAAGAAGGTTCACCGATACCGGTTCCTTCTATATCCCCAATTCTAAACACAGGGTTGATGTGGTTACCTGTACCTATGGTACCCTGACGCTTGATAATTAAAGACTTTAGATTAGGGCTATCTAGTAATAAATCACTATCTACTAATGTAACTAAGCTCTGATTAGTTAGGGTGGTAGTACCAGATTTTACCCATCCAGTTTCTAAGGCTTCATTTGCCGGAAGTGTCACGATACCCGGACTACCATTAATATCTAAACCTAAAACTTGCGTAGAAGTTAATGGTGGCAGATCAATAAAACGAGTATTAACACCTATGCTTCTTTGACCAAATGTCAATTGAACAGTACAACCTATTAAATAAAGTATAGCTATTACTTTTCTCATACTGGTGGGTTTTGAGTTGTAAAATGGAATAAGAAAAGGTATGATTTAGTAGGTTCTATAATATTATCGGCTGCACTAATTGCAAAGTACAGTCCGTTTGTTGCATATGAAATATTCTTACTTCCGAATACGGATTCTACATCATGGAAACCACCTCCAAAAGGATCACCAACATCAGCGTTCGTTTTTTTAAATACAACTTGAACATAATCCTGTACGTTTAATAGATGCGATAATCCAGAATTATATCCAGTAGGAAACGATCCGGTTAACAGATCATTACCGCTAATTGAAATAGCCTGAGAATAGACAAATTTATTGAGATACTTGGTAAAGGTATTCTGAGGTAGAAAACCAACATCTAAATTAGGAGCCAAAGCAAAATCCTCTAACAATATGATATCATTTGGATTCACTGTTTGTTGACCAACCCCGTAGGTTCCTGAAGGTATATTTGCTATAAAAGAGGCTCGACTCATCCTAATTGTGTTTTAATGTAGGTTACTTTAAAAATGGGATATTCATCATCTTGAATGGTAAAACCCGGATGATTATTTATAGCTTGTGCCAAATCAAATTTGCTAGGTCTTATCCCAAATATTTGAATTACCCCCAATTCAATTTCAACAGGCTTTTTGCTTCCTTCACCACTTGCAGCTCTATATGATGTTTTACCCAGTAATAGCATATCCTTATTTTTATACGGTTACAAATCCATTTCGCATTTGATTACTGATCACCTTTTTTTGTAAATCAGCAATCGAGTTACCAAAGGTGTCATGAAAATGAGGTTTATCATTAATCGATGTAAAATCACCACCCCATGTAAAACCTAAAGATTTTCCAATCTGGGCAATCTTTATATAATCATCTTTATAGTTTGGTTTTCCATTAATCATGGGTACTACATCTATAGCTAACCCGTAATTATGAGTAGACTCACCTGCTTTTGCATTGGTAACAATCTTTCCGGGTTTTGTTCTTCCCTGAGCATATAAATCGTCCTGCTCTTTAAAGGTTCTAATTCCATCGGTTACACGTAATTTAATCCCTTGCTGATCTGCTAAATGAATAAACCTTCGAACTTTGTCTTGTATGCGCGGATGCAATCTTTTAATCCGTTGTTCCGAAACCAAATCCCAAACGGCACCAGATATTTTGTTTCTCATTAAAAAAAGAATAGTGGTAAAAGCAATTCCTGCAACTACTATGTTTTTATGTATTTTCATTATAAGGCTACTGATTTTGGAACCTTACTCTTATACCATAAATAACCGCCTCCTAATACCAAAGCCCATAACCAGAGGTTTCCTTTTTGAGATTTCACTGATGTTATAATCACTTCGTCAAGACTCTCTACTGCATCTTTTAACACGATTACTTTACCAAGCTTAGCAAAAGGGATATTTTCGGTAATCTTCCCCACATGTGTAAGTGTAATGAACTCTTTACCATTAGAACTAATAGTGGCTTCACCTTTTGCATTGGTAATGGTATTACTACCACCACTAAATACATGAACACCCACTAAAGGTTTTCCCGTTTCATCCAAAATCGTAACTTCTTTTTGTATACTCATGGCTGGTGCAATTTTTTTAGGTTCATTAACAGTTGGAAACATTGTGTGTTTGATAATACCTGATGGTCTATTTGTACATGCAAATTGTTTCATAATTATATCTTATTTAGAATGCAAAGCCTGCGGCATTTACGATTTGTTTTACTTTTTTGTATACCTCACCATCACTAGGGCTTAATTCTGAGTTTAACCAATACACCAAATCTCTGGGTTCGTAACTATCGAAATTTGCAAATATCCCAGAGGGAGGAGAATTGTAGCCGTTATAATCCTTCTTGCCAAAGGCGTTAAATACGGCTTTGAAATTAGCCGGTGATAGTTGGTTAAATATTTCAAGAATTGTTTTTTCATCTGTACCCCAAAATGGAGCTTTATGATTGAAAGCATCTAATAATTGTTGTGCAAATACACGGGCTTGTTTTGCGGTGATGGTAGCCCCGTTTGTATCGAGGTCTCCAACATCTACCTGATTATCGATATCAGGGTTAAAAATCCCATCCACTGCGTTACCGCCTGCATTTAATGTCTTTACTAATCTATAGACTACAAAACCCAGTACAACACCACCAACCACATATAATGCAGTCTTAGGGTTACTCTTTACCAAATCCCCCGTTTTATCAATGCCTTTTTTAGCTGCTGAAGCTGCTTTTTTGGCTAGATCTTTTTTTGTGTCTTTTTTAACTAGAGTTGTAGTGGCCATAATTACATAAATAAAGCGGTTATTGTACCCCAATTATACTGGAGCGCTTTCCTTGATTTTTCTGATTTTGATAACTGGTATAATTTGCTCAATTCATCGTCAGTAAGATTATCCTGCATATATTGTAATGCTTTGGCTCTCTCACTCTCTGATATCGGATTATTTCCTTTAATGTGTATCGTTTGTGCCATCTGTAATAAAATTATGTTTTACTAAAAGTTGTTGCATTTCTTGGATAAAATCTTGGTTGTTCTGGCTATATGCCTGTAACACATAGTAGGCATTCATCATAGGTGCACTTGATGTGTCTGGAACATCCATAATAACTTTTATAAGTTGTCCTTTTAACCCATCTGGTAATTGTGGTTCTTGTGCCGGTGATCCCAAGCCGGGTGCCGTTTTCATCATAGTGAAAATCCCTGTCAATGCGGGAGCTACTTCTTTTATAGTATCACCCCAAAACTGTTTAGTATCGTTGCTCTTTTCTAGTTGTCGTACCTTTTCTTCTAAATCACGTTTTTCATTCTCTAACCGTACGGTTTTTTCCTTTTCAACAACCAAGTCAGATTTAGCAACATTGTACATTTGGCGATCTACATGCAACCCAATAACATCTGCCATCCCTAAACCTTGCGTTTCTGCATATCCTAATCCTTGCGGTTGTATGGTTTTTGAGGCAATAATCTCTTTAGGTTTTTGCATTACAGTTTCTTTTTCTTCGCCTCCTAATTCACAGTTATACGCTAATCCGTCCCTAACACAAGCACTTCCCTGTTTTCTGTGTAACTGGATTTGAATTTTAGTGACTCCTTTATCCATTAACTCTTTAAAGTATCCTTCAATATCTCCGGATTTTTCAATCATGGCTTTCCCATCAATTCGATCATTAATAGGGACTATAGGATTACCGTTTTGATAGTCTTTAATCTCTACACAAAGCTTGTCGTTCGTTTTAAGTCTGTGTATAATGTTGTTGAATTCTTCCATAATTAACAGTCTTTTTTATGTAGGGAATTATAGACGCAAACTAGTTTCCCACCATTAGGCATAATAATAGTTATACTGCCTTTCATCGGAAATGTAGTTGCAGAGCAGTTAAACATTTCTCCGGGTTTAACCGTAACATTTAAAAGCTGTACATCTGTAGTACCTTCATTGTGAAATCTCGGTGCAATCTTACCTTCCAGAGTATAATTATCTTCTGTTTCTGTAATGGTATCTGAAGAAACAGTGGACTCATATCCTAATAGGAAAGCGACCATATGTTTTATAGTGCTTAACATGTCGGTTGCTGTACAATTACAAAAACAACTTGAACGGTAATCGCTGCTGCTAATGCTCCATCAGGTGCAATTAATCGTGCTTCTACTTCTGAACTTCCATTGGAATTTACTGGTACAAAACCATCTATAAAATGATTTCCTATTTCTCTATCCCTCCAAAAAGAAACATCAATAGGTGTATTGATTTCCTGTCCTTGTTCGAATAAGCCAAGGTTAAGTACTTTACCCGGTGTAGTACTTGGTTTAGCTGCTGCTACAATTTGCATACCTGAAGGTAGTTCGATGTTTTTACTTGCTTGGGTATCTCCCACCGGTAAGGTTACCGTTAGGGTTTTAAACTGATATTTATATGCTGTATTCATATTATGTTTTGTTTTGAATTAAAAAAGCCCTGCCTTTTACAATAGGCAAGGCTTTTTAACGAACTAATCAACCAATTATAAAATACTTACGCTACGTTTTTGATGGTCTTAAATCCTTTTAAGAATACCTCAAGGTAATGCTCTTTTCCGGCTGCTGGCGCAGGCATGGCAACCCCCGCAGGAAATTTGATTTGCCAATCCATTTCTTCATCATCTACCAAATAGGCTAACCCACCTAGTTTGTAGTATTGTTCAGAAGAATTTAAACCTGTTCCTTTAGGTCTTAATAAATCGGCTACAGGTAGACTTACTACTTCTCTATTATTCTGAGTAATCACAAATAAAGCATTTCTTAAAGCCCCGATATGAGTATTTCCATATTCGGCAGCACCCTCCATATTGGGATCGTCCTGAGCATACCCTAAAGCGATTTGACTAAAAATCACAGCTTGATTTTTGGTCAAACGTGTTCCTTTAATACTAGATACCCCGTCGATTTTTTCGGTAGTGGCATCGATCACATCAAAATTGGAAGAAGCTCCAGTGATGTTTTTACGAACAAAAACAGTATGATCCGTTAATCTTACTCGGTTACTTGAAATCAATTGTTGTAATTCTGAACTTAGAATTCCGGCTACTGACGTTACAAACGCCCAAGCCATATTAATTAATGCTAAATTGTTTTGCATGGTATTATGATTTTAAAATTATTTCTGATTTTTAAAAAGTTATGATAACAGTGGTAACCATTATCTTTTATCTTTTATGCGAATGTGTTAGTATTAGTGTCCAATGACATCTCTTCAATAGGCATGTCATAATCTGGCATATTTAAAGCCGGTAAATAATCCACCTGGTAATCCTCTTCATATCGTATGATATTTTCCCCACAACTTCCATCAGGACAAGCTAATCCAATTGCACCGGCAATAAGTTTATCACTTGATGTACTTGCATCTGTGATCGCATATTTAGTTCTTAGTGCATCCTGTAATAAGTCCATCCCTTGACGAATAGCAATCCCAGATAATACTTTGGTACCCGGTTTGATTACTTTTGCTCCTGCTTGGGTAGCTGCCGCAATTAAAATACTACCTCCAAGTAATGCAGCTTTTACTATTTTTTTCTGCTTTTCTGGCACTAATGCAGCTACTGCACCAGACCCCGCCCAACCTAGAGCCGGTAACGCAACATTTTCTACTGCGCTCCCTATATTTTCTACTTTTAAATCCATTTCTTAAAAATTTTAAATTCAAGTTTATGATAGTGTGCTTCTACGGTAGGCTACCGATAAGCATCGGTTATCCTTATTTTTTAGCTATTGCGTTTTTAATTTTCTTTCCGAATAGTAAACCACCTACTAATAAGCCTCCTATGATCCAGTTTGTTCCTGCGGTTTGTACTTTTGGTTTTACATCAATGGGTTGTGTAGTAGGTTGTACTGGTGTAGGTGTAGGAGTTACGGGAGTGGGTTTAACCACTACAGGCGTTGGCTTAACTACTGGTTTTACAACCGGTTTTACGACTGGTTTTGGTGGTACTATTACAGGAGGGTTGACCACCTTTGGAGAAACCGTATAGCTTTGGAAATAATACGGTGCGGTACCGTGTCTACGACCCCACTGGTAAGAACGCCCTTTAGCATATCCCGGTAATCCTGAAGGCACTTGGAAATTTCCTTCTTTTCGTCCTGCTGATTTAAGATTATAGCTCAGTCTGACATCTGCCAATATCTGTCCTATTAATGCTTCTACAGCTGCCTTACGAAGTCCGTGACCTTTACGGGTACACCCTGCAAATCGACCATTGGTACCATTAGTGGATTCTGCCAAATATGCTGCGGAGAAATCTAGAAATTTATTAAGACTTGCGGTATTGACACCACGAGATAAACCACTATGCTCTACAATAAAAGGCATGTCTACTTCAACGTGTGCCTTTGCTTTTGATGGAGAGTAAGAACTACCCCAACAACTCACATCGAAACCGTTTTTAAAAATTGACCCTATAGAGCTTTTAAACCAATCACTTTTTAGGATGGCTTTTGTTCCTGCAACAATAGCTCCTGTGGTAGCTACTGCATTCAATCCACCTTGAAATGTGCTTTGAAATGGGATAAGTTCTCCCTGAACTACTACACCCGCCTCAGTGATAGCAAAACTAGGATCGATTCCTCTACTTGTATAGCTTTTTACCTTCTGACGAATAGTACCAGTTACTGGCATTGAAATTCCGTTATCATTTAGGAACATTAAAAAGTCTTCGAATCCTTGATCTACTAAACCGGGCATTCCTAAACCGTGGTAGGAAGCTCCATTTAATCCAATGTGTGGTAATCCTTGCATAAATAAGTCTTTTGCCTCTAAGAAATCTACTTCTGTGTTTTCATGCTTGGTAGCATCAATAACGTAGTAGTTTCCTCGAGTGTTAGTTTTACCTTTCTTAGGTATGATTACATAAACATGTGTAAATTGATCTGGATGGAAATAAGGTTGCCTTACTTGCCTGATATAATGTGGAATCCCTAAGTTTTTAAGGATGCAACTGGCAAAAATGCTGTAACTCTTACAGTCAACACCTTCATATCGTTGTTTCCAAGCGCAAGCCGGTGAACGTAATTGTTGTTCTCTGCCATCTGCTTTATATTGGATATGATGATATAGAAAATCATATATCGCCTGAACCGTACCGGTAAGCGTTGCTCGTTTTAACTTTGGTGATAGCTTTACAGTTTGTTTATAATGTGTATTGACCCAATCTGTCATGTGACTAACTGTAGTATCTGTATCGCCTTTAGTTAAACGAGTAACTCTGCACCTCGAATTTGGTATCAGATTAACAAACTCTTGCCCATCTTTTAGAGGGCGCTGTAGCATGTTAAAATTTTGAGGTATATCCAAATCAATCTATTTTTGTTAATGAACTTGGGTGCAAGTACGTGAGAAAACAAAGGCACTTTCTTGGTTAGTCACGGTTAACCGTGATTAGTAATGCTTAGTTGTGATTAGACTTGTTTGGCTTGGGTTAGTAACGATTAGCTTAGTTTAGCCTCGGTTAGTCTCACCTAACCTCGTTTAGTTTCGTTTAGCACAATATATTTTACGGTAAAACCGTAATTTTAACGGAATATTTCCTAATTTTGGGAAATATTCCAAATTTTATGTTAAGTAAATCTCAAAAGGCTATAGAAGTAAATTCTGAATTCATTAAGCTTAAAATAAGCCGTGCATATTGTGGAATATCATACATTACTGTGAAAGACTGTGGAAAGAAATATGCTACTCTTAAAAATAAGGTATACTCTTATTTTGATGGTGTTAAGGAATACTCTGGTAAAAGAAGTGAGCGAGCATCAATTAAAATTTTCACTGGATTGATTGATAGACATAAGAATTTTGAATGTGATGATATTGAATATTACTTTAATGATAACTCAGGGGTTTGGATGTGGATGGAAGTACATTGATACCTCAAACCTACTTCTTTTTAGTTAATAATTATGTACTTTTATTATATCTTAAAACCAATAGATTACTTTTTCTAAATGAATATCAATTTCAACACTCACGAAACTCTCAAAGTTTTATCCAAAATTAAAATTCCCTATTTAATCAGTTTCTTAGCTTTTATCAGTTCTTTTAATTTATGGTTTTTGTCAATTTATTTTTATAATAATGAATTGATACAAAAGCATGGTTTATGGATTGCTTTATTGGTTACTTTTGCGCTAACAATATCTTGGTGTTTGATTTCAAGCATTATAGTACCTAAGTATTTCATTTTAGTATTTACCGAAAGAAATACTGATTTTACCGACTCAACTCTGGCGGAAGGCAAATCTATAATAAATACTTATATATTTTTTGAGATAATCGTTTTACACTCATTTTTTCTATATTTAGAATACCTATTTAATTGATCATTTAAAGTTTTAATTTCAATTGAATTTATTTCCCTTTTACTACAGTTTTTATTAATCGATTGGCTTTTGAAATTAGCTTACAAAAAAAGGTTAAAATAAAATCAAAAAGATGAAATACGAGTATATATAATAACATAATATTGTTTAGTCTTTTGTTTAATATTTAGTTATAATCTTCATCTTGGTCATATGCTTTAGCCCCAATAGGTATAATTTCTTTTTTATCAACATTAAAACCTGATAAAGAAAAAATAACGGCTACAATAATTATAAGAATAACATATATTGAGATATGAGTTTTTTTCATAAATGTGTTTTAATCCTTAATGATGTTTCTGAATTCTAGTGTTGGTTAATTTTTTATAGTATCGTTTACATTCTTCATAATCTTCTTTCAATTGTGATAAAGCTTTCTTTTCTGATATATACATCTGATAAAATATGAAGCATAATATGGGTGATATTAGCCATAGAATAAGTATTGTTTTTATAATGATTTCCATAAAACTAAAGTGTTTTGTGATTACATGTTTTTATACTTTGTGATACTTTATTTTTCTTCTATTAGAAATGTATTTTTCTTCGATTATCATTGATCATATTTATATTCATTTTTCCTTGTTTTTTTATTTAATACTTTAAATCTGTCCAGTGGATAATGTTACCTGAGAAATTCTGATTAAACCACATTAAAAAATGTTCTACGGATTGGAAACCATCATTTCTAGCTAACCGTTCAATTGTCAAAGAACAATCAATAATTTTACCTGCTCTAATAAAGCATGAACTTAAATTACCATCAATCCAAACATTTACTTTCTGTACCTTTTCCTCCCTATGTAATAAAGGAGAATACTTAATTACTATTTTCTGAACACTAACACATTTAATGATTGGTGCAAACTGAAATGTATCAGAATGATAAGGCGCCCTTTGCCATACTTTAAAATGAATATCCCGTCCAGCATACCAACGGTTAGTTTTGTCTTCTCTTATAGTATGAGGTTTTCTTCTCTCTGAACATAAGAATTGTAAATCTGTAAACTCATAATATCTACGCTCATAATCTGTGATTTCGTCCGCAGAAATCAAACCATTATGATATAATGAATTAAGGATTTGAGGAACAAAAACCGTTTGTTCTCCTTTAAGTTTCCCCATCTTATCCGGCCACTTGGTGCTACATTGTATTGTCATTGTTTCTATTTTTCATATCGTAAATAAATCTATTTAATGGGCTAGAATATTCTGCGCAACCCAATAAATAAGCCGCTACACCATTTTCTAAATCTATTTCGATGTTCATGTAATCATGATCTTTATCCTTATGTATTATTTTGAAATCTGGATTAAATCGCTTACCAATTTTATCAAGAAGATAACTTTCTAAATATTCTAATTCGTTTATCTTAATGGTGATTGGTATTTTTACTCTACTCATTGCTATTGGTTCTTTGTTTATTCAATTACATTGCTTACAACACTTTTTTCTATCTCTGTCTAATTGCTCAGCGAAATGTTGACCAAGCCTAAAAGCTTCCTCATTTCTTTGAAAGGATATCCAAACTTTTATATATCCAGATTTAAGTGTTTTTTTGCGTATCAATTCAGTACCATAAACGGTGCAGATTGATTTTAACAATGAATCGAAATGTTTCTTTGCGACTTTAATTTTAATAGTATTCATATGTATAATTTTAAGTATTAGATTAAATAGTATTTTCAAATAGGTTTGATTGTGCTTTTGCGGTTAACTGTTCAGGATAGTTAAACCAAATAACTTCCTGTACCTCCGAAGATCGAATGTTGTTCTTTTTCTTAGGAAGTTTAATCTTAGTCCAGTCACTATATAAAGTATTCATAAGGTTACAGTCATATCCGCTAACCATCCCATAGCCTTTTGTATTATGCGCGAGTTCTGCGAGTTCTTTATGGTTATCATCTGTAAACTCAAAACGATAATCATTAAAGCTTTTACGACATTCTTTTGGGTAAGGAGGATCGTAATAGAAAAAAGTATCTGGAGTGTCAGTTTTTAAAACTGCATCTTTATAGTCATAATTGATAATCTGAAATTCACTTCTTAAGATTTCAGCAACTTCAAATAGTTTAGGAATGGCATTATTCCATTTACTGACAGTTTCACCTCCATTGGCATTTACTTTAGTTTTAGCCATATGCCAACCCTTATTCTTTCGTTGTGCTCCTAAACCATAAAAAGATTGACGAACTCTTACAAAATATCGTCTGGCATTTTCGATCTTATCTGTTGGATGATTAATCCAACATTTATCATATTCCTCTTTACTGCATGGAGTAAGTAATAAGCGTTCGATTAACTCACTGGTATGATCTCGTAAAACCGTAAAGAAATTAGTTACTTCTCCGTTAATCTCATTAGCAGTTTTTATAACACTACCATGATAATTTAAACTCATAGCAAATGAGCCGGCAAATACATCTACTAAATGATTAAATTTTGCAGGGAAATAGGGGTATATTTCATCACAATGAGAAAACTTTCCGCCGAAATAATTAAATGCTATTAGTTTTGATGTATTACCGCTCATTACTTAAATGTTTATCTAATAATGTTTCAAACGCATATGCTGCTTGCTCACTTACTACTCCGTTGCCATACTGGCGAAGAAGCTCTGTTCTAAAGTTGTACCCATTAACTGTGATACCCATGCCGGGTTGAGTCGTTCTTGGCTCTTCCCATTCATACTGTGATTTCCCTTGTCGAGCTGGCCATTTATTGCCATTCTGGATAAGCTTTCCTATTTGGTATTCTTCGCTGCTTTTTCCGTCTCGCTTGCTTGTGGAGTTGGATAATTCATTACTTGACTCGGTAGATTGGGTGAATTCCTTTTCCGATCCGCCGGACAATCCGTTCCCGTCGCATCTCGTGCTGCAGGAGTTTGCCAATTCTTTACCTGGTTGGATAGACTCGGTATCTTGGTATTGTTGTTGTATTTCTTCATTCTTTCCTGAAAATTCTCCAAATTGTGTTCTGTCTCCGAAGCTGTTGGTGTTAGCCAATTCTTTTCCACTTGCATGGCCAAGTTTATTTGGACTTTGTTTCCACTCGGACGTATTTCGTAATTTGGTTGTTTTCCTCCAGAAGGAAGATTTGGGGTTCTCCATCGCAAGTATAAAGAGTCGTTTTCTCTCATGTGGCGCACCAACCTCTGACGCTGTAAACAATCCCGCTTCAACGCTGTAACCCATATTTCGTAAGCTGTCAAGAACATAGGGAAAAGACCCGGTAAGGTGTCCTGAGACGTTTTCGAAGTAGCACCAAATAGGTCTAATGGTATCGATGCATTTTTCAATATACGGCCAAAGGAATCTTGGATCATTCCACAATTTTCTTTTTCCGGCATGGCTTTCTCCCTGACACGGATAACCCCCAATGAATCCGTGTACTCGGTTGCGAAAAGGTTCTGGATCGAAGGTTTTAATATCCGTCCAAATAGGTGCCGGATCCACCAAACCCTTTTCCATCGCAGCCACCAAGTTGAAGTTTTGAAAAGCTTCGATCTCCAGGTAAGTGACTGGCTTAATTGGGATAACTGATTTAACACCTCTTTCGAGTCCTCCGTATCCATAGCAAAAAGATAATACTCGTTGTTCTTCGGCAATATATTCTTTGGTACTATCCACATTATTCTGTTTTATTTAACTCTTATTAATAAATTATCAATTTGCATTTCTGCACATTCAACACTTTGTGTTATTTCTCCAAATTCTTCTGGATTATATAGAAACTCTTTATTGAACTTTAGTTGAGCATCAACGAGCTCTTGTCTAGTAAATGTTTTTTCTATAATTTCGATTTGATTTATATTTTTCATTTTTTAGGTTTTAAGAATTAGTTTTCTTTTTGATTTCTAGGATTCTCTTTACATGAGGCTTCGTGCTTCTTTTTACTACTTGTAGACTTTAGAATAGTTCCACAATGTTTGCACGGGAACTCTGTTTGAACTTTTTGGAGTTCCTTTTGAGTTCCTAAAAGTTCCTTACGAACTTTGTTGAGCTCCTTTTGAACTTTATCCAGTTCAATCGTTCGGTTAACCGTCTTGTTATGTTCCTCATATTTCTTAACAAACATTTTTGAAAACACATATTCTAGCAACGCCAGAAAGAAGGCTAAAAAGATTCTTTTAAAATACCAGGTCCAATGATGCACCTCAGGCTCAAAAACTTTGAATACAATGAGCATTAAAACCAAGCTGCAGATCCCAAAGGCTTCCGGAAAACTAAACTTGTGGTTTCCCTCGGTATCTATAAATAATTTTGAGTTTACACTAGCTGCTAACATGGTAAGGGAAGCTGCAATAGCAAATAAAACCGAAGCGGTTAACCGTAGTTCTGGTTGAGGAATCTCAAAAAGAGTATAAAATAAAGCCGCTGCCTTGATTGTAAATGCAATCATAATAGAGATCATTGCAATGATTACGACGGTTATTGAGTTTAGAAATTTTTCCATGATCTAATAGGTATAATCGTTTCCAAGCCCATTTAAAATATCTTCCCAACTCTCTGAAGTATATCCACATTTGTGCTTCCACACAATTTTTTGATCTTGGCTAAATCCTAAATTATGAGGTTCGTTATTATCAAAATCATAACACCCCAAAGTCTCTGATCTAAAAAAAGTCACTTCTAAAATCAAAGTGGGAATACCCCAATCCTTATCATTTTTTAACTCTAAAGCTGTTTTCTTTGCTTCTTTTAAAGTATCCACTACATCATACTTATTTCTAAAATAACCGTGCTTCTCACTATAACCACAAATAGTATATACTATTCTTGTTTCGGGCTTTCCTAGCTTAAGCTCTATGGGAACAACTGTATTTTTGTGATATTCACAAAAAGCACTGTATCGAGCTAAATAAGCCTTTGTTTGCCTTTCTTCATACTTAGCAGCATTTAATAACTCACGTTCTTTATCCCTATCTATAATTATTTGTTTGTAGTCTTTCATAATTGTTTTGTTTACTCACATAAGCTGTAGAAACTCATGCAACTGGTTTTATCGGTTTCAAAAAGATCAATCGTAGAGGATTTTCCATCTACATAGTTTTTCACATCTATAATGGTGGGGTATATTCCATTAGTTCGGGCGTATTTCGGAATCTTATCAGGAGGAAAAAAAGAAGATTTAGTCATTTTTTCATATGAACGAATCTCTTGTATTCTTTCCGGGTATCGATTAACCAATTGCTTAACTGAAGATAAATTCGACATGACACAAGGAAAACACCCTACACGCTTAAATCCTTCTTTGTATAATGGATTGGGTTTTTGGTCATTCTCAATGATGTAATCAATTACCCGTTGTCCTGACCATTTAAATACAGGTCTTATAATGTCATCGGCATAATTTGAAATGAAATTCAGCACCTCTTTTTTTCTATAGGTGTGATATTTTTTCTTTCCTTTTCTATCGGTTCCAAACGGCTCGGTATAAAATTTAAATAATCGGCATTGCTGATTCATTCTTGATCGTGCTGCGCTTTCATCTGCCCGTATACCCTGAATAACTATAACATGGTCTTTTACTTCATCGAGTATGTAATCTATAAAAGGTTTTACCTTAAGTTCTTGTGTACAAAATCTGGCTTTGGTCGAGGGAAACCGTTTCTTTTTTAAGGAAAGATCAATAAGACCGTTATACTTTTTTGACTTAAGAACAACTAATTCTACCCCCAGATCGGTGGTGGTAGTTTTTAAATGCTTGTAAGTAACTTCATGTTCCCAATTGGTATCAGTAAATACTGCGGTTATATTTTTTGAACCGTACAGTTTAACCGCCCGTATAAGACTGGCCTGACTATCTTTTCCTCCGGAATATTGTACAATTATTTTCATTTAAACTTCGATTTCAGGTTTACCTAAATACGTTTTACAATCACAACAATATTGCTGTGTCACTTCTATCGTTACGATGGTCTCTAATACAACCGTAGCGGTTTTTTCATGGGTACAATTATTTGGGTTCATCAAAAAAACCTTCTGGAGGGTAGTAACCCTGTGGAATCCCAAACAATTTTACAATCGTTACAAACTCAGGATGAAGTAAAATCCTAACATTTCTAACTTCATCTACTGTTTTATTTCGATGTTTTATCATTACCTCTCGTATTTCTTCTTTTACTGTAACTTGGTTAAGCTTTACATAAATTCTGAACACTTCGCTCTTTGATGGCGACCATGGCAAAGGGCGTTTGTTATTGGTTTTATATGCCTCCATACATTCCTCCTTTTAGATTACTGTGATATTGATTTTGAGCTTCTTTATAGTTTCTAGCCCATACTTTTATTGATGGTTTTGTTCTACCTTTAGGGAAAAAATCGAACGGTTTAAATCCTTGCTTTCTTAGCAGATTTTCATCATGTTGATTTTTATTAAATGCTTTTTGTAGTTTCCTTTCTTTATATTTCCTAATAAGAAGGCTTCCTACTACGATCAGAAAGAAAATAGAAAGGATGGAAGTAATAATGGTATAGATATTCATGTTAGATTTTGATTTAAGTGGTTATTTAAATGATTATGCTAATTGTTGGTTCAGTTCATTTTTTACGGTCAGAATGACATTCCATGCATATTCTCCATAGTCATACTTATACACATCTCTTAAAAACATCTCGAGATAATGAGCCTCATAAAAAGCCATGCTAAAACTCAACTTTTTGTTTTTAAGATAACCGTTAACCGATTTGCTTTTTAACCGTTGACAGACAGATAATAAAGCACTTCTGGCTACTCTCGATTCTCGGGTAGGATCGGTTATTCTGTTAATCAAGGAGAATATTTCGTTTAATACTTCGATCTCCATCGTATTGACCATGATTTTAATTTTCTTCATATCACTTTCCGTTTTTACCAACTTTGACTACACCCTTACCCCTCTTTTGTATTTGGCCAGTTCATCACCATTGGGTCTGTTATCATAGATGATGGCGGTTTCCCATTGTCCCTTAAAAGTTTCTCTTAACATTTTATCTAACCGTCGCATGCCTAAGGCTTTATTTTGCTGCCCGTTTTTATGTTTTTTATCAAGACTATAAAACGTTCGACAATTACCATCATAGAAATACACTATGCATTTGGTCAGGGCGTTTTTATTATCAATATTTGCTATCATTATGTTTTGGTTTGTAAATAGTTATGAATTAAAGTTTGGTATTCACGGTGTAGATTTTCATCTTTAATTTTACCTATACGTTTTCTTTGAACCTCAAAGAGCTGCAGACGGGATTTATTTTTAAACTGCCCTTGGCCTTTATCATGGTCTTCCCACTCCTTTTTTGCCCGTTGTAACACTAAATCATTACGAACCGCAGCTTTTAAGGCTTCTTGTTTTAAAAACCATTGATAGGTTTTATCAAAGCCGTTTCTCTCATTATTTTTATTGAAATACACCTCTGGTACCGGTATCCATCGATTAGAGCTTCGACTAAGCCATCTGGCAACCATATCAATACGTTTTTCTAGAATTTTTTGATTATCCTGGTAGTCTTTAATCGTTCCCTTAACCCTGAATTTTCTGTATACAGATGCCCAAATAAGATTTAAAATCTGGTCATGTTCTACTTGGGTTAAAATCATATCTGGATAAAGGATATTCTTTGCATAGAACCAGAATTGTTGTACTAATCCCAGTAAAAAAGACATATCCGGGGTATCACCACTGACAATGTGAGGGCTTTTCACGCCTCTGTTAACCTTTTTATTTGGTGAGTCCCCCGGACAGCCTTGTTTGGAAGAAACTGAAACCGACTTTTTGGTACTATCATCGGTAACAGCTATTTCACTTCCACCCGTATCTTGATTTTCTTTTGAATTTTTCGCGCCCCCCTTGGTGTGTTCTATTTTGGAGTTTTTACTTTCACCCGTGTTCATGTGTTGTTCTTGTGGTGTACTTGTACCGTAGGTCTCATTATCGGGAGGAGTCGATAGACGACGTTCCTTATTATTCACAATGCTATTTATATTATTTTGTTCTTGATGTACATGAACTAATGGGGGTAAATTTTTCCTTTCTCCCCTATTTGGGTAATTTTCGGGGCTTTTTTCAGCCTCCAGAAAATTGTAGTTTTTAGTCTGTTTTCCCAGTGAAAAAACACGTTCATTAATCAGTAATTCGATACCCATTGCGCCATGATTAATCTCTCCGGTAATGAATCCTGCACTTTGAAGGCGTTTCCTATGGTTTTTGATCGTTTTTATAGTGCATCCTTTAGAAGTTGCCATTGAACTATTATAGGTTCTAAATCCCGGTAATCCATCCTCCAAGGTATCACCTAAGGCCAGAGAGTGATTTAATTGTTTTGCGTACAACCTGGTAATGAGTTCTGCCGTGGCACGGTGATTCGCATTGAGCTTGCTCTTCAGTTCTACTTCTGATTGGTTGTGCTTATCTATAAAATCTTTAGTGGCTATAAATAGCTTAGAGAAATCAAATGTGTGACGGGGTATAGATATATGATCTGACATGATGGTATTATTTAAGTATATAGGTGTTCCAAGTAAGACCTGTAAAAAAACCTTTAGTAATGACACAGTTAACCGTATCATTAATAGCAGTTGTATAGTATATGTTAGAGGAGATGGTAATGCGATGTATTGCGTTATCCTTTGTTTTTACAATTATGGTAAATTTATCTGGTTGATATTCTACTGTAGTGATTGCTTTTTGTTTTCCGTTAAGATCATAAATGGTACCTACCTGTAGATTCGAATGATTATCCACAAAATGCTTGTCGATAACAGTACCGTTAAACCGTTCTTCATTAGCCATGGAACCATCGATAATAACACCTGACAATAAAATCGAAGGAATAAAAATGAATATAAGTCCTATACTAGATGCTTTTATAAACTCTGGCACCATGATTATGCTGTTTTAAGGTTGGTTTGGAAATACTGTATTTCATCATCTGTAAGCGATACCGGACTAACCAGGTATTGATTTCTAATCGCGTAATAGATTTTTTCATTCTCATTAGAATCGGTAACAATTACTTTTACCTCGCTCCCACTCTCTCTAAGAATGAAAAACACATTGCGATCTATTTTACTGGGGGTAACATTAAATTCTTCCTCGTTCATAGTATTAATGGTATTAATTAGATGGTACTAACCACTATTTAACCGTACGGTTCAATAGCGGTTTATTTAGGAACTGCAAATCCTGCAAAAACTCTTTTCTTATCCTTATCTTTAAAAACTTCATATGGATAACTCCCTGTTTGTTTTGCAAATTCCTTTGCCTCTTGTCTGTTAGCTCCTTCAAAAAATGTTGTTCTACCGTCTCGAATTCGATCAGTGATTTCAATATTATTTTTTGTAAATAATTCCATAGTGGATGTCTTGTTTTTGATGTATTAAATCGTGTTGTAACTGTTCGATTGTTTTGCGATTATTGTTTAATTAGAATTTTACTTTTTTATAGAATTGATCAGCTCTGTAGGCTATAACACTTAGTGTAATCACTAGCAAAAGAATGCTTATAATGGTTATCATAATATTTTGGGTTTTATGAGATTAGTTTTGTTATTTTAGAAATCAATTTTCTAAATCTTCTAATAAATAATCCAAGAATTGTAGTTTAGGAATGATCCAATGTCCCCCTACCAGTTTTGCTTTTATCTGCTTTTCATGTATTAATCGAGTAACTGTATTTCTGTGTTTCTTAAGATAACTTGCGCATTCATCTACAGTTAACATGGCGTCATTGGCACTAAAAATCAATAATGCTTTTAGGTTAGCCTCTATTGCTTCTTGTTTAGTCATTTAATTCTTTTTTAAATTCGATTCTGGTATTAAAATCATTCGCCATCTGTTGCAGATCTTTATTGGTTCTTATAACATCATTTGTATGCTCATTACTCGCCTCTGCCAAAATCTTGACTATTGATAGCACTTTAGATGTATCTGTTTTGATATCTGTGATTAAGTTTTTAAGATACCATCGCGCACAACCATATTTAATCGCAGCCAACTCTCTAGAGCCTTTTGGCATTATATTGTAGATCTGTAGCGCTTGTGTTTGGATTTCTATTTTATCATCATACGGTTTAACCGTACGATTAACTGTATTATTTGAGGTAGTTTGCATATATTTGTTGTATTATGGTTGCTATACGATACAAATATACAAACTTTGTGTAGTAAAACAAACTTTATGTAGTTTTTAATTACTTTAACACCTATAAAAACAAACTAATGTTGTCTAAGACAGAAAGTGTGAGCTCAAGAATAGAACTAGTTATGCAATATTATAATTTCAATTATACAAGTTTTAGCAAAAAGTTAAAACTAACCAATAATGTAACAATTGGAAGGTTAATAAAGGAAAATAGGAATCCCTCTTTTGATATTTTGAATAGGATAGCTGTAACTTTTCCTGAGATAAATTGTAAGTGGTTACTAACTGGTGAAGGTAATATGAAAAATGATTCAAGTAATTTATCTAATATTGAACTAATCAACAATCTAATCGATCAAAACGAAAACTTATTGAAGGATGAAGATTTCAGAAAATACATTAGGGCTAATATAAAAAGACTTCAGGCTGAAGATTTACGATCAGAAAGGATTATTGAAATGAAGAAACTAAAAGATATTATACTTAAAAAACAGAATACTAAAGAATAACATTAATTAAGTTCCATTTCCCTTAATATCTCGTTATATAATTTTGTTATTTCAGTATCACTATAAATATTATTATTTTCTTGTATTAATTCAATTAAAACTTGAATTTCAATAAGTTTTCTTTTTTCTATCTGATAAAGATTATTTGAACTTTCATAAAGGTTTGTAAGTTTTCTATTGACTTCATCATTTAAATCTGAATCAATAATCTTTCTACCCTCCCTCGTTAAATACTTTTTTGGTTTTCTAAATAATTCTAGTAATCTCTTTAACATAACAATGTATTTAACAACCTATAAATTTGCAGTAGTTGCTCTTAAATCTTCTTGAAATTCGTCTATATCTTCACTTACACTTTTATCTTCATATCCTTCAGGTGTGCAATTATTATTTTCTGCGAATTTAGCTTTTATAGCCAATCGCGGGAAGTATAATGTTCTAACTCTCATAATAAAAGAGAGTTGTTTATAAATTATATCATCTTTATAAGTGTAATGTTTAACAAGGAAATAAGTAAAAACGCTAAATAGAACTGCACAAGCAAGCAACGTCCAAACATACTTATTTTGATTGAAGTCTTTTTGAGTAAGAAAAATAAGATGGATAAACCAAAATCCAGAAACTAAGATTCCTGAAAGTGATACAAAATGAAATTTAAAAGTACTCCCTCTCAAAAAATCGTCCTTTAGGGACTTACAACTGAAGAAGAATAAAGCAGCAACCAAGCCAAAAACAAAAATCCAGAAATGAAAACTAGATCTACCCTGAAAGGAAAATTCGATAGCATAGGCATTTTTAGTTTTTACTATTTCCTTTAATCTCGATTTATAATCGATAAAAGCTTTAGATGTTAACTCAATGTATTCGTCTTTCGATAGCTTTCCTTCTTGAAAACTTACTAGATTTTTTTCAAAAAAGGTATCTCTCTCTTTTACAAGACTCTTATAAACTTGTTTTTGTTTTTCAATTTCAGGAGTTGTATTGCTGAAAAACACATGAAACAAAGAAAGTGTGACTACTAGAAAAGCAACCACACCTTTTATAATTGGAATTATTTTATTTTTAATATTCGTCGATGTCACCATCGTCGATCGTTCCATCGTCTCCGGGGTCGGTGAGCTGTAATTCTGTTTCGCTGATTTCATCATTAATATCTGTTGATTCACAAGAACTTATTAATGACATTCCAAATACTACAGCAAATACTACTATTAATTTTTTCATTTTTTTATTTTTTGGGTTTATACAAAAATAGACCTCAAAAAACTAAAAAAGTCAGGTATTTTAATTAATTAGTAAGTGTATTATTAACAATAGTAGTTGTATATCATATACTTGTGATTTGTGTTATTTTTATTTTGCTAAGATACTATAGAAACGGACTTTAACGGTTACGGTTAAACCGCAAAATATTCTCTCAAAACGCAACTATAGTACGGTTTCCCGTAATAATTAGTCTTTTGTGTAAGCTATTCTTCTTGAAGCTTTTCTCATTATCTTATTTATTAGATCGTCTGGACTGCTACCTAAACTTCCTTTTACATTTTTATTATAATTAACTAACAACTCTCCATCCTTTGCATTATAGATATTTAAATTAACAGTAGCAGAATTAGTATTTCCCCAAAAAACACCAACTAATTCTGACACAGGTTTATTAGTGCTAAAATCTCCCATTATTATCGCGTCAACCTCTAAAATATCAGCTAATTCTTTTGGTGTATATTCCTTATAATTATTTAGTGAAATTTTCTTTTTTAATAATACCGCATTTGTTTTAGATATATCCTGAATATCGATTTTTAAAGCTCCTCTTTTTTTTCTTTTTAGAAACCAAGAGTACATTGCGCTTTGAATACTATAACCTTCATCTTTCTCTAGCTTTTTTAAATCGGAATCAGAAAGCTTCTTCATTTGTTTAGGTCTTAACTCTACAGATGATGAAAAAGGAATAACTGCAATTATTTTATGATTCCCAGCAATTTCATCAAATTTTGGATTTTCATATAAGTGTGTTTGCCCATAAGTAATAAAATTTAAAAATAGAATTGAAATGAGTATTAATTTTCTCATAGGTATATTAGTTTTAGGTTAATATATATTTTAATTAAAAGCACAAATATACATAGACAAAAGGCCAAAACGGTTACGGTAAAACCGCAAAATTTTTTCTAAAAACGTAACTATAGTGCGGTTTCCCGTAATAATTGGCTTTCAATTTTCTGTATTCTTAATTCTGTTAAATATTTATTTCTAAATAATATATTTATCATCTAAAATAGATGATTTTTCATTTATTCTGATAAATATATTAATGGGTAGGATTGTGTAATTATAAGCAAAAACCTTGCCGAGATTATGGTCTTTCAGTAAGATTTAAGAATCTAATACAATAATGGGTAAAATATTAGTCTAAAAAAGAAAAAAAATATATGTTTGCTTTAGCTTATATTTTCTAAAAATGTGGTATAATTATTGCTAAATAGTTTTTATAAAACATTAACAAAGTCTATAATTTTTATTTAATATATTTGCAAGCCTTAATAATATTACTATATTTATTAAGTAAACAAACGTAAAATTCTATATAAAATGAGTGCAAAAACTAACACAAAAGGAATTTCTTTGACAGCTGTAGGAGAAATATCTGATGACACTCGAGAAAAGTTGAGTGTTTTAATGAAGAAAAAGAAAGAAAGTTTGAACAAACTTATCGAAGATTACAAAAGTGGAGTGTTAACACCACAAAGCTAAGAACTTAATATTACTTATTCATGTTAGAATACGATACTAATGAGAGACCTGACGGCTCTCATTTTTTTATAAGAACTCAATTAGAAACTTTACATATTTTAAAATTTTCCAGGGTAGAACCTGAACTTATTTCCTTTGAAAATGACTTCTTGCAAAATAATATTTTTGAAATGGAAGTAGTTCGAGTATCTGAACTTCGAGAATCATATTGTAAGTCATTAGTTTTCACCATTAAGCATATTTTTGATTCAATCTTATTTAGGTATGATAATAGAATAATATATATAAGTGTTCCAACCAATTCTTTAAAACATCAATTAATTGAATCTATGGTCAGTTTAGATGATAATGATGAGTTTAATTTTTTTAAAATCGAAATTGGTGATTTAACCTTTTGCTTTTTCATGAACTCAAAAAAAATTAATATTCTTACAACATTTGGATTAATCCTTCAATACTTTGTTGAAGAATATGATATAAATTTACAGATAGGAAATCTTGGCGTCTAACTCCTTTTATGCCTTAAGCAGTTAGTTATAAACATCACTAATTAATATTGTTCCCATAGTATTCGTTCCAATGCTGTAAAAGCTTCTCAGCATGTTCGCGAGGAGTAACCTTGATATATTTAAGAAAACTCCTTTCAGAAGTATGCCCAGTGATATTCATAATAGATAACGTGGGGAAATTCATTTTATAAAGATTTGTTGCAAAAGATCTTCTACATGTATGGGAGCTTATTAATTTAAATTTAGGATACATTCCTATTTCTTTTCTTTTGGTTTTGGGGTTCATTAGACCTCCTTTAACCAGTTCTTTTATTTCAACTTCTTCACAAACATCTTTGATATATAAATTAAATTTTACATCAGAAATCATTCGAGGCATCCCTCTTTGTTCAATAATACCTTTAATATGATGATGTAAAGGAATCACAACCTTTACCCCTGAAGAATTTTTGGTTTTTTTTGGTTGAACCTCTATGAATTTATCTGTAACTTTTATTTTTGGTAATGCTAAAAAATCAGAAACCCTTAATCCAGTCCATAATCCAATTATGGCTAAATCTCTGACGTTTTGAAGTTTTTCATTATCGGAAAAATCGTGATCATAGATTTGTTGAATTTCTTTTTCTGTCAATGCAATAGATATACTCTCCTCTTGCAAAACCGCAAACTCGGTTTTTTTACAATCTTGATGCACACTATATCCAAAGTCTTCAGCTCTTTTCAACAATACTTTAATGTTCTTAATCAAATCACCAATATTGTTGGTTGAATACTTTTGATTATCCGAAAGATAAGAAACAAACTGATCGTATCTATCTAAATTAAATTCGTCCATTTTTATCCTGCTACCTATGTGCCTCTCAAATTCCTTTAACCTATTCCCTGCTCTTTTATATTGTTTTATCTTTTTTGGACTATTTTTCCTTTTAGTAGTTCTGTTTATTAGATCTGGAGCTTTGATAACAAAGTCATCTATAAAATCAGTTAAATACAAAAATTTCTTATTTGTAACTTCTTTGTCTTTTTTGAAATGCTTATCAAAACTAATCTTTAACTTATCTCGAGTGATTTCTTCTCTATTGATTTTGTAATTATCAATTAACTTTTCAAGTAAGTTATTAAAATGACTGATATTAGAAGATACCTTTTTTAATTGAACTCCTGCAGAACCTCTTTTTGATTTTGGCGTTCTTTCTTCAAAATTCCAATCTTCTGGATGTATCTTCTCCCCTGTGGAATACTTAAATATTTTTTTTTCACTTTTTATATAATATTGTATAATAATAAGTGTTTCTTTGTTTGATTTTGGTTCTTTTAGATAAAAGTACATTCTGGTTTTAATTTACCCCAAAGATAATATAGTGGTAAGTATCGTGGTAAGTTTTATAGTAAATAATATAATATTAAATATTATACCACCAATCAAAAAATCAACCCACACACTGAAAAATAACACAATACAACAAAATCTATCATTTCATAAACTATTATTCGCGCTCCCGCTCTGGGCACTATTTCAAAAATGAACTATAATTAATAATTAAAACGGAGTAGTAAGAATATCTTGAAATAGAAATAAGTAGCTAGCTCTTCTTTGACCACCTAGAACCTCTTCTTTCAAATTCTAAAGTATTAAATTTAATATATCGGGTTAATCTAAAAGCTTCTAAAAAAATATATTCGAGAGCATTTTTTTCTTTTGGCTGTTTCCAACCATTTAATTTAAAGACTCCATCATCAATGACTAAAATATTTTTACGATGGTCAACAATTTTCAAATAGCCTTTTTTCATTGCTTCTCGCACATACTCTACTATTAAATTTTCATCAATCTTCATTAGCCGTTGAGTTTAAATAAAATTTTAAAAACTTTATTGAATTTTAAAAAATAGAGACTAATATATATAAAATCTTCAATTTTTAATTGCAAATATCTACAAATCTATCAATTCGGTTAAATTCAGACTACTATAATCAATTTTAAACTTATCAAAATTTATTACTTTTTACAATCACAATTCGGTTTTTTCAAATAGATAGTAATTATATCCTTTATACTAAAAACTCTGGAATCAAAACTCGTGCATAAATCATCTCTTTATAGATAATGCTGATTTTGTTCTATAAGTTTAAAAATAGAATTTACTGATCCTATACTACTATAAGAGTCTTCTGGAGTATTTTTACAATAATCAATCAATTTATCTATAGAAGAAACTGCTACATGCATACGAACATCAGAAGAGGCATAGTAAATAAAGACTGTTCCATCCTCATCTTTGATCCAACCATTTGAAAATAATACATTACCTACATCTCCAATAATCTCCTTATCGTTAGGCGCCATAAAATATCCTCCAGGCTGATATTTTATTTTTGTAATATCTTCTAATTCAGTCATAAACACATACAGCACATATCTTAGACCTGCAGCAGTATTACGTACTCCATGAGCCATATGCAACCAACCTTCTTTTGTTTTTAAAGGCGCTGGACCTAAACCATTTTTTAGCTCATATATGGTATGAAACTTTTTATTAAAAATAACTCTCTCTTCCTTAATAATAGCTTTGCTCATTGATTCAGCATATCCTATTCCTATTCCTCCTCCAGATCCTGTTTCAATAAAACCATCCTGTGGTCTTGTATATAAGCAATATTTTCCGTTTACAAATTCGGGATGCAACACCACATTTCGTTGTTGATTTGATGGTGTTACTAAATCTGGGAGTCGTTCCCAATGCAATAAATCTTTAGTTCTTGCAATTCCTGCATTTGCAATAGCACTAGAAACATCTCCCAAAGGAGCTTTAGGATCTTTTCGTTCTGTACAAAAAACCCCATAAACCCATCCATCCTCATGAGGTATTAAACGCATATCATACACATTAGTATCCGGATCTCCTGTTTCGGGCATATGAATGGGCTTTTCCCAAAATCGAAAGTTATCGATTCCATTTGGGCTTTCTGCAATAGCAAAAAAGGATTTTCGATCATACCCCTCTACTCTTACACATAAAACATACCCATCATTCCATTTAATTGCACCTGCATTAAAAGTCGCATTAACCCCAATACGCTCTTGTCTCCATGGGTTAGTTTTTATATTTAAGTCATATCTCCAATGTAATGGAACATGATCAGCAGTTATTATAGGGTATTCATATCTCTGATAAATTCCGTTATTTTCTGTTATTGGATTATTCCTTGTATTTAGTAAATTTTCGTGTTCTTTAAATAATTCCTCAAACCCTTTTACTGGAGGTAGCTGTATTTCGTTCGACATATCATATTAATATTAAAGTTCTTTTTCTCTTCTTTCTGTTAATTCCTTATTAATCTGTAGCACAAATTGATCATCAAGCTTGTAAAAATAGATGAAGATCGCAGAGCCAATTGCTCCAATTGCGGGAATAAAACTAAGCATCATTCGAATTCCAACTTTTGCATCTTCGGTTTGAACGGCATTAGCTTCGAATCCATAGTACGCCAACATCCAACCCGTGAGAGCGCCTCCCAGAGTCCATCCCATTTTTTGAGACATCGAAGAAGATGAAAAAATTAATCCCGTCGCCCTTCTTCCTGTTTTCCATTCTGAAAAATCAGCTATATCTGCATACATAGACCACAACAATGGGAAAATAATTCCTGCACATATACTAATCAAAAACTGAAAAATAAATATTAGTTCTATGTTGCTTTCTTTAAACCAAAAGAAAATACAACTTAGTATTGTAGCCAAAATCATAGCGAATAAAAATGTATCTTTTTTACCTATTCTGCTTGAAACCGGCTTAGCCAATACAACACCGATAATATTTGCTATTTGCCCAAGTACCAGATACAAAGTGCTATATGTTATGTCAACATTTATAACAGGAAGATGGAAAGCATCTTGATTTTCAAAATAATATTTAAAATAATATATCGTAGAACCATCTCTAAGTGAATTGAAAATCAAAGAACATACTCCCGCTCCCAAAAGAATAAACCAAGGTTTATTTTTGGCTAGATCCTTCAAGTCTGAGGTAAGGGATATTTTTTGTCCTTTAGGAGGACTAATTCTTTCCCTGGTAAAGGAAAATGTAAAATAAAAAAGTAATGCAGCAATAATTCCGAATATAATTACAGCATATTGCCATCCTTTTGCAGCATCTTCTATCCCCGAATCAGTTTTACTAAATATACTTACTAATGGCTCTGCAAAAGCAAGAACCAAAATACTTCCTGCAAAGGCAAAAACAAATCTATACGTTGCTAATGAAGTTCTTTCTTTAATATTAGAAGTCATTACTCCTAATAATGATGCATAAGGCACATTTACAGTTGTATACACAATCATCATAAGTGTATATGTGATATAAGCATATATCAATTTATGGGGAGTCTCAAGATCTGGAGTTGTAAAAGTAAGTATACCTATTATTGCAAACGGAATAGCCATCCAGAGGAGATAAGGTCTAAATTTACCCCATTTGGTATTTGTTCTATCTGCTATAATTCCCATTATAGGATCATTTACACCATCAAATATCCTTGTAACCAGGAACATAGTCCCTACCATTGCAGCAGAAACCCCAAAGACATCGGTGTAGAAGAATAACAAATACATTGAAAAGAGTTTCCAAAACATAGATGAGGCGAAATCGCCAAACCCATACCCCACTTTTTCTTTGAGTTTTAATTGCTGCATTATTAAGTTTTTATTGAATATTATTTTCGATATTTAATCTATTTTATTTTCTGTATTTCATCCAAAAAAAGAACGTGTGGTAAGTTTTTAAAATTTAAAAAATCTTTACTAGTCTCCTGTCCTTTATAAGGTACATAAAAATGATTCATCCATGCGTTTCTCCAGAATAATGCCCAAGCAATTCCTGAATCCGAAACACTTTTATCCAGAACCTTTGTCCACCACTGCGGTACTCCTTTTAGCATACTAAATCCTGTTTCTGAAAGAGCAAATGGTTTATCTTTTTCTGCACCTACTTTTTTCAATACAGCAATATCTCTTTTTAACGTATTCATATACTCAGCTTCTGTACCATATTGATATATATCTACTCCTAACATATCTACATATTCATCACCTGGGTAATATTTTAGGAATTCACTTTCGGTGTTCAATGTGTTTGGAGAGTATAAATACAATAAATTATGAACTTTATATTCATCCTTAAGAATGTAAACAGTCTCTCGCCATAGGCGTTTATACTCTTCTTCAGTACAGCTTGCTGCACCCCACCAAAACCAATCTCCGTTCATTTCATGAAAAGGTCGAAAAACAATAGGAACTTGCGGCCCAATAATTTTTTTAAGTCCATTCATAAAATTAGCTACTCTTTTTAACCAATTTTTATATTTGTCATGCAATATTCCTCCTCTAAGAATTTGCTTTACTGTAGATGTAGTATCCCAACTACTCTTATTAGATAAAGGATTATCTGGATGCCAGCTTATGGTGACTATACCTCCACTCTTATGTGCTTTTTTGATTAATTTTTTCATTAATTTAAAATTAACCGTATCCAAATTATGTTCATGATCTAACTCTATATGACCAATATCAAAACCATAAACTGCAGGATACTGACCAGAAACCTCCTGAACATCACTTTTATACATCGTTCCGTCATTTTTCCATCCTATACCATAAGCAGTTGCATCCTGATGACCAAAAGCATATCCTAGTTTAGAAATTTCTTTAATTCTATGATATAAATATTTTGTTTGTTGTTTGGCTTTAATATCTACTAAAAAAGCTTCTTTTTTCATCAAATCAGAAGTAGGCTTACAAGACATGAGAAATAATGAATAGATAAAAACAAAAATGAAAACTAAATTATTTCTTAGTAATGAAAAATCTACATTTACTAAAAACCCATTACTACTTAAACACAAAGTCAGAATTTTTTTTAACATCATTAAACTCATTATTTTGAATAATTGATAAGAATATTTAAAAATCTATAAAATATTCTTATCAAAATCGATGTCACAAAAGTAATTTCAGAACAAATACAGATGTAATACTATTTTATCATTTACTATACAGATTCGACGAAATAAACTCCATTTAGGTTGATTTTTGAGTTAGAAAAGAAAACACGGGTTTATTTATTTTATAATTTGGATACATGCTCTACTATTATGATATGGGCATTTCCACATTCCGACTTTTTCATGTTGGGGGTTATATTTTCCATTTTTATCTACCAACCAATGCCATTCACCATACTTATGATCAATAATGTATGTATTGGTAAATTTCCATATTTTAAATGCAATATCGAGATACTTCTCTTTTTTAGTAATTCTATATGCGTTGTATAATCCAACAATAGCTTCTGCCTGTGGCCACCAATGTCTGTCTGTATCTATATTTCCTGTGGTAATATCTATTTCGTTCATCACTCCATCTTTATCATCAATAGCTTCATTAACAAAGGTATTTACAACTAGAATAGCAATATTTTCTATTTTTTCAAGTAATTCTTCATTATTCAATGTTTTCGCTGCTTCAACCAATAACCAAGAGGTTTCTATATCATGCCCATAAGAGTAAATTGAACTTTTTAAACTCCAGTGTTCATCAAAAAATAAATTAAAATGTCCATCATGACTAAGTAATTTATCAGTAAATATTTGCAATAAGTTCTGCAAAGCCATTTGCACTTTTTTGATGGGGTAAATCTTATATAATGTAGTATAAGCTTCTAAAATATGAAGATGGGTATTCATTGTTTTGGCCGCATTATCATCTTTTTTGCTTAAACGCATATCTTCTATGGTACTCCAATTTTGATTAAACGCTTCGATATAACCACCATACTTAGTATCTAAAGCTATATTTTCTATGGTTTCAAAAATTTCTATAGCCCAAGATTTTGCTTCTTCATTTTTTGAAAAAAGATAGTATTCAGAAAGTGCATAAATTGTAAATGCCTGTGCATAGATTTGTTTTCTTTTATTTATTGGTACGCCTTTATAATCAACTTCCCAAAATACTCCTCCTTCTTCATTATCTCTAAAAAAATCTTTGAGATAAGAAAAGCTTCTTTCACACAGATCAGCATATCTATTGTCTTTATAGAAATTAGAAGCTGCCGAGAATGTCCATAATATTCTAGAATTAAGAATAATCCCTTTATTCATTTTAGTTTTCTTAATATCAGGGTAATCTATATGACCAATAAAACCTCCATACTTATTATCTATTGTATTATTTTTCCAATAGTTAAGTATACTTTCTAATTCTGTTGTAAGATGTTTTTTTAGATTTCCTAATATATCCATTTGCTTAACTTTACCTCTGGTCGAACATCATTTTCAGGCAAATGTTACATTTTGCGCTAAGGGTACATAGTTCGATCAATTTTATATTTTTACAAAAGTAGTGTTGTATTAATTGAAGATTTAGCACTATTTTGTCAATTTGTAAGCTAATTCTAAAAAATGAAGCTTTTAGAGCAAAATATACATAGAGAAATTACTCCTTTAACTTCTAAAGACTGTTTTCTTGTTTTTGACAGGGTAAAAGATGATTTTGATTTCCCTATACATTTTCATCCAGAATTCGAGCTTAATTTTATACATAATGGCAAAGGAGTACGTCGTATTATAGGGGACCATATGATGGAGATCGACAATATCGAATTGGTTCTGGTAGGGCCAAACCTTTTTCATGGCTGGACATTACATAATTGTACTCAAAAAAATATTCATGAAATCACCATTCAGTTTCACAATGATTTACTTCAAGATCAACTTTTAAGCAGATCAATAATGAAACCCATTAAGGATATGTTCGAACGCTCATCGCATGGTATCCTTTTTTCAAAATCTACAGCTGAAGAGATATATCCTAAAATTAAAAATCTTTCCACGCTTCAAGGGTTAGAGTATTTCCTCTCTTTTATTTCTATTTTACATTTCCTGGCAATATCGAATGGGCAACAAAAGCTTTCAATTTACTCTCCTACGACAGAAGAATTTCATAATAGTGATAAGATCAAAATCGTATATAATTATTTGCAAGAAAACTTTCATACCAAAATAAAGGTTCAGGATATGGCTTCTATGTTAAATATGACTGAAGTATCCTTTAGCCGGTTTATCAAAAAAAGAACAGGTAAAACATTTATTGAATACCTAAATGATGTTAGAGTGGGATTTGCCTCACAATGGTTACTTGAAAAAAAAGTTTCTATTTCTGAAATTGCTTATGGTTGTGGTTTTAATAACGTTTCTAATTTTAATCGTGTTTTTAAAGCACATAAAGGATGTACTCCTACTGAATACAAAAAAGATTTTGAAGGAATAAAACGTGTTCTTTAGACATCAAAAGTAGTCACACTCTTCTATTTACCTATAACTACACTCCTATTCTTTTTAGAAAATCTGTTTTATAACTATCGCCAATAGGAATTCTTACATTATCAATAATAACTTTGCTTCGCTGAATTGCATCAATACTTCTGATATTAACAACATATGATCTATGTACTCTTAAAAACTGATCATCTGGTAATTTTGTTTGTAAGTCTTTAAACGTCATTAGGGTAAGTATTGGTTTTTCCTCTAAAACATGAATCTTTAAATAATCCTTCAATCCTTGAATATATTTAATGCCTTTTAGTTTGATCTTTACTGTACCATAATCACATTTTACAAAAACAAACTGATCTATATGAGACATGGCAGTCGAACTAGCATCAGACATAGAAATCTTTAATGATTTTTTATTTCTTTTTTTGAGTTCATAAATTTCTTTTGCCCTATTTACTGCTTTTACAAATCTTGGGAAAGAAATTGGCTTTACCAGATAATCGACTGCATTAATCTCAAACCCTTCTAATGCATATTGAGAATACGCTGTAGTAAAAATAAAGAGAGGTTTATGGTCTAACGTTTTGATAAAATCAATTCCATTGATTTGAGGCATCTCTATGTCCAGAAAGACAAGATCCACGTGAGTATCATTCAAAAACGGAATAGCCTCTAATGCATTGGTAAATGCTCCTACAATTTCCAGAGTTCCAATATCCTCACAATACGATCTAATAATTCCCAAAGCCAATGGTTCATCATCTATTATTATACATCTCATATCATTCAAGAATTAGGGTTAAATCTACTATGTAACGATTATTCTCTTCTCTAATATCAAGAGTATGTAAATCTGGATATAGAAGTTCTAATCGATTTTTAATATTAGTTAAACCAACTCCAGAATTGTCTATGTTCTTTCTATACACTCCTATGATATTACTTACGTTAAACGTGAGTCTATTTTCTATCACTTCTATTTTTATAAGTATATCAGTTACTCCTTTAAAATCAGTACCATATTTAAATGCATTTTCTATAAAGGATATCAATAACAGTGGATATATATTTTTCTTTTCATATTCTCCTCGTATTGACAATTTTACATCTTCACTATTCGAAAGACGTAATCTTTGCAGGGAAACATAATTTTTAATATACTCAATTTCTTTAATTAAAGGCACAATCTCCTGATTGGCTTCATAGAGCATATATCGCATTAGTTCTGACAACGTTAATACTGCTTCTGGGGCGTCATTAGATTTATTACGAACTAAAGAATATACACTGTTTAAAGAATTAAAAAGAAAATGCGGATTTAATTGTGCTTTTAAGAACTGAAGCTCAGTTTCTGCACGATGCGCTTCGGTTTCTTTGGTCATTTTATCTCTTTTATAAAAGTCCCTCATTAGACAGAAGATTCCTCCCAAAAGAAAAAAAGCAAAGAAAAAAACACCTCGTATGGTGTGTTTTAAATATCCTGCTCTTGGAAATTCATTACCATATTGAATAATACTGTCAAATCTACCTAGAGGAAAATGTTTAGGAATATAGTTACTAACTATAAAATTAAATATGAGTAAAAATCCTACTGAACTAATAATATAGAATACAATTTTCTTTTTTAAAAGAAGTTTTGGTGCTAGTATAGAGTAATTAGCATAAAACACAATTGGATTAAAGAAAACTTGTGTAAAGAAACCCGGTCGTATTGTCCCAACTTGAATAAGAGAAATTCCCAAAGGGAATGATAATAGACAAACCCAAGAGATGACATGAACCCAAATCTCTTTAATTCTAAAAGTCTTTTTCAAAATCTTTGTTTTTATACATAACTAATTTTTAAAATCTATGTTACAACTATCCAATTCTGCTTTGGTTATATATGGTAAAATTCTACATTCTAGCTTATCAACCACTAGAAGAGCTATTTTTTGAGCATCTTTTTTAGATTTAAAATATTGATTTCCCAAAGCTCCGGGTATATTTTTTTGTTGTATAAACAAACGACTATCCTTGTATATCTCATAATACCACCCGTTGTCATCAGAGAGCTCCTTTACCTTCACCCTATAATATTTAGAATATAAATCGGGCTTTGTTTTTCTTTCGAGAAAATAATTTCCTGCTAATACGCCGAATACTATAATTTCAAAAATCAATAAATAAGTTAATGTTCTTTTCATTTCTTTTGAAAAAAAGGTTTGGGAGCTGACTGACAAACAAACAAATGAATACACAATCAATCAATTAATCATCATCGTTTTCTTCTTGTAGGGGAAAGAACTCCCAATTATCATCTAGATATAAATTAGAACTTCTTCCCAGAGCTACAAATGCTTTTGTCCCATTATAAAATGTTATTGCATCTTGTCTTGAAGCTCCTTCAAATGATGTTTTTTCATCCCAAAAATCTGTTACAGGGTTGTATTCCCAAATAGATGTTGTAACTCCACCACTAATACTTCCACCTGCCAAATATCCTTTATCCCCAATACTAAATCCAACCGCGCTACTACGCTTAACATCATAATCATCTGTATCAAGATCTCCTAAAGGACTCCATACTTCTGTAGTAGTGTCAAAAACCCAAAAATCATCCTGATCTAATCCATTAGAAATTCCGGTCCCCATATATACTTTATCACCTATACTAAATGTGGTGGCTTCTCTTCTTTTATCACCTCCAAAGCCTACTAATTCTTCCCATGTATCTGTTTCTGGAGAGTATTTCCAAAAATCTTTTCTATCATTATCTCCATCAAAACCTGTCCCAACATATCCTGTGGTTTCAGAATTAAATGCTATGGCCGCACGTCTTGGAAGTCCTTTAAATTCAGCAATTGGATTCCAACTATTTGTTGAGGGATTATATCTATAAAAATCTCCTAATTCGTTATCTCCATCAAAACCAGATCCTACAAACCCCTGATTACCAACAGCAAAAGCTACGGCAGAACTACGAGCGCTTCCTGAGAAATCTGCTAATTGACTCCAAAAATTACCTGTCATGTCATAGGACCAAAAATCATTTAAATAGTCATCTCCATCATAACCAGTACCCATATATCCTTTATCTCCAATTGTAAATGCTACTGCGCTACTTCTTGGTGTTCCGTCAAAAACTGAGCTATCTACCCAATTTCCTAATCTACTATCATCATCATCACTAGAGCAGCTTAGCATACAAAGAGTAATGAAGAAGTATAATACAGTTTTAGCTTCTTTACTTACGAATTGCATTAGTTTGTCATTTGTTTTCATTTTTTATTTGTTTAAATTAAATTTTAACCCCATAGATATAAACACAGTGTTATCTATCTCAAAATCATATATTTCTTTATTTTCTTTATCCAGAATTTTTAATTGATTCCATGGAGAATACCCTATTCTGATTACAGTAGTCCAATTAGGTTGTATTCTATAGTTATATTCTACACTAGTATCCAGCGCATTGTATTGCAATTTAGTATCTGTTAAATTCCCTAAATCTTTAAAGTTCATTGTGGAAGATACATTTCCAAAGAGCCCTTTAAAACTTGCGGATATAGAAACTTTATGTCGTAAATCAAAACTGTAATTAAGCTTTGTTCGAGGTATACCCAAGTTATAACTCCACTGTGTATTTATCTTTTTCTGATATGAGATCACAGGAATAAATTGAGGTTTACCAAATGCAGTACCGAAGCTGATTCCAAAAGTCAATACGGATGATTTGGTTTCATTATCCCAACTTTTTGAGACCGTAGCCGCAGAACTCATTATTAAGTCTTCACTGCTCAAACTCCCCTCTAAATTGGATGATAATGACGGAGAAAACAGTACAGTAGCAAACCATGAATTATTTATAGAATACCTATAAAACAACCGTGTCTTTATGGTATGTATAGTTTCATACGATTGGGTATCAAAATCTATGGCAGCATTATTAAACATAAAATTGTAGGAGTCATATGATGCCCCAAAGCCCAAAACACTTTTATTGAATTTCTTTCCAAAATTTAGATTCGCAGTATATTTTTCTATACCAACCTCTCCTAAACCAGGAATAACAGTATATTCAAATCCCGCAACCCCCATATCAGGATTTTGCGCCCACAAGACATTCCCTACTCCAAATACCAAAACAATGTATTTTAAACTACGTTGCATTATTAATTTTTGATAAAAGTATTTAGGTAGTCTTACGGAAGAAAAAAAAATATACCGAGATTAGAACTCTATAGACAGAATTGTATTTTTTATCTACCAATCTATAGATATATGTTTCGTCTCTAAAAAACACATATCTGTCTATACATATTATGAATAGGTATAATATAGTTTCAGATTAGAAGCTTCTCTATTTCATTTGTTAGAGAAATTAATAGTCTAAATGAAATTTTTACCATTCTTATTGTGTTGTGGCATTTTAACAATAGCCTGTTCTAAAGAAGAAGATATACCTACATTAGAAGTAGGTCAAGATTTTACTAGCTCAAATGTTAGAGTAATATCTATAGATACATTTACAGTAGAATTATCTACATACAAAATAGATAGTATAACTACATCATCACCAAGTCGAATTTTGGTAGGTCAGTATATCGATGAGATATTTGGCATCACTATAGCAAAAAGCTATATGGAACTCACACCCGAAAGTTATTCTATTCCTAATGACGCCAAATTAGATAGTATTGCATTAATCCTTAATTATGACAACTATTTTTACAATGACACCTTGAAAACATCATCTATTAATGTACACTTATTAAAAGATGAAGTAAGACCCGAAGATGATGTATTTTATAATACAAGCACAATACCGTATGAAGAGGCTCCAATTGCAACAAAAAATTATAAACCCGAACCGATACGTGAGGATTCTCTTCATATTTCGATTCCGATAGATATTGGCCAGACGTTATTTGACAAAATACAAGAAGGGGATATAAATGATAAAGAGGAGTTGCGTAATGAGCTAAAAGGTTTTGCATTACTACCTGGCGAATTAGACAACTCCTCAATAATTGGCTTTTCAACAGATAATACTGTAACCTATCTTAGATTTTTCTATACACTCGAAGACTCTGAGTTCGAAGATGATGAACAAACTTTTGACTTGGGTATAAATGTAAGCGAATCATTCCCTACCTATTTTAATAATATTCAAAGCAATACAGATGGAACCTTTTTTACTACACTTACCGATCAAGAAATAAACCTCTCATCTACAGAATCTAATAACCGAAGCTATATCCAAGCTGGAGTTGGAATTATCACAAAAATTCAATTTCCTACGATAAAAAAAATTCAAGAAATTCCAGGTACCGGTACAATAGTGGATGCAACACTACGAATAAAATCACCTCTACAGGTTTATAGCAATATTCTTCCGATACGTGATTCTCTTTTTGTCAACAACATTGACCAAAATAACAATATAGGAAATCAATTAGCCAATGGAACAAATAATGTGTTTGCCACAATCGATGAAAGTGATAAAGAATTTAATGAAATCGTGTATGAAATTCCTATTGGTGTTTATTTAGAAAGTGAAATATCAGAAGCTCCAGAAATTGATAATGGCATTGCTATTTTTCCTCAAAATTTTAATGATACGGTAAACCGAATTGTACTAGAAGGAGAGAACAGTACTGATTTTGAAGCTCAATTAATTATCACCTATGCGATATATGGTAAAGATGAATAAACATTTAAGCATCCTCTTAATTTTCTGGTCAACACATTGTATGTTTGCTCAAACCAATAACCTTACAGGGTCTCCTTATTCTCTCTTTGGTCTAGGTGTTCAATCTAACTCCAACATTGGAAAAAATAACGCATTAGGAAGAGGTGGTATAGCTCTCGAAAGCAATCATCTAATTAATATTTATAATCCAGCTTCTTTCGCTTCAATTCCTAAACAAAGTTTTTTACTCGATATTGGTTTTTTAGGAGAACTAAATGAAGTTTCGAACAGTAGTAAAGATGAATTAAGATTAGCTGCTAACTTCTCTAATCTGGCTTTTGCTTTTAGTGTAAGTGATCGTTCTGGACTAGGCATATCTATCATTCCGTTTACAGATGTGGGATATTCATTAGTTGGCATAAGGAGTAATATCGAGGGATCTCAAAACGAATTTGTTAGTAACATAACAGGATCTGGAGGGCTTAGTGATTTAAAACTGAACTATGGCTACCAGCTCTTTGACAACTTCAGAATTGGCCTTACCACTTCATATTTATTTGGATCTATTAAGGAAACAGAAAATGTTGTAATCGGAGAAGCTTTCCTGAATATTACTGAAGAGAATTTTTATAACGGATTTAGATTTGGTTTCGGGTTTCAGTATGATATCAATGACACCTATACAATTGGCCTTACAACTGATCTACCAACATCATTAAATGGTTCGCAAGATCGATTTGTAACTAAAACTTTAGATTTTGTTGCCACTGATGAGGAAAGTGAAAAAGGACTAGATATTTCTAATTTCAAATTACCTTTAGAAATTGGTTTTGGCGTACGTGCAAAACCTATGAATGGTTTAACTTTAAACATTGACTATAAAAGAAATTTATGGAGTACTACCGATCAAAGAGATGAAATAGGAAAATTTGTGGATCAATCCATTATTAGTCTTGGAGCACAATATCGTGCAAGAGAGAGAGGTCTTAAATATTGGCAAAACGTAGAATTTAGAGCGGGAATCAATTATGATTCTGGATATCTAAAAGTAAATACCGAAGTTATCGATAATTACAGTTTTAGTGCAGGAATAGGATTTCCAATAAGTAGAAGTGGTAATTCTATGCTCAACATATCTTTTACCTCTGGGCAAAGAGGTAGTGTAGAAGGTATTCTGATAGAGGAAAAATTCAACCTCATTAATATCAACTTAAGCCTTAAGGATATTTGGTTTAAAAAAATAAAATTTAATTAGAACACTTTCTTTAGTATTTTAAAAAAACAAAAACCTTTATTCATTGAACTTAATTCTATTCGCTACTAATCTGGTTATACTCATTATAACATCAAAACAATCATATTCTTCATAAAAAAACTCTACGTGTCATTACATAAAATTACGTATCCCCACGTATTTACAACAATAAAGCCTCTAATTACCTTTGCATCACCAAGTTATTTAAAACTTAAGAATTTTAATTCAATATCAGATATTAAAAAAAATACATTATGAATCCATTTAAAACCAAAATCAGATTCAATTTCAAAGCTGTACTAGAATTTTTATCAAGTCTCCCAGGAGCTTGCAGTCATGCCATTCACAGATAATTCATTAAAAAAAATCGGTATTTATCTTCTTAACTATTAAAACCATCAACTATGAAAACTGTTCTAAAAATTGACAGCTATTTTGTTGCTAAACTTTGTCTTTTATTCAGCGCAACATCACTTTTGGCTATTGTAATGATGTTATAAAAAAACAGGCAGGGACAAATGACGATCCTTGCCTGTTTTTGCAAACAAAACTAAATTAACAATATCAATTCTAGCTATAAACTAAAATTAACTCTTGCGAATAAGAATCTTCCAGTATATCCAAATTGTGATGTCCTTCTAGAGTACACAAATTGATCACCTGCTGTCCCTCCAGCTCGGTTTTCATCTGGATATACGTCTAATAAATTATTGGCTCCTATTGTAATATTCAAATTTTCAAAGATCGTGGTAGAAAAAGAAAGGTCTGTAACTACTTTTCCTCCATAAACGGCATCATCGCTTACTGTAGTTCCTTCTACTCGTGAATCTCCGTTAAAATCATCAGGATCGGTAACTTCTCCAAAGAATACATTTCTCAACAGTATATTATACTTGCCTATAGATAAAGCATTGGTAAGACTCACCTTGGTTCTTGGTTGTGCTAATGTTAAAAAAGCCTCTTCTTGAGCATCAAAAAAGTTACCACTTTCGCCAGCATTGGCTATTCTCTCAGGCACTCGAATCTCTTCAACTTCTGTTTCTGCAAAAGTACCAGAGAGGTCATTCCTCAATGTTGCATTTGATCCAATATCTAGCTTATGTGAGATTACAACATCAATCCCCTGTGATTTTGTATCAATTGCATTTACAAAGAAACGAGCACTCGTCGCTCCTGCATCTTGAAATATTCTTGTAAGTTCAGGATCTCCTCCATTTCCAAAACTACCACTATACACAATTCTATCATCAATATTGATCAAATATGCATCTGCGGTAATTGTAAAATTTTGAATTTTTGCAGTGACACCAACACTATAACTATCAGAAGTTTCTTCTTTTAATTCTGCAATTCCGATAAGAGCTGCTGCCCTACTATCATTAGTAAAAGTACCTTGTTCAAAAGGTTGGTTATCCACAAAAACAGTACTTGTTCTACTAAAGAATTGTTGATGTAATGATGGCGCCCTAAATCCTGTACTATTTGCTCCTCGAACAGAAAAATTCTCTGTTATTTTATAGCGAGTAGCTAATTTATAATTAAACGTATCTCCAAAGTCAGAAAAGTTTTCATATCTGGCTGCTAAACTTACTAACCATTTCTCTGTAAAATCAGCTTCGAGATCTATATACCCTGCAATACTATTTCTATATTTATCGGTTTCGTTATTTGGATCATACCCTCTAAATACTTGTGACCCTCCACCAAGTGGAGTTCCAGTAAAATTATTACGAACTAATTCTGCATCAGTAGTAATACTAGTTACGGGGTTCCCATTAACATCATAACTAGTATAAGAAGCTTCTTCTCCCGCTGTGATGGTATAATTTTCAACTTTATATTCTGCACCCATTGCCACGTTAAGTCCACTAAAAATATCCTCATGAAATTTTGTAATATCCAAATTCGTGGTATTTTGCATAAAGCTTAATGCACCGGCATCAAAAGTTCTGGGTGTTGCCACTCCCAAGGTTCCATTACTCGAATTACCAACAGTGATATCAAAAATATTAATACCATAAGTATTTGAAAAGTCTATATTCCAATCCTTAATTTTACCTTTGATTCCTAATGCGATTGATTTATCAACAATATCGGTTCCTATACTAGGTAAAAAACCATTAGGAAAAGCAGGAGTATTTGCTCTACCATCTCCTTGTGCTGGTCTTCGATAAAATCCAGAAGCTAATCCTTGTCGATAACTAATTCCCCCAAAGCTATATAACTCTGTATCTTCACTAAGCGGAATTGACATATTTGCAAAGAATTTACCTTCTCTTAATTTGGCCGTTCCTACTTTAAATCTAAAATCTTCACGAGTTAACCCACGGGCTGTTAATTCATCTTCATCAACATCAACATCCAGTAAACCTCTTAAAGTTTCTACATCAGCTGCATTACCAACATCTAATGTTGCTATTTGGTCTCTAGTAGCTTGATCGAGATAGGTTATCCCTTGTGCTGCTGTTTGGTAATCTGCTAATGTCATTTCTGCCACATTTCCTCCACCTGTAGCAAAAACTCGTTCTGCACCATGAAATCCTCTAAAAATATCTCCTTGATAATCACGATTACGTAATGCAGGTTCTCTTGTGGACAAAGATCCCGTAAAATTTATAAAGCCTCCATTTTCTCCTATGGCTAAACCATAATTAGCTTCTAATTTTACTTTTTCACCATCACTCCCTCCTTCAAACTGATTAGAATTTTCACTAAAATTAGCTCCTGTAGTAACGGTAAGATCTAATTTCCCGGTTGCTTTTTTCAATACGATATTAATCACACCTGCTATAGCATCCGAACCATATTGTGCTGCAGCTCCATCACGTAGCACTTCTATTCGTCTAATAGCAGCAGTAGGAATTGCATTCATATCTGTTCCCACACTACCAGCTCCAACAGTACCATTTACATTAACCAAAGAAGTATTATGTCTTCTTTTTCCATTGATTAATACCAAAACCTGATCTGGTCCCAGGCCTCGTAGAGATGCAGGATCTATATGATCTGTTCCATCAGAAACAGTTTGAGTCTGAGAAGTAAAAGAAGGAGCAACATAATTTAAGATTTCGTTTACAGAAGTCTGCGGGCCTTGTGATGCAATTTCTGTAATATCGATAACATCAATAGCTACTGCAGTCTCTGTAGCTGTACGACTAGGGTTTCTAGAACCAACTATTACAACATCATCTAATTGTGCTGATGCATCTTTTAAAGTTACCGATATAAAGTCTTTACCTTCTGCATCTACTTCTGTAGTCTCAAAACCAATATAAGAAATCACCAAAATATTGTTTTCTTCTGGTAAATCGATAACAAAGTTACCTTCAAAATCTGTTTGCGCCCCAGTTGACGTTCCTTTTACCAGTACGTTTGCTCCTGGTAGGGGACTTCCATTAGAATCTTTTACATTTCCTTTAATCTCTCGTTGAACCTCCGTTTTATTTTCAAGTAATGGAGTTTTTTTCAACACAACTTGTTTACCAATAATGGTATAAGAAATATCTGTATGGTCAAACAAGAGTTGCAAAACATTATCTAAGGTTTCTCGATCAACTCGTATGGTCGTCTTTTTTTTAAGGTTTATTTCATCATTAATATAGAAAAATTTGTAAGATGTCTGATTTTTAATAGCTTCAAGAACTTCTGATATTGGAGTTTCTTTAAAGTCTAGTTCTATTTTACCTTGCGAAAAGCCAGATGTAGCCATCATCTGAAAGATAGAAAAACAAAATAAGACTAGTGTGAGTTTCATTTTTAATGCAATTGATTGGTGTGCTATGTGTGAAAATAGCGCACGATTACCCATTTTTTTCATATTTTTGAAAAGTTTGATTGTTAAGTACTCAGTTATATAATAATCGAATCAGTAAGGGAAGTGTAGCAGCACTTCCTTTTTTTTTACTAATAAATTGTAATCATTTTGTGTTTACATAAGCAATGAGGTTTTTATTGTTTTTAATATTACTAATGAATCTTGCCATTAGTTTTCTGGATGTATTAAAATTTTATTTTGATCTATTTCATAAGTAAATTTTAAAGTTCCTGAAAATGTTTTTAGGATTTCTTCAATATTTTCTATGTCAAATTCTCCTGTAAAATTTGTGTTATTTAATTTTCTATTCTGACTAATTATAGTAACATTATACGCTCGTTCGATTCTTTTATATGCTTCTGCAAAAGATTCATTTTGTAGAATAATCTTCCTATCCATCCATGAAGTATATAACATGGTGTTTACTTTCTTCTTATCTAAAACATTCTTTTCTTTACTATAAATAGCCTGATAACTTGGAGAGAGTTTTAATGAACCTGTATTTTCACTCTGATCATTTACAACTACTGCACCTTCTACCAAAGTGGTCTTTACTGTTGTATCCTCTGCATAAGAAGACACATTGAATTGTGTACCTAACACTTCTACATCCACAGTAGATGTTTTTACAACAAAAGGTTGTTTTTTATTCGTAGTGACATCAAAAAATGCTTCTCCTTCGAGGTAAACGGTTCTATGTTTTTCAGATGCAATAAAGTGTTGTGGAAATTTTAGAGTACTAGCCGCATTCAACCAGACTTTTGTCCCATCAGACAGTGTTAGTTGAAAGAGCTTTCCTTTCGGAATGGAGATTTCCATATATTTAGTCTCAGTTGTAGCCTCATTTGGCTGCACTATAAATTGATGTTGATCTTTTTTCCCTATTAAATTTCCACTTGCGTTTGTTATATCTGTTTTATCATCAAAACTCATTAAGGTTATAGCACCTTCTTCATCCGTTATTTTGATCTTATCCATTGATGATGTACTTGACTCTACAATCTCTGTATTTGTCTTATGAGTAAACCTGTCTAGTGTAGTATAATAGTATCCTGCTAAAATTACTCCTCCTAAAATTGCAGCATATTTTATAATCTTAATCCATGGTCTAAATACAATTTCTTCTTTAGCCTTTTCATCTATAGTTTGCTTAAAACGTATATAAGCATCATTTGAATCTACCGGGATATCTTTTTGTTTAGCATACCATTCTTTTATTTTTTGTCTGAAAAGTATCTCATGATTTTCTTCTTCAGCAAGCCATTCTTGTAAAGTTTTTTTCTCTGAAGCTGAGATACTACCTTCAAGATATCTTTCAATTATTGTTAAATAATTATCCATTCTTTGCATTTTCTAATTAAAAGATGCAGAAAAACCACAAATCCCTTACTTTATTTTATTTTTTTTAATTTAGTCTACGATTTTCATAATGAATACTAATACACGTGACATAGAAAAATTACTGATTCAAGGGCTTACAAAAGGCGATCAGCATAGCTATAGAATATTATTTGATAGATATTATTCGTGGCTTTATAACTATGTATATAAACTATCTCACGATTCTTCATTATCAGAAGACCTTGTGCAAAATGTTCTACTCAGACTTTGGGAAAAAAAGTCTTCATTAAACATTACTACTTCTTTAAAAAACTATCTTTTTAGAGCTTGTCATAATGAATTCTTGATGCATCTAAGAAAAAAGAAGAAAGAATACGATGCTTTGGATACGTTAAAGTGGGAAGTAATATTTGATACATACAATGAGATAGAAGAAAGTCAATTAGACACAGATTGGTCCAAACTTGAAAAAGCTATTGAAAAGCTCCCAAAAAAATGTAGGGAAGTATTTAAGTTAAGTCGATTAGAACAAAAAAAACATAAAGAAATTGCTGTTATTTTGGGAATTTCTACCAAAACTGTCGAAGTTCATATTAGTAAAGCGTTGCGCTTTCTAAAAACTAATGTTTCTATTTTTTTCTTATAAACAATTCAAAATCAAAATTTTAATTTCATTTTTTAAAAAATTAAGTTTTATTAAACTTTAGTATTAGATACCATCAAGAAAAGGCAGTTATTACCATAATAGAATCTTTTTTTAACAATTATCTTAATTATTTTAACAAATAATGGAAAAATAAGTGTTTTCTTTTGCTTAAGTTTGTTTAACTATTTTTGAAAAAAGGTGAACAACGTTAAACAAATTTTTAGTATTAAGGACTTAGAAAATCTTTGTGGTGTAAAAGCTCACACCATAAGAATATGGGAAAAACGCTATAATCTACTTTCTCCTAATCGTACTGAAACTAATATAAGGACTTACAACTTAAAGAGTCTTCAAAAGCTACTTAATGTTACCTATTTGGTTAATAGTGGATACAAAATATCCAGAATCTCTAAACTGGATGAACAACAAATTAATGAATATGTTAGAAGTATTGTATCCGATAACAGTACTAAAAATCAAGCGATAAATTCCTTTAAGATTGCAATGCTTAATTATGATCTTGAATTATTTTTAGGAACCTACGAACAACTTGAAAGTAAGAGAAATTTCAGGCAAATATTTGTAGATGTTTTCATACCACTTCTCAAAGAGATAGGATTATTATGGCAAACGAATACTATTAGTCCTTCGCATGAACATTTTATCACTAATTTGATTAAACAAAAATTGTTATTAAACATAGAAAAACTTCAATATTCTAAACCAACAAAACAAGATAAAGCATTTGTATTATTTCTTCCCGAGAATGAAATACATGAATTGGGGTTATTATATGTAAATTATGAGATTTTATTACATGGGTACAAAGCGATATATCTCGGGCCAAGTATTCCTTTAGATAGTTTACCTAATATGCTTTCTTTTCATGAAGAAACTATATTTGTATCCTATTTTACTATAAAACCTGAAAAAGATAATATTTCTAGTTATGTAGATGATTTTAACAAAATTGTCTGTACAGAAAAGGCAAATGAACTTTGGATGCTAGGTAAGCAGATTATGCATATTGATAAAAGTAATGTGCAAAATCATCGTTATTTCAATACAATTAGTGCATTAATTTCCGAACTTTAAAAAGTAAACATCCATTTCTCTAGTTATGTCAAAAAAAATAACGATCATTGGTTCTGGCTTCTCTTCTCTTTCTGCTTCGTGTTACCTCGCGCAACTAGGATATGAGGTTACTATTTATGAAAAAAACTCTACTATTGGAGGGAGAGCAAGACAATTAAAAAAGGAGGGGTTCACATTTGATATTGGCCCTTCTTGGTATTGGATGCCCGACGTATTTGAGAGTTTTTTCAATGATTTTAATACAACTGCTTCTAACTTTTACACTCTTGATAAACTAAACCCAGCATACAAAGTATTTTTTGAAAACAAAGAAAGTATTGCGATAGAAGACACGTTAGACAAAATATATACAGCCTTTGAGAATGAAGAAAAAGGGAGTTCTACTAAATTGAAAAAATTTATCGCTACTGCTCAAAACAATTATGAGATAGCCATAAAAAATCTGGTTTATAGACCCGGGGTTTCTCCATTAGAATTAGTAACTAAAGAAACCATCCAAAGGATAGGTCAGTTTTTCAGCACAATTTCTAAAGAGGTTCGTAAAGATTTCAAAAACCCAAAACTAATTCAAATACTCGAATTTCCAGTCCTGTTTCTGGGAGCCAAACCAAGCGATACTCCTGCATTTTATAGTTTCATGAATTATGCAGATTTTGGATTAGGAACATGGCACCCAAGAGGAGGCATGTATGAAGTAATACTTGGAATGGGAAAATTAGCCCAATCTCTGGGTGTTAAAATTCATACGGATTCTAATGTCAAAAAAATTGTCGTTGAAAACGGAAAAGCTAATGGTATTGTAGTAAATGATAAAAAGATCGATGCCGATATTGTATTATGTGGCGCAGATTATCACCATGGAGAAACATTATTAAATATAGAACATCGACAGTATTCTGAAAAATATTGGGACAAAAAAACCTTTGCTCCTTCTTCCTTATTATTTTATGTAGGCTTTGATAAGAAATTAAAAAACATAAATCATCATAACTTATTTTTTGATACTGATTTTGATAAACACGCAAAAGATATATATGATTCTCCTAAATGGCCTGATCAACCTCTATTTTACGCTAATTTCACCTCATTAACAGATGCTAAATCTGCTCCGGAAGGTAATGAAAATGGTTTTTTTCTTATTCCATTAGCTCCAGGTATAGAAGATACAGATGAATTAAGAGAACAGTATTTTGATAAAATTATTACCCGTTTCGAAGCTTTAACAGAACAAAATGTTAAAAATAATATTATCTTTAAAGAGTCCTTTTGTGTAAAAGACTTTATTAAAGAATATAATTCGTATAAAGGAAATGCATATGGAATGGCGAATACACTTTTACAAACTGCTTTCCTTAGACCCAAATTGAAAAGTAAAAAAGTAAAAGATTTATTCTTCACAGGACAGCTTACTGTTCCTGGCCCTGGGGTGCCACCATCACTAATTTCTGGTAAGCTAGTAGCAGGATTAATTGAAGCCGAATATCAACAACATAAAGAACTAGAACTAATCACAACATAAACCATCTCAACAACTCTTAACTAAACTCAATCCATATGAAAGCAATTTTTGATACAGTATCCTATAGTTGTAGTAAAATTGTCACCAATTCATACAGTACTTCATTTTCGCTAGCATCAAAAATGTTATCAGATTCTATACGACAAGACATATACAATATTTATGGTTTTGTAAGGTTTGCAGATGAAATTGTAGACACATTTCATGATTATGACAAAGAAAAATTATTTAATGATTTTGAAGAAGAAATGTATAAAGCAATTGAAAATAGAATTAGCTTAAACCCTATTCTTAATGCTTTTCAAAAAACTGTACATCAATACAATATTAATCCCGAACTTTATGAAGCCTTTATGAAAAGCATGAGACTAGATCTTCATAAGACCAAATACCTAACGGATTTAGAATACAAAGAATATATTTACGGATCTGCAGATGTGGTTGGATTGATGTGTTTGAAGGTTTTTGTTAATGGAGACCAGAATAAGTATGACGGACTCAAAGAAAGTGCAATGCATTTAGGATCTGCATTTCAAAAAGTTAACTTTTTACGGGACCTTAAAGCCGACTACGAAAATTTGGAAAGAACTTATTTCCCTAATACTGATCTTAACAGGTTAGATGAAGATTCAAAACTTAGGATTATAAAAGAGATAGAAGACGATTTTGAAAAAGGGCTTAAAGGAATTTTAAAACTTCCTGTCGAAGCAAAGTTTGGGGTATATACTGCATTTATTTATTATCGTAAATTGTTAAAAAAACTTAAAAAAACTCCTTCTCTGGAAATAAAAAATGCTCGCATACGAGTCCCAAATTACCAAAAATTTGGTTTATTAGCCAAATCATATTTTGACTATAGATTAAATCTAATTTAACCGTATTTTTGTACAAATCTTATGCTTGTGAAAATCTTTATTCAAATATTAGTTTTTCTAGCCGCATTTTCTATTATGGAGTTTATGGCTTGGTTTACTCATAAATATGTAATGCATGGTTTTTTATGGTCTTTGCATAGAGATCATCATCATAAAGATCATGGTAGTTGGTGGGAACGCAATGATTTATTCTTTGTGTTTTATGCAGTAGTCAGTATGTCTTGTATTTTATTTCATGATTCCCTCACATTTTGGGTAGGAAGACCGATAGGTCTAGGGATTTTGGCATATGGTATTGCATATTTTGTGGTTCATGATATTTTTATTCATCAACGTTTTAAGCTATTGAGAAATGCAAATAATTGGTACGCAAAAGGTGTTAGAAGAGCTCATAAAATGCATCATAAAAATATTGGCAAAGAAAAAGGAGAATGTTTTGGAATGCTAGTAGTTCCATTTAAATATTTCAAAAAGTAGTATTATTTACTATTTATTCTGCCAAAAGATTATCTATAGTTTCTCTTACTTTGGATGAATTCCAATTTGCAGCATTTGTTTTATCTATAACTATATCTCCCTTTTTACTAATAATATAGGTCTGAGGAATAGGATTATTTACAAATGGTTTTGGTAGTTCTGATAAAGATCTATACACAGGGAAATCATAATTTTTATTATTCATAAACTTATGAAGCTCGGGGTCGTCATCTGTAGTAACAAATAAAAACACAACCTTATCCTTATAATCGTTATAGAGTTTTTGCAAAGAAGGCATTTCAGCAATGCATGGTGGACACCATGTAGCCCAATAATTTATTAAAACAACTTTATCTTTGGCTGTATCAAAATTAATCGACGCTGTATTTACACCATGTAATTTCCAATTATAAGAAGCAACTTGTGTTCGTTCATCTACTTCAACAATTCCTGGACTAAAGGAGAAAATTCTAGTTAGAAATATCTGCATCATCCCTCTAGTATTTGGGATAAAAAACAATACCAATACGATAGCAAAAACGATGTTAGAAATGTTCTTTTTATTAAATTTCATATTCCAAAAATTATTCAATACATGTTTCGTCTTAAAAAACACTGCAACTTACAAAATTACACAAACAAAATTATGATATCCCTGAGATCTTAATAAGTTATAGTATCCACATATTTTATATTTAACTCAATTGTAAAACTAATAAAGCGCAATCTAAGATTGCGCTTTAAAAACTAACAAATAAACAACGAACTGTTATTTTATACCTTTATAAAAAAGGTTAAATCATTAAGTCCAATTGTATAACCGATTGTTTGTGTATTTTTTTAAGGGACAGGATTACGAGTAACTTCAATAGAATTTGAAAAATCGTAACATCCATCAAGACCACTAGTATTACTCATTGCTGTTAACCCTTGTAATCCATCTTCATAACGTAAATACCAGATAAAACAAGTTCCCACTCCTGCTGCATTAAAATCTACATTTTCTACATCTGCTATTGTTGATGGTAACCCAAGAATTACACCAGTATCATCAGTAATTACCCATGTTCCGTTTTTACCAGAAACATTAGTATTATCTAATGCAATACCGCTTACCATATCAGGTGTACCATCTACTGTAATGGTAAAAGGACCTCCAGTAATTGTTCCTCCATCAGGCTTATTACGCACCACTTCAACAGAGTTAGAAAAGTCAAATGTACCAACAAGGTCGCTAGTATTATTCATAGCTGCTAATCCTTGTAGACCATCTTCATAACGTAAATACCAAATAAAACAAGTTCCTGCTCCTGCATCATCAAAATCAACATTTTCTACATCTGCTAATGTTGGTGGTAATCCAAGAATTGTACCCATATCATCAGTAATCACCCAAGTACTATTTGCTCCAAATGCATTAGTATTATCTAACATAATACCACTTACCATATCAGGTGTACCATCTACGCAAAAAGTATAAGGTCCTCCTGATAAAGTCCCAGCATTCGTTACCTGGTTACGAACTACTTCAATAGAATTCGAAAAGTCAAAGGTTCCGTTTAGATCACTGGTGTTATTCATAGCCGCTAATCCTTGTAAACCATCTTCATAACGTAAATACCAAATGAAACAAACTCCTGCTCCTGCTCCATCAAAATTCACACCTTCTACATCTGCTAGTGTTGGTGGTAACCCAAGAATTGTACCCATATCATCAGTAATCACCCAAGTACCGTTAGCTCCAAAAACATTAGAATCATCTAATTCGATACCACTTACCATATCTGCCTCTCCATCCACATTAAATTCGAATGGACCTCCCGAGATTCTTCCTGCATTCGTTACCTGATTACGAACTACTTCAATAGAATTCGAAAAATCAAAAGTTCCGTTTAGATCACTAGTATTACTCATAGCTTCTAATCCGTCCAATCCATCTTCATAACGTAAATACCAAATAAAACAAGTTCCTGTACCTGCGTCATCAAAATTCACTCCTTCTACCGCTGTTATATTTGGTGGTAATCCTAGAATAGTTCCTGCATCATCTGTAATTACCCAAGTACTATTAGATCCTGAAACATTTGTATCATCTAAAGATATACCTGTTACAAGATCAGGTTCTCCATCAACATCAAAGGAGAAAGGACCTCCTGAGATAGTTCCCGCGTTGACCACTATTGTATTGTCATCGTCATCACTACAAGAGACAGCTATAAAACCTACAGCTAACACCCCTATAATTAGTTTTTTTAACATTGCTTTGTTTTTATGATTATTAGACCATAAAAATATTAACAACTATACTTTTAAAATGTTAGCCATCTAACATTAGGCAACAATTTTTAATCGAATTTCTTTTCTATTAAAATCGATAATATTAGATTCTTTTAATTCGTTTAGAATGATATTTAAGGTAGGTCTTGATGTTCCTATCAAGTTTGCGATATCTTTTTGAGTGTAAGGATGTTCTATTACCATATCTCCTGTATCAGGACAGCAATGTCCATAATCCTCTTTAAGTTCGTTTAAGAATTCTAACAATCTTGTTTTAGTATCTTTAAAAAGAAGTAATTGCAATCTTCTTTCTAAACGTTTAAAACGCATACCAATAAATTTATAAATTCTAAGACTAAAAGATTGATTATCTCTCATAAGCCCGTGCATGGTTTCTACTCCAATAGGACAAATAGAAGTTGTATTATCCACAGATTGAGCAAATTCTGTTCTTATATTTTCTCCTAAAATAGCTTTTTCTCCAAAAATCTCTCCCTTAGTTAAGATTGCTTTTACGACTTCGCAACCATCTTCTGCATAATATCCTATCTTAACTTTTCCTTTTTCGATAAGATATACTTTATTAGCAGAATCTTCCTCAAAATAGATATAGTCATTCTTTCGATAAGCGTCAAAATCGTGGTCTTTTTTATACCTTTTAAATTTATGAGGACATAATACTTTGAAGAGGTTTGCATCCTCGAAAAACCAGACAGCACCCATGATGATTATGTTTTAAGATGTTAGTTATGCATTTAAGTCGTAAAACGCTTAGCATCCTTACATTATTATTTACACAACTTTATTTAAAGTTTTATAAACTATATCATATTAACATTACTCTAATAATTTCCTTTAGAAAAAGCATTATTTTAGTGTAAAGACACATTCCCTGAGTGTTTTATTTAAGTTCGGGGAGTATTACACAAAAACAATATGAAAAAAACACTTTTAAATTTTGGAAAAAGCTTAAACAGAGCTCAACAAAGGAAAATTAACGGAGGTGGACCTTGCAGTGGTTACACAGGACCTATAGTAGTTTCTTGCAGTGAATATGAAGCACTTCCTCCAGAATACAAATTTTGCGTTATGATTAGCGTAGAATGCTTTCCTATTTAATTAATCACCATTTTGAAGCACTACATTATTTCTTATTCAAAATAACTTAGAAATATATGATAGCTTAAAATAAAAACTCCTAAAATTTAAATTTTAGGAGTTTTTTTATTTAATAATTTATTTATCTCTTATTAATTTTGTTTCTTGATTAAGTTCAACGCAGACCCCTCTCTAAACCAATCTATTTGCGAATCATTATATGTATGATTAAGCATAATAGTATCACTAGAACCATCAGCATGGACAACTTCTAATGTTAGTTGTTTACCAGGAGCAAATTGATCTAAATCTGTAAAGTTAAAAGTATCATCTTCTAAGATCAAATCGTAATCTGCCTCATTTGCAAACGTTAAACCTAACATTCCTTGTTTTTTAAGGTTTGTTTCATGAATACGTGCGAATGATTTCACAATTACTGCACGTACACCAAGGTGACGAGGTTCCATAGCGGCATGCTCACGTGATGATCCTTCTCCATAATTATGATCTCCTACAACTACAGTAGGTACTCCTGCAGCTTTATATGTTCTTTGCACATTAGGTACACCATCATATTCACCGTTCAACTGGCTTTTTACAAAATTGGTTTTTTTATTGTATGCATTTACAGCTCCAATTAAACAGTTGTTCGATATATTATCTAAATGACCACGGTAACGTAACCAAGGACCTGCCATAGAGATATGATCTGTTGTACACTTACCAAATGCTTTAATTAATAGTTTAGCTCCTGTTATGTTTTTACCATCCCAAGGCTCAAAAGGAGTTAATAATTCTAAACGTTCTGAGTTTGGATCTACAGAAACTTCAACACCTGCACCATCTTCTTCTGGAGCTATATATCCAGCATCTTCTACTTCAAAACCTTTTGGAGGTAACTCCCATCCAGTAGGCTCATCAAACATTACCTCTTGTCCATCTTCATTAATTAATTTATCCGTTAACGGATTAAAGTCCAAACGTCCTGCAACTGCTATTGCCGCAGTTAACTCTGGAGATGCAACAAAAGCATGTGTATTTGGATTACCATCTGCTCGTTTTGCAAAATTTCTATTAAAAGAGTGGACAATACTATTCTTAGGTGCATTTTTGGGATCACTATACCTAGCCCATTGCCCGATACAAGGTCCACAAGCATTAGTAAAAATCTTGGCATCTAATTTTTCAAAAATATCTAATAACCCATCTCGCTCTGCGGTAAAACGTACTTGCTCAGAACCAGGGTTAATTCCTAATTCTGACTTCATTTTCAAGCCTTTATCAATTGCCTGCTGAGCAATAGAAGACGCTCTAGACAAATCTTCATAAGAAGAGTTTGTACAAGAACCTATTAATCCCCATTCTACTTTTAATGGCCAATCATTAGCTTTTGCTTTTTCGGTCATTGTATCACCAACTTCTGTAGATAAATCAGGAGTAAAAGGTCCATTTAATAATGGGCCTAATTCAGATAAGTTAATTTCAATTACCTGATCAAAATATTGTTCTGGATTTGCATATACTTCGACATCACCGGTAAGATGTTCCTTTACAGCATTAGCTGCATCAGCGATATCACTACGATCTGTAGCTCTCAAATAACGCTCCATAGATTCATCATAACCAAATGTTGATGTAGTAGCTCCAATCTCGGCACCCATATTACAAATTGTACCTTTACCTGTACATGACATTGCAATGGCTCCAGGACCAAAATACTCTACAATAGCTCCTGTTCCTCCCTTTACAGTAAGAATTTCAGCTACTTTTAATATCACATCTTTTGGTGCTGTCCAACCTGATAACTTACCAGTTAATTTTACACCTATTAACTTAGGAAACTTTAATTCCCAAGGCATTCCTGCCATTACATCTACCGCATCTGCTCCACCAACTCCAATAGCAACCATACCTAGACCTCCTGCATTTACAGTATGAGAATCAGTTCCTATCATCATACCTCCTGGAAATGCATAATTCTCCAACACTACCTGATGAATAATACCTGCACCAGGTTTCCAAAATCCAATTCCATATTTATTTGATACAGACTCTAAGAAATTAAATACTTCACTACTCGTGTTTAATGCAGATTGCAAATCTTTATCAGCTCCTACTTTAGCCTGAATTAAATGATCACAATGTACAGTTGTTGGAACTGCAACTTTGTTTTTACCCGCTTGCATAAATTGCAGCAACGCCATCTGAGCTGTAGCATCCTGACAAGCAATACGATCGGGGGCAAAATCAACATAATCTTTACCTCTTACAAATGCGGTTTCTACTTTACCATCCCAAAGGTGGGCATATAAAATTTTCTCTGCTAATGTTAAAGGCTTACCAGTAACCTCACGTGCCGCATTTACACGATCAGCTATTTGATTGTAGACCTTTTTTATCATTTCGATATCGAATGCCATAGGACAATTATTTTATTTATGTTATCTCTACGAATTTAACAAAAAAACAAATTGAAAACACCCAGAATGCTATTGATTATATCGATTATAAATAAGCAAAAAATTGATAGTACACTTATCACAAAAGAAACATGATTTATAAATAAAAGAAGCCCAAGTTTTCACTCAGGCTTTATTTTTATTTTTAAAAAAGTAACTTAATTACTAAACTACTAATTGTTTTTGTGAGGGTTTAAATTTAGTTAATATAATTCCATCAACAGCAGCTTCATACTCTTCCATAGTAGGCGTTCTACCTAAAATAGCAGATAAAACCACAACTGGCGTAGAAGATAACAGAGATTCTCCTTTTTTATCATCAGCATCTCTAACAACTCTTCCTTGAAATAAACGTGTAGAAGTAGCCATCACCGTATCCCCCGGTTCTGCTTTTTCTTGGTTACCCATACATAGGTTACATCCAGGACGTTCTAAGTATAACATATTCTCATACTTTGTACGTGCCAACCCTTTTGGTGCACTATCATCGAACTCAAAACCTGAATATTTAACTAAAACATCCCAATCGCCTTCTGCTTTTAACTCATCCACAATATTGTATGTTGGAGGCGCTACAACTAAGGGAGCATTAAAGTTAACTTCACCCTGTTGAGCTTCAATGTTTTTTAACATTTGAGCTAAAATTTTCATATCTCCTTTATGGATCATACAAGATCCTACGAAACCTAAATCTACCTTCTTTGTTCCACCATAGAAAGATAATGGTTGAATATTATCATGCGTATAACGCTTAGATACATCTTCATTATTCACATCTGGATCAGCTATCATTGGTTCCACAATCTTATCTAGATCAATGACAACTTCAGCATAATATTTAGCGTCTGCATCTGGTTTTAATGCCGATTTAGTTCCTGTTTTAATTTCAGTGATACGGTTGTTTGCTTTATCAACTAACCCTTTAAGATCCAACTTCGGATTATCCATCCCTTTATCAATCATAATCTGAATACGATCTCTAGAGATTTCTAATGACTCGATTAAAGTATCATCCTCAGAAATACAGATAGATGCTTTTGCTTTCATTTCGGCAGTCCAATCTGTAAATGTAAATGCTTGATCAGAAGTTAATGTACCAATATGCACTTCTATAATTTTTCCTTGGAAAACATTTTCACCTTCAAACTGATTTAACATCTGTTCCTGAGTAGCATGAACAACATCACGGAAATCCATGTAACTTTTCATATTGCCTTTAAAAGTTACTTTTACAGATTGTGGAATTGGCATCGTAGCCTCACCTGTAGCTAATGCTAAAGCAACTGTTCCGGAATCCGCTCCAAAGGCAACACCTTTTGCCATACGTGTATGCGAATCTCCACCAATGATTACATCCCAATCATCAACTGCTATATCATTTAATACTTTATGAATTACATCAGTCATTGCATGATATTTCCCTTCAGGATGACGCGCAGTAACTAATCCGAAGTCATTCATAAACTTCATTAATCTTGGAATATTAGCTTTAGACTTATCATCCCAAACTGAAGCTGTATGACATCCTGATTGATACCCTGCATCTACAATTGGAGAGATTACTGTAGCAGCCATCATCTCTAATTCTTGAGAAGTCATTAAACCAGTAGTGTCTTGAGAACCTACAATGTTTACTTCAACTCTAACGTTAGAACCAGCATGTAATGTTTTACCCGGAGTAGTTCCTACTGCATTTTTATTGAATATTTTTTCAACAGCAGTTAACCCTTGTCCTTCTATAGAGATTTCTTTTGATTCAGCATATACTTGAGGAACATCAATTCCTAAAGTTTTAGCGGCAAACGTTTGTAATTTTTTACCAAAAACGACAGCATAAGAACCTCCTGCCTTGATAAACTCCATTTTTTGAGGAGTCAACGCTGTTGAAATATCTTTTAATTCTTTATCTCCGTTATACAATTTCTTTGTCTTCGTATTTATGGTAAGTACTGTACCTGTATCAACGGAATATGCTTGCTTTAATACTGGTTCTCCATCTTCATCAACGACCGTGTTTCCATCAGCATCTTTTTGCTTCACCCAGTTTTTTAAATCAATACCAATACCACCTGTTACCCCAACTGTTGTTAAGAAAATTGGTGCAATACCATTTGTACCAGCTATTACTGGCGCTATATTAATAAATGGAACATATGGGCTAGATGAAATACCAGTCCATAATGCTACATTGTTTACACCTGACATTCGTGAAGATCCCACTCCCATGGTTCCTTTTTCTGCAATTAACATTACACGTTTATCAGGGTGTTGCTCTTTTAGCGCTAACAATTCATTTTGCATATCTTTATTGTGCTCAAACATACACTGACCATGTAATTCACGATCTGATCTTGAATGTGCATCTGCTCCCGGAGATAATAAATCTGTAGAAATATCACCTACTCCCGCGATATAGGTAACAACCTCTATTTCTTCATCAATCTCTGGTAATTTAGTAAAAAATTCTGCTTGAGCATAGCTTTCAATAATATCTTTAGCAACAACACTTCCTGCATCATAAGCCAGTTTCAAACGTTCTGTATCTGCCTCATAAAGAAAAACTTGCGTTTTTAAAACTTTAGCTGCTTCTTGAGAAACAGCCTCATCATTCCCCAAAGTTAAATCTAATAATACTTCTACTGAAGGACCACCTTTCATATGTGATAATTGCTCAAATGCAAAAGCAGGCGTAATCTCTTCAACAACAGATTCACCAAGAATAATTTCTTTTAAAAATTTAGCTTTTACACTAGCGGCACTTGTCGTACCAGGTAAAGTATTATATATAAAAAAACTAAGGGAATCTTCTCGATGTTCGTTATTCTTATCTTTGATTTGCGAAATAATTTCGCTTAATAACTCAGCTCCATCAATTGGCTTAGGGTGTAATCCCATAGATTTTCTTTCTTCGATCTCCCTGATGTAATCCTTATAAGTGTTCATATAGTATAAAATAGAATTCTTCGAATGTCAAATGTGATTATTTAGATAGCACATAAATTTCCTTTTCTTGCCTCTTGAAATTACAACAATTCAATTTGTATAGTTGTCTCATGACAAATTATAAAATCAGTAGATAAATCTACATCATCCTTACAGCTTGTATATATTCTAATTGTTTTAGTTTTCAAAAGGTGTGAACATAAAACTTTTTCAATATATAATAACAGATATGTAAGACTTTACATGTAATACATACTTCTTCTACAATTCAGGCATATACCATTTTTATCATATTGATATCGAATGCCATATCTTATTATTTTTAAGTATTGAAAAGTCCTGCGAAAATACGAATTTTAAAGGATTTTCTTAAATGAATAGTTCTAATCCTATCTTTTTACGTTTTTAAAAAAAATAGGGGGGTCATTTATCGAAATTCACAAATTAAATTTATGAATACTACAGAATCAATAAAATTTTATAAAAGAAAATACTTGCTCATTAAATCGATTTACGAAAACGTTATAGTTAACTCTTAAAAATTAATTAAAATAATAGCAAAATTGTCTATATATAAAAAATGAAGTCATATTACAACTTCATTTTTATCTGCAAATATTAATTATCCCTATTTACGTCCTCTTTTTTTTTTACCTTTTCTCTTCCTTAATTCTTCATATTGTATCAATTGAGTCTCTGAAAGTGTTGCTTTAAATTTTTCATCCTCTATTTTCATCATCTCTTTATGATTTTTGGACAATTCTTTTTGTTCGGCACTTAAGGTAGAGTCCAAGGTTTTTTTTCTCTCTTTTCTAGAAATCTCACGATTTTTAACAATAGCAAGTTGTTCTTCGGTAAAGGTAGCTTTCATAGTATTTTTATGCTCCTTTCGTAATTTCTTTTTGATTTCTAATTGAGCCTTTTGATTTTCTGAGAGACTTTGATGAAACTCTTTTCTTAATTCTTTACGCTTTACATGTTCTTCATTTGATTGTGCAGAGACTGATGAAACTCCAATAAATACCGAAAACACCAAAGCATATATTACATAATTTTTCATTCTATTATTATCTTTTTATTAAACAATACATTTCTTTTGAACGTTCTATACATTAGACTTTCAAAAATAAAGAAGGTTTAATTTTGATTGACACAATAGTAATTAGTGAAGAATCTGTAAATTTTATTCGTACAAGAGCAAAAACTTTATAAGTTTTTTATATTAAGATAATAATTATAGTAGTTTTTTAGAATAAGCTACTAATCACATCTTCTACAGTTACATTTTCAGCTTCAGCTTTATAATTCTTTATAATTCTATGGCGAAGAATTCCCATAGCAACTGCTTGCACATCTTCTATATCAGGAGAAAATTTACCTTTTACCGCAGCATTAGCCTTGGCAGCAAGAATAAGGTTTTGAGATGCTCTTGGCCCTGCTCCCCAGTCAATATAATTTTTCACTAATTCTGTAGCTGTTTCTCCATTAGGTCTTGTTTTACCAACCATACCTACTGCATATTCGATTACATTATCTGCAACTGGTATTCTACGAATCAGATGTTGAAAATCAATAATTTCCTGTGCTTTAAATAACGAATTAACAGTATTAGTTTTATCTCCTGTGGTACTCTTTACAACATCTACTTCTTCCTGAAAACTTGGATACTTTAATTCTATTGCAAACATAAATCTATCCAATTGTGCTTCTGGCAAAGGATATGTCCCTTCTTGTTCTATAGGGTTCTGTGTTGCCAAAACAAAGTAGGGTAAATCAAGTTTATAATGATGTCCTGCAACGGTTACAGCTCTTTCTTGCATAGCCTCTAATAGTGCAGCTTGAGTTTTAGGAGGAGTACGGTTTATCTCGTCTGCAAGAATAATGTTAGAAAAAATAGGACCTTTAATAAATTTAAAATGCCTTGTTTCATCTAAAATCTCACTACCTAATATATCACTAGGCATTAAATCCGGCGTAAATTGAATTCTTTTAAAATCTAATCCCAGAGCTTGCGAAATTGTATTTACCATGAGTGTTTTAGCCAAACCAGGCACACCGATAAGTAATGCATGCCCCCCAGAAAAAACTGAAAGAAGTATCTGATCGATAACCTTCTCCTGCCCAATAATTACTTTGGAAATTTCTTTTTTAAGTTCTGAATGTTTTTTTACTAAGGTTTCAATAGCTGCTACGTCGTCTGACATATTATTTTTCGTTTTTTAACCAGTTACCACTATACTCGCAGTCTCTGTACTCACCGTTTACTTTTATATAGGTATCCATGATTTTTTCACTCTGCCATTTACGAATAGCGTCAATTTGTTTTTTCCTCAACGCTAATTCTTGTATTTTTCGATAATCATTAGCATAATCTGCTATATGTTCATCATATCGGTTAAGTACTGTAATCAATTTAAACTTTTTTCTACCTTGACGATCCTGATCTGGAATAACCAAAGAGATGTCATTCGTTTTTAATTTGGATACTTGATCGTACAATATAGGGTCAATTTTGGTAAGTTCAAAATGAGTATCTCCTGTAGTTGGATTAAGTAGTTGTCCACCGTCTTCTCTAGTCTCTTTTTCATCACTGAATTTTCTAGCAGCTTCCTTAAATTCAATAGAACCAGAAACGATACTTGTACGAAGAGAATCTATTAATCTTTTAGCTTCGTCTACACTTGCTCTTGTTACATCAGGAACAAGAAGTATATGTCTTACATCTATTTCTTCTCCTCTTATTTTATCTACTTTTACAATATGCCATCCAAAATCTGTTTTAAAAGGTTCGCTTACTTCTTCTTCTTGTAAGCTAAAAGCAACATCTTTAAATTCTTTTGCAAAGTTTGTCTGGCGATCTAATGTATATTTACCACCTGTAGATTTAGATCCCGGATCTTGAGAATACAGTACCGCTTTGGTTGCAAAACTGCTCCCATTCTCAACAATATCTTCTCTAAACTGATTTAACCTATCGATCACCTTTTGTTCTTCCTCTTGAGGAATTTCTGGTTCTATAACAATTTGAGCTAGCTCGAGTTCGGTTCCAAAAAGCGGTCTTTCTTCTTCTGGAATATCATCAAAGAATTCTCTAATTTCTTCTGGTGTGATTTCAATATCTTCAATAATCTTAGCTCTCATCTGCTCTGATAACCTATTTGATTTGTTGATTTCAAAAAGTTCTTTCTTAAAATCTTCTAAGTTATCTTTTTTATAAAATCTTAATACTTTTTCTACAGTCCCCAACTCATTCGTCATATAGTTTAACTGTTGATCAACCATAGAATTAACTTCGGCATCTTTTACTACTATACTATCCTGAACGGCATGATGCGCATATAATTTTGTTTCAAACAAACTTCCGGCAAGCTCACAACGGCTTACATCCGAGGATGAAACTCCTTCACTAAGTAATTGTCTGTAAGCTATATCAACATCACTATCCAGAATCACATTTTCTCCAATCACTGCCGCTACACCATCTATTTTTACTCTTTGGAAAGGTGGTTTTACAGTATCGATTTTTGGATTGATACTATCATTAACAATAGCAGCACTCTGGCCTGCGATGGTATCTTGTTTCACTATGGTATCCTGAGATACTTCTTCAATAATCTCTTGGGAATAAAGTTCTACTCCTACACCAATAATGAACATAACGCAAAGCGCGGTAGTTTTAATCATAGACTTCAAATTGTTTGTTCTCAACTGCATCTCTTGTAATATCTTTTTCTATTTTTTTAATCAGTTCCAGCTTTCTCCTATTCAGGATAATTTGCCGTATTGTAGGTTTTATATACTCTAATGGAGCTATTTCATTATGTTTTAAAACATCTTTTATTTTTACCATATATACCCCAGTAGAATCTCTAAGTTGTATATATTTTCCTTCTTTCAGAAATTTTGTCTTCTCCTGTTTTCTTAAAACTGGTATTTTACTAAACACCTGTTCTAGCTTTATCCAGACAGAATCATTTAAAGAATAGGATAGGTATTCATTTTTTTTTCCTCCTAATTCCTCTACATCCTCTTCATTAAAACGATTTAATTGTCGTTGCGTTGCAACAATATTTCCATAATCAGGTGGCAAATGTAAGTAACGTAATTTTACTAACTCCTCATTGAGATTAAAATTTTTCAAATTTTGATCATAATACGTCTCCAAATCCTGATTTGTTATATCCATATTGATCGCCTTATTAATAACAGCATTCTTATACGCATTGATATATAAAGTACTTTTATAACTTTCTACTAAATCATCAAATTCTTTTAATTCTTCTTCAGTAAGGTTTAGTTTAGCCTTATCAATAAATAATTGACGAGTCGCCCAGGTATTGATATAATTATTGACAATATTTACGCTGTCCGCTTCAGAAGTGTTTTTGGGCACTAGTGTTTTGATGTCCTCTTTATACAAATAGGTCTCATTTACTCTAGCTATTGCTTCTTTTTTAATTTGATTTTTAAAATTCTGGCAAGAAACAACTATTAATAACAATAGTATTAAGTTATAATATTTCACAAGTCTTAATCTTTTTATTTATCCAAAAACAATCCCAAAAATTGTAAAACCAATAATAATTTCGGTTCGAAGTAAATATTTAGAGGTTATTATATTTACTTTATTTATATAGATAATTCTTTTTTAGCCCTTTTTAATATTTTCTTATTGACCTTTACCGAGTATTTTGTTCTCAATTGATTAAGCCATAGTTCTTCTACATTTTCTTGAAAATCATTAATAACTTCGCCTTTGATTTCTTCAAATGTTTTGATCCTTGAAGGTAAGATTTCTTTTATCATAATCAAAGTCACAAAACTCTCTCCTTCTGTAATCATTATTTTCCCTTTTTCTGGAGACAAATCTTTAGGGAATGTATCCTCACCTTTTATGAATTCCTCTTCAGAAAAAATCACTAGAACAATATCATCCTTATTGATTTCTTTTTTGATTTCTTCTATTGATTTTTGAGTTTTTAACAACTTCTCTACTTTAGTTATCACTTCTGGTTTTGAAGAAGAAGCCTTGACTACCTTATACGTTTCATTCTGTGTATACTTATCTTTTTGAATCTCGTAAAATTTCTTAAGCCCAACAGAATCAGTCTTAGATACATTCCATATTTTAGATTCCATAAGATCAAAAAGTAAAAGTCCGTCACGATATTCTCCAATGACACTTGCAAAATCTGGATTATCTTCTTCAAGATGATTCTCATAATATTCTAGTAACGAAGAAGATTCAAATCGATCGTACATTTCTTCTAGAAAAACAGAAACATCTTGGTAACCAGCTACCCTGCCCTGATTGTTCTGTAAGAATTTTGCAAAATCCATGTATGAAAATCCTTTTTCCTTTATCCTAAAAAATTGCTTCTCTAGATTCTTATCCTCAGGAATATTCCATTCTGTAGTAAGAAAAGTATCAGGAACAATTTTTTTGAAATACGAAACAGCCTCTTCATTTCTGTTGATGGAATACTTTTCTTTTAGTGAATTAATAAATGATACGGTAACGAGTTTAGATCTGCTATCTCTCTTCACTTTTTTGGTAAGCTCTTCTTTTTGTTCTTCAAAAGTTTTTGGAGGATGTTTCTCTATTAACTGAATAATATGCCAACCATATTTTGTTTGTATTGGCTCAGAAATTTCATTTTTTTCTGTTAAACTAAATGCTGTTTTTTCAAATTTCTCTGAATTTAATGCTCCTTGTCCGAAACGTCGAATTTTACCCCCATTAATAGCTGTACTGGGATCATCGCTATACTGTTTTGCCAAAGAAGCAAAAGAAATTCCTTGTTGAAGTTGCTGATTGATTTCCTGAACTCTACTCTTCGCTTCTTCTGCTGTTCTATTTCCATTAATAGCAACCATTATATGTGCCACTGTGACTTCTTCCCTTTTTTTCTCTCTACCATTAACTTTTACAATATGATATCCAAATTGTGTCCTAAATGGTTCAGAAACTTCACCGACCTTAGTTTTAAATGCTGCATCTTCAAATGGGTATACCATTCTAAAAGCAGAAAACCATCCCAAATCTCCACCATTTTTGATGGCAGATGGATCCTGGCTATAGGCTTTGGCTACAGCATCAAATGAATCTCCATTAATAATCTTATTTCTGGCTTCAATTATTTTTTCATAAGCTGCTATCGTATCTTTTTCTAATGCATTTGGTTTCACAGTGATCAATATATGGCTTGCATGTATTCGCTCCAATGATCGATCATATGCCTCTTTTATCAACGCATCAGACGTTTTGGTATCTGTAAGGTATCCCTTTGCTAATTGCTTTCTATACCCATCTAATTCCTTTAAATAACTCTCTTTCTTATCTAAACCAAGTTTCTTTGCTTCCTTGAGTTTTAGTTTATAGTTTATAAAAAGATCTAAATATTCATCTACATCTTTTTGCGAATCGTCCTTAACAAGATCAATATTTTTTAGATATACCTTTTTAAATTCGGAAATATAAACCGGAGAATTATCTATAGTAAATAATACATCTTTGGGTTCCTGAGCATAAGTTAATGTTAAAAAAACACCTCCTAAAAAAAACAATAATGACTTTTTGCGCATGATTTGTGTATAATGAAGTCCTCAATCGGACAAAAATAATAATATTAAGACGTTTTACAAGCTTCTTTTCTAACGACATAAATACTGCTGTAGTATTAGCTTTTAAAATTTTTATGATCTACGTATATTGTATTCAAATTACACAACTAACAAACAATAAATCACACAATGGAATATACACTAGACATAGAGATCAAATTACCTAGAAATCAGGTGATTGAAAAATTCGACAATGAAGAAAACCTAAAATATTGGCAAAAAGGTTTTATAGGCATGGAACATCTTAGCGGTCAAAAAGGAAAAACGGGAGCTATTTCAAAATTAACGTACAAAATGGGTAAACGAGAAATAGAAATGATTGAAACAATTACTTTTCTTGATCTTCCTGAGGCGCTTCACCTTACATTTGATGCTAAAAATGTATATAATATTCAAGAAAATTATTTTGAAGAACTTTCTAATGGAAATACAAAATGGACTTCAAAAAATGAATTCAAATTTAGTGGTTTTATGAAGTTTATGGGATTTATCATGCCAAGTGCTTTTAAGAAACAGTCATATTCGTATATGCAGGATTTTAAATCTTTTGCTGAAGAAGGAAAAAGTGTAATCAACAATTAGTAATTCTAAAATTGATAAAGATTGATTGAAATTTTAAGTAAAAAAACTATAAATTCTTATATCTCAGAAGATATCCAAAAGTTATTTAGACAGTTAAGCCATAATAAAGTACAAATCCCAATAAAAGACCTACTATCAGAAACAAACGACTCTCTAATTTTTGCTTGCTATACACTAAATAAAAAAATAGTCGGAATTGCTTCATTATGCTCTTAC
>NZ_CANLVC010000017.1:0-62987 GCF_947494415.1 Aquimarina algiphila | reverse complement strand
ATAAAATGGTCTAAAAAAGAAATCTTAGGACATCTAATCGACTCTGCAATACATAATTTACAACGATTTACAGAAGTACAATTTGAACCTAAACCGTATATAGTTAGAAAATATAATCAAAACGATTTGGTAAAAGTAAATCGTTATCAAGAATGCACAATTGAAAACATAGTTGAACTATGGGGTACGTTGAATAAACAAATTATTTTTGTTATTAAAAACTTAAGTACAGAAGAATTAAACTACAAAATTGATATTGAAGAGGATGATTTAAAAACCTTAGATTGGTTAATTGTCGACTATGTAGAACATATACAACATCATTCAAAACAAATTTTAAATCATAAGCAATGATCCCAAATCGAATCAGATGGAGGAGGAGCGATTATTGTAAGGGATTCTTTTTTGACCGGATGTATAAATGTAAGTTTTCTTGCATGCAGATGAATACTTCCATTTTTATTACTGCGATCTGCTCCATATTTTAAATCTCCTTTTATTATGGATCTTATATCAGAAAGTTGAGATCTTATTTGGTGGTGACGTCCCGTATGAAGATCAATTTCCAAAAGATAATAACGATCTAGTTTTTTAATTATTTTATATTCTAAAATTGCCTTTTTACTATCAGGAACTTCTTTTGTGTAGGCGTATGATTTATTTTGTTTAGGGTTTCTTTTTAACCAATGTATAAGAGTATCTTTTTCTTTTGGAGGTTGTTTTTTTACAACGGCCCAGTATGTTTTTTGAGCTTCTTTATTTGCAAATAATTTATTAAGTCTTGGTAAAGCTTTACTTGTTCTTGCAAATACAACAATACCACTAGTAGGTCTATCTAATCGATGTACTACACCTAGATATACAGCTCCTGGTTTATTGTATTTTTCGGCAATATATTCTTTAACGACTTCACTAAGTGGAGTGTCACCAGTTTTATCACCCTGTACAATATCTCCCGGACGTTTATTGATAATAATAATATGATTGTCTTCATAGAGAACTTGCAGGTTATCTTTTGTAGAGAAACTTTTCGACATCTTGGTTTTTTAGATTATTAGATTTTAGAAGTATTGTAATGTAGTATTAAACTTTGACGTCATTTTAATAACAGCTCTAATAATCAAGTTTACTCAAAATTAATATTGCTCATTTTCATTAGGGAAATCAACAGCTTTAACATCAGTTACATATTGTTTAAAAGCGTTTGTCATTTCAGTATACAGGTCTAAATAACGTCTTAAGAAGCGAGGGTTGAATTCATGAGTCATACCTAACATATCATGTGTTACCAATACTTGCCCATCAACACCATTTCCTGCTCCAATTCCGATAATAGGTATAGTGAGACTTTCTGCAACTTCTTTAGCCAATTTGGCAGGTACTTTTTCAAGAACAATAGCAAAACACCCTGCTTTTTCAAGCATAAGCGCGTCTTCTTTTAGTTTTTGAGCTTCTTCTTCTTCTTTTGCTCTTACAGTGTATGTACCAAATTTATAAATAGATTGAGGAGTTAACCCAAGGTGTCCCATTACGGGAATTCCTGCATTAAGGATTCTCTTTATTGATTCTTTAATTTCTTTTCCGCCTTCTAATTTTACAGCATGTCCTCCAGATTCTTTCATTATTCGTATTGCAGAACGTAAAGCTTCTTTAGGATCACTTTGATAACTTCCAAAAGGTAAGTCAACCACAATCAATGCACGATCAATTGCACGAATAACAGAAGAAGCATGATATATCATTTGATCCAAAGTAATAGGTAATGTTGTCTCATGACCAGCCATCACATTAGATGCAGAATCGCCTACAAGAATTACATCGACACCGGCGCCATCAACAATTTTAGCCATAGTATAGTCATATGCGGTTAACATCGATATCTTTTCTTTATTAGCCTTCATTTCCACTAGGGATTTAACCGTCACTCGTTTGTAATCTTTTTTAGCTGTAGACATTTGTATTGTTTTTTTTAAGGACTGTAAAAGTAATGAATTACCAATATGGTAACAAGAGTAATCTGCTTTTGATTTTTCTTTATGATATTGAAGTAAAAATTATCTATTTTAGAAAATAATTAAAACCTTACTTTTATATCGATCAAAAAATAAAAAACGTTATGTATAAAATATCATTATTATTTATTGTGTTATTTTCTTGGAATGCTTTTTCACAAAAAGAAGTAGCTGTAGATGATGTAAATAATTATAAAGAAGAAGTAAAACAAACCATTTTAAAGTTTTTTGAAGGATTTCATTCTGGTGATACTCTTAAAATGAAGAGTACCATGGATAATAATATAGTAATGCAAACTATTGCGAGGAATAAAGAAGGGCATTCTAAGACTATTAAGACAGATGTTGGAAAATTTGTTTTAGCGATTAAAAATAGACCGGCAGAACAGAAATGGGAAGAACGATTATTATCATTTAAAATCGATACAGATGCATTTATAGCAAATGCCTGGACTCCGTATGAGTTTTATGTCAATGATAATTTTAGTCATTGTGGAGTAAATGTATTTCAGTTATTCAATGATGGTAAAGACTGGAAAATTATTGCTCTTGCAGATACCAGACATCGGGAAGGATGCAAATAAATATTAAAAAATTGATTAAGAAAAGAGCCTTACTGTTTTAGGCTATGATTGTTAAATAAATCTAACAATCACTTAGGCTAACTTTAATAGCCAGACCACCTTCGCTTGTCTCTTTATATTTGGTATTCATATCTTGAGCGGTTTCCCACATCGTTTCGATTACTTTATCCAAAGGGACTTTAGCATTTGCAGCATCTGTATCTAATGCCATTTCGCATGCATTAATTGCTTTTATGGCACCCATAGCATTTCGTTCTATACAAGGAACCTGAACTAAACCACCTATGGGGTCACAGGTGAGTCCCAAATGATGTTCCATAGCAATTTCACTAGCCATAAGGACTTGATCAGGAGTACCTCCCATTAACTCAGTTAATGCTCCAGCTGCCATTGCTGATGAGACACCAATTTCGGCTTGACAACCACCCATAGCAGCAGAAATAGTAGCTCCTTTTTTAAATAAGCTTCCAATTTCGCCAGCAACTAACATAAATTGTTTTACATCATCAAAGTTAGCATCGTGATTCTCGATAACCATATAGTACATCATGACTGCAGGAATAACACCAGCACTTCCATTTGTTGGAGCAGTTACGACTCTTCCTAAAGAGGCATTAACTTCATTTACTGCTAGGGCAAAGCATGATACCCATTTAAGGATTTGACGAAATTTTACTTCGGTATCTCGAATAGATTCAATCCATTCTGTAGGTGTACTATAGGGAGTAGTACCTATCAATTTTTTATGAGTATCATAAGCTCTTCTTCTAACATTTAGCCCACCAGGTAATGTTCCTTCTGTATGACAACCTATATACATAGATTCGAGCATTGTATTCCAGACTTGAGCGATTCGATTATTAATCTCATCATCACTTCTTAGTGATCTTTCATTTTCAAGGACGATTTCAGATACTTTTTTGTTTTGAGAAGTACAATATTGAAGTAAATCTGTAGCTTTTTGTATCGGTAAAGGAAAATATTGAAATTTTTCAAGTTTCTTCTCTTTTCTTTTTCGTTCTTCCTGTACTACAAATCCACCTCCTATAGAATAGAAAGAAGAAGATATTTTTTCTCCGTTGTTCAATATGGCATGAAATGTCATACCATTAGGGTGAAACTCTTTAAATTCTCGATTAAATATAATCTGTGTCTTAGGGTCAAAAGGTATTCTTATCTCATTATTAAGGATAAGTTCTTTATCAGTGTTAATAGTATCTATAATAGAAGATATGGTAGAAACATCTATGGTTTGAGGATCATAACCATATAATCCTAAAATTACAGCAATATCAGTAGCATGACCTTTTCCTGTTAATGATAACGAACCAAAAAGATCAACTGTGATTACAGTAACAGATTCAAATACTTTGTTACTTTTTAATTCTGCTATCCATCTTCGACCTGCTCGCCAAGGACCTAATGTATGTGAACTAGAAGGACCAACACCTATTTTCAACATATCAAAAACACTGATACATTCCATAATTTAAACTATTGATAAAATTTAAGCGGTAAATATAGTTTTTTGACAATAAAGAAACTTGTTTTTTAAGGAATAGTTACTACTGTTTTTTATTTAGAGTTAATAGCTTGTTTAATATTAATATAATAGATTGTAATGACATCCTGTCAGATTGATTGTAATGGCATAATCATTGACTTAACAGCATTGAATTAGTACGAATAATAGTATAATAATTTAAATATAAAAATGAGTAAAATAATAGGAATAGACTTAGGGACAACCAACTCTTGTGTTTCTGTAATGGAAGGTAATGAGCCTGTAGTAATCCCTAATGCTGAAGGTAAGAGAACTACCCCTTCTGTCATTGCATTTGTAGAAGGAGGAGAAATTAAAGTAGGAGATCCTGCAAAGCGTCAAGCGGTTACTAATCCAACTAAGACTATCTCTTCGATTAAAAGATTTATGGGAAATAAATTCTCTGAATCTTCAAAAGAAGCCCAAAGAGCAGCTTATAAAGTTGTAAAAGGAGATAATGATACGCCACGAGTTGATATTGATGGGCGCTTATATACACCACAAGAATTATCTGCAATGACACTTCAGAAAATGAAGAAAACAGCAGAAGATTATCTTGGTCAGGATGTCACTAGTGCAGTAATTACTGTACCAGCTTACTTTAATGATGCGCAACGTCAGGCTACCAAAGAAGCAGGAGAGATCGCTGGTCTTAAAGTAGAAAGAATTATCAACGAACCTACAGCAGCAGCATTAGCTTATGGTCTTGATAAAAAAGGTACAGATCAGAAAATCGTAGTATTTGATTTTGGTGGAGGTACACATGATGTTTCTATACTAGAATTAGGTGATGGCGTTTTTGAAGTATTATCTACAGATGGAGATACACATTTAGGAGGAGACGATGTAGATCAAAAAATCATTGATTGGTTAGCAGAAGAGTTTAAAAGTGAAGAGAATATGGATCTAAGAGAAGATCCAATGGCTTTACAACGTCTTAAAGAAGCTGCAGAAAAAGCTAAAATTGAGTTATCATCATCTGCTCAAACTGAAATTAACTTACCATATGTTACAGCTACTGCAAGTGGTCCTAAGCACTTGGTAAGAACACTAACAAAAGCAAAATTTGATCAATTAATAGATGATTTAGTAAAAAGAACGATAGAACCATGTCGTACAGCACTTAAGGCTGCTGGATTATCAACTAGTGATATTGATGAAATTATATTAGTAGGAGGATCTACTCGTATTCCTGCTGTACAGGAAGCTGTTGAGAAATTCTTTGGTAAATCACCTAGTAAAGGAGTGAATCCAGATGAAGTTGTTGCAGTTGGAGCAGCTATCCAAGGAGGAGTATTAACAGGAGATGTTAAAGATGTTTTATTATTAGATGTTACTCCACTTTCTTTAGGTATAGAAACTATGGGTAATGTTATGACTAAGCTTATTGATGCAAATACTACGATTCCTACTAAGAAATCACAAGTATTTTCTACTGCAGCTGATAACCAACCATCGGTTGAGATTCATGTATTGCAAGGAGAGCGTCCTATGGCTGCAGATAATAAAACCATTGGTCGTTTCCATCTTGATGGAATTCCGCCAGCACAAAGAGGAACTCCGCAAATCGAAGTTACTTTTGATATTGATGCCAATGGTATCATAAAAGTTTCTGCTACAGATAAAGCAACAAATAAATCTCAGGATATTCGTATCGAAGCTTCTTCAGGATTGACAGAAGAAGAAATAGAGAAAATGAAGCAGGAAGCTGAAGCTAACGCAGAAGCAGATAAAGCAGCCAAAGAAACTGCTGATAAGCTTAATGAAGCTGATGGAATGATTTTCCAGACAGAGAAACAACTTACTGAGTTTGGTGATAAATTATCTGATGATAAGAAAAAACCAATCGAGGAAGCTTTAGAAGAATTGAAAAAAGCACATGAGACAAAAGATCTTGCTGTTATCCAACCTGCTCTTGATAAAATCAATGAAGCTTGGAAAGTAGCTAGTGAAGAAATGTACAAAGCTCAGGCCGAAGCACAACAGAATGGACAACCTGGACCTGATACAGCTTCAGATCAACCTTCTGGAGATAATGGTTCTGAAGGAAGTGATGTAGAGGATGTTGATTTTGAAGAAGTAAAGTAGATTATTCTTATACATAATGATAAAAATGCGCAACCTATGGTTGCGCATTTTTTTTATGCACATTTTTAAATTTAATAGATGTAGAGAATAAACAAACAAGTAAAATTTATAGTACAAACTGTAACAATAAGAGAAGAATTTTGTCTATTTATCAAACATACAATCATTAAAGGAATCTCATAACAAATCAATTCATTCATTATTTAAAAACGAATCATATGAAAACAAACAGCAAAATCATCAATTCACTATTATTCATTGTGATTGCATTATTTACAATTAATTTGAGCGTTGCTCAAAATAAAATAAAAGGTAATGGTAATGTTACTAAGGAAGAAAGAACAATATCTTCTTTTAATGAGCTTATAGTAAAAGGAGTGTATAATGTATACTTAGCACAAGGACAAAAAGAATCTGTTACTGTAGAAGCAGATGAAAATTTACAACAGGTAGTTACGGTAAAGAACCAAGGTAATACTCTTGTTTTAGGTTGGAAAAAAGGAATGAATGTCAAGAAAAAAACAAAAATGAATGTTTACATAACTTTAAAGGACTTAAAAAGACTTAAAGTTACCGGAGTTGGAAATGTTAAAACGGCTTCAGAACTTTCTTTGACAGAACTTGACCTAAAAGTTTCAGGAGTAGGAAATACATCTTTAAAATTAAACTGTAATAAATTAGAAGGAGAGATTTCTATGGTAGGGAATTTAACCCTTGAAGGAAAAGTTGGAGAAATGAAACTTGATAATAATGGAACGGGGGCGTTACGAGCATATAATTTAATTGCACAAAAATTAGAGGTTAATAATTCTGGTATCGGAAAAGTTGAAGTTAATGCAGAAGAAGAAATAAGTATCACATCTTCAGGTATTGGAAGTGTTTATTATAAAGGAAATGCCAAAACTACGAAGTTAGATCATAAAGGTATAGGTAAAATCAAAAAAGTAAATTAATTTTAGATTTGATAAAAACCGGTTTTTATCAATAATTTATTTTCCAAAAAACCAGATAATCATAGCTGTTATCTGGTTTTTTTATTTGGTATTTGTATCACAATAAGAAAAAAATGGATTACTAAATTAAAACCCAACTGCAGTATCATCTCCACGCTTATCAGCTCCTCCTTCCAGGGTGCCATTTGGTAAAACTAGTATTCCATCAACCTTACCAATAATTTTTGAAGTTTCTTCATCAATTTTATATCCTTTTTGACTTAAACTATCTAATAATACGGGGTCAAAAGATTCTGGTTCAAAAACTACAACATCAGGTAACCATTGATGATGAAAACGAGGAGCGTTTACGGCCTCTTGCATGGTCATCCCAAATTCTTCTACATTGAGTATCGTTTGTAATACAGAGGTAATAATTGTAGATCCTCCTGGAGTACCAACAGACATCCAGAATGTATCGTTTTTTTCTACAATAGTAGGAGTCATAGAACTTAGCATTCTTTTTTCAGGCGCTATTGCATTGGCTTGTGCACCAATTAGACCAAACATATTCGGAACTCCTGGTTTAGCACTAAAATCATCCATTTCATTATTTAAGAACGTTCCGATTTCTGAAGCATATAACTTAGATCCATATGCACCATTAAGTGTTATCGTTACAGAGATTGCATTACCAAACTGATCAACAATAGAGTAGTGGGTGGTTTCATCACTTTCATAACCAGGAATCATTCCGCAGTTTATTTCTGATGATGGTGTTGCTTTTTCAAAGTTAAAATCAGACATACGATCGGTAAGATATGGCATCCCAATTAGGGTGTCTATTGGTATTTTTGTGAAATCTGGATCACCAAGATAAAAACTACGATCTGCATATGCTCTTCGTTCAGCTTCTGTAATAACCTGAATCGTTTTAAGTTGGTTATGACCATATTTAGAAATTTCATAGGGCTCTATCATTTTCATGATTTGTGCTAAACAAACCCCTCCACTAGATGGAGGAGACATGGATATTACAGAAAGATTTTTGTAGTTAAACCGTACCGGTTCCCTCCATTTTGCTTCATATTTTGACAAATCTTCCAAAGTAATTATTCCTCCATTTGATTGTATGTGTTCAACCAGTTTTTTACCAGTTTTACCGACATAGAATTCTTCTTTTCCATTTTTAATGATACGTTTCAGCGTTGCTGCAAGTTTTATGTTTTTGATAGTGTCTCCTGCTTTGTAATTTTTGGCAAAGAGAATAGTGTCTTTGTTAACTTCAAAAAACAATTCTTTATAATTTTCAAACCGTTTTCTTTGTTTTTCAGTAACTGCAAAACCACGATTAGCCAGATCAACTACCGGACTAAGTATTTCTTCTATTGGCAATGTGCCAAACCTTTTGTGTACGGCAAAAATTCCAGCTATTGTACCAGGAACTCCAATTGCCAGAGCTCCGACTTGACTTTTTTCGGGTATCGGATCGCCATTTTCATCCAGATACATATCTTTATAAGCGGCAAGAGGGGCTTTTTCTCTATAATCTAATGCTCCTGTTTCTCCATCTGCTTTACGATATACCATAAAACCGCCACCACCAAGACTTCCGGCAAATGGGTAGGCCACAGCAAGTGCCATTTCTGTAGCGACCATAGCATCAAAAGCATTACCTCCTTTTTTCATAATAGCAGCACCAATTGCTGAAGCTTCTTTTCTCGCCGAAACTACCATGGCTTTTTGAGTAATCAGACCTAATACAGGTTCGGTTTCTTTTTGTTGATCAATACTATTATTTTTACAGGAGAAGAAAAGAGAGAAGAGTAATAAAAGAAATGTGTGTTTCATTAGGTATAGTTTTGATATCTTATTTTTAACCGTTATAATATGCTGATTAAGATGATTTAGCAATACATTGTAATATATTATAATACTTTTATTTCATTTTCGGTGTATACTTTGAGTTCTTCAAAAAATGAACGAAACTCTTTATCAAATTCCGAATAGTAAAATTCTAGCTCATTTACTGCCAGATCCATTCTGGATTTGTTTTTTGTTCTTCTATTCATACCAGATAAAGCACTTCCTATTCCCGAAATAGAAGCGTAACTTAGTAACCAATTGTCCTTAATCATATATGGTAAAAAATTTTGAATTTGCTTAGGTAAAACCTGATGATATTGATGGAGCAGTTCATAAAAAGAGACTGTGTACTCCTCTAAAGGAATTTCAGAATATTCCACCCAATTATTAGCTAAAAAATGGTCATATAGAATATCAACAATAACAGTGCTATAATGCCTGTACTTAGGAAATAGTCGTGAAACACTTTTTTTTACAATAGGATGAGTATCGGTATAAGAATCAATTTTACGATGTAATGTAATTCCTTGTTGAATACGATTCGGATAGTTTAGGTATTTTTTTCCTTTAACAGAATCAGCAATAAAATTACCTATTTTAAGCTCTGGATCTTCCCCAGAAAGATAAATATGGGCTAGAAAGTTCATTATGGGAATTTACAATTTTTTAGAAAGTTAATATTGTTTTTTTGTAAATTTTAATGCTAAAGTTGTAGTAGTCTGCCATAGCTCGTACATTTACACTTAAAAATATACAATCAATTATAAGCATGACATTAATAAAATCAATTTCAGGAATTAGAGGTACAATTGGAGGAACTGTTGGAGATAACCTAACACCAGTAGATGCGGTTAAATTTGCCTCTGCTTATGGTAGTTGGTTAAAAGAGGAAACAAAAACAAAACATCCAAAAGTAGTGGTAGGGCGTGATGCCAGAATATCTGGTTCTATGATTCAACAATTAGTAATGAATAGTTTGGTTGGTTTAGGAATTCATGTGATTGATTTAGGACTCTCTACTACACCAACGGTAGAAATAGCAGTAACATTAGAAAAAGCGGATGGAGGAATAATTCTCACGGCCAGTCATAATCCAAAACAATGGAATGCTTTAAAACTTTTAAATCATAAAGGAGAATTTTTGAATGCCGATAATGGTAAAAAGATTTTGGAAATCGCAGAAAATGATACATACGTCTTTGCAGAAGTTGACGATTTAGGAAGTATTACTGTAAATGACACTTATATTGATAAACATATTGAAGAAGTATTGAACCTTTCTTTAGTAGATGCAGAATTAGTAAAAAAAGCTAATTTTAAGGTGGTTGTTGATGCGGTGAATTCTACAGGAGGTATTGCAATACCAAAATTACTTCAAAAAATGGGAGTAGAGACTGTGGAGTTGTATTGTGAACCAAATGGGCATTTTCCTCATAATCCAGAACCATTAAAAGAACACCTGACAGATTTATCTGATTTAGTAGTAAAAGAGAAAGCAGATTTTGGACTTACAGTAGATCCAGATGTAGACCGATTAGCCTTTATGAGTGAAGATGGTGAAATGTTTGGAGAAGAATACACATTGGTAGCTTGTGCAGATTTTGTATTAGGTAAAACACCAGGGAATACGGTTTCAAATTTATCATCTAGCAGAGCATTGAGAGATATAACTCAAAAACATAATGGAACTTATGAAGCAAGTGCAGTAGGAGAGGTTAATGTAGTTGAAAAAATGAAGGCAAATAAAGCGGTCATTGGAGGAGAAGGAAATGGAGGTATTATTTATCCAGAATCACACTATGGAAGAGATTCTTTGGTAGGAGTAGCTTTGTTTCTTACGCATTTAGCAGAAAAAAAATGTAGCGTAAGCGAATTAAAAAATAGCTACCCGTCTTATTTTATGAGCAAAAATAAAGTTCAGTTAACTCCTGGTTTAGATGTTGACGCCATTTTGAAAGGGTTTCATAAAAAACATGAATCTGAAGAAGTTTCTACCGTAGATGGTGTAAAGGTTGATTTTAAGGATAATTGGGTGCATTTACGTAAAAGTAATACAGAACCTATCATTCGTATATATACAGAAGCTTTAAGTCAGGAAAAAGCAGATGAGTTAGCAGAAGATACTATTGTTACATTAAAGAGTATTGCAGGAATATAAAACTTAGTTTGTATCCATAATTAAGTTTTTTGCATTTAAATATCTGATAATCAGAATTTTGATTTTTTTTTGATAATTTGTAGAATTCTAAAATTAGAATAATTTGATACTTGTTGTTTTTTACTAGTATATTTTAAGTAATATTCTCTTTTTCTATAGAGTAATGCTTTAAGGTTTATAGACTTAATGAATTTTGTATATTTGATCATTAAGCCAATATTATTTCCGATTGCATGAAAAACATAAGGATTATTCAGGAATTAAAGGAGCACATTGTTCCTTTATCCAAAGAAGAATATCAATTACTACGTAAAAGTATAATTTCTGAAGGGTGTAGAGAGGCTCTTTTGGTATGGGAAAAAAATGATGAGTTAATTCTAATTGACGGTCATAATCGTTATCAGATCTGCACAGAGAATAATATTCGTTATAGAACTAAAAAAATGGTTTTTGCAGACATCGAGGAAGTAAAATTTTGGATGCTAAATAATCAGTTAGGAAGAAGAAACCTTAATCCAGACCAATTAAGCTATTATCGAGGGTTAAAATACTGTATGACAAAAAAAAATAAGGGTGGATATGAAAATGTATCATCGAAGGGTCAAATTGACCTTTCGACATCTAAATTACTTTCTAAAGAGTTTAATGTAAGTGAAAGTACGATTAAACGTGATGAAAAATATTCAATGGCTCTTAATTTGATTAGTGAAACAAACCCTAAGCTTAAACTGCAAATATTAATGGGTGAGATTAAAATGAAAAAATCAGACCTCGCTATTTTGCTACAGGCAGAAGGTACAGAAGATTGGGTTATTGTTAACGAATCGGACTTAAAACATAAAATAAAAATTACAAAAGAAAATTTAGAAAGAAAAAAGAGTATTGCTCAATACGATAAAGTAGATACTTCATATGAATTAGTAAGTGGTGTAGATACTTTGTTTTTAGATCAAGACAGTAGACTTAATTTGATAAAAGGAAAAATATTATCTGCTGTTAATTCTTTAATCAAAAACAAGGATAAAAGCTCTTTGAAATCATTAAAAAAACAAATTAATAAGTTAGAATTAGAAGTGTTATATAATCAAGAAGTAAAAAAATAATTAGACTTTAGTATTCTAATGTTAAATAATGTTTACTACCCAAAAACACAAAAAAGAATAGCTTCTACATATTTACAGACTATACAATAAACAAGTAATCATAATAAAACGGTTGAGGTTTTAACCTCAAAATAAAGAGGTTGAATAAAATAATAATGTAAAATCTTCTAATAAAAACAGTGTTTTTTTTATTTTCATGATTTTAAAGCACCTATTTTAAGATTATATTTATTTAACATTTATTTAAAAGCAGAATTACTTTTTGTTAGATTTTAATTATCCATATTTGTATTGTTAATCAAGTAAAATTACCTACCCCTAGTTGTTTATTTTTATTCTAATATCATATAATTATTGAATTAATTATAGTGGTTGAAAGAATAAATAAATAAGTGATGAATATATTATATTGATTGACTATATAATTAATTAAAACCTATTGCTATATATTTATAAATTCATAATTAATGATGTTGTTTTGTATGTCTGATAATTTTGAATTTAAAAGAATGGAGCAATGCATAAAGCTAATAATGAAATGTGATGAAATATATTGAACTTAAATAATTTTTAGTTTTATATAACGATAGATAAGGATAGTTAACCATGTTCTTATTAATTGTCATCACTTTTTTATATTTTTTATTTTAATGTGTGTCAGGATGTTGAAAAAAAATTATAAATAACCCAACTTTAATTATATACAAATTACTCTTAAAACCTTTTAAATGGAAACAAAAGAATTTAAATCAATCGCTGAGATTTTATATCTAAGGGGTGAAATTGAAAGAGACAAAACCGCTATCATTTTCTTACAGTCTAAAGAAAAAGAAGAGAAAGTTACTTATGGAGAGTTATCCAATAGGGCAAAAGCAATAGCTTTAGAATTAAAACAGAAATTAGATTTTGGAGATAGAGTCTTATTATTATATCCCCCGGGAATCGAATATATAAGTGCTTTTTTTGGTTGCTTATATGCAGGAGTTATTCCTGTTCCTGCTTATCCGCCAGATAGTAGAAATACAGAAAGATTATTAATGATAATAAAGGATTCTCAATCTAAATATGCATTAAGTACATCTGGTATAATGAATTATGTTGATTCCCTTTCTGAAGCTACTATAGTAAATGATGATAGAAGAGAAGGTGTAGAATGTCTAAGTCAGATAGGATGGATAGCAACCGATTTTATCGTTTCTTCACCTAATATAGAATATGTTCCAGAAAAAGTAAAACCAACAGATATAGTCTTTTTACAATATACTTCAGGATCAACAGGAAATCCAAAAGGAGTAATTCTTAATAATACTAATTTGTTAGACAACCTAAAAGCAATACGAGATGCTTTGGGATGTTACTCTGGAACACATATGGTAAGTTGGTTACCTCCTTATCATGATATGGGACTAATAGGAGGGATTCTTCAGCCTTTATATAGTGGGATTGGATTAACTTCAATGGCTCCGATGACATTTCTAAGAAACCCTTTTCTTTGGTTAGATCAAATCTCTAAAAGAAAAGAACAAGGAGGTGTGATTAGTGGGGCTCCCGATTTTGCATATCAATTGTGCGTGAGAAAAATATCAGAAGAAAAATTAGCATCTTTAGATCTTAGTAACTGGAAAGTAGCTTATAGTGGAGCAGAGCCCGTGAAAGAGAGTACATTGATTGATTTCTTTCAAAAATTTAAAGTGTCTAACTTCAAAATGTCAACATTTTTACCAGTGTATGGTTTGGCAGAAGCAACATTATTGGTTTCTTCTGGAGAAAAAACAAAAGAACCATTCACTATAAATATAGATAAAGAAGCTCTTAAAAATCAAAAAGTACAAGTAATAACCAAAGAAAACACTAATAAAATATCATTTGTCTCCTGCGGAAGTAAAGAAGAGGGACATGAAATACATATCGTAAATCCCGAAACTTGTACTTTATCTAAAGATGGAGAAATAGGAGAAATATGGATTAAAAGCCCTAGTGTAGCTGTTGGTTATTGGCAGAATGAAAAACTGACACAGGAAGTGTTTAATGCTTATATTCAGGATGTTAATGAAGAAGGATTTTTTAGAACAGGGGATCTTGGATTTATGATAGACCAAAATTTATATATTTCAGGAAGGCATAAAGACTTAATCATTATAAGAGGTAAAAACTATTACCCACAGGATATTGAGCATACGGTACAAACAGCACATGAGTCATTGAGACCAGGTTGTGGTTCTGCTTTTGCGATAGAAAGTGAAGATGGTGGTGAATCCTTGATAATTGTGCAGGAAGTTAAACGAGAATTTAGAAGAAAAATTGATATAGAAGAGGTTACAAACGCTATATACTTGGCTGTGTCCAGGGAGTATCAAATTCAGGTTAAAGATGTTGTACTTATAGAGCCTTCTTCATTTCCTAAAACAACTAGTGGGAAATTACAAAGATTGGCTTCAAAAGAGTTATATCTAAAAAATAATTTACAACCGATAAAAGCTTATTTGGTCTGTTAAACGCCAATTAACTGTACCAAATAGAAAAAGTTAATTTATTTTTTTAGCATTCAGAAATATTCGTGTAAGGATAGGTATATCTATACCTTAATGGATATTCTCGTTATCATTTTGATAAATCATCATACCAAATTAAGAAACTATATGTCTGTAGATATAATAAAAATACAAAGGCCAACAATCTTTGATAGACTTGTTGCTGTAGAGGAACTTGAAGAATTTCTGAAAAGCCCATTTGATGAATCATCAGTAGTATCATTTAAAAAATCAGCTGCGCTTGATGAAAATGAAATTTTTCCTTATCAGGAAATTGAAGAACTGCATAAATGGAGGTATAATGAATATTATATTCCAGAACAGCTTGGCGGAAAATTAAAATCATTTGAAGAATTACTTTTTTTAACAAGATCAATTTCCAGAAGAGATTTATCGATTTCTATAACCGATGCTCATACACTTTTAGGTGCATTACCAGTTTGGATTGCTGGATCAGAAGAGCAAAAGCAGGAATTGGCAAAAGAAATTAGAAATAGCAGATCTGCTTGTTTAGCAGTGACAGAGAGATCACATGGTAGTGATCTCAATGCAAATGGAGTATGTGCAGTAAAAACTGATGATAATACCAATTATTTATTAACCGGAGAAAAATGGCCTATTAATAAAGCTACATTATCTGATATTTTATGTGTTTTAGCAAAAACTAATGATAAAAAAGATTCCCGAAGCCTATCCATTTTAATGGTAGATAAAGAGAAATTATCACCCGATACATATGCTTATCAGCCCAAAATTAATACTTTGGGGATAAAAGGATGTGATATAAGTGGAATTGTTTTTAATAAAGCAGTACTATCAAAAAACATGCTCGTAGGAAAAGAAGGAGCCGGCCTCGAAATTACTTTAAAAGGATTTCAGATAACCAGGACATTATGTGCAGGTTTATCTTTGGGAGCTGTAGATACTGCTCTTAGAACAACACTAAACTTTGTTTTAAAAAGACAATTGTATGGAAAAACTGTTTTTGATATACAGCATTCAAGACACACCCTGGCAAAAATTTTCATCGATATTATAAGCTGTGATTGCCTTGCAATAGCTTCCTCGAGAGGGTTACATGAGATTACTTCTCAATTTAGTGTTTGGTCTGCAATTGTCAAAAATTACATTCCTCAAAAAGTAGAACAAAGCATACATGAGTTGTCTGTTATCCTAGGGTCAAGATTTTATTTTAGAGATGATCATGATCATGGTGTTTTCCAAAAAATGATGAGAGATAATTCTATCATAAGCCTATTTGATGGTAGTACAATTATTAACAAACATTCTCTCTCTCTTCAACTTAAATTTCTGGCAAAAAAAAGAGCTAAAAGCACAGGTATAGAACTAGAAAAAACTTTAGAAAATATATTTTCTTTGAATAAAGAGGTTAGCGATATTGACTATAACAAACTTGATCTTTTTAGTAAAGGAAACAACATTGTTTTACAAGGAATAGAGTTTGCTCTATCCAAGCTTGGTAATCTAAAAGGAAAGAATAGTGTTTCTCCTAAAACATTATCCGAAATACTTAATTTAACAATAGACCTTATTAGTAATTTAATGGATCTTGAGAATAAAGTAGATAAATTACCTGTTGTAGAATCAGGACATAATCTTGAAACCGAATATTTTGATCTGGCTCAAAGCTATTGCAAATTGCATACAGCAGCAACCTCTGTATTTATGTGGGTCTATAATCAGGAAGAGTTAGGGGAGTATTTTTCTAAAGGAGAATGGCTTGTGCTTTCACTGCAACGAACTCTGGATTCTTTTACTATTTATAAAAAAGAACTGGATAAGGAATATCTAGAGAATACGGCAAAACATTTATTGACATTACATACCGAAGGCAAATTATTTTCGATAACGCCTTTTCAACTTTCAAATTAATTAAAAATCAAATATATGTCTGAAAAAACTGGAGCAATAGAAGTAGCTGCAAAAAGTGCTTCTATAACTGAAATGGAAAATTGGTTAATCAATAGAGTAGCAGAACATTTAAGTATGGATAGCGAGAAGATTTCTATACATGAAGAATTAGTTCTTTATGGTTTAGATTCTATGAGTGCCATCATGATTTCTGGGGATATCGAAGAAAAATTAAATGTAGAATTACCTTCTACTACCTTATGGGATTATCCTACAATTCACGACATTATGTTATTTCTTAAAGACAAAATGTAAAAAAACAAAGCGAATTATAAAATTCGAGAAGACAGACAAATGCATTATTGCTCATTTTTTTACCAACTTTTAATGCTTGCAATATTCTTAAAACCTAAAAAAAATAATGAAAACTGATTTTAACACAGATCAAAATAATCTTCAATTACATCCGCTATCAAAAGAACAAGAAGGCTTATGGTTTCTTCAACAATTGGACCCCGATATTTCAGCCTATAATGTTGTTTTTGGAGGAGAAATAAAAGGAGAATTAGATATAGAAGTTCTTAAAAAGACCTTCGATTTTTTGATAGAACGTCATGATGTTTTAAATACAACATTTGAGATAGTTGATGGTAAACCTTATCAGAATTTCGAAAAAAATATTGATAAAAACTTTGATATTCAGATAGATAGAAGTGTTTCTGGTATAGAAGAAACAATGAGTCGTATTGATCAAGATACTAAAAAACCATTTAATCTAAGTACTGATAGATTAATCCGTGCCAATATATACCATCAAGCTAACCAAGATTATATTTTGGTTGTAACAGCTCATCATATTGCCATGGATTTATGGGGACTGGCAATATTGCTTAATGAATTACGATTGGTATATACTGCATTATGTACTAATGATACACCTCAATTAAAAACTATTACGACAAATTTTAGAAATCATGTAAATGATCAAAAAACACTTTTGTTTTCTGATAAAGGAGATACATTATTACAATATTGGAAAGAAAAACTATCAGGAGAATTACCAGTATTAGATTTTCCCATTGATAAAGTAAGACCAAAACTATTAACATATTCAGGAAATATAGAACGTTTTGCTTTAGATAAAGAGTTAAGTTTTCAACTTGCTGAGTTAGCTAAACAAGAAGGGGTTACCTTATATATGTTGCTTTTGGCTACGTATAGAATCCTTTTACAACGTTATTCTAATCAAGATGATATCTTAATTGGTGTACCTGTTGCGGGAAGAAACAAAAAGGAAACTCGAAACATCATTGGAAATTTTGTGAATACAATTGTATTGCGTTCTTCTTTAGACATATCATCTAGTTTTTCTGATTTTGTAAAAGATATTCGTAAAGATGTCATTGATGGAATGAAACATCAGGAATATCCTTTTTCAGAACTTGTAAAAGAATTGCTTCCGGATAGAGATCCAGGAAGATCACCTTTGATACAAACAGCATTTGCATGGGAAAAATTACCTGTTCTAGATGATGTTATGGCGTCTTTAGGGGCAAATGAAGAGAATTCGTTATTAGATATACAATTATTTGATGTAGATCAACAAGAAGGACAGTTCGAAATTAGCCTCGAAATGGGTAATGTAGTCAATGAAGAATTACAAGGATTGTTTAAATATAATACCGACTTGTTAAATAGTGAGACGGTGATTCAGGTTATTAAACATTTTAAAAATCTATTGTATGCAATAGTTGAAAATCCAAAATCATCTGTTGCAAAACTACCAATAATGTTGGAAGAAGAACAACAAGAAATTTTAAACATATGGAAAGAAAAGCCACAAAAAACTCCTGATTTTGCCACCTTACATGAAGGTTTTGAAACTATGGTTGCCAGAAATCCAAATGCCACAGCAGCCGTTTTTGAGGACAAAGAAATAACTTATGATGAGCTTAATAAAAAAGCAAACGCGCTAGCACATCATTTAAGAAGCTTAGGTGCAGAAAAAGGAACTTTAATTGGTTTGTGCGTTGATAGATCTATCGAAGTACTCATAGGAATAATGGGGATTTTAAAATCTGGAGGAGCATATGTCCCCTTAGACCCTACAAATCCTAAAGAACGACTAGAACTAATTATTGATGATGCAAAAACACCAATAGTTATAACTCATGGAAAAGAGAAATTAACCACATTAGGAGAGCAAATCGAAATAGTTGACTTAGAAACCGATTGGAGGGTAATTGAAACCAATTCAAAAGAAAACCTTAATCTAATAACTCAAAAAGATGAATTAGCATATGTAATTTATACTTCTGGTTCGACAGGAAAACCTAAAGGAGTATTAAATACACATCACAATGTATTAAGATTATTTTCTGCTACGGATCATTGGTATAGATTTAATGAGAATGATGTTTGGAGTTTGTTTCATTCTTATGCCTTTGATTTTAGTGTGTGGGAAATTTGGGGAGCTCTTTTATATGGAGCCAAACTTGTAGTCGTTTCTTATGAAGAGAGCAGAACTCCAGAATCATTTTATAATTTATTAGCTAATCATAAGGTTACTGTATTAAATCAAACACCTTCTGCATTTAAACAACTTATTGATTATGAGGTTTCTGTCAATGAATCAAAAGAATTAGCACTATCATACGTGGTATTTGGAGGAGAAGCTCTGGATATTCCCACTTTAAAACCTTGGATGGATTATCATGGAGATAGTAAACCTCAACTCATTAATATGTATGGGATTACAGAAACAACGGTACATACTACATATAGAGAAATAACTAAAGATGATTTATTATCATCAAAAAGTATGATTGGGGAACCTATTCCTGATATGAAAATTTACTTATTAGATAGTGAACTTAAACCTGTACCATATGGTGTGACTGGAGAGATTTATGTTGGAGGAGAAGGTTTGGCGGTACAGTATCTACATCGTCCAGAACTTACATCAGAACGGTTTATTAAAGACCCTTTTAGTAGTGATCCTAAAGCTCGATTATATAAAAGCGGGGATTTGGCTCAGCTATATAAAAATGGAGATCTAAAATATGTAGGTAGAGCAGATGCACAAGTTAAAATAAGAGGATTTAGAATTGAACTTGGCGAAATACAAACATTATTAGTTTCTCATCCTGAAGTTAAAAATGCAGTCGTGACCACCAGGATTATGCAAGATGATGATATACGCATTGTTGCATACTATATTTTAGAGGAAGAAGGGGAAGCTATCGATAAAAAACTAAGAAATTATTTATTAGACAAGCTCCCTGATTATATGATTCCTTCAATTTTTATTGAAATGAAAGAGTTCGCTTTAACAAACAATGGAAAAATTGATTATCAGAAACTTCCTGTACCCGAATATAAAAGAGAAGAAACAGAATTGGTACTTCCAAGAGATGTAGTCGAATTAGAGCTGCAAAAGATATGGGAGAGAACACTAAAAATCTCTCCAATTGGAGTAAAAGATGATTTCTTTCATTTGGGAGGACATTCTATGCTTGCTGTAAGTATAATGAGTGATATTAAATTGATTTTTGGTGATAGTTTAGCAATTTCAGTATTGTTTCAATACCCTACAATAGAAAAATTAGGAGAAATAATAAGAGATAAAAAAGAAATTTCTAAAGGTTCCCCTGTAGTTCAATTACAAAAAGGAACTTCTGCTCAAGAACCTATATTTTGTATTCATCCTATTGGCGGAAATGTGTTTTGTTATTCTTCGATGGTAGAATCAATAAAAGATTCATATAGTATTTATGGACTTCAGGTTCCTTATTTATATGAGGATGGAACTCCGCATATCACGGTAGAAGATATCGCTACAGATTACATAAAGAACATTAAATCGATACAGAAAGAAGGACCTTTTCATTTGGTTGGATATTGTTTTGGTGGTTTAATCGCTACAGAAATCGCACATCAATTAAAAGATCAAGGAGAGGAAGTCGCTACAGTGACACTATTAGATACCAGATCTCCTTTATATGATGATTCAGAAGAGTTTGATGATGCTATTTTATTATCCTGGTTTGCCAGAGATTTGGCAATACCTTACGGAAAAACACTTACTATTAACCCAGAAGAACTTCGAGCATGTGAATCTGTAGATAAAATGTTTGACATGGTAATAGAGCGGGCAAAGAAAGGTCATATTGTTACTGATGACATCAATAAGGATCAGATGAGAAGATATCTTGATGTGTATATATCCAATGGTACAGCATTATCTCTATATGAAGCAAAACCCTATAATGGTAAGATTAACTTATTAAGAGCTGTACAAGAGCCTCTTATAGAGCAAATAGGAATTAATCTAGGGTGGGATCGTTGTAATATTAAAGATTTAAAAGTGTATGATGTACCCGGTAATCATAGTACAATGATGTACCAACCTAATGCAACAGTATTAGCAGGAACTTTACAACAAATATTCACAGAATATAACAAGGTTGAAAGTGCTGTATTGATATAGCAGAACTATTAAAATTTATATATCACATTTCATTTTATGGACTTGTCAGAGAGTATGTTTCGCAAGTTTTGGCTAATTCTAATGAACGTATTATGTAACCATATGAATACTTTCTGATAAGTTTCCATAAACCAATTATACATATTTAAATAAGGTCGACCTAAAACTAAAACAACATTATGATATCTATTAAACAAACATTTTATTTAGATCATAACATCAAAGATGTTTATGAATTCGTCAATGATCCCGTAAATGAAGTCAGCTGGGTTTCTTCTGTAAAAAAAGTTGAGCAAATGGTTGATGATCAACTAAGGTTACAATATGATTTCTTAGGTAGAAAAGAAACCTTCGTTATGCAAATTAGCACCGAAGCATTTCATCTTAGAAATTATAAAAGTGTCGAAGGAGCTTTTCCTATGAAAGGGCAGCAAAGTTTTGAATCTATTAAAAATGGTAAAGCAACAAAGTTTGACTGGTATTTTGAAATGGATCCAGGAAAATACTTTGGACTAATTCCGCTGATGATTATAAAAAAAGCTACTGAGAAAGTCATGAAAAAAGATGGAACTAATCTTAACAAGTTGATCTCTCAAAGTATGATGAGTGTCTAAATTATTAAATCCCCTAACCAATTATAATCTTTCAAAATGAAATTTATAGCCAATATTATATATAAGAGACCATGGTTGGTTCTTATTGCACTTTTGGTCACTACTATTCTTTTAGGAACAGGAGTAACTAAACTTAAAACCAAAAATAATCAGGATTCAGAACTTCCAAAAGATGATCCTATTGTAAAAACAAATGATTACCTGGAAGAAGTTTTTGGTAAAAAAGATGTTTTAATCGTAGGTATAGAAACTGAAAATATCTTTAATAAAAAAACACTTAATAAGATTATAAATATCTCTAAAGAAATAGAAACTGTTGAAGGTGTTATCGGAGATGAAATTACAAGTTTATCCACAATCAATAATATACAAGGTAAGGATTGGGGATTAGATGTTGGTCCTTTGATGGAAGAAGTTCCAGCAAGTAAACAAGAGATATGGGAATTGAGAAAAGAGGTGTTTTCTAATGAGTTAGTAATTGGACGTTTAGTATCTAAGGATGCTAAATTTACATCCATTATTGCTAATCTCAATGAGGATTATGACCAAACGATAGTGTATAATCAAATTTCTGAAATCATTAAAAAGTATGAAGGAGATGAGAAATTTTATCTAGCAGGAGCACCAATAAATTCTCATGAAATTGATACAGGTATTCAAGATGATGTTAATCTTCTTTTACCATTAGGACTGCTATTAGTATTGATAGGATATTTTATTTCATTTCGCTCGGCAAAAGGAGTAATACTACCTTTTGTGGTTGTTATTTTAAGTATTATTTGGACAATGGGATTAATGGGGCATATCGGTTTTCCTATAACTGTTGTGTCTTCGGTACTTCCAATGCTTATGATTGCCATATCGAGTTCTTATGGTATTCATGTTCTTCATCGATATTATGAAGAAATTCTGACTAGTGAGAATAGAAAAGCGGCCGCTAGAGAAACTGTAAAAAAGATTGGTCCTGCAGTTTTAATGACAGGGATAACCTCGGCTATTGGATCAGCTACTTTAATTATTTTTAAAGTAACATCGATACAAGAATTTGGAATCATTACTTCTTTAGGTATCATCTCTACCTTGTTGGTATCTATATTACTTATTCCTGCAATTTTATCATTATCAAAGAAGAAAGGAGAGAAGAAAACCAGAAAAAATAGAGAAGCTCTTCTTAATAAGTTTTTATTATGGGTTGCCAAAGTATCATTAAAATATAGAGTAAGAATTTTGATCGGTACATTACTCTTATTTGTTATTTCGGGTATTGGAATAAGCAAGATTAGAGTAGGAAACGACTTTGTGAAGTATTTCCCAAAAGAACATGTCTTACGTTCTACATTCGAGAAATTTAATGACAAATTAGGAGGAGTACGTACCATGGATATCATGATAGAGGCCAAAGAAGCCAATATGATAAAAGATCCTGAATTCTTAAAAAAGATTGCTGGTTTTCAAAAATTCGCAGAATCTCAACCAGGAATTGGATATAGTAGTTCATTCTCAGATATTATAAAACGAATGAATCTGCAGATGAACGATGCAGATCCAAGGTATAACACCATTCCTGATTCAAAAAACACAATAGCACAGTATCTATTGTTATACTCCATGTCTGGTGACCCTGGGGATTTTGGAGATCTTATCGATTATGATTATCAGAGAGCAAAAGTAAAACTCTTCTTGACTACCTCTGAACAAGAAGAACATATACAATTGTATAAAACTTTTGAGACTTATGTAAATGAAAATTTTAAAGGTGAAGCTAATATAGAATTTGGAGGAGAAGTAATGTTTTGGCTGGCGCAAATACGATATATAGTAAATGGAAAAATCCAAAATATTTTTCTGGCTATTTTAATCGTTTTGATCTTTTGTATGATTGTTTTAAGATCCATGTCACTGGGATTTTTAAGTATTGTTCCTCTTACCGTATCAAGCATATTAACCTTTGGTTTTATGGGGTTTCTGGGGATTCGACTAGAAACAGGTACCGCTATAATAACTGCAATCGGAATCGGAATCGGGATCGATTTTGCAATTCATTATCTATTACGATTTAAAGAAGAAATGATGATAGATTCTAATTTAGAAAGGGCAACAGAAACCACTATTTTAACTTCTGGGAAAGCCATAATTTATGATGTAGTTTCTAATATTCTTGGTTTCATCGTATTCGTTTTTTCAGGGTTTCTGCCAATACAATATTTCGGATGGTTAATATCATTGACAATGATAACAGTAGCATTTGGGTCATTGGTATTGTTTCCTTCACTTTTAGGAATTTTTAAACCAAAATCATTGTTTCAACAAAAGGGGCAACAAGAAGAAAAAAACATAGAAGCAATCAAAGAAGAAACACCTCAGAAAGTTATAAAAAAGACAATGGCTTTATCTGAAGAATCTAATTAAAACTTTATAAAACTTAAAACAATGAGAACTTTTAAAATAGTAAGAATATCAGTAATTCTAGCCGTGTTTTCTTTTAATATTTCGATGCTATCTGCACAAACTGGCTTAGAGGTGATGACCAAAAATGAAAGACAAGTTTTTGCAGATGATGAGAAAATAGATATTACCATGACATTGGTAAATAAAAAAGGAAAAACAAGAGCTAGGACTATAAATCAGGTTATAAAAAGTGATGAGACAAGAAATCGATCATCAATTATAAGATTTACATCACCTTCTGATGTCAAAGGAACTTCTTTTTTGGCGATAGAGTATTCTGATCGTGATGATGATCAATGGTTGTATTTACCTGCTTTAGGTAAAACCAGAAGAATTTCATCCAGTAATCAAACCGATAATTTTGTTGGATCTGATTTTACTTATGAAGATATGGGAACAGAGGATCTTGAAGATTTTAAATATACTATTATCAAAGAGGAAACTATAGATGGACAAAATTGTTTCTTGGTAGAAGCAATACCGATTTCAACATCAAAAATCAAAGAAACTGGATATTCAAAAAGAGAAATATATGTAAGAAAATCTGATTTTGTAATTGCCAAAATAAACTTTTACAATAAAAATAAAGTGCATATAAAAACATTAACGACCTCTGATGTAAAAAAAGTGGCTAATAGCGAAAAATCAAGAGCTTATGTAATTACTATGAATAATCATAAAACAAATCATAAAACTATTTTAAAATTTGCTGATTTTCAAATAAATACAGGAGTGGAAACCGATATTTTTTCTAAACGAAATTTAGAGAAAGAATACTCTTACGAATAACAAAGTAGAATGTTTAACCTTAATTAATAATCTTATGAAAGTATAGTATTAAAATAACCTAAAAAGTAATAGAATAAGTGTCCTTTTGAAGAGGTGATGATGGTCTATTAATGATTGATTTGTGTTTTAATCATCATGTATTTTAATCGGATACTTATTCTTAATTAAATATTACCCTGACAAAAGTAATCTCTTTTGTGAAAAAAAGAATTCTTTAATTTATAATTGACTATAACCTTGAATTATATACAACGTAAACACGATATAAAAAAAAGTACATTTGAGTTTTTTTCTAAAAAGAAATATTTCAGTCTTGTATTAATGATTATAGCTTGTATGGCATCATTGCAAGCTCAAAAGGAAAAAAAATACCAAATAGGTGGTTTTATAGAGTTAGATCACATTAGTTATTTTGAGAATAATGATATTGAAGAAGAGAAAATCAATTCGAGAAATCAAGGGATTTTACAACTAGAAGTAGAAAGCAAGGCTATTAAAAATTATCATTTTTTTGGTGGTGTTGAAATCCGTGATGATATAGCAGATCCTGATCGAAGACGAGTGTTTTTAGATGAAGCTTACATTGATATCTATATGAATACTATGGATATAAGAATAGGAAAACAAATAATTACATGGGGCGAGGCAGATGGGATTAACCCTACCAATAATTTAAACCCCATAGACTATTCTGATATTATTGATACAGATGATGAACGTATTGGAGTATATTCTATATTGTCTAAATATTATATTGATGATATTACAATACACGGTGTATTTATTCCTGTTTTTCAATCTAGTATTATTCCTGCAACGAACTCGAGGTGGTTTGTTGATTTTCCTCAACAAGCAATTCTTCCAACAGGTGAAATAGTACCTGCATTATTTGAACTACAAGATTTTGATGAACCCGAAAAAGATATTCGAAGTGCTCAGTTTGCTTTTAAAGTAAGTACAACATTTAAAGGGTGGGATTTTTCGGTAAGTTACTTCAATGGATTCGATGATTTGCCTTCTTTATATCAGGAGTTTATACTGGGTCAAGACGGAGTTACCAATGTTTTGATTACTCCAAAAATTAAAAAATTGCAAGTGTTTGGTGCAGACTTTTCTACTATAATTGGTAACTATGGTTTACGAGGTGAAGTTGGATATTTTAGAACAGAAGATCATAAAGGAACTAATCCTTTTATTGACGATTCTTTTTATCAATATGTAGTGGGGTTAGATAGGACTTTTGGAAGCGTAATAGGAGAAAATAACTTATTTATTATTTTACAATGGGTTCATCAGATTATTGAAAGTGGAGAAGATGTTCCGAATACTAATCTTAATAATATTTTTCAAGAGTCTTTTGTTGGAAGAGCAGAATATGAAATTAGTAATTCTGCAAAATTTATAATTGAGGCGACTCATGATATCAAAGTAGATAATACATATGTACAAACAGAATTACAATATGATTTAAGTAGTGGTCTTAACCTTAGTTTGATAGGAGATTTCTTTAATGGTAAAAGAAAAACATTTTTTGGTAATTATGAGGATAACAATAGAATTCAAGCCCGATTAAAGTATAGCTTTTAGGAATAATAAAAAAACAAATGGAGTTATAAAATTGGGTTAGCTTTTATAAAAATTCACAAACTCACAAGGTAATTCTATAGGTGATAATTCTTTATTAATTGCTATGTGGCTACTATAGCCATCAATGTTTATTGGAAGAGGATAAACGTGCCAGGTGTCTGAGTTAATTGTAGCTTTATCATTTACAATTGCAAAGGAAGATAGTGCAATACTAAGTCCTTTTCCTATAGCTTTGACCACTGCTTCTTTTTGTGTCCAGTATTTAAAAGCACAATCTTTTACGGGATCTGCTTTTACTATATTTTCCCATTCTGTAACGGTCATCTGTGACTTTAATATAGTTACATCAATATCCCTAATTTTTTCGATATCAATACCTACTTTATTATCATTGCTGATGATACAAAAAGTAAAATCTCCAGAATGCGAAATATTAAAATCTAGATCAATATCCAAAAATGGTTTGCCATATGAATTGTATTTCAAAAGATGTAGAGGATCATCCTGAGAGTCTGAAAACCTGGAAATCCCATGTCGTAAAAGTAATAATCCTAGTAAAGAGGTCTGCTTATCCTGCCATCTTCTAAATGAATTAATCTTATTTTTTAGTTTTTCAGGTATAGTATTTATATGAGTTTCAAAACATTCATCTTGAAATTCTTTACTTATTTTACTGTATAAAATAATAGTCATTTACGTTATATAATAATAAGTTCAATTTCTGAAGAATATTTAAGTATATCGATTTAAGGCCATAGATTACAAATACGCTATAGAAATACATCAAATTAATCCACAACTGCACCTTCAGGAATTGGAGTATTTCTATGTTTCCAACGTTTATGAGTCCATAAATAATATTGAGGTTTTTCTCGTATCTGACCTTCTAATAATCTTAGATATTCTTTAGTAACGTGATATTTCTCTTCAGTTTTACTATTTTCTGAGATAGGTATAAATCGAACTTCATAATGCCCTCGTTTCACTTTTTCTACATGTAAGTATAGAACAATTACATCAAGTCGCTGTGCTAAAAACTCACCACCTAAAAATATAGGAACTTTTACTCCCATGAAATTCGTCCAATACTTTGCATTTCCAATTTTTGGAGATTGATCAGAGATCATTCCATAAGCACATACAGTATCTTCTTGTTTATCTTTTATAATTTGTCTTGCGACCTTATGACTAGCAATAAGCCTTGAATTAAAACGTCCGCGGATACGGTGTGCCAATCTGTCAAAATATTTGTTTTCAATCTGTTTATAAATACCAACACATGGATTAATAGATACTAAATCTATTGCATTTGACCATTCAAAACTTCCGTAATGCCCCATCAGGGCAATTATACTTTTGTTTTTCTTTTCAAACTCATGAAACTCATCAAGGTTAGTTACTTTATACCGTTTTATAAGTTCTTCACGAGAAATAGAGAGCGATTTTGTCATTTCTAAAAACATATCACACATATGTTTATAGAATTTTTTACGAATACTAAAAATTTCCTCTTTGGACTTTTCTGGAAAAACCAATTGTAGGTTTTCTGTTACTGTCTTTCTCCTATATCGTACGATATAATAAATAATAAAATAAATACCAGTGGAAAAAGCATAAAATAATCGCCATGGTAGTTTTGAAATCCCTAGTATAATTGGATAAACCAGGCTATATATTAGTAATTGCATATGGATGGTTAAAAGCTTACAATATAAGCTTATTTATTAGATATAGTTTACAGATGTGTTTAATCTATTGTTGCGCCCTCTGGAGCCAATGCATTTCTATGCTTCCATCTCTTATGGGACCACAAATAATACTGAGGGTTATTGGTAATTTGTTTTTCGAGAAGTCTTAAGTATTTTTTTACAATAGAATAATCTTCACAGTTTTTAGGATCTTCAGTTATTGAAACAAATGTAGCTTCATAATACCCCCTTTTAATTTTTTCTACTTGTAAATAGTAAGTGTTTATTCCTAAGCGTTTTGATAACACTTCGGCACCTAAGAAGGTAGGTACTTTTATACCCATAAAATTAGTCCAATACATGGCTTTATGTAATTTGGGCGATTGATCTGCTGCTAATCCATACATATATAAACCATCTTTGGTTTGGTCCTCGGTAATTTCTCTCATAGCATTTTTGTTTGTAACAACACGAGAACCAAAACGAGCACGTATTCTACGGACTAATCTGTCAAAATATATATTCCCTATAGGTTTGTATATACCAACCGCTTGAAAATTTGTTTGTATATCTATTACATTTGCCCATTCATAACTAGCATAATGAGCCATAAAAACCATAATGTTTTGTCCTTTAGCTTCTAGGTTCTGTATCTTTTCCAGATTAGTGACTTTAAAGCGTTCCATCATTTCTTGATTAGAAATAGAAATAGATTTGATCATTTCTAAAAACATATCACACATATGCTTATAGAACTCTTTTCTAATCTTTTTGATTTCTTTTTCAGCCTTTTCAGGAAAAACCAATATTAAGTTTTCTGTAACTGTTCTTTTCCTATATCCAATAATATAATAAATGATAAAAAAAATACTAGTAGAAAAAGCATAAAACAATTTCCATGGTAATTTTGAAATTAGCCATAAACCAGGATAGACTAGCTTATAAATTAATAATTGCATAGATAGATGGGGTTTGGTTTGCGAAAATAAAAGTATTTTACCAAACTCATCTGTTAAAAATAAAAAAACTAAATAAAATAAGAAGAACTAAAAGTGTTGTTAGTCAGCTGGTTATGTTTGTTTGTTATTTAGTCTACTTGAGCACCTTTAGGAAGTTTTGCATTTCTATGTTTCCATCGTCTGTGAGTCCAGAGGTAATATTCTGGTTTCTCCCTTATTTGTTGCTCTAATAATTGCAGATATTTTTTTGTAATATAATGATCATCACAATTCTTTGGATCATCTGTAATGGTTATGAATTTAGCTTGATAATACCCACGTTTTATTTTTTCTACTTTTAGATAAGTCACAGGCATATCCAATCTTTTGGATAAAACTTCTCCTCCGGTAATTACAGGAACTTTAATATTCATAAAATCAGTCCAATACAAAGCATTTTTTAATTTTGGAGATTGATCTGATAATAGCCCATAAGCGCAGAGTCTTCCATGTACTTTATCTCTGGTGATCTCTTTAATCACATTGTGGTTATCTATTAGTCTTGTATTGAATTTTCCTCTAATACGATGTGCTAGCTGATCAAAATACTTGTTTTTAATCTTTTTATATACTCCAACAATGGGAAAATCCATTACAAATTGGGCAGCAATGGCCCATTCATAACTGGCATAATGCCCCATAAGTACAATAATACTTTTGTTTTTGGCTTGTAATTCTTTGAATGTATGTTGATCAATTATCGTAAAACGTTTAGTCATTTCTTCTTTGGATATAGATAAGCTTTTTATCATTTCCATAAACATATCGCACATATGTTTATAAAATTTTTTACATACCTGTTTAATTTCTTTGTCCGATTTTTCAGGAAAAGCGAGAGCTAAATTTGTAGAAACTACTTTTCTTCTATATCCAACAATATGATACATGAGTACATATATTCCGGTAGATAGGATATATAATAGACGCCAAGGTAACTTTGAGATTACCCATAGGATTGGATAGACCAAACGATAAACTAACAATTGCATTAAACCCCTAAATTAAAGGGTACAAATATAAAAACATCCTTCTTTTTTTTTCATAAACTTTTGCTAATTAGAAAGTACAATTGTTTTAGATTTCTTGAGGTAAAAATATATGTATCTTTGAATAAAAATTTTAGTTAATGGAGAAACTTGATCTTATTGTTATCATAATTATTGGAGCTAATATACTGATGTCATTAAAGGGATTTAATGATTTTTCTTTTTTTGAAAAGTATAAATTCAATATTGGTGGAATACGTAGAGGAGAGCAGATACGAATGCTAACATCTGGATTTTTACATGTCGATATGATGCATTTGTTTTTTAATATGTTTACACTTTACTTTTTTGCTCCAACGGTAATTGGGTTTTTAGGTAATATTAAGTTTTTAATCGTTTATTTTGGAAGCTTGTTAGTTGGAAATTTATTTTCATTATTTTTTCATAAAGACGAATACTACTATAGCGCTGTCGGTGCAAGTGGAGCTGTATCTGGTATAATATATGCAGGGATTTTATTCAGACCAGACATGAGTTTGTATTTGATGTTTATTCCAATTCCTATTCCTGCTTATATATTTGGAATTGGATATTTATTATATTCTATTTTTGGGATGAAAAATAAAGTCGGAAATATAGGACATGATGCTCATTTTGGAGGTGCAGTAGGAGGATATATTATTACTTTGATACTGGCTCCGTGGTTGTTTCAAGAAAACCTGTTCATGATTGGTTTACTAGCGATACCAATTATCATTCTTTTTGTTTTACAAAGAATGGGGAAGTTATAACATTAAAAAAAGGCAACTCTATGTTAGATTGGTTGCCTTTTTTATGATATTATGTTTATATTTTATAGAGATTGCTGAGCAAGCAATTCTGAAATTTTTTCCTCTAATGCAGGTCCTCTTAAATTCTTAGCAATTACATTTCCTTTTTCATCAAGAATAAAAGTAGCTGGGATAGATCGTACTCCATAAGCCTGTGCAATAGGTTCTTGCCAGAATTGTAGATTAGAAACATGATTCCAATCTAAATTATCATCAGAAATAGCCTTGGTCCATGCTTCTTGTTTTTTATCTAACGAAACGCTAATTATATTAAGTCCTTTATCGTGATATTTTTTATACACATTTACTACGTTAGGATTTTCCATTCTGCATGGTTTACACCATGAAGCCCAAAAATCAATAATTGTGATTTTACCCATTGACTGTTTTAAGGATAACATTTTACCTTCTGGAGTAGGAGCAGAAAAATCCTCGGCAGTACTGCCAATATCTATTCTTTTTTGCATGGATACAGCCATTGCATTAGCAATAAGTTGATTAAGGTTTTTGCCTAATCGACTAGTTTTTAAGGTGTCAGCAATAGAGTTAAATTGTTCTTTAGCTTCTTTTGCAGAAACAATTTTAAGGTTTAAAAGGTCAGTTAAAGCCATTATTGATACAAGAGAACTCGAATTATTATTCGCTAGATCTTTTCTAAATTGTTTTTCTGCTTCGACTAATTCCTCCCTTTTTGCAGCTATTTTTATAGCTTTATTTGTTTCTCCTAGTTTAGTAGCAATTTGATATTCATTACTAAGTTTTAATTTTTCTTCCCCATATTTTTTAACAGTCTTGGCATATGAAAAGAAGAGTTCGTTTTCTGTTCCTCCTTTAACGATAGAAGATCTCATACTATCTTTATAGATAGTCATTTCTATAGGGTTGTTTTCTGCCAAAAAGAGAACATTTCCTCTTAGATCTTTAAATGTTAAATAATTAAAATCATTACTTTCTGGGGCAGGTAATTTAATCTGAAACTTTTGATTTTGTATAGTTGTAGAATCTATAATTATTGGCCTTCTAGATTGACTCACAGCATTTACATATACCATGGTTCCTTCTTCAAAACCTTCGGTGTCAGCAGTAATAGAATATCCTTTTTGATCTTTTTGACAAGCTACAAGTAAAAGTGTTGTAACCAGAAGTGCAATTCTTTTCATTTTTTCGTTTTTTTATTTTTTTGATATGACAAAAAAATTGGCATATTTGGGAATCAGTATATTAAGAATTAATCAATTTCATTATTAAAAATAGTAATTAATTATTGATATACTCATTTCATGGCAATTAGATTTATTGGTTGTAAAAATAAAGAATCCTCATTACATACTCCAAAAATTAACGTTGCATATAGAAGAATTGTTAAGATACTTTTACCAATAATGTGCAAAACTCGGATAAAAATCTTATATTTTGTGTAACAAAATACTATAGTAGTTCGTCTATTATGGTATAATGTTTGTTAATATTTTGGATATAAGGATTAAATCAATGTCCAAATTTTAATAATTCAATCGTCTTAAATGTTAAATAGAAGTTTTTTTTAAGTTAAAAAAATATAGTTTAATTAATTGTTAATAACTAGTGATACAATTTGGTTTGTATTACCTTTGTATCCTAGAATAAAAGAGCAAACATGACGGGGTTAGAGCATGATTTTCCATTAGATATTTGGATTAGCTTTTCGAAATTTTTTGAACAATATAAAGAATTACTGAAAAGTGATAATGAAATTATCAAGGATAGAGCTGCGCGTATTTTAAAGATTGCAGAGCAGTATCCTGAATTAGATAATGGGATCAAAGAAGAAAAACGAGTATATGAGTTATTAGAACCTATTCATTTGGTTCTAGAAGATTCTTTTCCTGATATATTACAGCAAAATGAAATTAAAATTGCTACAATTCCATTTCATAATAAAGTATTAAAGTCTACTTCACGCTATCAAAATATTGTAAAAGCTGCAGGAGAAAATTTTGAACCTCAAATCAAGAATTTGAATGAGGATCACTATTATATAATGGGATGTAGTATTATTCTTGGACACTATTATAACTATAATATAGATTTTAGAAGACCTTTCTTTTATGATATTCCTGATGCTTTCGGTGTAATGAGGAATTATAGAATTATGTATAATGGTGATTTTATCGATATCATTAAAACTGATAAAGCAAAAGAAATTACAGATGCAGATGTAGCCGAATTGTTAGATAATTTTGATAACATAGATATTTGGAAAGAAAAATTCCCTCCTCATAGTTGGATTTTTAAGGGGATTATCATTGCAAACATGTTTGATGTTACTACAGATGTTTCTTTATCCGATTTTAAAACTAGCTTAATAAAGTATGATAAAACTCAAGGAGATTTTGTAGGTAGTTTTCAGGATATTTTTAGAGCGATATTTAATCTTCGAGAGATCAAAGTTGGTTTTTCGAACTATAATCCAGAAGACCAGGTACTAGAACGTGTGCCTTTTAAAAATATAGATAGTTACATTTTGTATGATAGATATACAGATTGTTGTGAAACGGCTTTGTGTAAAGGGACGTATCATTATCTTTTTGAAGAATCTACATATTTTGCAATTTCTGATGTAAAAAGATATCAGAAATCAACTCCAGATGAAATAATGTATAAAAATCTGGTGGCACAAGGTATTAATAGCGCAATTCTTGCTCCAATTAAAAGTGATGGTAATTTATTGGGGATTTTAGAGATTGTTTCTCCAAATGTCCACGAACTCAATAGCATTAATGCAAACAAATTGCAGGATGTTATGCCATATCTTGTAGATTCTGTTTTACGTTCAAAAGCAAAATCAGAGAATGAGCTAGAGTTAATCATTCAGCAAGAATGTACATCCATACATCCAAGTGTGCATTGGAAATTTAAGAGAGAAGCGAAACGATTTATGAGAGCTATGGTGGATGAAAATCCAGTTTCGTTCAGAGAAGTAGTTTTTGAAAATGTATATCCATTATATGGACAAATAGATATAAAAGGCTCTTCAGATGCTCGTAATGAAGCAATACAAAAAGATTTGGTGTTACAGCTAAAGGGTATAGCTAAAATCATTAATAAAATAATTGAATCAGATCCATTACCAATATATGAGCAACTAGCATACAGAACAAATCGTTATGTAACGGCAATAACAGAGCAATTACAAGTAGATAGCGAACAAAATATTCTTAATTTTATTAAGAAAGAGATTACTCCGTTGTTTAAGCATCTTAAAAAGAAGAATGCCGAACTCGATACTCTTATAGATGAATATGAAGAAATCCTTGATGTTAGTATTAAGACGGTTTATAGGCATCGAAAGGCATATGATGAGTCAGTAATGCTTATCAATAAAAAAATGGCGGCTTTATTAGATCAAAAACAAGATGAAGCTCAGGGAATGTACCCTCATTATTTCGAACGTTTCAAGTCTGATGGGGTTGAACATAACATGTACATTGGAGAATCAATAACCAAACAGGATAGTTTTAATAAGGTGTATCTCTATAATCTAAGGTTATGGCAATTGCAGATTATGTGTGAGATGGAAAATGCTTATTATCAAATGCAAAAAGATTTACCTGTTGCATTGGATGTTGCTTCAATGGTTCTTGTTTTTAACACTTCATTATCCGTGAGATTTAGAATGGATGAAAAACGATTTGATGTAGATGGGACATATAATGCAAGATATGAGGTAGTTAAGAAACGTGTTGATAAGTCAAAAATAAAAGGTACTGATCAACGTGTTACAGAGAAGGGTAAACTCGTAATTATATATTCTCAACGTTCTGATGAACGTGAGTATATTAAGTATATTAACTTTTTGCAATCTAAGAACTATCTTGAAGAAGAAATAGAGATTGTTGAATTAGATGATCTTCAGGGAGTTACTGGTTTAAAAGCACTTAGAGTCAATATTCTTTATCATAAAAATGAAAAAGACAAAGAATATTATACGTATGAAGATTTAATGAAAGAGCTTAATTAAAGCTCTTTTTTTTGTACTTATTGTAACGTGTTAAATGCCAGGACAAAAGAAATTACTGAAGTAACTATTCCTATCATGAATACGGTATATGTTATTCGTAGTATTTTATATTTTTTGTGTAATACTTTTCCTAGAAAATAAAGATCTTTTATCATGGTATCATAGATATAATCTTTATCTCCCATTAATTCTGTCATAGCCCATTTATATTCATTCAATGGCATTTTATGAAAATTTCCAAAGAATAATAGATTGACTTTCTTTTCTTTTATTTCTTTGCGGGTAAATTCACCGCTGGTAACATTGGGTCTGGTAGCTAATACAGATAAAACTATAGAGGCAATAGTGAATATAAGAAAAACTAAAGTCGGATAAATAAGATATTGGTTTGATGGGTTGTCAAGTTTTGGAATGAGATTTGACAGAGCCAGAGACATAATAATAGCATTTACAGAAAGTAAAATATTGGCTTTGGTATCAGCAATATCACTTAGTTTTAGATGATTTCTTAAAGTAACCCTAAAAAGAGTCTGTATACCTTTTTCTGGACTTTCTTCCTTTAATATGTTTTTTAATTTTTCTTTTTCTTTCTTTTTCTCCTTTTTTATTCTTGCCTGCTCTTCAATCATCTTATGAAGATTCTCTTCTTTTTTTGGTTTCCATTTTGAAATGGCATAATCTGTATAATAGTGATGTTTATTCTGAAATAAATCAATATTAGCTTTAAGCCATTCTGAAGTGGTTAAATCTTTGACAGAATTTAATTTAAACTCTCGTCTCAATAACTCACTTGTTTCACCATAATAATCTTTGGCAAAGTGGGAGGCATCAGCATCTCTAATGATCTCTTCCATTAGATCAGTAGGTTGATGTTCCATTTTGGTAGCCATAATTTGTTTAGAAACTTTGTCAATGATCTTTTGAGAGACATTTTGCTGAGATAAAAAATCTTTTGCAATTTCAACACTGTGCTCTTCATGGTTGTCAGAACTCTTAGAATACCCAGTATCATGTAATAAAGCAGTTAATAATAAAACTTCTTTATCTTCATCAGATAAATTTGTGTTATCAATAATTTCTTTTGTACTTTTAAATACTCTTTTGGTGTGATCGTAATTATGGTAAATACAGGAGTTCGGAAGCTCATTTTCAAAGAGCTCTGAAACAAAATTATCTGTTTTTTCTAATAAAGAAGACATATGTACATTTTTTCGGTAACCAAAATAATTAAAAAAAAGAGATTGTACTTCAAACAATGAATAAATATAATAAGATTCTAATAATCTGTGTTGCTCTATTACTTAGTTCATGTGCAACATACTCTCCTCAGTATAAAGTCGAAAACTTCACTCAAACATTACCCAGTCAAGGGGTTACAATCGAAAAAAGATTTTATTTGATTGGAGATGCAGGTTATGCCACCATGAAAAAAACTTCAGATGGATTAGCAATTTTAAAAAAAGTCCTGGATACGGTCAAGTCTAGCGATGATTATGTACTCTTTTTAGGTGATAATATCTATCAAAAGGGAATGCCTAAGAAAGAATCACCAGAAAGAGCTTTATCAGAACGTAGAATAGACGCTCAAATTGAAAGCATAGAAAACTTTAAAGGTAAGGTGGCTTTTATTCCTGGAAATCATGATTGGTACAATAATGGAGTAGAAGGTTTACATCGACAAGAGGAATATGTAATAGAGAAAATGGGAAATGATAATGCATTCTTACCTCCTAAAGGTTGCCCTCTGGAAAGTGTAGAAATAAATGACAAAGTCCATTTGTTAATTTTGGATACACAATGGTATCTTGCAAATTGGGATAAAAACCCAACCATAAATGATGAGTGTGAAATTAAGACACGAGAAAAATTCTTTCTTGAGGTAGAAGGAGAGTTGAAGAAACATAGTAAGAAGACGATTCTTATTGCAATGCATCATCCAATGTATACTAATGGTCCTCATGGGGGTAAATACAATTTTGGTAAGCATATTTTTCCTTCAAAGAAAAAGATTCCTCTTCCGATCTTAGGTTCGTTAGCAACTCTAATTCGTTCTCAAGGAGGGGTTACAGCTCAGGATGTATCTAATGTTCACTATAGCAGGTTAATGAGAAGACTTTCTACAATGACCAGAGCTATGGATCGAGTAGTTTTTGTATCCGGTCATGAACACTCTTTGCAGTATATTGATAGTGACGGAGACAAGCAAATTATTTCAGGTTCTGGATCTAAGGTTTCTGCGGCGGCTCTTGGGAAAGATGGATTATTTTCATATCCAGGTCAGGGTTTTGCTGTATTAGATGTATATAAAAATGGCGCTTCAAACGTTCGATTTTATGCAAATGAAAATGGAGAGCCTAAATTAGTGTATCAGACAGAGGTACATCCCAAAGAAAAAGAATATTCTTTTAGTGATATCCCAAATTCTTTTGAAACAGAAGTGTCGGCTTCAATTTATAAAAAAGAAGAAGTGAAGAAATCTAAGTTTTATAAATCGATGTGGGGGGATCATTATCGCAATATATACGGAACAGATATCAAAGTACCGGTAGCAACTCTAGATACTCTTATGGGTGGTTTTACTATTGACCGACAAGGAGGAGGACAAGTAACACGATCGTTACGTCTTGTAGATAAGGAAGGAAAACGATATAGTTTAAGAGCTATGAGAAAAAGTGTTACGCAGTTTTTACAAAAAGGAGCTTTTAAATATACCTATTTGGATGATGGATTTGATAATACGCTTACAGAAGATGTGCTTTCTGATTTTTATACGTCAAGTTATCCTTATGCATTTTTAACCGTAGGAACCCTAGCCGATGCTATTGGAGTTTATCATGCTAATCCAAAATTATATTATATTCCTAAACATCCTGCACTAGGGAAGTATAATGAAAAATTTGGGGATGAAATCTATTTTCTTGAAGAACGTCCGGGAAAAGAATACAAAGATGAAGTGTCTTTTGGAAAACCTGATGATATAGAAAGTACAGATGATCTTCTTAGTAAATTAAGGAAGGATGAAAAATACAAAATGGATGAAGAACATTATATTAGAACCAGGCTTTTTGATATGATTTTAGGGGATTGGGATCGTCATTCTGATCAGTGGAGATGGGCTCAATTTGATAAAGAAAAGGAAAAGATATTTAGGCCCATTCCCAGGGATAGAGATCAGGTATTTTCAAATTATGATGGATTACTTTTAGATATTATAAAATTTGTAGTTCCACTGGCTAGGAAATTTCAGGTTTATGATGAAAAACTTAAAAAGGTAAGATGGGTAAATCAATCAGGACTACCATTAGATAGAAAGCTAACTCAGAATTCTGGAGAAAAGATTTGGATAGAACAAGCTAGATACATTAAAGAAAATCTATCTGATAACGATATAGAAAAAGCATTTAAAAATCTCCCAGAAGAACTTCAGGATGAAACGATCAAAAGAATCCAAAAGGATTTAAAATCACGAAGAGATAATATAGAAGATATCGCTAAGCGATATTATAAATATCTATCAAGACATGCTATTTTAACAGGAACAGACAAAGATGATTTTATAGAAATCATAAGAGGAGACTATAAAACAACAATAAAAATATCAAGAATAAAGGGAGGAAAAATAAAAAAGCCTTATAGTCAAAGAGTTTTTAATTCCAAAGAGACAAAAGAAATTTGGATTTATGGATTAGATGATGATGATCAGTTTGTTGTAAGAGGTAAGGGGAAGAAACCTATTAGAATAAGAATTATAGGAGGACAAAATAATGATGTGTATACTATAGAAAATGGAAGAAAAGTTAAGGTGTATGATCATCATTCAAAGCCTAATACCGTTGAAAAGAAAGGTGGAGCAAAATTTATATGGAGCGATATTTATAAGTATAACCTGTATGACTATAATAAATACATAGAAAAAACTAATGTCGTAACTCCTTTTATTGGTTTTAATCCAGATGATGGTCTAAATGTAAGTCTTACCGATGTGTTTACTATAAAAGGGTTTAAAAATAACCCATATCATAGTAAACATACTTTTAAAGCGGCATATTATTTTCAGACTCAAGGAGGATATGATATATCTTATTTAGGAGAATATATGAATGCCCTTGGTAATTGGAATATCTTACTTAGCGGTTTAATCACAAGTGAAAATTATGCGCAAAACTTTTTTGGATTAGGTAATAGTTCTGTGAATAATGATGATGAATTAGGTTTAGATTATAATAGAGTAAAGATTGGTACATGGGCTTTAGGTTTTGGCTTTTCTAAAAAAGGAAATTATGGTTCTACATTTTCGATAAAGGCAAATTATGAAGGAATAGAAGTACAGGATACGGGAGGAAGATTTATTACTTCTGGTCTAGGTTTTGTAAGTGAAGATCCTGATTTTTTTGAAAGAAAGCTTTTTGGAAATATTGATTTACACTATAAATTTGAGAGTTATGATAATGCTGTGAACCCTTCTCGAGGAATGCTGTTTAAATTGCAAACAGGAGCGAGGATGAATGTAGAAGATACTGATCGTACCTATGGGTATGTTTATCCAAAACTAGGCTTTTATAATGCAATTACAAGAAATAGAAAATTAGTCTTGAAAACAGATGTTATGGCTCAGGTAATTATAGGAGATAGTTTTGAGTTTTATCAGGGAGCAGTTTTAGGAGGGATTAATGGATTAAGAGGCTATAGAGAAGAACGTTTTACAGGAGAAAGTGCATTAGCATTTAGTAATGATTTAAGATATAGTTTTAATAAGTTTAAAACGGGTATATTGCCGTTACAATTAGGTGTATTTGGAGGCTATGATGTCGGAAGAGTTTGGCTTGATGGCGAGAATTCTGATCAGTGGCATGATTCTTATGGAGGAGGAATGTGGATTAATGCAATTGATACTATAGGAGGGCAATTAGGGTTGTTTGGGAGTGATGATGGGTTGCGTTTTACGTTTGGTTTTGGTTTGAGTTTTTAAAATCAAAAATCCTAGGATACGATAATCAATAAGATTAAATCACTTATTTTTTAATTTTATATTCGTATAAAGTAGCTTTACCATACTTACTTTTCTCATCAGTAATAAAAAGGGTACTGTCATTTTTAAAACATAAACCTTCTTTTTGTGAATTATGCTTTAGTTTTATTTTTTTAATATTTCCATTAAACAAATTATCCTCTGTAAAATCAGTTATTAAAAAAACTTTATTGTGAGTGAGAAGTGCAATGTTATCACCAGAATGATTGATCGCAGCACCGGTAATTAAGCAATTAGAACTATCTTCACATGTTTTGTATTCTCCAACTAGTTTGGCCATATACTTTCCTGGAGTGGCAGATACTTTGTATAGTTTGGTCTTTCCTTTTGAATTTTTAGCACGATTTTTAGTAAACAAATATAAATTTCCGTTAAGGTGAATAAAAGCTTCAACATCAAAATTGAAATTCTTTTTTTTGGGAGGGAACTTTTTTTGATCTTCAAAAATGAATCTAATTTTTTCTACGGATATTGTATTTGATAATAGTCCATTGACTTTATAAATAACAAGGTTCTTTCGATCATTATTATTATTTCCAAAATCTCCAATGTAGATATTGTTTTCTTGATCGTAGGCAAGATCTTCCCAATCTATATTTTTAGTGCCAGGAATTTTAATTTCATTTATAATCTCGCCTTTTTGATTTAGACAAAATACGGTGTTATCATTACCAGAATCATTGATAGCATATAATTTAGCATCAGACAACATAGTAATACCTGAGATTTCGTGAATAGAGTGCGAGAGTTTTTTGATTTTAGTTAAATCAGAATGTTTATCCTTTTGACAACTCATTGTCATTGTTGTCAAAAGGATAAGATATGAGAGTTTTATTATTTTAATTTTTCTGATTCCAGGCATTGAGCATCCAGCTTGTTTTTTCTATTTCTCCTATATACGTTCCTGTAATATCAAGAGTCCCATCGTCTTTAGCTTCTTCTGCAGCGACAGTTACTATTTTGAGTTGTTTTAAAAGTAGTTTATGGTCTTCTAAAATAGTAGAAACCATTTCATAGTCTGTAAGTATAGTACTTGCTTCATTAATATTAGAAATATCTAAATATACACTAAAATTACTCACAGGTTTTCCTCTTAGTGTAAGAATACGCTCTGCAATCTCATCTATTTTTAATTTAGCATCTTCATAAAACTCTTCAAATTTTGCATGAAGTTCAAAAAAATGTGGGCCTGTTATATTCCAATGAAAATTTCGGAGTTTTTGATAATGTATATGATAATCAGCGAGTAAAATATTTAAAGTATCTACAGTTTTATTATTTAAATTCATTATAGTTTTTATTTATCGTTTTTGTTATTTTAATACAAAAATACTATAATAAAAGATTAGCGGTAGAAGTTACAATAGTTAGTTGTAATAGAAGTATTATTATAATCGATTTGTGATTTCCTTAAGAATAAAGTGATAATATTCCAGATCATGAGGTACATAATCTTTATACTTAATAGGGTTATGAAGAATATTTTTAAAATCATTACTATCAAAAAGAATAACACCAGCGACTTCTTCTTCTTGTAGTTTTAATTTTTTGATAGAGACATCTAGTTTACTTAGATAGATGTAGTGAAACTCGTTATCTAGAAAATCAGGTTTGGGTATTTTTTTTGCTAAATATGTGCCAATAAACTCTAACTTATGTACCGGAACCAATATACCAATTTCTTCTTCAATTTCGCGAATGGCAGAATTCTCTGGACTTTCTCCAGCTCCAATATGACCTGCTACAGATACATCCCATAAATCAGGAAAACTATCTTTATTCTTTGCACGTTTCTGAAATAAAATCCGACCATCATCCGTAAAAAACCAAATATGTACACTAGCATGATATAACCCTAATTGATGAGCTTCAGATTTTAATCTGATTTCTCCGGTGCTCTTTCCATACTCATCTAATATATCTATCAATTCATCTGACATAAGTAATTACTGATTTTTCATTTTTTATTAATATTCAAAGATATATTTTTAATAATTATCGTTTAAAAATTAGATTTATTTATGATTAGTATTAAATAATTATTATATTTTTATTGCTAAAATGATATATTTATGCAAAAATACTATACATGAATTTAAAAGTATGTCCAAATTGTAATTCATCGGAGTATATTAAAAGTGGTGTAATTAATCATAGGCAGCGATATCGATGTAAAAATTGTAATTATAATTTTACAGTAAATAAGCTTGGTAAGAAGATAGATGACTATTATGTGAACAAAGCTTTGCAGCTTTATTTAGAGGGATTAACATATCGCGAAATTGAACGCATTTTGGGGATTTCTCACGTTAGCGTAATCAATTGGGTAAAGAAATATAATATTAAAAGACCATATAATTCGCAATATCATCCGACTTATAAGATTCTAAATGCTTCAGAATTAGCAACTTTTTTTCAATCTCCCGATAATGTAAAAGGAGCTGGTGTTGTTGTAACAGAATTGGGGGATAAATTTATGCTTATTAAATGGGAACGTTTTAGAGAATAACTATAGTGATTAGCAAAAAACTATACTAATTTTTATTGCTTAACATAATTTTTAGACTTTTAACAAGTGCACAACACTACATCAGTAGTACAAATCATTTTCTAAAATCTAATTCTTAAATTATGAAAAAGCTCATATTACTACTTTTTTTAGGTTGTTTTTTGGTACCATATTTAGGATTTTCTCAAGGATCACCTGATTATACAGGTGGGCTAAAAGTTAAACTAAATGAAGATGGATCAAAATATTTTAGAATAATTTCTTGGGGTCAGTTCTGGGCACGATATCAGGATGAAGTGCCTGACGATGTTAGTAAAACAAATTTTAGCATTCGAAGAGCACGTATTTTAACATTTTCTCAAATAAATAAAGATTTCTTGATTCTTACTCATTTTGGATTAAATAGCTTAAATGGAGATAATCAAAGTCCAACAGGAAAAGGAGATAGCTCTCAACTCTTCTTCCACGATTTTTGGTTACAATATAGCTTAGGTGAGAAACATGCAATCGGGGGAGGATTACATTATTGGAACGGTATTTCACGCCTTAATAACCAAAGTACGCTTAATATCATGACATTAGATAATAATCGTCAATCATGGGCTACTATAGGTTTATCTGATCAGTTTGCACGTCATATAGGAGTTTATCTCAAAGGATCATTTGGAAAACTCCAATATCGAGTCTCAGTTAATGAATCTGGTAAAAACACTTTAGATTCTGCAATTGATCTTGCCAATCCAGATACTTTTATTGCTGGTGATACTTATTATGCAGGGAGAGATCTATTAGGTTCAAAAGATGCAGGGAAGAACTTTGCAGGATATTTTGATTATAATTTTTTAGATCAGGAATCTAATTTTTTACCCTATAAAGTTGGATCTTATTTAGGAGGTAAAAAAGTTTTTAATGTAGGAGCGGGGTTCTTTTATCACCCAGATGGAAGTGTTCTTGTTAATGATGATCTAACATTAGAAGGGCAAGATGTCGCAATTTTTGCGGTTGATGCCTTTTATGATGCTCCAATAGGAAAGAATGGATCTGCAATAACCGCTTATGCATCCTATCAGAACAATGATTATGGAGACAATTTTACACTAGGACAAACATATGAAACAGGTTCTATGATCTATAGTCATGTAGGGTATGTTATTCCTAATGATAATAAGAAGATTAAATTTCAACCGTATGGGTCATTTAATTTACGTTCTATTGACCTTATAGATGATAATGCAACCACATTTGGAGTGGGAGCAAATGCATACTTCAGCGGTCATAATTCTAAACTTACACTAGAATATTTAAATACAAAGTATGGTGATAATGACGCTCAAAGTTTTGTTACCTTACAAGCAATGATCTATCTCTAAAATTAATAATTATGTCAGAAAAACAAAAAAAAGCAACTGCTTATTGGAGAGAAAACCTCAAGTATTTAGTCATTTTATTGACTATTTGGTTTGCAGTCTCCTATGGAGCAGGAATTTTATTTAAAGATGCGCTAAACAGTATTAGACTTGGGGGATTTAAACTTGGTTTTTGGTTTGCTCAACAAGGTTCTATCTATGTTTTTGTTATACTCATTTTTGTATACGTACGATTGATGAATAAACTGGATAAAAAATATGGTTACAACGAGTAATCTTAATACTAACCAAAAAAATATATTATTATGAGCGTTCAAGTATGGACATGGATTTTAGTAGGGATTACTTTTGCTATTTATTTCGGAATAGCTATATGGGCAAGGGCAGGCTCTACAAAAGAATTTTATGTAGCAGGAGGAGGAGTATCACCTTTGGCTAATGGTATGGCAACCGCAGCAGATTGGATGAGTGCCGCTTCCTTTATCTCGATGGCAGGATTGATTTCATTTATGGGTTATGATGGTTCTGTGTTTTTAATGGGATGGACAGGAGGATACGTACTTTTAGCTTTATTGTTAGCTCCTTACCTTAGGAAATTTGGAAAATTTACAGTTCCTGATTTTATTGGTGATCGATATTATTCTAATACGGCAAGAACAGTAGCAGTAATTTGCGCTTTAATTGTATCATTTACTTATGTGGCAGGTCAGATGAGAGGTGTAGGGATTGTTTTTTCTCAATTTTTACAGGTAGATATTAATTTAGGTGTAATCATAGGTATGACAGTTGTTTTAGTTTTTGCTTTTTTAGGAGGAATGAAAGGGATTACATATACGCAAGTAGCACAATATTGTGTGTTAATATTTGCATTTATGGTTCCTGCTTTTTTTATTTCAATGCAAATGACAGGCAATATCATACCTCAAATAGGTATGGGAGGTACTGTAGAGGATGGTACATTTTTGCTTGACAAATTAGATACCTTGCATACCCAGTTAGGGTTTAATGAATATACAGATGGATCAAAATCAACATGGGACGTTTTTGCGATTACATTGGCATTAATGGTAGGGACAGCAGGGCTACCACATGTAATTGTACGTTTCTTTACTGTACCTAAAGTAAAAGATGCTCGTAAATCTGCTGGTCTTGCATTATTGTTTATTGCGATTTTATATACTACAGCACCAGCAATTGCAGTTTTTGCAAGAACAAACTTAATAGAAACGGTAAGTAACACACAATATAAAGAAGTGCCAGAATGGTTTAAAAACTGGGAAAATACAGGTTTGATATCTTGGTCTGATAAAAATAATGATGGTAAAATTCAATATGTAAATGGAAAAGCAACTGATGGGAAACCTAAGTATACTGGGGAGAGAGGTGAACATGGAGAACGTTTGGTGTCTAATGCGAATGATTCTGCCAATGAATTATACGTAGATAGAGATATTATGGTACTTGCCAATCCAGAAATTGCAAAACTACCCAACTGGGTAATTGCATTAGTAGCAGCTGGAGGATTAGCAGCAGCTTTATCGACAGCAGCTGGATTATTATTAGTCATCTCTACTTCGATTTCTCATGATTTGATCAAAAAACAAATCAAACCAAACATTTCTGAAAAAGGAGAACTTTTAGCAGCACGCATTAGTATTTTAGTTGCTATTATTATTGCAGGATTATTCGGTATTTATCCACCTGGTTTTGTTGCAGCTGTTGTTGCATTAGCATTTGGTCTGGCAGCAGCATCGTTTTTTCCGGCTATAATTCTTGGAATTTTTGATAAACGTATGAATAGACAAGGAGCAGTAACCGGCATGGTAGTAGGTATTGTTCTAATGTTATTCTATATGATTAGATATAAAACAGGATTAATAGGAGTGATGGACCCAAGACCAGCTAGTGAATGGTGGTTTGGTACATCACCAGAAGGTTTTGGTACTATTGCTATGATTGTTAATGTAATCATTTCTGTAGTAGTCTCAAGAATGACAGCTGCACCTCCAAAAGAAGTGCAAGAAATAGTTGAAAATATTAGAATACCGAGTGGGGCGGGAGAAGCGTCTTCACATTAATTTTTTAGTTAGAAGATTACGGTGCTGTATAATTCGTATGGCACCGTTTTTTTACTAAATTTATAAGGGTGATTTTATAAAAATGAAAAAAAGACATCAACAAAAGCTAATCGTACTATCTCTAGTGTTGTTTTTACTCTGGAATGTCCCTTTGATATTAATTTTTGATCAGTTTGGCGAATTTTTAGGGTTTCCAATGATTTATTTCTTTATTTTCCTGATATGGATTATTGCCGTTGCCATATCATTTGTGATTTTGCGTAAGCATTATGAATAACTATCTCCTGATAACGATTATTGTAATCTATCTGGCTTTCTTATTTCTTATCGCCTTTTGGGCTGAAAAAAATTCGAAAAGCAGATGGGTTAACAACCCATATATATATGTGCTTTCTCTGGCGGTATATTGTTCTGCGTGGACATATTATGGAAGCGTTGGTATTGCCTCACAATCTGGGATTAGTTTTTTAACAATCTATTTAGGTCCCGTAATTTCTATTCCGCTATGGATTGTGGTGATGAAAAAGATTATCCGAATTTCTAAACAACATAAAATCTCTAGTATAGCAGATTTTATCTCCTTGAGATATGGTAATAACCGTTTTTTAGGAGCGTTGGTCACTATGATTTGTGTTTTTGCAATAGTACCTTATATTTCATTACAATTAAAAGCAATTTCAGAAACCTTCGAAATTATTACTGATGAAACCAGTTATGTATCTACATCTGTTTTGGATGATTCTACATTTTACATAGCTGTGTTATTAGCGGTGTTCGTTGCTTTTTTTGGTACTCAAGCAACAGATGCTTCTCAACGTAGAAAGGGTATTATGACTACAGTAGCTGTAGAGTCTATCTTAAAATTAGTATTCTTTCTCGTTATAGGTATTTATGTAACTTTCTTTTTGTTTGATGGAACAACACAGATATATGAGAAAGCTTCTCAGCTCGATAATTTTCGTGAAATCACATCTTTCAATGGATTGGAAGCCGGATTTAATTGGATGTTCACGATTGCGCTTTCGTTTTTTGCAATCTTCTTATTGCCAAGACAGTTTCATGTAGCTGTAGTAGAAAATGACAGAGAGAAATATCTAAAAAAGGCAATTTGGTTATTTCCACTCTATTTGTTGTTGTTTAATGTTTTTGTAATTTTTATTGCCTGGGGAGGAAATTTGACCTTAACAGATGAAGTAAACCAGGATTATTATACACTGTTGTTACCTCTTCACCATGATAATCTTATATTGGCGATGTTAGTTTTTTTAGGAGGATTCTCAGCAGTAATTTCTATGGTAGTTGTTTCTACATTAGCCTTATCTACTATGGTAAGTAATAACTTGATTATTCCATATGGATTTCTAGATAAATTTATTAAAAGTAATCCAGAAAAGAATGCAAATTACATTAAGAATATCAGAAGAATATCGATTTTTTCTTTAATTATTATAGCATATTTTTTCTATATTAATTTTTCATATGAGTTATCATTATTTTCAATAGGATTGATCTCCTTTGTTGTAATAGCACAACTTGCCCCCTCGTTTTTTATAGGTCTTTTTTGGAATCGAGGTTCTGCAAGAGCAGCAAAAATTGGTATGATCATAGGAGTTTTTATAGTTATTTACACTTTGATTTTGCCTTTTGTGTTTAATGTGTTAGCAGAAAATAATTCATTTGTAGATCAAGGACTGTTCAGAGTTGAACTATTGAAACCATATGCATTATTTGGTATAGATTTTTTAAGTCCAGAGGCTCATGCTTTTTTCTGGAGTATGTTTTTTAATACATTTAGTTTCCTAATTTTTTCATTACTATCTAAAGGTAATTATAGAGAACGTAATTATGCAGAAATGTTTGTGAATAGCAGTAACTATGCTAATTTACAAGAAGGAGCATTTGTATGGAAAGGAGAAGCCTATGTTTCTGATATTAGAAATGTATTGACTCGATTTTTGGGAGAAGAACGAACAGAACGGGCATTAAACCTTTTCAACTTAAAATACAAAGTATCAAAAGAAGAAGAAAGAGCAGATTCAAGACTTATAAATTTTTCAGAAAAACTCTTAACAGGTAGTATAGGTAGTGCCTCTGCGCGAATTCTTATTGGTAGTGTTGCCAAAGAACAACCAGTAAGCTTACTAGAGGTTTTAAAAATTTTGGAAGAATCTAAAGAAACTATAGCCACAAATAAAGCATTAAAAGAAAAATCAAATGAATTAACTATTCTTACTAATCAATTAAAAGAAGCCAATAGTGAACTGTTGCTTCAGGATCGTTTAAAGGATGAGTTTTTAGATACGATTGCTCACGAATTAAAAACTCCAATTACGTCTATAAAGGCTGCTTCAGAAGTTTTAACAGATGGAGATGATATGCCAGACGAGCTTCAAAGTAAATTTCTAAATAATATTGTGACCGATGCAGACCGATTGGCTAGATTGATTCATAATATACTAGATTTAGAAAAACTATCTAGTGGCAGAGAGGAGCTAGAGATACAGTCTAATCAAATAAGCAGTACCATAGAAAAAGCAATTTATGGGATTTCACAAATTGCAGATAATAAAGGTATAAATGTAATTCATAAAAATGGATCAGAAACTATCGCAAAATATGACGAAGATCGCATGTTACAAGTATTAACGAATTTGCTTTCTAATGCTTTAAAATTTACAGAACCCGAGAAAGGAATTATTAAAGTTGTAACAAAAGAAAAGAAAAATGAAATTATGATTATTGTGGAAGATAATGGAAAAGGTGTCCCAAAAGAGGATTTCAATTATATTTTTGATAAATTTTACCAATCAAAACATCAAAATATCAAAAAACCTATGGGTAGCGGACTAGGTTTAGCAATTAGTAAAGAAATTATTGAAAGTCACCAAGGAGAAATATGGATTGATAAACAATATAAAAAAGGAGCTCGATTTGTATTTACCATACCTAAATAAGAATAAATAAAGAGGATAGTCTCAAAATCAACAGTACAGAAACCCTTATACCTATGAAAAAAATCTTAATAGTAGATGATGAACCAAATATTGTAATGTCGCTTGAATATACTTTTAAGAAAAAGAATTTTGAAGTATTTATAGCCAGAGATGGAGGAGAGGCTTTACAAATTGCAAAGGATAATATTCCAGATGTGGTGCTTTTGGATATTATGATGCCTAATGTAGATGGATATGAAACATTAAAAAAAATAAAAAGTAATCCGTCACTTAAAAATACCAAAGTAGTATTTCTTTCTGCCAAAAATAAAGTAGCTGATATTGAAAAAGGCCTAAAGTTAGGAGCAGACAAGTATTTGACAAAACCATTTTCAGTTAAAAAATTAGTTATAGAAATAGAAGAATTACTGAATTGATTTTTATTAAGATGAATAAAACAATTGTTTAACTAAAGTTAGTAAAGATGAAATTACGATTAAATCCTTTAATATCTGATATTGTTATATGTATCTATGTGATCGTTTCATTATACTTTCGCTTTAAGTTCGAAAACGAAACACCGATAAGCCCTCTTAACTCTATTGTAATGGGAGCTTGTTTTGTAATTATACTTTGGGTTCTTATAAAGTTAAAAGTATTGAACCCAAATTGGTTTGGTTTATTTAAGACTAAAAACACGAAGCCATGAAGTATAAAGAATTTTATAACCGAAGCATACAAAATCCTGAGGAATTTTGGAAAGAACAAATGCAAAACTTAGCTTGGTATAAAAAACCAAATACAATATTATCCAGAGATAGCGATAATCATTTTGAATGGTTTAAAGATGGCGAACTTAATTTAAGTTACTTATGTATAGATAAACATATCGAGGATGGGTATGGTCATCAAAATGCTATTATATATGATTCACCTGTAACCAATACAAAACAAAATATTACGTATAGTGAACTGCAATATGAGGTTTCAAAACTGGCAGGAGGACTTAATGATATAGGGGTTGTTACTGGAGATACAGTTATTATTTATATGCCAATGATTCCGCAAGCGATCTATGCTATGTTAGCTTGCGCCCGTATAGGGGCCATTCATTCAGTGGTGTTTGGAGGTTTTGCTCCTCACGAATTAGCGATAAGAATTGATGATTGTGAACCTAAAGTTGTAATAACAGCTTCTAATGGAATTGAAGTAGAACGTATTATTCCCTATAAACCCTTTGTGGATAAAGCTATAGAGGAATCAAAACATAAACCAAATTATGTTGTTAATTATGATAGGAAACAAGGAGTAGAAATTTCAAATAAATCATATGATATAGATTATGATGTACTCACTGCAAAAGCTTCGATAATAGAACCTGTGCCTGTATCATCAACTCATCCTTTATATATTTTATATACATCAGGAACGACCGGTACACCAAAAGGAATTATACGAGATTCTGGAGGGTATGCTACGGCTTTAAAATTTTCAATGAAATATGTGTATGGTGTAGATGAAGGAGATGTGTACTGGGCAGCAAGCGATGTAGGTTGGGTGGTAGGGCATAGTTATATTGTATACGGACCATTATTAAATAGAAATACAACTATTCTTTTTGAAGGTAAGCCTATCAAAACACCAGATGCGTCTACTTTTTGGAGAGTAATTAGTGAACATAAGGTAAAAGTTATGTTTACTGCACCAACAGCTATTCGAGCCATTAAAAAGGAAGACCCCCAAGGAGAATTGATTAAACAATTTGATCTGTCTAGCTTAAAATATCAATTCCTGGCAGGAGAACGTTGTGATGTAGCTACTCTAAAATGGACAGAAAATAAACTAAAAGTTCCTGTAATAGATCATTGGTGGCAAACAGAATCAGGATGGCCAATGTTGGCAAATATGGTTGGATTAGAATTACTAAAGATAAAACCTGGTTCTTCAGCCAAACCAGTTTGCGGCTATGATATTCAGATTCTAGATGAAGACGGAGTACAAACCTCTGCAAATGTTGAAGGATATGTAACAGTAAAATTACCATTGCCTCCAGGAACATTATCAAATTTATGGCGAAATCCTGAACGATATAAAGCAGGATATCTGGAACGTTTTGAAGGATATTATTTTTCGGGAGACGGCGGCTATAAAGATGAGGATGGTTATGTATTCATAACAGGAAGAGTAGATGATATAATTAATGTAGCAGGACATAGACTTTCTACGGCAGAAATGGAAGAAATTGTAGCTTCACACAAATCCGTTGCAGAATGCGCTGTTTTTGGAATTCATTGTGATATTAAAGGACAAAAACCCCTGGGATTGGTTGTTCTAAAATCTGGAGAAACAACAAGCAATGAACAATTACAAAATGAAATAGTCAATACTGTACGTAATAATATTGGGGCAGTAGCATCTTTTAAAAATGTTTTGGTTGTAAAGAGATTACCCAAAACTCGTTCTGGAAAAATCTTACGAAAATTATTACGCAATATTGCGAATAATACAGAATATAAGACTCCATCAACCATTGACGATGTAGCTATAGTAAAAGAAATCGAATATATATATAAAACACATAGATTAGGAAAATATAAAAATCAACTACAATGAGTAATTATCACATAAAACATCTAGAAGAATATTATCAAGTATATCGAAAATCACTTAGAGATCCCGAAACGTTTTGGGCAGAAGTTGCAGAAGAACATTTTATGTGGCGAAAGAAATGGGATAATGTGTTAAGTTGGGATTTTACAAAACCCGAAATAAAATGGTTTGAAGGGGCTAAATTAAATATAACAGAAAATTGTATAGATAGGCATTTACGCAATAGGGGACATAAAACCGCTATTCTTTTTGAACCTAATGACCCAAATGAAGATGCACAACATATTACATATAAACAATTACATGAAAAGGTATGTAAATTTGCCAACGTACTTAAAGAAAAAGGAATTCAAAAAGGAGATAGAGTATGTATTTATTTACCTATGATTCCCGAATTGGCGGTTTCTGTGTTGGCTTGTGCTAGGATAGGAGCCATACATTCTGTTGTCTTTGCAGGGTTTTCTGCAAGTGCATTATCGACTAGAATCAATGATTGTGAAGCAAAAATGGTGATAACGTCTGATGGATCTTATCGAGGGGCTAAAACAATTGATTTGAAGGGTATTGTAGATGAGGCCTTAGAAAGTTGCCCCGGTGTTCATACGGTTTTGGTAGCAAAAAGAATCAATTCAGATATTGCTATGAAAGACGGCCGGGATTTATGGTTGCAACCTTTGCTTGATGAAGCATATAAGGATTGTGTGCCAGAAATTATGGATGCAGAAGATCCTTTATTTATATTATATACTTCTGGCTCCACTGGGATGCCTAAAGGGATGTTGCATACAACAGCAGGATATATGGTATATACTGCATACAGTTTTAAAAATGTATTTCAATATCGCGAGAATGATATTTATTGGTGTACTGCTGATATTGGCTGGATTACCGGACATTCTTATATTGTGTATGGTCCATTGGCAAACGGAGCAACAACAGTTATGTTCGAAGGAGTACCATCCTATCCCGATTTTGGACGGTTCTGGGATATTGTAGAGAAACATAAGATTACTCAATTTTATACTGCACCTACGGCAATTAGAGCTTTGGCTAAAGAAAACCTGGATTATGTAACAAATCGAGATCTTTCTAGTTTAAAAGTTCTGGGAACCGTTGGAGAACCTATTAATGAAGAAGCATGGCATTGGTATAATGATCATGTAGGAGAAAAAAAATCTCCAATTGTAGATACATGGTGGCAAACCGAAACAGGTGGTATAATGATCTCGCCAATACCATATTCTACACCAACCAAACCCACTTATGCTACTTTACCATTGCCAGGAATACAACCTGCTCTAATGGATGAAAATGGTCTGGAAATAAAAGGGAATCAGGTAGATGGGAGATTATGCATTAAGTTTCCATGGCCATCTATAGCAAGAACAATATATGGAAATCATAAACGCTTTAAAGAGACATATTTTTCAGCTTTTGAAAATAAGTATTTTACAGGAGATGGAGCACTAAGAGATGAAGTTGGATATTATAGGATAACAGGAAGAGTAGATGATGTGATAATCGTGTCTGGTCATAATTTGGGTACTGCACCAATTGAAGACGCCATAAATGAACACCCGGCAGTGGCAGAATCTGCCATTGTAGGCTTTCCTCATGATATCAAAGGAAATGCTCTATATGGATTTATTATTCTTAAAGAAACAGGCGAGTATCGCGATAGGGATAATCTTAGTAAAGAGGTGAATCAACAAATTACAGATCGAATAGGACCGATAGCTAAGTTAAATAAAATACAATTTGTACCAGGGCTTCCTAAAACACGAAGTGGAAAAATTATGCGAAGAATATTACGTAAAATAGCTTCAAAAGATACTAGTAATCTAGGGGATACTAGTACATTGCTGAACCCTGAAGTTGTTCAGGAAATTATGGATAAAGCGTTGTGATATATAAGTATGAAATAAAACAATGAAGTATTTTTTTAATACTTCATTGTTTTTATGGTAAATAGGAGAAAGTATTTGCTCTTAGTATATTGTTAAAGTAATCCTGGCCTGTTGCGATTATAAAATAGATCCTTTAGAGTTATCCTTTTTTTACTGGTTAATTCACCAAGGATTTTTAAGAATATCAGTCCGGTTATATATGCATCTCCAGAGGCTGTATGTCTATCATGTTTTTTGATATTAAATATAGCGCAGAGTTCATCTAAAGAATAAGGTTTACTGTTGACGTGACATAATTCAGTTTTTTTAAATAACACCCCAGTATCCAGTACTTTATTTTTGAGTTTAGGTAATCTTTGCCTTGCTAAAATTTCATTGATCATTGCAATGTCGAAGGAGGCATGGTGAGCAATTAAAACGGCATCCCTGATATATTCCAGAAATTCAATTATAGCTTGTTTCTCATTGATTTTAATATTGTTCCCATCTTTTAGAATACCATGTATTTCCACTGTTTCTGGATTAAATGTATCCTGTTTTAAGTACAATTCGATACTATCTGAAACATCCATGGTATTACTAATAATACTAATTCCACCTATTGATAAAATACGATCATTTTTTATGTGTAACCCAGTAGTTTCAGTATCAAATACAATAAAACGAGTTATGTCTAGATCAAATGATTTCTTTTTGATAAAATGATTTCGGTATTGATTCCAGAAGTCAGGATAATTCTTATGTCTAAACCAATACAACATATTACAATAATTGAGATAAATTAAAACGTGTTCTGATGAGGTCTTGAATATCTTTTATAGATTTAAAACAACCTTTAAGTTTTAATCGATCGGCCTTACTCAGTGACTTAAGATCAATAAACCTTCCAGAATTTTTATGAAGTAATCCTTGCTGAGTCCTAAACGTAAGTAATATTTCAAAAGCATTGATACATGATGTAAATAAGTCTTTATTCTGAGGTTCAATTTGAGTTAATTTTTCAAAACGCAAAATTGTACTATTATACTCTTTGATGTTGTGAGATAAAACAAGTAATCGTGCAGCATCTACCATTGGCATTATGGCTCTGGTTTTGATGTCAAACTGATCTTTATGACGACCACTATGTTCAACCAGAAAATTTCTGAAAAAACTTAAAGGTGGAGGATTTTTTAGTGCATTTAGGCCTAAAAAATTTAGAAAGATCTCATATGTATTTATGGATTTAAAAATACTATCAGACATAGTATTCACTAATTCTTGATTGCCATAAACTAGAGTATAGTCAAAAAATATGGTACAGAGCATTATTTTATCTTGGTCGGGTTGAGTAATCCAATTATTAAATTGATTTTTCCATTCTTGTAAGGATAGACACCATCTAGGGTTGCTGGCCATCATTTTTGCAGGACAAAATTCAAAACCTACAGTATTAAGTTTTTGAGTTACTTTTTTAGATAAAGAAATGAAATAATCCTTGGTTCTATTATAATCTTTTTGAGGAACATTCTCAAAAACTAAAGCATTATCCTGATCTGTGAGTAGCAGTTGTTCTTTTCTGCCTTGACTTCCTAAAGATAACCAACCAAAAGTTGTTGGTGGGGGAGTATCCATTTCTTCTAAAGAAAGAGCAATAGCTTTTTCAATAATAGCATCATTAATAGAAGATATAACTTTAGAGATAAAAAAAATAGGAATATGCTGATTAATATATCCTTGGATAAGTTGTTCTGCTTTATTTCTGATATACCTTAATGTTTCTGCTTTTGTGGCTCGTTTTACTTCCTTAATAAGTACAGAAGGGTTATTTCCATGAATAACCACGATATCATGTTCTGATAAAATCCCTGTCAGTTTAGAATTTACGGTACCATCTTTGGTAATGCATAAATGCGTGATTTTGTTTTGAAGCATAGCGATCTGGGCTTCTGCAATAGAGATGTTTTCTGGATAGGTTATTACCGGAAAAGACATGATTTTATGAACCTTATCCTCTATAGAAAATTTACCAGTAGCAATTTTGGTCCTTAGATCTTTATCTGTTATTATACCTATTGGTTTATCTTGTTTTGTAATGACTATGGATCCAATTCTTTTATTGGTCATAAGTATAGAAGCTTCTGAAATAGTAGTATCCAGGGTGCATGTAATAGGGTTTTTTGAATATTGTGCAGATTGAATTTCGGTAAAGTTTAATTCGTTTTTTTGAATTTTTTTTATTTGCCCAAAGAGAGTGCCCTGGTTTTCATTAGAATATGGATTTCGAGTATTTGTAGCAAAACTTGCCAATAGAAATTTATTAACTTCAATATTTGTGGTAATAATCTTTTCTAATAACTCAGAGGATATACTATATATAATACTTTCTTCTATAGCTTTAGCACTAAGAATATAATTTCCTTTTCTTATGAGTGCACGTAGACCAAAGATATCTCCTTCATCACATTTGTCGACTAATAAATTATCTTCTTCTCTGAAAATTCCAATAGCCCCATCTTTTACCACATAGAAATGATTATGAATTTCATCATTATTTTTGAATACATATTTCTCCTTTTGTAGATAAACAACTTTTACGTTTTTTGATACGTTAGAAAGCTGTTCTTGAGTTAATAGATGAAAAGGAGGAAAGTCTTTTAAAAAATCAAAAATTCTTTCTGCAATTGTATTTTTCATACTACTAATTTATGTAAAAAGTAACCTGAAGAATATGAGATTTATCAGCTTTTGCTTAAGTGTTTTATTAAAAAGACAGCCCTCTATGTTAATCATAGAGGGCTGTCTTTTTGAATTTTATAGTATAAACTTAGTTATTTCTTTTTAAGCAGAATTTTTTCCTGAGAAAACTGAAAAGCAACTTCCAAAAATTCTAACATTTTATTCCAGTTACCATTGGGTTCATAATTGTTTTTGTAGTATTTATATGCTTTTACCGTTAATGTATCTTTGTTAAGATTAGCTTCGCTAATGAATCCACCAGTTTCATTTTCAACTTTCATGTTTAACTTTTCATAACCAGAGACCGTATATCCTTCTGGGATGTTAATAATAATTTCATTATTATATGACCTTGGATATGGCATATAAATGTTTTCTTTTCGATTTTTAGCATTGTCTTCTATAGAAACCTGGTTACCAATTAGCTTTCCTATTTCTAAGATATGATTAGGTCCAGCTCTTTTTATTAAATCATCTTTTATAGTATATTTTTCTTTATAATTTAATAAATCATCTATAGAATTTCTTCCAGTATTTACTATATCATAGGTGTAGTCCTCAATTTTAAAATCGAATTCGCCCTGAGTACTTTCTTCTAATCGTTTAAGTCTCTTTTTAGAACGTTTTTCTTTATAAGCAACAAAGGTTTGATCGTATTTTTTTCTATTTTTCTTATTTAGAAGATCTATAAAAGGAGTCGTTCCATATTTTTTATATTCGGCTTCAACATAATCAAAAAAGAACAGCCTTTCGTTCATTTGATTTACTTTATTGTGTCCTTTAAGAAAAGACTCTCTATGCACTGTGATTTTAGAAAATGTATCATCAAAAGTAATATTCGAAATTTCTTTTGTGTTATTATCTGTATATTTTGATATGGGTAATTTGGATTTCTCGACTTTTTCCAGCTTATCATATTTTTCAGTAAACTTCATGGCATAAACCTTTGTGCCTTCAACAGAAGAAGGAATCCAGTTAAAAAAGGTATTGTTGCCAAAAGGGTATACATAAATAGGTTCTTCTAAGTTCACTTTTATTATCGAAGTGAGATTCTTTCGGATTAATAGATCATCAATACTACCATCATACCTATGCTTAGCTTTTATAATTTCAAACGGAATGTCATTTCTTTTTAGAAAGGAACCAAAACGAAGCAAAAACTGGGACTGTTTTGTTACCAAAATAGGGTCTTTATATAATACTAGTGGATAATATAAGTCGGTTAATTTCTCTTCAGTTGCTATCACTCCTTCTAGATATTGATTGAGATAGACATGACGCATATAGTAATAAGCTTCTTCTACTAATTCTTTTTGACTAAGCTCTTTTTCTTTAAAAAATTTCTTGATGTCTTTGGCTACATACTTTAAAGGATATCCATTTTTATATTCCTCCAGCATTTCTTCAGAAGTCATCCCCTTTTTTATAATGTCTTCTTTTTCTGATAAAAATGCGTTTGTTCTATCTTCGTATACATTTGATTTAGCAAACGATATTTGATATTTAAAAGACGGGTATTCTACCAATGGGTATAACCATTGTAAAGATTCTACTTTCTCTACATTTTTTGCGGATAATTGATATTCTTTATCACGTTGTTTAGGCGCTGTAATATCCTTTAATTGGGGAGCTCCATTATAAGAATTAAAGTTAATAAAGAAATCGTTTTCTACTTTTAGTTTCAGTGAAAAATCCATGGTAGGGTATTCTCCTCCTAAAGTAGTTTCTATAGCATCCATTACATAACTCCCGGAGGTTTTGTATTCTTCATAAGAATAGATGTAAAAATCAATAATATCGCCAATTTCTAATTCTGGAACTGCAAGTTTATAGATTTCATCAGATTTAATTTTACTCTTTATAAAACCATAATAGTATACGGCTTTATCAGAAGAGGTTTTGATTTTTTCTTTTTCGACATCAACCTCTTTTACATCTCCATTGGGTTTGATGATTTTTATACCCATCCAGGTTTTAATCTCTTTAATTCCTTCAATTAGAAAAGTAGGATAATTAAATTCAGAGAATTTTTCAACAGCTGCTTTATCATTTAGTTTAATGATTCTTCTGGTTAAGAAAAAATTATCTAATGATTTTTTACTTTTATTATAATAATGATTTTGGTTATCTAAAATAACAACAGCAGATTCGTTTTTCCATTTTTCTGGTACAGTAGGGATTTTTTTATAGGTATCATTTTCTCCCCAAATAAAAGCCTTAATGTCTTCAGATTTTTTGGGTTGTGCATATCCAAATAAAGTAATGCATAAGAAAAATAGAGTAAAGAAATAGATAGATTGATGATTGTGGTATTTTTTCATGTTTTTTTAGTGGGTATAAAATTTTATTTTCCCTTTGTTAAAATGATTTGTTTTTGGTATTGTTCCTTTAAATTATAATGAAAACCCTTCCATGCATCAATCGCATTAGCACTAATTTTTGCGTTCTTAAAATGAATTGTTTTTTCATATTTTATTTTCTTACCATCTGTTTTGTAACTAAAAATGATTTCGAAATCGTCATTTTTGATTTTTAAATCTTTTGGTAATTCTTTAATTTTATAATCTGTTGGTATTTCTAAATTGATAGCGGTTTTTTCAAAGATTTTGTATGGAAACATATAATCGATAGACCTCTTGTCGAGGTTAAGGTTTTTATATTCTTTATAATAATCAATGTCAATGTACAATTCGTCTTCGAAAGCACTCACTGCATTTTTCTGATTAATATTATATTTTAGACTTAGATCACCATCTCTATCTGTAATATCCGTAACATCTATATTAGCTATGGATAAATTATTGTCATCCCTTTTGATATACCATTCTAATATTTGTTCTCTTTTATCTGTTTTTAAATTGTTAATACTATATAAGAAGTGAGACTTACTTTCTCCTTTATATTCTCTGGAAATCTTACCTATTAACTCCTCTTTTTCAATAATAAAATCGCCTACAAATGTTTCAAGATTTTGAGTTGATTCATATAAAGGGATTTTGTCAAGAATATAACTGTCTCCATCTTCGATAAGTACTTGTTTGTTTTGTATTCGTTCTGCGCTATAATTTAATGGGTTGTATTTTTCTGTAGAGTCCAGGTAATATTTTTTATCACCATTAATAACTGTGCAAATCATATGATTATCTACAGCTATAGTTGGTAAGGAATAATCATATGCAATACGCTTGGTACCAATCCATGTGAGTCTTGCATCAAAACCTGCGATTTTTAACATTTGCTTAGTAAGGTTAGCCATTCCCTTACAGTCACCATATTTTTTGCGATATACATTTTGAGCTTCATCGGGCTTAAACCCGGCAATTCCATCTTCAAAAGCTATATATCTTATGTTATCCTGGACCCAATAGTAAATTGCTTTTATTTTATCCTCTTCTGTCTGGCTGTCTTTGATTATTGATAAGGTCTTTTCTTTTATAGTTTCGGGATCATCTTTTAGTTGTTGAACAAGAGAATAATACCAATTGTATAAATCTCCAGTATTATTTAAAAGTGTTTTTTTCTCTCCGGTTTTTTGATGAGATTTGGCTAAGAACAGTAAATGAGGTCTGTAATATGTTGGCCCTGGTTTATTCTCATCTTTTGGAATAGCATTGCTGTTTTCAAGAGTATAAATATAGGTAGTAATACCATTTTCATCATCTCTTTTAGAATCTTTTGTAATAGATGCATTATCAAAGTTAATCTCTTTTATGTCTAAAGACAGCCAATCCGGGATATGAACTTTAATCGTTTTCTTAAGAATAGGATAAGTGTCGTCAAAATAAGTGTTGACAAAATATTTTATATCGCTATATGTTTTGGTATAGCTAAAGTTGTATTTATAACCTAAAAGGGGAAATTTTAATGTCGTCCATTTTACTCTGGCATCGGTATGAAACAACTCCTCATTATTATAGTATTCATCACCAAAATATATTCCTGCGTTTTTATCATTTCTATAAGATACTTTTAATCTATCTATTGTAGATTGTTCGTCATAAAATAGATAAAGAGGTATTTTGGTTCTGGAGTCCAGGTTAATGTATTCCTGATTATTGTTGTGTTTTACAATTACTTGTTCTGTTTTCTTGTCAAAATCAAAAGAAATATCTTCAACATGGTTTAAAATAGCAACATCATCTTCTAGGTACTTTTTTTTTAATTCTTTAGCGAGTTGAATATCTTCAGAAGTAGGGTCAATATTCTTTTGAGGAAACAATACTAAGTGATATAGTAAAAATACTATTAAAGTAGTTTTTTTATTCATTCTGAGAGTTTTACGTAAACTTAATAAAGACAAATATAATATTCCAAATGAAAAAAGACCACAAAGTCGATAATCGTCTTTGCGGTCTTAAGTATTTTTTAAAGTCTTATTCTAAAAAGAAATACTATTTATTAAAATAGCTGAAGCTTTCCCCAGATTTAATATTTAACAGACTTTCGTAAATTAATTTTATAACATTTTCTACATCATCTCTGTGTACCATTTCTACTGTAGTGTGCATATAACGCAACGGTAATGATATCAAAGCAGAGGCAACACCACCATTACTATAAGCAAAAGCATCAGTATCTGTTCCTGTCATTCTACTGGAAGCCATACGCTGAAAAGGAATTTTTTTACTTTCTGCAGTAGTAATAAGAAGCTCTCTTAACCTGTTTTGAACAGCAGGAGCATATGAAATTACAGGACCATCTCCGATTTTAGTTTCTCCTTGAGTTTTCTTTTCGATCATCGGAGTAGTAGTATCATGACAAACATCAGTAACAATGGCAACATTTGGTTTAATAGTATGTGTAATCATTTCTGCACCTCTAAGACCAATTTCCTCTTGCACAGAATTAGTGATATACAATCCAAAAGGAAGCTTGTCTTTATTTTCCTTCAATAAACGGGCAACTTCAGCGATCATAAATCCCCCCATTCTATTGTCAAGGGCACGACAGACAAATTTATCCTTATTCAAAATAAAAAACTCATCAGGATAAGTAATAACACAACCAACATGAACTCCTAATTTTAGAACTTCCTCTTTGGTGTTACAACCCACATCAATACAAATGTTCTCTAGAGTAGGGGCTTGTTCTTTTGCTCCTTTTCTTGTATGTATGGCAGGCCATCCAAAAACACCTTTTACAATACCTTTTTTTGTATGAATGTTAACACGTTTAGAAGTTGCGATCTGATGATCACTTCCTCCATTTCTGATAACATAAATAAGCCCGTTATCTGTAATGTAGTTTACATACCATGAAATCTCATCAGCATGTCCTTCAATAACAACTTTGTATTTAGCCTTAGGGTTGATTACACCAACAGCAGTTCCATAAGTGTCTGTTATGAATTCATCTACATATGGTTTTAGATAATTCATCCAGATTTTTTGCCCTTCCCATTCATATCCGGTTGGAGCAGGATTATTTAAATATTTTTCAAGAAAAGTCAAGGACTTTTTATTTAGAATGCTTTTTTTTGCCATGGTATTATTTGGTTTTATTGCGAAAATAATAATATTCACATTCATTTTACAGTTTACTATTGGTTAATTGCTAATTTTGGAACAATTTTAGAAGCTCTCAAAGTCTATTATGTCTAAACATTCAATATTATATATAACATCTCTAATGTTTGTGTCCTTACTATACTCTCAAAAAGGAACTCAAAAGCAGATTGATACTTCTTTAGTAGATACTACAGGATTTATACAGTATTATATTATTGATGGGGATACGATACCTCATGAAGCTATAAATCTCGATGAGGTTATTATTTTACGAAGATTAAAATTTAAAGATAAACTGTCCAGAAGACGATATCTCATACTTAGACGTAAAACTAGAAAAGTATATCCTTATGCAAAATTGGCTGCAGAAAGATTAACAACACTTAATAATCGATTAGAAAGTATCCAGTCCAAGAAAAAGAAAAAGCGATATATAAAAATATTGCAAAAATATATGGAGGAGGAGTTTACAGCAGAGTTAAAAAAACTCACACGTACAGAAGGGCAGATACTTGTAAAATTGATTTATCGTCAAACAGGTAATACCATGTTTCAATTGGTGAAAGAATATAGAAGTGGATGGAAAGCTTTTTGGTACAATAGTACTGCCAAATTGTTTAATATTTCATTAAAAGAGAAATATGACCCTATTAATGTAGAGGAAGATTACTGGATAGAGGATATTTTACAGCGTAGTTTTCAATCAAATATTCTTAAAGAGCAAAAAACTGCATTAGATTTTAGTTTTTATGATTTGAGAAACAAATGGTCAGATACAACAAAAACAGCCTCAGGTAAGAATTAATTTGTGGGTATTTCCCCAATGCTGGGGTCAGGCTGTCCGTTATATCTTTTGTTGTAGAGGAAGATCTTTTATTAGATATTAGAAGTTGTGATGTTAAGAATAGGGCATTTTAAACCATATAATATAAACAAAAGGATGCCACTTCCATCCTTAATACAGGTATTAGATAAAAATTAGAATAGGGCAGAGTTAAGTAAAAAAGTCTAAAAAACTCGTACTCAGTTTAATTAATTTTATTATCTTAGCTTTCTATCTTTTTTAAAATCAGGAGTTTCCTTATTTCTTGAGAATTTTTCTAAAAAAAGATGTTGCTTTTGTTTTAATTAGTATATATTTGCACCCGCAAAACGGGGTATTGTTTTGTTTAGTTCATTGAGATTTGGTTTATTTTTTTAGGGGGTTTAAG
>NZ_CANLVC010000016.1:0-37844 GCF_947494415.1 Aquimarina algiphila | reverse complement strand
GGATGTCCTGATGCTACAGCGACTAGAGATGTAACCATTACCGCACCACCTACAGCAGGAACCCTATCGGGAACTCAAGAAGCATGTATTGCCGGTACGACTACTTTTAGCTCAACAGAAGCTGGAGGAAGCTGGAGTTCAGCAAACACATCAATCGCAACGATTAATTCAAGCACCGGACTGATTACCGGAGTAGCAGCCGGTACAGTGACGATGACCTATACGATAAGTGGTACAGGCGGTTGTCCTGATGCTACCGCGACTAGAGATGTAACCATTACCGCACCACCTACAGCAGGAACCCTATCCGGAACTCAGGAAGCATGTATCGCCGGTACGACAACCTTTAGCTCAACAGAGGCAGGAGGAAGTTGGAGTTCAGCCGATATTAGCATAGCAACGATCAACGCAAGCACCGGACTGATTACCGGAGTTGCAGCAGGTACGGTAACGATGACCTATACAGTAAGTGGTACAGGCGGTTGTCCTGATGCTACCGCGACTAGAGATGTAACCATTACCGCACCACCTACAGCAGGAACACTATCTGGAACTCAGGAAGCCTGTATTGCCGGTACAACTACTTTTAGTTCAACAGAAGCAGGAGGAAGCTGGAGTTCAGCAAACACATCAATCGCTACGATTAATTCAAGCACTGGAGTTATCACCGGAGTAGCAGCCGGTACGGTAACGATGACCTATACAGTAAGTGGTACAGGGGGATGTCCTGATGCTACTGCAACCAGGGATGTAACCATTACCGCACCACCAGTTGCTGGAACTCTATCCGGAACTCAGGAAGCCTGTATTGCCGGTACGACTACTTTTAGTTCAACAGAAGCAGGCGGAAGCTGGAGTTCAGCCGATATTACTATAGCAACCATCAACGCAAGCACCGGACTGATTACCGGAGTAGCAGCCGGTACAGTGACCATGACCTATACGGTAAGTGGTACAGGGGGATGTCCTGATGCTACTGCAACCAGGGATGTAACCATTACCGCACCACCTACAGCAGGAACCCTATCTGGAACTCAGGAAGCCTGTATTGCCGGTACGACTACTTTTAGCTCTACAGAAGCAGGCGGAAGCTGGAGTTCAGCAAACACATCAATCGCAACCATCAACGCAAGCACTGGACTGATTACGGGAGTAGCAGCGGGTACGGTGACCATGACCTATACAGTAAGCGGTACAGGCGGTTGTCCTGATGCTACTGCGACCAGGGATGTAACCATAACAGCAGTACCAACTATTAGCATTACAAGCGGGCCAACTTGTTCAGCAGATAAAATAACATATTCAATGGAAGTTACTGTTAGTGGTGGAGTTGTGACAAGTACAACTGGAATAGTAACAAATGTTTCGGGTAATATATGGAGTATTACAAATATTATATCAGGAGATAATGTGGATATTACAGTAACTACTGTCAGTTGCCAAGAAATGATTTCAATAAATTCTCCTTCATGCATTACTGCTAATGATGATAATGTAATTATAGCGGGAGATACGGGTGGTAACTCGACTAATATTGTTGATAACAATGACACTATTAATGGTAATGGAGCTACTCTAGGAGTAGATGTAGTTATTACTTCCATATTAGACCCAAATCCAAGCGATGGTGTCAGTCTTGATATTGCAACAGGTGAAATATTAGTATTGCCTGGTACACCACCAGGAGATTATACAATCAGATATAGTTTATGTAGTATAGCTATACCTATTGATTGTGATGACGCGATAATAAATGTTAGAGTTGGAAATGTAAATAGTATATCAAATTTAGAATTAACCAAGGTAGGTGTTTATATAGATGCCAATAATGATAACGTTTTAAATGTAGGAGATGAAATAGAATATTCTTTTACAGTTGAAAATAATGGGAATGTAGATATAACAAATATTGTTCTTATAGATTCATTAGAAGGAATAGAAGTTATCGGAGGTCCTATAGATTTGGAAGTAGGAGAAATAGATGTGAATAGTTTTACAGCTACTTATATTTTAACAGAAGAAGATATACTTTTAGGAGAAGTAGCCAATCAAGCAACTGTAATTGGTCAAAATCCTAATGGAGAGGATGTGACCGATATGTCAGACGATCCTTCAAATGATACTAATATTGATATAGATAATGATGGAGATTTTGAAGATGAAACAGTTACTGTAATTCGTATGGATGATGAGATTATTGTATATTCTGGTGTGACTCCTAATGGGGATGGAGTTAACGATGTATTTATGATAAATGGAATAGAAAAATATGAAAATACATTAGAGGTTTATAATCGTTGGGGAGTCAAAGTATTTGAAGCTGATGATTATGGAAGAAATGATAATTTTTTCAGAGGAGTTTCTAAGGGTAGATCAACTATAAAAGAGAGTGAAGAGTTACCTGTAGGGACATATTATTATGTGCTTGAATATATTTTAGCATCTGGAGAAAGAAAAAATAAAGCAGGCTATTTATATATTCATAGATAGTAGCTTTTCAAGTTTTAATTAGTAATAATAAACTATAATAAAATGAAAAACACACATTGTTAATTTAAATAGGGTAGTCGGTACTGATTGCCCTATTTGATAAAGAATCTTTGATATTGGAAATCAAGTAGTTGAAGTAGGCTTACGGTTTTAGCGTATTTATTTTGATGTATGAGTGAAGTACCAATTAAAGTTTTATCTATAAATTTATGATGTTAAAAGAAATATAATATAATTGATATTGTTCTAAAACAATAGGTTTTTAATAGAAGAATTTTATCTTAATTATATTGTTTTCTTACCTCTTTATCATGGATTTTTGATAGTCAACTAAGTTTGTTAAAATGGCTAAAATTGATATGATAGTACAAAATATTATACGGTGATATTATTTTAAAAAAAATAATACTGAAAACCATATTTTATAACAATTCAAGGAACCTTGATTTTATGAATGTATTCTTTGTTATACAAAATGATGAATAAGTATAATTGGTATTCTTCTTTTTGAAGAAAAAATAAAAAAAACAATCCCGCTATTATAAAACTTTGGCGAGCTAGTAATTAGTGGGGGTCTGAGTAACGATAAATCTAATATAATAACCACTATGAGGTTTCAATTTTTTACATCATTAGATGTATGTAGTTTTTTTTCTTCAAACGATATCAATCAAGATATCAATCAAGATATCAATTCAAACTCTATTCAAGAACAAATAAAAGTTACCTCTAATTATTCTATATTTTTTTTAATAGGAATACTTGCTTTTTTATTATGTACATATTTATTTATAGCATATTCATTTTTAGAAACCTCTTCTTCATTAATACTCAATAAACATGATGATATACGAATTGATAGCAAAAATGTTATCATTTATAAAAATGGCAAATATGCAAATGATATCTCAATGATATATTTATAATCTTTTATCAAGATTAGGTATACTAAATTGTCGTCTATGAAAATTATACATATAATAATTACTATAGTACTTTTGAATGTTGTGTTTCATAATAGTTATGCGCAGCAAGATGCTCAGTATACTCAATATATGTATAATACTATTAGTGTTAACCCTGCCTATGCCGGAAGTCGAGGAGTACTTAGTATTATGGGATTGCATCGTAGTCAATGGGTTGGTTTGGATGGTGCACCTCGTACTCAGACATTAACAATTAATACCCCCATGGGAACTAATGAACGTTTAGGGTTAGGATTGTCAATCGTTAATGATGAAATTGGTCCAACGGATGAAACTTATTTTGGTATCGATTTTTCATACACAATACCACTATCTGAAAGAGGAAAACTGAGTTTGGGAATTAAAGCAGGAGGGCATTTACTAAATGTTGATTTCCAACGATTATCTCAGTTTAACGGTAATGATGCTTTATTTGAAAATAATATTGATAATAAATTTAGTCCACAAATAGGAGTAGGGTTTTACTATCATACTGATAAATTTTATTTTGGTTTAAGTGCTCCTAGTCTCTTAGAAACTAATCATTTTGATGAAAGTAGTACAAGTACTGATAGTGAAGCGGTTAGCTTTTTGGCAGAAGAACGTATTAACTATTATTTGATAACTGGTTATGTATTTGATCTAAATGATAATTTAAAGTTTAAACCAGCAGTATTAGGTAAATTGGTTTTTGGAGCACCATTACAAGTTGATGTTTCTGCAAATTTTTTGATGTATGAACGGTTAACTTTAGGAGTTGCCTATCGCTGGAGTGCAGCTGTGACAGGTCAGATAGGTTTTCAAATATCTGACGCATTAATGATTGGTTTAGCCTATGATAGAGAAACAACTGAACTGGGACAAACACAATTTAATGATGGGAGCTATGAAGTAATGTTAAGATTCGAGCTCTTTAAAAAATATAATAGAATGTTAACTCCTCGCTTCTTTTAAATCATTATTTTTCCTAATATAGTGGTTGATAGAAAAAATCAATTTGATAATGTTATTTCCAAAATGATTAGTTATTCTTTTTAAGAATTTATATATAAATTTTATATTCAAAAAAAGAATAATAATAAACATAATAATATTCTGTTATCAATACACAACTAACACTCTAAACAAATGGAAAAAGCTCAAGAATGGTTTAATTATGGTATCGAATTAGCAAAAGAATTTGGTCCAAAGCTAGTTACTGCAATTTTAATTTTTATTATAGGATCATGGGTAATAAAAAAAATGATAGGAAGTGCTGGACGAATAATGGCTAAAGGGAAGTATGATGAATCTTTGCAGAAATTTTTATTAAATCTTGTAAATTGGGCCTTAAAAATATTTTTAATTATCCTTGTGATTTCCAGATTAGGGATAGATGTCACTACGTTTGCTGCTGTAATTGCTGCTGCTGGTTTAGCTGTTGGTTTAGCATTACAAGGATCCCTATCTAATTTTGCTGGTGGAGTACTTATCATGATTTTTAGACCTTATAAAATAGGGGATTTTATTGAAGCACAAGGAGTAGTAGGATCTGTAAAAGAAATTGAGATTTTTACAACAAAATTAATTACACCAGGAAATAAATTGGCTATTATACCTAATGGAGCTCTTGCAAATGGTAATATCATTAATTATACTGCTGAAGGTATGATGAGAGTAGACCTTACTATAGGTATCGGTTATGATGAAGATATTAAACAGGCCAAAGAAGTATTGTTACAAGTATTAGTATCTAATCCAAAAGTTCTACAAGATCCCGCACCATCAGTAAATGTATCTCAATTGGGAGAGAGCTCTGTCGATTTTGCTGTCAGACCTTATTGTGCTCCAGAAGAATATTGGAATGTATATTTTGAAACGTTAGAAAACTGTAAACTTGCTCTAGATAAAGCAGGAATAGAAATTCCTTATCCTCATTCTGTAGAAATTCAAAAGAAAGCTTAGTAATAAAGAGAGAGAAATATATCAGGAGTTTAATGTGTATATTCTTCTTAAAAGCTATAAAACTAATTAACTATCGGAAAACTAGAGTATTGTAATTATTTTGAGGGTTTAATGCAGCTTGTTTTCCATAATTTGACGTTTTTTAAAAAAAATAAAAACGGATAAAAAGCGTTAAATTGTAGTTAAAAATGACTTTATTTAATTTTTGTTGAAGAATATTCTTACTTTTTTTATTTGTTGAAAATTACTGCTATTAAATTTCAAATCATTGTTTTTTAGGTGTTTATGACTTTTTTTGATTAGAATTTTAATTTATGTTATTTGGATTTTTTAGCGTATAAACGGGATAAAGAGTTTTTATGGTTTAACCGTAATAATTAGGTGTTTTTGTCGTATGTGTGTTTGGCAAATTGTGATTATCTTTAAGTATTGTTTTTTAGTAAAACATGAAATATAGTTTAGAAGAATAAAAACTTATTTTCTTACCCCTACCTTTTGGTTTTTATATTCTATATATTTTTAATTTGTAAACACGTAGTAAGGTCAAATAAAATCTATATATGTAAATATATATCATATATTTTTATTGATATATAAGCAATATATGTACTATTTGTTTAGTACATGAATTATGATGAAAATAAAAATTGGTAAATAGTAAAATATGTTTTGGACAATTAGCTAGGAGTGTTTTTTATAAAAATTATACTGTACACTAGACTAGATGTTTAAACAAAACAACCCCGCAATTGTAAAACTTTGGCGAGCCAACAAAAGCAGGGTCTGAATAACGATTAATTTAAAAATTAACCATTATGAGTGGATTATTAATTCTTGCAATTACAAGATATAATTTATGGTCTTGTTTTAATGAGACTTGTCTTTCCTTAAAAGAAAAGAAGATACATTCTTTTGGTAATTTTTCAAGTGCGAAATATAGGTATTCTTTATCTTTTTTACGGTATTCCCGTAAGTTTTTTAGCACTTTCTTAACAGTTTTTTTAACAGAGTTTAGAGCTTCTACATGCTATAAGAATATAGTTTATAGTTGTAATAATTTGATTTTCAGTGTTTTTTTTGTTTTTAAAAAGATGACGTTAAGCGATATATTTTTCCCTATTCATAAAACTAGTTTATCAGGTTTTTACAAGATTGAGGAAATGCGTTATGATATATAATATTGAAGAAGAAAAATAAAACCAATTACAATATTTATGTGATTGATTATAAAGTACATTTTGACAATGTGTTTACTATAAACCTCCTGTTGTTAGGGGTAATTTCAGGAGGTTTTAATTTAAAAAGTAGCATTTGTATTGTCAAATAAATAAAATGAAACTAATTATTAAAATATAATTAGTTATAAGGTTACATTTTGACAATGTGTTTACTATAAACCTCCTGTTTTTAGGGGTAATTTCGGGAGGTTTTATATTAATTTACAACTAGTCAGAAAAAAAATAAATAACTAATGGAGATTAGTTATAAGAGTACATTTTGACAATGTGTTTACTATAAACCTCCTGTTTTTAGGGGTAATTGCGGGAGGTTTTATATTAGTTAGCTTTATTGATCAGATAAAAATATAAAGTAGCTGATAACTATTTAGTTATTAGTTATAAAAATACATTTTGACAATGTGTTTACTATAAACCTCTCGTTTTTAGGGGTAATTGCGGGAGGTTTTATATTGTCAAAAATCAAATGATTTCATATTTTAATTTTACGTGTTTTTAAAATCTGAATTTTAGATCTAGGATTACATTATCATTTTAATTTCTATTAATGTGATATGTATTCCTATGTTAATATAAATTAAGTTAAATTAAGTAGATGGGCAGAGGGTTGTTTGATAAAACTATCAGACGACCCTCTTTTTTGAGTTTATAAGTATATTGTTTTATATTTTAGCAGCTATGATAGATATAAAACTGCTTGAATATTTAGAATCTTTTCTTACTCCTAGACGACAATATCTTAATAAAAAAGTTTTGGACAATAGAACAAATTATTTTACAGTTGCTGTAGAAGATGTATACCAATTACATAATACAAGTGCGGTGATACGAAGTTGTGATGTGTTTGGTGTTCAGAATGTACATGTAATTGAAGAGGTAAATGTAAAACGGATAGATAGAGAAATTGCTATGGGAGCACAAAAATGGGTTGATATTAACCGGTATTCATCTACAAAAGAATGTATTGATGTTCTTAAAGCTAAAGGATATCAAATTGTGGCAACCTCTCCGCATGATGACTCAAAGGTTTTAGGAGATTTTAATATTAATCAACCCGCTGCTTTTTTCTTTGGAAGAGAGCAACAGGGGTTGAGTGATGAAGTACTTGAAGCTGCAGATAGTAGATTACATATACCTATGGTTGGTTTTACAGAAAGCCTAAATATTTCGGTGTCTGCTGCAATTATACTGCAACATGTGACTTCTCAACTTAGGGATACAGAAATTAAATGGCAATTGCAAGAAGAAGAAAAACTACTAAAGCGAATGGAATGGGCGAAGAAAGTTATTAAAAGTCATGAGCAAATTATTGCACGTTACCATGATAATAAGTAAATTTCAAATAAATAAAATAACAGTTAAACGTTTTATATTATGATAGCATGGTTCGAAATTCCCGTTACTGATATGAATAGAGCAAAAGCTTTTTATGAAAAAGTATTCGATATTGAGATTTCCATACATGACATGGATGGGTTGCAAATGGGATGGTTTCCTAATAAAAATCAATCTGGTATTGCTACAGGATCTTTAGTTGAGGCAGAAGGTCATTATACTCCAAGTGAGAATGGGGTTTTAGTATATTTTTCTTGTACAGATGTATCAAATGAAATGAGTAGAGTAGAAGATGCTGGAGGAAAAGTAGTTCTAAATAAAAAGCAAATTTCTGAAGAACATGGTTATATGGCTTATTTTATAGATTCAGAAGGTAATAGAATTGCACTACACTCTTCAAATTAAAAAATAATCAGGTTTTATTTATGATATGAAGACGTACTTTATAAATAACACTTCTAATTTAATCTTTTATTTTCTGTCTAAAATTTTGTATTCTTCATAACATTCACTTATTGCATCGAGGATTTGAAGATCATTAGCGAATTTTATAAAATCGATAGAATAGTTACAATTGCGAAGTATTTCATCTATATCTAAACGTTCTACCTGGAGTAATGCTGTTAATGTCGCACGATCAAACTTGGTTTCCAAAAGATTTCTGATTTCATCATCTTTTTTCATCTTACGAAGCTTTCTGAGCTCTTTAGATCGTTTACTAAAAATGTTATAGAGAAAATCTGCAGGATTAAATATTGCTCCTAAAACTTTATTGACAGCTCCGGGTTGTTTGCTGCCTCCTTCATAACCAGAATTTAATCCAGAAATACTATATCTATAGTTGTTGTAAATAGGAATTCTTTTAGCATCAATCTCCAGATAACCAGTTAGCTGTACATCGGCAACTACAACTTCTTCTAAGGCAATACCTAGTTCGGTCATTTTAATTTTAACTTCTCCAAACTTAATCCAATCATTGGTAACTCTAACCCGTAATGGCTTGTATCCGATATAAGAAAAATAAAGAGTATCATTTACTTTAGCAGGAATATTAAAATTTCCAGAATCATCAGTAATAGTACCAATTACCTGACTAAGGTTCACAATATGAACATTTTCTAATGTTTGGTCTGTAGCAGCATTTAATACCTTACCTGATACAGCTTCAGAATTATTGTCCTGTGCAAAAGAGGTTATACCAATGATTAGTGCTATGTAAAATAATATTCTCTTCATGTATTATAATATGACGTTCATTTTTTAATAATATAACATAAAAATCGCGCCAAAAATCATATTACTTTGTTAAACCTTGGTATTCAATAGATTAATTTTTAAAAAATATTGAACACCAAGACATATCATTTGATTTATCTGCGATCGCTACGCTTTCTTCGATCTCTTCTTTGATTTCCTCCACTACCTCTGTCTTCATTAGAGTCAAAGCGCTTTTTACCTTTTGGTTTAAAGTCGTTACTTCTACGTTTTCCTTTATATCCTCCACCATCATCACGACGGCGTCTTCCGCCTCTTCGGCCAGAATCTTTAGAAATTTCTACATTAACTTTTCTGCCTTCCATTTTGAAATTTTCAAAAACAGAAAGGACAAGTTCTTGATGCTCAGCATTAGTATTAAAGAATGAAAAACTTTCTTTTACATCTACCCGACTTAAAGAATCACTTCCTAACGACAAGACATCTTTAAGGAAGTCTTTTAAAGTCATCCAATCAAATCCATCTTTTTCTCCTACATTGATAAAATAACGAGTACTGCCATCATTGTTTCTAGAATTACCCTCTCGATCACTGCCTATAGCATTTAGATCTCTTGATTTTTTATAATAATTATGAAAACGTGAGAATTCTACTGAAAAGAATTTTTTAATCAATTCTTCCTTAGAAAACTCTTCTAATACTTCATTAATAGAAGGTAAGTAACTATCAATTTCATGATTTATTTCTGCTTTTCCGATATCACTTGCCAAGTGAAATAACTGAACCTGGCATATTTCTTCTCCACTTGGGATTTCTTTTTTCTCAAAATTCTTTTTGATGATTCGTTCTACAGACTTAATTTTTCTAACTTCACTTTTAGAAACAATGACCATAGAAACTCCACTTTTCCCTGCACGTCCAGTTCTTCCGCTTCGGTGGGTATACGTTTCTATCTCGTCAGGAAGTTGATAATTAATAACATGGGTTACGTCATCAACATCAATCCCTCTTGCAGCAACATCTGTAGCAACCAACATTTGAATTTGTCGATTTCTAAAGCTTTTCATTACCAAATCACGCTGATTTTGACTTAAATCACCATGTAAAGCAGCAGCGTTGTATCCATCCTCAATAAGATTTTCTGCTACTTTTTGTGTATCTCTTTTGGTACGACAGAATACCACAGAAAAAATATCAGGATTGGCATCTGATAAACGTTTTAAGGCTGCGTATCGGTCACGAGAGTTTACTACATAATATTCGTGAGAAACGTTTTTAGATCCTGTGTTTTTATGACCTACAGTAATTTCTATAGGTGTACTCATGAAACGTTTTGCAATTGTAGACACCTCTTTTGGCATGGTGGCTGAGAATAACCAAGTGTTTTTGTCTTTTGGAGTATGAGATAAAATAGCATTAATATCCTCATAGAATCCCATGTTTAACATTTCATCTGCTTCATCTAATATGCAGTAACCAATGTTAGAAATATCAACCAATTTACGATTGATCATATCTTGCATTCTTCCAGGAGTAGCAACAATGATCTGCGCACCACGTTTTATTTGTTTTGCCTGATCAGTTATACTTGCCCCTCCATAAATGGCTACAGTATGTAATCCTGGGACATGTTTAGAGTAATTTTTAAGTTCATTGGTAATTTGTAAACATAGTTCACGAGTAGGAGAAAGGATTAATCCTTGTGTAATTCTACTCTTATTATCTACTTTTTCAATTAAAGGAAAACCAAAAGCAGCTGTTTTTCCTGTACCGGTTTGCGCTAACGCAACGATATCTGTATCTTCATTAAGCAAAATAGGGATTGCCTTTTCCTGTACCTCACTCGGGGTTTCGAAACCCATATCATTCACCGCCTTTATAATGGCTTCACCTAGGCCTAATGCTTCAAATTTATTCATATAGCTAAAAATAAGCCGCAAAGGTACGGTTTATTATCTGTCTATTACAATAACGAGGTACTTATTATAGTGTTGCAATTCGTATTAAAGTTAGGGCTGATAATTTTACGTGTTTCTAAACCCATTTTTTGAATGGTGTGAATAGTTTGATAGTCTTAAAATTTGGTTAATTCATTTGAATTTAGGTGCTTATGCTTATTTTTTTATTGCTTTATTACTTCAATTTCAAAAATTTTATCCCAATTTTTACCAGTTACAAAAAGATGTTTGGTATCTGCCTTATATGCTATACCATTTAAGACATCCAGATTTTGATGTTGTAATACTTTTTTACGCAAGCCACTTAAGTTAATGACTGCTTCTAAAGCACCGTTTTTTGGATTAATTATAGCGATACCATCTTTTTGCCAAGTATTTGCGTAAATTTTACCTTCCACCCATTCCAGTTCATTAAACCTTGATTTAGCACCTTTATTTGTGGTTACTTCGATATAACGCTTTTCTGCAAGTGTATTGGCATCAAGAATCCATATTTTTTGAGTACCATCGCTTTTATAAATATCGGTACCATTATTACACAAGCCCCAACCTTCTTTACTTTGATTATATGCAAAAGTTCCTGTTTTTTTTAAAGTTGTGAGATCATAAATGAACCCTTCTTTTGCAGTCCATGTTAATTGAAATATTTTATCATTTAATATGGTAATTCCTTCAGCAAAATATTGCTTGTCAATATCTTTTTTCACCAGAACTTCTCCTGTTTTGTAATTGACCTTTCTTAATGTAGATTTTCCTTTTTGTCCTGTACTCTCATAAAGAGTATCTCCAAAAAATTCTAAACCTTGAGTAAAAGCTTCTTTGTCATGCGGGTATTCTGCAATTATTTTGTAGCTGTATAATTTAGGAGATGCATTATTAAGAAAAGTTATCTTTTTGGTAATGGTATCTATGTTACCGCCATAGAATACTTGAGCTTTTAGTACATGATTTCCTAATCTTTCAGTGTCTATTTTTTCTTCATATTTAAAATCATTTTTTACAATGACTCTCTTATCATCTAATACATATGCTACAGAGTCAATTTTAATATTCTGTTTATTTGTAATATCAGCTTTTATCGTCTGACCAAGTACGAATTTGGTTTGATTATCTTCTGTAATGATGGAAAAATATTTTTTTTTCTTCTCCTGATTGCTGCCGCATGAAAAGATAAATAGACTTAATATAATGATGACGAAGGAGTTATGAATCTTCATTTGTGTGGTTAAATTTTGAAGCAAGATATTTATTTTAATTGGGTTTAAAAAATCATTGTTTTATTTACTAAAGATTGTATCTTTGCACCGGCAAGTCCTACACAACTAGCTCCTGTTGAATCCTCCAGGGCGGGAACGCAGCAAAGGTAGACGGTTGTAGCAGTGTGATGTAGGTAGCTTGCCTTTTTTTGTACAATAAATTTGACAAATTCTCACTCTTTTCTTATTTATAATTCATCAATTCTTTAGTCGAAATTCGTAAATCAGAATTGTATATTTGCGTATATGAACACAAATCAAAATACCACTGTTGTTTTAATCACCGGCGGCTCCTCAGGAATAGGGAAATCAATAGGTGCATACCTTACAGAAAAAGGATATATAGTATATGGTACAAGTCGTAATCCTTCAAGGTTTCCTGATTTTAATATGTTTAGCCTCCTTCAGTTAGATGTGGCTGATACTGATAGTATTACATCTGCGGTTAAGATAATTGAAGAAAAACATGGACGTTTGGATGTGTTGATAAATAATGCAGGTGCGGGGATTACTGGTCCTATAGAAGAGATTCCAGAAGAAGAAATAATTAGAAACTTTACGACAAATTATTTTGGACCAATTAACGTAACGAAGGCTGTATTACCTCTAATGCGAAAACAAGGTAGTGGTTTGGTAATTAACATAACTTCTATAGCAGGATATATGGGATTGCCATATCGTGGAATTTATAGTGCTTCCAAGGCTGCTTTGGAAATGACTACTGAAGCATGGCGAATGGAATTAAAGAGTTTTAATATCGAAATGACCAATGTAGCTCCGGGAGATTTTGCTACAAATATTGCTGCGGGTCGATACCATGCTCCGGTTATAGATGGTTCTCCGTATGAGAAACCATATGGGGATACTTTAAAGTTAATGGATGGACATGTCGATTCTGGTAGCAATCCTTTAGAAATGGCAGAAGCTGTTTTTAAAATTATTAAAAGCAAAAAACCTAAGGTGCATTATAAAGTGGGAGTATTTATGCAAAAATTCTCAATTGTGCTAAAACGAATTTTGCCGGATAAGATGTATGAGAAAATGTTGATGAATCATTATAAGTTATAATTTTTACACTGTAGGTATAAAATTGGCTATATATACCTGATGAAAAATAAGTTGAGATAGAAAAGAAATCTCTAAATAAACGAAAAGATTGTTTACCGCAACAATGATTATTTTTATATTCGCGGTCTATAATAAAAACACAACAATTTTAAACATAGTACTATGAAATTTTTTATTGATACAGCTAATCTTGATCAAATTAAAGAAGCGCAGGATTTAGGAGTTTTGGATGGAGTAACTACAAATCCGTCTTTGATGGCTAAAGAAGGTATCACTGGTAAAGAAAATATAATTAATCACTATAAGAAAATATGTGATATTGTAACTGGAGATGTTAGTGCAGAAGTGATCTCTACTGATTTTGAAGGTATGATAAAAGAAGGAGAAGAATTAGCAAAACTTCACGATCAAATTATTGTAAAAGTACCAATGATTAAAGAAGGAGTAAAAGCAATTAAATATTTTAGTGATAAAGGTATAAAAACTAACTGTACTCTAGTTTTTTCTGCGGGTCAGGCTTTGCTGGCCGCTAAAGCGGGAGCTACTTATGTTTCCCCATTTATAGGAAGATTAGATGATATTTCTACAGATGGTCTTAATCTTATTGCAGAAATTAGATTGATTTATGATAATTATGGTTTTGATACTCAGATATTAGCTGCATCTGTTAGACATACAATGCATGTAATCGATTGTGCTAAAATAGGAGCTGATGTGATGACTGGTCCTCTATCTTCAATAGAAGGTTTATTAAAACATCCATTAACAGATATTGGACTTGCTAAATTTCTTGAAGATTATAAAAAAGGAAATTAAAGAAAAAGAATACATCTTTTAAAAAGTATTTAGAAAGAAAGCTACTCTTCAAATGGGTGGCTTTTTAGTTTTCTAAACTTGCCAATTGAGTATATTGCATTAATTGTTTTTCAAAAATAGAAGCAAATAAATTAGCCTTAGCATTTATGATTTTACCTTCATTATCAACAAGGATTACTTTGTTTCTATAATGTATTACAAGTTCTTCTGATGAGCATTTAGGATACTTAAACTCATATTCGTAATTCAGGTTGTAGTGATGCCTTTTGATTGTTTTTAACCAGTTTTTTGTTTGTTCATCGTCAGTATTTACTGCAATAAAATCGATACCGGGATATAAAGTTTTTAAGTATTCTGCTTTTTTATGAGCTCTTACATAATGATCTTTACTTTCCATAGACCAAAAATACAGTGCAGTAATTGGTTTATTAAAAAGAGAAGATAGTTTTACGACTTCTCCTTTTGAAGTAATTAATTCTTGATCAGGAATAATATGATTTGGTCTTAATTTTGAAATTGAACGAGTAAGTTTTCTTAATTCCCGTTGAGATCTTTTATTAGAGCTTACTGATAAATAGTGTTTTAATATTTTATCAGAATCAGGATTGTTTTGACTTTCTAATAAAAAATTAGTAGTCGCCCGTCTTAGTAAACTATTTTTTATATAGGGATGATCTACCAAGCTATCAATTAAATTTAGTTTGTGTATGATACTTCCTACTTCACCTCTGTATTGTGATAGTTCATTAGAATAATTTGCCAGGGAAGAATTTGTAAAATAATAATTTAGATATCTGTTATATGCATACAATCTTTTTAATTCATCATCATTAAGATTTATGCTGACTCTATAGTCAAAAAAGGATTCTGGAAGATCCCTTGTAGCATCCAGACCTCCAATACCGTAACGGCCATGATAATAGAGTTCATGTCTGGTGTAATAATCTAATATAAAACTAGCTTGAGTAAGTTTTTTGGCTAAATCGCTTAATTCATATTTATTCGTAAGTTTTTCAAACCTCTTTAGTTTGTATCTTAAAAGAGAATCCTGATCCTTTTTAAAATAAGAGGGAGAAAATTGTAAACCAGTTCTTTTTAATTTTTGACGTTCCATTTCATTTTGAATAAACATTTCGATCAAGAAATTGTTTTTTCCCGCACCATCTCCTGTGAAAACAAGAGATTCATCAAATTCTAATGTATTTAATCGTATAAGAATACTATCTCCTTTTTCAAGAAGAACAACTTGGTTCTCAGGATTATGTCTGAATGAATATAATCCGTTTTCTAAATTTTCAATTTTATGTAAAAACCTATTATTTTTATCTAATAAAATAGTATCTCTATAATCGTACCCTTTTGATAATATAACATAATTGGTGTTTGGGTTCACAATTTCTCCGCCAAAATAAGTGTATTCTCGTTTACTGTTTTCTGGAGTGTCACAACTCCATAGTAAACAGGAAAGGAAAGAAGCTTGAGCAAAATATTTTAATACGGAAAATTGCATTTTGGGTACTATAAAATTAACTGACTATTCGCTCAAAAATAAAAGGAAACTCCTTTTACCGTTGTTAATTATACGTTAATTCTATATCTGTTAAGGAATTAAGGGAATCTATTGTTTTTTACTTCATTTTTTTTGTTCAATGATTATGCTTCGAATTCTTTATAAACAGAAGGAAAGTATAATAAATTAATGATAGATTGTTTCAGGTTCTGAATCCATTTTTCTACTTTTGCGGCGAATTATAATTTTTTCAATTTTTCATAATTATGCTATCAGTTTCTAATCTTTCGGTTCAATTTGGTAAACGAGTACTCTTTGATGAAGTAAATACAGCTTTTACCCAGGGGAATTGCTATGGTATTATTGGTGCTAATGGTGCTGGTAAATCAACATTTCTCAAAATTCTTTCTGGAGTTATGGAACCTACATCTGGTCATGTACATTTGGAACCAGGAAAGAGGATGTCTGTTTTGGAACAGAATCATTATGCATATGATGAATATACAGTATTAGAAACTGTAATTATGGGAAATAAGCAACTGTATAAGATAAAGAAAGAGATCGATGCTTTGTATGCTGATTATACTGATGAAAATGCAGAGAAAATAGGAGAGCTTCAAGTACAGTTTGAAGAAATGAATGGTTGGAATGCCGATAGTGACGCAGCAGCAATGCTTTCTAATTTAGGTATCAAAGAAGATTTACATTACACGCAAATGTCAGATCTTGATACAAAACAAAGGGTTAGAGTACTGCTTTCTCAATGTTTGTTTGGTAATCCAGATGTATTAATTATGGATGAGCCTACAAATGATCTTGATTACGAAACAATATCATGGTTAGAAAGTTTTCTTGCAAATTATGACAATACTGTAATTGTGGTGTCTCACGACCGTCACTTTCTTGATGCCGTATGCACCCATATTTCTGACATCGATTTTAGTAAGATTAATCATTATAGTGGTAACTATACATTTTGGTATGAATCGTCTCAATTAGCAGCAAGACAAAGAGCACAACAAAACAAAAAAGCAGAAGAAAAGAAAAAAGAATTACAGGAGTTTATTGCACGATTTAGTGCCAATGTAGCGAAGTCAAAACAAGCTACCTCTCGTAAAAAAATGATCGAAAAACTTAATATTGAGGATATCAGACCATCCAGTCGACGTTATCCTGCAATAATTTTTGAAAGAGATAGAGAAGCTGGAGATCAAATTTTAAATGTAGAAGGGTTATCCGCTTCTGTGGATGGAGAAACATTGTTTAGTGGTATTGATGTTAATCTTAATAAAGGTGATAAAGTCGTTGTTTTTTCAAAAGATTCTAGAGCGACTTCTGCATTTTATCAGATATTAAATGATAAACAGAAAGCAGATACGGGTAAATTTGCGTGGGGAATTACTACGACTCAATCTTATTTGCCAGCAGATAATAGTGAGTATTTTCAGAACGATTTGACTCTGGTAGATTGGTTACGTCAGTGGGCAACTACAGAAGAAGAAAGAGAAGAAGTTTTTATTAGAGGTTTTCTGGGGAAAATGATTTTTAGCGGAGAAGAAGCACTTAAAAAATCAAATGTTTTATCGGGAGGAGAAAAAGTTCGTTGCATGTTGTCTAAAATGATGATGACAAGGGCCAATGTATTGATGTTGGATGAACCAACAAACCATCTTGATCTGGAATCTATTACAGCTTTTAATAATTCTCTAACAAAATTTAAAGGTACAATCCTTTTTACTACGCATGATCATGAATTTGCACAAACTGTAGGTAATCGTGTGATTGAATTAACTCCGAATGGTGTTATTGATCGTTATGCTACTTTTGATGAATATATGAGTGATCCAAAAATTAAAGACCTTCGGGAAAAGATGTATGCAGTGAATGTTTAACTTGATGCTATTTCGTTCTAGATAGGATATTGTTTGCCTCATCAAAAATATAAGTGCTAAATAATTGATCTTATATTATCCCATTTTTATTTCTTTTGTAAGGTTTAAAAAGCACTAATAATTTACTCTATTTTTATCAACTACTTAATTCTTTATTTTTTTAGAATAAAGAATTAAGTAGTTGATTTTTAAAAAAATAAAAACTACTTTAGCAACATGTATTAGATTATATTTTGTTGCCGTGTCAACATTTATATATTCTCTCAACATTTCTTCCCCAAAAAAATAGAGAGAAGTTACTAATTTAACTAATGGCTAATACAATTTTAGAAGTAATTTATAAAATACAATAATGCTATTGAGAAAAACTACAATTCTCTTTTTTCTTGGTTTGACGATATTTTCTTTTGCACAATGCAAAACTTTTGAAAATAAGGCTCTTATACAGCAAGATAAACAATCACCTCACCCTATTACAAAAATGGGAAACGACACTATAGTTTCAAAATTGAATGGAGACAAATCTATGGAGCTCCAAATTAAAAAAATTATAAAGCCGGGTGATCCTGCATTTCATTTTGAGTACATTGTATACAATACGGGAACTAAAAATATAGTAAAAGAAGGATATTTTAGAGGAACCAATGTAGAATGGAACGATAATACTTCTTTGAAGCTTATTCCATATATAGGTATGGAACAAAAGCCGGCATCTGACAATCCTGAAGATGCACTTCTATCAAACACTCAGACAAAAATAACAATCATTAAATTAAATAACTAACTCATGAAACACAAATTCAACTTAAAGAAACTACTCATTTTTGTTTTTTTGTTAGCGGTATTTTCTGCTTGCAATACGAATAAAGAACAAAAGATTACAGAGATAAAAACTCTCGAAACTAGTAAAAAGCACAAAACAAAAAAAGATTACAGTAAAAAGAAAGGTATTGAGGAAATTGCTAAGCATATTTCTGATTTATTGAAGCCAATCGGAGCAGAAAAATCGACTTATGAAGATGGTTTTATGATGACGGAGCATCAAAAAGCTATGAAAAATAAAAATAGATTTGCTGCAAAAAGCTCAAGTATAATTAATTTTAAAGAACGTGGACCTGTAAATGTACCTGGTAGAATACGTGGTATACAAGTAGCGCCGGATAATGAGGATAAATGGTATGTTGGTACTGTTGGTGGTGGACTTTGGTTAACAGAGGATGCTGGAGTTACATGGCGAAACTTAACCGATTATAAGGTGCCTAGTTTATCTACTTCTACTGTAGTTATAAGTGATAATAATCCAAACACGATTTATGTAGGAACTGGAGAACCATTTGGTAATTTAGATGCTATTGGTGGTATAGGAGTTCTTAAGAGTACTAATGCCGGAGATAGCTGGGAGTTTTTGCAAAACACAAAAGAATTTGGAGGAATTGGTAGATTAGTAATAAATCCTGCCGATGAGAATAACCTTGTAGTAGCTAGTGATAATGGTATTTTTGTTACTTCAGATGGTGGGACAACATGGCAAAATACTTATACAGAAGGGAATGTTCAGGACCTTGATTACGATCCTTCAAGTTTTAATACACTATATGGAGGTGTAAACGGTATTGGTGTTATAAAAAGTACAGATGGTGGATTAACTTGGGATTTGGTTTTAAACAAGGATGATTTTAATGAGAACCATGCAAGATTCGAACTAGATGTGTCTCCAGTAAATACAAATAAAGTATTTGTTTCGGTATATACACCAGGAGGTAATGCTACTACCGCTGTAAACACAGATTTTTATGTAACAAGTGATGCAGGTGTAAACTTTAAATTAATTGGTTTTGAAGGGACTCCAGCAGAAGGAAATTTGATTACAGGACAAGGATGGTATGACAATATTATTAGAGCTCATCCTTTTAATGAAAATGTTTTTTATGCAGGTGGAGTTGTAATGCATAGAGTTGAAATTAACAAAGCAACTATTAAAAATGGAACAACGGCAAAAAACAAACCAGTTCCAGACGGTCCTTTAAACTATACTTTTCAACCTATCGCTGCGGGATATAATAATGAACTTAATGATTACGTTCATGTAGATCAGCATAATATTACTTGGATAACCAAAGGCGTAGAAAAGAAATTTAAATTAATTCTTGCTAATGATGGAGGAATATATCATACAGATTATTTATTAGACCCAGGAACAACCCTTAATGATTGGTCTACTGCGGCTACAGGATTAAACTGTACTCAGTTTTATGGGGCTGATAAGCGTAATGGAGTTGAAGACTATATTGCAGGTGCACAAGATAATGGTACATGGATATCACTAACAGGCGATAGTGCAAATGATGATACAGCGTATACATTTATTATCGGTGGTGATGGATTTGAGGTATTATGGAATTATGAAGATTCAAATAAATTTATCGGAGGTTCACAATATAATGGATTTGTACGTTATGTAAATGGTCAAGGGTTTAATGGGAGGCATGGAGAATCTGGTCGAGGAACTTCTCCTTTTTATTCTAAAATAACAAATGCTAACAATAATCCTAATGTACTTTTCAGTCCTGGGATTAGTGGTGTATGGAGATCAACTAATTTTGCAGAATCTTGGGAGCTTACTGCTATTCCGAATAATTTTTCAGTAGGAGCCTCTAGTGCATTGGATGTTTCTGTATCAACTGCAAACCCGGATGTTGTATGGGCAGGAAATGCAATGACAGAATCTGGTAGCTATGTGATTCATGTATCTAAAGATAATGGTGTTTCTTATGAACCTACTGCTTTATTCTCTGATCCTAGAGATGGTATAAATCACAATTATTTTATCTCAGGAGTTGAAACTTCATCAACGGATGAGAATAGAGCCTATGTTTTGTTTTCTGGACAAGGAGCTGCTAAAATTTTAAAAACTGAAGATTTAGGTCAGACCTGGGAAGATATTTCTGGTTTTTCTATAGCAGAAGATAGAGGATTTCCCGATGTCGCAATTCATAGTTTGGTAGAAATGCCTTTTGATGAAAATAGATTATGGGTTGGAACCGATATAGGGGTTTTTCAAACGCTTGATGGTGGTCAAAATTGGTCATTGTTAGCTGGATTACCTGCATTTTCTGTTTGGCAAATGAAAATCGTAAACAATGAAGTAGTAATGGCTACTCATGGTAGAGGGGTTTGGACCGCCGCATTGGTTGAATTAGAAGGATATGAACCTCCAGCATATTTTGCGCCACCAACAATTGTAAGTGCGGTTCAAGAGTCAGTAGAAAATCAAAATGTAGTGGTTTCTTATGTTCAAGAGAACGAGGATGCTGAAAAAATTGTAGTGTATGTAGATGGAGAAGAAACGGCAGAAATAACAGATAATGTTGCTCAAGGAACTACATTTACTTATACTATAGAAAGTTTGGAAGAAGGAAACCATAGCTTAGGATTACAAGCAATAGATGCTTCTGGTACAGCATCAGTTTTGTCTTCTGTTTCATTTGATGTTATTGATTTTACAGAGCCACAAGAATTGGTTTCTATCAAGACTTTTGAAGCATCAGATGTATATACTTTTGGTGATGAATTTGTTATCAACACGGTTGATGAAACAGTAAGTCAGGCGGTGCTTAATAACTCTGGACATCCTTATTTGATTAATAAAGAATATCGTACTGTTTTGAAACATCCAATCACACTTACTGCAGATAATGGAGATTTTACTTATGAAGATGTTGCGATTACAGAATTTGATCCTACACCAGGTAGATTCTATGACTATGTGACAATAGAAGCTTCTAGTGATCTTAATAATTGGGTAACTTTAGATGCTTATGATGGTGAGAAATTTCCCGAATGGACCGATGTTGTTAATTCAGGTCCTACACCTTCTATAAATGATGATTTATTTAAAGAACAATCTATTAATCTATTAGATTTTTTCAATGCAGGAGATGTGATTGCTATACGTTTTAGATTAATTTCGGACCCTGGAGTAACCTCTTTTGGTTGGGCTATACGATCTATCAATGCTGAAAAAGAAGTGGCTCCGGAAGAAGAAATAGTAGAGGAGGAAGTTCTTAGAAATACACAAGATCCGATTCTTTATCCAACAATTTCTAACGGGCAGGTGAGAATATCCTCTGGAGGTACAGTTCTTAATAGTGTTATAGAGGTATATGGATTAAGTGGAAGACTTGTATATTCAAAAGCGTTAGGAACACTAAATAACTCGGAACAATCATTATCTCTTGAGAACCTTAATTCAGGGATGTATTTGGTTAAAATTTCTGGATCAGGTGGTTTTAGAACAAAAACATCTAGAATTATCATTAACTAACTAGATCATTATTAGTAATATAGATGTAAAAACCTACAAACTAAGAGTTTGTAGGTTTTTTATTTTTATTTAGGATAAAATAACCATAAAAAATCATTTCATTAGACCTTCAAATTTTAAGAACATATAATCCTTAATAATAGATTCTAGCGTTTTTTGAGTTTTATTAAAGAAAGTATCATCCATAATTAGCTGCATGATAAAATATTCATCAAGCTTAATAAGTAGTTCTGGTGATATAGGTTTAAATAGACCACCTTCGATTCCAGAAATATAAAATTGTTTTAAATCTTCCAATAATCCGAATAAAAAATCTTCAATGATTTTCCATGCCGTGGGATAATGTAACTCTAATTGTCTCAAATAAAAAGAAGAAATATCTTTAGCGCCTTCGGTAAGTATACGAGCAAGTGTTTCATAATTATAATTCAATTGTAAAACTTCCATTGCGATCTCATCCTTATACGTATTTAAGTTATCAATTCTAGTTTGGGTAATATATTCAAAAATCTCTTCCTTAGTTGTAAAATATTGATATATAGTAGATTTACTTTTTTTCATTAACAAAGCAAGGTCGTCCATAGTAAGATTTCCCAAGTTTGTGGTTTTTAACTTGGGTAAAATAGCCAATGTCCATTGTTCTACCTTCTTACTTTTCTCTTTACGATTTCTAAGTATAGATTTTCGTCCCATATGTTGACAATTTGCTAAAACCGAACTATATTTGAGTAAATAGTATGATTCTTGATTTGTATTGTTCAAAATTAATCATTTACCATATGAACTATTGGACTGTTTTGAAAAAAATAGAAAAAATTATTTATGTAAAAGAGGTAATAACATTTTGCCATACCAAAAAGAATATAATATTGAAATGATGAGAATAGAAGAAGAATATGATTATGTGGTGGTCGGAAGTGGTTTTGGTGGCTCTGTTAGTGCTTTACGACTATCAGAAAAAGGATATAAAGTTTTGGTAATTGAAAAAGGAAAATGGTATGAAGCTAAAGACTTTCCAAAAACAAATTGGAACTTAAGAAAATGGCTTTGGTTGCCTTTTCTAAAATGGTTTGGAATCATGAAAATGTCATTTTTCAAGCATGTGGTTGTTATTTCGGGAACTGGCGTGGGAGGAGGGTCCTTAGTATATGCAAATACATTACCAATACCAAAAAAAGATTTTTTCATATCAGGCAGTTGGAAAAATCTTACAGATTGGCAATCTGAGTTAGCGCCATTTTATCAGATAGCATCTAAAATGTTGGGAGCACAAAAAAACCCAAAACTTTTTGATGGAGATAAAGCTCTGGAAGAATTGGCATCTGCGATGCATATAAAAGATAAATTCGAATCTACCAAGGTTGCTGTTTTTTTTGGGGAGCCTAATGTTACTGTATCAGACCCTTATTTTGGTGGAAAAGGACCTGACCGCACCGGATGTAACTATTGTGGTGGATGTATGACAGGGTGTAGAGTAGGGGCTAAAAATACGCTGGATAAGAATTATTTATATCTGGCCCAACAAAAGGGAGCTCAAATTTTGGCAGAAAATGAAGTCTTTGATGTTGTTCAGTCAAAAGAAGGGTATGAAATAAAATATAAGTCATCAACTCGATTTTTTAAGACTAAAAAAACAATAAAAGCCAAAGGAGTCATTTTTTCAGGAGGAGTTCTAGGTACGATTAAATTGTTATTGAAGTTAAAGGAAAAATCATTACCTAAAATTTCAGATCGACTAGGGTATGACATCAGAACGAATAATGAGAGCTTGATTAGTGTCACTAACCTTGATAAGAAAAAGGATATGTCTAAAGGTGTGGCCATTGGATCTATTCTTAAAACAGATCAAAATAGCCATTTGGAAATTGTAAGATATACCAAAGGATCTGGTTTTTGGAGGCTATCTCATCTACCATTAACTCATGGTAAAAATACTATTGTTCGAGTTGTAAAGATGATTACAAGCTTTGTCAAACACCCTTTGACCTATATAAAACTGTATACAACTAGGGATTGGGGGAAAAGCACAGCTATTTTACTTTTTATGCAAACATTAGATAGTACGTTGAAGTTTCGTCGTAATATATTTGGGATAATGAATACTAGAATTTCGGAAGGGAAGAAACCATCTGCATTTATTCCTCAATCATTGGGTTTAGCAAAACAATATGCATCTTTAATACATGGAAAAGAAACTGTTTTTGGTTTAGAGCCCTTAGCGGGAATTCCCTCTACAGCTCATATTTTGGGAGGAGCCGTGATGGGATCAAATGCATCCGAAGGTGTTATTGATAAGAATAACAAAGTTTTTGGATATGAAAATATGTACATCTGTGATGGATCTATGATATCTGCTAACCCAGGAGTGAACCCTTCTTTATCCATTACTGCAATTACAGAACGTGCAATGAGTATGATCCCTGAGAAGAAGCATTAGTGAGGGTATAGTATTACGACATAAAATGTAAAAGGAAATTCCAGAATTATTTTCTCCTTTAATCTATGTCAAAAAATTAGCAAATCAGCTTATATTTAGTCTAAAACAAAACCACTCTTGTAATATCTCAGAATATTTATAGTTATTAGTGTGATGTATTTATAGGAGTATGGAACATTCGTACTCAAGTAATTTATACTTCTTATTGAATTTTAATATCATTAATTTCTTCAAAGATTGAATATAACACTATTAGATTTTGCAATTATTGTCAGTGGAAGTATAGGGTATTTTATAAGTATTGCATTAATAACTTCATCTTTTTATAAGAATCGTGCGAATAAATATCTCTCTCTATCGCTATTCTTACTCACAACTTTGACCTTATTAGATTGGTGTGATTTAGAAAATTACCTTTCCCAATTTTTAAACAATGTTATGCTAGATTTGCTGTTTGGAGTAATTCTATTCACCTATTTTCTAATTCAAATTCAGCATAACTACCTAAAAAAAAAGTGGTATAAATGGCTTTATGCTTTTTTCTTTATCTCGGTAATTATTGAAATTTTAGTTACGTTTTTCCATGCGATTTTTAACTTTTATAATCCAGATTTTGATGGTTGGGTATATTATATTAAGTATTTTGGATCGTTTGTTTACAATACGTTTTTAATTTTTTGGGCGAGGAATTTAATAAAAAGATCTAATACTATTTCTGAAGAGAAAAAACGTTGGTTGCTGAGATTAAACCTTTTTATTATCTGCATTGTTATAAGTTGGATTTTGTCTCATATAGAATCTTATGTATTCGACTCAGAATATACTACAGATTTTCTATGGATATTAATTTCTTTTTTATCGTGGTGGATATTGTATTATGGAGTGTTTAGATTACAAATAGTAGTTCAAAAAGACGAAATACACCAATATTTGGTCTCAAAAAAAACACATAGTAATCAGGCAAAAAAGAAGATAAGCGAGACTACTGTTTCTAAGATTATTAACCAACTATATATAGTAATGGATGAGGAAGAGTTATATAAAAATCCTCTTTTAAGTCGATTAGATTTAGCAACTCGATTAGGAACTAGTGAAGGATATTTATCACAGATTCTAAATCAGGAAACCAATAAAAGTGTTATTCAGTTTGTAAATGAATACAGAATTGAAGCGGCTAAAAACTTATTGCTTGATCCGGTATTTAATAAATATTCTATCCAAGCCGTTGGTATGGAAGCTGGTTTTAAATCTAAGAGTACTTTCTATAACGCGTTTAATACCAGTTTAGGAATGTCTCCGGGAGCCTATAGAAAGCTTCAAAAAAAGTCCTGATTTGTGTAATTCGGTTATTTCAGGACTTCTTCAATGCCAAAATTACTTTTTTATTTTTTTGAACAGTATACTTTTACTTCAGTAGATCAAAAAACATAAATAACTCACAAGACTCAACTTAATCTTAATTAGTAACAAATTTCAAATTAATATTTAGTATGAAAAAAGTAATTTTTGTTTCATTGTTGGTAAGTAGTTTTTATTTTGGATTTTCACAAAATATACAACAAGAAGCATCAGTAGAAAAATCTGTTTTTGGAATTCAAATCGGAGTTCTAGGCGCGTGGGTTCACAATGAATTAAGATTATCCAATCAAGTTGCTTTACGAAGTGAAATAGGCTTAGGAGGTGTTAGTTTTGATCATATTGAACCTATGATAGCATTAGAACCTCGATGGTATTACAATCTAAACAAGCGTGTTGATAAGGGTAGAAGAATAGATGGTAATAGTGGAAATTATATCTCGTTTCGAGCCAGTTATCGTTTCTTTGATATTTCAGAAGCTGAAAACGATAATCAAGACTATCTATTACTTACTCCCACTTGGGGAATCAGAAGAAATATTGGAAAACATTTTAATTATGAAGCTGGACTTGGTATAGGACTTGCATTTCGCAATGAAAATGGAAAAGAAATAGGTTATACATCTGTTTTTAATCTCAAAATCGGATATCGTTTTTAATTTCTTACAACAAAGATTGAGTTTAAAAATAAATACAAATAGATTATGGTTTTCTTCAGTTCTAATATCACCAGACATTCCCTGTTTTACTTTTTACAGAAAATTAAAATTATGATAGTATATAGAATCAAAAAAAGAAATCCCTTTTATAATAAACTCAATGACCTAAGTGTGCATAGCCTAAGCTTCTAAAGGTATTCATTTAGAATCAATGAGATGGGTATTGGGGATATTGATTATTGAAACAAACAATAATGGCCGTTAGATTAATTTTTTGGAGGAGTTTGAAAATGCCGATAAATCATATATCCTCCATACCCAATAAATAGTATGGTGATTATAGATTTAAAGCTCCACTCGGCTTCAGATTGCAACCTATTGTATAATCGTAAACCACCAAATACAACAAGTGCAATGCCAATCATTAAATCCCAGGCTTTACGCGGAGATTGATTTTTGTTTTCCATATAATCTAGGATAAGCTTTTTTCAATGATAGGAATAGCATCCTCCATATCGTTCTTCTTTACAAAAAGTTGAATATGATCAGGGACTCCTCCTCCAAAACCAGCTATCATACCCGATTTCATATCATCTCTTGTTATCGAATTAATCCCCCTATCCTGTAGTAAAGTTTGTAAAAACTGAACGTTTATCAAACTTCCTGTATATACTCTTTCGTATTCACTTTCTGGAAACATATTTTGGATGTATTATGCATTAAAATATTTACTATTCCAGATGGAAGTATTAAAGTTTTTACCAAGAGCAAATCCATAGAATAAAACTACAGCTGCAACAGATTTAAACATAAAGAAAAATATCATTACCAATTGGGTAGTATCATTATGTTTACTAAATAGACCATCAGGAACCATAAAAGTAAGCAAAACACTTATTATAAAAGTAAGAAATAGTAAATTCTCAAAACTTTTAAAAAACCACATTATATTTTTGCGAAGTGGATGTAGATCATTTCCCCATTTATGAATCAAATAAAAATAATCATTACCCATAGGAGCAAAAAGTAATGGGTCATCTGCATTTTCTAATTTAAAAAGTTTTGATGGGGCGATTATTTTGAACCCTTTTAACTCTGTCTGATGCTGTCTTTCAAGATTTTTAATAGCCAGTAAAGCAGATTGAGGCAGTTTTCCTTTAAAATATTTTGAATCTAAAAAACGTAAACGGTAATCAATACATATTTTTTTAATTTGATCGATATGATATATCTTATTCGTTTCTAGTGAATCAAAATCAAAGGTGTTTTTGCCAATATCTACCGAGTTATTTAGATTTTGAAGAATTCGTCCCTGGTTTTCTTCTTCTTTTCTGAAGATTTCATTGACTTGATCTTTCCATGATGAAACATCAAATTTTTTTGCTCTTAGTTTATTAAGTTTTTGTTCAATATTTGTTCTGGGAAGTAGCATTTTCTTTTTCTTTAGCATCACTAAATTAGCGATTTAAGGTAAGTTTTACAAAAATGTATGGACATATTGAATTGGATACTTGGTATTTTAACTATTGTCTAAACCGAAGTAATGATATGTTGTAATACATGCGTTAAAAGTGAAACAAAAAAAGGTTTTTTAAAATGATTGCAAATAATTATTCTTCTAACTTTTTAAATTGATTAGGTGTCAAATTAGAGAATTTTTTAAAAGTTGTATAAAAATTAGATTTGGATTTAAAACCACATTCCAATCCAATAGATTCTATTGTATAGTTATCATATTGTGAATCAATAAGCATTTTTTTAGAAGCTTCTACTCTTAATTCATTAATATAATCATTAAAACTATTCTGAGTATGTGTATTGATCAGTTGCGATAAATATCCGCTACTAATTTGAAATTTTTCAGCAATACTATTAAGACTTATATCGGCTAATAAATATTTTTTTTCTTTTATGATATAATCATTGATTTTAACAAAAGTAGCATGTCCTGTCTTTTTTGATAATTGGGGAGTAGTTAATTTTTCTAATCTTTCGTGAGAAGAAGATCTGTTTATACCCACATATCCTATCCAATAAATCCAAAGAGATAAAGATATAAAGAATGGATAGCCAAAGTATGAATCCTTCATGTCTACTAAGACTCCTATAATCACTGATATCATACCAAGGGATACAATTCCGATTCCTAATCGTATAAGATTTTTTAACCAAGTTGTTTCTTTTTTTATTTTTTCAATCGATTTTTCATGATTATTCTCATACGAAATGACCATTTTATACATCATATAGATAACAATAGGTGTATGAATAAAAGAAAGTAAATTAGTATATAGAAATAGACCTTGTTGGTAATAATTAGAGATTATATAATCGTTATCAAAATATATTTGATAAATAAGCTGAAATGAATGTAATATAGTTATCAAAAAAAAGGGGGCAATAAGAAAAGTCAATAACGATTTGCTTAAAGATTCTTTCTGTAAAAAGCTATGCGCAAAAAGATAAAACATCGGTGCTACCATCCATTGCCAAGGAACATACGCTCTTCTTATAATCGATGTGTCATCAAAGTAATTAACATCGATAAGCATATGTTGAATATTACTAATAGATAGAAATAGTACTGTAAGCCCCAAAAAAATGGTGCTTTTAGATTGATGTTTTTTTATAAAAACAACAATATAACTAAAAATGATTCCTTGGATCGAACCAAAAAGAATGAGAAGTTGAAAAAAATTGAAGTTGATGGTTTCCAAAAAGAGGTTGAGTTATTTGGTTTTTATTGAGTATTTTTTATTCTGTTTGCTTACAAAAGATGTATTTCTTTTTTTAAGAAATGTAGATATAAAAATTTGATGCGATCGTTTTAAAATTTATTTCTAACATTATAATTATCTTATATGAGTTATATTCTATTATATAGTAGCACTAAGTTAAATTTCGTTACTGTTAATAGAATGCATAAATGTAAATATGCCTTATTTAAATCAATATTCGATAATGAGTAATAGTACTTACTAATAAAAAATAATAATACTAAGTGTAGTAAAAACTATACGTTTGAAGATATATTGCTTTATTTTTTTAATAAAGCTTTATTGTACTCGATTGACTATTATCCCCGTATTTTTACGTATTCCTTGTAGATAATCAACTAATGGAAGTTTAGAAATCTCTACTTGCCCTTTTGATGAGGCGTGTAATAGGTGTATTCTTCCATCTTTTTTTCGAATAGCAATTCCGGTATGAGTTACATCAAGTCCTGTTATAGCTGTAGTTAATGCGATAATATCACCAGACTTAATTAAATGTTCATTTTCCTTAATTTTATCTTTTGGAAGAAAGCATAATGTAGATTGACCGATTTGTTTTTCAGATTGTTGTATGCCTTTAAAGTTTTGATCTTCTTTAAGAAAAGGGTAGAGGTCACGATGAGTGCTCATAAAGTTAATGTCTTTTTCCATCTCGATACCACCAATATCTCCACTGATATTTTTTATAATACCTTTCTCTTCATTATTAGTGATCCATTCTGAAAAATAATGTAATCTCGAAGGGTAGCCATTTAATACACCATTTTTGTAACGTATTTTTTCCAGATAGCTCGTAAATGTATCAAAATCACTTTTGTCATTTTTGAGCATTAAACTAAATACCAATACATTCTCGATATATGTAGTGCAGTCTAAACCTTGTAAATTAATTACTAGAGTTTCTTCAATGCCAATTTCTAAAGTCTTAGCTACATAAGGAGTGCCTAAAAATGTTTTGCCAACAAAAATTATAGTTTCACTAAAATTACTTTTTGTAAGATATTCTTTTTTTAGTTCATGTATTCGAGTTGTGAAAATTTCTTTATCCTTCGCAGAACATGTTATTTCTTGAGCTGTTATTGAATTAGCAAGTATAAAAAAAAGAATTATGTAGATTTTTAACTTCATTAAAAGTGTTAAATAAGAGTTGTTTTTTTGGTAAAGTACAAAAAAGGTATGATATCTTTTTCAATTAAAGAGTTTATCAAATAAAGAAATCACTATATATAACTGATTTTTCAGCTTTTTGTTTCAATAAAAAAGCACTCTAAGAATCTCTTTGAGTGCTTTTACAAAATTATGCATAGCGTTTATTTATATAATAGTAGATTGACCTACATGTATATTTTCAAAATTGATATTCGAATCTTCTGGATTAAGAATATAGTCGGCAATAAAATCTCCTACTTTTTCTGTCGTAAGAGGATTACTAGTATTTAGGTCAGGTGTAGTAAGATTCAATTCTAATGCTTTTTCTACAGCATCTCTAATCGCATTAGCTTCTCCCATCAAATTAAAATGCTCTAATAGCATTGCAGCAGATAGAATAGCTGCAATAGGATTAGCAATTCCTTTTCCTGTTGCTTGTGGAAATGATCCATGAATAGGTTCAAACATACAACATGTATCACCAATGGAAGCTGAAGCTAATAGACCAATAGATCCGCCAATAACACTAGCTTCATCAGAAATAATATCACCAAACATATTTTCTGTAAGCACTACATCAAATTGGCTTGGATTTAGTATCATTTGCATTGCAGCATTGTCAACAAATAAAAAATCCAGAGATACATCACTGTATTCTGTTGCAATTTGAGTAACTACTTTTCTCCATAGCCTTGACGATTCTAAAACATTGGCTTTATCTACTAATGTAAGTTTCTTTCTTCTTTTTTGTGCGGCTTTAAATGCCAGATGAGTAATTCTTTCAATTTCTTCCTTAGAATATTCACATAGATCAGACGCTACATTACCATCTTTACTGATTTCTTTTTTTCCGAAATAAATCCCACCTGTTAATTCACGATAGATAGAAATATCTGTTCCTTCGATAATCTCACGTTTAAGAGGAGATTTATCAATTAGAGTGTCATAAGCTTTTACTGGGCGTATGTTGGCATAAAGTCCAAGCTCCTTACGTAACTTTAATAACCCTTGTTCTGGACGAACAGGAGCGCTGGGATCATTGTCATATTTTGGAGCTCCGATAGCACCAAATAGTACAGCATCTGTATTAACACAAAGCTCTAAAGTTTTATCTGGTAAAGGGGTACCCGTTTTGTCAATTGCGATTGCACCAACCAAACCTTCTTTAAATATAAATGAATGGTCAAAGTTATGTGCAACAGCTTCTAGCGCTTTAATGGCCTGTGCGGTTACTTCTGGCCCTATACCGTCTCCTGATAATACTGCGATATCTAGTTTCATCTATTCTTTTGTTTCTAATTTTTATTCTTTTTTTTGATCAAATCTTAGTTTGACAATATTTTATTTTCTTAAGCTTTATAGTTTTCAAATTCTTCGATCTCTGCTTTATTACTAATTAAAAAATCAATGTCATCATACCCATTAATTAAACAGGTTTTTTTATAAGGATTAATTTCGAAATTAGTAGAAGAGTCTGTAGCTAGAATAGTTATTTTTTGATTTTCCAAATCTACTTCGATCTGCGAATCAGGGTTTGATTTAATTTGATCAAAAAGTTCTTTTAAGTATTCTTTATCAACTTGTATGGGGAGAACACCATTATTTAAAGCATTCCCTTTAAAGATATCTGCAAAAAAACTAGAAACAACCACTTTGAACCCATAATCATTAATAGCCCATGCTGCATGTTCCCTACTAGACCCACATCCAAAATTATCACCCGCTACGAGTATACTTCCATTGTAAACAGCATTGTTTAATGCAAAGTCTTCATTTACACTTCCGTCTTTCTTAAAACGCCAATCTCTAAATAAGTTTTCTCCAAATCCATCCCGACTTGTTGCTTTTAAAAAACGAGCAGGAATAATTTGATCAGTATCCACATTTTCTATCGATAATGGTATAGCAGAGGATGTTAGTGTTGTAAACTTATCCATAATTAATTTAGTTGTTTGCTTATATCAATTATTCTTCCTTCTATTGCAGTTGCTGCAGCCACTAAAGGACTTGCCAAAATAGTTCTTGAACCTTGTCCTTGTCGCCCTTCAAAATTTCTGTTTGATGTAGACACACAATATTCTCCTTCAGGGATTTTATCATCATTCATGGCAAGGCAAGCTGAACATCCTGGTTGACGGAGTTGAAAACCAGCTTCTTCAAAAATAGTATTCAATCCTTCTTTAACAATTTGTTGAGCTACTTGCTGAGATCCAGGGACAAACCAAGCGGTAACATTATTTGCTTTTTTCTTTCCTTTAATATAATTAGCTGCCACTCTAAAGTCTTCGATTCTACTATTAGTACAACTTCCTATAAAAACATAATTTATCTTTTGGTTTACTAAAGATTGACCTTTTTCAAAGTTCATGTAGGCCAATGATTTTTCGAATGAAGCATTATTTTCTGAAGGAATATTTTCAGATATTTTAATACCCATTCCTGGATTGGTACCGTATGTAATCATTGGTTCTATATCTTCAGCATCAAAATGATACTCTTTGTCAAAAATAGCACCTTCATCAGTAGGTAATGTTTGCCAATACGCTACTTTTTTATCAAATTCTTTCCCTTGAGGAGCAAATTCTTTTCCTTTAATGTATTCAAAAGTCGTTTCATCAGGAGCTATCATCCCTCCACGGGCTCCCATTTCTATACTCATATTGCAAACGGTCATACGACCTTCCATAGACATATCTTCAAATACATTTCCGGCATATTCGCAAAAGTATCCTGTACCTGCGTTAGTTCCAAGTTTTGCGATTACATACAGGATGACATCTTTTGGCAAAACTCCCGATTTTAGCTTTCCATTTACATTTACACGTAGACTTTTTGGCTTTTGAAGTAATAAACATTGACTAGCAAAAACTTGTGCAACCTGACTTGTTCCGATTCCAAAAGCAATAGTTCCAAAAGCCCCATGAGTAGAGGTATGACTATCCCCACAGACCATGGTCATTCCTGGTTGGGTAATACCTAATTCTGGTGCCATAACATGCACAATACCATTGTACTTATGACCAAGTCCGTATAGCGTAATGTTGTTCTTTTTACAATTTTTTGTAAGCTCTTCTAATTGATTTCTGGAAAGGTCGTCTTTTACCGGTAAGTGTTGATCAACAGTCGGAGTATTGTGATCAGCGGTAGCTACGATTTGATCAGGCCTAAAAACAGGAATTCCACGTTGTTCTAGTTCTCCAAATGCTTGAGGACTGGTAACTTCATGGATTAAGTGTTTGTCAATATATAAAATCTGCGGCCCGTCTTTAATCTCTTTGACGACGTGTGCATCCCAAACTTTATCAAACAAGGTTTTCTTCATATATCTCTAAAAAAATACCTACGATTTTACATACTGATATAAGATCAGTATCGACTCGTAGGTTTATTAATGTATTTTTTCTTATGCTACTACAGCAGCAATTACATTTGTATTTTTCATAATTTGATGAATATCTTCATCAATTACTTCTTTCTTATGATCTGCAAAATTCAAAAACTCTTTGTAGACATCATCTAATTGAAGTTTGGTTAATTCATACCCAACTTTCTTTGCTCTATATGCCAAAGCGGCTCTTCCGCTTCTTGCAGTAAGGACTATAGCTGATTCGGTAACCCCAACTTCAGCAGGATCAATAATTTCATAAGTCTCACGATTTTTAATAACACCATCCTGATGTATTCCAGAACTATGAGCAAAAGCATTTGCACCTACAATAGCTTTATTGGGTTGAACCATCATACCCATATGATCAGATACCATTTGACTAGTTTCATATAATAGCCTAGAGTTAATATCGGTATTCAAATTTAGATATGGATGTTGCTTCATAATCATTACAACTTCTTCAAGAGAAGTATTACCTGCACGTTCTCCAATTCCGTTAATAGTGCATTCTATTTGTCGTGCTCCATTAATTGCTCCAGAAATCGAATTGGCCGTTGCTAATCCTAAGTCATTATGACAATGACAAGAAATAATCACATTATCTATTCCTGTAACATTTTCTTTCAAATATTTAATTTTTGCTCCATATTCTTCTGGAAGACAATACCCGGTAGTATCTGGAATATTAAGTACAGTCGCTCCAGCTTTAATCATGGCTTCACAGACTCGTGCCAGAAACTCATTATCTGTGCGACCTGCGTCCTCGGCATAAAATTCAACATCTTCTACAAAAGATTTGGCATATTTTACAGCGGCAATACCGCGTTCAATAACTTGGTCTTGAGTAGAATTAAATTTGTACTTAATATGAGAATCAGAAGTACCGATACCAGTGTGAATTCTTGGTTTTTTTGCAAACTTAAGTGCTTCTGCAGCTACTTTAATATCATTTTCTACAGCTCTTGTTAGTCCGCAAACCGTTGCGTTTTTAACGATTTTGGCTATCTCATTAACCGAAGCAAAATCTCCAGGACTTGATACAGGGAAACCAGCTTCTATGACATCAACACCCAAGTAATCGAGCTGTTTTGCGATAACTAATTTTTGTTGAGTATTTAGTTTACAACCAGGGACCTGTTCTCCATCTCTTAATGTTGTGTCAAATATTTGGACTTTATTATCGCTCATGAGAATTCTATAAATAATTATAAGTTCAGTGCTTTTAGATAAAAGATTATCTTTTTTTTAAATATTCTTACAAGATGTTTCTTAAATCTCTTACGAATTTATATTTTGGGAATTCAAAAAGGAAGTATTGGGATATACATTTTACAATGCTAAAATGTTTTAATGAAAACTTAACTTTCTTTTAATCAACTAATTACAATATATTTTCTTACAATGACTAATGATCAAAAAGATCCTTTGTTTGTTTTAGTTAAGTCACTTTCTAAATCCGAAAAGCGACAATTTAAAGTGTATGTAGGTAGATTGGGTGTAAATACTGACTCAAAGTTCCTTGCTCTTTTTAACCATTTGGACAAGAGTGATACTTTAAATGAAGAGCTTATTGTAAAAAAAGGAATTGTGACAAAATTGCAAATCTCCAATCTTAAAGCTCATTTATATAAACAAATATTAATAAGCCTTAGGTTAAGCCCTTTACATCAGAATATAAGATCACAAATACGAGAACAGTTTGATTTTGCATCTATTCTGTATCATAAAGGATTGTACAAGCAGAGTTTAAAAATATTAGAAAAAGCAAAAGCTCTTGCAAAAGAGAATGAAGAACATAATATTGCTTATGAAATTGTAGAACTCGAAAAAATTATAGAAACGCAATATATTACAAGAAGTATTAATAATAGAGCAGATGAATTGACAATCGAGGCAAAGATGTTGAGCATGAAAAATGTTTTAACCAGTAAGCTATCGAATTTGTCATTGCAATTGTATGGATTAATGCTAAAAAGTGGATATGTTAGAAATGATAAGGAGCATAGCATAATTACGAACTATTTTAATAGTAAGCTTCCAAAGTATGAATGGAATATGCTAGGTTTTAGGGAGAAATTATGGTTGTATAAAGCCCATTTGTGGTATAGTTTTATAGTTCAGGATTTCTTATCGTGCTATAAATATTCAAAAAAATGGATAGATCTATTTTATGAACACCCAAAAATGATCGTTCAAAATCCGGTTTTTTTCTTAAGAGGAAATCATTATTTGTTAGAATCCTTATACTTGATAAAGGATAAAGCTCAGTTAAAATCAACATTATCAAAGTTAGAAAACACCATAGCAGATGAAACATTTCCAAAAGATGATAATATTGATGTATTGTCGTTCCAATTTATTTATAATAATAAACTCAATGTACACTTTTTAGAAGGTAGTTTTGAAGAAGGGGAACATTTGGTGGATGATATTCTTAAAGGGATCGAAGAATTTAAGAGTCGTTTGGATGATCATCACATTATGGTTTTCTACTATAAAATAGGTTGCCTGTATTTTGGTATGGCTAATCATAAAAAATGCATCGAATACCTGGCGAAGATTATCAATAACAAATCTCTAAAGATGAGAGAAGACTTAATGTGTTTTTCTAGAGTACTTAGTTTGGTTGCACATTATGAAGCTGGTATGGATTATCATTTAGAAACTCAATTAAAAGAAACCTACAGGTTTTTAATTAAAATGGATGACTTACATGAGGTGCAAAAGGAAATGATTAAATTTTTGAAAAATCTGGGTGATATTTTTCCTCATCAAATAAAGGATGAATTTAGAAAACTACATAAAACACTAAAAGAATACGAAAATCATCCTTATGAAAAAAGGGCTTTTTTGTATTTAGATATTCTTTCTTGGTTAGAGAGTAATATTGAAGGAAGACCAGTGGCAGATATTATTAAAGAAAAAGCAGAAGGACTTGTAAGGTAGATGAGAAGCTATATTATATACAGAACAGGGTGTACTTAAAGAATTTAAAGCTAATTTTACACTTTTAAGATAAACAATTTGCCAAAAAATAACCAACACCTAAGAAACGTATTAGAACTAAATCTGGCGATGCTTCTAATCAGCACCTCGGGTGCTTTAGGAAGATATATTGATATGCCAGTACCTGTAATTATTGGGTTTAGAGCATTATTTGCAGGAGTCCTGCTTTTTATCTTTTGCCGTTGGAAAGGTATTTCTTTTAAGATAGGAAGTAAAGATCAACCTACTATTCTTTTAAGTGGTATATTGATGGGGTTACATTGGATCACTTATTTCTATGCCTTGAAATTATCTAATGTAGCAATCGGAATGCTATCTATCTTTACTTATCCAGTGATTACTGCATTGTTAGAACCTGTTTTATTAAAGACAAAATTTCAAAAAGTACACTTGCTTCTAGCATTATTGGTCTTGGTCGGTATTTATTTTTTAGTACCCGGTTTAGATTTTAGTAATTCATACACAAAAGCAGTGGGACTCGGAATCTTATCAGCTATATGTTATTCATTACGGAATCTGATTATGAAAACCAAGGTTGCTAATTATAATGGTTCTGCGTTAATGTGGTATCAATTAGTTATTGTAAGTATTTTTCTCTTACCTTTTCTTTTATTTATGGATAGTTCGGGAATAAAGGATCAATGGATGCCAACCCTCACTTTAGCCTTGTTGACTACAGCTATAGGGCATACATTATTTTTAGGAAGTTTTAAACGTTTTTCAATTACAACTGCTAGTATTATAAGTAGCGTGCAACCAGTCTATGGTATTATTATTGGAATGATTTTTTTGAAAGAAATTCCCGTGTTCTCCACAATAATAGGAGGTGTTTTGATTCTAACTTCTGTAATTATAGAAAGTATAAGAACATACAAATAATTAGTATTTATGCAGGACATGATTTTGAAATTAGAAGATTTGGTATATAAAACAAGTAAAACTATACTTGAATTTGGCGAAGATGTAGTTAGTTATAAAATATCAGAGATAAAATGGTCTAAAAAAGAAATCTTAGGACATCTAATCGACTCTGCAATACATAATTTACAACGATTTACAGAAGT
>NZ_CANLVC010000015.1:0-39937 GCF_947494415.1 Aquimarina algiphila | reverse complement strand
GGAACCGGAATTACAGCCACAGATTTTACTTTAAGTGGTACTACGATTACTATTGCTGATGGTATGACTACAGGTACAGTAACTTTTACTATTGTTGACGATACTGATGTAGAAGGTACAGAAACGGCCACACTAACGATTAGTAATCCATCATCAGGTATTACTCTTGGAGTGACTACGACCCAAAATGTTGTTATAGAAGATAATGACCTTGCAATATGTACTATAGAAGCAGGAGAAGATCAGGAAATCGTTGAAGGACAAGAAATACAATTAAATGCTATGGTTTCAAATCCTGGTACATTGATTTGGTCGCCTTCTGAAGGTTTAAATAATAGCAGCATAGTAAATCCAATAGCAAATCCAACGGAAACTACAACATATACTTTGCTTTTTACTGGTAGTGATGGATGTACTGCAGAGGATATGGTTACTGTATTTGTAACTCCATTAGAAGAGGACGAAACAAGATATGGATTTTCTCCTGATGATGATGGTATCAATGAATATTGGGAGATTGATGGTATCGATAATTACCCCAATAACAAAGTATTGATATATAATAGATGGGGAGATTTAGTTTTTGAAGTTGATGGTTATAATAATACTTCAAGAGTTTTTAGGGGAATTGCAAACCGAAAGAGAAGTTTAGGAGGGGATAAATTACCAGAAGGGACATATTTCTTTGATATAAAAATTGAAGGAGCTCATAATTTGAAAAAAGAAACAGGATTCCTTGTTTTAAAACGTTAATTCATGAAAACAAAATATATAATAATGTTGATAGCTGTAATGCTATCAAAAGGGATTTTATGTCCAATATTTGGACAACAAACTCCGGTTTTTGCAAACTATGACTACAATACTGTGATCATAAATCCAGCACATGCAGGGTTTTATCCAGATGCAGATGTTACAATTACCAACAGAGGATACTTAAATCAAATAGACGGAAGTCCAAGAAATATTGGATTAACATTTAACTCTCCATTAGGTTCAGAAAATGTTGGACTTGGAGCTGGTGTGTATAGTGATCAGGTTGGAGTCACGACTGCAACAAGCCTTTTTGGGGCATATTCTTATAAATTGTTTTTTGATCATAATTATAATCGTGCTAGATGGTGGTCTTATAATCCCAACGTATTATCTTTTGGAATAACAGGAGGAGTAATGATCTATGATGAAAACCTGTTAGAACTAGGTATTCAGAATGATCCAAACTTTGCAAATAACATTAATACGATTATACCCACTTTAGGGATAGGGATACTGTACAATAGAGAACGTATTTATGTGGGGGTTTCAGCACCTAATTTATTGGGAGACTCATTATCCTCAGAAGATAATGTAAATATAGAAAGTCCCTATTATGCTTATGCCGGATATCGTTTTTTTGCAACCCGTTTTGAAGAAGTTATGATAAATCCTAGTGTACTCATTAAGTATGTTTCTGGAGCACCAACTCAGGCAGATTTTAATACTAAGGTTAATTATAAAAACAAAATTGAAGTTGGAGCAGGATATAGAACGAATTCTTCAATGAATTTTCTTGCTGGATTCTATGTTTCTAATCATTTAAGAGTATTATATAATTATAATCAGACGTTAAAAAGTACGCCCATAAATAATACACATGGAATTGTATTAAGTTATCGTTTTGGAAATGGTTTTATGTAGAAATAATAATCAAAACCTTAAAACTGATAAAAGCCATTATACGTCGTGTAATGGCTTTTTTAATTAAAGAATACATCTTTCTTTTACTATACAGGTGAAGGATTTGGAACTTCAAAAATAGGTCTTTTGATTCCGCCACCACCATATACTTTGAATAAGGATTGTTTGTTTAAAACTTATTTTTCTTAATTTTTAAGCTGTTCGATTGTTAAGTTCACCATAACTTTTCATTTTAATTTGTTTTCAAAATCATTTGAGTTTAATATATTCTTTTAACTCACTTTAAAAATACTTAAAAATTAAATGATGTAAACAAATAATAATACAAAAAGACCGCCTGAAAAGGCGGTCTTTTTTACTAAAGGAAGAATCTTATTCTATTTCATCTTCATGATATACTGGAGAAGGACCAGGAAGATCAAAAATTGGTCTCTTTGCACCTCCTTTTCCATATACTTTAGACAATGATTGTTTACTTAGAATTTGTTTTCCCTGCTCTTCGAGCTGTGCGAATGTTAATTTCACCATAATTGTAGATTTAATTAATATAATTTTCTACAATAAATTTAGGCGATATTGACAAGGATAATCACCCTATTTCCAGTGAAACAAAAACCTGATTTCAGTGAAAAACAGCGGGTTACAAGAGTTTTTATCCATTTTGAAATTGTAGGTAAACATGCTGAGATTATCCATTTTTGATGTACTTCATTTTTAATGCATACTTAGTAAGTCCAGCCAGGTTTCTTACATTAAGTTTTGCGATAAGGTTCTTTCTATAACTTTCGATAGTATGCTTACTTAGGAACAGCTTATCAGCAATTTCCTGAGTAGTGTGTTCTTGTGCTATCAGAGTAATAACATCAATTTCTCTTTGAGTAAGTTTAATTTCTTCTTGTCTTTTTTTAGAGAACTTGTTTTCCAGATAGATATCTTTTATTTCTTTTGAGAAATATTTCTCTCCTTTCAGGATTGTTTTTATTGCTTTTAAAAGTTCTTCTTTTTCTGCATTTTTAGGAACATACCCATCTACATCATGCTCAATGAGGTTATCAATCATGTCCGCATTATTATGCATACTAACCACAAGAGTTCTTGTGTTTTTCTTTCTATCTTTTATGATTTTATTGAGAGCAATACCATCTAATTCTGGCATAGAAATATCTGTGATAATGAGGTCAACTCTTTCATCTGGATTGATTTCTAGATATTTTGCTATGTGTTTTCCATCTTTGGCGGTTAGTAAAATATTATACTCATTTTCTGAATTAAGTATACTAAGTAAACCATCTAAAAACATTTTATGGTCGTCTACGATAATTAAATTATATTTCATTTGCAATTGTGGTTAAAGTTGGAATTTCTATATTTATAATGGTACCTCTGTTAATTCTTGAATCAATGTGAAAAGTACCATAAATTTTGTTTAATCTACTTTTTATATTCTCAAAACCTATTCCGTCATTATTGTTATTTGGATTAAAGCCAATCCCGTTATCTTCAAATAGAATACTTAATACATTGTCTACCAGATTTAGTTGTAGCTCTACAGAGGAAGCTTTTGAATGTTTGATTGTATTGGTGATTAACTCTTGAATAATTTTAAAAGCTTCGATTTGTAATATTTCTTCTAAGAAATCAATCTCAATTCTGGGGTATACTACAAAAGAAGTAGTAAGACTACTACTTTTTCCTATATTACTAAAATATTCTTCAAGTACATCACAGAAATTATTTTTACTAAATTTTTTAGGAATTAAATTATGAGAAAGGCTTCTCACTTGCTCATAGGTGTCATCTATTTGATAGTTAATGGTTTTTAAGTAATCTTCTTTATTGCTATTAGTGGGATTGTTAAGTTGTAATTTTATAGCTGCCAGATTTCCTCCAATACTATCATGTAGTTCTTGGGCAATACGTTTTCTTTCTTTATCCTGACCTTCTATTGAGGCTTTAATAAGTTTAAGTTCCTGATCTTTAAGTAATGATGAAATTTTTTGTCCACTAATTTCTTCTTGCTTTTTGTTTAGTTCACTCTGAGTTTGAAGTTTTTGATAGTATGTAACCAATAAACCAATAACAGGTACAAGAAGTATTAAAAAAGAATACAAAATTGTGTTTTTAATACCTTTTTGTCTAATTAATTTAGTTTCCTGAATTTCCTGATCTTTTTTTAACAAAGTAATTTCATTCAGTTTTTTTTCTGAAGCATTTTGAAAGGATAAAATTTTGTTTTCATTTTCTTTTTTTTGCACTTCTTGTTGCAATTTGAGGTTTTTAATGGCCTCATTCTGGTTTTTAAGTTCTAATTTTCGATTATAATTTTCTACTTGTAGTACTTTTATTTCTTTTTCTTTTTGTAACGTTTTATACTTTACTTCGAGTTCATCAATCTCTTTATCGCTTTGGAGCTTATTAATAGAATCCTTGATTTTAAATGCCTTGGTTACAAATTTAAATGCGTTTTTATAATCGTTTTGAGCAATAAAAATATCTTTTAAATTATCATATATTACTTTTTGATCATCAAGATAGCCTAGCTCAATTGCTTCATTTAATGCAGAAGAAAAAGCAATTTCTGCTTCGTCATATTTCTTAAGGTCTTTATACACACTTCCTATATTAAGACGAGCGATTAGTGAAAGGTGTTTGTATTCTTTTTCTTCTGATAATAGGATTGCCTCATTGTATAAGACTGTAGCTTTTTCCATGTCTTTTTGTTCCTGATAATTAAAAGCCAAGTTCATTTTGATAACAGTTATAGCATGGTAATTTTCTTTTTGTTGGCTAAGTTTTAAGGCTTTTTGATAATAGTCGTTAGAAGATTTGTAATCATTAAGTTTTGCATAAATACTTCCGATATTGATGTAACTTCCATATGTGATTGTTGGATCTTCTTTATAGGTTAAACATTCTTTAAATAGTTTTAATGCATTTTTATAATCTCCCATTTCACTTTGTATAAGTGCAAGCCCATGAGTGTGAGTGTAATAAATGTTTTCCTCTTTAAATTTGTGAGAAACATCAATCCCTTTACGATGCCATTTTCTACTTTCCTCTAATAACCCTCGTCTTTTATAGTTGACTGCAAGTAAATTATAGCCTAAACCATAAATTCTGTTTTTTAATGAGTCATTTTTATTTAACCTATTAGTTTTTAAGGCGTTGTTAGTGTAGAATAAAGAGGAGTCAATTAGTTGTCTTGAATTAAAGTAATACCCTAAGAGTAAATTAACACTGGTCTTAGAACGATTGTCAAGTGTTTTTTTTAGTAATTCATGTGCAATGCTATACGCTTCTTTTTCTTTGTTGTTTTTGAGTAGATTATAAGCTTCTTCAATGCGTTTTTTCTCTCTATATTCCGTTTTTAAGCTTTCAGAAGGGCGTGAGAATGTATCTTCTTTTATCTGTGCTTTCAGTACAAGGCAGAATATAAAGAAGTGATATACTATCAGTTTTCGTAAAAATCTCAACATAAACAAATGTATTAATTCCTACATACACTAATACCCCTGAAAAAGGGGGTTTTATCAGTTTTGTATTACAGGTAAATTAGATATTTTTCTCTTTTTATTTTAAATTTTTGAAGATCTTCCATCCAAGTACTTCTAATTTCTTCAGGGCTTAATCCTTCTTCAATCTGTTGCTGTAGCTTTTTTGTACCCGCATGAATGGTGAACGATTTGGTATTGAAAAACTTTTCTTTATCATTAGAATTATTATAAGCATTGATTAACCATCCTAGATGTATAGCACTTAAGGATTCACTTTTTCTTAAATCTTTTCCATAACATACTTCTCCTCGATGTTTGGGATACTTAGCACCAAAATTGGGTTTAGGAATATATGCATAGTCATATTTTTCTATTGCTAAATCAGGAGAACCAAAGATCTGAAATTGAGTTTCAGTGCCACGACCAGCGTTTATAGTTGTGCCTTCAAAAAAACCAAGACTAGGATACAGGTTAATTGCTTTATCATTTGGTAAATTAGGAGAAGGTCTTATTGGTAAACTATATGGAGTTGTATGGGTGTAATTTTTTACCGGGATAACTGTGACTTCACATTTTAGTCCTTTTCCTAACCAATCTTCACCATTTACCATATTTGCATACTCCCCAATAGTTAAACCGTGTACAAGGGGGATAGGGTGGACCCCCAAAAAACTCGAATGTTCTTTTTCTAGAGTAGGCCCATCAATATAATGAGCATTAGGATTTGGACGATCTAATATAAGTACAGGAATCTTATTTTCTGCACATGCTTGCATTACATAATGTAATGTCGAAATATAAGTGTAAAAACGAACTCCAACATCTTGTATATCAAAAACAACAATATCTATATTTGTTAAAGTGGCCGCAGAAGGCTTTTTGTTTTTACCATGTAATGAAATGATAGGAAGTCCCGTCTTAGCATCTTTACCATCGGCTACCAGTTCTCCTGCATCAGCTTTACCTCTAAAACCATGTTCTGGAGCAAAAACCTTTTGAATGTTGATATTATGTGATAACAGTGAATCGACAAGATGTATATAATGTTGATTTGTGATACTATCTTTAAAAATTACTGATGTCTGATTACTTACAATAGCAACCTTTTTATTTTGTAAGAGTGGTAGATACGATTTTATCTGATTTGCTCCTACGAGAGGTGATTTGATTTTTGTAGTATCCCCTATAATACTATCTTTTTTTATTGTGTTTTGTGCATCAGGTAAATCCTGTGAATACATTTTTGTTATACTTCCATAAAAAATAAGAAGGGTGCAAACGAATAAAAATGTATTTTTGAATGCATTTCTAATAAAAACCATAGTTAAGCTTGAATTTCGAGTATTTTATTGCCAAACGCCTTATCAAAGGTAAGGAACATAAAAGTAGCATTTCAACTCCAATCATAAAAATTGCAATATCCGCTATCGCAATAGGTGTGATTATGATGTTGATTACTGTTGCTACTGGTGTGGGTTTACAACGTAAAATAAGAGAAAAAGTTGCCGCTTTTAATGGGCATGTGCTAATTTCAAGTTTTGATAATAACAATAGTGTTGAATCCTTGATTCCAATAACAATAAATCAGAGTTTTTATCCCGAATTTACTGATGTTGATGGTGTAGTTCATATGCAAGGAGTAGCAACCAAAATGGGACTAATACGCACAGAAACAGATTTTGAAGGAGTTGTAGTAAAAGGAGTAGGAAAAGATTATTATTGGGATTACTTTAAAGAATATTTGATAGAAGGAAGATTACCTAATTATGGAGATCAACTTAATGAAGAAATTTTATTGTCTTCACATATTGCAAATCGTTTAGGATTAACTATAGGGGATAAAGCAATTACTTATTTTTTAAAGAAAAATGCTAAGCGTAATTCAAATCCTTATATAAGAGCTTTTCAAATAGTTGGGATATACAATTCTGGATTTCAGGAATTTGATGAAACTTTTCTCTTCGCAGATATTCGACATATTCAGAAAATGAATAAGTGGAAACCAGATGAAATTGGAAATTTTGAGGTATTTATTGATGATTTTGATAGTATAGATCAAAAAGGGCAGGAAATTTATGAAAACATACCTTCTACATTAGATAGTCAAACCATAGCTTTAAAGTATGCTACTATTTTTGAATGGCTAAAATTATTTGACCTTAATATTATAGGTATTATCGGAATTATTATCCTGGTAGCAGGAATTAATATGATTACCGCTTTGTTGGTTTTGATTCTCGAAAAAACTCCTATGATAGGAATATTAAAGGCTTTAGGTTCTAGTGATTGGAGTATAAGAAAAATGTTTTTGTACAATGCCGGATATCTAATTTTAATTGGTTTATTCTGGGGAAACCTTATTGGAGTCGGATTACTATTTCTTCAAAAACATTATGGTATAGTAGGACTTAATCCTGAAACATATTATGTGAGCACAGCTCCAGTCTACATTGATATAAGTTATGTTTTATTACTTAATATTGGAACTATGATGTTGTGTCTATTAATGTTGCTTATTCCTTCTTACATTATATCAAAAATATCGCCGACCAAATCGATACGTTTTCAATAAATAGTTATTCTTACCTAAAAATTGTCAAACGATAATCTAGATTGTATCTTTGCGAAGCAAAATACCCATGTTGGGAGACTTAAAAATATTGGAGTGAAATACGCGAATAATATATTGGAAACCATTGGTGGTACACCTCTGGTTAAGATGAATGCTATGGTAAAGGATGTCGATGCTTTAGTATTAGCAAAGTACGAAACTTTTAACCCAGGAAATTCTGTAAAGGATCGTATGGCTTTACGAATGATTGAAGATGCAGAAGCAGATGGCAGATTAAAACCAGGAGGAACAATTATTGAAGGGACATCTGGAAATACAGGAATGGGATTGGCTCTGGTTGCAATTGTAAAAGGATATAAGCTAATTTGTGTGATGGCAGATAAGCAGTCTAAAGAAAAAATGGATATTCTTAGAGCTGTAGGAGCAAAAGTAATGGTGTGCCCAACTAATGTAGAACCAGACGATCCAAGATCATATTATTCAGTTTCAAAAAGATTAGCAGAAGAAACACCAAATTCATGGTATGTAAATCAATATGATAATCCTTCTAATGCTCTGGCACACTATGAAAGTACAGGACCAGAGATTTGGGAACAAACAGATGGTAAAGTAACACATTTTATAGTAGGAGTAGGTACAGGAGGAACAATATCTGGTGTAGGAAAATATCTAAAAGAAAAAAATCCAAATATTAAGATTTGGGGAATTGATACTTATGGTTCGGTATTTAAAAAATACCATGAAACGGGTGTTTTTGATGAGAATGAGATTTATTCTTATATCACAGAAGGTATTGGAGAAGATATTTTACCTAAAAATGTAGATTTTTCAGTTATAGATGGTTTTACCAAGGTAACAGATAAAGACGCTGCCGTATACACACAAAAACTAGCTAAAGAAGAAGGGATGTTTCTAGGAAATAGCGCAGGAGCTGCTATAAAAGGGTTACTTCAATTAAAAGAAAATTTTACTAAAGATGATGTAGTGGTTATTTTATATCATGATCATGGTAGTAGATATGTGGGTAAGATGTTTAATGATGATTGGATGCGAGAAAGAGGATTTCTTGATGAAGAAGTATCTACCGCAGATGACCTCGTAAAAGATCATATAGAAAAACCATTAATTACTGTTAAAACTGAAGAATTGGTATCACACGCGATCGAGCGTATGCGTAAATTTCAGATTTCTCAAATTCCTGTTGTTGATAGTGAAGGTTTTGTTGGTTCTGTAGATGAAAGTGCTTTGTTTTCTGCATTTCTTGATGATAAAAATATGGATAATACTCCTATTAAGGATGTTATGAAAGATCCGTATCCTATTGTATCTTCAAAAACTTCTCTTGATGAAATTTCTAAGTTGATTAAGAACGGCAATCCTGCAGTTCTGGTTGCTTTAGATAATGGGAAGCATCATATTATTACAAAATATGACGTAATTAGTCATATAAAATAAATCCTTATATTTAAAATATAATTTACCCCCTCTATTAGCGTTATTGGCTGATAAAGGGGTTGTTTTTATATTTTATTTGGATATATATTGCGCAACTTTATTAGGGAATAATGATCTTAATTAAAATAATATAGTTGTAAAATGAGGGAATATGCATAAATATACATTTGACTTTTCTGATATCGATAAATTAAGAAACTATTTTAGGTCTCAATTGGATCCGAATAGTACTACCGATCGGATTTATTTTCCTCCCGAAATAGGAGAAGGATATTTATCATATTATAAAATATCTCCAGAAGTCTTTCTCTTGGTTAATAATTACAGAGCTAATGCAGATATTGAATACATAAGACAACCGATTAATGAAAAGGATATTATACTTCATTTTAGAAAGTATGCATTAGATCATCAATTAGAAAAAAATCAAATTATAAGCACCTATTCTGATAGCTATACACCAGGTAATATGAGATGTATGGATGGTCAGCAGGGAGAACAAGTTTTTATCACAAAGGGAGCAGAAGTAAAATCTACTATGATTGTGTTAAAAAGCTCTTATACCGAGCCATATTTTATGAAAAACAATGATATGGCAGAAAGAGTAGATAGCTATATTAGGTATTCACATCAGCATATTAATAAGTTTTATCTTTCATACAAACAATCAAATCTTTTTGATCAGATTGTAGAACCTGATGTAGATAAGGTCGAAAATTACCTTTATTTTATAGCCAGAGGGATACGTTTGTTAGAAACATTTTGGAAAGATGTATTAAAATGGGAAACAGAAAGCAATCCTTTTAATATTAATAGTGCTCAGGTTGGAAGTATATATAAAGTAAGTAATTATTTAAGAAATAATATTCAAGAACCATTTATTGGCGTTGACCAATTAGCAGCTATGGCACATATGAGTCGTACTAATTTTTTTAATATGTTTAAAGAAATACATAATCAGACACCGTTAGAATTTTTTAATAATAGAAGACTTGAGATTTCATATAATATGATCATTGGTGATGGCCTTTCGATAAGAGAAGTAATGGATACTCTTAATTATTCGAATTCTTCAAAATTTAGAAAAGCTTTTTTTAATAAGTTTGATATATACCCGGATATGAATTCATAAGACATATAAAAGATTGATGCGGTTTAGAAATAGTCTAAAAATAAAGATGGTCGTCAAAAATGACAACCATCAATAACCTAACACAAACTCAACTTAGCTTAGGGTTTTGTAATCTTAATATTTTTTGAATGAATTAATTTTCCCTTTTAATTCCAAACAAAGAAAAGAAATGAAATTGTAGTAGTGTTTTCCATTAATACATAAAATCTTACCAATAGTACATTTCTATATCGAATTAACTTGATTTTAAGAAATTTAACTTGTTAAACTCATTTTATGAAAGGTTTTAAAATATTTTTCTGTGTTTTTATACTCTTTTATATGTGCTTTTTTAGGGAGTCAATTAGATAAATATGATTTTATTTTGAGGTATATGTGTCTATAATTTTTAGGAAAGTTTCAGGCTCTGGGCGTACTCTATAGTTATTTGTGAGATCTGCAAAAATGATTTTCCCTTCACTATTAGTTATTAATACAGTTGGCATCACCGTATCACTGTCATATCCTAAGGTTTGAAAACCCATTGGCAATCCATTTTTTGAAAGAATATTTAACTGTTTAGCAACTTTGTTTTTATGGTCTACTAAAAAATTAAAATTCAAATTAAATTTTTCAGCAATTGATTTTGTGTGACCATGAGATTGTGGACTGATAAATATGATGTTTACGTTTCGTTTTTCAAGTTCTTTATATTGTAAGGCAATTTCTTTGATTTGAGCCATACACAATGGGCACCAGTTGCCGCGGTAGAAAAGAAAAATAGATGGATTACCAATAAATTTTGAGGTATTGATTCTTTTTTTTTCAATATTTTGTAGTTCTAATTCTGGTAAATAACTACCAATCTTAAGCATTGTATTGTTTTTTCTATCTTGAAAAGTTGAATACCATTTTATGTATAAAACCCACCCTAAAAATAAACCAATACTAGGTAATGAACCATGTATATCTTGCTCTATAGCTCCTCCAAATATTAGACTTATTAAAAGGCCTACCGCAATACTTATAGTATGTTTTTTTAGATTCGAATCTGTTCTTGCTACCGGTTTAATAAAAAGAAAAAGAAAAAAGGTAGCAATAGTAGAAGCTAGGATTAATCTTCCTATATATCGATATGATACACTATGATTAATGAGGTGTACAATACTGTCTATAGCATAATAGAGAGCAATTACAGGGAAAATTGATATAAAAACAGATTTAAGGATATTGTTCATTTATATTGGAGTTTGTAATTTGGTCAATGTTCTAATGTAGAGCTTACAAGGTTAAGATAATATTTAGTATTTTCATACACTATTTAGATTCGCTATTACATTTTCTTTATCCTACCCGTGATGTTTAGTAGCAAATTACAATTTGTAATATAAAACAATACGCAATACAGATGAAAGAAGATTTACTCCAATACATTTGGAAGTATAAAAAGTTTGAACTTTCTAATTTAAAAACAACAAAGGAAGAAAGCCTTCTCCTGCAACAAGTTGGATTACATAATACAGATCATTCAGGCCCTGATTTTTTTAATGCCCGACTTATTATAAATGGTCAGAAATGGGCAGGGAATGTAGAAATTCATATCAGATCAAGTGATTGGTATGTGCATAATCATGAAAATGATCCAGCCTATGATAATGTAATTCTTCACGTAGTCTGGGAAGATGATATAGAAATATTTAGAAAAGATAATACGATAATTCCCACACTACAACTTAAGGATTTTGTATCTCATGAAATATTAAATAGATACAAAAAGCTTTTTATAGAAAGTAATAAACACTGGATCGGATGTGAAAAACAACTCCCTTATATTTCTAATTTTGTTTTGTCTAATTGGCAAGAAAGATTGTATTTAGAAAGATTAGAGCAGAAATCAAGTTATATAACAGAACTTTTAAATCAATCAGCTAATGATTGGGAAGCAGTGCTTTTTAAACTTTTGGCAAAAAATTTTGGATTAAAAGTAAACGGAGATGCTTTTTTGAGCTTAGCAAACTCGATAGATTTTTCTACCCTTAGGAAATGTAGTATAGCATGTGAAAAATTAGAAGCCTTGTTTTTTGGTCAAGCAGGTTTTTTAGAACAAGATTATGAAAATGAGTATGCCAAATCTCTTAAAAAAGAATATGTTTTTTTAAAATCTAAATTTCAATTGGATACTCAAGGAATATTACCTTTTCAATTTTTTAGGTTGAGACCATCAAACTTTCCTACTATACGATTAGCTCAATTAGCCATGTTATATTTTAATAATAATCAGCTTTTTAGTTCAATTATTCATATTAATAATATTGAAGACTTCTATACACTGTTTAGTGTTGAGGCAAGTAGTTTTTGGGAAAATCACTATACATTTCAAAAGGAATCAAAAATTAGAAGGAAAAGGATAACAAAATCTTTTGTAGATCTATTATTGATCAATACTATAATTCCAATTAAATTTTTACATGCAAGAAGTATAGGTCGATATCCTGATGATGAGGTTTTTAAATTAATTTCTCAACTCTCTAAAGAAAAAAATAGTATTGTTGATAAATTTGAAGGATTAAAAATTCCTATTGAGAATGCACTACACTCTCAGGCTATGATTCAGTTAAAGAACCAATATTGTGATCAAAAAGCATGTTTAAAGTGTGCAATTGGGAATTATTTATTAAATGGTGATTAGAATTTAGTTTAATATAATTATTTTGCGGTATGCTTTATAATTTAAGACATTTTCTAGAACGTAACGGATTTTATGTTTCTTCACGATTAGCGGATCGGTTAGGTATGCGAGCTAAGAATGTACGATTATTCTTTATTTACTTAACTTTTGCTACAGCAGGACTAGGATTTGTAATATATCTTAATATGGCGTTTTGGTTGAAATTAAAAGACTTGGTGTATACTAAACGAACTTCTGTATTTGACTTATGATAAAAATTTATAATTGGGGCAGACGAAAAGTATATATTGCTTTAATTTTATTAATTATTGTAATTAGTATTGGAGTAATAGGTTTTAAGTTTTTTTCTGATTATTCATGGACAGACGCCCTCTACATGACCGTCATAACGATGTCAACGGTTGGATTTAGTGAAGTGCATCCCTTGGATGAAAACGCCAAATTATTTACAATCTTCCTAATCGCTACTAGTGTGTCTATATTTGCATATTCTGTCTCTGTAATTACAGAGTATATAGTAAGCAAAAATGACCCCAAAAGAGTACAATATCGAAAAACACAAAAAATGATACATCAGCTCGAAAATCATATTATTATCATTGGATATGGTCGTAATGGTAAACAAGCGGCGGTAAAGTTATTAGCCTATAATAAACCCTTTATTATTATCGAGAAAGATAATGATGTCATAGAAAGGTATCAGAGTGATCAATTGTTGTTCCTTAAAGGTAATGCAACAGAAGATGATGTTTTAATTGAAGCTGGTATTAAAAATGCAGATTGTTTAATATGTACACTTCCAGAAGATGCTGATAATTTATTTATCGTCCTTTCTGCTAGGCAAATTAATAAAGAACTTAAAATCATAAGTAGAGCCTCACAAGACACATCGTATAAAAAAATAAGATTGGCAGGAGCAGATAATGTGATTATGCCAGATCGTATTGGAGGAGATCATATGGCATCATTAGTTGTGGTTCCTGACTTAATAGAGTTTTTGGATAATCTTTCTATTGTTGGTAAAAGATCAATAAATATAGAGGAGGTTTCCTTCGAAGATATGTTTGATGATAATAAAGAAAGGACAATTCGTACTATTGATATGAGATCTAAAACGGGGTGTACCATTATAGGATATAAATCTCCAGAAGGCGAATATATCGTAAACCCTGAAGCAGATACAATTTTGAGACCAAGTTCTAAGATTGTAGTTTTGGGACGTCCAGAGCAAATTAATTTACTTAATAAAGAGTTTAATATTTAACTGTTACAAAACATTTAACTCACTAAAAATTGTACACGACCGTTTTTTTTAGCATCTTGCTCACTTCTTATAACTAAAATTTAATTAACTCACATTATCATGAAGAGAATTCTTCTTTCACTGTTAGCATTCACAATTCCATTTTTAACATTTGCACAAGAGACTACAGAAAAAGGTTTGGATCAGAAAATAGATGAAGCTTTTAAGCCATTTTCAGATGCAATTTCTAGTATTATCTTTTTTGAAGTTTTTGATGGAGCTCCATTCGTTATTATATTATTAGTACTAAGTGCCTTGTTTTTTACACTGTATTTTGGTTTTCCTAATATTCGATATTTCGGAAAAGCTATTAATGTAGTACGAGGTAAATATGATGATGTAGAAGGTCATAGCTTGGGAGATCCCTCAGCAGCTGTAGATGGAGATATTAGAGATACCATACGGGATGAGTCTAAAGAAGGAGAAGTAAGTCATTTTCAGGCATTAGCAACAGCAGTTTCAGGAACAGTAGGTAATGGGAATATTGCAGGAGTAGCATTAGCCATTGCTCTTGGAGGACCGGGAGCTACGTTTTGGATGATCATTTGTGGATTATTAGGAATGTCTACTAAATTTGTTGAATGTACTCTTGGTGTTCAGTACAGAGATGTTGGTGAAGATGGTACTGTGTATGGAGGACCTATGTATTACCTAAGCAAAGGCTTAAAAGAAAAAGGTTTTGTAGTGTTAGGTAAAATTACAGCAGTAATTTTTGCTATATTTTGTATTGGTGGTTCTTTTGGGGGTGGTAATGCAGCGCAATCGAACCAGGCAACAATAGTACTAAAAGAACTAATAGGATTAGAAAGTACAGGAGCTGGGTTTTGGATTGGAATAATACTTGCAGTTTTAGTAGGAATCATCATTATCGGTGGAATTAAACGTATCGCATCAGTTACAGAAAAGGTAGTTCCGTTTATGGCTATTATGTATTTATTAGCATGTCTGTATATTATTTTTAGTAATTTCTCTTTTGTTGATGATGCTCTTGGATTAATTGTTACAGAAGCTTTTAATCCTAAGGCTATCGGAGTAGGTGGAGTGATTGGAGTTTTGTTAGTAGGGTTTAAAAGAGCAGCATTCTCTAATGAAGCAGGTGCAGGATCAGCGTCTATTGCGCATTCTGCAGTAAAAACAAAATACTCTGCTAGTGAAGGACTTGTGGCTTTACTAGAACCATTTATCGATACTGTAGTGATTTGTACAATGACAGCTTTAGTAATTATAATATTTAACTCTGGAGGAGCGTTCCAGTATGGAGGAGATGGAAGTGGTGCGGTCTTAATAGATGGTGTTGCTTATGAAGGAGCAGGGATTACTTCTCAAGCTTTTGCACAATATATACCTTATTCTAATATATTTTTAACCATTGCAGTAGTACTTTTTGCAGTATCTACTATGATCTCATGGTCATATTATGGGCTGCAATCCTGGAAGTTTTTATTCGGAAGAGGTAAAGCTGCCGATTTAACATATAAATTGTTGTTTTTATCTTTTGTAATTATTGGAGCTGCTGCTAGTATGAATTCTATCTGGGCATTCTCTGATGCGATGATTTTTGCGATGGTTTTTCCTAACATGATAGGTTTATTCTTCCTGTTTCCTGTAGTTAAAAAACAGTTAGGACGTTATTTTGAAGCTATAAAAGCTTCAAAAAAATAAAACAACATATCTAATGAAACATATAAAATCCCATTTTGAAATCCATACGCGTTTTCGAAATGGGATTTTTCTTTTATCTATAATTCTTCTGATAACTATTTTAGGATACTATTTTTATCCAGAACCAGAATTAACCGAAAGTAGTTTTGTTGAACTTACCGAGTTTCAAAACCAAATAGACTCACTCAAACAAATTGCAAAAAATAATGAGAAGGAATATAAGGTATCAACTTTTAATCCTAATTTTATTTCTGATCATAAAGGATATGTATTAGGTCTTTCTGCAAAGGAATTAGACCGTTTACATAAGTATAGAGAAAAAGGCAAGTGGATAAATTCTGTAGCTGACTTTAAAAAGGTAACACAAGTCTCTGATTCTCTATTGATAATTATTTCACCACTATTCAGGTTTCCCGAATGGATTAAAAATAATGATACATCTAAGTCATATTCCAAAAAGAAATATCCGATCAAATCACATGCTGAAAAAAAAGACTTGAACACTGTCACTTCAGAAGAACTTCAAAAAGATACTAAGATTCCTGACTTTATCGCAGAAAGAATCATAAGATATAAAAGTAAAATAGGAGGATTTGTAAGTGATATACAGCTAAAGGATATTTCGGGACTCTATGATCATAAGAGAAAAATGATATTGTCCTTATATACCGTTAAGACTCCAAGAACAATTAAAAAAATGAATATTAATACCATATCTGTCAAAGAACTAATGGATGTGCCTTATTTTGATTTTGAGACTGCGTTGGATATTAAAGATTTTATAAAGAGTAATGGTAATATTTCAGACTTTAATGAATTGAAAAAAATCGAAGGTTTTTCTTTAGAAAAAATAGATAGAATAAAGTTATATTTGACATTAAATTGATAATCGGAAAAAAATTGCTGTGAATTTTTGATGAATCTCTAATATATAATCTCAAAATCTGTTTTTGATTGTGGTTTTGTTATATTGGTTTGTCACCTTCTACAGTAATATGTTAACTAAAAAAGCTAGAGTTACCATATGGATAGTATGTATTTTACAGAAGAGCACGAATTATTTAGAGAAAGTCTAAAAGAATTTCTAAAAAAAGAAGTTACCCCTCATATAGATAAATGGGAAAAAACCGGAGATATCGATCGATTTATTTGGGAGAAATTTGGTGAGATGGGGTATTTTGGTATCTCCTATCCAGAAAAATATGGAGGACTAGAACTTGATCTTTTTTATACAGTTATTCTGTTAGAGGAATTACAAAAGATTAACTCTGGAGGTTTTGCAGCTGCTATTTGGGCACATGCTTATTTGGCAATGACTCATATAAACAAAGAGGGAGACGATCGGATTAAGGAAGAATATCTAAGACCAAGTATATCTGGAGAAAAAATAGGATGTTTAGGGATTACAGAACCTTTTGGTGGTTCTGATGTAGCAGGAATGAGAACTACGGCGGTAAAGAAAGGAGATCATTATATTATAAATGGTTCCAAAACATTTATTACCAATGGAGTGTATAGTGATTATCTTGTAATTGCCGCAAAAACTAATCCAGAGCTCGGGAATAAAGGTATAAGTATCTTTGTTATTGATAGAGAGACTCCTGGGATCTCTGCTACCAAATTAGAAAAGTTAGGTTGGAAAGCTTCTGATACGGGAGAAATAGCATTTGATAATGTAAAAATCCCTGCTCATAATCTTATGGGTGAGGAGAATAAGGGATTTTCATATATAATGCAGCATTTTGCGTTAGAAAGATTAATTATGGGAGTGAATGCACATGCCCGAGCAGAATATGCATTAGATTATGTGATACAATATATGTCAGAACGAGAAGCTTTTGGAAAGACAATTGATAGGTTTCAGGCACTACGTCATACAGTGGCAGATATAGCTAGTGAAATAGAAATGTGTAAAGAGTTTAATTATTCAATAACCAAAAGACTTGATGACGGACAGTATGTAGTTAAAGAGGCTTCAATGTCCAAGTTGTTATCTACAAAAATGGCAGATGAAGCTATTTATAAATGTTTGCAGTTACTTGGTGGATATGGTTACATGGAAGAGTACCCGTTGGCCAGGTTGCTTAGAGATAGTAGACTAGGCCCTATTGGAGGAGGTACTTCAGAAATTTTAAGAGAAATAATAGCTAAAATAGTTATTGATAAGAAAGAATATAAAGCGGCAACTTAGGATTAAATAACTAGTTTCGATTCCTTAAGTAAAAAACAAAAGGGTAATAAAATTATTATAATTTTATTACCCTTTTGTTTTTTGCAGGCGACAATTGTTAATGTTCAATATTTTATCAACACGAAAACGTTTGCGTAGGATTTCAAACGTTTTCGGTTTGGATTAAATACTTAATTTGATAAGAATTTAACACAAACACTAAGTAATTATGAAAATTAACAAGTTTTTTTATGCATTTTTAACTATTACGATTTTATTTCTAAGTTGTAGTAAGGATGAGGTTCTGGATCCGTTAGAATCAGAGTCAAATGTTCTTCAAGAAGAAGTTTCTTCCAAAGCTCTGAAACAAATAGGCTCTGGAGTGATGATGCAAGCGTTCTATTGGGATGTACCTGCGGGAGGTACCTGGTGGAATGTTGTGAAAGGAAAAGTTTCTTCATGGAACAATGCAGGGATAGATGCAATTTGGTTACCGCCGGTAAGTAAAGCTCAGAATGGTCCATTTTCAATGGGGTATGATCCTTTTGATTATTATGATTTTGGTCAATATAATCAGATGGGGAGTACCGAAACACGTTTTGGTTCTAGATCAGAATTAGAATCACTGATTACACAAGCTCATAATAATGGGTTAAGTGTGATTGCAGATATGGTGCTTAATCATAATAGTGGTGGTGATTTAGAGTCTAATGAATTTGCTGGAAAAGATACGTATACCAAGTTTATGCCATTGTCAGGTAAGTTTAATAGAACTAAGTATGATTTTCATCCAAATGATAAGTATAACTCTGATAGTGGTTTTTTTGGAGGTTTTCCCGATTTAAGCCATAAGAAACCTTATGTGCAAGATTGGTTGTGGAAAAGATCAAATTCTGTGGCTAAATACTATAAAAACACAATGAAGTTTGATGGGTGGAGATTCGATTATGTAAAAGGGTTTGAACCATGGGTGCCAAGACAATTTAGAGATGCTGTTGGAGGATTTGCAGTAGGAGAGTATTGGGATGGTAATGTGAATACATTGAAATGGTGGACGGATCAGGCCCAAATGTCAGCATTTGATTTTGGATGTTACTATAAAATGAGAGACGCGTTTATGGGAAATAACCTAAATGCACTAAGCGGTGATATGTTGTGGAAAAGAAATGCGTCAAGAGCAGTAACTTTTGTAGCAAATCATGATACAGATGAAATCATTAATAATAAGATATTGGCGTATGCATATATTCTTACACACGAAGGATATCCGGCAATTTTTTATAGAGATTATGAAGATTGGTTAAGTAAGACTAAAATGAATAATCTTATTTGGATCCATAATAACCTTGCAGGTGGAAGTACTACAAATCTCTGGACAGATACTGATGAATATATAGCAAAACGAAATGGAGGAGGTGGAAAAAATGGGTTAATAGTGTATATTAATAATTCCAATTCTTGGAAAGAAAGATGGATTGAAACAAATTGGTCTAACAGGAAAATTAAGGATTATACAGGCAATTCGGGATGGGAACCAACTACTCAAGGAGGAAGATGGGTTAAGATACAGGCACCACCAAAAGGGTATTCTGTGTGGTCTTTAAAATAATATTAAATAAAACTTTGCAGGTAATAGTTTTGTAGTATATTTGCACCCTAATAATTTCTAAAGAAAGGAGGTGCAACTATGTTAATTATACCAGTTAAAGACGGAGAAAATATAGATAGAGCGTTAAAACGTTTTAAGCGTAAATTTGATCGAACAGGAACGATGCGTCAGCTTCGTAAACGCCAAGCGTTTTCAAAGCCTTCTGTAGAAAGAAGAGCTCAGATCCAAAAAGCGCAATATATTCAGCACTTAAGAGATCAAGAAGAAATTTAAAAGTAAATAACGTTGTCTTTATAGTGTTTCTTTACGAAGAAACCGGATACCGTTTTTCAGTATAAATTTTAACCGTTAGGAAATCAAAAGTTTCATACTTTTGTCTTCTAACGGTTTTTTTATGTTTATATCTGAGTTTGTAGAGTATTTGCTTTTAGAGAAAAAATATTCTGAACACACTGTAAAGGCTTATAAGGCTGATTTATTGACTTTTTTTGATTTTTTTAAAAAAGAATATGATACAGGGGAGGTGTCTGGAGCTAATTATGCTCAGATTCGTTCATGGATAGTGACTTTGGTAAATAGCGGTGTTTCTAATCGTACTATAAATAGAAAAATATCATCTCTAAAAACTTATTATAAATTTTTACTCAAAACGGGGCAAGTAGATAAGAATCCTCTTGCTAAGCATCAGGCTTTAAAAGTTGCAAAGAAACTTCAAATACCCTTTTCGGCAAAAGAAGTAGAGAGTGTGCTGGATGGTTTAACAGATGATAAAGATTTTGAAAGTGTTAGAGATAGGTTAATTATAGAGCTTTTCTATGCTACAGGTATTCGAAGAATAGAGTTGGTAAATTTAAAACTCTCTGATGTTGATATAAGTAATAAGCAAATAAAGGTGTTAGGTAAGCGTAATAAAGAAAGGTATTTGCCTTTACTGTCATCAGTTTGTGATACTATCACGCAGTATTTGGATATGAGGTCTATTTTGTTAGGAGGTGAGGAAGTTCCGTTTTTGTTATTGACTAAAAAAGGAGTTAAAATCTATGAAACGCTTGTGTATCGCATCATAAATGGTTATTTTAGTGAGGCATCTTCAAAAGTGAAAAAGAGCCCTCATATTTTGAGGCATTCCTTTGCAACACACTTGCTTAATGAAGGAGCAAACCTTAATGCTGTAAAAGAATTACTTGGTCATTCTAGTTTAGCCGCAACACAGGTGTATACTCATCATAGTGTCGCTCAATTGGCTAAAGTGTATAAAGAATCTCATCCGAGGAATAAAAAGTAAAAGATAAGTTCTTGATTTATCATTCTTTTAGGCTTAATATTTTTTGTTAAACTAATTAAACTAACAACGTATGAAAGTGAACTTGCAATCCGTAAATTTTAATGCAGATCAGAAGCTGGTGGATTTTACTCAGAATAAATTAGATAAGTTAGAAACTCATTTTAATCGTATAATTCATGCAGATGTCTTTTTGAAAGTTATGAATACAAGTGGTAAGGAGAATAAAATTACAGAAATTTTATTAAGTGTGCCCGGAGATGAATTTATGATCAAGAAAATAAATAAATCCTTCGAAGAAGGTGTGGATGAGTGTGTTAGTTCGTTAGAGAGACAATTGAAAAAAAGAAAGGAAAAATTAAATGCACATGTTTGATTATTTTTTTTGAAAAATAGTTTTGTGAAAGAAATAAATTATATACATTTGCAGTCCGTTAGAAATAGCGGACTTTTTTATGTTCTAAAACATAGTGAAAAGCCGATGTAGCTCAGCTGGCTAGAGCAGCTGATTTGTAATCAGCAGGTCGTGGGTTCGAGTCCCTCCATCGGCTCTAAAAAAGCTTTATTTTTGTAATAAAAATTAAACTTTTTTAATAGAATTTTGAATTGTAAAATAATTGATTAATTTTGCGCACTCAAAATTCATATGTTCATCGTGAAATATTGATTTTATCAATCGGGGAGATACTCAAGCGGCCAACGAGGGCAGACTGTAAATCTGCTGACTATGTCTTCGCAGGTTCGAATCCTGCTCTCCCCACAAAATTTTAAAATTAAGCATTGAATAAAAAATATTTTTTAATGCTTTTTTTTCGAAATTAAAGATAGAAATTCGGTTCTGAATTTATATTCAGAACTAAAAGCGGGAGTAGCTCAGTTGGTAGAGCGTCAGCCTTCCAAGCTGAATGTCGCCGGTTCGAACCCGGTCTCCCGCTCAATGAATTTTCTTTACTACAATAGGTAATGTTTTAAACTTTATTTTTGGGTATAAGAAAACAGGGTGAAACGCCTGTGTAAAGTAGAAGATTTTGATTTAATTCAATTGTTCTGCTTTAAAAATAGAGCAAATCTTAATTATTAGCTAGTTAAGGTTGGATTTTTAACATAAATATAATGATTGATTGGATTTCTTTCTTAAGGTAATGAAAGTGCTCTGGTTTGTCATTATACTCATTAAAAAGCCGGTGTAGCTCAGGGGTAGAGCGTTTCCTTGGTAAGGAAGAGGTCACGAGTTCAAATCTCGTCATTGGCTCTAGGTTCAGAATTTTTAAATTGAACACTAATATATAACTAAGATTAAATAAATAATTATGGCAAAGGAAACTTTTGATCGTTCCAAACCACACTTAAATATTGGTACTATTGGACACGTTGATCACGGTAAAACGACTTTAACTGCTGCGATTACTAAAGTATTGGCAGATGCAGGTCTTTCTGAAGCAAGAGATTTCGATCAAATCGATAATGCTCCTGAAGAAAAAGAAAGAGGTATTACTATTAACACATCTCACGTAGAGTACCAAACTCAAAATCGTCACTATGCTCACGTTGACTGTCCAGGTCACGCGGATTATGTGAAGAATATGGTTACTGGTGCTGCTCAGATGGATGGTGCGATCTTAGTAGTTGCTGCTACAGATGGTCCTATGCCACAAACACGTGAGCACATCCTTTTAGGACGTCAGGTAGGTATTCCTAGAATTGTTGTATTCATGAATAAAGTGGATATGGTAGATGACGAAGAACTTCTTGAATTAGTAGAAATGGAAATTAGAGATCTTCTTTCTTTCTATGAGTATGATGGAGATAATGGTCCTGTAATCGCTGGTTCTGCACTTGGAGCTCTTAACGGAGAACAAAAATGGGTAGATACTGTAATGGAGCTTATGGCTGCTGTAGATGAGTGGATCGAATTACCAAAGCGTGATGTTGAGAAAGATTTCTTAATGCCTATCGAAGATGTATTCTCTATTACTGGTCGTGGTACTGTTGCAACTGGTCGTATTGAGACTGGAATCGCAAATACTGGAGATCCTGTAGAGATCATTGGTATGGGAGCTGAGAAATTAACTTCTACTATTACTGGTATCGAGATGTTCCGTCAAATCCTTGATAGAGGAGAAGCTGGAGATAACGCAGGTATCTTATTAAGAGGTATTGAGAAAACTCAGATTTCTCGTGGTATGGTAATCACTAAGCCTGGTTCTGTAACTCCACATAAGAAATTCAAAGCTGAGGTTTATATCCTTAAAAAAGAAGAAGGTGGACGTCATACTCCATTCCATAATAACTACCGTCCACAGTTCTACGTACGTACAACTGACGTAACAGGAAATATTGCACTTCCTGATGGAGTTGAAATGGTAATGCCTGGGGATAACTTAACAATTACAGTTGAGCTAATTCAGACAATTGCGATGAATGTTGGTCTACGTTTTGCAATCCGTGAAGGTGGTAGAACAGTAGGTGCTGGTCAGGTAACTGAAATTTTAGACTAATACAATATTGTATATAAAAAGTTAAGGTATTCGTACTACGAATACCTTGACTTATGTTATACGGGTTTAGCTCAGTTGGTAGAGCACTGGTCTCCAAAACCAGGTGTCGGGAGTTCGAGTCTCTCAACCCGTGCTTAGAAAATGTGAATTGTTTGATTAAAATATAGTAACATTTTTGATGTAAGAATTAATAAAGCATTATGCTTTATAACGATTTTGAAAAATGTTTTTTTGATTTCGTTTAAATATATAGAATAAGATGGCTGGACTAGTAAATTACATAACAGAATCATATAACGAGTTAAAGAATCATGTAACTTGGACTCCATGGGCAGAAGCACAAAAACTTACCGTGGTTGTTATAGTTTTCTCGGTTATTTTTTCTTTAGTTATTTGGGGTATCGATACTGCATTTAGCAATCTAATAGAGTATTACTTTACTTTAGTTAAATCATAAATTTTTAAAATGGCTGAAGTGGATAATACGAAAAAATGGTACGTGGTAAGAGCGGTAAGTGGTCAGGAAAATAAAGTTAAAGACTATATTGAGCGTGAAATTGCTCATATGGGACTTGAGGATTATGTTTCTCAGATTCTTGTTCCTACAGAAAAAGTAGTACAAATCCGTAATGGAAAAAAAATAAATAAAGAACGTGTATACTTCCCGGGTTATGTAATGATAGAAGCTAACCTTTCTGGAGAAGTACCACATATTATTAAATCTATTAATGGTGTTATTGGATTTTTAGGTGAAGTAAAAGGAGGAGACCCTGTGCCACTTAGAAAGTCAGAAATTAATAGAATGCTAGGTAAGGTAGATGAACTTGCAGTGAAAACTGATAATGTAGCAATTCCTTACACAGTTGGTGAAACAGTAAAAGTTATCGATGGTCCTTTTAACGGGTTTAATGGTACTGTCGAAAAAGTAAATGAAGAAAAGCGTAAACTTGAAGTTATGGTTAAGATTTTCGGTAGAAAGACACCATTGGAATTAAGTTATATGCAAGTAGAGAAAATATAATAATTGTTACATTATAGATCCTGAATTGTTCTTTTGCTTCCACTTATAGAACAATTCTAATTTAAAATTAGAAAAATGGCTAAAGAGATAGGTAAAGTAGTAAAATTACAAGTGCGTGGAGGAGCGGCAAACCCATCCCCACCAGTTGGACCTGCTTTAGGTGCTGCCGGAGTAAATATCATGGAATTCTGTAAGCAATTCAATGGTAGAACACAGGATAAAGCTGGTAAAGTATTACCAGTTGTAATCAATGTGTATACAGACAAGTCTTTTGACTTTGTTATCAAAACTCCACCAGCGGCTGTCCAGATACTGGAAGCAGCAAAACAAAAGAAAGGTTCAGGAGAGCCTAACCGTAAAAAAGTGGCTAGTGTTACTTGGGATCAAGTTCGTACAATTGCAGAAGACAAAATGCAAGATTTAAATGCATTTACTGTTGAGTCTGCTATGAAAATGATTGCTGGTACCGCTCGTTCAATGGGTGTAACTGTAAAAGGACAAGCTCCTTTTTAATCCAAAAAAGTTTACAAAATGGCGAAATTAACTAAAAAGCAAAAAGAGGCAAACGCTAAAGTCGATAAGAATAAAGCGTATTCATTAGAAGAAGCTTCTGCTTTAGTGAAAGAAATAACAAACGTAAATTTTGATGCATCTGTAGATCTAGCTGTTCGTTTGAACGTAGATCCTCGTAAAGCGAATCAAATGGTACGTGGTGTGGTAACTTTACCTCACGGAACAGGAAAAGATGTTAAAGTTTTAGCATTAGTAACACCAGATAAAGAAGCCGAAGCTAAAGAAGCAGGTGCTGATTTTGTAGGTCTTGATGAATACCTTGAAAAAATTAAAGGAGGATGGACTGATGTAGACGTAATCATCACAATGCCAAGTGTTATGGGTAAATTAGGACCATTAGGAAGAGTATTAGGACCTCGTGGATTAATGCCTAACCCTAAAACCGGAACAGTAACTATGGATGTAGCAAAAGCTGTATCTGATGTTAAGGCTGGTAAAATAGATTTCAAGGTTGATAAAACTGGTATCGTTCATGCGGCAATTGGTAAATCATCTTTTGATGCTGAAAAGATCGAAGGAAATGCTAAAGAATTATTAACAACATTAGTAAAGTTGAAACCACAGACCGCTAAAGGTGTATATATTAAATCTATATATATGTCTTCTACAATGAGTCCTGGTGTAGAGATAGATGCTAAAAACTTTGCTGGGTAATTAAGATAAACGATTATGACAAGAGAAGAAAAATCACTAGTAATTGAAGACTTAACTGCTCAGTTGGCTGAAAATGCTAATATCTATTTAGCTGATATTTCAGGTTTAGATGCAGGTACAACTTCGAATTTACGTAGAGCTTGTTTTAAAGCTAATGTATCATTAAAAGTAGTTAAGAATACACTCCTTGCTAAAGCAATGGAGAATTCTGATAAGGATTTTGGAGATTTACCAAGTACATTAAAAGGTAATACTTCAATAATGTTTGCTGAAACGGGTAATGCACCTGCTAAGGTTATTAAAGAATTTCGTAAGAAATCTGAAAAACCTTTATTAAAAGGAGCATTTGTAGAGGAAGCAGTATTTGTAGGTGATGAAAACTTAGACGCTTTAGTTAATATTAAGTCTAAGGAAGAAGTTATCGGAGATATTATTGGACTATTACAATCACCTGCTAAAAACGTAGTTTCTGCGTTAAAGTCAAGTGGAGGTAAACTTGCTGGTATCCTTAAAACATTATCCGAAAAAGAAGGATAATAATAGTAGTGTACGCACTTTTTAACAAATTATATTTCAATTAAAAAAAATTATTTAAAACGATAGAAAATGGCAGATTTAAAAGATTTCGCAGAACAATTGGTTAACTTAACAGTAAAAGAAGTTAATGAGTTAGCTGATATATTAAAAGAAGAATATGGTATTGAGCCTGCTGCTGCTGCAGTAGCTGTTGCTGCTGGTGGAGCTGGTGGTGGTGAAGCTGCAGAAGAAAAGTCAGAGTTTGATGTAATCCTTACTGCTGCTGGTGGTTCTAAATTAGCAGTTGTAAAACTTGTTAAAGAACTTACAGGTCTTGGTCTTAAAGACGCTAAAGAACTAGTTGATGGTGCTCCTAAACCTGTTAAGGAAGGAATAGCTAAAGACGAAGCAGAAGCTCTTAAAGCTCAATTAGAAGAGGCTGGAGCTGAGGTTGAGCTTAAGTAAGCTTACCATATATTGACATATAGGTTTAGACCCAGAGAAAATACTCTCTGTGGTCTAAACCATTTTGCGTATATAAATGTTATGCATTATAATACGCGCATTTTTTAAAATTTTAATTTAATTCCGTCCATTGATGTTAGCAACGCAAACTGAAAGATTGAATTTCTCTTCTGTAAAGAATAGACCTGATTATCCTGATTTTTTAGATATTCAGATCAAATCCTTTCAGGATTTCTTTCAATTAGAAACCAAATCTGAAGAAAGAGGAAACGAAGGTCTATATAATACCTTCATGGAAAACTTCCCGATTACAGATACACGTAATCAATTTGTATTAGAATTTTTAGATTATTTCGTAGACCCTCCAAGATATGATCTTCAGGAGTGTATAGAAAGAGGTCTTACATACAGTGTGCCATTAAAGGCACGTCTGAAGTTATTCTGTACCGACCCAGAACACGAAGATTTTGAAACTATTGTTCAGGATGTGTATTTAGGTACAATTCCTTATATGACACCAAGTGGTACTTTTTGTATCAATGGTGCTGAACGAGTTGTTGTTTCTCAATTACACCGTTCTCCTGGGGTATTCTTTGGACAATCTTTCCATGCAAATGGAACAAAACTATATTCTGCAAGAGTAATTCCTTTTAAAGGTTCTTGGATAGAATTTGCTACCGATATTAATAGCGTTATGTACGCATATATCGATAGAAAGAAAAAATTACCGGTTACAACGCTTTTCCGTGCTATTGGTTTTGAACGTGATAAAGATATTTTAGAAATATTTGACCTTGCAGAAGAAATAAAAGTTTCTAAGTCCGGATTAAAGAAAGTATTAGGTCGCAAACTGGCTGCTCGTGTTTTGAACACTTGGCATGAGGATTTTGTGGATGAAGATACTGGTGAGGTGGTATCAATTGAACGTAATGAGATTGTTTTGGATCGTGATACGATTCTTGATAAAGACCATCTTGATGAGATTATAGATGCAGGAGCAAAGACGATTTTACTTCATAAAGAAGATAATCAGAAAGGCGACTATGCAATAATCCATAATACTTTACAAAAAGACCCTACCAATTCTGAAAAAGAAGCGGTAGAACATATATACCGTCAGTTACGTAATGCAGAACCGCCAGATGAGGAGACTGCAAGAGGTATTATCGATAAATTATTCTTCTCTGACCAACGTTACAACCTTGGTGAAGTAGGTCGTTATAGAATGAATAAAAAACTGGGACTTGATATTGCAATGGATAAGCAAGTGCTGACCAAAGAAGATATTATTACCATTATAAAATATCTAATAGAGCTAATTAATTCTAAAGCTGAGATTGATGATATTGATCACCTGTCTAACCGTCGTGTTAGAACCGTAGGAGAGCAATTATCACAGCAGTTTGGAGTTGGTCTTGCTCGTATGGCTCGTACTATACGTGAACGTATGAATGTTAGAGATAATGAGGTATTTACACCAATTGATTTGATCAATGCCAAAACATTATCTTCTGTTATTAATTCGTTCTTTGGTACAAACCAATTATCTCAGTTTATGGATCAAACAAATCCATTAGCAGAGATTACTCATAAGCGTAGATTATCTGCCCTAGGGCCTGGTGGTTTATCAAGAGAGCGAGCTGGATTTGAGGTTCGTGATGTACATTATACTCATTATGGTCGTCTATGTCCAATTGAAACTCCTGAAGGACCAAATATTGGATTAATATCGTCATTAGCTGTCTTTGCTAAAGTTAACTCTATGGGGTTCTTAGAAACTCCATATCGAAAAGTTACTGATGGTAAAGTTGATATAGCAGAATATAGATATTTAAGTGCAGAAGAGGAAGAGGAGAAATTAATAGCACAAGCTAATATTCCTACTACCGAAGAAGGAAATATTACTAGTGAAAAAGTAATTGCCCGTATGGAAGGTGACTTCCCGGTAATTGATCCAACAAATGTAAATTATGCAGATGTTGCTCCTAATCAAATAGCTTCTATTTCTGCTTCATTGATTCCTTTCCTAGAGCATGATGATGCAAACCGTGCATTGATGGGATCTAACATGATGCGTCAGGCGGTACCATTATTAAGAGTTGACGCTCCAATCGTAGGTACAGGATTAGAACGTCAGGTAGCTTCAGATTCTCGTGTTTTAATTAATGCTGAAGGTGATGGAGTTGTAGAATACGTAGATGCACAGAAAATTACTATTAAGTACGATAGGACAGAGGAACAAAGAATGGTAAGTTTTGATGGAGATTCTAAAACTTACGAGTTAATAAAATTCCGAAAAACGAATCAAGGAACTAATATTAACCTTAAACCTATTGTAAGTGTAGGTGATCGTGTTAAGAGAGGTGAGGTATTATGTCAGGGATATGCTACAGAAAAGGGAGAACTTGCTCTTGGTAGAAATATGAAAGTAGCCTTTATGCCTTGGAAAGGGTATAACTTTGAGGATGCAATTGTAATTTCTGAAAAAGTAGTAAGAGAAGATATATTTACTTCTATACATATAGATGAATATTCTCTTGAGGTTAGAGATACCAAATTAGGTAATGAAGAATTAACTAACGATATTCCAAATGTTTCTGAAGAGGCAACTAAAGACCTTGATGAAAATGGAATGATCCGTGTGGGTGCAGAAATTAAGCCAGGTGATATTCTTATAGGAAAGATTACTCCAAAAGGAGAAAGTGATCCTACTCCTGAAGAAAAACTTTTAAGAGCGATCTTTGGTGATAAAGCGGGTGATGTTAAAGATGCTTCTTTAAAAGCTTCTCCTTCTTTACATGGTGTTGTAATTGATAAAAAATTATTTGCACGTGCGATTAAAGATAAGAGAAAACGTTCTCAAGATAAGGAAGATATTGATATCTTAGAGAGATCTTATGATACTAAATTCGAGTTGTTAAAAACAGAATTAGTAGATAAATTATTTGCTATTGTTGGTGGAAAAACTTCTCAAGGGGTAATGAATGATCTTGGAGAAGAAGTACTTCCTAAAGGTAAAAAGTATACCCAAAAAATGCTTAATAGTGTTGATGATTATGCTCACCTTACTAAAGGAACTTGGACTACTGATGATCACTTAAATGTTATGGTAGCTGATCTTATTCATAACTTTAAGATTAAAGAAAATGATTTACAAGGTAATCTGCGAAGAGAGAAATTTACAATCTCTGTAGGAGATGAATTACCTTCAGGAATTATTAAACTTGCAAAAGTTTACATCGCTAAGAAACGTAAACTAAAAGTAGGTGATAAAATGGCAGGTCGTCACGGTAATAAAGGTATTGTTGCTCGTATTGTAAGAGAAGAAGATATGCCATTCTTAGAAGATGGAACACCAGTTGATATTGTATTAAATCCATTGGGAGTACCTTCTCGTATGAATATAGGTCAGATCTATGAAACTGTATTAGGATGGGCTGGACAAAAATTAAATAGAAAATTTGCTACTCCAATTTTTGATGGTGCATCTCTTGATCAAATCAACGGATTTACAGATGAAGCTGGAATTCCAAGATTTGGACATACATATTTATACGATGGAGGAACGGGAGACCGTTTCCATCAACCAGCTACCGTAGGTGTGATTTACATGCTTAAACTAGGTCACATGGTAGATGATAAAATGCACGCACGTTCTATTGGTCCATATTCATTGATTACTCAACAACCACTTGGTGGTAAAGCTCAGTTTGGTGGTCAGCGTTTTGGAGAAATGGAAGTTTGGGCGCTGGAAGCTTATGGAGCTTCTGCAACATTGCGTGAAATATTGACTGTAAAATCTGATGATGTTATAGGAAGAGCTAAAACATACGAAAGTATCGTTAAGGGTGAACCTATGCCAGAACCAGGATTACCAGAATCGTTTAATGTATTAATGCACGAATTAAAAGGTCTTGGTCTGGATATCAGATTAGAAGAATAATATAAAAATAACCAAACTGTCATCCTGAGCTCGTCAAAGGAGACAGTTTGTTATCAATGTATTATTCAATTTTAAATTACAATAATTCTTTAGCAACCATATATTATGGCAAGAAATAATGATAAGAATACAGTAAAGAGGTTTAATAAGATCTCTATAGGTTTAGCATCTCCTGAGTCAATTTTGGCAGCATCTAAGGGAGAGGTATTAAAACCCGAAACTATCAATTATCGTACTCACAAACCTGAGCGTGATGGTTTGTTCTGTGAGCGTATTTTTGGACCTGTAAAGGACTTTGAATGTGCTTGTGGTAAATATAAAAGAATTCGTTACAAAGGTATCGTTTGTGATCGATGTGGGGTAGAAGTTACCGAAAAGAAAGTACGTAGAGATAGGGTAGGGCACATTAACTTAGTTGTTCCTGTGGCTCACATCTGGTATTTCCGTTCTTTACCAAATAAAATAGGATATTTACTAGGTCTTCCTTCTAAGAAGTTAGATATGATTATCTACTACGAACGTTATGTAGTAATTCAACCTGGTATCGCCAAAAATGAAGAGGGTGAAGCTGTACAGAAAATGGATTTCCTTACAGAAGAAGAGTATTTAAATATTTTAGATAGCCTTCCACAGGAAAATCTATATCTTGATGATACAGATCCGAATAAGTTCATTGCAAAGATGGGAGCAGAATGCCTTATCGAAATTTTAAGAAGAATCGACCTCGATGCCCTTTCTTATGAACTTAGACATAAAGCTAATAACGAAACATCTAAACAACGTAAAACTGAAGCATTAAAACGTCTTCAGGTTGTAGAGTCGTTCCGTGATGCTAATAAAAATAGAGAGAACAATCCAGAGTGGATGGTACTTAAAGTTGTACCTGTAATTCCGCCAGAATTACGTCCTTTAGTACCATTAGATGGAGGTCGTTTTGCGACATCAGATTTAAATGATTTATACCGTAGAGTAATAATTCGTAACAACCGTTTGAAGCGTTTGATGGAAATCAAAGCTCCAGAAGTTATTTTGCGTAATGAAAAACGTATGCTTCAAGAATCTGTAGATTCATTATTTGATAATACGCGTAAAGCTTCTGCTGTTAAAACAGATTCTAACAGACCGTTAAAATCGTTATCTGATTCGTTAAAAGGTAAGCAAGGACGTTTCCGTCAAAACTTACTTGGTAAACGTGTGGATTATTCAGCACGTTCTGTTATTGTTGTAGGACCAGAATTGAAATTATTCGAATGTGGTCTTCCAAAGAATATGGCAGCCGAATTATACAAACCGTTTGTGATTAGAAAATTGATCGAACGTGGTATTGTAAAAACAGTAAAATCTGCTAAGAAAATTATAGATAGAAAAGAGCCAGTGGTTTGGGATATCTTGGAGAATGTCTTAAAAGGACATCCAGTATTATTAAACCGTGCTCCTACGCTTCACCGATTAGGAATTCAGGCATTTCAACCTAAACTTATTGAAGGTAAAGCGATACAATTACACCCATTAGTGTGTACTGCATTTAATGCCGATTTTGATGGAGATCAAATGGCAGTACATTTACCGCTTGGACCAGAAGCAATTTTAGAATCACAGTTGTTGATGTTAGCATCACACAATATTCTTAACCCTGCCAATGGGTCACCGGTAACAGTTCCTTCTCAGGATATGGTATTGGGTCTGTATTATATGACTAAATCACGTAGGTCTACTCCTGAGTTAGAAATTAAAGGTGAAGATCTTACGTTCTATTCTCCAGAAGAAGTTACTATTGCATATAACGAGAAGAGACTTGATATTAATGCTAATATTAAAGTTCGTACTAAAGATATCAATGAAGAAGGAGAAGTAGTAACTAAAATTATAGAAACTACAACAGGTCGTGTATTATTTAATGAGAAAGTTCCAGAAAAAGCAGGATATATTAATGAAGTACTAACGAAAAAATCACTAAGAGATATTATCGGAGGTATTTTGAAGGTAACAAGTGTTCCTGAAACAGCTGAATTCTTAGATGAAATCAAGACTTTAGGATATAACTTTGCATTCCAGGGTGGTTTATCATTTAGTTTAGGTGATATTATTATTCCTAAAGAGAAGCATACCATGATTGCTGATGCTAATGCTAAGGTAGATGATATTGTAGGGAACTATAACATGGGTCTGATCACTAATAATGAGCGTTATAATCAGGTTATTGATATATGGACGTCTACAAATGCAGAATTGACAGAATTATCGATGAAGCGTATTAGAGAAGATCAACAAGGATTTAACTCTGTATATATGATGCTTGATTCTGGAGCAAGGGGATCTAAAGAACAGATTCGACAGCTAACAGGAATGCGTGGATTGATGGCAAAACCTAAGAAAGCTAGTTCTGCTGGTGGAGAGATTATTGAAAATCCAATTCTTTCTAACTTTAAAGAAGGACTTTCTATTTTAGAATACTTTATCTCTACTCACGGTGCTCGTAAAGGTCTTGCAGATACAGCTCTTAAAACTGCAGATGCAGGATATTTAACACGTCGTTTGGTTGATGTTGCTCAAGATGTTATTGTTAATATAGAAGATTGTGGTACGCTTAGAGGTGTAGAAGTATCTCCATTAAAGAAAAATGAAGAGATTATAGAAGGACTTGCAGCTAGAATTGTAGGTAGAACTTCTCTACAAGATGTTATTAATCCGTTAACTCAGGAAGTATTAGCAGAAGCAGGTGTAGAGATTACCGATGAAGTTGCCAAGAATATTGAGAATTCTCCAGTAGAATCAGTAGAAGTTCGTTCTGCACTTACTTGTGAAGCTAAGAAAGGAATTTGTGTAAAATGTTATGGACGTAATCTTGCTACTGGTAAAACAGTACAACGAGGAGAGGCCGTAGGGGTTGTAGCAGCTCAATCTATTGGTGAACCGGGTACACAGCTTACTTTACGTACATTCCACGTAGGAGGTATTGCAGGTAACATTTCAGAAGAAAATCAACTGAAATCTAAATTTGCAGGTAAAGCTGAAATTGAAGAACTGAAGACAGTTAAAGGAGAAGATAATGATGGAAATGAGATCGATGTAGTAATTTCTCGTACATCAGAAATTAAAGTTATCGATCCAAAAACCAAGATTGTTTTAAGTACAAACTTAATTCCTTATGGTTCTCAGTTGTTTATTAAAGATGGTGATACGATCAAAACTGATCAGGTTGTTTGTCAATGGGATCCATATAATGGTGTAATCATTTCTGAATTTGCAGGTAAAGTTAAATATGAAAATATTGAACAAGGTATTACTTACCAGGTAGAGATAGATGAACAAACAGGATTCCAGGAAAAAGTAATTTCTGAATCTCGTGATAAGAAAAAGATACCAACACTTCATGTACTAGGTAAAGGAGATGAAGTATTACGTTCTTATAACCTACCAGTTGGAGCACACCTTATGGTGGATGATAATGATAAGATTGGTGTAGGTAAGATTTTAGTGAAAATCCCTCGTAAATCTGCTAAAGCAGGTGATATTACCGGAGGTCTTCCAAGAGTAACAGAGCTATTCGAAGCTCGTAACCCATCTAATCCTGCTGTGGTTAGTGAAATTGATGGTGTGGTTTCATTTGGAAAAATCAAACGTGGTAATAGAGAGATCATCGTAGAATCTAGAATAGGAGAGATTAAAAAGTATCTTGTAAAACTTTCGAATCAAATCCTTGTACAAGAGAATGATTATGTACGCGCAGGAATGCCATTATCAGATGGATCGATTACTCCAGAAGATATTCTTAAAATTAAAGGGCCTTCTGCTGTACAACAGTATTTGGTTAATGAAGTACAGGAAGTATATCGATTGCAAGGTGTGAAAATTAATGATAAACACTTTGAAGTTGTAGTTCGTCAGATGATGCGTAAAGTAAGAATTCAGGATCCGGGAGATACTATCTTCTTAGAAAATCAATTAGTACATAAAGCTGATTTTATTGAAGAGAATGATGAGATATTTGGAATGAAGGTAGTTGAAGATGCTGGAGATAGTGAGAACCTTAAACCAGGACAAATTATTTCTCCTCGTGATCTAAGAGATGAAAATTCTTCATTACGTAGAGATGATAAAAACTTAGTTACAGCAAGAGATGTTTCTCCTGCAACGGCTACTCCAATACTGCAAGGTATTACAAGAGCATCGCTACAGACTAAGTCATTTATTTCTGCGGCATCGTTCCAGGAAACGACAAAAGTATTAAATGAAGCTGCTGTAAGTGGTAAAATTGATACACTTGAAGGTCTTAAAGAAAATGTAATTGTTGGACATAGAATACCAGCAGGAACAGGGATGAGAGACTATGAAAGTATCATTGTTGGTTCGAATGATGAATTTGAAGAACGAATGGAACAACGACAAGAAGTTAATTATAATTAATAAGAAGAGCCTGCCTTTTTAGGCAGGCTTTCTTTTTTTATAGAAAGATGCTAAAATAAAATTAGTTATGGCAGATAAAAATAATCAGAAGCAAAATCAATTGAATATTGAATTGGATGAAGCTATCGCAGATGGGATATATAGTAATCTTGCTATTATAAATCACTCGGTTTCCGAATTTGTGGTTGATTTTGTAAATATTATGCCGGGTAGGCCTAAAAGCAAAGTGAAAAGTAGAATTATTTTGACTCCGCAGCACGCCAAAAGATTACTTAAGGCACTTAATGATAATGTAAATCGTTTTGAGGCTGCTCATGGAGAGATTAAAGATTATGAGCAAGCTCCTATTCCTATGAACTTTGGCCCTACAGGCGAAGCTTAATATTATCTATAGTTATATATAAAATTTAAAACCCTCCTAATACAGATTAGGAGGGTTTTTTATAGGTCTTTGTTATTTTATTGAAAAGTATTTAAAGCTAATTTTAGAATTCAGATGTAAAATGAAATTGTATCGAAGGATATTTTTGCTGAGTCATTTGAAGACTAAAAGAAGAATCTGCAAAAAAGACCAATTGATCTTGTTTATCCTTTGCTAAAAATTTACTTTTTACCCGTTTAAATTCTTTAAATTCTTCATTATTTATATCCGTCGGCTCAATCCAACAAGCTTTATGAACATTTAGATTTTCATAAGTACATTTGGCTCCATACTCATGTTCTAATCGATATTGAATCACTTCATATTGTAAAGCGCCCACGGTACCAATAACTTTTCTTCCATTCATTTCTAGAGTAAAAAGTTGAGCTACTCCTTCATCCATTAATTGATCAATACCTTTTGATAATTGTTTAGATTTCATTGGATCAGCATTATTGATATATCGAAAATGCTCTGGAGAGAAACTAGGTATACCCTTATAATGTAATACTTCACCTTTAGTAAGAGTATCTCCAATTTTAAAATTTCCTGTATCATGTAAACCTACAATGTCTCCTGGGTATGAAATATCAACAATTTCTTTTTTCTCAGCAAAAAAAGCATTTGGGCTTGAGAATTTAAGTTTTTTATTATGCCTTGTATGTAGATAAGGTACATTTCTTTCAAAAGTACCCGATACAATTTTTATAAATGCCAGTCGGTCTCTATGTTTAGGGTCCATATTAGCATGGATTTTAAAAACAAACCCTGTAAAATCCTTCTCTTCAGGTTTTACTATTCTAATATCACTTTCTTTTGGTCTTGGAGGAGGTGCAATGGTTACAAAACAATCTAACAACTCTCTTACTCCAAAATTATTTAGAGCAGATCCAAAAAATACGGGCTGTAAATTTCCATTTTGATAATCTTCTTTTTCAAAAGAAGGATATATCCCTTCTACGAGTTCTAATTCTTCACGTAATGTATCCGCAGCTGTATCTCCAATTGTCGCGTTGAGCTCCTGAGAAGACAAATCAGATATTTCTATAGTCTCTTCAATATTCTTTCTACTATCCCCGCTAAACAGATTGATGTTTTTCTCCCAAATGTTATAAATACCTTTAAAATCATAACCCATTCCAATAGGAAAACTTAAAGGGGTCACAGTTAGTCCTAATTTTTGTTCAATTTCATCAAGCAATTCAAAAGCATCTTTTCCTTCACGATCTAATTTGTTAATAAACACAATCATAGGAATATTTCTCATCCTACATACAGAAACTAGTTTTTCAGTTTGTTCCTCAACACCCTTTGCTACGTCAATAACAACAATAACGCTATCAACTGCAGTTAATGTTCTAAAAGTATCCTCAGCAAAATCCTTATGTCCAGGAGTATCTAGGATATTAATCTTGATGTTTTTATATTCAAAAGCTAATACAGAAGTTGCTACAGATATACCACGTTGACGCTCAATTTCCATAAAATCACTTGTAGCACCTTTTTTGATTTTATTAGACTTTACTGCTCCAGCTTCTTGAATTGCTCCTCCAAAAAGTAATAATTTTTCTGTTAATGTAGTTTTACCTGCATCTGGGTGAGAGATAATTCCAAAAGTTCTTCTTCTTCCTATTTCGTCTGTAAATTTCATTTAATTGTATTATTTTTTTCAGATCTTATCTTATAGCCTTAATAGAATATATGATGCTCCCTTTTCAATGAATTTGGTATAGCTTGGCTTAATAAGGTTGCAAATATAGTACTAAAAATAGATAATCATGGCATATGACTTTTTTGAGTATATGTTTAAAAATAGAAGCTAAAATCATACAATAGTTCAAAAGACTATGTTTTTGGTCGATGAAAATTGATGTTATGTCAATTATCGTGTTTTTTGTCATAAAAATAAATGTTAAAGTTTTTATATTTATAGTAATTTGCTAATAATAAGGGTTTCTAAGAAGGCTGAAATGAATATGAATAGATTTTACTTCCTTTATTAATTTAGTGATAATGCTGTGTGTATTTATTAAATACAGATAGCAATTAAACAGAACCAACAAAGGATAATTCCTTTTAATTATAAAAATAACTTTGGCGAGCAGATGTTGTGCGAGATTTTAATTGTGCATTTAATCGATTAAAAGTAGTATTACATCGATATTATTAAGAAATTTTTCTTTAGAATGTTAAAATAAGAAGATTTATTTTCTTAATTTCGCAAACATTAACTTACGGTTTAACAGTAACTTATGTGTGGTTTACATGTACCGTGTGTTTTGTTTGTAATATTTTGTAAACGATTTATGAGAACCAACCCTATTAAGTTTTCGTAGATGTTATAAATAATCGTCATATGAAAAAAAGTACTTTTACCTCAGATTTGTTGCCCTTGTGGCTATTAAATTTTCTTCGGATTTTTTTATCTAAAAAATCCTTGCTTAAGATTCCTAATATTGGCATAATAAAAAATACTGCTGTAGTAGATATTATATGTCTACAACCTATTATTTAGCCTTCTATAGTGTTATATTTTACTAACCTACTTTATTCAAAGTGTAGCTTACTTATAATCAGCTAGTTTTTTGTCTATTAATGTTTCTTCTTATGCAGTTTATATCCAGATCTTTTTCGTATTTTAAGATAATACCTTTACTTTTTTTATTTTTTTCAGTTGAAGGCTATGCACAGAATTTATTGACAAACCCTGGTCTAGATGTTTCTGGAGTAAACTGTACGGCAGATAATGCTACAGATAGTGTAGCGCCTGATAGTTGGGGGCAAATATTTACTCCTGATAGGTCTACAGAGACACAAAGAGCATGGTTTGTAACCACAGCATCTAGACCTGCATCTCCTAATGGAGGTTGCTATTTTGGTTTTAGAGTTTTTGGGGCAAATCCCGAAGGGATATCACAAAATGTAACTGTTGTTGCAGGAACTCAATATACTTTTTCATTTGATTATCTTATTGAAACAAGACCTCTTCAGACGGCATGTACTCCCCAATTAGAACTTAGATTGGATGGAATAGTTGTTGGTACGGTTTCGGCTCCAAGTATAGAAAATGTATGGAGTAGACCAAGTGTTAGTTTTGTAGCTCCTTCAAGTGGAACTTTCTTACTTGAGTTTATTGCTTCAGGATCTTGTGCAAATACATGGAATTTTGTAGATGATTTAGCCCTTGAAGAGGCAGTTACCGATAATGATAGTGATAATGATGGGGTACCCGATGTTTCGGATGCTTGTCCAGGTTTTAATGATACAGTAGATAGTGACGGTGATAATGTACCTAATGGTTGTGATCTTGATGCAGATAATGATGGTATTTTAAATACAAATGAAAGTTTTAATTGTTCTTCAGCAGCTATTAACGTGGGTACAGCGCCTTCTGGAAATCAAAATGGTGTTGGGTTTATCAATGATATTTATGATTTTAATAGTGTAAATGTTGATGTAACTGCGGTTGCAAATCTTGTTAATGGAGGAGCTTTATCTCAACTTCAAGTTGAAAATGCAACTTCTTTGAGAATACAAGGGCAACAAGTAGATGATGGTATTGGAGAAACTGTTGTGTATACATTCACTTTTAGTGAACCTATTGCAGATGTTAAATTTAGATGGTCAGGTATAGATCAAGGGGATAGGGTTACGGTTAATGCTACAGGGCCAAATGTGCAAGCTATAAATATGAGTGATTTAATGAGCCCTACTGCTTTTCCTAATGGTGATTATACAACTACTTCTGGAGGTAACTCAAATATCATACTTAATAATAATAGTTTATCACCTACGATTACTTCTTATACTAATGGTTCTGGTGATACAACACTTAATTATTCGGATATAACAATTATAGGTCTTGTATCTTCTTTTGATGTTATTACCAGAAAACAAAGACAAGATGGTAATGTTGTAAATAATGGTAATGTAACATTTTTATTTTCTAGTTTTTCGTACTGTACATACATTGATACTGATGGAGATAATATCCCTAACCATTTGGACACAGATAGTGACGGCGATGGTTGTAGTGATGCAAACGAAGCTTATGATGATATTAATGCCGATGGAGGTGATGGACAACAGTTTGGAGCAATAGATCCTGCTACTGTTAATTCATCGAATGGGCTTGTAACCGAGGCTGGAGTGGATTATTCAACAACATATAATACAGCTATCCTTTCTTCTTCAGAAAATATTTGTATTACCATTGCTAGTGTCAGTGATGCCAGTGAAACAGAAGGAACGGCTTTGGTCCATACGGTGACTTTAAGCAGTTCGAGTGTAGCAGCTTTAACTTTTCCATTTAGTATTACAGATGTTACAGCTACTGTAACAGCTGATTATGATACCCCACCTACTTTTAGTAATGGTGTAACACTCAATGTTGCCGGAGATGGCGTTATTATCCC
>NZ_CANLVC010000014.1:0-17199 GCF_947494415.1 Aquimarina algiphila | reverse complement strand
ATATCGTTCCAATTTTTAAGATTTTCTACAGAAATACCTTTAAATTTTTGTGAAATACTCCATAAGGTGTCTCCAGTCTTTACTGTATAGGATTCTGAACTGCTGCTTACTGCCTTTGCTGTAGTCTTAGAAGTTGTTGTTTTGGTTCGACTTACAACTGGTCTTCGAGGGTAAACGGTAAGACGTTGACCAATTCTTAGATTATTGCTACGTAAACCATTCCATTTTTTTAACTGGCTTACTCTAACTCCGTATCTCCTTGCGATTTTTCCTAAATAATCACCACTACGAACTCTGTATCGAATTCTATCACTGGCTTCAGAGTATTTTGGAAGCGGTTTTTCACGTTTATCAAAGTCCGCTTTGGCTAATGCATAGATTTGATCTTCATTAGATACAAAAGGGCCTATTTTATCCAAAGGTAAACGTAATACATAATCTTCGTCTTTGATATACGGAATAATGTCCAACTTATATGAAGGATTTAGAAACTGTAATTCTTCGATATCAATATTTACATATTCAGAAACCTGATCCAGGGTAATCATATGTTTTACTTTAATTGTATCGGTTTCAAAATAGGTTACTTCTGGTTTTCTTGGTTTAAAACCGTGTTTGTCTGCATATTCAAAAATATACATGGTAGCTAAAAAGGCCGGTAGGTAACCTGCGGTCTCTCTAGGAAGGTTATGTCTAATATTCCAGTAATTTTTATATCCTCCACTACGTCTAATTGCTTTGGTAACATTACCTGGTCCAGAGTTATATGATGCTAAAGCAAGATCCCAATCTCCAAAAACTTTATATAGATTAGCAAGATATTTACATGCAGCTTTGGTCGACATAATAGGGTCCATACGTTCATCTACATAAGAGCTAACTTCTAAACCAAACATTTTACCTGTACCAAACATAAATTGCCATAAACCTGTTGCTCCAACTCTCGATTTTGCTCTTGGTTTTAAAGCCGATTCTACAATAGCCAGGTATTTTATTTCTAATGGAATATTTTGATTGTCTAATTCCTGTTCAAAAAGAGGAAAATAAAATTCGCTCAAGGCCATTAAACGTCCTAAATGCTCATGACGGTTTTTTAAATATCTTTTAATTACACTTTCTAAAGAAGGATTATATTCTACATTAAAAGGGGTCCTGGCATTTAATTCTGCCAATCTCGCTTTTAATGTATCTGTAGGCAGGTCTACATATTCTACTGGCTCATATGCTAACTCTGTAACTGATTTATAAATAGTATCAAAAAGACTTGAGTTATACAATTCTTGTTTCCAGATAGAATCCAACTCTGACATTCTGGGGTGATCCTTCGCTGCGTAGATTACACTATCCTTTGCACTGGTCGATGTTAGGGTAGTTATTTGCATCTCTCCACTCGTTTTGATCACTTTGGTGGTATCTACCACTCTAATTGTATCTTGTTTCAAAGTCAGATTTTCTTTCAGCAAAATCTCCTTAGCATTTTCAGATTTTGACTGTTCCTGAGGTGGTGTTTCTTGTCCAAATATTGAAACTGAAACCAATAGAAAAGAAAGAAATAATGTGCGATAGTTGTTCATTTTACAAATTCGTTTATTGAAATTGTTTAAAGTTTATAGTTCTTAGAAATTTTGGGGCTATCAATATTGTTACTCATCTTAATTAATGACTATAATAAACATTAATTAACATGTTATCAACAATTACTGCAGCGAAAATCGTATTTTTTTTCTAAACCGCAAAAAATCAGAGCGTTAAAAACACAAAAAAACCGGTTAAAATGTCCGGTTTTTCATAATTTTTTCAAAAAATAAGTGTTTTCTTACATGTTTAGTGGGTTTTTCTTATTTTTCTATTGCAGCTATTCCTGGCAATGTTTTTCCTTCTAAACTTTCTAACATTGCTCCTCCTCCTGTAGAAACATAGCTTACTTTATCGCCAAAACCAAACTGTTTTACAGCAGCAACAGAATCACCACCTCCTACAAGAGAGAATGCTCCTTTTTCTGTAGCTTCTGCTATAGAATGTCCTAAGGCAATCGTTCCCTTGGCAAAATTTTCCATCTCAAAAACACCTAATGGTCCATTCCATAAAATAGTTTTCGATTGTAATATTACCTCATGAAAATTCTTCATCGTTTCTGGACCTGCATCAAGCCCTTGCCATCCGTTAGGTATCATATCCACATCCATTACTGCAGTATTTGCATTGTTGTCAAAGGCATCTGCTCCTAATACATCTACGGGTAAATGAATCTGAACTCCTTTTTCTTTTGCTTTTTTTAGAATTTCTAGAGCAAGCTCTTGCTTATCATCCTCACATATAGAATCTCCTATTTGCCCTCCTTTTGCTTTAATAAATGTATATGTCATTCCACCGCCAACGATAAGGTGATCTACTTTATCGAGGATATTTTCGATAATTGTAATCTTCGAAGATACTTTTGACCCTCCCAGAACAGCAGTTACCGGTTTTTCTCCACTTCTTAACACTTTATCAATACTTTCTATCTCTTTTGCCAATAAGCTACCAAAGCATTTGTTTTCTGGAAAAAACTGTGCTACGATAGTAGTTGACGCATGTGCTCTATGAGCAGTCCCAAACGCATCATTAACATAAATATCACCCAACTTAGATAGTTGTTCTGCAAAACCAACATCTCCTTGTGTTTCGTTTGGATGAAATCTTAAATTTTCTAACAATAATACTTCTCCAGAGTTTAGTGCAGCAACTGCATCCTCTGCTTCTTGTCCAACACAATTCGCTACGTACTTAACCTGAACACCTAAAACATCTGCTACCTCATCTACGATATGTCGCAAAGAAAATTCGTCTTGTACTCCTTTAGGTCTCCCCAGATGAGACATAAGAATTGCGCTACCACCATCCTCCAATACTTTAATTATTGTAGGTTTTGCTGCTTGAATCCTTGTATCGTCTGTTACTTCAAATTTTTCATTAAGGGGTACATTAAAATCTACTCGAATTAATGCTTTTTTATCTTCAAAATTAAAATCGTTGATTGTCTTCATCTTACTGGATTGGTATTAAGCAAACGAAAATAATTCTATTTCGTTAAAAACATCAAAATCTAACAGAAAAATTACGCTAAACCGAATACAAACTTTCACTTTTATCATTTTTTTACAAAAAGGGCTTTTTAAATAAAAAAATCGTATTGTTTTTGGCTATTAAACTTAAAGCAGATTTGAAAACTCTACTTATTGAAAAACTACAATGTTGAGAATAGTTATTTTATTTCAAATGCTGAAGATATCTTAATATTTCCAGCATTTGAAACTTTGTTAAAACCTCAAACTACTTATTTTCAGTTTACATTCTTTTTAAACATGTTCTAATTTTGAATTCATACTTGTCAAATCGTACTTCTTTTTTTCTTATCCACTATATTTGCCTATGCTTTTCTCTAAAATATTAGGATTAAAACATGTCAAAAGCTATTTGACTACAAGTGCTGATCGCAGCAGGATTCCTCATGCACAACTTTTTGTAGGCCCTAATGGTAGTGGCACTCTACCCATGGCTATTGCATATGCACAATATGTATTATGTCAAAATCAGAATGGAGAAAATACAGAGGGTAACCCTGCATGTAATATAAAATTTGATCATCTTGCACACCCAGATCTTCATTTTGTATATCCAGTAGCTGTAAATGATAAGGTAAAAAAGCACCCCGTATCAGATCATTTTGCCGAAGAATGGAGAAGTTTTGTAAACGAGAATCCTTATGGAAGTATTTTTGATTGGTATCTTTCTTTGGGAATAGAAAAAAAGCAAGGGCAAATAGGTGTTGATGAAGCTTTGGAAGTTGTAAAGAAACTTTCGCTAAAAAGCTACGAAGGAGGATATAAGATTATGCTTATCTGGATGGCGGATAAAATGAACATTGCTGCTTCTAATAAACTCCTTAAATTAATAGAGGAGCCTCCAGAAAAAACAATATTTATTCTCATTACCGAAGATGAAGAACAACTGATACAGACCATTCGATCAAGATGTCAGGTAGTACACTTTCCTCCTTTGGGAGAACAAGTGATCAAAGATGCTCTTCTGGAAAATGAAAATATCTCTGATAGTGATGCTCTAAAAATCGCACACCAAGCTAATGGAGACTATAGTAAAGCATTACATCTACTACATCACGATGGTGGAGATGATCAGTTTGAAGAGTGGTTTATACAATGGGTTCGTACTGCTTTTAAAGCCAAAGGAAACAAATCTGCAGTTAATGACCTCATCACTTGGAGTGAGTCTATCGCAGGAACCGGAAGAGAAACACAAAAGAAATTTCTGAAGTATTGTATTGATTTTTTTAGGCAAGCTATGCTTTTAAATTATGGTGCAGAAGATCTTGTATTCTTAGAACCCAATACCAGCGGTTTTAAATTAAAGAATTTTGCTCCTTTTATACATGGATCAAATATAATGGATATCTGTAATGAGTTACAGGATGCTGCATATCATATAGAGCGAAATGGGAATGCAAAAATTATTCTCACAGACCTCTCTATAAAACTTACTCGATTGCTTCACAAAAAAGCTAGCTAACACAAATAATGTAAAGTATTAAACATGGATAATTTTGTTTCGAATATTGTTGCTATAACTATTTTATTATTTCTATTGATCACTTTTTTACAATCTGGAGTGGATAAAATTCTGGATTGGAAAGGAAATTTAGGTTGGTTAAAAGAACATTTTGCAAAAACATTTATGGGCAATATGGTTCCTCTTCTATTATCTGTTGTTTTAGTTATTGAAGTTGTGACTGCACTTTGTTGTATTATAGGAATTTATTATCTCGTTGCTGATAACGAGAATTGTTTTGCTCTTTTGGCTATGTTTTTAGCCTGCATAACGCTTTTAATGCTTCTTTTTGGACAAAGGGTAGCAAAAGACTACGCTGGAGCTTTAACCATCACTTGTTACTTTATAGTAGCTGTTTTTGGGTTGTATATTGTTTCTTTATAAAAAGAATTGTCTTAAAAAATCCGTCAAATTGAATGGTTTTTTGAAGTAACCTCTCGACTCCGCTCGAGGTGACAGAAGAAAAATTGTATCGAAATTAGGCTTTTTGAGTCGAAAACAACTATTCTCGATACAATCTTCCTTTGTCGGATCACTCGAATTAATATAGTTTTCTAACATTGAATTCACGTTAAAAAACTATATTGAATTACTTTATAATTTCGAAAGCCAAAATGGCTTTTATACTTAACTTCGATCCTTTACCCGCCGTAAGACTATTTTGATTATTGTCATTTACTTGTACCAGGTCGCTATTATTAGCTTTTAATGTAAACTGTATGTCTCCTATCTTTTGCCAAGTAAATTTCTCCCAATCTTTAGGTTCTCCTTTATGAGATGCAATAACAGGAATCCCATCTTGATTTAATCGTGCAGAAAAAAGTTTGTTTGTAGCCATTGATTTGATAGCTACTATATTCTCTCTGACACTCAATATTGCAAAACGTTCTTGCTCTCCCACGGTATCTGCAGATGCTGTTATATTTTCTCCTTGAACAGAAAGATACTTTCCTACACCAGATTTTATGGCTACAATTTGCCCTAATGGCACACCTATTTTTTTACCTTTAGCAATATCTCTTAAACGTCTTGCTCGATCTTTAGGGGTTTCTATATTTCCAGAAGGCGTTGATGCATTAACGCTCTTTACTTTTTCTAAAGGATGTGGCTTTTTACTGGAAGAAACATGATCACTAGAGAAACGAAGCCAATTAAGGTTATATAAGTTTTTACCATTTCCTTTAAAAAGACAATATATATCTTTTATTCCTTTAGTTTTTCCTGTTATTGGAGCAGAAACTACTTTCCAACTTTTCCATCCACCTGTATTTGGTATTTTAATACTTGTTAATACTGGACCTGTCAGAGAGTCTATACGTATTTCTAATATTCCTTCTTGAGATGCTGCACTACTCACCATAGCTTTCATGGTTTTTAATTTTCCTTTTCCGAAATCAACACCTTCATACTTTAGCCACCCACCATCATTAATATATCCTACTTGGTTTCCAGGAGGTTGATCACCTTCTGTTGGGGTAATACGTGCATTATCAATACCACTATGTTTATCAATTTGAATAATGTCACCAGCTTTAACAATCGAGTTTTCTTTTGTATTGGAAACTGCAATATTCTTTGGTTTTTTTTGTGGACTATCAACAATAGTATATCCTTTTTCTAATGGGTGTTCTTTAAGACTATTAGGTACTGAACTTGAGGTGATCCGAATCCAATTTACATTATATAAATTAGCACCATCTCCTTTGAATGTGCAAACAATATTCTTTACTCCTTTGGTTTGCTTACTAAATGGAACACTCATTAATTTCCATTTATTCCAACCTCCGGTGTTTTGAATATCTATAGAGGCCAAAATAGGACCATCTTTAGTATCTAGACGTAGCTCTAGAGTTCCTCCGCGTTCTCCTGCTGATACCATGGCTTTAAAATCCTTTAAGTTACCTTCTCCAAAATCTACACGATCATATTTAATCCACCCTTTATCGTTAATATGTCCAACTTGAAATCCTTTTGGTTGTGGTTTTTGTGTTGGGCTTATTCGTGCTTTTTCTATACCATTATGCTCATCAATCTGAATGATATCCCCAATTTTAGTAATTCCTTCTCCACGCTTTTTAGGAACTTTTGCCAAATCTTCGGCTGAAAGCTTATTTTTTACCGATGGTGCTGGCGCTTCTTCTGTCTCATAGGCTAATATCTTATCACTTTCTGGCACATCCTTGGCTGAGAACTTGATCCAATTTACATTAAAGAGATAAGGGTCTTTTCCTTTAAAAACACAAACAATATCTTTAATACCCTTGGTTGTTCCGGTAAACTTGGCAGCAAATGTTTTCCATGTTTTCCAACTACCTGTGTTTTCTATGGTCACCGTAGCAAGCAACGGACCGTCTTGAGTACCTGTTCTAAGCTCTAGGGTACCACCATCACTACCACTGGCAGCACGTACTTTTAGTTCTTGTAAGGTTCCATCACCAAAATTAACTCTATCAAATTTTACCCATGCATTATTTTCTATATAATGAAGTTGAAATCCCCGCGGTTGATTTCCTTCAACGCTACTAACTTTTGCTTTTTCGATACCACTATGCCTGTCTATCTGGATAATATCTCCTGCTTTAGGAGTTCCTATACCTCGCAATGTTGGTTTTATCTGAATAATAGTTCCATCTTCGTTAAATTCCATCTTATCCGCGCACATAGAACGTAATCGATTATTACCACTAACCGACCAATCATGATAAAACAGATACCACTCGCCTTTATACTCTACAAAAGAATGATGATTTGTGCCATTTCCAATATTCTCCATAGCAATCCCTTTATATTCAAAAGGTCCCATAGGATTATCAGCGGTTGCATACTCTATTTGGTAATTATTTTTACCGATTCTAGCGTATGTAAAATAATAAGTATCATTACGTTTAAATAGAAAAGAAGCTTCTCTATATCCTTCATATATAATACCTTCTACATCTTTTGGTTGGTCTTTGATTTCAACCATGTTATCTTTAAGTCCTACTACTTTAAGAGCGCCTTTACCATTACCTCCTCCATAGTACAAATATGCCTTACCGTCATCATCAATAAACAACCCCGGGTCAATCCCCTGTATACCCTTAATATAATGGTCTACTTGTTTAAAAGGACCTGTAGGGTTTTTAGAAGTCGCTACTCCTATTCGTCTAAACGCACTTTTATCTGCTGGGACACCTGGATAGTAGTAGTAATACGTGCCATCTTTATAAATACAATCAGGAGCCCACATCCCATATTGATCTTTTGCTCCCCAAGGCACTTCATTTTGATCCATAATCACTCCATGGTCTTTCCAATTTACCATATCTTCTGTAGAAAACATATGATAGTCTGGCATACAAAACCCATTAGAACCTTGCAATTCATTACAAACATCAACATCATGAGAAGGGTATACATAAAGTCTTCCATCAAAAACACGGGCAGTAGGGTCTGCAGTGTATATATGAGTTACAATTGGATTTTGTCCTAATGCCAAATTACAATAGATGAAAAAACATAATGTAATATGCAGCATTTTAAAAAAGGATAATTTCATAATGCATTTTTTTATAAAAATAATATCTTTCGAAACGTCTGTTTAAAATGAATATGCTAATCTATATAATAAATGGTTAATTGAACATCTATCAATGCAGTGGTTAGTATTGGATAAGAGCAGTTTAAAAATATATAAGCAAACCTTGTTGAAGTTATATTTTTTGATTTGGTATAAAAACAATGTTTTTCAAGAATGAAGCACTTCTTAAATTGATATAAATGATTTTGTAAAGTAAGCTTCCATCAAAAATTAAAAAGAGCACCAAAAAAGGTGCTCTTCTCGTTTTTAATATGATTGATTTTATTTTTTAACCACCCTAACAATAACTTCTTTATTGTCTTTGGTTTCAATCTTTGCAAAATAGATTCCATTGCGAAGATCAGAAATACTGTATGAATTCTGAGTAGTTTCTAAAACAAGCTTACCCATCACATCAAAAACTCTTATGTTTTTGACATCAGCATTTACATTTACTATATCTTCTGATGGATTAGGATACATCATAAAACTATCTGCAATATTGGGCAGGTTATTTTCTGCTTTAAAATAGTAGATTTCTGTATTGTTTGTTGTTCTATTTGCAAATGTGATCACAATACGATACTCTCCTTCTTCTTTAACATTGAATTTTCCTCCAGTATTGATATCAAACCAACGAGAGCTACAACTAGAATCTGTTGTAGGGCAATCATTCTCTAGCGTAATGGCACATGAAATATCATCTAGTTTCTGCCAAACAATAGACGCTCCTTCATTAAATGAAACTTCTAATGCTTCTCCATTTTGATCTTCTATAGAAATAACAGGATAACTTTGTCCCGTAATTGCACAAAAAAGAATTTCATCTGCATATTCTAAAAGAGGTACCTCTTCTATTGCTTCAATAGTGACCTCTTGTGTCACTTCACAACCATTTATATCTTGAACTTTTACAATAAAATTTCCAGATGTGCTCAAAGTAAATATATTACTTGTCTGTGCTGGTATAACCACTACTGATGTAAATGCATCTAATAATTCATAAATATAAGTAGCGTTTCCACCAGAAGCAGCAACTGTTATTTGTGCATCACTATTTGTGGTTAATGGTTCTGTTACTATATCCAGTACTAAAGGACTTGGTTCTGAAATAATAAGATCACTAATAGTAACAGGGCAGCCATTATTATCTTCTACTTCTACTCTATAGGCACCGGCAGAAAGGGTAGCAAAAGAATGTTCTCCTAATATTCCATCCATATTATCCTCTATAAAAGTGTATAGTGCATCACCACTACCTGTATATAAAGAAAAGAAATATGGTGAAGTCCCACCAGTGACATTGACTGTAATTGTTCCATTCTGATCTCCATTACAACTTACAGGGTTTACAGACGCATCAGCAACCAACTCTGATGGTTGAGAAACAATAAATGGAATATATACAGGAGTGCTTCCAGAGCTTTCTACTTTATACAAATACGTTCCTGCAAATAAATTATTAAATAGACCATCTTCTTTAGGGCCAACAGTTACTGAAGACCCCAGGAAACTAGTCCCTGTTAACGTATAGTTATATACTCCAGAACCACCAGAAACTTCAGAATTTATAGCAGCTGTTGCTTCAGAAAAACAGGTAATATTAGTATTTTCTAAATTCAATACTACAGAAAGTTCTTCAGGTACCGAATCAATAACAACTGAGCCTTCAAACTTACAACCATTACTGTCTTCAACGGTAATAGAGTAATTACCTGAAACTAAATTTGTAAAAACATTAGTTGATACTGGTGAAGCATTATTTATAGAATAGCTATACGGTGCTACTCCCCCCAAAGTATGTATTATGATTTCACCAAAACCTTGTGGGTTTGTTGGTTGTGTTACATTAATATCCACTGTGAGTTCATCTGTCTTTTCTAAAACTATACTTGCTTGGAAAACACATGATGTAGGCAAGCCTCCTATCTGACGTATATTTACAGTGTACGTTCCTGCTTCAGTTAATCCTGTAAATTCTGAGGAAACCTGATATGGTAACGCAACTCCGCTTCCAGAGATTAATTGATATTCGTATTGATTTGAAGCATTTTCTACTCTTAGAGTTCCTGGATTACCACATGCTATTTGCTCAACCACAACAAGATTTACATCAAAGTTGTTTTGAAACACATTAAAATAAAAAGGAATGGCACAATCTCCATTAAAGGTTGCTATTATTCTATATTCACCAGCCTGTTCTACTGTATAACTGCCAATATCTGTACTTACCTGTATCCAATCTCCTTCACAAGCCCCAAAGTCAACAACTGGTGTAGGACAATTAGGGTCTCTCGTTACAGAAGGGCATGCAGCTGGGTCTAATCGTTCCCAAATCACTGTTGTACCAGCTGGGAAATTTATTGGGACATTAAGCGTAGTACCCGCACCACATAAAACTATTTCTGGCAAAGGATCTCCTGTAATAGGGCAAGTTCGTATATTACCATTTACAACAGGATTAGATCCTAAGTTGTTAGCTATATCCACTACCGGATTTGTAACTGTCGTAAAACCTTCAACGATAAAAGTCTGTTGGATATCCTGACATCCAGGAACCCCCGTACTCAAAACAGTATAGGTTCCTTGGAGAGTAGCGGTTATCGTTTGAGCATTTGGAAATATAACTGTTGGATCATCTGCATAGGTCCAGGTATAATTAGTAAACCCAGAACCTGCAGTAAGCTCCAAAGAACCTGTGCAAATAAAAACAAGTTGACTTTCTGTAAAGCAAACACCATCATTAATCAAAGTATTAGAAGGAACCATAACATCAAATCCACAAGAATCTTGATTCGAAATACTTTCTCCTGTATTTGTAACACCAGAATCAACACCAGTATATGTGTATGTTGCTAAATTATTAATCTCATTGGAGCATGCATCTCTTAAATCTGCACATGTAGGGATAACCTGCACTCCAAAACGAACTGTATGAACTCCTCCATTTTGAACTAAAAGGTTATCGGCAACTGTAATATTGATTTCTCGACTCGTTCCGTTAAAAGTAGCAACAATACCCGGGTTGCTCGTAGTAATGCTACCTATTGTAAAATCTACATTATCAGGAAGTACATCTCGAACTGTAGTTGCAGTAATATCTTCATTACCTCTATTTTCTATCATTAACTCATAAAATAACTGATCTGCAAAATTTACAGATTCCCCCGTGATATCAATTCCATTGGCATCCAATACGCGTTCGGTTACTATAAGTTCTGGTTCTATAACTTCTACCTGGATAGAATTAAAAAATATACTATATCCATCTCCGGCGGATGAAGTAAAAAAAGTTGAAGAGGTTTGATTATTGCCTATAACAGTATTATTTGGGTTGGGAATATCAAAAATATCAAGGTCAAAGCCTAAAGTATTCTCAGAACTAGGAGTTCGATTGGTTACATAGCTACCATCCACAGATATTGAGCTATCAAAAAAGTTTCCATTTGGATTTGCAGGAGCAGTAAATATATCTTGTCTTATCAAATCTGGTCTTTCTATTTGAAATATATCTCCGGCAAACGGTCTATCTCCTTCTAAAGTTGCAACTGCATATCTTGCACGTACAGGACTTGGAGCAGGTGCTGTCTGAAAACCACTATATGTAAAGCTCTTTAAGCATCCAGGGTCTACTATACTACAAGGTTGATTATTAATATATCCTTGCTGACTACTTATGTATTTTTTGGATAATGAATTATCTTCATATGCAATTACCAAAACCCATCCTCCTGATATACCATTAGTATTAAAACCAGAAAAACCAGTTGAGGCCCTCATATTAGCAACTGTATAGGTCCCGTCTGGTGTAGGTAAATCTTTTATAATATTAGTTACATCGGTATAACATACATATGGAATATCAAATACTGCTGTATTACTAGGGTTGGTAGGAGTATTACGATATCCATCAAAGATTACCTGTGTATCGGCAGATGGGATATCAATATAATCAACAACTCCTGGCGGCTTAAATTTTAATGTTCTAAAATCAGGCCTATTATCAGGAAAAGGCAAGTTATCATATAATACATTGTCACTATTAGTAGCACTTCGATCTACAAAATAAGTAGCTGCCCAATACAGACCAGCATAAGCAACTTTTGCACAAGACCCACTGCTAGTAAATACTGCACTACTGGAGCTAAAAGTACTTTGATCATTATCAACATCGATATAATCAAATATTTTCTGATTGTTTGATGTATTTCCGTTGTAATTATCACTTGGTGTATATATAACACCGTCTAATACTTGGTTAAGACCAACAATAGTGTTTCCTATCGTTTTTAATTCTCCGTTTATCGTTATTGTGCTATTTTGAACCGGTGAAAAAGGTACTTGGGAGAATGATTGAATACAGAAAAAAATAAAGGCAGCCCATATGACTCCTTTAAAATGTAAAGGTTTTTTCATTTGTGTGTTTGATTAAATTGGTTAATATTGATTATGCTTTATTACCAATAAATATAGGATAAAAACACTATGTGAATCCCTAAAGCAGGTCACAAAAATTAGTTAATTTTTTCTACCAAATTGATTTGGTTTTACACTTTGTTTTCTGATAAATACAAGCTTAATTCTATGTAAGAAAATTATGTCAAAAAAATTAAATTGTTAATAAGAAGAAGAGATTGGTTTATATGATATAATGAAAAAAGTCACGCTCAAAAATTGAGCGTGACTTTTTTGATTATACTTATTTTATGCGTTTCTACTAGTAAGTACATCCACACTTACTTTGTCTACATCCAAAATCAAACCCTAAGGTGATCATATGAGATCCTGCTGCTGTAGTAGGCTCTAAGACCTCATTAACGTTTACCTGGTATCCATAAGCCACATAAAAATTAGCCTTTTTAATCCCCAACATAGGAGATACCGAAAGAGGTTTAAAATCCTGATCTACCAAAGATCTAACACTCACTCCCACCCAGTAATAATCTCCTCTATGCAGTTTACGAACTTTCAAATTAAGATCGGTAGTAGAACGACCATCTCCAGAAAAGTTTTGATACAAAACAGAAGGTTCTATCTCGATATCGCTAAATCTATGATAAAAGGTATACCCAGAATATAGATAATAATTTTGTATCTGCGAAGGTTCTGTTGGATTGAAATCATCGATCTCTTTCTGTAGCAAATTAACTGCATTCGCACTCAAAAAGAACCTACCTATACGATATAACAATCCGATGTCAAAGTTAGAATCGTTAACTGATATATCTGCTAAACCTGGATTAAATGGGTTATCAGGGTTTCCGTTATTGAACTCAGAAGTATCAATACCAAACTGAGTAAACTTATAACTAATACCAAATGAAAGATATTGATTGTTATATTCACTTAATGTTAAATGGTGGGCAAAAGATAATTGAACTCCTTTTTGTGTCGTAAATCCATTTTGATCATTGAAAAGAATTGCTCCTACTCCAGAACGATCAGATATCCTACCATCTATCGATAGGGATTGTGTTCCGGGAGAATCTTCAATACTCACCCATTGCTCAAAACCAGAAGCTCTGATCTGCCAACAATCTCCAATACCCGCATACGCAGAGGATATCAAATATGGGTTATCTGCGATGTACTGGTTTTGAACAGGAGCCGAAAACTCCTGGGCAAAAATGCAATAACTTGCAAATAGACTAAATATTACAATATACTTCTTCATCTAACATTAAAAATTACAGATCGTTAACTTTTTTCTCTTTCTATTTCCTTTGGTTCTATCCATATGGTCTTATAACTCACTTACCTTCTATATATTATCTATATAGTGTAAAGTGACCAGTAAACTCTCTATTGTCTACATCGTTCAAGATGATAGTGTACCAATAATCACCAGATGGAAGCATCTTCCCTTGATACGTTCCAGACCATCCTTGTTGATCTCCTTTAAACTCTTTTAACATACGACCGTATCTATCAAATATGGTTACTTCCATGTTTTCAAAGAAGAATGGGTCATCTATATTAGGAGTAATTTGTCTAGGGTACCAAAAACGTTCTTCTATAGAAGTATTTGGATTATTTGGTGTAAAGTAATTTGGAATACGAATATTGATATATGTCAAATTCACAACTACACGCACTTCACAACCATCTGCATCTACAACTCTTAAAACATAATCCGCAGTCTCACGAATTACAAAGATATTTCCATCTAACTCAGTAAAGTCTGAAGGTTCTAATTCCTCTAAAGTTGTTCCTTCATCTAACATGGTGAAAGAGAACGCGTAGAATGGATCGTTTTCAAATTGTCTTCCTCCAGATGCCAAAATTCTATATTCATTAGGATCCTGAGGGTTATTGGTCATCTCAGCAACAGGTATCGCTAATGGTGTATACTCAATAATCTCTATCGTTCCGATAGTTCTTGTACATAATTGAGATTCCATCACACCTTCATACTCTCCAGGAGCTACTTCAAAAGTTCCTGTCAAATTCGAGTTACTAGGAGGGTTAGGTGTACCATTTATACCATTTAAGGTATAAATAATATCTAATCCTTCTGACTCGGCAATGATATTAAAGTCAATAAAGTATTGCTCTTCACTAGTCATAACAGGATTCATTGGATCGGTATAATCATAGATAGGACATACTAATCTTGGCTCTAACGTTGCGTCAAGGTTAACCCCAGGCACAATATCAATAGCCACTGCACCCTGGCAATTAGGATTGTTCTGCGAATCTCTAATAAACACAGTACTCACTCCTCCAGGAAGATTATCAACAAATAACGCGGTTGGATCTGGTACTGGTAGATATGTTACTCCATCAATACTCCAGAAATACACCGGACTTGCAGGTGGAACTGGTTGTAAACCTCCGGTAATAGATATCGTCGCTGTACCGTTCATATCTCCAGCACATTCTTCGGGTGTTTGTGCAGTTACAGTACCTAGAATCGGATCTGGCTCGATAATTAAAATATCTATAACTTCTCTTGGACATCCATTATTATCTTCTACCTCTACTCTATATGTATCTGCTGGTAAATCTGTAAATGTATGTTCTCCTATTGGTAATTCAGAATCATCTTCTATAAAGGTAAATACAGCATCTCCAGCACTATTATATAATGAGAAGAAATATTGAGGAGAAGTACCTCCTACAGCTGTTACTCGTATCGTACCATCAGTTTCTCCATTACACGAAATTGGCGTTTCAAAAGCTTCTACTATAAACTCATCAGGTTGAATAATTGTAAACGGTCGAACAACATCAACACAATCTCCACTAGTTACCGTATAAGTATACGTTCCTGCAAGTAAGTCTCCAAAGAAACTTGTCGTCTGCGTATCAGTAGCTGTAGGTCCTGGTAAGTTTACAGGATTCCCTAAATAATCCGTACCATTAACTCTATATCCATAATTACCTAATCCTCCTGTTGCCACAGCATCTACAGAACCTGTTGGCTCTCCAAAACAAACAATATTAAAATTGTTCATATCTAATGTAGCATCCAATGGATCAGGGTTTCTAACCTGAATTCTGGTAGAGGCAGGAGATTCACATAAATTACCATCACGGACATAGAAATCATAATCACCTTCTGGTAAATTAAGGAAAGTATCACCAGCCTGATACACTATTGGAGCTGCTACGCCAGTAGTTATATTAGTGAAAATATAACCATACGTATAGCCTCCAACTCCGCCACCACCTGTAACTAGTATATTGTTAGGATTAGCCGTTAAACAACTTATTCCTGTAGGAGTTACATCAACTGTAACTGCAGGGGGAGCAGTAATCACTACTGGATTCTGAATTGCCTCACAAGTCAAGTTATCAGAAACCGTAACAATATAGTTTCCTGGCTTTAGATCTATCCACTGGAACGTATCTGTACCATTATTTACTCTTGCAGATACCGATCCATCAGGTAATGTTAAGGAGAAGAAATATGTACCTACTCCCTGACCACCTGTTGCTGTAGCTGTAATTACACCATCTTCGCTATCTGCACAATCTAATGTGGTCGGCGCGATTGGGTTGAGTACAAGTGGCACCGGTGGCTGAATATTAATGGTATCCGTTTGCTCACATCCTCTGGAGTCTCTAACTCTTACTACATAATCTATTCCAGCAGGAGCAACGCCTCCATCCAATCCGAAATCTCCGAATCTTGGATCACTACCAAAGGCAACTAATATACCTCCTACTGCATCTTCTAACTGATACTCTAAGGTTCCTGTACCTCCACTAGCAACAGCTTCTATTAAAGCATCATCACCTCCCGGAGCAGGTGGATTACAACTCTCGTTTCGTATTTGATTTGCTGTCACCAAAATAGCAGGGGGTTGTGTAATTGCTACTACATTCGAAGTAGCATCACAGAATGGGGTATTTGTTGCTGTAACCACAACTGTTATGTCTCCTGCTAGTAATCCTGGGATATTTAACCCCGTAGCTGGATCTGTCGTGGTATTACCACTTCCAGAAACCGTAGTCACCGGTACTGTACTACTATTGGTAGCAACATATGTATATGGACCTGTGTATCCAGTAACAATTAGGTTAACTGAACCATCTGGTGGACTCGTATTAAAACATGTAATATCATTTCCTAAGGTTATCGCAGCCTCTATTGTATCAAATTGAGCAATAGGATAAGCTGGAGTATCTATAGTACATGTAGTCGTCTGATCTAAAATCTGAAATACATAATTACCAACACTTGGTAATGTAAATACTGCTCTGGTTTCTATCTCTGGTGTACCTACATCATCTAATGTTCCTGCAGCTACAACTATTGGTGGTGCAGGTAAAATACCAGTTCCACTTAGGGCTGTAAAGGTAAATGGACCTGTTCCTCCTGTAATCGATACAATCACAGTCTCTGGATTAGTACATGAAATGACTCCATTATTAACAGCACTCGTATCTCTAGTAATCGTTGGATCTGTCATGATCGCAAATGGTGGAACAATAACATCAAAGGTTGTGAACACACAATTATTCTCATCTGTCACAGTAATACTATAGGTACCAGCAACAGGAGCAGTAATATCATATTGAACATCGGC
>NZ_CANLVC010000013.1:0-123897 GCF_947494415.1 Aquimarina algiphila | reverse complement strand
AAACAAACGACTCTCTAATTTTTGCTTGCTATACACTAAATAAAAAAATAGTCGGAATTGCTTCATTATGCTCTTACAAAGTAATTTCTGGACATAAAGGTTGGATTGAAGATGTGGTTGTAGATTTGGATTACAGAGGTCAGGGAATCGGTGAAAAGTTAATTCAAAAATTAATCAGTACTGGAAAAGAAAAAGGACTTACTGAAATTTATCTATTTACAGAAAATGAAAAAAAAGCAGCTATACATTTATATTCGAAATTAGGATTTAAACAACGAAATAGCAGGCTCTACAATTTAAAGCTAACATAGGACGGACTATAGTTAAAAAACTAAGAACACATTATGGAACGAAAACTGAAATTAATTTGGGATTTTAGGGGATCTACTGCAAGTAAGACTGCGCAACATCATGAAATTCATCTTAAAGAATATATTTCTTTAGAAAAGATATCTCTCAACATAACAGGTTGTCAAGAACTTAATGACATGCATAGTATAGCATATATGGTAGTAACGGATTCTGAGATGAAAACTGTTAGAGATGCATTAAAACCTCACCGCGGACAACTATATGAAGAATAGATTTTTAAAAAATATAATTCATGGCACGTATATTGTCTAAGACCTTATATATTTGCAAGAATTTTAAAATCAGAAAATAAAAAATAAGATGAAAAAAGTAATAACATTAATCTTAGTTTTGGTTGCTAGTTTTCAAATCAACGCCCAGGCTAAGACCGGAACAATAGACTCAGAATATATTCTTTCTCAAATGCCAGAACTTACAAAAGTTCAAGAGGATTTAAAAGCATATAATGGTAAAATAGAAGCAGAATTAAAACTTAAGATTGATGAGTATCAAGCCAAAGTAAAAGATTATCAGGAAAAAGTTGCTTCTTTTACAGAGCCAATGAAAAAAACAAAACAAGACGAAATTATTACCTTAGAAAATGATATCGCAAAAATTCGTCAAAATGGGGCTAAGCTTGTTCAATTAGAACAAAATAGATTATTACAACCTTTATATGAGAAAATAGGAAAAGCTCTAGAAGAAATTGCTAAAGCAGAAAAATATACTCAAGTATTTACTATTACAAGTAGTGGCTTAGCGTATATAGACTCTAATTATGATCTTACTAAAAAGGTAATGACAAAATTGGGAATCAAAATAGAAGAAGCAAAAAAATAATCTCAGGATTTTATTTATAAAAAAACGCATCAATAATTGATGCGTTTTTTTTATACTTTAAAGTAACGTACACCTAAAATTTTATCGTCTACTATAATTAGGAGCTTCTTTAGTTATTGTAACATCATGAGGATGACTTTCATGAATACCACTTGCTGTAATTTTAACAAAACGTCCTTTATCTTGTAATGTTGCAATATCTTTTGCTCCACAATACCCCATACCCGCTCGTAATCCGCCTATAAACTGATGGATACTTTCAATAAGATCCCCTTTATATGGCACTTGTCCTACAATTCCTTCCGGAACTAATTTTTTAATATCATCTTCAACATCTTGAAAATATCTATCTTTAGACCCTTTCTTCATAGCTTCTACAGAGCCCATACCACGATATGTCTTGTATTTTCTTCCCTCATAAATAACAGTTTCTCCAGGAGACTCTTTAGTACCTGCTAAGAGAGAACCTAGCATTACAGTATCAGCACCAGCAGCAATAGCCTTAGGGATATCTCCTGTATATCTAATTCCTCCATCAGCGATTACAGGAACACCTGATCCTTTTATTGCATTAGCCACTTCTAGAACCGCGGAGAACTGTGGAAATCCTACACCAGCTACTACTCTAGTTGTACAAATAGACCCCGGTCCTATTCCAACTTTAACCGCATCAGCCCCTGCTTCTACCAAATATTTTGCCGCCTCAGCAGTAGCAATATTACCTACTATAACTTCTAATTTTGGAAACTTTTCTTTTACCTGCTTTAATACAGTTACTACTCCTTTAGTATGACCATGAGCGGTATCAATGACCACAGCATCCACACCAGATTTAACCAAGGCTTCTGCACGTTCAACAGCATCTCCTGTAACACCAATAGCTGCAGCAACACGCAGACGTCCAAATTCGTCCTTATTCGCCATTGGTTTAAGTGTTAGTTTGGTAATATCTCTAAATGTGATCAGACCTACCAAAGTATTCTCTTTATCTACTACTGGTAATTTTTCAATTTTATTATTTTGTAGAATAACTTCTGCTTGTTGAAGTGATGTACCTTCTGCAACAGTAACTAGGTTTTCACTGGTCATCACTTCAGATATTGGGCGTTGATCATTCTTTTCGAAACGAAGATCCCTATTCGTAACAATACCAATCAACTTATTATTATCATCTATAATCGGGATTCCTCCAATACTATGCTCGCGCATATTATTCTTGGCATCAATTACTTTTGCATCTCTTGGTAGCGTTACTGGATCTATGATCATCCCGCTCTCTGCTCGTTTTACCTTACGAACTTTAATTGCCTGCTCCTCGATTGTCATATTTTTATGCAATACACCAATACCTCCTTCCTGAGCCATAGCAATAGCCATACGACTCTCTGTAACAGTATCCATCGCTGCAGAAACGATTGGAACATTAAGTATTATATTTTTTGTGAATTTAGTCCTGATGCTTACTTCTCTAGGAAGAACTTCAGAGAATGCTGGAACTAAAAGAACGTCGTCATAGGTTAAACCTTCTCCAACGATTTTGGATTCGTGTGCTGTCATCGCAATTAAAATTTAATTGCGTGCAAATATACGTCTTTTTTAAAGAATACTAGGAGGATACAATTTTATTTTCATCTTTATAATTTAAAAAAAGAATGCATCATAATTATCAAATTATACATTCGATTAGAATGCAAAACGTATTCTTTTCGAAGTTTGTAACATTTGTTAATTATTTATTAACAAAATATATGTTTTTAACATTTTTTTAGCACATATATAGTATATTTCATAAGGTACTTCTTGATATATCATTTCAAAAATTACCTACAGCCCCAAAAAAATACTATGAAAAAAATGTTTCCTCTAGCATTGATATTGCTATATATCAATGTTATAAATGCTCAGTTTACTGATGTCCCGATTACAAGTACTCGTCTTGCTAACTTTGGCCAAATAGAACTTAACCAAGAAAATAGTTTATTTACCAAAAGAATTATTCCAATTACTCTTATTACGACAGGATTTCTTTTATCCACAAGTGATTTTGAAAAATCGCTTCAAACAGATTTAAGAAAAATGGTAGGCGATGACTTTTATTTAAATATAGATGATTATACCAGGTATGCTCCGGTTGTCCAATTATATACTGCAGACATACTGGGAGTACGATCAAGAAATCATTGGTTTGATCAAACAAAAAATCTCATTCTATCTTCTATTATAAGCAATGGTACCACAGCATTATTAAAAAAAGAAGTTTATAAAAAAAGACCTGGGGATTCTACCAATTCTAACTCTTTCCCATCGGGTCATACAACCACGGCTTTTACAACAGCTACAGTATTATACGAAGAATTTAAGGATACTAATCCCCTTTTGGCGTATAGTGGGTATTTTTTTGCTATTACTACAGGAACTTTAAGAATGCTTAACAATATGCATTATCTATCTGATGTTCTGGTAGGAGCGGGAATAGGAATATTATCTGTAAAACTAGTTTATCATTTTGAACATCTTATCTCGTGGAATCCTTTTAAAAAATTAAATGGAATGACAGTAGCTCCGGAATTTTCAGGAAATTCTTTAGGGTTTTATCTTTCAAAATCATTTTAATTATTCAATTAACGTAAACATATTGTTCAATAGAAATCAAGTCAAAAAATGTATAGGGGCAATATCCCCTGTACAAATTCCGTGTTTTCCCTCTACCACAATAATAGTTTATAGACTACTTTTGAAGTAACAAATCATCTAACTCATTTTTAAAAACTTAAGTAATGCTAATTTCATATAAAGTAGAGCGTTTTAGTCTTCAAATTGTAAGCAATTATGCTGGCGGCGGCGGGTACCAAATGGGATTTGTATATCTCTACGGTGAGAATCAGGAATACCTTGGATATCTTGGTATTATAAAAGACGGAAATACTTTACCACAAAATACAAAACATAACAATGGCAATTTGAATATATATTTTCATGAGGCCGAATTACAATCTATCCTTGAAACCCTTAGACATGAAAGTCCTGTAACGATTAAATTTAATACAAATTCAAAATGGGGGGCAATCGAAACGGGCAAAGAATCAGCAGGCAATGGGGAGCTTGCTGCATAAATAATCGAAAGATCTGAAAAAACACCGAGTACCATTGCTCTCAATTAACACATGGGCCAACCGTAAATGAGAGTTAAAAAAATAAATTGTGAAAAATGTAATTGGTTCACAATTCGGTAACAGTGGAAGTGTGTTAAATTAATGGCAACTACCGTTTTTTCAGATCTTTTCGATCTTATTCTATTCGATACCAATACACTGAGTTGTTATATCGGTTTTTATTCACTTATTTTAGTCTAAGGTATTTAAATACCACACTTAAATCGGAAGCCTATCAATCAAAAGAAATGATTTTAGATATCTTTTCGTAATTTTACAATACCAAAAACACAATTATCTTATTTTCAATAATTTAACTCAACAACATTCAATTGTAAAATGAAAAAACAAACAACGTACTATCGCATAACAACACTAGTTTTTACATTTGTAGTATTCGGGTTGTTGTTACACTCTAGTTTATCCAAAGATGACAGAACATCTCATGAAAGTTTTATTGTAGATACTTACCAAAAGGCATATCTAGAAAAAGGTGAATTAAATAGCAAAAAGCCTGGCAAACCTGATTATGCAGCTCTGCATGAATATCTTACTACTTTAGATCCCAATACCCGAAACGTACCTAAGGAACGTTTGTTAAAATCATATCAATTTACCAAAGCACAAGCACTTAAAAGTAAGATGATAAAAAAGGATGGAAAGGATGATATACAATGGGAAAATGTACCAGCTAATATAGCAGGTAGAGTACGAAAAATTGTATTTGACCCCTCTGATGCCACTCATAAGAAAATTTGGGCAGGATCAGTTACGGGTGGACTTTGGTTTAATAATGATGCTACAAACCCTGCTTCTTCTTGGGAAAATGCTTCAGGGTTCTTTGAAAATCTTGCTGTAGGCGCTATTGCTTTTGATCCTGACAATAACGACATTATGTATGTTGGAACCGGTGAATCCTATACCGCTGTAAATATCTATAGAGAATCGTCTGGTAAGGGTACTGGTATATGGAAATCTACAGATCATGGTGAGACGTGGCAACTTATACCATCTAGCACAGATTTTGCTTATGTTAATGATATCTTGATAAGAAATGAAGCTGGTATCAATGTAGTATATGCGGCTGTTGTATCTGGGACTTATAAAGGTGAATTACAAGGATCCAATACTACGAACGGACTATATAGATCTATTGATGGGGGACAAACTTGGACTCAGGTATTACCAAATATTATTGGAGATACAACTCCTTATGCCCCATCAGATATAGAAGAAATAGCAGGCGGGAAATTACTTGTCGGTTCGATGAGAAATACCGACGAAAATGGTGCTGGAGTGATATTAAGTTCTTTAGATGGCATAAACTGGACCATCAATGATTCTTTTGCTAATGACAAGTTTGATCCAATGAACAACATATATCCGGGAAGAATAAAATTTGCAGTTGCTCCTTCTAATTCTAATAGAGTATATGCAGTGATTAGCGGCGGATTTAAATTTCCTTCTGGTTTTATTAGAGATTCTAGTAGTCTTTGTATTCTCTTACAGTCTTTTGATGCTGGTGCAACCTGGTCAGAATTTGCAGGACCAAGTCTTAATTTAGGTTGGGGACGTTGGGGATCACTTACCTGGCATGCAATGGCCTTAGGGGTAGATGCTAATGATGAAAATACAATTATGCTTGGAGGGTTTAATTCTTTTAAATTAACGGGAACTGATACAGCTGACAATACAGAAACTACAGGATTAAAATGGCAATCTATGTCCTATTGGATACCTAATCAAGAGTTTTACCCTGAGTTTGTTCATGCCGATCATCATACTATCATGTATAGACCCGGTTCTTCTGATGAAGTATTTATTTCTACAGACGGAGGGGTATTTTATTCAAATGATATCACTTCTTCCAACGTAGCCGAAATTGGAAACCTTGCAAATGTATTTCCTTCTTTTGTTGAAGTCAATAAAGGATTAAATACTGTACAATATTACACTGTTGGAATTCACCCAAACAAAGGGTTTAATTCTTATTATGGAGGGACACAAGATAATGGTACTTTACGATATGATGGATCACCTATTGATGTAAACGATATGGTAAGTGGAGGTGATGGAGCATTTGCGTTTGTAGATATTAATGAGCCTAATATTGTGATAACTTCAGTGTATCACAACCAATATATTGTTTCTAGAGATGCAGGAGCAACTTCTGAGTTTGTAAATGCACTTAGTGGTACTTTTATTAATGCCGCGGATTATAATTCCATAACCAATACGCTTTTTGCAAATGGGATGGGGCTTGGTGGTGCAATAACCTCTACAGATAACCAACATATTGATGAGCTTCTACGAATAGAGATAAAAGGAAGCGAAATTACTTCAAAATTTACACCTTTAAACACTGGATCCACTGTACCATATTCTAGTATAAAAGTGTCTCCATATGATAAAACACGTACTTCTACGTTATTTATCGGAACCCAATCGGGGAAACTCTTTAAAACTACAAATGCGCAAAGTGATACTCCAAGTACAATAGAAATTGGAAGCGACTTATTTCCCCCTGCTAATATATCCAGTATCGATTTAGGGGAAAATGAAGAGGAAATTTTAGTCACTTTTTCTAACTATGGGATTAGTTCTGTTTGGTACACTAACGATGGAGGAATTTCCTGGATTGAAAAAGAAAGTAATCTCCCTGATATGCCCATACGATGGGGACTTTTTAACCCTTTTAATAGTGATGAAGTATGGTTAGCTACTGAGATTGGGGTATGGTCTACCGACGATATAAAATCAGAAGATGTCGAATGGTTTCCTAAAAATGAGACTTTGGCCAATGTGAGAACCGACATGATTGCCATACGAAAATCTGACGCCAAAATTGTTGCTGCAACACATGGTCGCGGAATGTTTGAAGCCACCTTAAACACAAAAGAAACGCCTATCGAACCAACTCCTATTGTCGAAAAGGAAACTTTTATAATCTATCCTAATCCAACTCCCAATAGCTTTACAATTAATTCAACAGCCAAAGGCGCCGTCACCTATCAAGGGGAAATATATAGCGTTGGAGGCAAAATCGTTGGAAGGTTTAACTATACTTCTGGAGAGGAAATAAATATTAGTATTAGTGGATACAGACCTGGAATTTACTTGGTTAATCTTGAAGGAAATGATGGTTCGCAAATAATTACTAAAATGGTAAAACAATAAAAAGAACATCCAGTATAGTTTGATGTAAAAAACATAATCCCCGTTTAAAAGTGAGTATACTTTTGTAGTTTACTCGCTTTTATTGTTTTTTATGAGTTCTTAGAGCAATATCCATGGTCCACCAGTATTTTTTTGAATTCAAAAACCATAACGCTTTAAGTACATCAAATTGTCCATAATATTGCCATTCCCATGAAATAAAGGTTCGAAACAACATTCTTGAAGCAATATGTTTTTTGATTTGAGCAACCTCATTTGGATGAATTCCGTTTTTCTCTAACCGCTGTAGTATTCTTTCCTTAAGTTCAACACTACATTCTGTATCCAGGAATTCTTCGCATATCAATGACCAGTTATCCATTGGATTAGTTAAAATTATATTAGCTTGATCTTTAAGTTGGATACATTTTTCTTCATCCAAACCTAAGAGAAATACTATTTCATTTGTATTTATCCTTGCAGTAATTGGGAATGTATTGGTCCTTATTTCATTAATAACCGAAAAAGGTAACTTATCTTTATTTTTTAAATAACCGAACTTAAAATAGTAACCTTTCGGGAAATAAATATGATCTCTCTCTACAATACAATTAGCGGCTTCAATTCTTTTTTTATTTTGCAGTAATGACCAATATTGTATTTTATGTTTATTAAAATATAGAACGACTACGAATTCTAAAACTAAAATAAGACCACCCCATGTTAGAACTATATCATATTCTACATTCATAAGATTCATTATTAAGTCAAGTAATATCTAAATTTTTAATATTTTTTATAATATAGGTTATTTGTAAAAATCATCAATATTAACATTGATTATATTTATAAAAAACTAAGCAACCTTACAGCTAATAATGTCTAAATAAATCTATAGTATTAATAACTATTTGATTAAAAAAATAAGATAACTAATATTCAATATTATACGAATGGTAACGTATCTTTATATTGATGTATCGAATTATAGGATTATTAGTATTTTTTTGTTTATCTCAGGTGCTATTTGCACAGGTAAACTCTAAATTTTATGGTGTAAAATCTCACTATGGTTTTATTATTGCGCATACTCCAGATCTAAAACCGATTTCGCAAACTAATCCTTATGGATTTCAGATAGAAATGAGCAAGCTACGAACAAGTGATAAGGCTTGGAAAACTTGTTTTTGTTATGGAAGAAGCGGATTTTCTTTTGCATATTTCAATTATGCTAATCCAGAAGTTTTAGGTAACTCTTATAATCTAAATTATTTTGTAGAACCCTATTTTATATATCGTGGACCTTTAAAACTTTCTTTAAGAGGATCAATAGGAGCAACATATCTGGATACTATTTTTGATGAAGAATCGAATCCTGACAATGTCCTTTTTAGTACACATTTTAGCTTTTATCTAGCTTTGTCCTTAACGCTTAATTATCATATCAATGATAAATATGCGATCAACCTATCTGGAAATTATAATCATATTTCTAACGGAGGACAAAAACAACCTAACAAAGGAATGAATTTCCCTACGCTTTCTATAGGAGTAGATCGAATAATTGATTATACCTCACCTCAACCAAAACCCGCAGAATTAAAACAATTTAGTCGTTCCTGGAGTTACTACTTAGGAGCATTCGCTAGCTTAAGATCTGCAGATCGCGAAGCTGAATCTACTAACCACCCTCTTTTTGGTATTTCTGCAGGTGCTTTAAAACCACTTTCTGGGATCAATGGTTTTAATCTTGGTACAGAATTTTGGTATGATTGGTCTGATCGTAAACAGGTGCAACAGCGTCAACTAGATGATTCTTCTTTTTCCTCTGCTGTTACAGCAGGGCATCATTTCTCGGTAGGAAATTTCTATTTCTTACAACAATTTGGATTTTATATAACTCGTCCTAGAAACATACAAGATAATTGGATGTATCAACGGTATTCACTTTGGTATCGTATTGCTAACCGGTGGACCATCGGAGCATCATTAATCGCTTATGGTCGTACCGCAGATCATATGGATGGTAGATTAATCTATATAATTAAATGAATTTTACTTACAATTTTAGCTTCCTGAAACACCTCATCTTTTCACCTCATTATTTAATTTATAAAATAGAATCATCGCTACAAAACAAAAAACGGAGTACGTTTAAAACATACTCCGTTTTTAAAAAGTGGTTTACGTTAAGCTATAATTACAATTATAACTCAGTGGCAAATATAGTTTTTTCTTAGATAATGAAATAAAAACTGCTTACGGTCATAAAACGCAGAATTATTTTTTTATATGTTGGTGATTATACATCATTATGTAATTATTTATAGCATTTTTATAAAGATGCTACTATACCAGATGAAACTCAAAATTCATTTGCATTCATTTTAGTTCATCGAGTAAAAAATGTAGTTGAGAGAAAATAATAGTCTAATCCCCTTACTTTTGCGATATTACAACTAGTATTTACCAAGAATCCCATTATGCTTTATACATACTATGATTACTAGCTTTTTTTTTAAAAACCGAATCTTAAAACATATTCTATTTTGGATATTCTATTTACTGATATGGGTATTAATGGATGTGATGTATGGTATTCCTTTCACTAAGGCTTTTTATAATTATTTAGGATGTCTTATAGAAATTCCATTCTATTATGTACATATGTATTATTTGTGGCCCAAGTATATCGGTAATAAACGTTACTTACCTTATTTTTTAATTTTCATTCCTCTTTTACTCATAAACGCATTATTGGTTAGACTATCTCAATACTATTTTATCTATCCTGTTTTGTTAAACGTATCTGATCTCCCTAATGATTATCTTTCATTTTCCAGAATATTAAGTTTAGCCAGATCCATATTATTATGGTTTGGTCCTCCAACCGCAATAAAAATTTTACGAGATTATTATGAAAATAAGATTAGATTAGAAAAAGTTCAAAACGAACAAAAAACTAGCGAATTAAACTTTCTAAGGTCTCAGGTTAATCCTCATTTTCTTTTTAACACCTTAAATAATCTATATTCATTATCATTAAAAGGATCAAAAAAAACTCCAGAAGCTCTGCTACAATTATCGAATCTATTATCTTATACTTTATATGAAGGTGCAGAAGACAAGATTTCTTTAGAAAAAGAGATACAGCATCTTAATGATTACATCGAATTAGAAAAATTACGTTTCGGAAATCGACTTCATCTGAAAATGGAAATGGACGGTGATTTTAATAACATTATGATAACTCCCCTTATATTAATTCCTGTAGTTGAAAATGCTTTCAAACATTGTTCGCTAAATGAAAGAGGAGATGTTGATATATATATAAAAATAGCATTCAACAAAGGAGGTTTATGTATTAAAACCATCAATCCTGTGGCTAATTCGAAAAAAGATAATACTAAGCATGGTATTGGAGTACAAAATTTATCTAAAAGATTAGAGATTATTTACCCTCAAAGGCATACCTTTAGATTAGAAGAGCGTAACCACAAATTCTATGTAGACCTTCGCATTCAATTATATAACTGATGAGTACTATAAAATGTATTATTATTGATGATGAACCTTTGGCTCAAGATGTAATTTCTGATTATATCAATAGATTAGATTTTTTATCAGAAGTTGGAAAGTTTGATGATGCGCTCTCTGCTATTGAATTTCTTAGTACAGAAACCATTGATCTAATTTTTCTAGACATACAAATGCCTATGCTAGATGGGATTAATTTTCTAAAAGCGATCTCTTCATCTCCTAAAGTTATTTTCACTACCGCCCATCGTCACTATGCGGTAGAAGGATTCGAACTTAATGCCATTGATTATCTTGTAAAACCAATTCCTTTTTACCGTTTTGTACAAGCTATCGAAAAAGTAAGACAACAGATTAATCATGTTCAAAAAACAAGTGATAGTACTGATGCTGCTTTCTTTAAAGTTGATAATAAAAAAATTAAGGTAAACTACACAGATATTTTATTTATCGAAAGTTTAAAAGATTATATCAAAGTGGTTCTAAAAGATAGATTTTTTGTTACATATCAAACACTTTCTGGAATGTTAGAATTATTGCCTTCTTCTCAATTTATACAGGTACATAAATCTTTTATAATTAATTTTCACCATGCAAAAGGAATCCAAGGAAACGTTATTGAAATAGAAGATAATATAATTCCAATCGGACGGATATATCGAGATGAAGCTCTAGAAAAAATCTATCAAACCGGAAAAAAGGCTTGGAAATAGAAAGAACTGGGACTTACTTATTATATTTTTCTGATACAGCTCAATATTAATATTCTGGCATTCATAAGTTAAATGAAGATTACTATATGTTTCTTAGTATAATTTTATCTGTTCACCTTAAAATCAGCAGTTCTTTTGAGCTGTTTTTTAAGATCCCAATCTAATTTAAATCTAGTCTTCAAATGGGCTGCAAGTGGTCCTAATCCGACTGATTTCCTTCTTTCATCTACATTCATAGGATCTACTATTGGCCAAACATCAAAAACCTTGGTTTCTGGATAATACTTTACCTGACTACCATATATCTGAAGTTTTCCTTGTTTTGACGCTACCCTATCTTCTAGGTATGCTAAATTTCTAGGGTATACATTCCCTTTTTTCGCTGCTTCCCTCATGACTGGCAGATATTTTACCTGAGTATCTAAATCTGCATGTTGAATTACTAAAAAAAGTGTAGTATTACCTTGTTCGCCAATAATATCAGTTCCTAACCAACCATAAGTATCAATAATATTCATTACTTTGGGTAAAGTAATCATTTGATTTTTTAGAAATATTTTATTCTGTTTTTTGACTTCTTCTGATTCAAGCCCATATTTTTCCCTTAGTCTTCTAGCTTCATCTATAGGATCTTGATCTAAATGATAAATCGTGTCTAACACCTTTATAAGATATTGATTATGCCGTTTTTCCTGACCAAATGATATGGTTATAGTAAAAAAAACTGCTATAACTACTAGGTTTATTTTTTTCATAGTTTATACAATTTCATAAATCATTAGTTCTCAGCAAGGTTTTAGAAAAAATTACTTATCCAGAAAAAAATTTTGAAACTAGTTACTTATTTCTTTTGAGAAACACTCCATTCAATACCTACTTGTTTAGCAAACTCCTGGATAGTTTTGAGTCCTAATTTTCTTCTTCTTTGATTAATGTATTCTGGTTGCTCTACTGTAAAAAAAGTTCCTTTCCCTTTCGAATCATACTTATATTGAGTACCATATATTTGTGGCTTATCGGCATTGATCAACATCCTATCTACGAGTCTGGCATAATGCATAGGTTGTGATTCCTTTTTTAGAACAGATTCTTTTAACAAAGGAGAGTATTTTTCTTTTGATTCAACCGAACCGTGCTGTAAAACTGCCCATATAGCAGTATTGGCCAACTTCCCTACTTGAGATATTCCTAACCAACCGTATTTTTCAATTATTTTAATCACTTGTATTTCCAGAACCTTATCTTGGGATTCGACAACTTCCCAGAAGTATTCCATTTCATTAGAATTTTTACCTAGTTTCTTTTCTGCCTCTATATAAATTCTTCTAAACGTTTGATCTTTCATAAAAAGGACTTCCAATTCATTTCTTAATGAATCTAATTCTTCCTTTTTTGTCTGCTCAATTTGACTATGAAGTGTATTAGATAAAATTCCTAAAACTGCTAACAAGATCATTTTTTTCATATTTCTGATAACTTCTATTATTTGTATTAACTAATAAAACTTGTTTCTATTTACTCTTTCATTTTATACTTTCGGACATCTTTATGTTGCCATAGTAGATTTATAATCTGCCAATTATCATTTATATAAATCAGATGTAAATACTCGACCCAATTATCAGATATAAGTTTGACACTGGCAACATGATTATAAATATCCAGGATAATGACTTTGTTGTTTGGTTTTGGAGGAAATTTAACACCTGACTGATTCCATGATTCGGCAAATTTTACCATTTGTTTATAACTGGTCTCTCTTATTATTTGTTGTTTTTCTTTGGGATCATACCCCAATGTTCTTTTAGCTAAATCCTCATGAAACACACTTTTCATTAGGTCAGGTTTTAATTCCTGTAGAGCGATCAGGTACCCTAATGCTTTTTCTTTAATCTCCAAGGTATCTTTTTTACCAGCAGCAGAAGCCACTTCAATAATCCTATTAGATGGCAAATCCCGGGTATCTATTAAATTGTTATTTTCATCAAAAGTGGATCTTTTAGTATTATTTCCGATGTTATCATAATCATTTTTTCCTATTGCAAATCCCCATTGGTTTTTTACTAACTTATCATTTTTATCATGATACGAATACTGAATATGATTTCCTATATCATCATATACATCTTGATATGAAGCCACTCCAACATCATTTTCTTGAATTTCTAATTGTTCATTAAGATTATAATTCCCTTTTGGAGCTCCATCTTTTTGGTATAAAATCCCTGTTATTCCAAAATCAAAGTAAGGTGAGATATTGACATGTCTATTTTTTAGGTTATATCTTTTTTCTATAACCATTTTTCTGTTTTTACTCCATTGATATCTCGCTATTTTCCAATTAGACTCCATTGGGTTATCATCGAGATCATAAAAATTTAATTTGTACTTAAACTTCTTTTTATCAAATGTATATTGCTCTTTATACACCTGTCTATCATTCATCATTCGATCTCCTTTTTTATCGAAAAAAATGCGGACTTCTGAAGTATCTGTATACCTAAAAACTGTTCTGTATACCCCAATGGTTGACAAAGGATGTCTGCGCTGATCGTGATAGTGATAATTAATGATCTCTTTCAGTTGATTTACTTTGTTATATCTAAATACATAGTGCGATGTTTGTTGTGCTTCTTGAAAATTTATTTCATGAATCCCTTTTAATTCTACATGAGGTGATACATGGTTATATCTTAAATGCCTAAAATACTTTTCTTGTACATTTTGTTGAGCACTAGTCACAGTAATACACAGGAATAATATGATGCTTATCCTCTTCATATCATCTATTTTTTTAATTATTGTAAAAACTAATTATTTAATTGGCGATCTCTAGCTATGAAGACTTCAATTCGTTTTTTTTGCTTTTAATTTTTCTAATTTGCTTTTGGTAAACCGACTCTTTCCAATTGCATATGCCTTTTCAAACATTTGGATGGCCTTGATTGTATCTGATTGAGTTTTGTAATAATCCCCCATAGAATCATATACATTGGCACTTTTTGGATAGTTCTTGATATTAAGCTTAAAAAAAGCATAGGAAATTTCATGAGTTTTAGAATTAGCCGTATCTCCTATAAAACTATACCCAAATTGATTGATTAATGATTCATCGGGAGTCACGGTATAACCAAAATGATTCGACATATTATCATAGTGTTTTGTAATACGATTAATAAAATCACTTGCTGTAACGGTTAACTCAGAATTAAAAAATTCTTGGAATCCTTTAAACTCATACCAAGGAAATAAAAAACGTAATGCATCATATTCAGAAATTAATGGTACACTGCCATGGGTTTCTTTTTCATAGTATTTCCACTTAAAGTTTAATTTGTTTTTGCTGTTTGATAAAGCATTATTTTTGAATTTAAAAATGGATCTAATATGTTCTGCACTTCTTGAGGTATCTTTCATTATTCTAATAGTATCCATTCCCTTTTTCATTGTGTTGGCTATAGAAACATATAATGATTTTTTATCAAATTTTTTATTCTCTAAAGCTTTAATCGATTGTTTTAGAATTTTCTGATCATCCCACCAAAGACTTGGATCAATCGCTATATAATTATTAAAAAGTTCTTGGTGATTAATTAAGGTATTTATTACCATCAATCCTCCCAGAGAATGTCCTATAAGCGTTCGATAAGGTTTTGTTGGATACTTACTTTCTATATATGGCATGAGTTCATCTTTTAGAAAAGAAGTAAAAGCCTCTCCTCCTCCTGAATTTCTTCGATTTTCCATCCTTGTAGGAGATAAATCCCTGTTTCTATCGGTATTTGGAATTCCTACCACAATCATTTCTGGACAAATTCGGTTGCCATTAACAGAGCTTAATTGCTTAATCATACCGGTTACTGAATAAAAATGGGCATCTCCATCTAATAGGTACACAACGGGATATATACTTTTTTCGAATAGTATGTTTCCTTCATTTTGAGGAACATGTATCCAGATCTCTCTTTGTTCCTTTAAAACTTTAGAATATATACTGTCTTTAACACCAAAAACAATAGGCTCCTGTTTTTCTAAAGATTGGGCTTCTATACTAAAAGAATAACCATTAAGTAAGATGATTGTAAAAATTAGAAATGTACATTTATTTAGATAGCCATAGTTTTTGTTCATACTCTTTGTTTTACGATTGTTTATTTTGGTGTTATCCTCTAATATAAACTCATAAAACGTATAAAAACATTTTTTTTGCTGAACGACATGATCATATCTCTAAGTTATATGTCATTCTCGACATCCTGTAAAAAGGTAAGTATTTGTATTTGATCGAAGTAATAATGTCGTTTAGAGAAACCTAAGATGTACGCTCATTAGGAAAAGAAAATCATGTCTTGTTTGGATACTAATCTCTTGTTAATTTAGGATTCTAAATGTTTTCCATAGGTGCAATCCTTTACTAATGCTTTTGAATAACTTGTCTTGGCGTTGATATCCATAACTAAGTATTTTTTTTTCTTTATAGAGATAGTTGCACATTCTTTTTCCCAATGCACCCTGATATCTTTTTTCTTTAGATTTTTGATATAGCTATATTTATTGGCAAATGTTGCAGGTAATGGCGCGTCTCTTCTTCCTTTTGTAATTTCATACGGATGAATATCAGAAGACAATGGATCCACTACAGCGCATAAAAAACCATCAAAATCAATACTTTCTTTATCTGGATTTAATAAATATGCCCAAACTGCATATGCTTCTTCTTCTATCATTAATATCCTACCTGAGGTAGTATGAGTAGATGTTAAAAATATTCTACTATCATCATGTACTAGATTTTCTTGCTGATTTTTAGAAAACAAAACATTAAATATGGATAATAATTGAGCCATCATTACAACTATTCTTTACAAACTTACACTTAGATATTTAAGGATATATTCTTAATTCTGGTTGATTAAAGCCTATAACCTCAAACTTTCATTCATCTTATTCTATTGATCAATTTCTTATTTTACTTATTTTGAAATAGTAACTATCTTACTATATCAAAGTATTCTGTAAAACAAATACAATATTGTTTAATAGATAAAACAATACATATTGGCGACCTAAAAATTTATTGAGGGTGTGAGATTGCTAACATAAATAATAATTTTAAAAATTACTTACGGGTTTCCATAAGCACATTAAAAAATCGTATTTCTAATAGTATAGATGAATTAAAGAATACGTTTTGTCAAATAGTATTATTTACTTTTTTTGATCATGGATAGTGTAAACCCTCCTAGTAGTAAAATGACAATCAACATTATAGCCCACAACCATATTTTATTAGTAAATAAAGGTTCTACTCCTGATGATTCTTCATAATTGATGGTCTGAGCTACTCCTGGAGATATAGTTGTTATTCCTTCTGGTAATTTAGTGGTGACATAATTGAGATCATAAAAGGGTTTTTCTACTTTATTATTTCCGTAAACCAAATAATATGCAGCAGAATCGGTGAAACGTGTAACTAGTTCATGCTGGTATCCTTTCACCTTTACTTTGCTAATTTTTAGTGGTTGATTATCATGGTTATCAACTACAATTCTAAGTTTTTGTGCAATAGTACTTTTGTTTACAAAACCGTTACTTTCGATTGAGTTGAGTATCCCTCTATTGAGTTCGCGATATCGAAATATCCATTCTCCTTTAGGATTTTGAATACTATCTGTAACATATCGGATAGATATTGGTCGATAGTAATCAAAAGTATCTTGTACCTCAACATAAATGTAGCTTACAGGTACCTTTTTCTGTAGTTTTACATCTATAATTGTTTGCTTGGTATCCTTTGGATTCTGGATATTAAAATTTGTTATTTCATAATTACGATAGCTTGCTTCTTTCTTTTCATATTTAATAACTTCAGAAGACTGTAAAATTGGTTTTTGGTTACTTTTTACTAATATTCTAAAATATTTATACTGTGCTTTAGGAAATTGTAGCGTAGTAAACTTATAATTAGTAAGCTCATTTTTAATAGAAAGTATACGATAATCTTCAGTAATTGTAAACCATTCTTTACGATCCTGACTCCCTTCGAGTGTAACAAGCCAATCAAAATTAGATTTCTTAAAATTAAGAGTTATCTGATTGATAGATCGTTTTGTAGGGACTTCCATAGTAATATATGACCCTTTATCATTATAGGTTGTATTTAAAATGGTAAACGGGATTCTCTCTCTTGATACTTTTTCATTTTTTAATCTCAAAATATAAGGAGCTTCTATAGTATCATTTTTAGAAGTAATTCCAAAAACTCTAACGTCTGAAAGATCGGGAGAAACTTTACTAAACACCTCATCAGGTAAAGCTATAGAATGCCAAACATCTTTAACGCCGGTCAATTTACTCTTATAAGAGTAATCTTGCATTTGTGCATATGTAATAGAACATCCTAATAAAATCGTATATATAAAAACCTTAATGTTATTCTTCATCTGATTGTTGTGTATTAATATCGGTCTCATCTGTAATAATGTGTTTGTATTTATTATACAAGAATGAAATTACCAAAAGAAGTATCCCCAAAGACAAGAACACGACAGTCTTTGCAATAGTGCCTAAATGCGAAATATCATAGAAGAATAGTTTTATAAGTGTAATTCCAAAAAGTATGATCGCCAGGACACGTAAATATTTTTTTCTTTTCCAGATTCCCAAAACTATAAGTAGCAGGGCATATACTCCCCATAGAATACTTAATCCTAACTTATATGTTCCTGCATAATTTGCAAGATCGAGCCAGTGAACTAATTCACTACTTACTATCCAAAGTAACGTACCATGTAATATAATCTCAAAAGCAATTTTAAAAGTCCTATCCAGAAATTTTTGACGTACATAGATATAGAAAGTATATAAAAACACTCCTATAAATAAGAATGACACATATCGTATTCCTTGATAAGACCATAGTCCAACACTAAATTCTGTATCTTTTAACTCGAGATAAGCCATTCTAAATTCACTTAATACATACAACCCTCTGGTTAAAAAAACAAAGAGCGCAAGCATCATAAATCCAATAGTAATATATCCGAAAATATTATTTTTGATTTTTTTAATATTTACAAAAGATAACAAGACAAGGAAAAACAGGGTATAGTTAATTAGCCATATAGATCCAAAGTTTCTAATATTTGATACTATAGTGTACTCATAAGTATTACTATCTTGTGAAAAAAGTAATTGTTGTGTCTCCAAACGAGCTTGATTCCAATAATTATCTATTTCTATCCAGAATGAAAAATAACTTGTACATATCAATAATAATGCAAGTCCTATGGTAAGCATTGTATATAACCAGGATTGTTTAGGCCAAGGGAAAGAAAGTTTTTCTTTCCGATGAGTCCAATAGATAAATCCAAAAGATAAAACACACAATACTGATGTCATTAAATAAATATTAAGACCCGGTGTTAATGCAGTTTCAGACGTAGGTTCATATCTATAGTATCCCATTGACCAATCGTGAATAAGGCTAAAAAAAGTTAATCCCCATAATGGATAGGATAAAATTTCATAAATAGGCACTTTTTTAGTACGCCCTATCCAAAACAATAATGCAGCCTCACCTGCCCATAATAATGTCACCCAATTTCCATCTAATTGTACAGGAAAAGCTATTGTAATAAAAATAAGCACCATTCCTGACACAAAATAAAACAGGTTACGGTCAGCCAACTTTAATCTGTAAATAATAACACTAACTACAAAATGAACCACTGCATTTCCTAAGGTAAAAACTCCAAGTAATTGTTCTCCTGTCTCATGGTCTTTTAACATTGAAAAACCAATGCCATAAAAAACAAATGAATTACTTAATTGTAAAATAACATCGCTAGTCCGAAAGCTTTCTTTTTTTCTCAGTTTATATATGAGGAACATCAGATAAAATGTTATAAAAAAGATAAATAAAAATAATAAACCAAGCGTAAAATGTTCTTCAATATCATATTGTCCGACATACCATGTAAAGAAAATAATCCAGGTAAGGAAAAAGGATGAGAACGATAAAGCTTTCCAGTACTTTTTTATCGCTATAGCTAGTATCCCCGCATTAATTATAGCCATATAACTAAAAAGTATTACCACTCTGCCAGAACCATCACTTAACAAAAATGGAACAGCATACGCTCCTACCAATCCTATATGAGCAATAATCTGTTTATTATAATGTAATGCTGTTACTACGGTAAATGCGGTAAATAGTAACATAAGTACAAACGTAAGTGTTTGCGGAATGAGACCATATAGATTATACGCTAAAAAAGTTATAAAATACATAATAGCCATGGCACCACTCACCAATACAGCACTAAAGTTTTTGTACTTTTTCTTAAGCTTCATACCAACTCCTAAAAGCCCTACTCCCATTAAATATCCCAATACAATTCTGGTTAATGGGCTTATTAGATCATGCTCTATGGAATATTTACCACCTATTGCCACACCAATTATGATAACTATTATACCAATCTTATTGATAAGGTTTTCTCCGATAAATTTTTCCAGATTAGATTTCTTTTTTGGAGTATTGACCTTTGATACTGGGTTTGATAAAGGTTTTGTTGTTGCTTGTACCGCTTCTTCTTTTTTAATGGTATCGACAACAGGGATTTTTTCTTCTTTTACCTCATCGACTACTTCTATGACTTGTGAAACCTCGGGTACAATTTCTGTTTCTACCTCTTTTTGCTCTAAGGATGAAGTTTTTAATTGATAAATCTCATCTTTGAGATTTTGTATTTGTGTTGAGAAATCTTGTTGTCTTTTTAGTAAGATCTCAAGTTTTTCCAGAAGTTGATGTATCTGATCTTGATTGTCTCCCATATTATTGTATTCTCATTTACCAAATACCCCGTTGTCACAAAACAGGCATAGGTTGATTAGTTATTTAGTTACTTTATACCATTGACAAAATAATCATATAAAACTTGTCCTATTAAGTCTATATCATCAAAAGTAAAATATCGCATTTAAAAGCTTACAAATATCTATGACATTTCCTATTTATACTACCCGGTTTCCCGTGAAACCCAATAATTAATCTTATATAAAGTATCAAAACAGGTACTATATCATCCTGAAAAGGTATAAAGATTTTCTGAAACAATCGAATTATAGTTTTAAATCCTGATCATTTTCAATTTAAAATATGTGCAATTTTATCTTTTAGAAATTGTTTTTCTGGTTTTGATTGAGTGAGTTGTACTGCTTTTTGATAATGTTCTATAGCTTTGGTATTATGTCCTAAACGTTGTTGAATTTCTCCTAATGTAGCGTGATATACATAATATTTTTTAAGCATTGTATTGTTTTCGACATTTTTGAGAGCAATTAAGGCTTCTTTAGGCCCTTTCAGTTCTAAAATAACTAAGCACTGGTTTAAAAATACAATAGGATCATTTCCTATCTTCAACAAAAGTTTATAATACTCAAGTATTTTATTCCAATCTGTATCTTTATATTCTTTAGCATTGCAATGCTCATATGCGATTGCTGCTTCCAAATGATACGTGGTTAATCCTTCTCCAAAAGCAGCTTTATTTAGATATTTCTGTCCTGAATTTATAAATTCTTTATCCCATTTGGATCGATCTTGTTTTGTAATTAAAATCAGTTCTCCTTTTTCTGTAAGCCGACTATTAATTCTAGCAGTATGAAAACACATGAGAGCCATTAAAGCATAAACTTCTGGTAACTGAGTTCGTTTTACAGATAATAATGACTTACAAAGTGACATTGCCTGGCTGATTAAATCTTTACGAATTAGTTGATCGTTATGTGTAGAGTTATATCCTTCATTAAACATCAAATAAATAGCACTTAATACCGTATGTGTTCTTAAAGAGATTTGTTCAGAAGCCGGGATTTTTGGTTTTATTTTATGTTTTCTAAAAAATTCTTTGGTACGATATAAACGCTTTGAAATAGTATCTTCACTTGTTAGAAAAGATTTTGCAACTTCTTTGGTACTAAATCCGCATAATGATTTTAAGATAAAGGTAATTTGATTCTCTTGAGAAATATCAGGATGGCAACATGCGTACATCATTCCCAGGAAATCATCTTTAATATGTTCCTCCTGCCAATAATTATTCATTGTCGTTGTAAGAGTGTATCCTGATGTTAAAAGTTGTTTCTGGGGATCTGAGAAATCAATAACACGACTATGCTTATTACGTCTTATGATATCAATAGCTTTATTTTTTGCAGTACGATATAACCATGCTCTTGGATTATCGGGCATTCCTCTATATTTCCATGTTTCCAAAGCTTTAACTAATGCATCTTGCACTACATCTTCTGCCATTTCGATGTTTTCGGTTCCAAAGATTTTAATCAATACAGAAACCATCTTTCCAGACTCTTGTCTAAAAAGATGGTTTAACGTATGATCTATAGAGTTCTTTTTTTTCAAAAAACTATTCTAATGGGCTTATTTCACGAACCTCTACACTACACTTATATTCAAAACTCGGACATTCTTTGGCAATAAGAGCTGCCGATTCTAATGAGTCTGCCTTAATAATCAAGTATCCTCCTACTAATTCTTTGCCTTCTGCAAATGGTCGATCAATTACTTTTTCACCTGCTTCTGTAAGTGTTTTTCCTTCATTCATTAGAGGTTGTCCTCCAATCAATTGATTCTTTTCTGCCAACCCTCCCATCCAACTTTGCCAATGTTCCATATGCTTTTGCATTTCTTCTGGAGAATTGGCATTATACTCTTCCTGTCCACCGCGGATAATAAACATAAACTCTTTCATAAGTTCGATTTTAATTGATTACTTCCTTTATTCTAGTTTTCTGGCCAAATTTCGCGAACCTCTACTGCTTTATTGTCCCATTCAAATCCAGGACAACCCTTAGCTATTTCAGTAGCTTCATCTAAAGAATCGGCTTTTATTCTAAGATATCCACCAACCAATTCTTTGCCTTCTGTTAAAGGACGGTCAATCACTTTTCCATCGTTCATAACGGTATTGCCATAATAATGTAAGCGCTCTCCACTAATAAATTTATCTTGTTGGGCAATCCCTTCGATCCATTGTTGCCAATGTTGCATGTGTTCTTGTTGTTCTTCTGGTGACTTTGTATTCCATACTTCGTCTCCTCCTCTAAAAAGGAACATAAATTCTTTCATGTGATTGTTTTTTTAATTGTTTATTTATTTTTCACACTACTATAACGAACTCATTTTTGATATTTGGACAATCTAATATTATTATTTTAATCTACTCTTTTACTTTATAAACCGTAGACTATACATATAGTTTTAACTCAGATTATCTGCTGTGTAAAAGTTATTTGATTATTAAGAAATAATTTTTGATTATTTTAAAAGTTCATTATGAAATTTAAAATGTAGAAATAAATATAGTGTAAAATGCTTGAAATATAATCAAGAAAGAATATGTCCTTAAAAATAGAAACAGAGAAACTACTACCTTTTCTATGCTAAAAAGATGTATTCATTTAGATTATTCCTTACACCTAGTTATAACTATTCGAATCTAATTTTTAAGGAGTTTAGAAGATCAATACCTCGTATAAATTATAAAAATCAATACTGTGTATATTAAAAAAAGTGAGGTAAAAAATATGAATGTATTATTTCTTCATTGATTTAGTATACATAAATCTTTTGTCACCGTTAACAAGAAAAAGAGCTATTTCTGTAACTTCAAAATAAACACATTTTGCAGTTCCAATACAAATCTCGTTATCCATCTCATTTACAGACCATTTACTTTCTTTTGTCTGATCTTTTGATTTTTCTGTAACTGTAAAATCAGGCTTAAATATAAGTACTATTTCTGGATCACCATGCAGGGTCCATGTTCCTATTAATCCATAAGTTTTCTGGATTTCAAGAGTTTCCACAGTATTAACAGTTATATTATCTTGTTTTCCTGAAAAACTTGTAAGAGACATAGCTAATAGAAATACTGCAGAAATTACGGTGATAGATTGGGATCTTTTCATAATTTAAATTTTATTAAGGGTATAAATTTAAGTTTTTTTTTGGTAACCTTAGGTTTTTGGGCATTCTTGTATATCAAAAAAGAATATCAGAACTAATACTATATCTTATATAACAAAGTTTATACCAGTATTCTATTTCTTTGCTCTTATATACTGAAGTCTCATTTTATTTATTGTGAGGGTAAGTATATCTTGTTCTAACACATATTCTATACATACTTCTGAATCACTTGCTAAACTTGCTTTTAAACAGAGTTTTTTTTCTTTTATAGACCAATATCGTTCTAATGGTTCTCCTATAGATTTCTCTATGACAGCACCATTTGAGCGTAGATCAATATAGGTCTCGGGATCACCTTCCATCATCCATTTCCCTACCAATCCATCAGGGTCATTACTATTTGGAGTTACATTTTCGCTTTTTACGGTAGGCTCTTGATAATCAGGAGTATTTTTAAAACTTGTGAATATTGTTATAGAAAACAAAAGAATGATAAGGGCGTGCTTTGACTGCATAATTTTGGGTATTAAACAAGCCTAAATTTAACACTTTTTTTAATGTTATGCTTTATTTTTTTTTGTTAAATACCTTTCTTTTATGATATTAATGTGGTGCAATTCATGTCCTGCTATATGATATCCTAATGCTCTCACGCTAGTTTTATTATTATTAGCGGTACCTATTCGTAATAATGCATCGTCAGAAAAGCCATTAAAGAGTGTTATTGTAGACATTCTAACTGCCTCATACTCCTGCATAATATTCTTTATCGTCCTAGTATAGGTATCAGCATATCGTGTATAGTCCTTCTCCTCAAATCCAGGGAGAGAGGTTTTATCATTTCTAGCAAAAGTAAGTGCCCTATATCCATAAATTCTTTCGTCATCTATAATATGAACCAATACTTCTTTTATTGACCATTTATTCTCTGCATATTTATAATTCAATTCTTTTTCTGATAATGAAGCAACAAATTTCTTGATAGTATTAAAATTATCATATAACTGTGTCAAAAGATTTCCATCCTTTTTTATATGATCCATATACATTTCTGCATAAACAGGGTATTCCTTCTTAGAAGGGAATGCTATTATTTTATCTTTATACATAAACTCAATTATTTATTAACTATCAACACCTTATTCTTTTAAGGAATAAATTATTTTGGCATCTACCCAGTAAATATCTTTATTGCTGGTGTAGAAGAAATATTTTCCATCTCTACTTACAAAAGGGCACAATTCATGGCCATTGGTGTTTATTGAAGCTCCCATATTTTTTGATTCTGTCCAAGTACCATCGTTATTTTTAAAACTTATGTATAAATCACCTCGTCCTAGTCCCTCTTTTCGGGTAGCGCAAAAAATAATATAAGATTCATCAGGAGCTATAAATACATCTGCTTCATATGCATTTGTATTTATTGTTTCTGGTAACCTTACGGCTTTCTGAAAATGACCTGATACTCTTTCTGAGGCATAAATATCAAAATTATGATTCTCCTTACCAACTTTATTAGAACTAAAGTACATTGTGCCTGTTTTGGTAAAAGAAATATAATACTCGTTTTTATTAGTATTAATATTTTCTCCGGCGTTTATGGGTTTTGACCATCCTGTTTTTTCTTTTTTGGAATACCAAATATCATGGTCTTTCCTCTCTCCAATTCCATCTAAAGGCATATCTGATATATAATATAATTCATCTTCATTTGGAGATAAAAAAGGATCATTAAAACCATATATATCGTGAGAAATAATAGTTATTGGAGTTGTCCAGGAATCATTATCTAATCTTGAATATCTTATTTCAGAGTTTTCTCCTGTATCCACTCCATAGAAAAATTCAGTACCATCTTTTGAAAAAACCGAACCAAACTCGTATTCATTTTCTTTAGAAATTATACCAGGAGCAAAAATTTCTGGAGTAGTAGAAGGCGGAGTCTGTTTTAGATATAAATGTGATTTTTGTGCTTCAACTTTACATGTAATACAAAGCATTACTATAATAAAAAATAAATGTCTCATCAATAATATTTTTTTATCCCACCAAAGCCTGCTATCAATTTACCCTGGGAGGTTTTGTTTATAAAATTTGTCAATCTTTTCTCAAATTCTTCAGGACGTTTCCTGGCTGAATCAATATAAGCAATACGAATCCTTCTATAGGATATAGATAATTTTTGATAATTACTCCAAGCTATATTATTTTTCTTGATTTTTTCCATAATATCTGTTGGAAATACAAAATCCTCCTGAAGTATTTTTTTACTAATTTCTTGTATTGAAGGGTGTAACATTTTTTGTTGAGTAAGCCAATGCAATCGCTCTCTATTAGGTTGTGAATATATGCTATTGGCTTTTCTTGGTGTAAACCTTTGAGCAGTATGCTCATCATCTACTTTTTTAACAATACTATCTATCCATCCAAAACAGAGGGCTTCTTCAACTGCATCATTATATAGAATGCGTGGTTTTCCTGAAGATTTTTTAGGATATATCAACCAAATTTCATCCGCTTTCCTAAAGTTTTTCTGAAGCCAATTACGCCACTCATTTCTATCCACAAAATATACTTTTTCGAAATTTTTCATTAATTTCTGTATAGTTAATGAATCATTATTAAAACAAGGGGGTTAACAAAAGTACCATATACATCCAGAGGGCAACCAAATTTCATCACAACACTCTTTATTTTTATTTCGCAAACAAATCGTTTGGTTGAACAACATCCACTCTGTATACTTGACCATTCTTAAAGGTAAATATTTCTACAATATCCTTTCCCTCTCCTGCTACATCATCTAGCCATACTTTATCATGCATAATTACCTTATTATCAATCTCTATTAAATATTCTATTTTTGAACTTACTTTTGGATACCTCTTAAAATGTTTGGCTCTATTTTCTTGTAATACTTTCTTCCCTATTATCTTTTGTTTTCCATCCACATAAACTTGTACATCTTCAGCAAAATTATTTACATACTTTTCAGCATTTTTGTCATTAACAGCTTCAATCATTTTTTTTATAACCCTACTTTGTTCACCATCACTTAATTGATTATTTTTTGGAGTACAACTCAAACAGGATATTAGTACCAATACTCTAAAAAAGTTGATATTTTTCATTTTATAAGAAATTTAAATTATTTATAATGTATCACTTTTATCCCCTTTTGTATTATTTTAGGATAGTACTTACTATATGATTCTAATATAAAACAAGAGCGTACTCGGTCTAATTTAGAAAAAGATTTTTGATCATATTCATAAAAAAAACATAATCCTTTGATATGATAGATGTTACAAAGACCCAATGTATGAATTCAAATAAAATGAACAAGAGGTAGGGTATTATTGCTTTACATCGTTTTATAATAAAAATATGCCCATAACTTATCTATAACGTAAATGGCAGAAAAGGGGGTATTCTTTAATCGAATACTCCTTTTTTATGAGTCCATTTTTACAGCTTCCCATCCAATAATAGCTGTTTTCCTCGTGCTTCCCCAATGATATTGCCCTAAATCTCCTGTAGATTGAATCACTCTATGGCATGGTATCAAAAATGCTATGGGGTTATTACCGATTGCGGTACCAACAGCTCTGGATGCTTTAGGATTACCTATGTGATTAGCAATCGCTCCATATGTAGTTAATCCACCTTTAGGTATTTTAAGTAGTGTTTCCCAAACTTTTAATTGAAAATCAGTTCCTTTAAGATGCAATTTTATCTGTTTTAATTCTTTCCAGTCTCTTGTAAAAATAAATAAAGCATCCTGTTGACATCTATCTACAACCTGAATAAAGCTTGCTCTAGGAAAACGTTTTTGTAACTCTTTAAAAGCATCTCTATTATCTGCAAATGCCATATGACAAATACCTTTTGAAGTAGATGCTACTAAAATTTTGCCAAACGGACTTTCTGCATAACTATAATTAATGACTAGATTTTCTCCTCCGTTTTTATATTCTCCCGGAGTCATTCCCTCAATTTTTACAAAAAGATCATGAAGTCTCCCTGTGCCAGAAAGCCCTGTTTGATAGGCGACATCAAATAAGGTAACTTGTTGATTTTTTAAAATTTGTTTAGCATATTCAACACTAGTATATTGTAAAAATTTTTTAGGACTTACCCCTACCCATTCTGTAAAAAGTCGTTGAAAGTGGAATGGACTCACATGTACGTTTTCAGCTATTTCATCTAAGTTGGGTTGATCTTTAAAATTTTGTTTGATATACGTTATTGCATCTGCGATACGATTATAATGAATTATCTTTTGCTCATTCATCTCTATCTGCTTTTAAAACAACATAAAATTACTATTCTTATCATTGTTACAAAACCCAGAACTTGCTCATTTATTCTTAAAAACAAAAAAAGCGAATGTATTTTACCAACACATTCGCTTTTTTAAGTCGATAATCAAATACAAAGAGTATTTATCAACTTGATATCTATATTCTTTTAAAGCTTAGGACATCGTTTACAGTTACTTTTTCCTTTCTTTTTATATTTCTTGCAACATTTCTTCTTTTTCCCCCCACATGCTATTTCACAATCTATAGCAGAGCAAGGAGAATATAATGATGGGATACTTGAATTTTGCACTATTTTAATTTTTATTAAATCTAAATAAAGTGCGAAAATAAATAAAAAAAAGACTTCTAAAAAGAAATCTTTAAATTATCTACTGTAACTTATTAACAATCACTTAGCTGTCTCTGGCGCCTGAAAAGTATTAATATCTCTATCAAATAAATAATGCCCTGATTTGTCATCACCGATGATCTTGAGTTTATCCAATAATGTTCTAGCAACTGCTTCTTCTTCTAATTGCTCTGCTACATACCATTGCATAAAATTGTGCACGTTATAATCCTTAAATTGCAAACATTCATATATTACATTATTAATTTTTGCAGTAACAAATTCTTCACTCTCTAAAAATGTTTCAAAAAGCTCCATTAATGATTTAAAATCATCTCTTGGTTGATCAATTGCGGGAATAATAGCATGACCACTTCGTTCATTAATAAATTTAACCAATTTGGTCATATGTACTCGTTCTTCTTCTGATTGCATATAAAAAAAATCTGCTATGCCATTATATCCACGGGTATCTGCCCAACTTGCCATAGAAAGGTATTGTGCAGAGGCTTTAGCCTCATATTTCACTTGATCATTTAGTAATTTTTCTATCTCTGGTATCATTTCTTAATGTTGTTTTTTAACCTAATAACTAAAGTACATAATTTATTACACTTAATAATGCTATAATAGTCCTCAGCACTTATTTAAATTCAGACTATTTAAGGAATCCATAGTACCATGAAGATCATTAGTTTTATGGATAAAAAAATAAAGTTTATACATATACAAACTAGCTCATTAAATACCAATGTTCATTTTTAATTAACAAAAAAGTAAAAAAGAGGGTATTTGATGAAGTTATTTTCTGGTTAAATTATTAAGTGCTTTATGATTATCTTTTTTCCTGTACTTTATATAATATCAAAAGTTCTTGTAATTCAGTTATTTTGCTTTCTATATCTTCAATATTAGTTGTTCCACCTCCTGATTCTTGCTGGTCTTCTAACAACATTTCTGCTTTTGCTTCATCCATACCATTCATGATTACTCCAATAAATAAATTCAAGAAAATCATGGTTCCAATTAAAACAAAAGACACAAAATAACTTATGGAAAGTGAAGATACTCCATGGGAGTTTACACATAAATCCATATTACCATCATATCCATAATTTTCACAACCAAACATATTTATATACATTATATCTGTCCAATCTTCTAATGTAACTATTCTAAACAATGATAACATAGAGGTCTGTAAATCTTTAAAATGTATAGGGTCATTTTCTGAGAAAAAGAAAACACCAGCAACAGCATATATATAAAATAGGAGTCCTAATAAAATAGAAACATATCCCATAGAGGGAACACTTTTAAGAAGTGCGCTCACCAACATCTGTAGCTTTGGTAGTGCTTTAATAAGTTTTAAAACTCTTAATAAGCGAAGTAAACGCAATATTGCTACAGAACTTCCACCAAAAGGAAGAAATGCAGCTGCAACAATAATGAAGTCAAAAATGTTCCAACCATCAGTAAAATACATCCATGGTTTTTTACCTTCGGCTATGATTTTAACCACAATTTCTATAATAAAAACACCTAGAATAATTTTATTTAATATTTCTAAAATTGCCTCATGTTTATTAGAGAAATCTGGATACGTTGCTATACCAACTAGAACCCCTGCAAATAAAATAGCAACAGTAACAGAATTTTGGAACCATTTACTTGCACTTACTTTTTTACATAATTTTACCATATGAATTAAATTTATTACTCTTCAAATAAAATGATCACAAGAGTAATAAAAAAAAGAAGAAAAGAAAACAATAGTTAATAAAATGAATTTTTCAAGTCTTAATAAAACACCATCTAAGCGGCCTTTTCAAAAGCAATGTAATTGATTAGTTTACCTCGTTTATCATGAACAGGAAAACCTTTTATCAAACACATATATGGTGTATTATCTTTTCTGTAATTCAATATAGATACTTCAAATGGAATACCACTATCTATCGCATCTCTAACCTCTGAAGATGTTTTTACACATGTATCGTTTCCTTGAAACATTTTAGGAGAATTACCAATAACTTCTTCTGGTGAATATCCATTCATTTTTTCTATGTTCTGGGAAGCATAGACAATTTTGAGATTTGTATTTGTAATAACAATTACGGATTGTTCTTCTACGAACTCTTTATAATAATTACGTTCAAATTGCCAGTTTTTGGTAATTTTCTTTAACGTACCGATATCATCTTTGAAAAAACCAAGTGTTGTATGGTCCTCTCCATAAAATTCCCATGATAATAAAGGCAAAGTATAATTAGACATTTTCTTATAATATTCTGCCATCATATGGTCGTATACAGAAAATTCACTCATAACAACTACATTTTTTTCAAAAATATTGAATTAAAACAGGAATGGTAATTGAACAAAAGTTAATTCTTTGATTAAACAAAAGTTAATTTTTGTAGTGTAGAATTGCCATTTCACAAAACTAAGGCACAAAAAAACTATTTCTTATGGATAAGTAATCTTTGGATTGATATTAAAAACAACCTTGTTTAAGGATACTCTATTTATACGTTTATATCTCTATACATAAATGTATAAATAGAGTATAATAATTATTTCCTACCATTTAAACTGTAAAGTTGTATACCAGGTTAATGGTTCTGAAGGTATAATTCCTGGACCAGGATAACCTGTAGCCCTTCTTGTAAAATAGTTAGTGTCTAAAACATTGTTTATTCCTGTTTCTAGTTTAAACTTTTTATATCGATAGGAAACCGAAAAATCGAGGACATGATATGAAGGTATTTCTCCTATAATACCACTACGACTATCTCCTGCAGGAGCTATAGTAGCATTTGTTACATCTGTAAACTGTTCTGACAAGTAGGTAAATTGTGTATTAGCCAGAAAGTTTTTATATCCAAATTTTATTCCTGTTTTTACATTCACAACAGGAATAAATTCGACTTTTTTACCTTCTACACCAGCTTCCTCTGATTCTATATATTCTGATTCTGTAAAAGAAGCATTAACAAACCAGTTAAATCGAAAATCTGAATTATCTGTATAGAATGTATTAAGAATATTCCAATCTACAAACGTTTCTAATCCATAGATAAATGCTTTTCCTATATTTTTTCTAACTCTATTAGCCCTGTCATCTAATACAATCCCAATGCGGTCATCATAAAGCAATCCAAACCCTCCTAAATCATAAGACAATTTATTTCCTCCTATTTTACCTCTAATCCCTAAGTCGGCAGTAAAACCTTCTTCATCAGAAATATCTGGATCTATTATAAATGTTGGACTTACCACTCTAATATCACTAAATGTAACTGATCTATAATTCTGAGATAGGTTAGCATACACTTCTATCCCAGTATTAGGTTTATAACTTGCTCCAAGACCTAAGAGCAAAAATGAACGATCCAGAGTTCTATTATCTTCTAGCGTAGTATTTGATATAGGATTTCCAGCCAAATCAAAATTAACTTGATTATAAACTCCCTCACTTTCGGTTTTAATATATTCAAATCTAAAACCTGGAGTTATTGAAAACCTATCAGAAAGATTAAAAATATTCTCCCCAAATACAGCTACGTTAAGGTTTGGGAAATCAAAATCTGATTGATTTGGATAGTCTGGAAATGCTTGTGTAGCAAAATCAAAATCAGCATTAGTTCCCAAACTTCCTGCTCCTTGACGAGAATCATTATTTGCTTGATAATATTTTGATCCTATTAAGAAAACCGATTCTTTTCCTAATAGTGTATATCTACTTAATAATCTAGCTTCTGCTCCCCAATTTCTAAAATTGCCTACAATCAAATCCCTAGGAAAAACAAAATTACCATTAGCATCTGTTTCATCCACATCGGTAATTGGATTAGAATTTAACACAAAAGGATTTCCTCTAAAACCAACTGCTTTTCGAGAAGCATCAAGACCAAAAAGGTTGAGGCTAAAATCAGTTTTCTCAGAAAATTTATGTTCTAGTTTTAGTGAAAATAATTTCCAATTTACATCAAACCAGTTTCTGGATCGATTACTAAATTCTGGATCTTCTTCGAATTGAGTATCAGTTAACCCTCCTGGTTGTTGTGCTAAATAATCCAGATATGTAGCCTCAAAAGTCAGTTTTGTCTTATCAGTAAAAGCGTATCCAATATTTGCATAGAAGTTTTTTGAATCAAATTCTGAGTTTGGTCTGAAACCATCTCCTTTTTTATAGTTAAAATAAGTATAATAACTAAACTTGCCCAAAGTACCACTAATGCTATTAAAGCTTGTAAACAGATTAAATGATCCTAATGATTGTCTGGATATTAGCTCTATTTTTTTATTTGGATTTGGTTGTTTCATTTTAAAATTAACCAATCCTCCAAACTGGGTTCCATATTGTAAAGATGCCGCACCTCGAACAACTTGTATTTCGCTCAACGCTTCTGCAGGAGGTGTATAATAGCTCTCTGGATACCCTAAAACATCAGCACTTATATCATACCCATTTTGTTTAATATTAAAATTAGCAGAACGATTAGGATCTAATCCTCGTCCTCCAATATTTAATTGAAGACCTGCATCACTATTTTCATAGATATTTAGTCCTACAACTTGCGCGTAAATTTGCCTCGCATTATTAGAAGCCAAATTACCTACCGTTTGATCCACTAAAACTACTTCGCTCTTTTTACCAGCAAAAATAGCCGTTCCTTCAACAGGTCTGAGTTGTTTTAATCCAAAAATCTTCTCCTTTCGTTGTGTAATCAAAACTTCAGAAAGTTCTTCTCCCAAAGGATTTAAAGTAAAGTTCTTTGAAACATCATTTCCTTCTATTTTGATCAATTGTTCCTGAATTTCAAAGTCAAAACTAAAAACAGTAATCAAATATTCACCCTCCTTCAGGTCTGTAAATTCAAATTCACCATCAGTATTTGTGATTGTCTGATTGCCTGTTGTTCTGTTATATACCTCGGCATTTACAACAGGTTGATTATTAAGATCTGTTATGGTTCCTTTTAATTGATACTGTCCAAAAACAGAGGTTACCATAAGTAATGCCCCTAAAAATATTCTATAATCCCTTAATTTCATCTTCGAATGGAATAATCCACTTTTTATGTTTAAATGATTCTTTTTGTTTCCCTAAATCCACTTCTGGATCTATATATTGAGTACTTAACCTCCCATTAAGTGCCACATAACTTTCTACAAATACTTGTACATTTTGATGCCCTTGATCTTCAAAATGTCCTTTTAGATAATGCGCATATTCTAATATAAAATCTGGTTGTGACGCCATTTGTTTTTGTTGAAAAGCTGTAAGAAAGTCGTCATTATCAACATAAAACCTCTCTTTTGTTTTGCTATTAACAATTTTAAAATTAGCATATCCTGCCTTTTCCATTAACATCACTCTCCAAGAAAATCGATATCCTTCTTCTGTCCAGAATAGTTCTCCTGGATATAACATATATCTAAACGGCAAAAGTAACTGAATTATAAAAAATACTGCGATGAAGGTGAATAGAATTTTATTCTTTCCTGGAACAAACTGTAATATCTTATAAGTATCAAATTCTGATTTATTTATCTTAAATACTTTAGATATAAAACTTAATACTTTATGATGAAAACCTGTATCAAAAAATACCAATGTACTTATGATCATTATATAAGGAAACATTCCTATCGGAAAAAGTACTCGAGTTAATACATGAAATACAACTACCATTGCAAAAGCAAAAGGTCTTGTTTTTTTATACAATAATAAAAACGGAATTGTAAGATCATAAATCGCGCCTGAATAACTAAATAGATAATGCATCCATTCTTTTTGCATAAGATCTCCCAGAAGAGGAACATCATACTTAGAAGGTAGCCAAATCTTAAGAGGCATAGCATGTACTAACCAATCAGAATTAAGTTTTGCCAAACCTGCATAAAAATAAACAATTCCTAAAAGTAATTTTAAAACATCTATTGTCCAGCTGGGAATTAATTGATAAGATGTTCTTTTTATTTTTGCATCTAATGAATAATATGCATTCGCAGGTAGAAAGATCATTACAAAGCTTAATAAACTTATAAAATAGTAATGATTAAGATATGTCGTCTTATCCATTAGTTCTATATAAGTAAAACTGAGAAAAAAAGTAATGATAGCGATCCTATATTTGAATCCTAATGTTATAAAAATTGCAGAAACACTGCAGATAATAAAAATTATATAGGTATATATACCCAGAGGCTTCACCCATTCAAAACCATAAAATGAAAAGAAAAACTTTGGTTGAATGTACAATTTATCAATCCACCCATAACTCCAAAAACGAATAATACTGATGAGCATCATTATTCCAAAAAAAATACGAAAGACTGCAAGTGGTGCAGCCTCCGTTGTTTTTTTCAAATATTCGTTAAGTGTAAAAGTCATTTAACAATGAGTACTAATTTAATCTCCGTCTGTATCCATAAAATCAACAGTTACAGAAATCGCCTGAAGCATATCTACTTTGAGGAAAACTACATTCTTTTGCAATTCATCATACGTCATTGTCATCAAACTATTATTGGTACGTACCTGAGATGAAAAATCATCATTTAAATTTGATGCTGTCGCTCTCGAAGTATTAAACTGATTATTGATGAGTGTACTTAAGTCATCTCCATTTTTAATAGTGTTTAAGAAATCTAAATAAGTTTTCAAACTTTCTCCTGTGGCAGTACTTCCAAAATGTTTACCATTAAAAAAGTCCTGTAATGCATCAAGATTAGCATTAAAAAGAGCCTTAGACAAGTCTCCTTTATAAAAAGCTTCAACTCTGCTATCCAGAGGTGATCCTGAAAATAGTCCAGCAGGTATTCCTATTTTGGCAGCTCGTAAATGCTTTTCGTAATGAAAAATAAAATCATTAACCAATTTGTCTAATGAACTTGTTGCAGAAGATCCACTATTATTCACAAAAGTATCCCTATAACTTCCATTCCAGTCATTTACAACTTGATCACTAAGATCATCCATACGATCTACTACATCTGATAAGTATTTCTTATAACTTGCAGCATTTGCATTTGTAGAATAAAATTCAACAATTCCCATGTCTGTATCTGATAATCCATTTAGCAAATAATCTAACGCTCCAAAGCCTTGTTCGTCTTGCTTTGTTACAGAAGCAAGGTCATATGTTCCTGAAGCTATATTAGATTCGATGTCAGCTGCTGCAATCGGATATACATTCATAAAATTTCGTAAAGAAAGTTCCTCTGCCTTTCCTATTTCAAACATACTAACAGATTGCCATGAGGTATAAGCTTTTATCCATGCATTTCTTAAAATTACAAGGTTTGCTTCATCTGTAGTAGTTTCAAAATCAGAGGTTGCTGTTTTCAAAGCGGTCATATCGTTAGAAAAGCTTTGATATGCCGGAATTACTATATTATCCGCAATATTAGTTAACAATGCCTTTCTATCAAAACTATCTGTAGTACCTCCTGGTTCATTGGCATCATCACCTGATGAACAGCCTGCTATAATCGATGCTATAACACAAACTGAGAACAATAACTTCTTCATCTTATTTTTATTTATTCTTAATAAAGTTTTGCAAATGTAAAAAAAGAGGTCGAAATGATATAATTTCTAACCTCTTTTTTCAAACTTTATAAATTGTTTATTGTTTTAACTTCCTGCCTGTGCTACAGTAAAACTAAATTTTGCAGCAATTGCTTCAGAAATAGATTGCAAAGTTGCAGGAGTAACATCCCAAAGTCCATTGGTACCTTCCATCAATTGATCTATCAATCCTTGAACTTCTGATCTTGTCACATAAGGTGCATTACTATCTGGCTTTCTGGTAAACTGCAAACTGTATATAAATCCAAATCCTTCGGATAAATCATGAAATGCACTAGCATAATCAATTGTAGCTGCAGGCGCTTCTAATGCAGTTTTTCCTTGTTGTAAATAGTATACAGCTCGTACTGCAATAACTTGTGATATTTTTTCTCTAATAATAGCTGCTTGCTCATCACGAACATCATAGTTCTTTGCTACTATTGCCGCTCTTCCTAATTTAAATGCATCAAATATTTCTTTTGCTATACCCGCAAAATCGGTATCTCCTTCTACTCTACCAATATATTTGTTAAGAAAGCTATCATCATCTCCAATCGTTGCATTAGGATTTGCTTTATCAGCAGAAGCCCCATATAGATATCCATATGCTTCATCCCATTTATGCTCCATTGTTGTATAGTTCTTACCATCTGCAACAACATCATTATTGTTATTTTCCAAATTACTACCTTCATCAAGAATCAAAGTTCCTAAGTAGTTATTTAATGCTTGATCTGCCATTAAAGCTCCTATCAAACTCTTACCAAACGCTTGATTTAATTCTAATCCTTTTGCATTTACATATCTGTCTGATCCTCCTCCTGCTTCTTGAATAACTCCGGCAACACCAGGTGTCGCTGTAGTTCCCCAGTTTGGAAACACATCATCTACCTGACTTGTTATCCAACCATCAAATGTTTCTTTTATAGCATTGGCATCGGTCGTATTAGAAAAAAAATAGTCTCTAGATGCTGCTGTTTTACTTCTTACACTTTTATCAGATGCATTTAAATCAGCATCAGAAAAATCGTTGACACCTTGAACATGTGCAAACATAGCATCCAAAGTAGCTTCTGTGTTTGTCTCTGTTTTTAACGCACTTATAATTTCTTCAGCCATGGCAATACGAGTTGTTTGACCACTAAAACTTATAGAACTTTCTCCATTACGCTCAAAAACATAAGTAGCAGGAGCTACTACAGAATTATCTACAGGTGGAGTACTATCATCATCTGAAGAACAAGATCCTAATACAAAGACTCCTGATATACATGCTACTTTTAGTAAACTTTTAATTTTCATCACTTTTTATTTAGACTTAATATCAATAACTAATAAGTTTGCAAATATATTCATCAAAATAGAATTGACAAACTTTATTTGTAATAAATCTAAATAAAATTAAAGAAATAACATTTATATAAAGTAAACGCTTATTCTGCAGTATATTGAGTCCTTAATGTATTAACCCAATTGATTAGAATTTCCTTTTCCTGATCATTTATGTTTCCATGAAGCCAGGTATATGAGGAAAGAGGCATTTCTCCCTCTTCCACTTCCTCAACTAGTTCCTCTAGTTTATGATCTTTCTTTTTATTAGAATATTGCTCCCAACCCGAAACATCAAAATGTTCTTTACCTTCATCAATATGATCTGATAACCAATATGACACAGGAGCTATTTCTGCATACCAGGGGTATTTGGTATGATTACTATGGCAGTCATAACAATTATTTCTTAATATCGACTTTACCTCTTCATTAGGTTGAGTTTCTTTTTCAAAAAAAGCTACGGCTGTTGCATAATCAGACTCATTTTTATCAGGCCTGATAAACTGCATAATAACTAATACCAATAATGCTAATAAACCTACAATTCTGATACTTTTTTTCATTCTAAAAATTCGTTGTTTAATGATATGTACTAAAAATCTTTGTTGCTTCATTATAAGAGGACTCAAAACTTAACGGTCTGACATTAGTATCTGCCTTTACCGTTGTAAAATACGAAACCATACGTTCTGTAGGCATGTTACCTGTTAATTCGTCTTTTGCCATAGGACATCCTCCAAATCCTTGTATAGCTCCATCAAATCTTCTACATCCAGCTTTATATGCAGCATCTACTTTTTCAAACCAAGTCGTTGGAGTAGTATGAAGATGTGCTCCAAATTCTATATCTGGATATTTAGGAATCAAATTGGAAAACAAGTACTCAATAATCTCGGGAGTCGATGTTCCTACGGTATCAGATAAAGAAAGGATTTTTGCTCCCATCTTACTAAGTTTTTCTGTCCACTCACCTACGATATCTACATCCCATGGATCTCCATATGGGTTACCAAACCCCATAGACAAATATGCTACAACCTTTTTATTTGCTTTATCAGCAATATTGAGTATTTCTTGTAACGTAGCAACAGACTCAGCAATAGTTTTATGTGTATTACGCATCTGGAAGTTTTCAGAAATAGAAAAAGGATATCCCAGGTAATCAATAGCTTCATGTTGTACTGCATCATTTGCACCTCTAACATTTGCAATAATAGCTAACAATTTACTTTTTGTATCGCTAAGATCCAGCCTAGACAGAACCTCTGCTGTATCCACCATTTGAGGGATTGCTTTTGGAGATACAAAACTCCCAAAATCAATAGTATCAAAACCACATCTTAATAAAGATTGAATATATTGAACCTTTTTCTCGGTAGGAATAAACTCTTTTATACCCTGCATTGCATCTCGCGGGCATTCAATTATTTTTACATTTTCTGTCATTTTAGAATAGCAAACTAAGAAATATTCAATTCTGAGTATAAAAGTATGATTATTTTTCAGAATCAAGAGCATTAAAATAAATCGAACTTCTTAAGAATATTTTTTCAGATAAATACTCGGTCCCAAAACATACTCATTATTACCATAAAGAAATTAATCAGTTCTATATTTCTTCTAGAGCATATGTAACATCAATTAGTTACATATCTTACACATATAAGTATTTGATTTATTTATAATTGCTATATTTATTACAACTAATCAAATCGTATTCTATGCGAAATATAATATTATTCTTTTCGCTCTCTTTTTCGTGCTTTATTTTCGGACAACAAACAAAAAAAACAGACTCCTTAAAAACAGTCTTATTAAATGTAAAAAACGATAATCAACGCTTAGAAGTATTAAATTCTATTTTACTCGAATATCTATTAATAAGTCTTGATTCAGCAAAAGTTTATAAAGATAAGGTTATAAAATTATCAAACAGGATTGAAAACAAAGATCTCGCTATTAAAGGTTATAACGGATCTTCAAACTATTTTTATTACAACTCAGAAATCGACAGCTCATTATTTTACGTAAAAAAAGCACTTTCACTGCTCAATAATTCTGATAATTACAAACTACAATCTGACTTATATAGAAAACTTGCTATTTTAAGTGTTACTAAATCAGACTTTAAGAACTATGAAAAATATAGTCAATTAGCCTTAAAACAAGCCATTTTAGCCAATGATTGGACGTTGCAAAGTTCTGCATTAGTTGTTATTGGAAATCAATATTATAGAAAAAATGATTACTCTAATGCTCTAAAGTATTATATAAAAATTGATTCCCTACATTCTGCAAATGATAGTATTACACGAAATCTTTCAATTGCTTATGAAAACATTTCACTAATTTATATTGATTTAAAAAATGAAAAGGCCATAGAGTATCTCGATAAGAGTCAGGAAGTTCATGAAAAAATGAAAAATGAAGTGGGGATTAATAATACTGATCGTTTAAGAGCTAATTATTATAACAAGATAGAAGACACTGAAAAAACAATATTTTATCTAAACAAAGTATTACCTTTTTATGAGTCTTATGGTGAACCCACTAAACTTGTCGAAGTCTATACCGAATTAGCTCGGTATTATTCTTACATAGGAGAATTTGATAAAGCAGAGCCGTTATTAAAAAAAACAAAATTGATTACAGATAATAACTCTAATAGAATTTCTGAAAATCAAATGCAATATAGTTATGGTGTTTTTTATCTTAGAAAAAAAATGTTCAATGAGGCTATAGAATACTTTAATGCCGCACAAACTACAGCTCCTCCCAATGGAACTGAATATTACCTGGGAGAGCGCAAAGAAATTTCTGAAGGATTGTCAGAAGCATATGCAGGTATAAAAGATTATAAAATGGCATATGATATTAATAAAAGACTACTATCTCTCAATGATAGCATAAATATTCAAAATAAGAAAAAAATAACGTTTGAACTCGAAACCAAATATCAAACAGAAAAAAAAGAACAAGAAATAGCGCTGTTAAAATCACAAAAAGAACTTGCCGAACAACAAAAAAAGAGTCAGCGTAATCTGTATATGGGAGGAATGGGCATTACTACTTTAGTCGGAATCTTTCTCTTTGTATTATATCGAAATCGACAAAAAACAAACAAGAAATTAAAGAAACTTGACAAAGCAAAGTCACACTTTTTTTCAAACATATCACACGAACTTAGAACTCCACTTACCTTAATATCTGGTCCCATACAAAATAAATTAGACGATAAAAACCTCACAGATAAAGATCGATCTGATTTTGAATTGGTATTGAATAATAGTAATAGGATTTCTGAGCTTGTCAATCAATTATTAGACATTTCCAAAATTGAAGCTGGCAGTATGACTTTATCCCTACAAAAGGTACATCCCATGCAACAAATAAATGCTATTATTAAAGATTTTGAATATGCCACAAGCCTAAAAAACATTAATTTCCTAACCTATATTAATAACCATGAAGAGGAAGGATGGTTGGACCGGGATGCAGTACACAAAATTATAACGAATTTAGTTTCGAACGCCATAAAATATACTCCAGAGAACGGATCCATTATATTTAATGCACATATTAAGAAACATAAACTTTTTATCGATATAAAAAATACAGGCGATGGTCTAACCAAAGAACAACGTCAATTAGTTTTTAAACGATTTTATCAAACGCATAGTGAACAATCAGGATCGGGTGTTGGCTTAGCTTTGGTTAATGAACTTATCAAATTGCATGAAGGAAATATAACCGTAGATAGTAGACTAAATGAATGGACAAGTTTTAACCTATCTATATCTCTGGATAAGAAATCAATCAAAAATGCAAAAGTTATAGAAGATAATACGAATATAGATAATACATCTCCATATCAGAATCATTATGAAGTCACTAATACCTCTTCAAACAAAACTGATACCGATCATACCAATGAAGAACTTCCTATCGCATTAATTGTTGAAGACAATAAAGATCTTAATCATTTACTACAGGAAAATTTCAAAAATCACTATAAAGTCATTAGTGCACAAGATGGTTTGGAGGGGTATGAATTAGCTTTGCAGTACATTCCTGATATTATCATTTCTGATATTATGATGCCCAAAAAAGATGGTATTGAACTTACAAATGAGCTAAAAAATGATGAACGTACCAGTCATATTCCTATTATTTTACTAACCGCCAAAGCCGGTGAAGAAAATGAATTATCAGGATTACAGATTGGAGCTGACGAGTACATTACAAAACCTTTCAATCAAAAAATACTCACTACAAAAGCTTCTAATCTTATAACCATTAGAAAGAAACTACAATTGCGCTATAGCCAGGAAGTTATTTTAACTCCTAAGGATATAGCAATTACTCCAATAGATGAGAATTTCTTAAATAAAGTACAGAAAGTATTAGACAAACAGCTTATAGAATCTTCTTTTAGTGTAGAAGAATTTAGCAAAGCTATAGGCATGAGTCGTATGCAATTGCATAGAAAACTAAAAGCATTAACAGGTCTTACCTCTTCAGAGTTTGTAAGATCTCAACGTCTCAAACTTGCAGCTCAACTACTTCAAAGTTCTGATACCAATATATCTCAGGTTGGCTATGCTGTTGGTTTTAATGATCATTCATATTTCACTAAATGTTTTAAAGAAATGTATGCTTGTACACCAACAGAGTACGCTATAAAAGATAGCTAATAGCTATTATTCCTCCTTTTAGTAAAACATAATGCAATAAAACCTTTATGAAAACAAGGGGTATTCACCCTATTCAGGCTATGTTACATAATTCATAGCCTTTGTTACATACCTCATAATCAACTGCTTTTACATATTCTAGTTTTACCATCACATCTAAATCCCAAACCTGATGTATCGATCGTGTTTGTATGAATAAGAAATCAAAAAACTATAAAGGCAACATAAATCGCATCCCTAATAACAATATATACTTAAATATTAATCATTTAGAAACTGGAACCTACACGCTAAAAATTATACATAAAAACAAAGTAATTAAGAAAGTGGAATTTAAAAAGTAAAAAACATGAAAACAATACAAATTTTAGTACTAGGAATAGTCTTTTTCACTATCCAATTAACAAATGCTCAACAAACAAGCACTACCAAAACAGAAAAGAATAATCTAAAGCAAGATAACCTTTTGGATATGCAAACAAACGTATTATCGGGTTTGTTTGGGGAAAATTTGGATGGAAAAACGAATGGGAAAACGATAGGTTTTTTAGAACTACTAGAAAAGACAGACCTCCCTGCCGAACAAAAATTAGAATATAAAAACATGTATTACTTACAAGCTAAAGAACTTACTCAAAAACAAAAAGATTCATTAGGCAAAGCAATTGAGAAAAAAATATTAGAAGCTCAAAGAGATCATTAAAAACTATAGGGGGAATAAAAAACAAAAAAAGATGAACACTACAAAAACACTTTGCATTCTTGTTGCACTATTGAGCATTACAACAAGTAATGCCCAATTATTAGAGAGGCTAGGTAAAAAGGCCGAAGAAGCTGCAAAACGCACTGTTGAAAGACGTGTAGAGCGAGAAACAGAAAAAAAAACCGATAAAGGTCTTGACGGAATTTTTAAAAAGAAAAGAAAAAAGAAGAAAAACAAAAAACAAAAAGAAACAAAAGATAAAGCTCCGATCATAAGTTCAGAAGGATATAAAATTAATCGAGCTTCGGACTTTGTAACCGGGAATACTATTGTTTTTCAAGATAATTTCACAAACGATCTTCAAGGTGATTTCCCTGTCAAATGGGATACAAATGGTTCAGGCGAAATTGTAATCATCAATAATAGTAAATGGTTCCGTTTAGGTGGCAATTCCAAGTATGTTCCAACAACTAAAGAAGCTTTACCAGAGGATTATACGATCGAGTTTGATCTTCTTACCCAAGGATTAGATAAAAAAACCAGTTCTCAGGCTTGGATTAGACTTCTTTTAGAAGATAATACAGGTTTTCAAAGATCAAAAAACTGGTGTATGGTAGAGCTTTCGCCTTGCCAATTTATAGAATCCCCGGGAGTTGTAGAAAAAGTAGCAAATGGACAACGTCAAATTCGCAATGCTATAGGCAAAGATTATCGTACTCAAATAGATGGAAAATCACATATTGCTATCGCTATTAATAAAACACGTATGCGGGTTTGGATGAACGAAAACAAAATAGTGGATGTCCCAAGATTGGTTCCGCAAGGGGCTAATGTATTTAAAATTCATACTAAAGGACTGAGAGATGCCAATGACAAAGACGAAGTATACATTTCTAATTTCAAGATTGCCAAAAGTGGAGAAGACAATCGAAGTAAACTTGTCACAGAAGGACGATTATCTACCAATGCAATCCTTTTTAAAACAGGGTCTGCTACCATCACTGGAGGCTCTGAAACTGTCATCAAAGAAGTCGCTAAAGCCTTACAAAGTGTGTCAGATATGCAAATAAAAATTATAGGTCATACAGATTCAGATGGAAATGCTGAAACGAACAAAGCATTATCTGAACAAAGAGCTAAGGCTGTTAAAATGATGCTTGTTGAGCAATATGATATACGCTTTAGTCGAATCCAAATAGAAGGAAAAGGGGAAGCAAATCCGATTGCAGATAATAATTCAGCACAAGGAAAAGCAAAAAACCGAAGAGTCGAATTTGTAAAACTTTAAACTTAACTCATGAAGAAGTCAAAACACATTGTATACACCTTATTATTTTGTTTATCAATAAGTACATTCCTGTCTTGTTCTAGCGATGACAACAATCCTGGAATAGATCCAAATCAAGAAATCGTATTAGCGACATTTGATTATTCTAATCTTAGTGTAAACAGTTTACCCAATATGATTATAGCTAACGATGCTAATGGTGAGTTATTAACTAGTATAGAAACCAATAAAATTCCAGGGGTTTATGCACTGACCGCAAAGGGATATTCAGCAAGTAGTTTTATGCTGACTACATTGCTAGAAACAGATCGCTATAAAAGTCTCTCAACCATCAAAAATGTACCTGTTGGCAGTAAAGGTACTGCTCCTAATCGAAGCCTTACTTCAAATGGTACTTTAAAGGTCACCTTACCTCTAACATCTGATATACAGGTAAACAGCTTTTTTATTGATGGATTAAGAGGTATTTCTGATAGCACTAACGATATTGATCCTTCTTCAGGAACAATAACAAGAACATTTGCATACAACAAAGAAGCCTCTGCCTCTAAACTTTTTTTAAAAATAGAGTATAGAACGAGTACAACTCCTGCAACCTTTACCTACAAATGGTTAGAGAATTATAAAGAAACAGATGATGTGACATTAACACTCGAAGATTTTACAATAGCTTCGAGCATGCCAATAGTTGTAGATGATGAAGCCGATTTCTCATCTGTTAGGGTGCTTGGTATCTATGAAAATAATTATACTGTAAATCTAAGAGGTAATTTTTCTGAACGCTTACAAATCACAACAGGTATTGATGAGTACATTGTTAACTATGACGGAGAGTACCCAAATTCAAATCATAGTAAAACATTACGATCAAGCACTTTTCCCGATAATATATCTATCACAAGACCAGATTGGGATTTTAACTATGATTCGAGCTCAGAAAATTTACAATTACAGACATCTGGGGATTACCTTTTTAGCAATATATATACTGAAATGATTAGAGAAGGAGAAAAAGATTTAGAATGGTTTATTGCAATTCCAAATAATGAAGATAAGACTTTTGTTGTACCTCAACTTCCCGAAAGTCTTTCTGGTTTTGAGAACTATTTTGAGGACACTTCTAAATTCGATTCTCATTCTGCTGACATAATTGATTTAGCAAACGACAATGATTATGAAGATTATATCAAAAGTTCAATCGATAGAACCTATGATATTTTTGATCAAAGTAATGAGATCATTTCAATCTATTTTAACCGATAACTTCAAGAGAGAAAAATCTCTTTAAACACATTACATCAATAATATAAACTCATGAAAAACATTTTAATACTAATTGCATTGTTGATGTTAACATCGGCATATGCCCAGGATAACTGTAGCAAATTTTATGCTACTCAAGAAGGTAAAAAATTAACCATATACCAGTATGACAAAAGAGAAAATCTTGAAATCATTAGCGAGTATAGAGTCAAAGAAGTAGAAAGTACAGGGGGGCAAAGTATCATTACTATTGCAATGGACTTAACAGATGGTAGAAATAATAAACACATCATTTCTTCATCATTTAAAGCTCGTTGTTCGGGCAGAACTACTCACTTGGATCCAGAATCTTTTATTGCACCAGGAATACTGGATCAATATAGTGATATGGAATATAGTATCACAGGTGATGATATCTCCATCCCCAATCATCTTGAAGTAGACCAGGAGCTTCCTAATGCATCTGTACATATGTCAGTAAATGCTGGTATTATGAATATCAATACAACCACAACTATGTCTGACAGAAAAGTAATTGCCAAAGAGGAGGTTACCACTCCCGCGGGAACTTTTGATTGTTATGTCATTACCTATACAAATACCTTGACTATGGGCATGGCTAAAACTTTTTATTCTAAACAGTGGATTTCAGAAGGTGTAGGTATGGTCAAAGAAGAAACTCGAAAATCAAACGGAAGATTAGTTACCAGGAGTATTTTACATCAAATCAATTAATATAAATAATTAAATTTTTACATCATGAAAACAAAAAAAGTAAAATCACAGTACATTTTTTTAATCCTTATTGTTTTATTCACATTTAGTTGTTCAGACGGAGAAGATGGTGCCATTGGACCAGCTGGTCCGCAAGGTGAACAGGGAGTTAATGGTCAAAACGGACAAGATGGCAATGCAAACGTAGTTTCTATTTTACTTGAAGACCAGACGATATCAAATGGAGATACTGTCTTTGATATTCCCGAATTGACTCAAGAAATATTTGACTCAGGATTTGTTTTTGCCTATGTTACAGTAACTGGTAATGATTATTGGGAAACGCTACCACTTAGCCTCGGTCAGGATATAATATTAGAAATTGACCAGATTGAAGTTGGAAAGGTTACTTTACGCTCTACTTTTACTCAATCTAATCTAAGGCTTAGATTTATATTGGTCGAGAGTAGTAGTAATGTTAATGGTATTAATTTTCCCAGTTTTCAAGAGGTTAAAGAACATTACGATTTAAAAAATTAACTTAAGTCAAAAGGGATTTACATTAATGGTTATTATGCTGTGATAAAACACTTTGATAAGGGAAAATAATATTAGCAACTTGTTGATCATTTAATAGAATCCTATTACACTACATTATCTATATAAAACCAAGGCTGCGATGTCTTGGTTTTATTTCGTTATTCCTATTTCCCAGAAATCAGAATAAAAATTCCTATGCTAACAAAAACAATAATCTGAAACCATTTTAAAACTACTCCTACCTTTTAGTCTTTTTTTAGACAACAATCTTTACATAAGATCATTCCAAAATATATGGAAGATAAACATCAACCCTAGACCCTTTATTATCGGTATTTTCAATAACATCAAACCTCGCATCAACCTTAAAAGATCTTGAATATATTTTAAATCTATCTTTTAAGATGGAACCTGATAGTGATTCATATCCAGAGTTTTTAGCTTTTATTTCCTGTCCTTTGGCATAACCAACCCCATTATCTATGATACTACTTTTTATTAGTTTTTCGTTATCATCCATGATAATATTTAATGTTATTTCACCATCCTTAACAGCTGCAATACCATGCTCTATCGCGTTCTCTACAAAGGGTTGTATAAACATAGGAGGCACCAAAATATTCTGAACATTCAACTCTGGATCGATCTCTACTACATGATTAAATTTTTGAGAAAAATTAGATTGCAGTTCTAAGTAATCCTTCACCGTTTGTATCTCTTCTTCTAAAGAAACAAACTCTTCTCTGGAATTTTCTAATATGGATCGTAATAGATTACTCAATTTTAAAGTATAAGGTATTACATTTTTAGATTCGTTTGAGGTTAAAGAAACAATTGTACCCAATGAATTGAACAAAAAGTGTGGATTAAGCTGTGAACGAAGTAAACGTTGTTCTAAAATTGTAGTTTTATATTTACTTTTTAATTTATTTTGTCTGAACAATACAACGCCTAATATTAGAAATGAAAGAAACAATCCTCCAAGCACCCAATTAATTATATTTTTTTGTTGTACGATGGTGGTTTGTTGCTCTGTTAATTCCTCTAGTTTTGATATCGATTCATCTTTTTCTTCTAATTCAAATTCAGAAGCATATAGTTGCAGTTGTTTGGCTATATTTTTTTCATTGTGGGCAATAAGGTATTCATTCAGTTCGCTTAAAGTAGATGTACTTTTTTCGTATGCACCTTGTTTAAAGTACACTTTATTCATAAAATCACATACTCTTACATATAAATCCCTTTCATCTCTACTATAACTATAATTTTTTCTCAGAGAATCCAGTACCTGGTTTAATACAGCCTCAGACTTATTGAGATCATTTTGATAAAAAAGAATATAACCATAGCTTGTCAGCGATTCTAGTTTAGCGATGCTAGGTAATAAATCAGAATTGACTAACTCTTGGTCAGAAAAAATTTTATTCGCTTTTAAAAAATTATTATATGCCGAATCTTTTTGATTTTGATATAACGCAATATCACCAAGAGCATCTAACGCTACAATTTGACTTCTAAAAAAATAGTCTTTATCATAATTATCATTATCGAGTAATGATGTATCATTATACATTCTTAAAGCTTCTTTTAAATAAACCTTTGCAGAATCATATTTTTTTAAATCTTTAAACAAAACCCCAATGTAGTTTCGATTATTGCCCCCTTCATACCTACGACCCAGAACCGTCTTGTCACTCGCAACTTTCTGCATAGCTTTAAGAGCTAACTCAGTATCTCCTAATTCAACATGTATGATAGAAATACGTTCTAGAATGTAAAATTCCCATGATTTTTGGTCGAGTGGTTTTGGATACTTTGTAGCATAGCTTAAACCTTTGTATAAGGTTTTTAATGCAGTAATTGGTTTTTTAGTGAAGTACTCTCGCAAACCTCTTATATAATATGCTCTATGAATGGTTTCGTCAGATCCAAGGTACCCAACTTCAAGAGAATCATATACTTTTATAGCCTTTTTTGCATCTGAGTGAGCAGAATCATTTTCTCGCTTAAACAAATGAACATAGCTTTTAAAGGTATAATACTTTGTCCATCCCTTAAGAGACCTGTTGTTTTCTAAGCTATATTTAATCGAGTCAAGATAAACTCGATTAAATTTTCCAAAAGACATAGTATCAATAGTATGTTGAGAAAGTATTTCTTGGGAATAAGAATCAAAACTTAAGAATACAAAAACTAAAATAAAAAAAAGTTGTTTCAATGTTGTATTATTTGCGTGGTAAACATAAATTTAGTGCACGAATTTACATTTATTTTTATGATTAATGTTGTTATTATTGAAAATGATAAAGATGCATCAAATTATCTCTCTAAACTTCTGAAAAAAAATGTTTTAGAGCTAAATATTGTAGGTTCGGTAACAACTGTTAAAGAGGGCATTTCTCTTATTTCTTCTTCTTCTCCAGAATTGGTTTTTCTGGATATACATTTAGACGATGGCATGGGCTTTGAAATTCTAGATGCGATACACTCTAAAGATTTTGAGGTTATCTTTATTACCGCATATGATAGTTATTATGAAAAAGCTATGGAGCATTTTGCTTTTAACTATTTGTTAAAACCAATTGATCCTATACTTCTTGAAAAAGTAATCAGCAGATATGAGCAAGTCAAGTCTCGCCATAGTAATCACAATAAATACGTTCACTTTCAAGAATTTATACGAGAGCAGAACTCAAAAATTCTTATACAAAGTGGTCAATACCATAAATCTGTATATCTAGAAGAAATAATTTTATGTAAGGCTGAAGGTAACTATACAACCATCGTCTTAAAAGACAAAAAAGAAATCTTAGCAAACAATATCTTGAAGCATTATGACAAATTACTGTCTAGTCGTGGTTTTTTTAGAGTAAATCGCTCTTGTCTCATAAACACCTCTCATATTGATTCTATTTTTAGGAAAGAAACGATTATTTTGACCAATGGAGATAAAATTCAAGTTGCTTTTAGAAATAGGGAGCAATTATCTTATCTCTTAGATACACTTAAATAATAACCCTATACGCTTATCTTAAAATCCTTTTTACTTATTTATTTCTTTATTTATTCCCCCTTAATTCAATTTAATTTTGAATATCATCTTACAACTGATAGTAGGTTATGATAGACATAATTGTGAATGTCTCTAAAGGATCGCAAATAATCTAATTTTCGAAAAATAAACCATTATGTTAAAAAGCATTTTAAATTTAGAAGGAGCAAAAGAATTAAACAGAAAACAATTAACTACTCTTAAAGGAGGAACTATTATTGGCCCATGCCACGATTTAACAGACGAATACCAACATCCTTGCAAACAAGATGATAGCGATGATAATGTTCTTTAACATAAATCTTTCCTATTAGAAAAATAATAGACTGTCTAAAAAAAATAGACAGTCTATTATTTTTCAGTAATCAGAATAAAAAGCCCAATTCCGATAAAGACTATGATCTGTAACCATTTTAAAAACAGACCCGCTTTTGAGTTCTTTTTTAAATAGCCGGATATTGCACCAGCCATGACAGCTATAGATCCAAAAACAAAAATTCCGGTAAGTACAAACAGTATACCTAGGACATAAAACTGTACTACACTATTTATCGTTTTACTGAACAAGAATCCTGGAAAAAATGCCAAAAAGAAAATAGAGACTTTTGGATTTAGAACATTCATAATAAATCCTTGTTTAAATAATTGACTTAAACTCTTTTTTTCTACTGTTTCAGCTTCCAAATTCAAAGCATCATCACTTCGAAATACTCTAAATGCAAGAAAAAACAGATATAAAGCACCAAAAAGTTTTATGATAAAAAACAACAAGTCACTTTGTTTAATTATTGCTGAGACTCCAAATGCTACTAAAGTAGTATGCACAAAACACCCTGCCATTAATCCCATGACGGTCGCAAATCCGTATTTCTTACCATTTACGATACTCTGCATGAGTACATAAATATTATCTGGACCCGGAGAAATTGCTAATGCTGTAGACGCAATAATAAATGTATAGAGAATGTCGTAGTTTATATCCATCTATATGGTTTTGCGTAGCAATGTTTTATTTATATCCTTTATCAGCTTGGGACCTTCGTAGATAAAACCAGTATACAATTGTATTAAACTTGCCCCGGCCTCTATCTTTTCTATAGCATCCTGAGCACTATGTATGCCTCCTACTCCAATTATCGGGAAGGCTTTATTACTTTTTTCTGATAAAAACCGAATAACTTCTGTAGAACGGTTTGTTAATGGCTTACCACTTAATCCTCCATTTTCTTTTATTAATTCAGGATCAGAATTTAAGTTCTCTCTTGAAATTGTAGTATTAGTTGCAATAACTCCTGCAATTTTGGTCTCTTTGACAATATCAATGATGTCTATGAGCTGCTCATTGGTTAAATCCGGAGCTATTTTTAGTAAAATAGGCTTTTGAGAAGCTCTTTGATTATTTTTTACCTGTAATGTATTTAATAATGCTGTTAGAGGTTCTTTATCTTGTAAGGCTCTTAAATTAGGTGTGTTTGGTGAACTCACATTCACTACAAAATAATCTACATGATCAAAAAGAGCATCAAAACATATCTTGTAATCCTCTACCGCTTCTTCATTAGGAGTAACTTTATTCTTGCCTATATTACCACCTATCAAAACTCCTTTATTCTTTTTTAGTCGTTGTACCGCATCTTCTACTCCTCCATTATTAAATCCCATCCTATTAATAATAGCACTATCCGACTTTAATCTAAACAATCTTTTTTTAGGATTACCACTTTGTCCTTTCGGAGTCAATGTTCCGATTTCTATAAAACCAAAGCCAAAATTATGAAGCTCATTGTATAATTTTGCATCTTTATCAAAACCCGCAGCTAATCCTACAGGGTTTTTAAATGTTAATCCAAACACTTCTCTTTCTAATCTGGGATCATTAACCTTATACATTCCTCTAAAAACAGATGACATTAAAGGAATTTTGGATAAGATTCTAATCATTTTAAAGGTAAAATGATGCACATTTTCTGGGTCAAATAAGAATAATATAGGACGTATGAGGAATTTATACATTAAATATAATTTTGCGCAAAAATAAGTCATACAAGGTTCTAATAAAAACGTATTTTTGAATTCTTCAGATATATAAAATATTGATTGTTATGATTTCAAAACAACATATCATTGATCGGTTTATTAGTTATGTAACTATTGATACTGAAAGTGATCCAGAAAGCAATACCACTCCCAGCACAAAAAAACAATGGGATCTCGCCAATAAATTAGCAGAAGAGTTAAAAACTATAGGTCTTGAAGACGTAACTATAGATGAGAACGCATATATTATGGCGACTTTACCCTCTAATATAGATCATGAAGTTCCTACAATTGGTTTTATATCTCATTTTGATACTAGCCCAGATTTTACAGGAGCAAATGTAAATCCACAGATTATAGAAAATTATGATGGTAAAGATATTATACTCAATTCATCACAAAACATAGTCCTTTCACCAGAGTATTTTGAAGATTTGAAGCAATATAAGGGTCAAACATTGATTACTACTGATGGTACTACCTTATTGGGAGCAGATGACAAAGCGGGGATTACTGAAATTGTAACCGCAATGGAATACCTCATCCAACATCCTGAAATTAAACATGGAAAAATACGAATTGGTTTTACTCCAGATGAAGAAATTGGACGTGGTGCGCATAAATTTGATGTTACCAAATTTGGAGCTGATTGGGCATATACTATGGATGGTAGTCAAATAGGTGAACTCGAATATGAAAATTTTAATGCTGCAGGCGCAGTAGTAACCGTTAAAGGAAAGATTGTACATCCTGGGTATGCTAAAGGAAAAATGATTAATAGTATGTATATCGCCCAGGATTTTATCAATTCCTTACCAAGGATGGAAACTCCAGAACATACCAGTGGACGAGAAGGGTTCTTTCATTTACACAATATAAAAGGTGATGTGGAAGAAACTCAATTACAATACATTATCAGAGATCATGATAAAAAACATTTTGAAGCAAGAAAAGAAGTAATGAATAAACTCGCTTCAGAAATTAATACACAGCATGAAAAAGAAGTGATATCTATAGAAATTAAAGATCAATATTACAATATGCGAGAAAAAGTAGAGCCTGTAATGCATATTGTTGATATTGCCGAGGAAGCTATGAAAGCTTTGGGCATCACTCCACTTATAAAACCCATTCGGGGAGGAACAGATGGATCTCAATTGAGTTTTATGGGGCTTCCTTGTCCTAATATCTTTGCAGGAGGGCATAACTTTCATGGAAGATATGAATATGTCCCTGTAGAAAGTATGATCAAAGCTGTAGAAGTGATTGTTAAAATTGCAGAGTTAACTACTAATAAGTAAAATAAAACGATTTATCGGTTTTTATTTACTTTAGACGATTTTATTCATTTTTATTGAGATACCCTGCCTTAGGTGATTTTATGATTGTAGTAGATTTATTTTATTAACTATTTAATCATATAAATCATGCAAAGTACAGAAAAAGTTTTGGATACCGCAGTAGATGTTACTGCAGAAACGGGAAATACTATTATGGGTTCTCTTACCGGTTTTTTTAATTCTATACAAGAAGGTGTAGGGCAATATGGATTAAAAATTGTCGGAGGAATTGTTGCTCTAATTATTGGTCTTTGGATTGTAAAAATGATCATGAAAGCGATCAAAAAAGGGTTTGATAAAAGTAAAGTAGATCATACTTTAAAACCATTTCTTGTAACTCTAGTCAATTTTTTATTAAAAGTTCTGTTATTTATTTCGATAGCTGGTATAGTAGGAATTCCTACCGCAACATTTGCGGCTCTATTAGCTGCTGTCGGATTAGCAATCGGGGGAGCTTTTAATGGTTCATTAGGTCACATGGCAGCTGGTGTTATGCTTCTTGTATTTAGACCATTTAAAGTTGGAGATCTTATAGAGACAGGAGGCAAATTAGGATTTGTAAAAGAAATTTCTGTATTTGTTACTATTTTAGAAACGTTTCAGAACAAAACTGAAATCATCCCTAACGGAGCAATCACTGCAGGAACAATTACCAATCTTACTACTATTGGGAATCTTAGAGTCGATATGCCTTTTGGAATTCAATATGGGTCTGATATAGAAAAGGCTAAAAAGATTGTATTGGATGTTATGCAAGAAGATGATAAAGTAATGCAAGATCCTGCTCCCAGAGTAGCTGTAAACAATCTGGGACCAAATGGTGTAGAGCTATTAGCATTGCCGTATTCGACTTGTGATGATTATTGGGATGTATATTGGGATACAAGGCAAAGAATCGTTGAAGCTTTGGGTAAGGCTAATTATGACGCTCCTCTTCCACAACGAATTGTTACCATGAAAAGTTAACCTTTTAAAATTGTTTTTTATTAAATAGAAAAGCGCGATAAGACTATACTAGTTTTATCGCGCTTTTAACAAGTAGGCTAGTTATTACTTCTTATCCGCAGCCGGTTGATTTAATTTTTGACTCATCTCCAATGAAATTGCAGACCTATCATAAGTTAGTTTACCCGATCCTGTTTCAATAATAACAGCATTGTTTTTTTCACTGAAGTCAAAGACTTTTCCATGAAGACCGCTTTTTGTAACTACTCGATCTCCTTTCTTAAGCTCTTCAGCAAATTTTTTCTCCTTTTTTGCTTTTTGCATCTGTGGGCGAATCATAAAGAAATACATCACCACAAATATTAATATAAAAGGTAGAAATTGTTGAATTTGATCCATAAAATTATTCGCTTACTGGTGTTCCACTTACAGGTTTAGCCTTTGGAGTAACCATAGCTTTAATCTTAAGTGTTTCTTTACCAGACTCAGTATTAGCAGTTATAGTAACTTGCTTAGTTTGCTGATTTGGTTTTCCATTAGAATTAAACTTAACCAACATCTCTCCTGTTGCTCCTGGAGCGATTGGTTCTTTTGGCCATTCAGGAACTGTACATCCACAGCTACCTTTTGCACTTACTATTACCAATGGAGCTTTACCTGTATTGGTAAATGCAAATTTGTGTTCTACCACGTCTCCTTCATTGATAGTTCCAAAATCGTGCTCGATTTCTGAGAAAGTCATTACAGGAAAATCTGCGTTTTTTGCATCACGATCTGCTGCTATCTCTACATTTTCTTCTTTAACTTTTTCTGCCGCATTGTCTTTACAAGAAACAAATGTCATCGCAAAAGCTCCGGCCAAAATTAAGATTCCTTTTTTCATTACTTGGGTTTTTAATTATTTGAGGTTAAAAATACTATTTTTTCTAATATTACATAAGTCCACGGCCTACTTTGTTTAATTTGCCGTTTTCTTTATACTCTTTGGAGATTTTATCCAAAATCCCGTTGATAAAAATACTACTTTTAGGAGTACTATATTCTTTTGCTATTTCTAAATATTCGTTAATTGTTACTTTTACAGGGATCGACGGGAACTTTACAAACTCACAAATGGCCATTTTTATAATTGCTTTATCTAGTTCTGCAATACGGTCCTGGTCCCAATTTGGGGTCTTACCATCAATTTCCTTAGCAAACTCTGCTCCATTAAGTGTTGTTTTTCTAAAAATATCGATAGCAAACTTTTTATCATCTACATCCTTGTATAGTTTTGGTAATACCATATGTTCATCATGCGAGGCTTTGATTTTGCGTAGCATTTTGATAATTGAAGTATTTACCAAAGGTAAGTCATCCACCCATGTTAATTTTTTATCCTCTATATATTCATAGAGTTTATCATTGGGCGCTATGATTTCCTTAAAAATATCCAGTACAAAATCCTTATCCTCTTTAAACGAAGTAAGTTTTGTACTCATATATGTTTTGTAGATATCGCTTTCTTTAATTTCTTTCCATAATATAGCTACGTACTCATCATCCAATTCCCAACAATTCATCTTTTTCTTCTCAAGCTCTGTTTTGAGCTCAATATTTTTTTCTAACAACAATAATACTTCGTTGTTTATGAATTTGGTATTTGGATTTTTTTCTTCGGAAGTAGCAAGGTATTTTTTTTGACTTTTTTCTAAAAAGTCAGTAGCTTGTTTTCTAATTTCTACCAGTAGTTGAATATTTATAAGAAATAATTCATACATCTGATCAATACTGAAAAGAAGAAATTTTTCTTCTTTTCCTAGGTTGTCACTTTGCGTCTGCTCTATCGAATAGAGAGACTGCATAACTTTTACTCTAATATGTCTTCTGGTTAACATAGAAAATTACAAAGAACTTTATATTAAAAAAGGGCAAAAGTCATTTTAACTTTTGCCCTGCAAAAATACTATTATTTTTAATCTACCAATCGTAAAATTTTATTTTTATCCAGTAATATTTTTAAAATTTTACTTTGTCTTATAACTAATAGGTCAGAACAAGATCTCTTTAAATCTATCTAACCATTATAAATACATTTACTGTTTATTTTTTCCGGCAGTAATTCTATCTTCGGCAATACTGATTGCTGCAGCATTTGTAGTCATATTAGTAGCTTTTGCTTTATTCAAAATATCCAAAGTAGTATCGTAGATATTCTGTGTTTTAGCTATGATTTGGTCTCTTCCATATCCTTCAATCTCTGCATATACATTTATAATCCCTCCAGCATTAATCAAAAAATCAGGAGCATATACTATTCCTTTCTTTTGTAATAAAGAGCCATGAATATTTTCATTTGCCAATTGATTATTTGCGGCACCCGCAATGACCTTTACTTTTAGTTTATCTATAGTATCATTATTTACCGTTGCTCCAAGAGCACAAGGCGCATAAATATCTGCTGTTTCGGCGTATAAATCGTCTCCTCTATAAATATCTGCACCATATTTGCTACTAACTTCTGTTAATCTTTCTTGATTGATATCACTTATTACCACATTAGCACCTTCTTCTGATGTTAAACGAACAAGTTCTTCACCTACATGACCTATTCCCTGAACCAAAATTCTTTTTCCTTCTAATCCATCAGTACCGTATGCAAATTTTGTAGCTGCTTTCATTCCCATATACACTCCATAAGCAGTTACTGGAGACGGATTACCTGCGCCTCCCTTTGCTTCAGAAATTCCTGTTACATATGGTGTAACTTCTCTTACTGTATCCATATCAGAAGTTTCCATACCTACATCCTCAGCAGTATAGTATGTTCCGCCTAGCGTATGCACAAACTTCCCAAAACGCTTCATTAACTCAGGAGTTTTTATTTTTTTAGGATCTCCTATGATAACTGCTTTTCCTCCTCCAAGATTTAAACCAGTGATTGCTGCTTTGTAGGTCATACCTCGTGATAATCTTAGTACATCATTAAGAGCATCCCATTCTGTTGCATAATCATACATTCTGGTTCCTCCCAATGCAGGTCCTAAAATTGTGTTATGCACACCAATTATTGCCTTCAATCCTGTATCTTTGTCTTGACAAAAAACAACTTGTTCGTGATCATCAAAAGATAGTTGACCAAATACAGGAGCTTCTTTTTTTAATTGGTTTGCAGTAAACACTTCTGTTATCATGTTATGAGAATTTTAAAACGTTATGATTATATTATATTCAAAATCAGGATGCTAAAATAGCATATTTTTATCAATTTCAAACCTAAAGCTATTAAACTTTACGAATTTATTAATAAATAGATCTCAAAACACCTCTCCTTTATGCGCGCATTACGCCATCTAAACAAATACTTTTTAAAATATAAATACCGACTTATTATTGGCTTGGTAATTACCATAATTGCAAGAATTTTTGCTACAATGGTTCCTACCTTAGTTGGTGACTCTGTAGATGTTGTAGAACAATATATAAATAATGATATAACAGATATTGCCGAAGTAAAAAGCGGATTAATCCTTAATATTCTCTTAATTATTGGGGCTGTACTAATTTCTGCTTTTTTCACATTTCTAATGAGGCAGACTTTTATTGTTGTATCAAGATTTATAGAATTTGACTTAAAAAATGAAGTATTTCAACATTATGAAAAATTATCACTTAATTTTTATAAGAAAAATAGAACGGGTGATTTAATGAACCGAATTAGTGAAGATGTATCTAAAGTTAGAATGTACGTTGGCCCTGCTATAATGTACAGTGTAAATACGATCACTTTATTTGTCGTAGTAATTGGATATATGATTAGTATTGCACCAGAACTCACATTGTATACTGTAGCACCGCTACCTATATTATCAATATCAATCTATAAATTAAGTGTTGCTATTCATAAACGTAGTACAATTGTACAAGAGTTTTTATCGAAATTAACCACTTTTACTCAAGAATCATTTAGTGGTATTACTGTAATCAAAGCATATGGTATTGAACCTCAAACTCAAGAAAATTTCACAAAATTATCTAATACCAGCAAAGATAAAAATTTGGATTTGGCTAAAGTTCAAGCGTTATTTTTCCCACTAATGGTTTTATTAATAGGGTTTAGTAATATTTTGGTTATTTATATTGGAGGAAAACAATTTATAGATGGCACTATACAAGATCTAGGGGTAATTGTAGAATTTATCATATTTGTAAATATGTTAACTTGGCCAGTAGCGACTGTTGGATGGGTAAGCTCTATTGTGCAACAAGCTGAAGCTTCTCAAGTAAGGATTAATGAATTTCTAAGCCAGGAACCAGAAATTACTAATACAGTTTCACAAAATACTCCTATTATTGGAGATGTTAGTTTTGATAATGTTTCTTTTACCTATGATGATACCAATATAACAGCATTACAAAACTTAACTTTTGAAATTAAAAATGGAGAAACAATAGGTATAATTGGTAAAACAGGTTCTGGAAAATCGACAATATTAGATCTTATAGGCAGATTATATGATGTTTCTTCTGGCGAAATACGTATCGACGGAACTCCCATAAAAAACCTAAATTTAACCGATGTAAGAAAACATATTGGTTATGTCCCACAGGATGCTTTTTTGTTTAGTGATACCATACAGAACAATATTAAATTCGGTAATGAAAATGCCACTGATGATGAAGTTCATGAAGCTGCAAAAAATGCCGTGGTACATAAAAACATAATAGATTTTAGCAAAGGATATCAAACTGTACTTGGAGAACGAGGAATAACACTTTCTGGAGGTCAAAAACAAAGGGTTTCTATAGCTCGTGCAATAATTAAAAACCCTTCAATATTGCTTTTTGATGATTGTTTATCTGCTGTAGATACCGAGACAGAAGAGCAAATTTTGAATAATCTTAACAAAATTTCTAAAGATAAGACCACATTTATAGTAAGTCATAGAGTATCTACTGCTAAAAATGCAAATAAAATTATTGTATTAGAAGATGGTAAAATAACACAGCAAGGTACTCATAATCAACTAATAAGCACCGAAGGCTACTATAAAGAACTTTATCTAAAACAACTTAGCGAAAAAGAAACTTGAGTTTTTTTTGTGCGATTAACAATTTTTTTGGATTTTTGAAACCATCATAACATATTAATTAATTAATAAATACGGATTATGAGTGATAATGAAATGATGGATAAAGAAGAAATTTTCTCAAAAGTTTTACGAGCAGGAAGAAGAACATATTTCTTTGACGTAAGAGCTACTAAAGCGGGGGATTATTATTTGACAATAACTGAGAGTAAAAAGTTCACCAATGATGATGGATCTTTTCACTATAAGAAACACAAAATCTATCTTTACAAAGAAGATTTTGTTGGCTTTTCAGAAATCTTAGAGGAGATGACTAGCTTCATTGTTGAAGAAAAAGGAGAAGAAGTTATCAGCGAAAGACACCAAAAAGATTTTCAAAAATCATATGAAAAAGACACAGATAATAGTAACCGAGAAGGAGTTACTGCATCTACAGAAAGCTTCACAGATGTAAGCTTTGATGATATCTAGAAAAATATAACTTACTTAAGTTAAAGTTATGTAAACCGCTTCATTCACTGAAGCGGTTTTTTTTATATTCACGCATCAAAAAATAACTCAAATGAAATATATCTTTACGATTTTTTTTGCGATTACCAGTATATCATCTTTTTCTCAAAATGATATTTCTTTAGCGTATTATCTTCCAAAGAACACAACGTATAATCCTGAAATCCCCACTCCTCAAAGTGTTCTTGGATATGTACCTGGAAAATGGCATGTAACGCATGATAAACTTGTAAGCTACATGAAAGCTTTAGCAAAAGCTTCACCAAGAATCACGATTGAAGATAGAGGGAGTACATTTGAAGACAGACCAATACTATTACTTACTATAACATCACAACAAAATCATCAGAATCTTGAAGAAATTCAAAAAAAACATATTCAACTCACAGAAAATGGGTCTGAAGGATTAAATCTGGAAAATCTTCCAGCTATTGTATACCAGGGGTTTTCTATCCATGGCAACGAACCTAGCGGCTCTAATGCATCGCTAATAGCAGCATATCATTTGGCAGCAGCTCAAGGATCAGAAATCGATGAGTTACTTAACAACGTTGTCATCCTGTTCGACCCTTCATTAAACCCTGATGGTTTACAACGATTTGCATATTGGGCAAATACGAATAAAAGTAAAAATATTAATTCGGATCCTCAAGATCGCGAATATAGCGAAATATGGCCTGGAGGCAGAACAAATCATTATTGGTTTGATATGAATCGAGATTGGCTACCCGTTCAATTACCAGAGTCTAGAGCTCGTATTAAAACTTTTCATCAGTGGTATCCTAATATTTTGACTGATCATCATGAAATGGGATCAAATAGCACCTTCTTTTTTCAACCAGGAATACAATCCAGAACTCATCCATTGACTCCTAAACTAAATCAGGAATTAACAAAAAAAATTGCCAATTACCATGCTAAAGCATTAGATAACATAGGTTCATTGTATTATACAGAAGAAAATTTTGATGACTTCTACTATGGTAAAGGATCTACTTTTCCTGATATTAATGGAGGTATAGGTATTTTATTTGAACAAGGTAGTTCTCGAGGTCATGCACAACAAACCGATAACGGACTCCTTACTTTTCCTTTTACTATAAGAAATCAATTTACAGCTACACTTTCTACATTAGAAGCTGCAAAAACGATGCGTAAAGAATTACTAGATTACAAACGTAGTTTCTATAATGATGCTAGAAAAGAATTGTCAAAAGATGCTTACATCTTTGGTAATGAAAAGGACGCTGCATCATCCTATCACTTAGCAGAAATTCTTAAAAGACATCAAATCAAAATACATGAACTTAAACAAGATATAACAACTCAAGGCAAAACATTTAAAAAAGGATACAGTTATATTATACCAAAGGACCAAAAGCAAAAACGATTACTTAAAGCTATTTTTGAAAAAAGAACTACTTTTCAGGATAGTCTTTTCTATGATATTTCTGCATGGACATTTCCACTTGCTTTTAACCTTGATTATACAGATAATGCCTCTGTATCTAATTTAGGAACTGAAGTATCAAACCTATCTCATCGAAGAGCAAATGCGGTCAACAAAAGTAATTATGCATATTTAATAGAATGGCATGAATACTATGGGCCAAAAGCATTATATCAAATATTAGCAAAAGGATTACGAGCAAAAGTTGGGATGAACCCTTTTTCTTTAGAAAACAAGAAATATGACTATGGAACAATACTAGTTCCTGTTCAAAACCAGAAACTAAACAAAGAAGAACTACATGCATTTTTACAAAAAGTGTCCACAAATAATCACATTGATATCACTGGTGTTTCTACAGGATTAACTAAAGGTATAGATCTGGGGAGTAATCAATTTAGAGCATTATCTTTACCTAGGATTGGTTTATTTACAGGTACTGGGATCACGCCCTATGATTCTGGTGAAATCTGGCACTTAATGGATCAACGTTATGATATTCCAATTACAAAATTAACTACAGATAATTTTGGAAGAACTGATTTATCCAGGTATACGCATCTCATACTTCCTAATAGCTGGAGACAAAGTTTTAATAAAGAAAAATCAGAAAAACTTAAAACATGGATTAGAAATGGAGGAACATTAATAGGATACAGAAATGCTGCTCAATTCTTTAAGAATAACGAGTTTATGAAAATTGAATTTACCACACCAGAAAATGATGCCAAAAACATCTCTTTTGAGCAAAAGCGAGACTTTAGAGGGGCTCAAGTAATTGGTGGAGCTATTTTTGATGCGAAAATCGATCGCTCTCATCCTATTAATTTTGGATATAAAAACAATAGAATTTCACTATTTAGAAATACAAAACTATTCATAAAACCAGATAAACAGAGCTATAATAATCCGATTCAGTATACAAAAAAGCCTTTGTTAAGTGGATATATCAGCAAAAAGAATCTAGATTCATTATCAGGCACAGTACCTTTCAGGCATAACAATTTTGGAAAAGGAAATGTAATTTTATTTACTGACAACACTAATTTCAGGGCGTTTTGGTACGGTACAAATAAGCTACTAATGAATGCCATCTTCTTTAGTGACGAAATGTAAAGAGGATACAAAAAGAATAAATTATAGCTGTTCTCTAAAAGAATAATAATGGGACAATACTTCATCAGGAGCTTCAACCTGTGGGTAATGTCCTATTTTCTCTAACATAACCACATCTGCATCGTGAACTATCTCTTGATAAAATTCTGCCATGTGTTTTCCAGAAATTGGATCAACACCTCCATCTATAAGTCGCTTTGGTACTTTTGTATACTGTATAGCCTCTCTCCATCTAATTTTATAAATATCTCTTTCTGTTAAGTATCTTATCAATTTATGAATAATATTTTTGCCAGAATTATAATCTACTACTTCCCAAAACTCGTCAATTTCTAATTCACTGGGTTGTGTTTCTCTTCCGAATATTTTTTTAAAATTCTTAGCTAACGTATTTCTACCCATAAAATGCTTTAGAATACTCCCCAAAGGTGTCAATAATAATTTTTGAGTAAAGGTTGGAAAGTTGGTCTCCGGAAACATGCCTCCATTTAAAAAACAAACGGATTTAATATCAAACTCATATGTCGGATTTTCTTTAAACCTTGCTAGCATCTCCTGCACAACAGTATCCCCGTAATCATGAGCAAGGATATGAAATGAAGTAAGGTTTTTCTCTTTAAAAAAAACCTCCCATAAGTCTACCTGAGCCGAAATTGTATACTCAAAATTTGTTGGTTTTGCAGAAAAACCAAACCCCATCATATCCAAGGTATAAACTTCATATTTTTCGATAAGAGACTCCCACATTTTACACCAATCCCAGGATGATGTTGGAAACCCATGAATAAGCAATAAAGGCTCTCCTTCTCCATCTACTTTATAGAATATTTTGTGTTTTTTTTTATACAAAAAATGAACCCCTGAATTTTTCCAATCTTGTAGTGTCATATTATTTCTTACCAAACATTTTTTGAATCACCTAAACGGGTACAATATTTTATTGCATAAAGTTCAGTTCAGTTGTAACTAAGATACCATTTTTTAGACTTATTAGTATAGAAAATTGTAATTTGGATCCTTTCAAAAAAATAAAAAATATTATGGCACGTACTCCTTCAAATATGCTACCTCTTGGCACAATAGCACCAGATTTCACGCTTGTTGACACCATTACTAACGACAACGTTTCTTTAAAAGATATTAAAGGAGAAAAAGGAACTGTTGTAATGTTTATTTGCAATCATTGTCCTTTTGTTATTCATGTGAATGAGGAAATTGTTAGGATTGCAAATGATTATCGAGCTCAAGGATTTGGTTTTATTGCCATTAGCAGTAATGATATTGAAAAATATCCGCAGGATGCTCCTCAAGAAATGTGGAAGACAGCACGTAAAAACAATTACACATTCCCATATGTATTTGATGATACTCAAGATGTTGCAAAAGCTTATGATGCAGCATGTACTCCTGATTTTTATTTGTTTGATGCTGAATTAAAACTAATTTATCGAGGACAACTTGATGATTCCAGACCTGGAAATGGCATTCCCGTAAATGGTCGTGATTTGCGTCAAGCATTGGATGCTGTGCTTCGTAATGCTAAAGTTTCTGAAAATCAAAAACCAAGTATTGGTTGTAATATCAAATGGAAAGAATAGTTTATGCCTTCAGAAATTGTTTTTAAAACATGCTCCAGACATGATATCGAACGTTTAGTTTCAGTAAGTCAACAGTTTTACCCAGAACATTATACCCACATCTGGAAAAACGATGATCCAAGCTATTACATCAATTTAAGTTTTAATCGAAATGCTTTTCGAGAAGATTTTAAAATTGATAATATCATTTATTTTCTAATTGAACAAGCAAACAAAACACTTGGCATGTTAAAAATCAGAACCCATGAAAACGTTGAAGGGTTTGATGGTTCTGAAGCTCTTCAATTAGAAAAAATTTACCTCTTAAAAGAATCTATAGGGTTAGGGATTGGTAAAAAAGGAATTGAATTCATTAAGAATTACGCAAGAGCTTTGAACAAAAAAGTAATATGGCTTGATGTAATGACGACAAGTCCTGCATTGTTTTTTTATCAAAAATTAGGGTTTCAGACCATTTCTTTTTACAACTTAGACTATCCTGGTTTAAAGGATAATTATCGAGAAATGCAAAGAATGATATTAACTCTTTAGAGTTCTGCTATAATCTGCAAATGTGCCAAATGATGATTTCCATGCCAGGCATATATACCTATATCTTCTGCTAATGAGATACTCACATTTCCTTCTGGATGTATAAATTCTTTTTTCATATCATCAGAAGACAGTCCCTTTAAAAAATAAACCCATTTAGCGTGCAAAGCACTTATTACATTTACTGATAAATAAATTGGTGCCGATTTAGTGTCGAATAATTCAGCCCATAATTGCTCATTATATGCCTTAATTAGTGGTTTATTTTCTGTCAGAGCCCACTTAAATCTTATGTACCCATTATGATGACTATCGTGTATATGATGTATAACTTGTCTTGCAGTCCACCCCTCCTCTCTATAGGGCGTTTCTAATTGTGCTTCTGTAAAATCAGAAACGAGCTTAGATAATTTCCCTGGGAGTTCTTCTATATCAGATATCCATTTTTGTATGTGATCAGGAGTTATAATTTCTGGGCATTTAAATTCTCCTATAGGATATCTTAGATTCATAATTTTAACATTTAATCTACTTTTGCGTATACAAACTCTTCTTGTGAAGAAAGATCGATTAAAGTAAGTACATTGTTGTCTATGCTTCCTATTTTATATCGATAAATTCTATCATCCATCGGAAAGAAACAAATTAAGACATCTTCTTCAATTCTTGTTTTTAAACGGTTTGCAAACTTACCATTATAAAAATTGAAACGTATAGTACCTTCAAAAATTATATAATCATCAGTATTCTGAATAAACATCCATTTCCCTTGTAAGTTTTCATAGATATTTCTATTATAAAACTTATTGTCCAATAAGGATTTCATTTTATTAGCATACTTCACAAATTCTTCTTCTGTAGTAATCTCTTCTAAAGATTCTCCTATCTTTTTTGTTTCAACCTCTTCACCATTATTGAAATAATGTTTTGACTCATACTTTGTATAGGCATTAGAATAATCCAAAATCCTCTGACCATTTGCATTTTTGGATTCTGTATATGGTCTTTGTTTGTAGTTCACATAGATTAACTGATCATTCCAGAAATAAAATTCGGTCACAACATCTGCTGTTCTGGTACCTACTTTTCTAACAATTTTCTTAAGTCTTTCATGTTCGTAATATCCATTAAGCTCTGCTCCATGGTCAGCCATTTTGTCTAAAAACTCTTCAGGGTCTAAATAAAAGGTTTCAAATTCTATATAACTATCAATGATCTCCATCTGATCTTTGACATTTTCCAGAATTTCTTCTTTTCCCTGTCCCAAGGCAAGTTGGAGCGTACAGAGAAAAATAAATGTGATAAGTCCTTGTTTCATATCTAGGGGGTCTAGCAATTGGGGGTTAAAATATAAATAAATTAGGGGATTTTACTATTCAAATATTATTTTTTAACAGAAACACTTTTAATATAATTAAAAAAAATTTGTTAAAAAAAATATAAAAAGTTAAAAATAAAGCTTTCACTGTTAAAATCTACTATTAATTTAATAATTTACTGTGTTAATTTCATGCCTTTTTTGATAAAAAATAAATATTCATAACTTTAAATACATTTTACGTAAAAGATAATACTAAAAAAGTCCCTGAAATAGTCAGGGACTTTTGAAAACTTTTTTATGGTAGATATAAATCTACTTTACCGCTACTAACTCGACGTCAAAAATGAGCGTTGCATTTGGCGGAATAACACCACCTGCACCACTTTCTCCATATCCGAGATAAGGTGGAATCACAAATCGTGCTTTATCTCCCACCTGTAACAAAGCAATTCCTTCATCCCATCCAGAAATTACTTGCCCTACACCTAATGCAAAATCAATAGGCTGGTTACGCTTATAAGAAGAATCAAACACCGTGCCATCTGTTAAACTTCCTTTATAATGTACTGAAACAGTTTTTCCTTTTTCGGCCTTAACTCCATCTCCTTTCTGGATTACTTTATAACGTAAACCACTCTCTGTTTTATCAAATCCTGCTGCTAGTTCTTCTAATAATTCTTCAGATTTTTTTCTAGCTGCTGCCTCTCGCTCTGCTTTTGCTCCATTAAAACTTCTAAATGTTTCAACTGCATTAAAGCTTTCTGCTTCTGCACCGACTCTTTCTATTTCTAAGGATTCAATTTCATCACCTTGCTCTATAGCATTTACCACATCTAATCCTTCTACAACTTTACCAAATACAGTATGTTTTCCATCTAACCATGCTGTTTCTACATGTGTAATAAAAAACTGACTCCCATTTGTTCCTGGGCCTGCATTAGCCATAGATAAAACTCCTGGTCCGTCATGTTTAAGATCTGAATGTATTTCATCATCAAACTGATATCCAGGACCACCAGCACCGGTTCCTTGTGGATCTCCTCCTTGAATCATAAAGTCAGCAATTACTCTATGAAATTTAAGTCCATTATAATATGGCTTCCCTTGTGGAATAGCTTCATTTTCTATAGTTCCTTCCGCAAGGCCTACAAAATTACCAACCGTTCCCGGTGTCTTTTTGTATTCTAAATTAACAAGGATACTTCCTTTTGTTGTATTAAATTTTGCGTATAATCCGTCTTGCATAGCAATATCTTTTTTAACGTTTTAATTTTTGAGTTGCAAAGATAAGTAAATGCTATTCTTTTATTAAACAAAAGGTTATTATAATACTCCCTCTATTTCCAACTTAGTATTTTTAAAGATCAACATCTTCTTGAAAGGGTTTATTTTTTTATAAAAAACCTAAAAATACGTTCTGAATCTTCAACTTCCTGAATATCCAGAACCTCTATTTGTTATTTGCAAATTATATTCATCTCATCAATAGATAGCTCCATTCTAAAAACGATTAACAAAAAAGAAGCTTATCAGACATATACCTTGAGTGTCTATAAATGTTCAAGAAACATACTAATTGTTAAATAATCCTATCATTTTAAAAAACATTTTAGAATTAAATCACGCAAAAAAATTAAACAAAGAAGAACAAAAATTAGTCAAAGGAGGTTTTAAAGAAGAGTTAATATCTGTTGATACTCCTTGTGGTGATACAGGAGGAAGGGTTCGCACTCATATAAGTTCTTTTTTATGTGCACAATATGGCGGAGTGTATTTAGGTAATAATACTTGTATGATTTGTCATTAAACGTTTAATCTTAGATTAGTTTAATAAAGCACAAGCCACTCATCAGAAGTAGTTTGTTGCTTAAAAACTTTTTTAAATCTCGGACATATTCCTTGAGTGCTTATAAGTATTCAACGAACATACTAATTATTAAACAATTACATCATGTTAAAAAACTTAATATGTTTTTAATTAAGAGAATAGTTTATCCTATCTATATGAATAAAACTCTCTAATAAACATAACGCTTTATTTATTTTTCTACTGCGTTCACATCTTACTTGTAAACGCTTATCAGTTTATAGAAAAAGAATCTAAATATTGTAAATAAATTGAAGTGGTTATTTAATTTTTTACTTGAGTATTTTGAGACTAATATAATTTAAGTATACATCTAAAATTTATCAAAAAGAATCGTTAATCCTTAAAAACCTAAAAACTATGCTACAAAACATTTTAAATCTAAAAGGTATTAATTCAATAAAGAAAAATGTCCAGAAACAAATTAATGGCGGATTACCTCCAGAGTGTGGCGCAGGACCATCAACAGGTTGTTTTTCTGGACCATTTTATTGTAACATCCATGGATTACCTATTTGCAATCCATTAGATCATGAAGCTTAAATTATTATTCAAAAAGAGGCAATCTAAAAAGGTTGTCTCTTTTAAGTATTAAAAATACTGAATAATTAATTCGCCACCTCACTAATAAACTTTATGCGATATAAACGAAGTTCTTCATCATCATAATCTCCATCAAATTCTTCTATTGCAGTATCTATTTTATCACTTTCTGCTTCAATAAAATATTCATGAATTTCTTCTTGCTGATCTTCATCTAGAATTTCATCAATCCAATATCCTATATTAAGTTTTGTACCACTATATACTATAGCTTCCATTTCTTTAATAAAAGCAGTCATATCCATGCCTTTTGCGGCAGCAATATCATCCAATGGTAGCTTACGATCTACGTTTTGTATAATATATAGTTTAAGACCACTATTAGCACCTGTGCTTTTAACGACAAAATCATCAGGTCTCATAATATCGTTTTCTTCTACATATTTTGCAATCAATTCTACGAATGCAGAACCATATTTTTTTGCTTTCCCTTCTCCAACTCCATGAACATTTGCTAGTTCTTCTACACTAATTGGATATTTAAGAGCCATATCATCAATAGAAGGATCTTGGAATACTACAAATGGTGGTACTCCTAATTTTTTAGCTACTGTTTTTCTTAAATCTCGTAACATTCCAGCTAATTTATCATCACCACCTCCTTTTGCTCCTGATTTTGCTGCTGTTACTATAGAATCATCATTAGTTTCATCATAAATATGATCTTCTGTCATCATGAAACTTGTCGGTTTTTTTATAAAGTCTTTACCTTCTTTAGTAATTCTAATGACACCATACGTTTCAATATCTTTACGAAGATATCCAGAGACTAATACCTGACGTACAAGAGCCATCCAATATTTCCCATCTCTAGATTTCCCGCTTCCAAAGAAAGGTTGTTGGTGTGTTTTATGAGAGATAATCAATGCATTACTTTTACCAATAAGTGTATTGACCAAATCTTTGGATTTATAAATTTCTCCTGTCTTACTAACCACTTCTAGAAGTAATTTTACTTCGTCTTGTGCTTCATGTTTTTTCTTTGGATTGCGGATGTTATCATCCATATCTGCTCCTTCTCCATTGACCTCATCGAATTCTTCTCCAAAATAATGTAATATAAATTTACGCCTGGAGATAGAGGTTTCTGCAAAAGCAACTATTTCCTGTAACAGAGCATGACCAATCTCTTGTTCTGCAACAGGTTTTCCGCTCATAAATTTTTCTAGTTTTTCGATATCCTTATAAGCATAATATGCAAGACAATGCCCTTCTCCACCATCACGTCCTGCACGGCCGGTCTCTTGGTAATAACTCTCTATACTTTTTGGCATATCATGATGGATCACAAAACGTACATCGGGTTTATCAATTCCCATTCCAAAAGCAATTGTAGCTACTACTACATCCACGTCTTCCATCAAAAACATATCTTGATGTTTTGCCCTGGTTTTAGCATCTAATCCAGCATGATAAGGAACAGCTTTTACTCCATTAACCTCTAATGTTTGTGCAAGTTCTTCTACTCGTTTTCTACTAAGGCAATATACAATACCACTTTTACCGCTATTTTGTTTTACAAAACGAGTAATATCAGCATCTACATTTTTTGTTTTAGGTCGTATTTCATAAAATAAATTTGGTCGATTAAATGATGCCTTAAATGTATTGGCATTACTCATCGCTAAATTTTTAAGAATATCTTCTTGCACTTTTGGGGTAGCCGTAGCAGTAAGACCGATAATAGGAATATCTTCCCCTATTCTTCTAATAATATTACGGAGATTACGGTATTCCGGTCTAAAATCATGACCCCATTCGCTGATACAATGAGCCTCATCAACAGCTAAAAAAGAAATTTTCTGGGATTTTAAAAAATCTACATATTCTTCTTTGGTTAACGATTCTGGAGCTACATATAATAACTTAGTAACACCGTTCATTATATCTCCTTTTACCGTTTTCACCTCTGATTTATTGAGAGATGAGTTAAGTACATGTGCTATACCTTCAACCGATGAAATACTTCGAATAGCATCGACTTGATTTTTCATTAGTGCAATTAACGGAGAAACCACGATAGCAGTTCCTTCACACATCAAAGCAGGCAGTTGGTAACATAGGGATTTCCCTCCGCCTGTAGGCATTATAACAAATGTATTTTGTTTCTCTAATACACTTTGTATTACCTTTTCCTGTAGTCCTCTAAATTGACTAAACCCAAAATGTTTTTTTAAAGCACTTTGTAGGTCAGTTTCGCTCAAATTCATTAAACTTTTTAACTTTTATATACCAATTAAATAAAGATTAACTATCACTAAAATCTGTTTCCCCAATACAGATCCAGTGGATATTTTCGTTTCAATTTTAGAATGTCAAAGATAAACAATGTATAATTTAACATGCTTTTTTTTGACAGTATTTAAAATTAATAAGGTATTGTATACCTTTGCGTAAATTAAAGATAATAAAATCTTTATTTATAACACGCAAATTTTTTAAATTTTGAACACCCAAGATACTATAATCTCATATGCCAAAAAAACTATTGCCGAAGAAGCCCGTGCAATAGCCCATTTAGAAGAACTAATTGATGAAGAATTCTCTAACGCAGTTGAAAGTATTCTTCACTCTAAAGGTAGAGTCATAATAACAGGAATAGGCAAAAGTGCTATTATTGCTTCAAAAATTGTTGCCACGATGAATTCTACGGGTACTCCTGCCGTATTTATGCATGCCGCAGATGCTATTCATGGAGACTTAGGTAATATTCTTGAAGATGATGTTGTCATTTGTATTTCTAAAAGTGGAAATACTCCAGAAATAAAAGTATTGGTACCTTTAATCAAAAGTTTTAAAAATACATTGATAGGTATTACTTCGAATAAAGAGTCTTTTTTAGGTACAGAAGCTGATTATGTATTACATGCCTTTGTTGAAAAGGAAGCATGTCCAAACAACTTAGCTCCAACAACTAGTACTACGGCACAACTTGTTATGGGAGATGCTGTTGCTGTTTGCTTATTATATCTACAAGGGTTCTCTAGCCGTGATTTTGCTAAATATCATCCTGGGGGCGCTCTGGGGAAAAAACTATATTTACGAGTAAGTGATATTACCTCTAGAAACGAAAAACCAGAAGTATCTCCTAGCTCTAATATAAATGAGGTAATTGTAGAAATGACAGAGAAAAGGCTGGGAGCTACAGCAGTTACAGAAAACGGTACTATTGTAGGTATTATTACTGATGGTGATTTACGTAGAATGCTTACAACAAATACATCTTCTTTTGAAGGTTTGACTGCTAAAGATATTATGTCTCCTAACCCCAAACGTATTAATAATGAAGCTATGGCTGTAGATGCTCTAGAACAATTGGAAGGAAATTCGATAACCCAATTATTAGCCGAAGAAAATGGAAAATATGCTGGTTTTATTCACATTCATGATCTAATGAGAGAAGGCATTTTATAATGAAAGACAGCACTCAAAAAGACCCTCAATCCATGTCTTTTCTAGATCACCTAGAAGAGTTACGTTGGCATTTAATTAGAGCTACTGTAGCTGTATTAATTGCTGCAATTGCAGCATTTATGGCTAAAGAATTTATTTTTGACGTATTAATTTTCGGCCCAAAAAAAGCAGATTTCCCAACCTATAATGGACTCTGCAATTTATCAAAACTATTAGGTCTAGATGAAAGTCTATGTTTTAAAGAATTACCATTTAGTGTACAAAGTAGAAAAGTAGCCGGACAATTCTCTGTTCACATCTGGACTTCTATAACTGCTGGGTTTATTGCAGCATTTCCTTACGTGCTTTATGAATTTTGGAAATTTATCGCACCAGCATTATATGACAATGAAAGAAAAACTTCTAAAGGTTTTATTATCATTTGTTCTTCTTTATTTTTCTTAGGTGTACTTTTTGGGTACTATGTAATCACACCATTATCTATTAATTTTTTAGGAGGATATCAAGTAAGTAAAGAAGTGCTTAATGAATTTGATATTGATAGCTATATTGCCTTGGTAAGAGCATCTGTCATAGCATGCGGATTAATATTCGAATTACCTGTTATCATGTTTTTCCTTACCAAAGTAGGTCTGGTCACTCCAGAATTTTTAAAAAAATACAGAAAATTTGCTTTGGTAATTGTGTTAATATTATCTGCGATAATTACGCCTCCTGATATTGCAAGTCAAGTTATTGTAACTATACCCATTTTAATATTATACGAAGTTAGTATTATAATTTCTAAAGTTGTTATAAAAAAAGAAAAGCAAAAACTTCAAAAAACCGCATAAATGAGTGATTTAATTGATGATTTCAACGCATATAGAGAGAAGATGAACTCTCGCATCCTTGAAGATAATAATAAAGTAATTAAAAGAATCTTCAATCTTGATACTAATGCCTATATGGAAGGCGCTTTGAATGTAAAAACTAAAGAATTGTTAGGGTTAGTAGCTTCTGCTGTATTACGCTGTGACGATTGTGTACGTTATCATCTAGAAACTTGTCATAAAGAAGGGCTAACAAAAGAAGAAGTAGTTGAGGCACTTAGTATTGCTACCTTAGTTGGGGGTACTATAGTTATTCCTCATTTACGCCGTGCATATGAATTTTGGGATGCCCTAGAAGCAAAAAAATCTTAAGTTTAGAACGGTTCAAAAGAATAATGTAAATTTACGAGCTCATTTTAGCAACACCCCTATTGTAACGAAGTCATTCTAATATGAAGTTGAAAGCAGACAATCTTATAAAATCATATAAAGGTAGAAAAGTAGTAAAAGGAATTTCTCTTGAAGTAAATCAAGGAGAAATTGTTGGACTTTTGGGACCAAATGGTGCAGGTAAAACAACCTCTTTTTATATGATCGTTGGTTTGGTAAAACCAAATGGTGGAAAAATAACATTAGACAGTACCGATATTACCAAATATCCAATGTATAAACGTGCTCAAAATGGAATTGGCTATTTGGCTCAGGAAGCTTCTGTATTTAGAAAGCTTAGTATAGAAGACAATATTTTGAGTGTATTACAGCTTACATCTCTTAGTAAAAAAGAACAGTTACATAAGATGGAAGCGCTCATTGAAGAATTTAGCTTGGGGCATATTCGTAAAAACCGTGGAGATTTATTAAGTGGTGGAGAGCGTCGTCGTACAGAAATTGCTCGTGCACTAGCTACAGATCCTAACTTTATACTTCTGGATGAACCTTTTGCTGGTGTAGATCCTGTTGCTGTAGAGGACATACAACGTATTGTTGCACAACTTAAAAACAAAAATATCGGAATTCTAATTACTGATCATAATGTACAAGAAACACTTGCAATAACAGATAGAACCTACTTGATGTTTGAAGGTAGTATTCTAAAAGCGGGTATTCCAGAAGAGCTTGCAGAAGATGAGATGGTACGTAAAGTATATCTAGGTCAAAACTTTGAACTTCGTAAAAAGAAATTAGATTTTTAAATATTACCTAGCCTCTATTCACTTACAGATTTTCCTTTAGAAAATAAAGACATTAATACATATAAGAGTATTATACATGGTATTGCCATAAATTTCAATACTACAATTAACAGTATTGTGCACAAAAGAAAAATATACCTAACCTTATTTTCTGCGAATCCCCATGTTTTAAATTTTAAAGCAAATAAAGGAATTTCAGCATTCAAAAGATAACAACTAATAAAAGTTAAGCTTATTAAAAACCATTTATTAAGTAAAATTGCAACAATCCAAGGGTCTGATTGAAATTTAAGAATAAGAGGTAAGCTCATAATCAATAGTGTATTTGCCGGAGTTGGCAAACCAATAAAAGATGTAGTTTGACGAGTATCAATATTAAATTTAGCCAATCGATATGCAGAAGCTAATGTTACAAATAGACCTATTAAAGATATGTATGACAAGTCAAAACTAGCAAAAGTTTGTTCAAAATCCCAGGAATTAGGAACTACATAAAAAGGTTTTCCAAAAACTTGAGAAAGTAATTGATACATTATTATACCTGGCGCAACTCCACTTGTCACCATATCTGCCAATGAATCTAATTGTAGTCCTAATTCACTTTGCGCATTTAGAGCTCTAGCGGCAAAACCATCAAAAAAATCAAAGAAAATTCCTAATCCAACAAATAAAGCAGCTAACTCCAGATTACCACCGACTGCAAAAATTACCGCAATACATCCAAAAAAAAGATTAAACAATGTAATGATATTTGGAACCTGCTTTTTAATCCACATATAATTTGATTTTGTGTAAAAATAGCAAACTATTTTGGTCTGTTCATATAGATTTAAAATATGAAGTAATAAGCTTAACAAAAAAGAAGTATTCAATTTTATTAATTGTAACTAAATAAGTTTAATTTCGTCTTTAACAAGGAAGCCTTTTTTTATGAGAAACATTGTATTGTCCATTATTTCCGGACTCCTACTTACCATCGGGTGGCCTACTTATGGTTTTCCTTTATTTTTATTCTTTGGATTTATCCCTCTACTTATTGCTGAATTTAATATTCGTAAGAATAAATATAGTAAAAGTCAGGTTTTAGGATTGGCATATCTCACATTCTTTACCTGGAATATCATCTCTACTGGATGGCTTTATAATTCTACAGCTTTTGGAATGTGGTTTGCCGTTCTTGTAAATAGCTTAGTCATGGCTCTTGTCTTTTTGACATATCATATTGTAGCCAAAAAGACCACATTTATGGTAAGTAGTATCTTTTTGGTTTGTCTTTGGATGAGTTTTGAGTATCTTCATTTACGATGGGAGTTTTCATGGCCATGGCTTAATTTAGGGAATGGATTCGCTAGCTTCACATCATGGATCCAATGGTATGAATATACCGGGAGTTTTGGCGGGTCTCTTTGGATATGGACTGTAAACATGATTACTTTTAAAAGCATCTTACTTTTCCTAGAGCACAAGGATAAAACTATTCTCTATAGATCTGCAATTCGCAATGGGATAATCATTTCAATACCTATTATAATTTCGATAATTATTCTAAACACCTATGAAGAAAAAGGGCACGATGTTGAAGTTGTAATTTTACAACCAAACATCAACCCATATACTGAGAAATACAATACTAATGATACTCGTATCGGTATTTTGTTAGACTCATTAACAAGATCTGCTGCTACTTCAAATACAGATTTTATTATTGCACCTGAAACTGTTTTTGCTGATAATAATAGGTTAAATAACTTCTCCAGATCTATTGCAAAAAACACTGGTAAAAAATTACTTGACTCTTATCCTAACGCTCATTTCTTATCGGGGATATCAATGATCGACGTTTTTAATAATCCAAATAAAATTCGTAAGCAGACCAATACGTATAAAGAAGGTATTTATTATGATGATTATAACTCAGCTTTTTTTGTTAGACCAAATGGAAGCAGTGAATTATATCACAAAAGCAGACTTGTGGTTGGCGTAGAAAATTTTCCATATCAAAGCTTATTAAAACCAATCGTCGGAGATGCTATGATTGACCTAGGAGGAACAGTAGCAAAAAAAACCACTCAAGAAGATCGAGAAGTATTTTTCACAAACGATAGTATTGGGGTAGCTCCTATTATTTGTTATGAAAGCGTATATGGAGAATATGTAACTGGTTATGTTCGAAACAAAGCAGATTTTCTAGCCATTATCACAAATGATGCATGGTGGGGTAATACCCAAGGACATAAACAACATCTTTCTTATGCAAAACTAAGAGCCATAGAAACCCGAAGAAGTATTGCCAGAAGTGCAAATACAGGTATTTCTGCAATAATTAATCAAACAGGAGATATTGTTTCCTCTTTGGGTTATGAAAAACAAGGAACATTAAAAGGAACATTAAAAGTCAATGAGAAAATTACATTTTATGTAAAGGCAGGAAACTATATTGCTAGAGTTGCTATTTTCCTTTCAATTTTTATATTTCTATTTTCTGTTACCCGACGTAAGCAAAAAAAATAATACTAAGAATTGATCAGGATACTATCTAAACGTATTTATAAAATCAATCAACATATTCTTACCTATCAATCAACTATAAATAAACACTAATTACTAATTATTTACACGATACGTTTTACTTCTATTCGTAATTACTGAACAACTTATTCGCAATCTAGTAACACCTGAGATCTGAAGTACAGGATCTCCTGGAAGCCCACCATATTCAACAATATATCCCTGGGCTTGATATGCTCCTCCCCCTCCCGTAATAGGTAAGTCGTTCCATGAATTTTCAATACCAATAGTATTATCAGTTATATGAGCATAGTTTTCTTCTCCATTTGTCCCCGAACAACAATCATTAGGCTCATTATTATTCCAAAATGCAAATTCACCAGGAGCTACAGCTCCTGTTTGATTTCCATTCCAAAAAACTGTCCCTGCTTCTGGTCCTGTTTCCCAACGCCATTCTCCTTCTCCTGTTCCAAAATTATCACTAGCACCAATCCATCCCGTTCCCGTTATTTGACTTCCTGCAAATGTTGCTTCTATAACACTAGTAAGGGTTGTTAAATATCCCTGAAGACCAAAAAATGTTCTTAGTGCTGCCTCATCTCTTGCATCGTCCCATCGAATGCCCAAAGAAGGAACAAATTCATAATAATGGCCAGTTTCTGGCAAAAACAAAGGAGAACCTAAAACCACAGAAAACTCGCGTAAACCAGTTACAACTGGAGGTGTAGAAGAAAACTCAACTGCTAGAACAGCAGCCTCAAACTCAGCCAAAGTAGTCGGACCTGTTAATGTTAATCTACCCTCGACAACATCCCAACTATCAGTAATATTTGGATGAACTCCTGTTAATGTCAATACATCTTGTCCATTTTGATACCCTGTAGAAACTTGTATAGTTACTTGGTCCAACTCTGTATCATCGACATCAGTAATACTAACTGTTTGTACTACAGGTATAGAATTTGTGGCGTTTGGACAAAAATGTTGATCTCCAGAAACTGTAATAACAGGTGCCATATTTACAAAAGTTTCTATTTGTAAATTATCTACAAAAAAACGATCATTTCCTTGATTCCAATCATTATTAGTATTGATAAATCGTATGGTGGTATTTGCTGAAATAAATCCTGAAATATCTTGAGTAAAAGTATCTGTTGTATTTACTCCATTTCCAAAACTAGCCAAGGTAGTAAAAGGAGCTCCTCCTGTACTTGATATTTGAACATCAATTGTCTCACCAGCTTCTAGACTAAATGTTTCCCAATCAAAAGAAAGCGTAGCAGTGGCAGCACCAGTAAGATCAGCTGTTCGTTGAATTTGCTCATCCCCAGCAAATATAAACCTAAACCGTAATCTATTACCAGTAATCCTTATAAATCCACCAAATGGATCGTCATCGGTAGCAAAGGGCTCTATTTCTGCCCAATTGCCCGCCCAATTTGCAGTCCCATCATTATTTGCATAAGAAACCGTACCGAAATTATCGATATACGTTTCCTGTGCTTCTAACAGAAATATAGTACTAAATAGTACTATTATGATTAGATAAGAACGCATAAGTAGGGGTTTGGGGTTTGTTAATACCACCACATCATCGATGTAATGCTCATAATAACCGATGAAAGTTAAGAATTCTTATCCACAAAAAGTAATTAAACCACAAAAATCTTTTCTAAAACAGAATCTATTTCTATTTATCTTTGCGTCAATTTTAAAATCAATAAGTGAATTACGTATCGGTAGAAAATATAGCTAAAGGATTTGGTGAACGTATTCTTTTTAAGAATATCTCTTTTGGAATTAATGAAGGGCAGAAAATTGGTTTTGTAGCCAAAAACGGAACAGGTAAAACGTCATTATTAGATATTGTTGCAGGAGATGAAGATCCTGATGAAGGACAAGTCGTATATCGTAAAAACCTAAAAGTGGCCTTCTTACCTCAAGAACCTAATCTGGACCCTAATCTTACTATTGAGGAAACTATTTTTGCTTCAGACAACGATATTCTCCAAGTGATTAATGCTTATGAAAAAGCATTACTAAACCCAGATGATGTAGAAGGTTACCAGCAAGCTTTTGAACAAATGGATGCTATAAATGCCTGGGATTTTGAAACCCAATATAAACAGATACTTTTCAAACTTAAATTAGAAGATCTAAGTAAAAAAGTAAGCGAATTATCAGGTGGACAAAAAAAGAGGTTAGCCCTGGCTAATATTTTGTTAAGCAAACCTAATCTTTTATACCTAGATGAACCTACTAACCATTTGGATCTAGAAATGATAGAATGGCTAGAAGAATATTTCGCAAAAGAGAACTTCACATTATTCATGGTTACTCATGACCGCTATTTCCTAGAGAACGTATGTAACGAAATTTTAGAATTAGAAAATGGTCAATTATACAGCTATAAAGGAAATTATGCATACTACTTAGACAATAAAGAAGCTCGTGTTATTAACGAACAAATAAGTACGGATAAAGCAAAACAACTCTATAAAAAAGAACTGGATTGGATGCGACGTCAACCAAAAGCACGTACAACAAAATCAAAATCCAGAATTGATGACTTCTATGAAATCAAGGATAGAGCGCATAAACGCCGTAATGACCACGAAGTACAACTCGAGATTAATATGGAGCGAATGGGAAGTAAAATCCTGGAACTCCACAAAATATCCAAAAGTTTTGATAACAGAGTTCTCCTTGATAAATTCGAATACGTATTCAAAAAAGGAGAACGTATTGGTATAATTGGTAAAAACGGAACCGGAAAATCTACTTTTCTAAATATGATTACAGGATCAATACTTCCCGATCATGGAAAAATAGTTAAAGGAGACACTATAAAATTTGGATATTATACCCAAAGTGGTATATCAATTAAAGAAGGTCAAAAAGTAATTGATGTCATTCGAGAGTTTGGAGATTATATTCCTTTAAAAAAAGGAAGACAAATTTCTGCTCAACAATTATTAGAACGTTTTCTTTTCGATCGTAAAAAGCAATATGACTTCGTAGAAAAGCTAAGTGGTGGTGAGCGTAAAAGATTATATCTCTGTACTGTGCTGATTCAAAATCCTAACTTTTTAATTTTGGATGAACCTACCAACGACCTGGATATTGTAACTCTTAATGTCCTGGAAAACTTTTTATTAGATTTTCCTGGTTGTCTCATCGTTGTATCCCATGATCGTTATTTTATGGATAAAATCGTAGATCATTTGTTTGTTTTTAGAGGTAACGGTATCATTCAGGATTTCCCAGGAAATTATACAGATTATCGTATCTATGAAAATAGTAAAGAACCAGAAGTAACAAAATCAGAAAATACCGAGGTAAAAGCAAAAAACACCTGGAAAAAAGATAACAAAGCAGCACTTTCTTATAACGAACAAAAAGAATTTAATAGAATTGAACGCGATCTTAAAAAATTAGAAATTCAAAAAAAGGAAATTGAAAATTTATTTGCTGAAGGAACGTTACCCGCAGAAAAGATTAATGAAGAATCATTGAAATTGAAAAACATTATTCAGCAAATAGAAGAAGGGGAAATGCGTTGGTTAGAACTTTCAGAAAAGATGGAAGGATAATATGAAAAATATAAATCTTAAATTATAAGGTTTTTGATTTAGAATGTACTTTAAACTAAAAACATACCTCAGATACCTTTTAAAATCTACAAATCAACACGGAGTGCATTCTCCATTTGTATATACTCTGGTTACCAAATGTTTTTATGACAAAAAACACAAATCACTATACCCGGCAATCAAATCTATTTATAAAAAAAACTATATAAATGCTAACATAAGCTTCAAAAACCTGAAACTTATTGATCGATTAATCACATATTTAAACTATAAACAAATTGCTATACTTGAAAACACTTCTCCTCTTCCCTATCAAACATTATTATTAAACAATTCATTGTCCATATCAAAAGATATAAGTAAAAGCAATTATGATTTCATATATATGAATATAAAAGAATATAATAACCATAGTCTGGAAGTTATACTTTCAAACATTCATAATGATTCTTTGTTACTCATTAATGGCATACATCTATCTTTACAAAACATATCTACCTGGGAGCAAATAAAGAATCACCCAAAAGTAACAGTAACTATAGATATTTTTGATCTGGGTTTTGTTTTTTTTAGAAGAGAGCAGGCTAAAGAACATTTTGTCATTAGAGCATAAAAGGTTTTCTAATTGATATATAAATACCGAGCTCATTTTCTTTTACTAGTTTTTCTATTTAATTTTATCATTCCTATAAATATTAGTTTATCGTCTCCTATATATGAATTTCGACAGTCAGTTTTTATTCTTTTTTAGTGCAATTGGAGTTTTTAATAGTACACTTCTAGCTATATATTTTTTCTTTTATGCTAAGCCTAAACACATTTCTAATTATTTTCTGGGAACATTATTAACGGTATTAAGTATTAGAATTTGGAAATCTATATTTTATTACTTTAATAGAGAGCTTTCTAAAATCTATCTTCAAATAGGGTTATCTGCATGTTTTCTTATCGGTCCTTCTTTATTTTTTTATTTGAAATCTATACTAAATCCTTCTTCAAAAAAGATCGACCATTCCTGGAAATATCACTTTCTTTTCTTGTTTATTATTATACTCGCTATTGGTTATAGCTATCCTTATGAAGATTATCCTAACCTTTGGAGATTCTATATTGTAAAAGTAATTTATTATCAATGGTTTGGATACATCTTAGCTTCAGGTTTTCTTTTAAGAAAAGTGATCAAAAAAATGTTTACAAAGCACAATAAATTAAACAGTGCAGAAATATGGATAACAAGTGTTTACTTTGGTAACCTCATTATTTGGATTGCTTATAAAACAGTATCATACACTTCATATATAGTAGGTGCGCTTTCATTTTCTTTTGTATTCTATTTATTACTTCTGATATTATTCTTCCGTAAAAAAAAATACGCTATTCTCTTTAGAGAACCGTCAAAGTATGCAGACAAAAAAATAGAAGAAGCCGAAGCCAAAAGACTTTTTGAAGTATTAGAAGAAACAATGAAGTCCAAAAAACTATATAAAAACCCTAATCTTAAATTACCTGATCTGGCAAAACAAATTCATATACAAACACATCTTTTATCTCAGTTCATAAATGATAATTTGAATAAAAGTTTTTCTTTATTTGTTAACGAATATCGAATACATGAAGCTAAAATATTATTATCAAATAAGGATAAATTCACTATAGAATCCATTGGTTATGAATGTGGCTTTAATTCTAAATCAACTTTTTATTCTACATTCAAAAAACTTACAGGCATGACCCCTACACAGTACAAATCTGCACAGTCTTAACTAGTAAACAAACCCTGTTTTTTTTACATTTTCTAAGTCCAATATTATAAAACCGCACACCTGAATTATAAAATATTACTGATTTTATAACGATAGCCTATATTATTGTGGTTCTTTAAAAAAATAAAAACATGAAGAATCTTTTTTACACAATAGCCTGCATAGCATTTTTTGGTACAACCCAAGCTCAATCTGAAGAAAAACTCATTGCTGACGCTTTGAATCATTATATAGAAGGAACTTCTTATAGAAGACCTGAACAAATAGGTAAAGCATTTTATAAAGATGCAAAGTTGTATCTAAATAACAAAAATGATGAACTTTGGGTAGTACCCTCAAGTGAGTATATTAGTTGGTATGAAAAAGGAGAACAAAACAAATTTAGCGGAAGAACGGGAAGAATACTCAACATCGATCGAGAAAACGATATTGCCGTTGCCAAAGTAGAAATTTTAATTCCTGAGAGAGAACTACGTCTTACAGATCTTTTTTTAATGAAAAAATTAGAAGGATCATGGGTGATCATGAGTAAATCAGCTTCTAAAAGAACATTTGACAAAAATAATGCTGATCATATTTTATTCATTGTATCAAATGCTCATTTCTATGGAAACTCTAAACTTAACACAGGTAATAGTTTTTCTGAAATTGTTAACGCATATCACACCTTTCAGAAGGCTGGTTATACTATTGATTTTGTAAGTCCCGAAGGAGGCGCAATACCACTTGCATATATCAACACTTCTGATCAGTTACAAAAAGAATATTTATACAATAATGATTTTATGGCAGCATTAGAAAATACAAAAAAACCTGCACAAATAGATGCAAAAAACTACAAGGCTGTCTATTATGTTGGTGGTGGTAGCGCTATGTATGGCGTTCCAGAAAATAAGAATATTCAGGAAATAGCAATGGAAATATATGAACAACATAACGGTATTATATCTTCTGTATGCCATGGGACTGCTGGAATTGTAAATTTAAAAACAAAAGATGGAAAATATCTTGTGCAAGGAAAACGTGTTAATGGTTATCCAGACAGCTATGAAAATCCTAATAAAGAATACTATAAACAGTTTCCTTTTTTTATTCAAAAAACTATTGAAAAAAGAGGAGGAACATTTAAGTTTTCACCAAGAAATACACCTCATATAGAAGTTGATGGAAATCTTATTACAGGTCAGAATCATTTATCCTCAGAAATTGTTGCACAAAAAATCATAGAAGTATTATCCAGTAGAGATATTAAATAAGTTTATTGAAACTCATAAAGAGTCTCTTAAAAAGAAGCCCAAGCTATTTTATGATAGTTTGGGCCTTACGAATTAAAAGGTATTAAACCTTAAATCAAATATAATTCTATATCATATACCATTAATACTACCTAAACATTCTTGAAAATACAGTTCTACGTTTGTGGTATTGTAAGTCCTTTGGATCATACGTGCTTTTCTCTTCGGGTAAACAAATTTCTTCTATATATTCACCATAGGTCATATTTTTTTCTTCGAGAAAACCAATCAAATATTTTTCTGCCGTTTCGACACCACTTGCCTGCTCTATTGATAATAGTTTTTTATACAGACTATCTATTGCTGTTATTGTATCTCTAGGTGGAGCTTTTCTTCTTGCAAAAAATGAAGCTATTTGCCCTTCATCATCTACTTTTACATCAAAATCGGTAATCACCCAATAATACCTTCCATCTTTTGCTAAATTTTTCACTAAAGCATGTATATTTTTCTTTGCTAATAAATGTTCCCATAACCATTTAAAAATCACTTTAGGCATATCGGGGTGACGTATCACGTTATGAGGCTGACCAATTAGTTCTTGTTCTTCATATCCACAAATTTGCATGAAATAGTCATTCGCGTATTCTATAATTCCTTTAGGATTGGTTTTACTCATTATAGTTTCCTTAGGATCTAAGGCAATTTCTACATTGATAGGCTCAGGGCGTTTAAGTGCTTTCATATTTATTTATGTTAGTTATGTTTTGCGCAAAACTAATTTTAAGCTTCACCATGAAAAATGACAAAAATCATATTAATAATCAGAAAATAAAGGGCTATCAGGTTTTAACTCAGCTTTAACGCTAAGCCTATGCTTAAATCTTATCAGAAGCGAGAATATTTTGCACTTCATCATGTAACAACTTTTTACCTACTGCGTCATATAGTCTAAAATTGTATCTTAACCATTTGTAAATAATACTACATGGGAAATGTCATAGAAATCAGAGGAATTATAAGAAATTTTCAACTGGGTCAAGAAACTGTATATGTATTAAAAGGCATTGACCTGGATATTGCACGTGGAGAATACCTAGCAATTATGGGGCCATCAGGCTCTGGTAAATCTACTCTTATGAATCTTTTGGGATGTCTGGACACACCGACCGATGGCACTTATAACTTAAATGGAAATGATGTTAGCCAAATGACAGATAATGAATTGGCAGATATCCGAAACCGGGAAATTGGTTTTGTTTTTCAGACATTTAATTTACTTCCTCGAACTACTGCTCTTGATAATGTTGCGCTGCCCATGGTATATGCCGGCTCTTCTAAAAAAGACAGAATAGTAAGAGCAGAAGAAGTATTGACAGATGTTGGACTCTCTGATCGTATGGATCACAAACCTAATCAATTATCAGGAGGGCAAAGACAACGTGTCGCTGTTGGACGGGCATTAGTTAATAAACCCTCTATAATATTAGCAGATGAACCTACCGGTAACTTAGACTCTAAAACTTCATTAGAGATTATGCAGCTTTTTGACGATATCCATGCTGCAGGCAACACCGTTATTCTAGTAACTCACGAGGAAGAAGTTGCAGCACACGCGCATCGAGTAATTCGTTTGCGAGATGGTATGATCGAAAGTGATGTTAGAAATAAATAGTTTTAAATTTATACTCTAGGGTTTCTGGTTAATTTGTATTTTGGGAATCATTTTTAACCGAAATTCATGCAACCTTTACACATTCTACTCCTTATTGCGGCTTATTTTGGGGTCCTCCTTCTTATCTCATATTTTACAGGGAAAAATTCAGGAAATGATGCTTTCTTTAAAGCCAATAGACAATCACCATGGTATATTGTTGCTTTTGGAATGATCGGAGCCTCCCTAAGCGGTGTAACCTTTATTTCTGTACCTGGATGGGTAGAAGCATCACAGTTTAGCTATATGCAGGTGGTTTTGGGGTATTTATTTGGATATTTTGTCATTGCATACATATTGATGCCAATATATTATAGATTAAATGTAACCTCAATATATCAATATTTAGAACAGAGATTTGGTATTGTAAGTTATAAAACCGGAGCATTTTTCTTTTTTATCTCCAGAGTCCTGGGGGCATCTTTCAGGCTATATCTTGTAGCTATAGTGCTACAAAAATATATCTTTGATGAATGGAATATACCTTTTGAAATCACTGTAATACTTTCTATCATTCTTATCTGGATTTATACGTTTAGAGGTGGAATTAAAACCATAGTCTGGACGGATACTTTGCAAACATTATTCATGTTGATAGCTGTTGGAATGGCTATTTTTTACATCAATGATAAAATTGGGTGGTCTTTTTCAGAATTTTTAAACTCTGACGAATTAGCCAACTATAATAAAATATTTTTCTTAGATAATTTTCTGGCAAAAGGGCATTTTTTAAAATCGTTTATAGGCGGTATGTTTATTACTATCTGTATGACCGGATTAGATCAGGATATGATGCAAAAAAACCTTACTTGTCGTAATTTAAAAGAAGCTCAGAAGAATATGATTTCCTTTAGTCTGGTTTTAATAGTAGTTAATTTTATTTTTCTTCTTTTAGGTGCTCTGTTATTTATTTATTCAGATCAATTTGATGTAAGTACCCCCCTAATGGATGGAAAAGCCAAAACAGACTTGTTATTCCCAGAAATAGCCATAAATGGAGGATTGGGAATTATATTAGCTATATCATTCATTCTTGGCTTGGTAGCAGCAGCTTATAGTAGTGCAGATAGTGCACTAACTTCATTGACCACATCATTTTGTGTAGATTTTCTAAACATCGAGAAAAAAGACAAAGAGTTACAAACCGGAATTCGTAAAAGGACTCACGTTGGTATGAGTATACTATTGATTTTAGTCATTATTGTTTTTAAACATGTACTTACAGAAAATGTTATAAGTAACTTATTAACCGTAGCAACCTATACTTATGGACCTCTGTTAGGTTTATTTTCTTTTGGGATTTTTACAAAATATAAAATCCATGATCAATATAGCTGGATAGTAGCCTTAGCTTCAGTTTTGATTATAATCGGAATATCTAATATTCCTCCCGAATTAATTGGAGGATATGAAATAGGTTATGAATTACTACCTCTTAATGGTCTAATTACATTTTTTGGATTAATATTGATTCGTAGAAAGTAACACAAGAGTGCAAGCCAACTCTATCTCTATATTAGCTTCTCTAAGAATTTTATAAAATTCTGGATTTTCTGTCCCCGGATTAAAAATCACTCTTTTTGGATGTAGGTTAACAATAGGAATATAATAAGGTTGTTGTCTCTTAGGATTTAAATACAAAGTTACGGTATCAATATCACCTATATTCTGTATATCTGTATCAACTTGAACACCTGCTACCTCTCCTTTTCTCAAACCAACAGCAGTAACTTTATGGTTATGACTTACTAATTTATGAATTGCAAAATTTGAATACCTATCTTCCTTTAAAGAAGCACCAAGAACTAATGTTTTTTTCTGCATAAAATAGTATTTGTTTTTTTAAACGAAAGGTATCTTTTAAGGCTTCAAATGTAGTAAAAAACGTTAAAAATGACTTGAAAAATGTTAAAAACAAAAGATGAGTGTAACACAAATCTATGTGGTACGTCTTACTTATAAAAGATATGAATTTTCATAAATTTAGTTAGTTAGTTACTTAAATAATAATCAAATTTTATTCATAGTTGATGGTTAGTGTTACTATTTGGTTATTATAGAAAACCGCCCTTTTTTCAAAGGGCGGTTTTTAATTATTTAATATAATGTTAAAGTCTAAAATTAGATGTAACAGAACTTAGACAAGGTCGTCTAACCTTTATACACGATTAATCACCGTGCTAATTTTAGTAAAAAATTCGCATCTGTATTATGTTATACAAAGTACAATGCATTGCATATATCAATCAAATAAACATTCAAAATGAAAACACTTAATCAAAAAACTGTTTTATTACTTTTCTCATTTTGGTGCCTTCTGCTTTCTGCTCAACCCGGTAATGAAGCTGTGGTAGGTACTATCCAAGGAAAAGTTATCGACAAGAACTTAAACCAACCTATCCCCTATGCCACAATTGTAATTAATGATGGAGCTAGTAAAGTAATAACAGGCGGAATTACAACAGAAAACGGAGATTTCCTAATTACCGATATTCCGAAAGGAAATTATACTTTAAAAGTTCAATTTATAGGATACACAACATATTCCCAAGGTATCGAGATTTCAAAAAAGAACAAAGATCTTAACCTAGGTACTATTACACTAGAGGAAGCCGCTGAAGCTTTAGACGATGTAACTATAGTAGCAGAACGAACTACTATCGAACAAAAAATTGATCGTAAAGTTATTAATGTTGGTAAAGATTTAACCACAACTGGAGGTAGTGCAGCAGAAATCATGAATAATATACCTTCAGTTAATGTAGACCAAGATGGTAATATTGCTTTAAGAGGAAATCAAAATGTTCGTATTCTTATTGATGGTAAGCCCACTAACATTGACGCTTCTCAACTATTAAGGCAAATTCCGTCAACTTCTATTAAGAAAATCGAATTAATTACAAATCCTTCTGCCAAATATAATCCAGAGGGAATGAGTGGTATTATTAATATTGTATTACATAAAAATAGCAACATAGGATTTAATGGTAATGTTAATCTAGGGCTTAATTATGATAAAAATGCTCGTTTTAATAGTTCTGTCGATTTAAATTATAGAACAGGTAAAATAAATTTTTATGGTAACTATGGTAATAATATTACCAAAAACCTAAATGCAGGTTTTGTTTTTAGAGAAGATCAAAATTACAGAACAGATTTTCAATTTTTAGATAATAATAAATCACATCTCTTTAAATTCGGGATGGATTTCTTTATTAATGATAACAATACTGTCTCTGTATATACCAATCAAAATCTATTTGATGGTTTAACAAAGGGATCCACAGACATTATTTTCTTAAATAATGATCAAAGCAACTTAACACAAGATTTAATAAGTGATAGTGATAATTTAGGCTCTACTTATAATTTTGACTATAAACATGACTTTAAGAAAGAAGGACATAATATAGAACTTGAAGTCGATTATAATGTTTTTGAAAGTGATAGTGATGATGATTTTCTTTTTATAGGAGGAAACAATTCACTACCAAACTATAATGATCTCATTAATAACGAAAGGAAAAATACGACAATTAACCTGGACTATGTAAACCCTTTATCAGAAAAGACCAAACTAGAAATAGGATATGAGACTCGATTAAGAAGAACCGATAATGATTATGAATCTACTCTTTTTCAGGATTCAAAATATAGTTATGATAGAGATATCCATTCATTTTACACAACATTTGGTCAGAATTTTGAAAAATGGTCATATCAATTAGGTGCTAGAATAGAGAACTATGAAGTAGAAGCTGTATTTAATGGTGAAAAAATATTTGAAGACGATATTTTTACTGTATACCCATCAGGATATCTTAATTATACTCCTGGAGAAAAGAACAGCTATCAGTTAAGTTATAGTCGTAGAATTGATCGACCTGGTTTAAATCAAATAAACCCAATACGAGAATGGAGCACCCCAAGAATTGTTTCTTTAGGAAACCCGTCTCTTGATCCACAATTTACTAATTCTGTTGAAGCTAATTATACACGAAAATTAGAAAAAGGCTCAGTTACTGGAGGAGTATTTTATCGATTAATCAATGATGAAATCAATCAAGTACTAATAGAGAATCCAGATGTAGAAGAAGGTCAAATATTAACTTTTGATAATTTTGAAAACAATTCTGCCTATGGTATAGAAATCTCAAGTAATTATAAAGTAACCAATTGGTGGAGTTTTAATGCAAGTTTTGATCTTTATGGGCAAACTCAAAAAGGAGTAGTAGAAAATGTAAACCGTGAAGTTGATGCCGTAATCTATAATTTTAGAATTAACAATAGTCTTAAAGCTACTAAAAATTTAACTTTTCAAGTTTTTGGATTTTACCGTGGAGAACAAGAAGGTGTATTATTTAAAACTAAACCGTTTTACTTTGTAAATACAGGAGCTCGATACAACTTCATGAAAGGCAAAGGAACGGCTAGTATTAACTTTAATGATATTTTTAATACAATGCGTTTTAGATTTTCTGGAGACAATCCTTACCCACAAAATGGGCAATTTCAAGGAGAAACACAAACTGTTTTTTTAGGGCTATCCTATAGGTTTGGAAGTGGAAAAAACAGAAAGGCATCTAGGAAACGCAGAGATAATAACGAAAAATCAGGTGGAGGCATACTTTAACAGCACTTTTTTTAATAAATATGTTAATAAGAAAAACAATGCTTAATGAATGTGTTAAATTCAATACAGATTCCTCAAAAACTAAATTAACGTTAAAAAAATGTAAAAAAACAACAAATTCTGTAACACATTGCAATTTGTTACGTTTAATATAGTAATCATGGTTATGATTTATTTGAATTAGCCTTTAAAAAATTAATAACCGAGTTATTAGATAAGAAAACGCGAAGCTTAATTGCTTCGCGTTTTTCGTTTTAATTTATCATCTAGCCTAGTCATCGATTTACAATACTACCATTTTATAATAGCACTACCCCATGTAAATCCGCTTCCAAAGGCCGCCAACACCACCAAATCTCCTTCTTTGATTTTGCCTTCTTCCCATGCCTCAGTAAGTGCTATCGGAATTGAAGCAGCTGTAGTATTTCCATATTTTTGAATATTATTGTATACTTGATCATCAGATAGTTTAAATTGTCTTTGTACAAATTGAGATATTCTTAAATTTGCCTGATGTGGTATTAACATATTAATATCTGCCGCCGTAAGATTATTTGCCTGTAATCCTTCATTAATTACTTCTGAAAAACGCACTACAGCATTTTTAAAAACAAACTGACCATTCATATATGGATAATAAGGAATATTCTCTTGTGGGTCTTCTGCAATAATCTCAGGAACCCAATGTTCTGTACTTGGCCCTTCTAAAGATAATTCTTTTGCATGTGCCCCCTCACTATGTAAGTGTGTCGATAAAATTCCTCTACCCTCTTCTTCACTTCTTGTCAATACAGCTGCGCCTGCGCCGTCACCAAAAATAACAGAAACTCCTCGTCCACGGGTAGTCATATCTAAACCTCCACTGTGATTTTCGCTTCCAATAACCAAAACATTTTTATACATTCCGGTTTTTATAAACTGATCTGCAACAGATATTGCATATACAAATCCGCTACATTGATTACGAACATCCAATGCCGGAATAGTTTTCATATCCATCATATCCTGAACCCGTACTCCTCCTCCTGGAAAATACATGTCAGGACTAAGTGTAGCAAAAATTATTAATTCTATATCATCTTTAGAAATATCTGCTCTTTCTATTGCAATTTTTGCAGCTTTAACTCCCATTACAGAAGTACTATTACCATCACCTTTTTTGATATGACGTCTTTGTTTTATACCTGTTCGCTCCTGAATCCACTCATCATTGGTATCCATTATTTTAGAAAGGTCATCGTTTGTCACCACATTTTCAGGAACATAATATCCCAATCCAGATATTTTTGAAGTATACATATAGTTAATTATTGTGTATTGTGCTTTATTTTACGCTTAATTAAAAACTGGCGGACAATATATGTATTCTTAGCATCTTGATAAAAGAAACAGCAATTATATTATATGCACGCATAACAAATACAATTATAAATACCCACATAGTAGCGATATAAAGAAAATGAACTTTAAAATTTACTAAGAGTTCTAAGTAATTTTTCTAAAATCTGAGCTTAAAAAATACTGTAAAGTACATATTGTTATATAATACCCTAGAAAACAACAAACAGATCAACAAAAAAGAGACCACCAACTAAAGTCGATAGTCCCCATTCCCCCAATCTTCCTAAAAACTAGAGTTTTAGAAATTTCTTAATAACTGTTCTATTTTCATCACATATCTTAATCGTATACATCCCTGCTGGGAACGATACAAATGAGATTGTATTTCTGATTGATAATTTTTTATTTTCTTTAACCAAATGCCCTTTTGGATCAAAAATGCTACATCGAGCAGTAGACAAATTAGTTGTGCGATCAATATAAATCTCTCCTTTTATTGGGTTTGGATACACTAAAAAAGTACTACCTCTAGAACTATATATTTCAGTATTAACATCCAACATTACATTAATCTGTTTTCTCTTTAAATATTATATAAGCAAAGATATAAATACATGAGGCGCTATAACATACGTAGCTCTACGTAATCTTACATCAGAATATATGTGTATACATCACAATAATAACTGTTTATTTTTCTGTGACCAGATGAGCAAAGCATTAGGTTTTTGCTCCAGGGTAAGTTTCCTAATAATATTTGCTCTATGTTTTTCTACAGTTCTTACCGAAATACTCAATAGCTCTGCTATCTCAGTGCTAGTCATTTCTTCTGCTATACGCTTTAAAATTTTTATTTCTGATGGAGTTAACTTTTCTATATCAGAATTTCCTTCTCCTATATGGGTAAATCGTTTATATATTTTTTCACTAAAATAAGGTTCTCCTCTACAAACACTTGCTATACAGGCTTCTATTTCACTTAAGGCAAATTCTTTTAACAGATACCCATGAATATTATATTTTACTGCTTCTTCAAAGAATTTTTTCTCTTTGTGAAGAGTTATTAAAATAACCTTGGTATCCATACCATGCCGCTTACAGTTTTTTGCAACATCAACCCCGGTAAGGTTAGGCATTTCAATATCTAAAATAGCAATATCAGGTTTGTCTTTTATAATTGCATTATACGCAGAGAGTCCATCAGCATGAGTGCTAATAATATTATATTTTTTTTCTTTTAAAAACTCTTCTAACCCCCTTAAAAGCAAAGGATGATCATCTGCGATAAGTATATTAGGTTTAAACATGCTTTGGTATATTAAATATAAGTGTGGTTCCCTGATCAATCTCTGAAAGTATTTTAAAGCTGGCTTTCAAGAATTTTGATCGTTCACTTAATGTTTTAAGGCCAATTTTTGAAACAGATGACTTTTCTTTAGAAACATCAAAACCTTTACCATTATCCTTGATAATTATCTCTACATCAGTTTCTTTATTGATTACTATAATTTCTGCAGATCTTGCATTAGAGTGTTTGAGAATATTATTAAAACTCTCCTGCACTAATCTATAAATATTAACTTCTTTTTCTTGATCAAAAACCGTATCAATATTATCAATTTCTGCTGAAATAAATATATCATAGTTCTCATCAATCATCTCTACACTACTTTGTAGTGTTACTGTGAGGCCAAGTTCTTCTAGCTTAAACGGATGTAAACTTCTAGATATTGCACGTACCTCATCAATTACTCCATCTACAATACTCGCTGTCTTTTGATCCTTATTTTGAAGAACCTTATTTTTGACCAACAACAAACTTTGACCGACACTATCGTGTAAATCTTTAGAAATACGTTTACCAACCCGTTCTTGTGTTTGTAGAAGTTCTTGTAAAAAGGATTGTTGTAATTTTTTATTCTTTACCAATAACATTCTATTTCTATATAAATATATAGATATGAACAATAGACTTAAACCTATACCTCCAAATATTAATAAATTTTTCTTCGCTTTATCCTTTGCTTCTAACATATCGATGTTAGCTTTTTGGATAGCAATCTTACTATCTCTCTTCTCAGTCTCATAAAGTGTTTGATAATAAATAACACTATTAGAACGAGTAATATTATATAAAGAATCTTTCAACAATAGATGTCTATCTAAATGAATGATAGCATCAGAAAAATTATTTGCTCCCTTATTTGACTCATAAAGTTCTTTTTCGATGTGTACTTGACTTTGTAAATCATTAGATTTTTTGAAAATCTCTAGTTCTTCCTCAAATATGGGGATAGCTTCATTATATTTTCCCTGAGCTTTTTTAAGTGTTCCTAAAGCTTTTAAATAAAACATTCGATCATACGGATTCTTCACTAATTCTGGCGTCAACTCTAGCGTATCTAAATATCGTTGAGCAATTTCAGTTTTATCATGTTTTGAATAAAACCCAGATACATAGGCTCTTATCCTAAACAAATCAAAAACACTTAACTTACCCTTTTGTGCTAATTCAAGGGCTTTGAGATATGCTTCGCCTTCTTTTATATATTCTTTTGTTTTTACAAAATCACGAGCATCATTTATACTTAACTCTGAAAGAGCTCTATAGTCTTTGTTCTTTTGACTATTTAGCAACGCTCTAATCCGTTTTCTTTCTTCAAAAGATTTTTCCAAAAGATAAAGTTGACTAAAAATCCCTGATATCGCCAATCCACTATATGCCATATACGCTGTATCTTTCATCGCAGTATACAATGTATTAGCAGTCTGATATTTTATCACTGCTTGAGAAAGTCTACCTAATCGTTCTGTTGCCTGTCCATTAAAATATACCGCATCAGCTTCATAAATGGTGTCCTTTGTTTCGTGATAAACTTTTTCGGCATTATTATAATCTATTATTGCCTTTTCTAAATCATCAATTTGGTAGTTTGCCCCTGCTTTTTTCACATACAGGTGTCCCAAATTAATTCTATTTTTAATTTTATTACTATCCCCGAGAATATTATTTACAATAACAAGAGCAGAATCGGGTTTATTTATCACTTGAAGATAATGATAAGTGAGTTTAGAGGTCCTAAAAGCAGCTAAATCAATACTATCCAATTGTTTAGCTAGATTTATATATTGAAGCGTATATTTGGAAAAATTTTGTTTATAAAATTCAAAATCTTTATCATGCATTTTACCAATTTCTCCAGATAAGGAGTCCAACAACTGAAGTTTTTCATTTTTGTTGGTTGCATTTTCTACTTTATCTATTAAATCAACTATGACTTCTTTCTGCTGCGAAAATGCACAATAGTGAAGCACAACAACAAGAGTAAATGTGTATATTTTACTTCTAAACATTTTTAGGGGTTTTCTAAGATGTGAAGATACGATAAATGTATTTTTAAATTATATCAACATATTTCATTACTATCATTTTTTAATATTTAATAGATTCATGACAATAATTTAAATAGAAATCATATAAAGAACAGCTATATTCCAATTTATTTAAGCTAAAAACATGTAGTAAATAAGCTTCGAGGTGGTAAACTTGAGATTCCACTGAAAAATCGGGATGAGTTCAACTATCTATTTTAAATACATTGCTCCGCAATTTTTCAAAATATAGTTTCACTAATAAAAGCGAAAGATGTGCCAACCACAGCACATCTTTCTAACAACCTAACCAATAAATAAACAAACCAAGTCAGTCGAATGACCGACTATAGGTACTTTTCATAATTCCTTACTTGGATCTTTGCTTTTAGATCGTGTAACAAATTATACAAGCCAAAAAACGTACGATTGATATATAAGAAATGTTTACTTCCTCTATTTCCATTCATTTTTCTTAACTCTGTGTCTTTAGAATATTTTTCACTTAATTCTGTTATCTTTCTCCAAAATGTCTCATCTGCAAAATCAAATTCCTCTACATTAAAAGGTGTTGTAAAAAGGCTCAACATTTCATGAAATAACTCTGAGAAGAATCTTTTTTCTTCAGGGGAATCATCTTGTCTGAGGATTTCTAATTGGAACATTTTTTTATTAAAAAATTCCGGATTATCAATATTTTTCTTTTCTGCTAATTCAAAATAAGGAGTATAAAATTCTAATGGCACTTTCTTTACACATCCAAAGTCAATCGCAATAAGGTTATCATCTTTATCAACTAAAAAATTTCCTGGATGAGGATCAGCATGCACTGCCTTAAGAATATGCATTTGATACATATAAAAATCCCACAATGCCTGACCAATTTTATCTGCTTTTTCCTGATCATTATTTTGTGTTGCATATTCGCTTAAATGAAGTCCATCCATCCAATCCATAGTGATGATACGTTCACTAGATAGTGCCTCATAGTATTTTGGAAATCGCAAATTGGGAATCTTAGCACAAGACCCTGTTATTTCCTTACTTTGCTTAACTTCTAATATATAGTCCGTCTCTTCAAGTAATTTTCCTTCTAACTCTTTAAAGTATTTTTCGGAGTCCTTTCCTTTTAAGTTAAACATTCTGATGGCGATGGGTTTTACCATCGCCAAATCAGAACTTATACTGTTTGCAACTCCAGGATATTGAATTTTCACAGCAAGTTTTTTCCCGTCTTTAATAGCTTTATGTACCTGACCGATACTTGCAGCATTTACAGATTGAGTTGCAAACGAATCATATAGATCTTCTGGGTATTTCCCATGATATTTTTTAAATGTTTTTCTAACCAATGGAGGAGATAAAGGTGGTACACTAAACTGTGATAAAGAAAACTTTTCTACATAGGCATTGGGTAGAATGTTTTTTTCCATAGAAAGCATTTGTGCTACTTTAAGAGCGCTCCCTTTTAAATTTTTCAATCCATTGTATATATCAGCAGCGTTATCTTCATTTAACTGTTCTTTAGTTAAATCAGGATTAACAGCCTTTTTACCGTAGTATTTTAGATAATTCCCACCTACCTTCACTCCCGTTTTTACGAGTTCTGCAGTTCTACCTAATTTGGTAGTAGGTATTTTGTCAATTGTTTTCATACAGTTTCTAAATTCGTTCTTTCATTAATTCCACATCGTTTTTTCTTTCCATAGAAACTTCCCGAAGTCTAACACATTATTTAAAGGAGTATTATCAAATAAATCAAATACGGTATTCACCGACTTCTCTATAGCAACATCGGTTTTCTCAAACCCTGCAGATTCATCATCTACCCAAAATTTTAATAAGAACAAAAACTGAAACCAAGCTCCTTCAGAAAATAGTTTAACAGGATTCTTAGTTACTTTGAATAATTTTTCATCATTATCTTCTTCAATTAGTTCGGTGGCAAAACCTTTTATATGGTCTCTCAAACTTTTTAATTGTTTTAAGTTTTCGAAAGGCATATCATAACGCTTAAGCGCAAAAAGAACATAGCTACGATTTAAGGTTAGCATTTCGAAAAAAGTAAAAAAGAATGTCAGAAATTTATTTCTACTAGAGAAACTTCCATAATCTTCATTATTATTCATTGCATCAATCGTAGTGGTAAAAAAAGCATTCCATATTGCTCTGTCTAAACTCTCCAGGCTTCCAAAAAATGCATAAAACTCTTCTTCCTTTATATTGATATCATTACAGAATCTATATACAGATTTAGGATATCCGTCATTTTCCAAAACATAATTCATATATTTTGATATAATAGTCTGACTGGTAACTTTTTTATTCTTTGATGTAGCCATATTTCACACTTTAAATTAGTATGTAAATATACTAATTGTTCAACTTTTTTATAAATAAGTTAAACAAAAAATATGTTAAAGTTGTTTCAAAAAAAATGAAATTCTAATCCAACATGATCTTAGTCTTAAATGTCAAGAAATCATTACAACATATCTTAAAAAACTATTTTCTGTGTCAGTTTGTCAGATATGCTGTATTGGTATTTTTTTTGACTACATCCAATCAGAAGATGATAATCAAATTAAAAAATTATAAAAATGGCAACAGGAAGTATTAATGTATCTGTAGAAAACATTTTTCCTTTAATAAAAAAATTCTTGTACTCTGATCATGAGATTTTTTTAAGAGAACTAATTTCCAATGCAACAGATGCTACTTTAAAGCTAAAACATTTAACTAGTATTGGAGAAGTTAATGTAGAGTATGGTAATCCAACCATCGAAGTTAAAATAGATAAAGATAAGAAGCAATTGCATATTATCGATCAAGGGATTGGTATGACTGCAGAAGAAGTAGAAAAATATATTAATCAAGTAGCTTTTTCTGGAGCAGAAGAATTTCTTGAAAAATATAAAGATAGTGCAAAAGACTCAGGAATTATTGGACATTTTGGACTTGGGTTCTATTCTGCTTTTATGGTTGCCGATAAAGTTGAAATCATTACTAAATCTTATAAAGATGAGCCTGCTGCACATTGGATTTGCGACGGATCACCAACATATAGCATAGAAGCACATGACAAAACTGATAGAGGAACAGAAATTATTCTTCATATCGGTGAAGATGATGTAGAATTCTTAGAAGATTCTAAAATAAACGAATTACTGGTAAAGTATAATAAATTTATGCCGGTAGCTATAAAGTTTGGAACCAAGACTGAAACTTTACCAAAGCCAGAAGATTCTAAAGAAGAAGATCCTGCTCCTACCCAGGAAGTAGACAATATTATTAACAATCCTAATCCAGCATGGACAAAGCAACCAGCTGATCTACAGGATGAAGATTACAAAAGTTTTTATAGAGAATTGTATCCTATGCAATTCGAGGAACCTCTTTTTAACATTCATCTAAATGTAGACTATCCATTTAACCTAACGGGGATTTTATATTTCCCAAAATTAGGTCAGGATATGGGAATGCAAAAAGATAAAATTCAATTATATCAGAACCAGGTTTTTGTTACTGATAACGTAGAGGGTATTGTTCCTGAATTTCTTACTATGCTTCGCGGAGTAATTGACTCTCCTGACATCCCTCTTAATGTATCTCGTTCATATTTACAGGCAGATGGTAATGTAAAAAAAATCTCTAGTTATATCACACGTAAGGTTGCAGATAAGCTTAACTCTATGTTTAAAAACAATAGAGAAGATTTTGAACAAAAATGGAATGATATTAAAATTGTAATCGAGTACGGAATGCTTTCTGAAGAAAAATTCTTTGAAAAAGCAGATAAGTTTGCTCTTTACCCAACAGTAGATGATACCTATCTAACTTTTGAGGAGTTACAAGAAAAAATCAAAGACAGTCAAACAGACAAGGATAATAAAACTGTAATATTATACGCCTCTAATAAAGATGAGCAACATGCATATATAACTGCTGCCAAAGATAAAGGGTATGAAGTATTGCTTTTAGACTCTCCTATTGTTTCTCACTTAATCCAAAAATTAGAAACAAGCAAAGAAAATATCTCTTTTGCCAGAGTTGATGCTGATCATATTGACAATCTTATCAAAAAAGATGAAGAAACGATTTCTAAATTATCTGATGAAGAAAAAGAAGCGCTAAAAGTTGATCTAGAAAAAGTTGTTCCTAAAGAAAAATATACCGTACAATTAGAAGCAATGGATAGTAATGCTTCTCCTTTTATGATCACTCAACCAGAGTTTATGCGTCGTATGAAGGAGATGCAACAAACTGGCGGTGGTGGCGGAATGTTTGGTATGGGTAATATGCCAGAAATGTACAATTTGGTCATCAATACAAATCATGAATTGATTGGACAAATTGCCAGTACTAAAACAGAAAAGAAAAAAGAGCGTTTGATAAAACAATCTCTGGATCTTGCAAGACTTTCTCAAAATTTATTAAAAGGAGAAGAATTGACTGATTTTATTAAACGTAGTTACGAAATGATCAAGTAAAAAATATTTTTTTACTTAAAACTAATAGGCCGCTTTGCTATTCATAAATAGTTAAAGCGGTTTTTTTATCGTATACTTTTGTTTTAAACTTCAAAACTTTTACATTCGTAATGATCTTCAATATAATACCAAAATGAAGAACTTAAATTACTTTTTTGTATTCTTTATATTTAGTAGCATAAACCTCTTGGGGCAAAATTCTGTTTCTGGATATGTACATATTAAAAACCCTGATCAATGGGAACAAAAAGTATATTTAAGTCATATCAAACTTGAAGAAAACAGTACTACTTATAATGCAACTACTATTGCTTCTTCATCACTTAACAAAGATGGTTTTTTTGCTTTCGATCAAAGTTTATTTACTTCAAAAGATGAGATTTATAAAGTTCAACTGAATCCAATATCCTTGAATGACAAAGATGTTCTTTTAAGCAAAATTAAAAACTTCAAGTTCTTTATTTTATCCAAAAAGGACACCATACATTTTACAAAAGGAGAATTATTATTTGGGAAGTATGCAACAAATAATGAAGCAGATCAAGAATGGCAAAAACTAAAAAACTTCGAGGCTACTTATCAAAATCTGACAGACGATTTTGATACCAAAAAATATCTTCTGGAAACCAAAGGATACGTAAAAGATTCTTTACAGATACTTTTGGTTAAACTTATAGGTATTAAAAAACTTGATGATCAGGACTTGTTAGAAAAAGATGTTATTGCCAATCCACGTTATTATTTGGATTTACTTAAAGAATTAAAATCAAGTGACCTTGATCCATCTGCATATGCATATCTAGAACATAAACTCTCATTCATTACCAAAGAAATTAAGAATCAGGATTATAAAATGAGTTTATGGATTGGTAGTATTGCCTTATTAATTATTATCGCATTAATTGTATTTATCATAAAATCAAAAAGAAAAATACAAGCAGTAGTTATCCCTCCACTAAGTAAGCAAGAAAAAATTATAAAGGACCTCATCATTTCAGGAAAAAGCAACAAAGAAATTGCCAATGAACTATTTGTTAGTCTTAGCACTGTAAAAACTCATATTACTAACATTTACAGCAAGCTAAACATTTCCAACAGACAGGATTTATTACTTAAAAAGTAAAATCAGACCCGTACTAGTACCTTATTCAGCCACAAAAAACTAGACACTACATCAATTATCATATTTATTTGATCCATAATAAAATGGTATCAAAATAAATGAATGAACTTAGTTTTCAAAAGTGGAATAAAATATTAGGGTGGGTAGTTTTTATCATCTCTTTAAGTGTTTATTTACTTACAATAGAGCCTACAAATAGTTTCTGGGATGTTGGAGAATATATTGCTACTTCATCAAAATTGCAAATAGGACATCCTCCAGGGGCTCCACTTTTTCAGATAATAGGTGCTTTTGCATCGGTTTTCACTTCTAACCCCAAAGAGATTGCTATGACACTTAACTGTACCTCGGCAATCGCAAGTGCATTTACTATTTCATTTATGTTTTGGTCCATAGTTATCCTTGTTCGTAAGCTAGAATCAAAGGATAGTGCCTTAAACAATAGCAAAGCTATTATAATTTTAGGCAGTGGGTTTGTTGGTTCATTGGCATATACATTTACCGATAGTTTTTGGTTTAACGCAGTAGAAGCAGAAGTATATGCTATGGCAACATGTATTTTGGCATTGTTGTTTTATCTCGGTTTATTATGGGAGAGAGACATGTATTTAGCACGAGGAAATAAGTGGTTAATTTTAATATCCTTTATTGTTGGATTGTCATTTGGTATTCATTTTATGGGATTATTATCTATCCCAGCAATTGGATTATTGTATTATTTTAAAAATTGGAAAGACATTACTCCAAAAAATTTTATCATTGGTAATTTTATAGCAGTAGCCATATTACTATTCATCTTTAAGCTACTAGTACCATACACACTAAAGTTTTTTAGTCTTTCTGAAGTTTTCTTTATTAATGTGATGGGACTTCCCTTTAATTCTGGGACTATTATCGCAGGAGGTATAGTAACTGTTCTTTTTTATCTGGGAATTAAGCATACTCGAAAAAAACAATATCCTTTCCTAAATACCATAGTACTATCCATACTTTTTATCCTGATTGGTTTCTCTAGTTGGGTAATGATTCCAATTCGCGCTAATGCAGGTACGGTAATTAATGAAAATAATCCCAATAATGCTCGAGAACTACTAGCATATTATAACTTAGAACAATATCCAAAAACTCATTTGTTTTATGGTCCTTTGTTCACTGAAATTTATGCCCACCTTGATGAAAATAATCCATATGAAGACGACAATCCAAAATATGAAAAAGATGAAAAAACCAGAAAATATAACATAGTTAATGATTGGAAAAACGCTAAACAAAATCTTGATGATCGCCACAAAACATTTTTTCCGAGAATGTGGAGCACAGAACATATAGTTAATTATATGAAATTTACCGGCCCTATTAAATTCACAATAAAGCCAGAATTTCATAAAGAAAAAGAGATACTTAATACCGTAAATGATTTTAGTAAAGCGTACGTTAATGGTAAACTAGATGACGAAGATTATGATCAATTTCTTAAATCTTTTGGAAATTATCTCGATATAGAGAGGCCATCAGTTTGGGATAATTTAAAATTTATGTTTACGTATCAGATGGGATATATGTATTGGAGGTATTTTATGTGGAATTTTGTAGGAAGGCAAAATGATATTCAAGGAAAATTAACTAATCAAAACGGAAATTGGCTAAGTGGAATACAATTCATAGATGAAATCCATTTAGGATCTCAAAAAAAATTACCTAGTGATGTTTTAAAAAACAAAGCACGAAACACATACTATTTCCTGCCATTTTTATTGGGTTTAATAGGGCTTGTTTACCAAATCAAACATGATAAAAAGAATTTCTGGGTTCTATTTGTTTTTTTCTTATTTACGGGCCTAGCACTTAAGATATATCTAAACGAAAAACCTTTTGAAGTTAGAGAACGTGATTATGCCTTGGTAGGTTCTTTTTATGTATTTGCCATATGGATCGGAATTGGGTTATATGCTTTATTTAATACAATGAAGAATTTTATAAAACCAAAAATAGCAACTCCACTGGTACTTATTCTTTGTCTGTTAGCAGGACCTATTATGCTCGCTACTCAAAATTGGGACGATCATGATCGCTCTAATCGATATACTGCCCAATCTATGGCAAAAATGTACTTATCCTCTTGTCAAGAGAATGCAATTCTATTTACTATAGGTGATAACGATACTTTTCCATTATGGTATGTTCAGGATATCGAAGAATACAGAACTGACATAAGAGTCATAATCTCTGCATATTTAGGAACAGATTGGTATACTGATCAAATGAAAAAAGCCGCATATAAAAGTAAACCTATCTCATCACAACTTACACATAAATTTTATGCTTATGGCAATAATGATGTGATTTATCATAAACCCATTACAAAAGACACCATGCTGATCAAAAATTGGTTAAAGTGGATAGCATCTGACGATCCAAGAACCAAAGGAGATTTGCAAAGTGGAAAAAGAGTAAACACATTCCCTACACAACATATACGAATTCCTGTAGATAAACAAGCTGTATTAAAAAATGGGATTGTCTCTAGTAAAGATGCTGATAAAATTGTTCCATATATCGATATTCATTTAAAAGGCGATTATCTGCTAAAACATAGATTACTGATGTTAGATATTCTAGCAAATAATAACTGGGAACGACCTATTTATTTTTCTGGAGGTAGTTTTGGTGATGATGATTATATATGGATGAAAGAGTATTTACAGTTAGATGGATTGGTTTATAAACTTGTTCCTATACAAACCAAAATAGATCCTAAAAATCCATATGAAATGGGTAGAATTGATACTGAAGCAATGTACCCAATAGTTAAAAATTGGGATTGGGGTAATGGAGAAAGTGCAACTATATATCATGATCCTCAAACCCGCAGAAATGGTATTAGTTATAGAAGTAGTATAAGCAGATTAGCAGAAGAGTTAATTGAAGAAAATAAAATAAATAAGGCAAAAGAAATTTTAGATCTTGGGATACAAAAAACTCCAGTCGAGTATTACGGGTACTATACCTTACTACACCCTTTTGTATCCAGTTACTATAGCATCAATGAGAAAGAAAAAGCAAGAGATCTTTACACTACTATCACTAAAAAATACCAGGAACAATTAATCTATTATGGAAATTTATCAATTAAAGATCAATATGAATATGCCCAGGAGATTGTTACACAAATAGAGTATTATAGAAATTTAATAGATATCTTATTTATCTCCAAAGACAATAAATTTGCAGACATTAAGGCAGAGGAATTTAATACATACATCTCACTCTTCTCACGTTTATATGGTGATAGCGATTATATAGAGCATGAATCTGATAATGAACAAGAAAGGGATTCAAACATTCAATTTAAAGATTGAGGTATACAGATATTATGGTTTTATAAAACAGTATTGATTTACTAATAAATATAAATCAACAACATAAAATCATTTGTAACCAGAAATAATAATAGCCGTCATACATTGATATCAATCAAAAACAGATATCATGAAGTTAGCAAAACATACATTTAAAATCAATTCTTTTCTACTGGTATTAATTTTTATAATATCTCGTCCTTCTTTTTCACAAAATCTGGAAGAAAAATTCGATAAGCTTTTAATCGAGCGATATAAACTCAATGGGTCGGGAGCTTCAATATTGGTTGCTAAAAAAGGAAAGGTTATTTATCATAAAGCTTTTGGGTTATCTAATATAGAGCTTAATGTCCCTATGAAAACCGATAATGTTTTTGAAATAGGTTCTATCACCAAACAATTTACAGCAGTAGCTATTCTAATGCTAGTCGAGCAGGGTAAACTTAACGTCAAGGATGAAATCACCAAATTCATTCCGGATTATCCGACTCATGGAAAAAAAATCACACTACACCATCTTTTAAATCACACTTCTGGAATCAAAAGTTACACTGAAATGAATCTTTCAGAGATCAAATCAAAAGATATGACTCCAACAGAATTGATTAATTACTTTAAAAATGAACCCATGGATTTTGATCCAGGACAACAATGGAAATATAATAATTCTGGATATATCATTTTAGGACATATTATAGAGAAAGTTGCTTCACAAACTTATGAAGATTTTATAGAGCAACATATTTTTAAAAAATTAAAAATGGGCAACTCTCGATATGGCCATAAAAACGAAATAATTATGAATCGCGCAGCGGGATATCAAACTCGAGAAGGTTATATCAATTCTGATCGTATCAGTATGACTTTACCATATGCTGCTGGTTCTTTAATGAGTACTACAGAGGATTTATTTAAATGGCAAACTGCATTAAATCAAAATGTTTTAATTAAAAAAGAAACATTACAAAAAGCACATACTAACTACCCTATTGCAAATGGTGAGTATACTAATTATGGATATGGTTGGTTAACATATGATGTTAATGGAGTACCTGCTATTCAACACGGTGGAGGTATTTTTGGATATACTTCTTATGCAATATATATTCCCGAAGAAGATGTTTATGTAGCCACTCTTACTAATTGCAATTGCAATAGCCCTGGTAATCCTACTAAAAAAATTGCAGCAATGGCAATTGGAAAACCGTATAAAACTTCTAAAAAAAATACCAATATATCTCCAAAAGAATTAGAAAAATTTGTTGGTGTTTATGAATTCGAAGACAAAGTAATTAGAATTATCACACTAAAAGACAATCAATTATACAGTAAACGACAAGGAAGTACTGCTTTTAAAATTTTTCCTAAAAACAAGACTTCATTTTTCTTTGAAGATAATTTTTCTGAATATGAATTCGATATCTCTAACGATTCTGTAAAAGTGATATTTACAGATCGAGACTCAAATAGAATCTCTAAAGGAATAAAGACAAACAAACCAATTCCAGTTGAAAAGGCCGAAATCAAAATCAAAGAAGAAATCTTGAAACAATATGTTGGTATTTACGAAATCAAACCTGGATTTGATCTTAATATAACATTAAAAAATGGAAAACTAATTTCTCAAGCTACGGGACAAGAAGTTTTTGAAATACATCCAGAGACAGAAACTAAATTCTTTGTTAAAGAATTTCCAGCAGCACTAGAATTCATAAAAGAAAACGGCAAAGCCACCAGTGTTATTTTACATCAAGGAGGTCAAAAGATACCTGCAAAGCGAAAAAAATAAAATTTATTTGAACTATGCACTGAGCCACATAGCATATTATAGAGCTCAGCACATAGTTCTGTATCTGTTAAGTTTTCATAATTATTATTTTTCATGTATTTGGTTTTAGTAATTTTAACATTCATAACACAAACTATTTTATATGAAAAATTTATGGATTTTAATTATAACAATTACTATTCTTGGCTGTAATAAAAGCACAAAAGAAGAAAATGAATCTATCGATCCTAAGGATAATACTCCAGAGGCTATTCCTGTAGAACCAGATGGTGGTATTGGTGATGGCGCTCTATCTATAATGGATAATTATATTCTACAAATTGAAAAAGCACATCAAAAAACAGCATTTCTAAAACATAAAGCTGTTAGTTTTAATATAGATATTTATTTTGGAGGAAAACAACGCTTAGATGGAAAAATTACAATGCTGACCAATGCTACCAAAATCAGAATTGATAAAAAAGATGATAGCAAATTAATCTATACAAATCAAAAGGTTTATTTGTGCCCTAAAGAGGCAAATGATAAAGGAGCACGTTTTGATATGTTTACATGGACGTATTTCTTTGGATTTCCATATAAATTAGATGACCCGGGTACTCAATGGGAGCTACAAAACGTTAAGACTTTAAATGAAGTAGAACATCAAACGGCAAGGCTTACTTTTGAAAAAGGAATAGGTGATTCATCAGAAGATTGGTATATTATCTATTCTGATCCTAATGATCATACTTTAAAAGCAGCTGCTTATATTGTTACTTTTGGAAATCAAGATGATACATCAAAAGCAGAAGGGGATCCTCATATAATTCAGTATAAAGAGTTCAAAATAATAGATGGGATTCCATTCGCAACCAAGTGGGAGTTCTATGGATGGTCTGAAGAAAAAGGTTCCACTGATAAAATTGGAGAAGCTACCCTTACCGATATTACTTTTCTCGAAGATGAAGGTACAATATTTGAGACTCCAGAAAACGCTAAAGAGATTATGCTTTGATGTTTATAGTCATTAGAAAATATAAAAATCCCTCTAAGAATTTTAGAGGGATTTTAATTTCTAATATCTATTAATTACATCCAAATTAGATTTAGATTTACTAATTCTTTGCTACATCATTAAGATCTGGTAAATCTTGAGTTGGTGCAGATTTAGAAGTACCACATTGTCCTATTCTAGTCCAACCAGATGTAGTACGCTCAAATAAATAACCTCTATAGGTTACACGATCTCCAGGCTGATAACTTTGTGAACTAGACCAAGGAGCAACTCCTTCACAGATATCATTACCTCCTCCACCATTGCCTGGATACATAACACTAATTCCAGAAATATCTCCAGCAGAAAGTCCATTTCTTTGTGCGTTATACGTGGATCCATTTTTTCTTACAATTGTCGGTTGTCCATTTGCCGAAAAAGCAAAAGAGCCATATAACATAATAGAGTTGAAATCTAATGCATTAGTATACTCATCTCCATCAATACCCTGTTGCACATAAGTTTGAAAGTTAAATGCTCTATTTGATTGTATATTCTGAAAATTAATAGTGATATACTGATCTCTATCTTTTCTACTTTGTTCATGCCATAATCCAACCGCATGACCTATTTCGTGAATTGTATTTCCTGTAGAACACCCATTAGCAAGATTAATGTTTTGTCTTCCTCCTGTACGACCCACAGAAGATGAACATCCACTACCTGTCCTAAAATAAATATAAGCAGTTTGGTTTGTTCTTCTTACAAAGGTAAGGTCTGTATTTGCCTCCCAATGCGCAATTGCATTAGTAACCCTTGCTTGATTAGGCAAACTACTTTGTATATCATAATATACCGTGTTATTTGGCCAACGACGCGTAGTACGCCCTGTACTTTTTGCGTCTTTTGGTAACATATCATCAGGGATAACATGCATATCTCCCTGCATGATATATTCATCTCCAATTTTTTCTACTTCGACAGATTCCCCGTTAAGTTGAATTGTAACCAATTTTCCTGTCGTGTCAGGGTAAGCTACTTCCTGAAGGAAGTCTTTTCCTGTGACTAATTGATTATCTAATTGTTCCTGAGAATTGTCTAATTGCTCATCTTCACACGAGGTGAATGTCATGCACGCAGCGAATGCTAAAGCCCCTACTAGAGAGCTTCTAAAAGTTGTTTTCATAATTAATATATTTAAGTTTGTAATAGTGTTAACTGTAGTATTTTGGTTTTTATTGTTTTAGGTAAAAACAATTATTCTTTTTGAGTGTATCGAATTCTAATCTTCAAAAATACCTAGATCCAAAAAGTCAATATTTCAAACAAATATTTACATCTTAGATTATTTATTCAAAGCAGAGTTTGAAAAGACAAATTCTATCTTTTAAATTTTATACTCTTTAAGTGACAGCTTTTTTTTGTATCTTTAAGAGGCACATTTTTTTCTCTAAATACTCTTTATCATGACTCCGCTTTTTAAAAAATTACAGCTACCTCCTTTATTGGATGAGATATTGATCTTAAATGAACCTGAAGGGTTTTGTAAAGAATTAGATTGCCTTAAGGATGTTGTCATCAAAGAATCACTTATTCAGGTTTCAGAGGTTGATTTTGCACTTGTTTTTGTTACTCAAAAAACACAAATTGAAAATCGCATAGAAACTGTATATCCCAAACTTGTTGGGGATGCAATTCTGTGGTTTGCTTATCCAAAGAAAACCTCTAAAAAATATACTTCAGAAATTAATCGTGATTATGGCTGGGGGGTTCTAGGGGATTATAATTTAGAACCTGTTCGACAAGTTTCTATAGATAATGATTGGTCTGCTTTGCGTTTTAGAAAAGTGAGTTTTATTAAAAAAATGACCCGTAGTAAAGATTTTGCACTTAGCGAAGCGGGTAAAGAAAAAACATCTGGAGTTTAATGAGTTGGCACTTATATATCGTATCCTTTATCTTTAGTCTAATAGGAATTTTTCATTTAGTTCGTCCAAAAGCATTTATGAGAATAATGCCTCTGTATATCCCTTATCACAGGCTCCTCGTTTATTTAAGTGGTATTGCCGAAATTCTTGTAGGTATTGGAGTATTATTTGAACAAACCAGAACGATTTCTATTTGGAGTATCATCATAATGCTAGTTTTATTTTTTCCTGTGCATATTCATATGCTTATCAACAAAAAAGCTGGATTAAATCTTCCAAAACCTGTTTTAATCTTTAGATTATTACTTCAATTTGTGTTGATTTATTGGGTATATTCCTATCTTTAGTTTTTCTCCTTTAATTCGATGAATTTAGATTTATTTTCTGCAGAAAACGATTTCATAAAGCTAGATATGCCAGATGCAGATGTGGTATATTATCCTGAACTCTTTAGCCGTAATCAATCTGACGTCCTTTTTGAAACCTTATTAAAAACAATAGACTGGCAACAAGACAATATTACTGTTTTTGGAAAAACATATCCTCAACCACGTCTTACAGCTCTTTACTCTGACAATGATCAATCCTATAGTTATTCTAACATCACTATGTATCCCAAACCATTTACTAAGGAATTAGTTTTGATAAAGGAAAAAATTGAACCTATAAGTCAGATTACATTCACTACTTGTTTACTTAATTTATATCGTAATGGACAAGATAGTAATGGATGGCATTCTGATAATGAAAAAGAACTTGGAAAACACCCTGTTATAGGTTCTGTAAGTTTAGGTGAAGAACGATGGCTTCATTTTAAAAATAAAAAAGATAAAAACCAAAAACACAAAATCAAATTACAGCATGGGAGCCTGCTATTAATGAAAGGAAAAACACAAGAATACTGGCTTCATCAGATACCAAAAACAAAAAAAGTCATTCGTCCTAGAATCAATATTACCTTTAGAGTAATTAAATAAAAAAAACCTCGCGGCAACAAGGTTTTTTTACGTTCAAACAAAATCAATTTATGAAATACCTCGCTGCAACGAGGCTAATATCTTTATATTATTGTATAATTTGATGTGAATCTTTATCAAAATTCACAGTATTTAAATCATAATTGTCTTTCTTTAATAGTAGTATAGCTAATAGACTAAATAATAAATGAACAGTTGCACAATTTATATAATTTGCATCCAGCAAAAACAGTGCAAAAAACCCAAATAAAATAATAGCCGCCATTAGAGCTTTTCTTGTAAAGATTCCTAGAGTGATAAAAAATCCAATAATAAACTCTTCAAAAGGAACTAATGGAGCCAAACTCTCTATTATAGTCGTATCAAATACGGTAACATTACTAAAGTATCGATCTAATCGCTCTAAAAATTCTGAATATTTGATCACATTATATATACTATACAAGACCAAAAACATTCCAAAAGCTACCCTGATAACATGATATATAAAAATTTTATGTTTCATGCGGATTTGTGTTAAATTTTAAAATGCAAATTTAGATTCTAATTCAATTTTCATACTTGTATAATTTTATTTATAACTTGTACAAAGCACCAACAACTCACTAGTTATCAACACACTCCAACGTTTTCGTTATAAAATACAAGTAAAAAAGAATTCTGATTTTATTGATTTTATTTTTGTAACTTTAAAATGTTAAAAAAATGTTATGAACCGTTATACCTTGCATGAGACTTTTGTGGTACATCAATATTCTATTGATGAATGGGAAGCAGAACCTCATAATCATAATTATTTTGAAATCATTTTTATCGACAAAGGAAATGGCTACCATACCATTAATGATATTAGATTTTCATATAAAGAAAATGACATTTTTTTATTAGCTCCAGAAGATACTCATCACTTCGAAATCGAAAAACGTACTAATTTCACATATTTTAAATTCACTGAGCTTTTATTTTCTGGTAAAATCAACTTACCCGATAGAAAATATTGGTTACAGCGTATTGAACAACTGCTCCATCATCCTAACATCATTCCCGGAGATGTTATATCTCATGAAGAAGACAGAAGCATTATTTGGGATATTCATAATGTTGTTTTGGAAGAATTTAAAAATGAGAAAATATATTACCAAGAGATTATCTCAAATGCAATAAGTACTATTTTAAGCATAATTGTTCGTAATATTTCTGAAAAATATAATTCTAATCATAGAGATGTTCCTGTTGGACATAGCAAAATTGATTTAATCTTAAGTCATATCAGACAACATGTTTATGATAATGATCTTACTAAGATAGGTTTTCTGGCTGATAAATTTAACATGTCTCAAAGCTCTATTAGCACTTATTTTAAAAGAAAAACAGGAGAGTCTATCCATCAGTATGTGACAAAATATAAAATGAAATTGGTCGAATATCGTTTACAACATACCGAATTTACCATTGCAGAAATTGCATATCAATTAGGATATACGGATGAGAGTCACCTTACTAAGACCTTCAAGAAACATTTTTCTATGTCCCCAAAACAATATCGTAAAGAAATCACTATTAGCTAGTGATCAACACAAACTCTTATTGTTTCTTTTTGTGTTCTCTAACCAAAAATTTCATTTAGAACCTTTGCCAATCGTATTCCTCCTTTTTGTAGTTGTTTACGTGCCAATGGAAAATAGTTATACATGTACTGATATCCTAACTTTTCACCTACTTCTGCCGAGTTATATACTTGTTTTGCTAACGCTTGCGATTCATGAACCCAATCCAAAACCGAACCATCCCGAATCGCTTCTAATTGAGTTTTAGACAACATATCTGTATTAACAGATAATTCTGTATAACTCATCCCGTAATGCTCTATCATCTCGCTGTCCCAAACCCGATGCAAGTTGGATCCATCTCTAAACCAACGCACCTGAATATCATTTCCACCCTTATCTTCTCCTCTACCTACATGAAGAGGTTGATGTAAATCTCCAATAAAATGCACTAACATTTTCAAATGAAATGCTGCATCTGCTTCAGATGATTGTTCATCTTTAAGTACCATAATACATTTTTCTATCCCTTGTACTAAATCTCCAAATTCGCTAGGGGTATCCTCTCCATATTTTTTATCAAAAGAAAAATTGACATAATGCCATGGGCTATATCCTTTATATTTCTTATCACTTTTAATATCATCTGCAAAATTAGAAACCAAAGCTAAACTTTGTCCTTTTAGAAGCTTATTTATATTGCGTTTTGCTTTCTTACTTAAATATCTTTCTGCAATCTGACCTGTAGCTCGATGTCCTTTTTTACCCCAATCATATTCTGCAGAAAATCCAGAAGTAGTAATTATTAATAGAATAAGAAGTATCTTATATTGATGTTTCATGTATTGTTTATTGTTTTTAGTTCTTTGATAGGATAATTTGTATAGAAATTATTTTCGAAACCTCAAAAAATCGCATCCATACTCATTTCATTATTTATAATTTTGAAGCAAAGATAAAAAAGGGTATGTTAGTGTTACGTTAAAAAATAATGAGATAATAACTCTTAGAATTGAAAACTATAAAAAAGCAATTTACCCAAATCAAAATATGCCACCCAGTTTATCGTTTCATTTATTAGTGTCAATTATAATAAACACTTATTTCTTATTTACCTCATAATAAATCTATGGAACCATGAAAAACAAAGTCTTTCTATTTCTTATCCTGATGACCTTTACCTGCATGGCTCAAGAGAAAGAATTTAATTCTGCAATAGTTAAAATAAACAAGTTTTTAGAAGGTTCTTTGGTAACACCCTATTCTGATCAGGATGTCCCCTTGGTTATTTTTATAATGGATTCTGGTGCTATTAATAGAGATGGCAACGATAGAATGTCTAAAAATGATACATTTAAGCGATTGGCGTATGAATTAGCTAAGTCAGGAATAGCAACCTATCGATATGACAAAAGACTTTTTAGAATAGACGCTCTAGGCATCCGGGAGCATGAAATCTCTCTTGATCATTATATCGAAGATGCTAAATCTGTGGTGAACTATTTTACCAAAAACAAGAACTATAAGAAAATTATTCTTTTGGGTCATGGTCAAGGTTCACTAGTAGGAATGATAGCTGCTCAAACTAATGTTGATGGTTTCATTTCGATTGCTGGTAATGCTTTATCTATCGATCAGGTAATTATAGAACAAATAGCAAGACAAGCACCTGGATTAGATAAAAGTGCATCTGTAGCATTTAAGCAATTAAAAGAAAACGGAAGAGCTACAGGTTATGATCCTGCTCTAGAATCTATTTTTGGATATAATCTACAACCTTTTATGAGATCATGGATACAATATGATCCGTCAGAAGAAATTTCAAAATTAGAAATACCAATATTAATTATTCATGGAGATAAAGATATACAAGTAGAATTATCACAAGCAGAAAAATTAAAAGAATCTGCTCCCCAGGCAGAGTATACTATTGTAGAGAACATGAATCATATTTTAAAAGAAATTAAAGGAAATAGATTAGAAAATCATAAATCTTATAATGAATCCTGGCGAAAAATTATGCCAGAAGTTATCAGCAGTATCGCTAACTTTGTAAATCAATAGTGTATTAGAAAATTATTTAACCAAATCCCAAAACGCTTAATGCCACATCGCATTGTATTCTCTGATATTGATGGAACGTTATTAAACGCTGAAAGAGAACTTTCAGAATTCACGATTTCAGAAATTAAAAGAATTAAAGACACAATACCTGTAATACTGATTTCTTCTCGTATGCCCAGCGCAATGATTCACCTACAACAAGAATTAGATATTACAACAGAACCTATAATATGCTATAATGGTGGTTTAATCTTAGTTGATCATAAACCTATTCATTCAACTTTTATCACACCAGATATTATTGAAAAGCTTAATGATTTTAATAGCGAGCAAAAATTTCATATTAGTTTATATCACAATGATGATTGGTATGTCCCAAAAATGGATTTTTGGGCTAATCGAGAAGCAAATAATACAAAAGTCAATCCCACTGTAAAACCTACAAAAAGTGTAATTCGGGAATGGAAAGATCATAATATAGGCGCACATAAAATTATGTGTATGGGTGAAGAAACTTACATTGACGAAGCGTATTTGTTTTTAGAACAAAATTTTGGAGATATATTACATCTCTATCGTTCTAAAGCTACATACATTGAAATAGCACATAAAAGTATTTCAAAACTAACAGCAATTGAAATTTTGCTCAACTCTCATTTTAATATCCCTATCGCAGATACAGTTGCATTTGGAGATAATTATAATGATATTGCTATGCTTAAAGCAGTAGGTACTGGTGTGGCTGTGGCAAATGCAAAACCAGAAACATTACAAATAGCAGATAGTATTACCCTTTCTGGAAAAGAAGATGGAGTAGCAACCTATATTAAAAAAAATATTCTATAACTGTGCAAAGAACGATTGAAAAAATAACAACACTAGTATTTGCATTTGCTATATTTAACCTGTCCTCGGGCTGTAAAACAACAGAGCAGCCTATAGCCCAAATAAATACTTTGCCCATTATTGCTTCAATAGATCTTATTAATGTAGTAGATGATAAAGTAAAAGTAGAAATCAAAGTAAACAATCTGGATGCAGATACTTTAAGCTACTATCTTCCAAAAATCGTTCCCGGGACTTATCAAAATAATAGCTATGGAAAATATGTTGAAGATTTCAAAGCCTATGATGCTTTAGGTAATCCACTATATGCACAAAAATTTGGTGATAATCGTTGGAAAATAAATAATGCAAGTAAACTTAGCAAAATAACATATTGGGTCAACGATACTTTTGATTCTGAAACTACTCATGATGTTTTCTCGCCTACAGGTTCTAATATTTTGAAAGACAAAAATTTCATTTTAAATCTGTACGCATTCATTGGTTATTTTGATGGAATGAAAGAAAACAAATACAATTTATTTATAAAACACCCTGAATCTTTAAAGGCTTCTACTTCACTTGAAAAAAACATCATAAAAAATGCTGAAGCTAACCCAGCTTCAGATAAGATTGATTTCTTTAGTTTTGACCGATATGCAGAAGTTGCAGATCATCCAATTATGTATTCTAATGCAGAGAATACAGTTACATTTACTGTAAATGGAATAAACGTATTACTAAGCGTCTACTCTAATAATTCGACTCATAAAGCAGAGAGATTAATGCCCCAGATCGAACGTGTGATCAGGGCACAAAAGAATTTTCTTGGTAATATTAATTCGACCCAAAAATATAGTATTTTACTGTATCTTTCTTCTTCAAAATCAAATGATGCGAGAGGTTTTGGAGCACTAGAACACAATACATCTACAGTGGTTGTCCTTCCTGAGTCGCTTTCATATGATAGACTTAATAAATCCCTTACCGATGTCGTGTCACATGAGTTTTTTCATATTGTAACACCTTTGACTATACATTCTAAGGAAATTCGTGATTTTGATTATAATACACCTAAAATGTCTAAACATTTATGGCTGTATGAGGGTACCACAGAATACTTCTCCCTATTATTTCAAATTTCGCAAGGCCTGATCTCCAAAGAAGACTTTTTTGAAAGGATCTATGAGAAAATAGAAGCTTCTAAAGCATTTGATAATACCATGTCTTTTACTACAATGAGTAAAAACATTCTTAAAGATCCGTATCGTAAAAATTATAGGAATGTATATGAAAAAGGCGCATTAATCTCTATGTGTATTGATATTATCATGCGCGAAAAAAGTAATGGTTCTTATGGTATATTAGATTTGATCAAAAATCTATCGACTACATATGGTATTGATGTTCCATTTGATGATGATGAATTGATCAAAACCATAGAAAAAGTATCTTACCCAGAAATTAGTGCATTTTTACAGCAACACGTTGTGGGAAACACTCCTATTGATTATGAATTCTATTTGAAAAAAGCTGGGGTAAAATATGGATTAAAAAACATTCCATCTTCCTATTTCATCTTTGAACAACAACCATTTGTAACAGGGCTGGAAGCTACCAAGGAAGTTATTTTTACTTCAGACACCCCTTTTAATAGTTTTTTAAAAGGGCTTGGAGTTACTCAAGGCGATGTTTTACTGAGTATTAATAAGAAAAAATATAAGCTTAAGAATATCTATGACTTATTTGGTGATTCTAATAAATGGAAAATAGGGGATCAAATAACGTTTAAGATCAAAAGGAATGATGAGATCATAATTCTTAAATCCAAAGTAATCGAACCTACCGTAGAAAAAATTATAATTGAGCTCAACCCAAACGCTTCTGAACAACAAAAAATAGTATTAAAGAAATGGATTAATGATTAAAAGTTATAATTTCTAAATTAATCTGTTTCATAAACAATATCATTTAAAATTAAATACCTCATAATGGAGAATTCACCTTTTTTTACAGATGACACTATTGTTTTTGGAATTATAATGCTTTGTTTAGGGTTGGTATTTTACACCTCTTCTATTAAAACAAAATTCTGGACCATATTCTATAAATTTGTTCCTACAGTGCTATTATGTTATTTACTTCCTGCAATTTTTAATTCATTAGGTATCATCTCTCCAGACTGGAAGGAATTAGATGCAAATGGAGATTTAGTCGAAAAGTCTTCTAATGTATACTACATCGCCAGTAGATATTTGCTCCCTGCTTCATTGGTATTAATGACATTAAGTATAGATCTTAAAAGTATCTTTAACTTAGGTCCAAAAGCATTAATTATGTTCTTTACAGGAACAATTGGTATTATCATTGGAGGCCCTTTGGCTATACTACTCATCTCTATATTCTCGCCAGAAACTGTAGGTGGAGCAGGATTTGATGCGGTGTGGAGAGGTTTATCTACGCTTGCTGGCAGTTGGATTGGTGGTGGTGCTAACCAAGCGGCAATGCTAGAAATTTATGAATACAATCCCGACAAGTATGGAGGTATGGTATTAGTAGATATTGTGGTAGCTAATATATGGATGGCTATTCTATTAATTGGTATCGGAAAAAGTAATCGCATAGATCGTTGGTTAAAGGCAGACAATAGTGCTATTGAAGCTCTTAAACAAAAAGTATCAACCTATGCTGATAGTATTACAAGAAACCCATCCTTAACAGATTATATGATTATGCTTTCTATAGCATTTGTGACTGTAGGACTAGCACACTGGGGAGCTGACGGAATATCTAATCTCTTATCTAATAACTTTGAAATCTTTAATGATAGAACCTCTGCATTAGCATCATTCACTTCTAAATTTTTCTGGATGATTACAATTGCAACGGCTATTGGTATTGTATTATCATTTACCAAAGCCAAGGAATATGAAGGTGCAGGAGCTAGTAAATTAGGTAGTATTTGTATTTATATTTTGGTAGCTACAATTGGTATGAAAATGGATTTAGGTATGATTTTCGAAAACCCAGGACTTATTGCCATTGGTTTAGTGTGGATGACTATTCATGCTGTACTACTTATAGGTGTAGCCAAATTGATAAAAGCTCCCTACTTTTTCCTTGCAGTTGGTAGTCAGGCTAACGTGGGAGGAGCCGCTTCTGCTCCAGTAGTTGCTGCTGCATTTCATCCTTCATTAGCAACCGTTGGTGTACTATTAGCCGTTTTTGGATATGTAGTAGGTACTTATGGTGCTATTTTATGTACAATATTGATGCAAATCGCTTCTGGAAGTTAGTATTTCAATCTAAATTGTAGCATATTTGTGATCCCAATTAAAAAACCAAAAAATTATAAATGAAGTATTTTTCGATCATATTATTTTCATTCATTTTCTTAATGAACTGTAGTTCTCCTAAAAAAGGAAACGTTACCATTACAGGTAATATAAAAGGGTTAAAAAAAGGTACTATTTACTTACAGAGAATCCAGGATACAATTTTAGTAAATATAGATTCTATTGTAATAGAAGGAAATTCTGAGTTTATGTTTACATCTGAAATAGAAGAACCAGAAATTCATTATCTATATCTTGACAAAGATGATGGAGCACAATATAATGACCGTATTGATTTCTTTGCAGAACCTGGAGAGATTACCATTACTACTTCTCTCAATGATTTTGAAAATGATATAAAAATAACTGGTGGTAAAAATCAGATGAAATTTCTTGAGTATAAAAAAATGCTTAAACGATTTAATGAACGAAATCTAAGGCTAATTAAAGAGGATTTTGAAGCTAGTAAGCAAAAAGACGAGGAAAAACTAATGGAAAATGATGAGGCATACAAAAAGTTAGTACGCCAAAAGTATCTATATACCATTAATTTTGCTGTAAACAACAGAAAACTAGAAGTAGCTCCTTATATAACGCTTAATGAGGTTTATGATGCTAATATAAAATTCTTGGATACTATTGCAAAATCACTAAGTCCAAAAGTAAAGAAATCACTTTATGGGAAGCAATTGATCAAATATATCAAAGATCGAAAAGCAAAAGAAGCATTGATTGAAGCTCAAAACGATTCATTAAAATAATAATCCAATTTAATTTCTGAAACCTTTTTTAAGTAAATTTTATAAGTCTTTGTTATAAATTGTTAATTGAGGTATTCCAGTATCTCATTGATTACTTTTTTTCTTAATTTAACATTGAAACTTAAAACCTAAGAATCATGTTAAAAACCATTTTAAATTTAGAAGGAACAAAAAAACTGAAAAAGGATCAGCAAAAAGCAATTAATGGAGGTCTTAGACCAATACTTCGAAGATGTTGTGATCCGGCATTACAATGCTGTACAACAACTCATGTTGCATTAAACAACCCTAGTTGTGGAGCTACTTATACTCCAGGGTGTTCATATCACGCATCAAACGGTTGCTGTATTTAAAAAATGTTTAGAATTTCACTTTGTTTTTTTGACATTGAGTTTTCCTAAAACAGAAAAATCTAAAGATCAATCGGATAAAAAAAGTCCTGAATACATATATTCAGGACTTTTTTATATAGAACTAACCCTTCGACTACTTCTCGTCCTCAAAAGCGGATAGTTTATTAATAAAAAAAGTTCTAAACTTTTACATTTAGAACTTTATAGAGCCGATAGAGGGACTCGAACCCACGACCTGCTGATTACAAATCAGCTGCTCTAGCCAGCTGAGCTATATCGGCAAAAACGGTTGCAAATATAATTTCTACAACCCTTTTTACAAATATTTTTTAATAAAATTTTATAAAGAATTTACTTTTTCTACCAGAGCCTTAGCTGTTTTTTCTAAATCTTCTCGAAGCGATTTAAAATGTTTTGCTGGATTTTCAAGTTTACGTTCGTTTGCTCTTGCCATAAATCCATCAAATGACGTTATTGCTTCATCAATAATAGCCTCTCCTGATGCATTGTCTTTTCCAGGGTTATTTAGTTCCCACACATAAACTTCTTCTATAATATCTCCTAAAACGTAGTTTATATCTTTCTTAAGATCTCTTTTGTTTGCCATTTCAAATTTGTTTTATGCAAAATTAGTGTTTTCAATTTAATATCAGTTTGTAAAAACTCCTTTAGTGATTAAATTATCTCTTTTATGGACTACACTGCCATGATTTCTTTAATTTTGGCAATTACTTTACCCAAATGCTTGGAAGCATTCATGCTATTAAATTTTAATTGTACTATTCCTTCTTTATCTATAACATAAGTTTCTCTTCCGGGCAACAGACCTAATAATTCTGATTTAACTCCAAAAAGTCTTTTTAATTTTCCTTTCGAATCTGATAAAAAAGTATAAGGAAGATTATATTTTTTCTTAAACCTTGTATGTGATTTTATTCCATCAGAGCTAACTCCAATTACTTCTGCTCCCAATGATTTAAAATCGGCATAACTATCCCTAAAATCACAAGCCTCCTTTGTACAACCTGGAGTGAAGTTTTTTGGATAAAAATAAATCACTACAGCTTCTTTACCTATTATGTCAGAACTCTGAAAATCTTCTCCATTATCTCTAACTGCACTAAATTCTGGAACCTTATCTCCTACTTTTAACCCCATAATTATTTACCATCATATATTACAAAATTACGAGGAGTTTCATATAACGTAACTTCCAAATCATATACTAAATTAATCTTGTTTCGTAATCTATTCCATATTACAACAGCAATATTTTCTACGGTAGGGTTTGTATCTTTAAACTCTTCTACTTCTTCATTAAGATTTTTATGATCCATATACTCTTCAACCTCTGTTTTGATATAATCTTTAAGAATCTTAAGATCCATCAAATACCCTGTTTCTGGATCAATGTCACCTATTAATGCTACAATAAGTTCATAATTATGACCGTGGTATCTTGGATTACTGCATTTACCAAATACTTCAAGGTTTTTTTCATCACTCCAATCTTTTCTATACAGTCGATGTGCTGCATTAAAATGCGCTTTTCTACATGCTTTAATCCTCATAAGGTTATATGTGAGTAAAATTTTTCGAAAATAATTTTAAACCATTCTGTATATACTTCAGGATGTTCTGAAATATCATGTTTTATGGCTTCAATAGGCATCCACTTCCAATCCGCAACTTCATCTGGATTAATAATAGGATCATCTTTATATTTTCCGATTAGTACATGATCGTATTCATGTTCTGTTAATCCATTATCGAAAGGCGCTTTATATATAAATGAAACAGAATCTTTTAACGCTGTAGTAAATCCCATTTCTTCTTGCAATCGCCGTATTCCTGCTTCGATATTACTTTCACCGTTCCTTTGATGACTACAACATGTATTTGTCCATAGTCCAGGTGAGTGATATTTATGAAGAGCTCTTTGCTGAAGCATTAATTCATTATTATCATTAATAATAAACACTGAAAAAGCTCTGTGTAATACTGCTTTTTGATGCGCTTCTAATTTGGGCATCAACCCAATTTGCTCGTCATTTTCGTTAACTAAAATAACTTTTTCTTCTTTCATTGTATTTTATTACCTCAAAATTACAAAATCATACCTGCAATTCATAATCTATATGATATATCAAACCTAATTTGATAATTGATATACAATATAAAAAACGCCTTACAATAGTAAGACGTTTATATTACAAACAATAGGATAAAAGTTATAAATTATTTTACAATAATAAATTCACTTCGCCTATTTAACTGATATTCTTCTTTTTTACAATTAGTATCATTACCACAATCATTAATTGGTTTGGTTTCACCATATCCTTTACCCTCTAATCGATCAGATGATATTCCTTTACTGATCATATACTTCACTGTTGATTTTGCTCTTCTTTCTGATAAATCCAAATTGTATGCATCATCACCATGACTGTCTGTATGTGATCTTACTTCTATTTTCATCTCTGGATATTGATTCATGACTTCTATAACCTTTGCCAGTTCGATCGCGGCATCCTCTCGTACATAGTCTCCATCAAAATCAAAATAAATAGGTTTCAGAGATAAGACTTTTGCTAAATCATCTCCAATATCAGCCGATTTGATCTTCTTTTCTAAAGCAAGTGGGGCATCCAAAGTCTGTGTTTTATCCAAAGTATTCACAAGTTTCTCTAAAGTCACATATTCTTCTTTCTCGGCTCGTACAAAATATTTAGATGTACATTTTACAATTTGTGAATAAGCTGCATCATCGCCAACCACAAAACTTTCAATAAGTGTGTTGTTATTATCATAAATAGAAACTTTAGTCCCTGGTAACAATTCATTAGTATCCTTATCAGTAACTAACCCTGCTATAGTAATCTCACAAAAATCTTTTAAATCCTCTGTCTGTACAAAACTATAGATATCATCTCCTCCTTTTCCTCCCTGACGATTAGATGAAAAATACCCTCTTTTTGAAGTATCATTGACAATAAAGGTGAAATCATCTTTTGAACCATTTACAGGTTTTCCTATATTAACTACTAGTTTTTCTTCTTTAGTTTCTGGGTTAAGACGTGTAACAAATATATCCAAACCACCTAAACCAAGATGTCCATTTGATGAAAAATAGAAATCATCGTTTACACTAATAAAAGGAAATGTTTCTTTACCTTCTGTATTTATTCTTTCTCCTAAGTTTTCTGGAGTACCAAAGCTACCATCTGCATTAATATCAACTTTATACAAATCAGACAATCCTTTACCTCCTGGCATGTCAGAAGAAAAATATAATGTCTTTTCATCCAAACTTAAAGTTGGGTGAGCAACAGAATACTCATCACTATTAAATGGTAAATTTTGTGGGGTAGTCCATCCTCCTTTTGAATTTTTATATGAACGATAGATTTTTAATTTATTCGTTCCTTTTTGATCTCGTCCAAACCTACCTTTTTCAAAATTGTTTCTTGTAAAATAAATAGTTCGCCCATCTTTTGTAAAAACTGGTGTTGACTCATGAAATTTCGAATTCAATTTTCCTCCGAACTTTTTTGCTTCAGAAAGTGTATTATTTACAGAATCGTATTCTGCTTCAAACAAATCCAGAAAAGCCTGATCATTCCATTGATGAACATTTTTATTAAAAACTAAAGTATCTCTAGAAGAGCTAAATACTATCTTTTTACCAAAAAAAGCAACTCCAAAATCAGAAAACAAGGAATTAACAGATGAGTTTTCTATCTCATATCTTCCAGATTGAAATTCAATTTTTTCCAGATAATCTGATCCATTTCTAAACAACTCAGCACGAAGATCATTATCACTAAGCTCAGTAAATTTTTGCATATATTTATCTGAGTCTGTATATCTTTCTTCACTTTTTAAGGTTTGTGCATATCTAAAGTAATATTCTGGTTCTACCTGGTCTGGATAAGAATCGACTAACTCTCCATACCATTTTAATGCTTCTTCAAATTGACTATTGAAATAATAGCTATCACCTAGATTCATAAAAAGATCTGCGCTTCTATATCCTTTTTTAACAACTTTAAGATATGTTTGCTGAGCATCAATATATTGATATCTATCATATTGACTTTTGGCTTTTTGCATTTTTTTCTCCTGAGAAATAAGAGTATTACTCACAAAAAAAAGAAATATAAAAACCAATATTGGTTTAAGTAAATATTTGACCATGATTTACTATTTACATTTAAAACGTCATTAAAAGAAACGTGGGGTTAACATTCTATTGTATTTTTTAAAGAGCTCGAATCGCAACATAACTTCATAACTTCCATCATTAAACTGTGTTTGCCCTAACTGTGTAGTTTCTCTATCGTATGCAAAACCTATCATCATTGAGTCAGATATTTGGAAACCAATTGTACCTGTTACTGCAGCACTCCATCGATATGCTGCTCCTAAGGTTAAACGATCATACAATAAAAAATTAGCAGAAAGATCTACTTGTAATGGCGCTCCAAAGACTAATTTAGTTAAAACAGCCGGTTTAAACTTAACATCTTGATTTATATCAAAAACATGACCTGCTATTAAATAATAATTTATTCTTTCCTCGGCTAAGAAACTTACCGCAGTACTATTACTATCTGTTGTACTCTCATCAAAGTGATCTGTTTCTAAAAGGTTTGGAGCACTTAAACCAACATAAAAACGATCTGTATGATAGTAAACTCCAGCCCCTACATTAGGACTAAATTTATTGTCTATATTATTCTCAAACAAAGCATCATTACCATTAAACTGCGTTAATCGCTGAAAATCTACATTTAAAAGATGACCTCCTGCTTTTATTCCAAAACTTAGTTTACCTGTATCTGATGTTGGTATTGTATAAGAAAAGTCAATATCAAAATATGTTTCATCAGTTGGTCCAATTTCATCGTTTACTATAGATAACCCCAGACCTAAACGTTCGCTGTCTCCAATTGGAGTATTGAGAGTTAAGGTTTGTGTACGTGGGGCACCGTCTAAACCTACCCATTGACTTCTATGCAATCCCATTATACTAAGTACACCTCGGCTACCTGCATATGCAGGATTAACACTAATAGTATTGTACATATACTGTGTATATTGCGCATCTTGTTGAGCACTAACGGTAGTCATGGAGAAACCAAAAGCCACCAGTATACATATTGTTAATAGTTTATTCATAAGTATTTAATTCGATTTAGGGAATAACAAATATATAATATTCCAAATACATTTATTTATTTATATAAAGGTAACCCGCTTTAGACTTACTTATTCCATTATTATTTTCATACTGTAGCACATAATAATAGGTTCCAACAGGCAGTTCTTCTTTTTCTCTTATTGTTGTTCTTCCTTCACTAATACCAACAAAATAACTAACACCTGGTTGTTCATAGCCATCGCGTTCAAACACCTTAACTCCCCAACGGTTAAATATTTGTAATGTGTTTTTTGGGAAATCCTCTAAGCCAATTATTCTAAATTCGTCATTAACACTATCCCCATTAGGACTAATTCCGGTATATATTACAATATCGTCTTCCAAATCGAATATATCACCAATCGGAGTAATAGTTTCATCTTCTGCATCCCCATCATTATCTAAGTCAATATCAGTATCATTTAATGGATCATCAGAAGCATCTATGACATCATTACCATTTATATCTTGCCCTGTTACAGTTGCCTGATTTGTCACACTCCCATTTAAGATATCCTCTTCTGTTAGAATATATACTCCTGTAAAAGTAGCTGTATCTGGTGCTTGCCCCACTGATAAATCAATCGGTCCTCCTTCTATCACCACTCCTGGTAATGGATCTTCTAATATTATATTATTAATGTCCACATTTCCAGTATTTTCCACAGTAAATGTATATCTAATTTCATCTCCAACATTAGGTACTTCATCATCGTTTGCATCTACATATACTCCTAACTTAGTTAATGCAAGGTTTGGTAATTGTTCTATTATGGTAATTGTTGGATCATTTGTCGGATCACCATCCCCATCTTCATCAATAGTTTCATCTCCACTATCTGATACATCTACAACATCATCATTACTTGGGTTTTGTCCAATTACCGTGGCACTATTAATTACCTCTCCTAAATTAATATCAGCTTGAGTAATTGCATAAGTTGCGGTTACCACTCCTGTTTCATTAGGAGCTAATGTACTTGGTACAACCGGCAGATTTACACTTTGTGTCAAAACATCATCAATAACTATATTACTTATTATAGTATTTCCGGTATTTCTTACAGTAAATGTATATGTAATCACATCCCCTGCTAAAAACCCATCTGTTATCGCTGTTTTTATTAGAGACAATGAAGATGTTTCATCATTATCTATTATCGTTCCGGTACCTGTTGTACCGCCAACACTAAGTGTATAGGTCTCATCTGCCTCATCGATAGTATCTTCTTCTCCGCCATTCGTTACTGTAAAGCTCGTTACTCCGGCTGGGATAATAACGCCATCTCCGGCAACATTGAGTGTTACACCATTACTAAAAGTAGGTGGGGTATCATAATCAGCAGTCACAGTAGCTGTAACATCAGTAATACTAAAAGGGAAGTTGGTCACACTTGAACTCCCATTACTTAAGGTAACGGTATGCACTAAGTCAGTGCCTTCGGTCTCTGATTCGCTAGTCACACTGGCAATCGTTGGTGCGTTATCATTATCTTCTATCGTTCCGGTACCTGTTGTACCGCCAACACTCAGTGTATAGGTCTCATCAGTCTCATCGATAGTATCTTCTTCTCCGCCATTCGTTACTGTAAAGCTCGTTACTCCGGCTGGGATAATAACGCCATCTC
>NZ_CANLVC010000012.1:0-163287 GCF_947494415.1 Aquimarina algiphila | reverse complement strand
GCCAATCGCTTCTCTTCTGCTAATCGTGCTGCCTCTGCTGCTGCTTCATCAGCTAATCGCTTCTCTTCTGCTAATCGCGCTGCCTCTGCCGCTGCTTCATCTGCCAATCGCTTCTCTTCTGCTAATCGTGCTGCCTCTGCTGCTGCTTCATCAGCTAATCGCTTCTCTTCTGCTAATCGTGCCGCCTCTGCTGCTGCTTCATCTGCCAATCGCTTCTCTTCTGCTAATCGCTTCTCTTCTGCTAATCGCACTGCTTCTACACGTTCAATTTCTCTTTGTGCAGCTAATCGCTCTTCCTCCTCTTTTTCCTCTGCCACCACACGCTCAATTTCTTTTTGTGCAGCTAATCGCTCTTCTTCGGCTTTCTGTTCTGCTTCTACACGTTCAATTTCTCTTTGTGCAGCTAATCGCTCTTCTTCAGCTTTCTGTTCTGCTTCTACACGTTCAATTTCTCTTTGTGCCGCTAATCGCTCTTCCTCGGCTTTCCGTTCTTCTTCTACGCGTTCAATTTCTCTTTGTGCAGCCAATCGCTCTTCCTCGGCTTTCTGTTCTGCCTCTTCTATTTCTAACTGCTTCGCTGCAGCAAGACGTTCTTCTTCTTCTTGTTGTTTAGCAGCTTCTGCTTCTCTTGCAGCTTCTTCTGCTGCTATTCTTTCTTCTTCTGCTCTTTCGGCAGAAACTTCACGTTCTACTTCTCTTTGTGCCGCTAATCGTTCTTCCTCGGCTTTCTGTTGTGCCTCTTCTCTTTCTAATCTTCTTTCTGCTGCTAGACGCTCCTCTTCTTCTGCCTTCTTCTTATTAAGTAATTTTACCTCTTCTTCTCTCTGTAATTCTAATTGTCTTGCTGCTTCAGCTTCTTTTTCCCGAGCTTCTGCGATCGATCTTTCAAGTTCATTCATCGCCTTTTGCTCCTGGCTTCGAGAATCGCCTTTTTGCTCTTGTAGTTCTCTTATTAATTTATTTTGTTCTAAAATTTCTTTTTTCAATCTTCTTATCTCAGAATCTCTTGCTTCATATGCTTTTTGAGTACCTGTTTTAGATCGACTATTTCTTCTTCTTGGTTTTTCTCTTTCAAAATTATAAGCCAGACCTACTTCATGAGTAGCTCCAAAATTACTGGTGTCACCAAAACCTGTTTCATAAGTATATCCTACAGAAACATTCGAAGTGATATTACCTCCAATTCCAACTGAGGCCCCATAAAAACTATTATATCCCGCTTGAGCCCATCCTAGTGCCGGTAATTCTACAATCACATTACCTCCATACCTTAAATTCGAATCTCCACCCGTATCAGACAGCATATTAACATACCCCATCCCTCTTATAAGCTTATCTGATCTTCTTTCTAAAGGTCTTGTATACATAACATGACCTCTAATAGCCATATTGTCTGTAAGTAGTTCACTAGATGTAAGATTGTATGCAACAAGATTCGCTGCAGAAACTCCAACATCAAAGTCTAAGTAATTAAAGTTAACACCTGGAGTCAATTGAAAAACAGAGCTGTTTTCAAAATTAAGAATGACAGGATCACTCACTTGGACACCATTATTTAATATTGTACTGGTAGCAGAATCAATATTAGATTTAATCCCGCTTTGAGAAAAACCGAGATTCATACCAAAAGTAAGATTCATATCTCTATCTAACTCTACATTATATGCAAAGTTGGCAATACCTCCAAAGTATCTATAAATACCTTCATTTTGCTGATGTAATCCAATAGAAACTCCTATTCTTTCATCAAAGTTTGCCGTATAATTGATAAGATATGTTTGTGGGTTATCATTAAATGATGCCCACTGTGTCTTGTTATATATATTTATTGATTTTTTATTTTCACGCACCAAAGAAAAGGTAGGGTTAAAATAAAATCGATTATATTTCACGAGATTATTGGTAGGAATATCTGTAGGAAGTACACCGTAGGTAATAGTATTTTCATCCTGTCCTTTAAGAAGATTAAAGGATATACATATAATTATTAAAAGTAATTTTCTGACCATAAAACTATCTCATTACCGTTATTGATCCTTTTCTGACTACGGAATTATTTTTTGTTATTATATAATAATAAATAGGATCTTGACCTGAGGATTTTGAATTTTCTGCCGGCCAGTTATTCTGATAACTTACCGAATTAAAATCAACCTCTCCTCTAGAACTATAAATAATAACTTCTACATCTTGTTGATTAAAAAGTGAACTTGGTAATAACCAATTGTCGTTAATACCATCACTGTTTGGGGTAACTATATTGGGTATGATCTCAGAACTACCCGCTACATCAGAAATTGTAATTATCTCAGAATCTATAACACAATCTAACAATGTAATTCTCACAAAATATTGTCCTCTGATATCTGTTACTATTTCACTGGTTCCTTGTCCAGTTATAGTCCCGTCACTTGTAGTACCATCTGTTATTGATTGATTTTCTCCATCCACAACTCTAAACCATTCATACATATAGTTATTACTTTGCTGCACACTCAATGTGGTTGTTTCACCAAAAGGAATAAATGCCGGTGAAGCATCAATTACAACTACATCTGACAAGAATTCTACTGTTAGTTCATTTGATCGAGCTGTATCAAAAGAAGTACCTCTTAATGTTGCTTCTAATGCATATACTTCTCCTATGTTATCTTGGTCTACTGTTAGCGTTGTTTCAGTTACTCCTGTTGATTGAGTTCCTAAGAACCATTCAAAGTCAAATAGAGCATATTGTTCTGTAGTAATAGGAACTTCTAATCCTGTAGCAGTAATACCAAATAAATTTTCTAATCCTAAAGTACCCGTGTCTGCATCACAATCTAACAAAGTTGAAATCTGAGTTCGAAAACCAACTGGTTCGAAAACCTCGGTGGTGGCATCCAAAGTATCCATACAAACATCATTTGCAAATAAGCTAGCAACATAAACTCCTGGATTAGTTACATCAATAGACAAAGCTCCCGGATCTGTAATCGGAAGCGTGGGTTGAAAAACAATTCCATTCCTAAACCATTGGACTGTACTACCTGCGTCTGGAGCATTAGTTGTAATCGACAACGTTAGCGTAGGTTGCGTGGGCAATAACATGATCAAGGGAGGTGGTTGGGTCAAAATATCCGAACCTAAATTAATTACTTCGACAGGATCTGTAGTTACCGAACACGTTTCTGTACCAATCACATTAACTGTATATATACCTGCAAAATTACTCTGCGGCAAATTCAATAAAAAATTATCACTATTAGGAATCAAAACGCCGTCTTTAAACCATTCATAGGTAAATCCGGGATCAGTTACACTTGTACTTAATACCTTAACATCACTAGGGCAGAATTCTTGCGGCGAAGTTTCATTAATTCTAACCGTTGTAGTATTAAAATCTATAACTTCTACAGTGGCAGTATCAAAATTAAAAGCAGGATTACAACTTCCAAAATTTACTTGCACCATATAGGTACCTGTTTGGGTTACGTTTTCTAAATTTGGCCCTGATTCTCCAGCAATGACAGAACCATTAAACGTCCAAATATATTCTGGAAAATCATTTGGTAATGTAGTTAGAGTAGCAGATTCGCCATCACACAAAGCAACCGTATTAGCTTCAATATTAGAGCCAGTCAAGGTAACTCCTACAGAAAAATCAAAATAATAAATAGGAATATTTTCTCTAACCGCACTCAATGTACCTGTTGCCGGTACGCTAATTCTTAAACTATAATTCTCTCCTCTAGATTCTGTTGGAATTGGAAATGAAGGAAATTCAATATCTCCACCAGGAGGAATACCAATAGGGGTTGTGAATCTAGCCAAAACTGCAGCTGGGTCTGCAAAAACACCATCTTCATCAGATAATTCTAACACAAATTCGGTCCCGGCATTAAATAAAATATTGGCTTGCGCCACCGCTTCTCGATTGGGTGTATTTTGATTAACACAAAGTATATTTGCCGTAGCTCCACTAATTGAAAATAAGGGTGCAGAGATATCCTGAGCGTCAGCTTTCAGTGAAGAAAATAGAAAGCTGGTCACAATAGCAATTACTGATATTAGGTTAAGTTTTTTTTTCATGACATCACACTTATAATTTAAGGTGAATATGCAATATTAACTTTGCGATTTGGGGCGCTTGTTAATAATATTGTTAATATATTTTTTACCAAGACATAAAATTATAAATTAAATGTTTATATCAAACTAAAATTTCATTTTTTTTTGTAATAATTTTCTGACCTTTAGATTATTGCTTAATATTACCCAAAGTTAACATCATCTTAAAAGACACTTCAATATACATAAAAAATTGTTAATCAAAGCATTGGGTCAATATAAAAAATCGTTATGCAGCAATAGAAAAGGTTAAAATATCCCCTCTTTTGCGGTTAAAAAACAGCAAAAATTCAAAAATAATGAGACAAATTCCCGTTGTTTTGATACATTTTACACAAATAAAATACACCGAAAAAGGCAACTTTTTTCGATGAAGTGTAAAAAAACTATTGAAGTTGATTTGTTAAAAAGACGTCATATTCCCTTAAAAAAAGATTTATAATTCAAGGAAAAACAATATCATTTTAACACTTTATATCCCCATAATTTCACATATAAAATTTTATCTCATTACGGTTATCGATCCTTTTCTGACTACAGTTTTATTTTTTGTAATCATGAAATAATAAATAGGATTCTGACCTAAAGAACTCGAGTTTTCTGATGGCCAGTTATTCTGATAATTTTTTGAAGTAAAATCAACTTGTCCTTTTAAATTATAAATAATAACTTCAACATCTTGTTGGTTAAAAAGTGAGCTTGGTAATAACCAATTATCATTAATGCCATCCCCATTAGGAGTCACTATGTTGGGTATAATTTCAGACGTTCCTCTCTCATTAGAAATTATTATTGGTCCAGAGTCTATTACACAATCCGACAGTGTTATTCTTACAAAATACTCTCCTGTAGCGTTAATTTCTATAGAATTTGTCCCCTGTCCACTTACAATATTGTCGCCATTAACAACTATTTGATTTTCTCCATCAATAACAATAAACCACTCGTAAATATAAGAGGTACTTTGTGGGGCGCTTAAAGTAATTGTACTTCCGGGAGGAAGAAATGACATTGAAGGTGTAATTTCAACAACTTCGGATAAAAATTCTACTATCAATTCATTTGATCTTGCTGTATCAAAAGAAGTCCCTGTTAGAGTAGCTTCTAGTGCGTATATCTCTCCTATATTGTCTTGATTAACACTTAACGTCGTTTCTGTAATTCCCGTGCTCTGGACGTCTAAAAACCACTCAAAATCAAAAAAAGGATATTGTTGTATAGTAATAGGAACTTCTAATCCTGTAGTAGTTATACCAAACAAGTTTTCTAAACTTAATATTCCTGTATTATCATCACAATCCAACAAGGTCGAAATTTCTGTTCGAAAACCAACAGGTTCAAAAACTTCTGTAGTTGCTGTAAGTATGTCTCCACAAAAATCGTTTGCAAATACCTCTGCAAAATAGACTCCAGGATCACTCACATCAATAGACAAAGCTCCGGGATCAGTAATTGGAAGCTTTGCTGTAATCGGAACCCTTCCTGCACCAACCATTCTAAACCATTCTATAGTACTACCGATAGAAGGTGCATTAGTTGTTATTGATAAGGTTAATATTGGTTGCGTGGGTAATAACATGATCAAAGGTGGTGGTTGAGTCAAAATATCTGAACCTAAATTAACCACCTCTACAGGTTCTGTAGTTATAGAACAAACATCAGAACCTATTACTTCTACTGTATACACTCCTCCAAAATTACTTTGTGGCAAACTTAATATATAACTATCTTCATCAGGAATCAAAACCCCATCTTTAAACCATTTATATATAAAATTAGGATCATCTATATTCACTTCTAACATCCTGGGAGCACTTGGACAAAATTCCTGCAAAGCAGGTCCTTTAATTTTTATCTCAGTTGTATCAAAATCAAAAACCCTTATACTGCTACCCGAATTAAAGGCAAAAGAACTTGTACAACTACCAAAATCGATACGTACAAAATATAAACCTTCTTCTGTTATGTTATCCAATATTGGTCCAGATTCTCCTGGGATAATATCTGCATTATCAATATTATCACTATCTGGATTCGCATTAAAATACCAAATATATTTAGGTAAATCATTAGGTATAGCTTGTAAACCAATAGATCCTCCATCACATAGTACATTAGAATCTATTTTGTTCACCACAACACTGTTAGGTGTGTCAAAAAAATAAATAACAATATTTTCTTGTACAGTTCCTATTATATTATCCGCGGGTACACTCACTCTCAAACTATAGTTTTCACCACCCAAGTCTATTGGAATAGAAAATAAAGGGAATTCTATATCACCTTCAAGAGGAATATCAATAGGTGTGGTAAATCTTGACAATACTTGAGGAGGATCAGAAAAAACACCATCTCCATCTGATAGTTCTAATACGAACTCTGTACCAACAGTAAAAAACATTCCCGCTTTTGCAATTGCACCGCGATCTGGTTGTCTATCTGTAATACAAAGCTTTTGAATAGAAATAGGTGTTCCATCGGTACCTATAAAAATAGGTTTCTCGATTTTTTCTTGAGACATAACTTTAAATGAAGAAGATATAAAGCAGGTCATGATAATAAATACCATTAGGTTTTTAGAGTATTTCATATTAGAAGGTTATTCCTACAAATTTAAACTCTAGAGTGCTTTTAGGGCAGGGCGCTTTGTTAATGTTTTGTTATTTAACAAAATACCTAACTAATTGATTATCAGGTGTTTAAACATTTATAAAGAATTAAAAACAGGAAAGATACAGGAAAGATAAATATCGATAAAACAGTATAATTAATAGACATAAAAATTAAAAAACCGTAAATAAAATATATAAAAAGATGAATTATATATAATAAGAAACAAAAAACCCTCACTGAGATTTCAGTGAGGGTTACATTATAATATTCTATTGAGACTACTCTTTAGTCTCAGTTTTTGTTTCTACAGCAGTACTATCTTTATCTTTATCTTCTACACTTTCTCCACCATTTAATTCCTCAAGAATCTTATCTGTAAGATCTAATTCTTCTTTACCATAAAGAATAACCTTGCTAGCATCTGTATTTCCATAAATATAGGTATATCCATTTTTCTTACCATACTCTTCTACATAATCCATCACTTTATTAATGATAGAATCTATTTCAACCTGACTACCTTGTTGGATCTGCTGCATTTTGGCTTGTTGTTCTTGTTGCAGGCCTTGTTGTTTAGCCATTAGTTCTTGCTCTTTTTTCTCTCTATTAGCCTTGGTCATAGATTTCTGGATCATCTGGTATCCTTGTACTTCAATCTGAAACTGTTTAGCTTTTTCCTCAAGTTCTGCTCGAACTTCATTATTACGTTTTGTCCATTTTTCCTGAGCTACTTTCATTTCTTTAAAATCAGAAACAACTTTAGTGTTATTAACAAAACCTGTTTTCTCTATTTGTTGATTACAAGAAGCAAAAATTAATACCGCCCCCGCAATCCATAAAAATTTTTTCATTTTTCAAAAATTTAGTTCTGAGCAAAAATATCAAAGTTCGAGTGATGTTATTCATTATATCTCCTCAAAAAAATACTATATAAGAAAAAACAATAGTGTGTATGATTTCAATCCAGAAAATCTATTAAAAACCATCAAAAATAAGACGTTTTAAAGCGTTTTTGAAAAAAAACAATACAAATACATGTTGTTTGTCTCAAAAAAGCAGAAAAAACACTTAAAATAGAAATTACATATTTTTTAGCACATAAATATGAGAAGAATATTCGCCTGATCGATTTCCTTTACCGTTTGAACGTAATCCCAACCAAAAGGCTTTGAAAAAATTCATTTTACCATTTTTATATTTTTCTGATAGCAGCGCAACATAAAAAGAGTCAAATTTCATTGGCAGTGTTTTTTCAAGCATTAAATCGTTCTCTTCAAAAAGTTTCTGTATTGCTGTTTTAGAAAAATGCCAAAGATGTCTTGGCACATCATAGGCAGCCCAAAATGATTTATAATAGGTTGCATCGTACGATTTGAAATTAGGGACAGCAATTAGAATAACACCATTAGGTTTTAGAAGACGCTTTAATTCTATAATTTGAGCTTTTAGATCAGGTATGTGTTCAAGAACATGCCACATAGTAATTACATCAAAACTCTGTGGTTCTAAGTTTGTAGTATTTGATCTTAATTCAATTCCCTTTTTTCTTGCTAACTTCTTTGCTTGATCATTTGGTTCTACTCCCTCAACCTTCCAGTTCTTTTTTTTAGCTGTATTTAAAAAATCTCCTGTTCCTGCTCCAATATCCAAAAGCATTCCAGATTCTTTACTTAGCTTATTAATAAGGTTTACTTTTTTGTTTAGAGAATAGGTTTTAACAATATGATATAATCTCTCAAAGAGAGATCGTTTAGCATCTGTATGAGAAATGTAATCTTCACTTTCATAATATTTATGTAAATTATTTTCATTTGGTTTTGGAGATGTAATCAACATATCATATTCTCGATCATAAAGTAATTGGAATTTTTCTCCAGAAACTGTGTGATCCTTACACTCGATAAAAAAATCTAACACTTTTTGTTTATTCATTTATAATAATAATGAAAATTTAAAATCAATTCTAGTTTTGTTTAAAATTTACTCTTTTGACGTATCATAAACTTCAACTTGTAAAAGCTCTCCTAAATCATTAGCGATTTTTAAAGCTTTGTTATAGTCATCTAATTTCAAAACTGTAAAGTGAGTATTGTCTTTAAAAAATCTGACAACCCATTTTTTAAATCTAGTTTCATCTCCATCTATTTCTTCACGATGAACAAATGAGGCATTAAAAACAGAAATGTAATCTGGAAATTTTAACTCTAGTTTAGATTTCCAAATAATCAATCCAAAAAACAGATATAACTCTTCATTCATGAAATCTTTAGTAATCTTAAATGCTTTTGTATATCCCAACCAAATCAATCCCATACAGAAAAATAAAACAGTTGTAAGTAAAGAAGATTTTTCAAACCAAAAAGAAAGAATAGCAAAAATCATTATAAAGATCGAAAACAATTTATTAGGTATTGTTTTGGGCTCTTTGCAAATTATACTATTCATTATCTATTTTTCTTTGTTGTATACGTTGTCATAAAAATGTTCCACGTGGAACTATTTTTTAATCGTATCATATATTTCTACTTCCAAAAGTTCACTTAACTCATGAGCCACCTTTAAAGCCTTCTCATATCTTTCTGTTTTATAAAGAGTAAAATTTTTGTTTTTGGTGAAAAAACGAACTACAATTTTACTATGCCTTTCTTTCGTTCCAATTGCACTAACCGTACCCCATTCATTATCCAAACTAAAAGAGGCAGAGAAAACAGAAATATAATCTGGAAAATCCAAATTGAGTTTTGTTTTTAAAACAGGAAAACCAAAAACTGAGAAAAGTTTTTGATTATTAAAATCCTTATTAATTTTATAAGAAACAGAATATCCAAACACAATTAATGAAAAAAAGAAAAAGACTAATCTAGATAAAATTGATTCTTCTGTATAGAAAAGAAATGCAATAGAAACCAGCAAAACTAAGACAGAAAGAATTCTTCCTTTTATAGGTTTTTCTTGTTTACAAAATACACTCTTCATTATCTACCCATATAAACTAAAAGCACAGAAATATCACTTGGAGAAACTCCACTTATTCGAGATGCTTGAGAAACCGTTGCAGGTTTTATCCTTGACATTTTTTCTTTTGCTTCGAAAGACAAAGATTTTAGTTTAGAATAATCAAAGTCCTTTGGGATTTTTAAATCTTCTAAACGATTAAGTTTATCTGCATTATTTTTTTCTTTCTCGATATACCCAGAATACTTAACCTGAATTTCTGTTTGTTCCAGAATCTCTTTATCCAAATCATTCTCTTTAATATACTTTGTTATCGTATCAAAATGTTTAATATCTTCTAAAGTAATTTGTGGTCTAGAAAACAACTTAAACAATTTTCCACTCTGATGTATCGGAGAGGATTTCTTTTCTTCTAAAACCGGATTTGCTACTTCTGGAGAAACACTAGTATCTTTAAAAAACTGAACAAAATCATGTGCTTTTTTCTCCTTTTCCTCCATTCTCCTCATTCTTGAATCTGAAGCCAAACCTATTTGATGAGATTTTGGTGTTAGTCTAAAATCAGCATTATCTTGTCTCAGAAGCGTTCTATATTCTGCACGAGAAGTAAACATTCGATATGGTTCTTCTGTTCCTTTAGTAATTAAATCATCTATCAAAACACCAATATAAGCTTCACTTCTTTTTAAAATAAAAGATTCTTCCTCTTTAACTTTTAGTGCTGCGTTTATCCCTGCCATTAATCCTTGAGAAGCTGCCTCTTCATATCCAGTGGTTCCATTTATTTGTCCTGCAAAAAATAACCCAGAAACTAATTTTGTCTCCAACGTATGCGTTAACTGTGTTGGTGGAAAATAATCATACTCTATAGCATAACCAGGTCTAAAAAACTTTACATTTTCAAAACCAACTACAGATTTTAAAGCTTTGAACTGAACATCCTCTGGCAAAGAAGTTGAAAATCCATTTACATATACTTCAACTGTATTCCAACCTTCTGGTTCTACAAATAATTGATGTCTATCTTTATCTGCAAAACGATTAATTTTATCCTCTATAGAGGGGCAATATCTCGGGCCTATACTTTTTATTCTCCCATTAAACATTGGAGATCGATCAAAACCTTCTCTAAGCAAATCATGAACTTCTAAAGAAGTATATGTCATATGACATGATCTCTGCTCTGTTAATGGCCTAGTTAAATCTGTATAACTAAATTTTTCCGGATTATCATCTCCAGGCTGTTCTATCATTTTGGAATAATCCAAAGATCTTCCATCGACTCTTGGAGGTGTACCTGTTTTCATTCTTCCAGAATCAAAACCTAAATCAATCAATTGTTCTGTTATTCCAGTCGCTGCTCTTTCACCTGCTCTACCTCCTCCAAATTGTTTTTCACCAATATGAATTAATCCATTCAAAAAGGTTCCATTAGTAAGGACAACAGTCTTTGCTTTTACTTCAATTCCGAGAGAAGTTCTCACTCCTTTTATCTCACCATTTTCTACCAAAAGACCGCTAACCATTTCCTGATAAAAATCTAAATTAGGCGTCTGCTCTAACATCAATCTCCAATCTTCAGCAAAGCGCATTCTATCACTTTGTACCCTTGGACTCCACATTGCAGGTCCTTTTGATTTGTTCAACATCTTAAACTGGATCGCTGTACGATCACTTATGATTCCGCTATATCCACCAAGCGCGTCAATCTCTCTTACAATTTGTCCTTTTGCAATTCCTCCCATAGCAGGGTTACAACTCATCTGCGCAATATTCTGTAAATTCATTGTAATTAACAATGTACTACAACCTAAATTTGCGGCTGACGCCGCAGCTTCACTTCCTGCATGACCCGCTCCAACCACTATAACATCATACTCCTTATCAAACATAATTTCTATTCATTTGTTCCACGTGGAACACAATTTTTACTTATTTAAATCGAATGTTCCACGTGGAACATTTCTTAAAATATTATTCAAAAACTATTAATGTTCCACGTGGAACATTAATAGTTTTTCATTTTCTTTTTGTCTCATAACAGCTTTCTCTTCCTCTGTTTTATCCTTATATCCGCAAAAATGTAAAACCCCATGAATTAATACACGTCTCATTTCTTCATCAAAAGAAACACCAAAATCAACAGCATTCTCCTTTACCCTTTCTACAGAAACAAAAATATCTCCGTTCAACTGATTACCCATTCTATTATCAAAACTAATAATATCAGTATAGGTGTCATGGTTTAAAAAATCCTGATTAATTTTTAGTAGATATTCATCATCACATAAGATAAAATTAATCTCACCTTCTGATTTATTTTCGGATGAAATCACCTGACCAATCCATAAGGAAAGAGTTTCTTGGTAATTAAGTTTAAAGTCTGTTTCGTAAAAGAAATTAATCATTGTCTTTATTAAAATACTCTTGTACCTTCTGTTTATAATTTTGCCGCAAAGGTAATACTTGTCTATTTAATATTTCAGTAGTATTAAAATATTGTTTAGCCTTCTCTAATTGACTAGCTTCTTGGTTACCAAACTGAACCTGATTCGTTTTACTTTCTCTCTTTTCTTCTTCTCCCTGTTCTAATGTAGCATCTTCTAACTTTAATAATTCATGTTTAAGATCCAACATTTTTCCAAGGGTTTTTTCATTAAAACCTTTCTCTAATAACTCCTGTTCGACCTGCTCCATTTTCTTAAGTAAGGCACTTCCTTTCTTATCTCCTATTCCTTCCTCCTTAATTTTATCCTGCAAAGCATTTCTTAATTCTTGTTGTTGTTTATAAATCTCATATAATTCTCCATTCAAATCCTCTCTTAATTGTTCAGATTCTCCCTCTCCATTCTCACCATTACCATTCTTCTTTTTTCCGTTTTCTCCTTGTTTATTACCGTTTCCTTCTCCCTTGTTTTGTTCTCCATTTTCTCCCTTTCCTTCTTTTCCTTCACCCTTTTTTCCTTCACCTTTTTCCTCACCCTTCTTTTCACCTTCCTTCTTACCTTTCTCAGTTCCTTCACCCATTTTCTCATTAAGCTCTTGTTGCTTTTTTATAATATCTGGTAACTGAAATTCGTTCTTACCACTTTTACCTTTACTTCCTGAAGCAGACATACTGTTCTGCATCTGGTCCAAAGTTCTACTTAATAAATAAGCTAAATCATTAGACCCTGTTACCGTGTACTGCTGATTAGCGGAACCTTGTACAACTTGATTTTCTGCTAAACGCTCCAACGATTTATCTATATTAAATTCTATGTCTGTAAGCTTTTGGGTTACGCTTTCTGTGATCTGTGGTGTACGTAAAGCCAAGGCATAAAGACTATCATCAACATGAATAAAGTTTTCTCTCAAAACACTTTGTCTTCTTAGCTTTGTAGAATAACTAGGGTTATCCATATTTATCCCTTTAAATTCCTTCATCAACCCTTCCTGTGCAATAGAGAAATCAACAAGATTATCTAAGATTTGTCTAAGCATTTCCATATCTTCCTGTTGTTGCTCTCCTCCCGCCATATTCATCTGCATTTTCATCCCATTACTCATTTGCTTCATTTTCTGAGCAGCACTTTTCTGATTATTCTTAGCTTCAGGTTTATTTTGTTTCTCTAGATTATCGCTCGCTTTTTGTTGTTCTTCTTTTATATCATTTTCATCCTCTTTCTTCTGATCTAGATTCATTGGTTTCTTTAATCCTTCATTTTCCTTTCTTAGTTCATCCATCTGTTTTTGGAATTCCTCAAACTCTTTATTTATTTCTTCTTGTTTTTCCTTTGTATTTTCTTCATCCTTTTTTTCTGATAATTCTTCCTGCTTTTTAGACAACTCGTTCAATTCATTAGTCAATTTTTCATGCTTTTCTATTACGTAATATCGCTTTGTTAACTCTAAAAGCTGCTCCAAATTTTTCTTTAGATTTTTATTTTCCTTTCCAAGTTCCTCTAATTTTTTTGTCAATTCCTCCTTCTGAATTTTATCTGCTAGCCTCTCTATTTCTTCCAGAAGTTTTTCATTCTTTTTAAGCTTTTCTTCATTACGTTCTAGTCTTTCCTTAAGCGCATCCTTGAAAGGTTCTTCCTCTTCTTTTTTCTCAAACTGTTCAAGGTTATCTTTGAGTTTCTTAGAAAAATCCTGCATCATCTTCTCCTGTTGTTTTTGTCTTTTTAGAAAATCCTCAAGTTTTTTCTTATCATTAAAATCTAATCTTTTCTTTTCTTTCTGAGTTTTACTAAGACTTTTTAACACCTTTTCTTGTTCTTTAAACTTGTCGAGAGATTTATTTAATCCAGAAATCGCTTCATTTTGTTTTTGTAAAAGTGAGTTTTCCTTTTCATCTTTTGTGAGTTGTCTAAAATTAAATACCTGGCTTTTTGTGCTTTTATAATTATGTATAGCATCATTATCAAAAACTTCAAAATAAAACTCATAATTGACTCCTTCTTTCAAATCAATCTCAGCTGGAAAAGCGTATATAAATTCATCAAAAACCGATTGGTTAATATCTAAATTTTTAATTTTTTTATCAGTAGCATTTTCTGCATCATAGTATACCATTCTCAGTTTACTTAAACCGTAATCATCACTTATTCTACCAAAAAAATAGATCGTTTGATTATCTACAGTATCTTTTTCTGATTTTAAATTCAACTCAGGATATTGATCTTTTACCACATTAAGATTGAAAGCCAAATTATCATAATGTTCCACGTTTTGATTTGAGGTAGTGATCTCATAATCCAAGTTAGCATATATTCTTTTTTGATAAGAAAAACTAGTCCCTTCCTTCAAAAGAGAAACTATAGAATCTTTAGTTTTTAACTCTACCCTGTTGGTGTTTCTAGTATGTACAATCCAATCCACTTTGGTTCCTTCTGGTATAGTTGCATTACCAGAGCTTTTTAGAACTTCATCTTTTTTTCTTGTATATCCAGGATAATCTAATTTCATTTCAAAATTCAATAACGCAGGAATAGGAACAACAGAAAGATTATATGGAATTGAATTTACATCATTAGCACTTATCACAAATTCTAAAGATTGCTTAGGCTGAATGAAAGTATATTCAAATTCACCTACACCAGTATTTTTAAGAAAATATACTTCATCATTATATGTGATTGTAGCATTATCAGGAATAACATCTCCTGTTGTTCTTACTCTAACAACAAAATCCTTGTTTTCGAAAGCATTTAAGTCATTATTTACAATAAAAAATCTAAAAGGAGCTGGCGGCTCATACGCAACTTGATAATTTACCACTCTATCGTAACTATCTGAAATCCAGCTAGTTTTATTAAAAACAAATAATATTAAAAAAATCACTACCGGTATGGCAGCATATCTCAAGTATTTGATGTTTTTCTTAAAATTAATAGCCAATTTAAATGGAATTGGTCTTAATTCACTAGATTTTTGTTCAATACTCGCCAACAGTAACGACGATGAAGATTCATTCTCACTAAGCTGAAGAAGATTAAGAAGTCTATCACTAACCTCTGGAAAATGATCACCTATTATTCCCGATGCTTTTTCATAATCTATACCTTTAGTCAATCTAAATAATCTAGCCAATGGTACAAGTATAAACCTAATAAATAAGCTAAGCTCTACCCCTACAAATAGCCAAAATAATATGGTCCTGCCCAAACTGCTTAACCATAAAAAATTCTCTATCAATAGAGTCATTAAAAAATAAAGAACACCTATTGAGAAAAAAAGGATAATACCTCGTATCAGTTCATTAACATAATATTTCTTTATAAACCTTTCTAATTTTTCTCTTATGAATTGAAAATTCTCCATATTTTAAGCCTTCATTATGCATTAACCTCTAAATCTACAATTTTATTTTCAATAGAATTGTTATATTTATGATAATTCAACCTCCTAGAATATAAGTTGTTATGAAGGATCTTAAATACATGTGTGCCTATACCATACCACTTATGGCAATACTTGGTCTTTGGCTACAAGGTATTTATACTTATTTAACTCCTATCTATGCCTTTGGATTTATCCCCTTACTAGAATTATTTACGCATTCATCCACTAAAAACTTAGATCAAAAAACTAAAACATCCACTCTCAAAAAAAAGATTTTTGATTGGATGCTTTATCTTAATCTTCCCATCGTTTATTCTATTTTAGGAATCACGTTATATGTAACATCAAAAACGTCATTTGAAACTTATGAAATCACAGGAATAATTATTTCTACCGGAATAGTTTTTGGTACAAATGGTATAAATGTAGGACATGAATTAGGACATCGATTTACCAAGGAACGTTTTCTCGGTAAAGCCCTTTTATTACCTTCTCTATATATGCATTTTTATATAGAACATAATTTTGGTCATCATCAAAAAGTGGCAACAATAGATGATCCTGCCACCGCAAAATATAATCACCCTGTTTATCTATTTTGGATAACATCTGCAATTGGTCAATATATTGGAGCCTGGAAGATACAATTAGATCAATTGAAAAAAAATAAACGATCTTTCTTTTCTACCAAAAATGATATGTTTTGGTATCTAATTATAACTTCTATCTATCTTGCACTTATATTTTATTTTTTCAAAAGCTTTGGTTTACAAATTGCAATACTAAGTGGGATTGTTGGGTTTCTGCTTTTAGAAACTATCAACTATATAGAACACTATGGTTTAAAACGGATTAAAACATCTTCTGGTCGTTATGAGAGAGTTAGAGAAATTCACTCATGGAACTCTAATCATACTTTAGGTAGAATTATGTTATATGAACTTACACGTCATAGTGATCACCATCACAGAGCATCCAAAAAATATCAAACCCTAGATCATCATAATCAAAGTCCACAATTACCTTTTGGATATCCCACATCTATGGTTTTGTCACTACTCCCTCCTATATGGTTTTTGATTATGAATAAACGTGTTCCACGTGAAATGAAAACTATTAGAAAGTAAGCAATAAAACAAATATCTACTTATCACAAAATTCATTTTAATAGCCTATTTAAGATCGTATCTTTGTAGTTTTAAAACACATCATCATGACACAAGATATTAGGGTACGTTTTGCACCAAGTCCAACCGGACCCTTACATATAGGAGGTGTAAGAACCGCACTGTTTAACTACCTTTTTGCAAAACAAAATAAAGGAACATTTATACTTAGAATTGAAGATACAGATCAAAACCGATATGTTCCTGGTGCAGAAGAATATATTAAAAATGCACTTGATTGGTGTAATATTCCATTTGATGAAGGACCAGGAAAAGACGGAGGGTTTGGGCCTTATAAACAAAGTGAGCGCAAAGATTTATATAGACAATACGCAGATGAATTAATAAAAAATGGATCTGCATATTATGCTTTTGACACTACCGAAACTTTAGACGCTCATAGAAAAGATCATGAAGCCAAAGGAAAAACATTTATCTATAACTGGCATAATCGAGAAAAACTAAACAATTCATTGTCTCTTACACCTGATGAAGTTAATTCGAAACTAAATTCTGGTAATCCTTTTGTTATAAGATTTAAATCACCACAAGATGAGACACTTCATCTTACCGATGAGATCCGTGGCGACATAAAAATTGACACAAATATCCTTGACGATAAAATACTTTTTAAAAGTGACGGCATGCCCACCTATCACCTTGCTAATATCGTTGATGATCATTTAATGAAAATCAGTCATGTTATACGTGGTGAAGAATGGCTACCCTCTATGGCATTGCATGTATTATTATATAGAGCTCTTGGGTGGAATGCTCCAAAATTTGCTCATCTACCTTTAATACTAAAACCCATAGGTAAAGGAAAGCTGAGTAAACGAGATGGAGACAAATTAGGTTTCCCAGTATTTCCATTGCAATGGGAAGATCCAAAAACACAAGATGTTTCTTCAGGATACAAAGAAGATGGATATTTACCGGAAGCTGTAGTAAACATGTTAGCCTTTTTAGGTTGGAATCCAGGAACAGAGCAAGAACTATTTTCTTTAGAAGAACTAGTTGAAAAGTTTGATTTAAAACGTGTGAATAAAGCAGGAGCCAAATTTGATCCAGAAAAAACAAAATGGTTCCAACAACAACATTTACAAAAAATGGATAACACCATACTATCCAAACAATTTGAAACTCTGCTCTCTGATAAAAATATAACCACAGCATTAGATTTAAATACTATCATTACCACTGTAAAAGAACGTGCTACATTTATCAATGATTTATGGAGTTTGACTCAATTTTACTTTTTGTCTCCAAGTGAATATGATGAAAAAGCCGTTAAAAAAGCTTGGAAAGAAGACACTCCTATCCTTATGCACGAGCTAACAAGAATCCTTAATGATATTACAGATTTTTCTGAAAATAATATTTCTTCTATTGTAAAAGGATGGATTACAGGCAAAGAAATAGGTTTTGGAAAGATTATGATGCCTTTACGAATTGCACTAGTCGGTTCACTACAAGGGCCAGACTTATTTCAGATTGCTGCACTTATTGGTAAAACAGAAACTATCAAACGTATTGAAAATGCTATAGAAATAAATTAAAAATCTATATAAAAAATTTAAAAAAACACCATTATTACAATTAGTAATAATGGTGTTTTTCGTTATACAGGGTGTAACATATTCATAAAAAAAGCTACACATTAATAAGCACTATTTTAATTTATAAACTATGGGGAAACAATTTAAAGTAATTAAGGTATCTGAAACCTGGTCAATAGAGAAATTAAGAAAAAAAGTCGAAGATGCTTTAAATAAATCTTCTAAAGAAGGTTGGGAAATCATTGATATAACATATGTTGCTAATTTATATACAGCCATGATAACTATATCAAAATAAAAAACATTCATCTATTATTTATTAGTAACTTGATTAGCAATTAACTTTTAACACTTAAACATAAAATAATGAGTCTATATTTAATTCCATTGGTGATTTTCGGATTTATCATTCTGATATCCGGTATTTTTACCGTGAAACAGCAAACTTCAGCAGTTGTAGAGAGATTTGGTAAATTCTTGAGTTTTAGAAACTCAGGATTACATTTTAAAATCCCAGTCTTTGATCGTATTGCGGGGCGTATTAATCTTAAAATTCAACAACTAGATGTATTAGTAGAAACCAAAACCAAAGATGATGTATTTGTTCGTCTTAAAATTTCTGTACAATTTCAGGTAATCAAAGAAAAGGTTTACGATGCATTTTATAAATTAGAAAACCCACATGATCAAATTACTTCCTACGTATTTGATGTTGTACGTGCAGAAGTACCTAAAATGAAACTTGATGATGTTTTTGAACGCAAAGATGATATTGCAATTGCAGTAAAACAAGAACTAAATGAAGCTATGGTTAATTATGGTTATGACATCATAAAAACTCTAGTAACCGATATAGACCCTGATCTACAGGTAAAAGAAGCTATGAACAGAATTAACGCTGCCGAAAGAGAGAAAGTAGCCGCAGAATATGAAGCAGAAGCAGAAAGAATCAAAATTGTTGCCAAGGCACGAGCAGAAGCAGAAAGTAAAAGATTACAAGGTCAAGGTATTGCAGACCAAAGAAGAGAAATAGCTCGTGGTTTAGAAGAAAGTGTTGATGTTTTAAATAATGTGGGTATCAATTCCCAAGAAGCATCTGCTTTAATTGTAGTAACACAACATTATGATACATTACAATCAATAGGTGAAGAAACAAACAGTAATTTAATTCTTCTTCCAAATTCTCCACAGGCAGGTAGTGATATGTTAAATAATATGATTGCATCATTCACAGCATCAAATCAAATTGGTGAAGAGATGAAAAAACAAAATGCAAAAAAAGGTATTAGGAAAAAACCTGATAACGAATAATTGAAATACAAATTGAATCTTATAACCCGATCAAAAAATATGATCGGGTTATTTTTTATCTAGAAACTTAAAATTTTAGTATATTCTGTAAAAAACTCAAAATAAAGCGTTCTAAGAATGTTTCTACAATAAAACAGTAATCTTATATTACTATTGTTTTATTTGCTTTTATATCCTTTTATATAAACTCATTTTTAATAGTTATCATTTATTAAAAATACAATGTTTATAATAATTTCTTATATATAAAAATTAACACAATTCTATATCAATAAATGACAAATTATTTAACACGTTTATCCTTTATCATCATTTCTTATAGAATAGATAAACACCATCAATATTATAAATTACACATTTGTTATACATAATAGATAATTCATTCTACATTACAAAACATCAGAAATAGAACAAATATCATATTATCAGTAATTTTAATTTATAACATAAAACATCCCGTTTTGAAAAAAATTACTTTAGTAATAACACTTCTATTTATACATTTCTTGTCATTTGCTCAACCTCCTATCCCACCTAGTGGTTATCGATGGGTATTGTTTGATCAATATTCTGACGAATTTAATGGTAACACCCTAAATATGTCTAAATGGAGGGATTCATTCGAGGGATGGCAAGGACGAATTCCAGCAAAATTTGATCCTTCAACAATTTCACTACAAGATGGGAATATGCAAATCAGAAACAAAAAACTAACAGTACAAGATGGACAATATACTATCGCAGGAGGTGCTGTTCAATCTCTGCAACAAACTGCACATTTCGGTTATTATGAATGTAAGTTTAAAGCCTCAAAAATTCCTATGTCTACCACTTTTTGGATGTCTAATGACAAAAAAAATATTCTAGAATCTACCAAACTTACTCCAGATTGCGAAAAGGATAAATGGAGCCAGGAATTAGATATTATCGAAAGCGTTGGAGGTGATTTCAATCAACCCTGGGCTTCAGGATTTAGAACCAAAATGAATTTTAATACACACTATCGTTATGTAGACTGTAATGGAGCTCCTGAAGAATTTTATTCTGCAGGAAACAATGCCATAGAAGGAAATGGTATGCAAGCTAATGCAAATCTTGTAGGTGGAGAATCATGGGAAGATTTTCATACTTATGGCTGTTATTGGAAAGATGCTAAAACATTTGACTTCTATGTAGATAGTGCATACGCCGGGACTGTCATTGCAAGAACAGACGTGGTAGACACACCATTTTCTGAGCCAATGGGCATTAATATGGTTACTGAAACCTATACTTTTGCTCAACCATATCCTTCTGATACACAACTAGCAGATAATTCTATCAATACTTCATATTATGATTGGATACGTTCATATCGATTATTTCCTATAGATCAAGCAGAACCCTTGCCTTCAAATAATATCATAGAAAATAACGGGGGTTTTGAAAAAGGTAATTTAATTGAATGGAGTGGTTGGAGTGAAGCAATTAGAGAAGTTGTTAGCACAAATACATTTGAAGGAAAATACGCTGCGCATATCAAAGGTACTGGCGCTTATGAACGTGTAGTTTCTCTAAAACCAAATACCAATTATACCCTTACGGCTCAAGCTAAAGTAATTAGCGGATCTATAAACTTTGGAATTAAAGAAAATGCGGCTAGTAATGTAGCCATTGCTAGTAAAAATCTAACTAATACAGAATATACCAAAAGCTCATTAGAATTTAATACAGGAAACAAAACTAACTTAAAATTTTTTTTCTATGCTCCGTCAGACGTTGACGAAGCTTTTGCAGACAACTTTAAACTAATTGAAAACACAGTAAATACAACAGAAATCGTAGAAGTATTTGAAGAAAGCTTACAATTTCTTAAAGATCCCGTATTAGATAATCAAAAAAAAGAAATTACCATTTCATATCTTTATAAAGCTAATCAAAACAGAGAATTCAAATTTCGGATCTTAAATGATACAGCAACAGAAGTTTTTGTTACAGATCTAGTCCTTCTAGAAGGGTATGGTCAAAATCAAGTCACTATATCTTTAAATAATCAATTACCAAAAGGATCATATCAAGTTGTTGCTGATATTCGACCTATTGGGGGATACAATGATCAAATTATTACACAAACAAATACTGTAATATTGCTCTAGAAACTCCCACAGATATCCAAATAGTAGAGGATATTATTGATGTAAAAATGTATCCAAATCCAGCTGGATTAGAAGCAAGTTTTATAACCAAAGGATTGGATGACCCTACCTATATAAATATTTATGATATTCAGGGTAAACTTCAATATACAGACCAGATTCAAAATCAAGAAATGACCCTGAATACAGGTAGTATTCTATCAAGCAGAATATATCTTGTTGTCTTCCAAAATGGTACCTATAAAAATTAAAAAAAACTAACTATAAAATAACAATTTATAAGTCCATTCGTTCTAAAATTAGTGTACCTTAAGTTTTTAATACTTAAAAGAATAGTACCTTTGTTAACAAAATATATCTAATATACTTATATAAACACCTTATAATAAGCAAAATAAGTATATTATTAATTTTGAAGTATAACTATAAAAAAGAACAGATGAAACATTATATTATTATTTTCCTTTTTGTTACAGGAAGTGTTTTTTCTCAAAACATAGATACCTTAAAGGAATTTGCTTTAAGAGATGCAAAAGCTACCTCCCAGGCTTCACTTGATCGCAATTTAAGTAACATCCTAAAACATACTCATCCAAAGATTCTAAAAACGTATGGCCAGGAAAATCTTATGGAAACTATGGATGAAATTTTTAAAACCATGGATGCTCAAAAAATAAAAATAGTTAGTTCTGAAGCAGATGAAATAACTGATATCAAAAAAGAAAATAACGAATATAGATGTTTGGTAAAAAATACTATTAAAATGGATTTTAATGGAAGGTTTGTAACCTTAAAAAGTTCATTATTTGGGTTTTATGATAAAAAGAAATCACAATGGTATTTTGTAGAATCTAACAAGCTTCTGGATGATCCTGAAACCAAAAAATTGTTTCCGAGATTTAAAACCGATATTGAAATTCCATTAGATGAACATATCGCAGATAATTAATCCAGCGATTACTTCTTAATTCATAAAATACCCCTTATTAAATAGATTATTTAATAAGGGGTATTTTATTAGGGCTGTATTTTATATTTGGTAGCTAATTGTTGACTTTCTATTTGCAAAAGTTCATTTTTATCATCTATAGCTTTAATAATAAAATCTTTAGCCAATTGATCAGGCTCAAGTTCATTATTTTCTAAAACTATATGTAACGCAATCATAACTGCTATACGAGTCCCAGCCTTTTTCACAGCAGTTTCATAAAGCGGGACTAGTTCCTCTAGTGTTACCGATTTTGCAGCTTCTTCAATTCTCTTTTTAAGAGCCGCTCTTTTATCTTCTGGTAGATTAGTATACTTCTTACCCGCTCTTTTTATTTCTTCAATTGCAGGTACCTCTCTTTGCTTATTTTGAGAATTATTCTGCGTGTTCTGTTGTGTAGATGCAGGTTTAGTCTTCGCCCAGGTATCTCGTAAGCCAACAGTTTTATTAAAAACTAAAGTATTTGATTTACTATCATTATCAACATTAAAATATCCTAATCTCTGAAATTGGAACTGGTCTAAGTGATTTGCTTCTGCAAGACTTGGTTCTAAATGTCCAGTGATTACTTTTAGAGAATCTGGATTTAAAAATTCCATAAAGTCTTTATCCTTATGTCCATCAGGTGCTTCATCATTAAATAATCGATCATAAATTCTAATTTCTGCAGGAATAGCATGTTGTATAGAAACCCAATGTAATGTGCCTTTTACATTACGCTTAGACTCCTCGGTACCACTACCCGACTTACTTTTTGGATCATATGTACAATGAATTTCTGTAATATTTCCTTCATCATCCTTAACTACACCTTCTCCTTTTATAATGTATGCATTCTTAAGTCGTACTTCTTTTCCTAACGTTAGTCTAAAGAATTTTCGTCCTGCTTCTTCTTTAAAATCCTCTCTTTCGATAAATAATTCTCTAGAAAAAGGTACTTTTCTAGAACCTGCAGCCTCATCTTCAGGATTGTTCTCTGCGTCTAACCATTCTTCTTCTCCTTTCGGATAATTTGTAATCACCAATTTTACTGGATCTAAAACAGCCATTACACGTTTTGCTGTTTTGTTGAGATCTTCTCTTACACAAAACTCTAATAAGGATACATCTATTACATTTTCTCGCTTTGCTACCCCTACAGTTTCCACAAACTTTCGGATTGATGCTGGAGTATATCCACGCCTTCGTAATGCCGAAATTGTTGGCATTCTAGGATCATCCCATCCAGATACAACTCTTTCCTCAACCAATCTAAGCAGCTTACGTTTACTCATAATAGTATAGCTCAAATTAAGTCTTGCAAATTCTCTCTGTTTTGGTCTTATATTCTCATCATATACCTGATCCAAAAACCAATCATATAGCTTTCTATGCGGTTTAAATTCAAGAGAGCATAATGAATGCGAAATATTTTCTATATAATCACTTTCACCATGTGTCCAATCATACATAGGATAAATACACCAATCGTCACCTGTTCTATGATGAGATTTTTTAAGAATTCTATACATTAAAGGATCTCTCATCAACATATTGGGATCAGCCATATCGATTTTGGCCCTTACCACATGCTCACCTTCATCAAATTTACCTTCTTTCATCTTTTGAAAAAGGTCTAAGTTTTCCTCAACAGAACGATCTCTATATGGACTATTGGTACCAGCTTCTGTTGTGGTTCCTTTTTGAGAAGCAATAGTTTCTGCAGATTGAGAATCTACATAGGCTTTTCCTTCTTTTATCAATAAAATTGTCCAATCATATAATTGTTGAAAATAATCAGATGAGTAACATTCTTTATCCCATTGATATCCTAACCAACTAATATCCTCTTTGATAGCATCTACATATTCCTGCTCTTCTTTGGCTGGATTAGTATCATCAAAACGTAAGTTTACAGGGGCATTATATTTAAGTCCAAGTCCAAAACTTATACCTATTGCTTTAGTATGACCAATGTGTAAATACCCATTAGGTTCTGGAGGAAAACGAAAACGTAAATTTTCTTTACTCATTCCTGTAGTAAGATCTTCCTCTATAATATGCTCAATAAAATTAAGCGGTTTTTTCTCTTCTGACATTTGTAATTCTAATAAAACACAAAACTACAAATTCTAATGTTCTTCAGCTATTCTATGAAAATCTTTAATACAATTATTCTGTTTATATCATAATTGATTTGAAAAGGGGGTATTCTACCCTTCTATTAATGAAGATTCTTTTTACCTTTGTATAAAAACCCAGTGGGATTAATAAAACTAAAAAATATCAAGGTATATGCTTATCATGGATGCCTTGTGGAAGAAAAAAAAATAGGATCTGATTATAGAGTAGATCTAAAAATTAAAGCTAATTTATCAAAATCTGCATTATCTGATCGTTTATCAGAAACTGTAGATTATGTTCATCTTAATCATATTGTAAAGGAAGAAATGGCTATTCGTTCTAAATTACTAGAACATGCAGCCGAACGAATTTTGGTTAGAATATTTGATGAATTACCATTAGTTGACAAAGCAATTGTTGATGTTTCTAAAATTAACCCACCAATTGGCGGTAATGTAGAGATGGTAACCATTACCAGAAGTAAAAATCGTTAACTTTAATATGTTAAATTTATACGAATATCGTTTTAATGTAAAATCATTTAAGAAGTAATCATAAATTTTTTTACATTTGCCTTCCAAGCAAAAATTGGGTGTCGTGGCCGAGTGGCTAGGCAGTGGTCTGCAACACCATCTACAGCGGTTCGAATCCGCTCGACACCTCAAAAAAAACCTATACAGCTGTATAGGTTTTTTTATTTAAATCTACTTTCTGGAGTTATTTTTTCGATTTCATCCTGTATTCGTTTCTCCATTGTATCAGGAAGGACACCTTTTAAAATAAGAAATACACCAAATACGATCATGATTATACTAATGATTCTCTTGATAGTATATGTTCTTTTTGGGGTTAATTTTCTTTTTAATCTCTTAGCAAGCAACATTTTAAAAAAATCAATAAAAAGATAAGTTCCCAATACCATTGCAAAGAAATATAAAATCCTATTAGTATTCATATCCAATTGTGGTCCGATCACAATGATAACACTTAACCAAAAACCTAACACTCCGATATTAATAAAGTTAAGAAGAAACCCTTTTATAAACAGCATAATATAATTATGCTTATTGATAATTTCTACAGATGTATCTCTAACTTTATTATAATTTTTTCGTTCCTGAATAAAAGAAATTACTCCATAAGTTGATAACAACATTCCACCAAAGATAAATAAGGCAGGATCATCTTTTATTTTTTCTAAAATTTGATTAGTACTAAAATATGCAATAAGAATAAATACAATATCAGCAAAGATAACACCAAAGTCTACAGCCAATGCCGCTCTAAATCCCTTTATAGCTGCGGTTTCTAGTAGTACAAAAAAAACAGGCCCTATTAAAAAGGCTAATAAAAAACCTAATGGTATTGCTGCTTGAGCATCTTGAAGCATAGGGTCTAAGCGTATTTACTACAAAGTTAAAAACTACTTAGTTAACTTCAACAATTTTTCCACCTAAAAGTTTTTGAGTATCCATTTGTTTTGGATTTCCAAAAATCCTTATCCTTCCACCAGCATTAGTATTGGCTTTTATATAATTTTTAGCATTTACTTCTGCTATTCCTCCAGCACTAATTTTTACCTGAGTATCATTTGTTCTAAGATCTCTTCCATAGTATTGCCCTCCTGAAGTAATACTTACCTCTTGCTCTTTTGCATTACCCCTAAGTTCTATTTCACCACCTGTAATTGCCTTGGCGTATATGAAACCAGCATCTATTTTTGCCATCATACTAGCTCCTTCTTGCGCTCTAAGATCTAAAGTTTCTGCAGTAATTAAACCATCGACTTCTACTCTCGATCCTTCGTTAACATCTATTTTATTAATCTGCGTATAATATACAGTTACTTTAGTATTATTATTATCCCACAAATTATCCAATCGCATTCTAACTTTAAGAAGATTACCATTTTGAACAATATCTACATCTCTTCTTTTAATACCAGTTATTTCAATCTTGTTTTCTTTTCCTTCAATTAAGGTGAGTTGTATCTTATCAAAAACTTTTAATTCATTAAAGTCTCCTACATTTTTTGTTATGATATCTTGTGCCTGTCCTAACGTTACTAACAACATAACTAACAGAAATGCTAATTTTTTCATCGCCCTATTTTTTAAGATTTATATTATATTTTTATTTCTATAAAAAACGACACTTATCCCTAAATTATTCTACATCTTCTTTACTTCCTAACAATGTAAAATCCAAGTGTCTTTTTATAAGATCAGCGTTTTTTACTTTCACATATACCTCATCTCCTAATTGATATACTTTTTTAGTATGTTCTCCAATCACTGCATATTCGTCCTGATCAAAAACATAGTGATCACCACTCATATCCTTAAGGCGGATCATACCTTCGCATTTATTAGAAATTATTTCTACATAAATACCCCATTCGGTTACTCCAGAAATTACTCCTAAAAACTGTTCATCTTCATGATCTTTCATAAACTTTATCTGCATAAACTTGATAGAATCACGTTCTGCACTGGCTGCAAGGTTTTCCATGCTACTGCTATGATTACATTTTTCTTCATATTCATCTTCAGAAGCAGATTTTCCTTTATCCAGATAATGTTGCAACAAACGGTGTGCCATAACATCGGGATACCTTCGTATTGGGGATGTAAAATGAGAGTAATATTCAAAAGCCAAACCATAATGTCCAATATTATGAGTAGTATATTCTGCTTTACTCATACTACGAATTGCTAATGTATCTACTAAATTTTGTTCTTTTTTACCTTGAACATCTTTTAATAATCCATTTAATGATTTTGTTGTTGTTTTTCTATCTCTAAGATCAAGTTTATATCCAAATCTACCTATGATATTTTGTAAAGCTGCTAACTTCTCATCATTTGGCTCATCATGCACTCTATAAATAAATGTTTTCTTAGGAGATTGTTTTCCTATAAACTCTGCAACCTTTTTATTAGCAAGTAACATAAACTCTTCAATAAGTTTATTAGCATCCTTAGAAGTCTTAAAAAACACTCCTACAGGTTCATTATTTTCATTTAGAGTAAACTTTACTTCTACTTTATCAAAAGAAATAGCTCCAGCTCCCATTCGTTTTGCTCTCATAATTTTAGCAAGATCATCCATTTTTAAGACAGCATCGGCTATTTTTTGATCGGTCTTATACTCTTTTCCTGTAAGCGAAATTTCTGCTGGAATCACATTTTTACCAGTTTCAATAATATGCTGCGCTTCTTCATATGCAAATCTAGCATCAGAATAAGTCGCAGTTCTACCAAACCATTGGTTTTTAATTTCTGCTTTATCATTTAATTCAAATACTGCAGAAAATGTATATTTCTCTTCATTTGGTCTTAGTGAACACGCATTATTAGATAAAACTTCTGGTAGCATAGGTACTACTCTATCTACCAAATATACAGATGTTGCTCTTTCATATGCTTCATCATCTAATATTGTTCCTGGTTTAACATAATGAGATACATCTGCAATATGAATTCCGATCTCATAATTACCATTATCCAAAACTTCAAATGATAATGCATCATCAAAATCTTTAGCATCTTTAGGATCGATAGTAAACGTGAGTATTTTTCGCATATCCCTACGATTCTTTACTTCAGACTCCTGAATAGAAGTATCTAATGTATTGGCATATTCTTCTACCTCTTCAGGAAATTCATATGGTAATCCATACTGTGCTAAAATAGAATGGATTTCGGTGTTATGTTCTCCTGGTTTACCAAGTACTTTAACTACTTTACCAAACGGAGAATCAGCTTTTTCAGGCCAATCTTCAAGGCTCACCAGTACTTTATCTCCATGTTCTGCTTTTCCTATTTTGTTTTTAGGAATGAAAATATCAGTATACATTTTAGCATCCTGCATATTTACAAAAGCATAATTTTTCTGAATTTCAATTACACCAACAAATTCATTTTTCTTACGTGAAATAATTCTAGAAACCTCTCCTTCACTCTTTCCTCTTCTTTTTCTACGATAAATATATACCTCTACTTCATCACCATGTAAAGCTTTATTCAAATTATTGTTAGGTACAAAAATATCATCCTCTAAATCTTTAACGATAACATATCCTGTACCTTTTGAAGTTATCTCAAGAATACCAGTATATGTATTTATATTCGGAGTTATTTTAAATTTTCCTCTTTCAACTTCTTCAATCTGTTTTTTTGCAGCTAACTGTGTTAACTTCTTAATAATCTGATTTCTACTACTAGCATCATCCACTCCAAATTTTGCGGCAATTTGCTTATAATTAAAACTTTTATTGGATTCTGACTTTAATATTTTGAGTATTCCTTGGGTAATATTCTCTATTTTTGGGGACTTCTTTCTTCTTCTACTCTTTCTTTTCATTAATATCTGTTCTATTATTTATGATAAAAGTACAGCTTATCTTTTAACATTAATAGTTTTAGGATTAAACTTTTATTAATCCTTAAAAGGATATAACTGTTTATACCCAATAAATTACATTATCTCTAAATCAAACGGTTACATTATTATTTTTTAAACAAAAACGGTTTTTTTTCTTAAAATTTACTTAATTTTAATACACTAGGATTACCTTTTGTTCGTTAAGTATTTATTTAGATATGAATAAAATCAAAAAAATACATAAAATTATAGTGTTTTTTGTTCTGATATTTTTATTGGGTATTTACTCTTTTACCCTATATATAAATAATACTATTGATCAGAAAAAAGATACTTTGGATGAATCTGAAATAAATAGCTCAGTTAAAATTGATCGTGAAGCCACTCAAATTAACTAGTTTTTACCTTTCTATATTCTATTTTAATCACTTATTTATCTTATTACCAATTTAATAGTTCTATCATATTTTGTATATTGTAAATAGACTACAATCAAGGAAAAAACTATTGAATGAAAGATTTTGTTATCGTTAAAACGTATACTTATCCTTTTGAGTATACAGTATTAAAACACCTTCTTGATCAGGAAGGAATTTCTTATTTTTTTGAAAACGAAACAATGATAGGAGTTTTTCCTTTCTACTCCAATGCCTTAGGAGGAATAAACCTCAAAATCCATAAGAGAGACAAACAAAGAGTACTTCAAATCATAAATGATCTTAATACCAATTCTCATCTCACAATTGTATAAATTTAGAATCTATAGTCTATGTTACAATTAAAAACAGTTGTCAACATATATTATAAATATCTTTTTCTTTTTTTAAAATTTAAAATTAATAATGATGATTATTATGTAGTGTGGATAGCGGTATAACTTTTCTAAATTTTATTTGCTTTTTAAGTAATATCAAATTTTCAGAAACATATAAACAGGATATCAATATACTAATTGCTTGAAAATCTTCTAAAAGTAAAATTTAATTAACAGTTGTTAATAGATTATAAACACATAAAATTTTTAATATTATTACGGTAAAACCGTAGTTCATAACATTGAGTTAATACCTGAAAACTTATCTAAAAAAAGACAAGTTAAAATTTTGATTTGTTGTTGAGTTGCTTGTATTCTAATAAAAATTTAGATTACCAAAAAAAGTTTCTGAATTTTAAGAACTATTTATGCACATCCTATGTTAACATAAGGTTATGAGTTATTAACATTGAGGTAATATTGATTTAAATTATTGATTTTTTGGAGTTTACTTTTTTTGGATTGAATTATCTTTGTTCAAATAACGAAATCAACAAAAAAATGAAAATAGCTATTGGAAACGATCACGCAGGAACTGAATATAAATTTGCAATTGCGTCATATTTAGAATCTGAAGGTATAGAAGTTACAAATTATGGAACCGATGATAATTCTAGCGTAGATTATCCTGATTTTGTTCATCCTGTAGCAAAGGATGTTGATGGTGAGAAAGTTAATTTAGGAATTTTAATTTGCGGAAGTGGAAATGGAGTTGCAATGACAGCTAATAAATATACTAATGTTCGAGCAGGACTTTGTTGGACAAAGGAGATTACAGAATTGACAAGATTACACAATAATGCCAATATCGTATGTATACCTGCAAGATTTACATCACAACCACAAGCTATTGAAATAGTAAAGACGTTTTTAGAAACAAAATTTGAAGGGGGTAGACATTTAAACAGGGTAAATAAAATACCAATGTGCATCTAATATATGATAGAAAATCACGCTCATAATCATTCACATTCTGATCATGAACTCACTGGGCGTAGTTTATTATTTTCTATTTTTCTAAATATAGGCATTACCATTGCACAGGTCATAGGTGGTTTGCTATCAGGAAGTCTTTCTCTGTTATCAGATGCTCTACATAATTTTAGTGATGTAATTTCATTAATCGTTAGCTTTTTTGCTAATAGATTAGCAAAGAGGGAAGCGTCTATAAAAAGAACATTTGGTTTTAAAAGAGCAGAAATTATGGCAGCATTTATAAATGCTGCTTCATTAGTTGTTATAGCAATAATACTTGTTTTTGAAGCAATAGAAAGGTTACAAAACCCTCACAAAATAAGTGCAAATATTGTCATTATACTTTCTGTAGTAGCAATCTTAGGTAATGGATTAAGTGTGCTACTTCTAAAACAAGATAGTAAAGTAAATATGAATATGCGATCAGCATATTTACACCTTATTACAGATTTAATGGCATCTGTAGCGGTTTTGATAGGAGGACTGTTAATGAAATATTATCAACTGTTTTGGGTAGATAGCGTGCTTACTTTTGCAATTGCAATTTATCTAATTATAGTGGGCTATGATTTATTAAAAAGATCTTTCAAAGTGTTGATGTTGTACACTCCTGATACTATAGAAGTAAAGGAAATCGTAAACACCATTAATGCATTACCAAAAATTAAAAGTATCCATCATATACATGTATGGCAACTTAATGAAGAAGAAACACATTTAGAAGCTCATATAGATTTTAATAGCGATATACAGGTTTCAGAGTTTGGAGAAGTATTACATACTATTGAAGATGTTCTTCAGAAAGAATTTGGTATTAACCATGTTACACTTCAACCCGAATATGGTAAAGAAGATAATAAAGATATTATTGTACAAGACTAAGAAGATATGAATATTAAGTTTGAAGTTAAGCGATTTGATGAGCTATCGACAATAGAAATGTATAAAATTTTGCGCTTGCGCGCAGAAGTTTTTGTGGTAGAACAAGATTGTGTATATCAAGATATTGATAATAAAGATCAAAAAGCACTTCATGTTATCGGATGGAAAAATGAAAATATAGTTGCATATACCAGATTATTTGATGCTGGAGATTATTTTGAAAAAGCAAGTATAGGAAGAGTTGTAGTTTCCAAAAATGAAAGACAATTTGGATATGGTCATGATTTAATAAAGACAAGTATTAATGCAATAGAAACCTATTACAAAACAAAACAAATTAAGATATCTGCTCAAACCTACTTAAAAAAATTCTATGAAACTCATAATTTTAAAAAGATAGGTGATGAATATCTTGAAGACGGAATCCCTCATATTGCCATGATAATTTAATTGATAGATACCTTACTACTGTTTTAAAATGTAGTATAAATATTGTATATTAGTTGACTAAGTCAACTAATAGTTGTTATGAATAAAAAATACATTAGTAAAATAAGAGCTTTTAATAGATTTTATACCAATATAATAGGACTTTTAGACACTCATATTTTAGACAGTAAATATTCTTTGCCTGAGGCTAGGATTATATTTGAAATTTATCATAATCCGGGGTTTACAGCATCAGATATTATTGAACTTTTGGATATTGATAAAGGGTATTTAAGCCGTATTTTAAAACGTTTTGAAAAACAAAAAATAATTTCAAAAACTGTTTCACTAACTGACAAACGAGTTTTTATGTTGCAATTAACCAAGTTAGGAGAAAAGGAATTCCTGAAACTTAATACCAATTCAGAGCATCAATTAAAAAGAGTATTTGCACATTTATCTCCTTTGGAGTCGCAAACACTTCTACAAAATATGGAGTCCATAAAAACATTGTCTAACAAGTCAAAGATCGCACTTGATGATATAAAAATAAGAACATATTTAAAACCAGGAGACTTAGGTTTTATTATATATAGACATGGAAAGTTATATGCTGAAGAATTTCAATATGGTATTTCTTTTGAAACTTATGTAGCTCGTGGTATCCACGAATTTTATCAATCTTATAACGCGGATAAAGAACGTGTTTGGGTTTGTGAACATAATGGTCAAATAATTGGATTTCTTTTACTTATGAAAAGAGAAAATAACAGTGCTCAGTTGCGTTATTTTTATATAGAAAAAAGATACAGAGGTATTGGTTTGGGTCGAAAATTAATGCAACTGTATATGGATTTTTTCCACTCCTGTGGATATACATCATGTTATTTATTGACAGCAGATGAACTAGAGACTGCAGCTTCTTTATACCTTAATCACGGATTTGAGTTAACAAAGGAAATAGAATCAACAACCTTTGGTAAACCAGTAACAGAGAGAAGGTATGATCTACATGTTTTAAAAAATAAAAATTCTATCAAAAAATGATAAGACTACTTACTTCAAAATTTCGTTGTATTTCTTAGTGTTGTTAAGGATTTCTTGACTTTTAGCTACTTCGGGATTATGGGTTACATAATAATCATATAATCCCTCACGATAGAAGTAACGTTTGATAATCTCATCGGTAAGTAAATTAACGATCTCATTTTTGTGTTTATCTAATGCAGTCTGTTTAGAAGCATTTACAGAAGCAATTAAGGCATCATAAGAAGTATTTATACCTTGGTCTAATTTTTCGCGTTCAGCTATTTTAAGTGCTTTTTCAAACGCTTTTTCGGTTTCTGTCTCAAAGTTAAAATCACTTTGTTTCACAAACTTTTTAAACTCTTCATAATCACTATCGGTAAATTTAAAATCGCTTGATTTTTCTAATTTATGGGCATAATAATACTTTGTTGCATATCCAAAAATAGCGTCTGATTTTAATAAAGCAGTAGTTATTTTACTGAATTTAGAGGTTTCTAATTCTATATCTGGTTGTATACCACCACCGTCATATACTGTTCTTCCATTTTTAGTTTTAAAAGCTTTAAAATCTTGCTCGTCAATACGAACAGCATTGTTGTTTTTGTCTCGATTCCAATAATCCAAAGCCTGAATACATCTGCCGCTTGGGGTATAATAGCGAGAAATAGTAATTTTTAACTGAGTACCATAAGTTAATTTTTTTGGTCTTTGTACCAATCCTTTTCCAAAACTTCTGGCACCAATAACTACTCCTCTATCTAAATCCTGTATACTACCAGCTACAATTTCACTGGCAGAAGCACTACGACCATTTACTAACACAACTAAGGGTATCTGAATATCAACAGGTTCTCGTTTAGTGAAATATTCCTTATTATACTTTTTTACTACTGATTTTGTTGTAGTGATAAGTTCTCCTTTAGGAACAAAGATATTAGTAACATTTATAGCTTCACTTAATAAACCACCAGGGTTACCTCTTAAATCAAGAACTACCTTATTTGCTCCTTTTGCCTTTAAATCATTTAGGGCATCAATGGTTTCACTAGAAGCCTTATTATTAAATTTTGACAAAACAATATATCCAGTATTATCGTCAAGTAAAGTATAAAAAGGAACAGCATCTACTTCTATTTCTTCTCTTGTAAGCACGGTGGCTTTACTTTGTCCTTGTCTGGTATAGATGATATCGACTTTGGTACCACTAGCTCCTTTTAGAAGTTCTCCAGCATCTTCTTTAAAATCTGCTACCTTGATATCTCCAATTTGTGTGATTTCATCTCCGGCTTTTAAACCGGCTTTATCTGCAGGATAATTTTTATATGGCTCTACAATAATGATTTTATCTTTTATTGTCTTTACAGAAGCTCCAATACCTGTATATTCTCCAGCGTTACGAATTTTTGAAGCCTCGACGTCTTGTTCATTCCAATATTTGGTATACGGATCTAGATCGTCTAACATAGCCTTAATAGCTGTATCCATTAATTCGGCTGGATTTGTTTCATCTACGTAGTTCATGTTTAATTCTTTAAACATTGTAGTGAAAATTTCGATCTGTTTTGCAATTTCAAAAAAATCAGATTTAAAACTAACCGTAGATAGTAAAACAACGACAGCAATAGCAGGATAGATGATTCTCTTCTTCATAGGTATTTTTTTAATGGATAAGTTTTGCAAACCATATAATGGTAATCATTATTTTGATGTGATCTCCTGTTCAACAAATTTTTGTAAAATTCCTTTTATTTTAAATTCAACTAATGAATATTCGGGTATTTCTTTACCTGAATATAAAAACATAAAAGTGAATTGATGAGTAGTGTTGGGTACAATATACTTATTTTTTCTATAACTTTCGCGTAATAAACGCTTTATAAGATTGCGATCCACAGCATTTTTAAAATGTCTCTTACTTACCGATACGCCTGCTTTTATTGTTACATTCTGTTCAAAAAGGGATTTTCTGTATACTAACCTAATAGGGTATTTCGAGATAGATTTTCCTTCAGAAAAAAGCAATTCTATCTCTTTTTTACTTTTTAATTTCTCTTTTTTATTAAAAGTAGCCTTCATGGGGCATTAAATGTAGTGATTATACTAATACTGATAAAAAAACCGGCTCTAAAGCCGGTTTCTTCTATAAAAATTCTTTTATAAATTATTCAGAAAAACTATTGTTACTAGGGTTTATATCAGCTAGTGTATTACTAATATCTATAGTTATTGATTTGATTTCAGACTTTGATTTTGAAAGATCCAAGTAATAATTTGGATTAGTCCATGGCCAATCTGCTAAAACTGTACGTTTCATTGATGAAATTGGATTTGCTTTTTCTGCACGCATCATTCTTAAAGGTATATAAAATGACTCTATTGTACTGTCTTTGTATTCTACATAAACATCTAAAGGCATAGGCATTTGCCCAATTCGTTCTAAAACGACCTGAGTTCTATTATTATTTTCTGTTATTTCTTTAATACCATAATCAATAGTATTGGTAGTTTGAGTCCAATCGGTTAAATACCAATCTAATTGCATTCCTGATACTTTTTCTGCTACCCTCTTAAAATCATTAGGAGTAGGGTGTTTAAATTTCCAATCATCAAAATATCTTTTAATTGTTTTAGCAAGATTATCTTCTCCTATGATATATCCTAGTTGAGATAAGAAAACAGCTCCTTTAGAATATGCAGAAGCGCCATATGCAGCATTATGCATATAACGATCAGCTTGTGTAGTTTGTGGCTGTTCTATACCAGAAGTTGCTAGTTGATAATATCCGCTGTAAATTCCACGTAATGAATTAGGATTATTTTGCTTCATAACTTCATTCATAGCAAGTGTAGAAATATAACTAGTGAATCCCTCATCCATCCATTCATGTTTGGATTCGTTAGTTGCTAGAATATGTTGAAACCAGGAATGTGCCATTTCATGTGCAGTAACGCCGACCAAACTACCAAAGCTTCTTTCACCAGTAATTAATGTACACATTGCATACTCCATACCACCGTCACCGCCTTGGAGGACAGAATATTGTTCGTAAGGGTATTTTCCTATTTTTTCACTGAAATAATTCATGAGTTCAACCGTTTTTGGTTGAAGATCTTTCCATTTATCAATAATTTCTTTATTATTCTTGTATAAAAAATGAAGTGTAGGTCCATTAGGAACTTTTACCACATCATGCAGATATTCTGGATCAGCGGTCCAAGCAAAATCATGAACTTTTGGAGCTTTAAAATGCCAAGAAAGTTTTTTTCCTTTTTTAGTAACTTTAGTACCCGGCTTTTCATAACCATGTCCAATCTCTTGTGGGTTTTGCAAATACCCCGTACCTCCTAGAACATATTTTTTATCAATGTTTATCGTTACATCAAAGTTGCCCCAAACACCATGAAATTCTCTTGCTATATAGGGGTGAGCATGCCAACCCTCGAAATCATATTCTGCCATTTTTGGATACCATTGGGTCATCGACAATGCAATTCCTTCTTTATTGTTTCTACCAGAACGACGTATTTGTAAAGGAACTTGACCATTAAATTTCATTGAAAAAGTTGCTTTTTCACCAGGCAAAACGGGTTTATCTAATTTAACTTCGAGAACGGTACCAGAAGTTTCATAAGTAATAGGTTTTCCGTTTTGTGTTAAAGAAGAAACTTTGAGATACCCTATTTCATCAGGTTTAAGCTTACTTATTCTATTTCCAACCCTAGGGTCTGGATCAGGAAAATTAAGAGATCTAATATCCATTTCACTTCCCGGTTGAAATGCGTTAAAATACAAATGATAGAAGACCTGATATAAGGTATCTGGAGAATTATTAGAATAGATTAATTCTTGTGTTCCCTGATATTGAAAGTTTTCAACATTCATGTCCACTTTCATAGTATAGTCTACTTCTTGTTGCCAATACGAAGTATTGTTTTGCGCAACTATGGTGTAGATTCCTATAAAAAAGATAAAAGCAATTTTTTTAAACATCATACTAAAAATTATTTAGACAATTTATCTGCCATAATAAAAGCATTATACAGATTCACCATTTTACCAGACTTGGATAAGTTTGAAAAACTTCCAACATTGGTTTGTTCACCACCAATGACCACAGAGGTTTTTGTATTTAATCCACTATCCATAAGTATTTGTTTTACTTGTGCTGCTTTAAGAGACGGAAAATATGATCTAATTAATGCTGCAACACCAGCGACAGCAGGAGCAGCCATAGAGGTTCCTTGTAAATATTCGTAAGAATTGTTAGGAGTAGTAGACCAGATTTTAACTCCTGGAGCAAATGCATCTACATTGCTTTTTCCATAATTAGAAAAATCTGCGACAAGATTTGATCCGTACACATAATTTAAAGCACCAATAGTAATAAAGTTATCCGCTATTTCTGTGTTATTATCAGTTTGATCATTAGGGTATACTGCTTTTTGATCTAAGTCTGTTCCTTCATTTCCAGCAGCATTAACAATAAGCACATCCTTGGATGCAGCATAACGAATTGCTTCTCTAACCCATTCTGGATGCGTACTATAGTATTTACCAAAACTAGTATTAATCACTTTTGCACCATTATCTACAGCATATCGTAATGCTAGAGCTATATCTTTATCATACTCATCACCATTAGGAACTGCTCTGATAGCCATTATTTCTACATTTTGAGCTACGCCATTCATCCCTTTACCATTATTTCTTTTTGCAGCAATAATACCTGCCACATGGGTTCCGTGTTTTAGTCCTTCTTTTTTAGGATCAGGCCCCATCACATTACTGTTACCATATTTGGTATCTGTTATATCATCAACATTATCACCAACCACGGTTCTTCCATCAAACTCTGCGTTTAAATTATAATTTAGCTGTTCTGTAAAATGATCTATACCTTCTTTAATACTTTTTATAAAATCTGGTATGGTATCTCCTGGATCCATGAATCCAAACATTTGAGCCAAAAAAGCAACGTATTGTTGCATTTCTGCTGTTTTAGCTTCGGTTTTTAAAAGCTCTTCTTTAGAATAATCCTCTTTTCCTAGAGCAGCCGAAATAGCTTTATGAGAAGCTTCTGAAAGTTGTAGAATTTGTTCGTATTGTATTTTTTGTCCCGAATTTTCTTGATATTCCTTTTCGAATTGGGCTTTTGCCTCAATATAATTTTGATATTCACCTCGATCAGCTTCTGCAACAGAAGCTAAAGTTTTACCAGTATATTTTGGTTTAAGCTTTTTCATAATTCTTACAAACTCCAGGTTTTCATCTTCAGAATCACCTAAGAAGTTCCATCCGTGGATATCATCTACATATCCATTATTATCATCATCTTTTCCGTTTCCTTTGATTTCCTTTGGATTGGTCCAAACAACTTCTTTAAGATCTTCATGTTCTATATCAACACCACTATCGATAACACCAACGATTACCTTTTGTCCTTTTTTATTCTGAATAAGTTCAGTGTATGCTTTATTTACACTCATTCCCGGAATTGTATCAGATACTAAATCAAAAGAATTCCAATTCTTCAATTGATTTTCAGTAAGATCCATGTTTTTTAAAGGAATAGAATCAATATTTTCTATAGGAACAGAAATAATAGAGGGGCTACCACAACTTGCAAGAATCATTGATGAAGCAATAGTAACAAAAACTTTATTTGATGATAAAATCATTTGATTTTTTCTTTTAATTAAATATTTCATAGCAGGTAAAAACTTCTTTAAGACGTACACCTTTTTCTGTATGTCGTACGGTTATTATTTCATTATGAGCATCATGCTCCAGGAATAAATACCAACCATTTGTTGCGGCATTTTCAAGAAATAGCTTCTTTTCATCTAAGGTCAACAATGGCCTGGTATCATATCCCATCACATAAGGTAGGGGTATATGACCGACTGTAGGCAGAAGATCTGCCATAAACACAATCGTTTTACCTTTGTACTCTATATGTGGGATCATTTGCTTTTCTGTATGTCCATTAACAAATAGTACGCCAAAACCTAATTCAGAGTTTTTTTGAAACGAAGTATCTGTTCTGGATATAAAGTTTAATTGACCACTTTCTTGAATTGGGATGATATTTTCTTTAAGGAATGATGCTTTTTCTCTAGCATTGGGTTCTACTGCCCATTGCCAGTGCTCTTCGTTACTCCATATTTTAGCATTTTTAAAAGCCAATTCATATCCAGTTCGAGCATTATTCCATTGTACCACACCGCCACAATGATCAAAGTGTAGATGCGTGATAAAAACATCAGTAATATCATCTCTGTGAAACCCTTTTTCTTTTAGAGAAGCGTCTAGACTATCATTACCCCATAGCGAATAATGGCTAAAGAATTTTTCTGATTGCTTATCTCCCATTCCAGAATCAATAAGAGTTAACTTTTCACCATCTTCTATAAGCAAGCATCTTGCAGCAATATCTATAAGGTTATTTTGATCTGCAGGATTTGTTTTATTCCATAGTACTTTAGGAACGACTCCAAACATGGCGCCTCCATCAAGTTTAAAATTTCCTGCTTTTATTGGGTATAAGTTCATAATCAACTAAAAATCTTTGCAAAATAGAAAAAATGATAAGGATCAGGATTTAATTTTTGGACTTTTTAACACTATTTCGTTAGATTGTATACTAGATATAACTTTTTCTAAACGAGTTCCATAGTCTAGAAGTGCTTTAATCTCTTTAATACTTGCCAGGCGTTCTTTTCGCATTACTAATAAATAAATACCGTTACATTCTATATGATAATACGGGTTACTTTCAAAAAACAGGACTAGTTCATCTTTAAAAAATGATCTAATTTGCTCGGGATGTTCTCCCAAAAGATAAAATCGTTTAGAAAAATCAGGACGCCCCTGTATGTTAATGTCTTTGAAACCAGCAAATTTATATACAAATTCTAACAAACCTTCTTTGTCAAGTGTAAATTTAGGAATCTCAACTTTCAAGTTTATAGTTAAAACAGTTGTTCTGACAAGTGTTCTGGCGATAAACTCTCCTTCAGAAAACTCAATGTCTGAAATTTTGAAAATTGACTGAGTGTCGTAAATAGAATTGTTTATATAGTTGATTTTTTTGGTTTTAAAAAACACAAAATCTTGTACACTAGAAATATCAATATTTTTTTTTGGATCATACTGCCAAGAAAAATTAGATGCAATATGTTGTAGATCAACTTGTCTTTTGGTAAAATTAGATGTTGCGCTGATTTTAATTTTTTTAGAGAAAGGAATTAAACTTCTTACTGCGAGAGGATGTTCTGAAGAAGTGCCGTGAATATCAAGTCCAGTAATTTCAAAAGACCCTCCTTTTCGTTTAAAAGTTTCTTGATATCCTATTAAGCTTTCCTGTACTGTATAGTCTACAAAATCACAAAGCGAAAAATCTATAATTGCATCTTGAGTCTCAGGGATGGTATCAAGTCTTCTTTTTAGTTGTGAATAATTCATAAAGTTTGAAAAATTCTTAACACTCACAAAATAATTACCATTGATTTCTTCTTTAAACATAAGTACATTAGGCTTAAAAAGGTTTCTGGCAAAAAACATAACACTTTTATTTAAAATAAAATGTATGATAATAGTTGCTAAAATTCCGATTAGAATTCCTGTGATTAGATTGGTAGTTATTGTAGCTATAATAGTGGCAAAGAAAATAAGAAGCTGTTCTTTACCTATTTTTGCCACATCTTTCAGGTTTCTGGGAGCGGCTAGTTTATAACCTGTGTAGACTAAAATTGCTGCTAATGCTGTAAGTGGGATTCTTCTAAGTTGATCCTGAAACAAAACGACAAATAGAATCAGGAAAATAGAATGGAAGAAATTTGAAGTTCTGTTTGTCCCTCCATTGTTCACATTGACAGAGCTTCTGGCAATTACTGTAACTACATTGAGACCACCAATAAAACCACTAACAATTGATGCAATCCCTAATGCTGTTAGATCTTTATTTACATTAGATCTTCTTTTTACCGTATCTAACTTATCTACAGCTTTTATACTCAATAATGATTCAATACTTGATATTAATGTAATGGCAAGTACTACACTTATAAATTTTAAGTCAAAAAGCAAAGAGAAATCAGGAGAAGGAAAATTAGAAAAAACGTCATCAGGCATCTGAACCAAAAGTGAAGTATCTATGGGATAAGGCTGACTAGAAAAAATTTCATAATAATAACTTAAACCAATGGCCAAAAGAACAATCCACATAGGTGCAGGAACTAATTGAAAATATTTGTTCCTGATCTTGCCATAAAAAACCATTATAAGAAAGCTTATAATTCCAACCAGTGCTGCAATAGCAACAGCTCGGTATTCTGGGTTGAAGAGCACTAAAATACTATCTGGAATACTAGCCAATAAGGAAATGGTATCACCTTTTATACTTGTATTAGCAAGCATAACATGAAACTGTTTTGCGAAAATACTTATTCCTATGGCTGCTAACATACCCTGTATAGCAGAAGAAGGAAAATAATCACTTAAAATGCCTAATCGTAATTGACCTATTATAATCATTAATGCACCAGAACAAATAATAGCGGCTAAAGTAAAAAGATACCCTTGAAAGACATCACCATTTGCAAGGGTGGTAATAGCGCCAAGCAAAACAACCACTAATCCATTCCCCGGGCCCGTTATGGTAACATTAGAACCTCCAAAAATACTTACAATAATCCCTCCGGCAACAGCTGCAATTATTCCAGAAATAGGAGGCGCTTCTGAAGCTAATGCCAAACCTAATCCCAAAGGCAGAGCAATTAATGAAACCACAAAACCAGAAAAGATGTTTTTTGGCAACTGCGATATAAAACCAGATGTTGTAGTGTTCGTCTTTTCCATTTATCTCATTATTAGAACATCTGTTGGTAATTCTGATAGAATATGTTCGATATCATGAATAAAAATACGGTCCAAAAACGTAGTTCTATCTGGAGCGTTCATAATGAGTAAATCTGCCGCAACGACTTTTGCATAATGCCCAATAGAATATCCTCTCTTTCCAAAAATGGATTGCGTTTTAATTAAAATACCACTTTTAATATCTTCAGGTACATCATTAAGAATATGCTGTACTCTAATATCTTCTTTTTTTGCTAATTGTTCTTTTATTAGCGTGTCTTTAAGTAAAGATTGGTCATCTTCTACTACGATTTTAACTTCTTGATGAGAAATTTCTTCTATGATTGTGAGTTTTTGTGCACCCAAATTTTGTGCAACTTCAAAAGAATCAATGATGGTTTGCTTTGTTTTTTTATCCTTAAGACCATTGACCACAATGTGATTACAAGGCCTCAAATCTTCTGAAGGTTTTATAATTAAGAGTACAGAGCAATGAGCATTTCTTGTAATTTTTCGAGCAATTGATCCTATGTAGAATTTAAGAAAATCCTCTCTAGGGATAGCCCCAAGCATAATAAGATTTGCTTTATGTTGTGTGGCAGTATCAATAATAACGGTTACAGGATCACCTTGTTTCCAAATAATAGTTACTTTTTCATCATCTTCAGAAAACCCTGAAATTAATTCTTTAATTTTTTTTTCTTTTTCTTGTGTTTTCTCTCCTACATGGACTATAATCAATTTTGAATCAAAAAAATCGACGATCCGCATGGCTTCAAAAATATTGTTTTTTAGATTAGGAGAAAAGGCTACGCCAATAAGAATAGTATTAAATTTATGATTGAATAATTCGTTCAAGACCGTTTTTAAATTTTTAAATTTTAAGTGGGGTAGAATATAGACTTAATTTTTGAAACCTGAAAATAGCATTTATTTCTACTGTGTTTTAAAAAATAATGATCTTTCTTGTATATATTTGGGTAAAGACAAATCATGTTAGAACTAGCAGGAATAATTATTTTAGGGATTTTGGCACAATGGGTGGCTTGGAAATTTAAAATCCCAGCAATTTTACCGTTGATTTTAATCGGACTTTTGGTAGGTCCTTTTGCCACGTTATATACAAGTGATGGGACCAAACTGATACAACCAATCTGGAATGGTACTAAAGGTTTGTTTCCTGGAGAAAGCTTGTTTTATTTTGTGTCTCTCGCTATAAGTATTATTCTTTTTGAAGGTGGGCTTACCCTTAGGAGAAGTGAAATTTTTAATGTAGGGCCAGTGATTATAAAATTAATTACAGTTGCTGTGGTCGTTACATTTTTTGGAGCAGGATTAGCTGCACACTTTATTTTTGAACTTTCGTGGCCCATTTCATTCTTATTTTCTTCATTAATTATTGTAACAGGTCCTACTGTTATAACACCAATTTTAAGAAATATACCTCTTAAGAAAGATGTATCTGCTGTACTGAAATGGGAAGGGATTTTAATTGATCCTATAGGGGCCTTAGTAGCAGTTTTAGTTTTTGAGTTTATCAGAGTAGGAGGAGGCGAAGAATTTACGTTTACAGCATTAATAGAATTTGGTAAAATAGTATTATTTGGTTTTACCTTTGGTTTTACTTTTGCACACGGACTTGCTTTTTCTCTAAAAAGGAAGATTGTTCCTCATTATTTGTTAAATGTAGTTACATTAGCCACAGTATTAGGTGTATTTGTATTGTCTGATGTTTTTGCTCACGAATCGGGACTACTTTCTGTGGTAGTCATGGGAATGGTGCTGGGAAACATTAATCTTCCTCATATAGATGAGATTTTATATTTTAAAGAATCACTTAGTGTTCTTTTAATTTCAATATTATTTATTCTTTTGTCTGCAAATATTAATATTGAAGATTTACAACTAATATATAACTGGGAAGCAGGTTTACTTTTTATCATTGTCGTTTTTCTGGTTAGGCCATTGGGAGTATTTCTAAGTTCAATAAATTCGGGACTCAAAATCAAAGAGAAACTTTTTATTAGTTGGGTAGGTCCAAGAGGTATTGTTGCTGCGGGGATTGCTTCATTATTCGGGTTAAAACTGTATAAAGTAGGTGTGCCAGGAGCAGAGTATATTACTCCTTTAGTATTTATGATCGTACTTGGAACCGTTTTACTTAATGCTACAACAGCACGTCTTTTTGCTAAATTAGTTGGGGTTTTTCTTAAAAAATCAGATGGGATTCTAATCATTGGCGCCTCCAAAGTTTCTAGACTTATTGCAGTATATATCAAAAAAAATAATCGTCATGTAGTATTGGTAGATAGCAATAGGGATAATATAAAGAAAGCAAAAGATCTTGGTCTAGAAGCAGTGGAAGGAAATATTTATGGAGATCAACTTAAGGATAACATCGAATTAAATGACATAGGATATCTTATGGCACTTACCGGAAATAGTGATATTAATAAATATGCAATAGATAAATTTAGAGACCAATTTGGGGAACATGGATCATTTAGATTAATTACTACAGAAGAGATGAAAGACCCAAAAAATAACCCTCAGGAGGGATTATTTTCTCATACAGATGATTATTATAAACTTATTGAGCTTGCCGAAAAATATCCTGGAATTCAGGAAATACAAATCAAAGATAAAAATCATTACAAGGTCATCATAGAACTAACCAAAGAAGACCCAGAAATTATCCCTTTATTCATTAAAGATAACGTTAAAAATATTAGAATTATATCATCGCACAGTGAAGAAATAGAGAGAGTAGAAGATGGTAGTTTTTTAGCATATATAGGTAAACCTATTGATATAGAAGTAGTAAAATAAAAATATTGATTTTTGATATCCCGCTCTAATATACTGTCTTTCAAAACGTGAAAGATATCTCTTTATAAAACCCTGTTATATAGGCTTTTTGTAGAATCCGGTTTAATTTTCTTACTTTTGAAGCTACTTAACCTAAAACTAAAAAGTAAGATGAGAAAACTTATGTATGCTGTTGCATATGTCCTTACCCTTGGATTTGCAGCATGTGGGAGTGATGACGATGTAGATTGTGGCGAAGCAAATGTAGCCTTATCAGAGGCTGCAGTGGCATATGGCGAAAATCAAACGTCTACAGATGTTTGTAATGCTTATAGGACGGCATTAGAAACTGTAGTAATTAATGGTTGTTTTGCCGATGATGAGGCAAAAGAAGCTTTAGAGGAAGAATTAAAAAGAATAGGTGATTGTACCTTTTCTGGGAGAACATGTTTAAGTTGTACTAACAGCGGAATAACACAGACGATATGTAGAGGTGAAAATGGAAATGCTTTTATTGTTGATGGCGATGAAGATACTGAAGATAAAGACACCGGGATTCCATATAGCAGATATATAGAACTTTCTGATTGTGAGTAATGCTTACTTACTTCGTAGAGAAGATTAAATAATATATATAAAAGAGACCTTTTTGGGTCTCTTTTTTTAAACTTAAATATTTGTTAATCAACATTCTTGCTTCTATATTCGTGATCAGAATTTAACCTAATACCAAAATTATGAAAAATCTTATGTATGTTGCAGTATGTATCCTTGTACTAAGCCTTACTGCATGTGGTAGTGATGATGATGGAAATGGAAATTGCAGAACATGTTCGAATGGGCCAGTAAGTATTGAAGTTTGTGATAACGGAGACGGAACTTTTAGTGTAGAAGGAGGCGCAGCTCAGGATATTCCAGATGGCTCGACTTTTGATGAACAATTTAATGCTGCATGTGCTCAAATCGGGGCAAACTGAATTTAAGAAATATGTTTTTAGAAAAAAGGGATCATTTTGATCCCTTTTTTTGTTTGATGAGATATACATAAACAGGAAAATGGTCACTATATCCACCTGTATAAGAACCACCAGCAAAACTACGAAATGGATATCCTTTATACTTACCTTTAGAAGTAACTAAATATTCTGGATTAAATATACCCGCTTTATAATATCGATAACTAGAATAGTCTGTGAATAAGAGGCTTGCAGAAACAATAATTTGATCAAATAAATTCCATCGATCTCCCCAGGCTAGAGAACCCATCCCCTTTTTGGCCATAGCATACATTGGATTGTATACTTCTTTTAAAAAAACCTCTTTTTTATGCTGTTTTGCTCCTAGAACCTTTTTAACACTTACATTATTAGGATTATCATTAAGATCACCCATGGTAATAATTTTTGCGTAGGGGTCAATAGCAAATAATGAATCCATTATTTTTTTATTTAATACTGCCGCTTTTTTTCTTTTGTATTGACTCCTGGCTTCACCACCCCTTCTTGAGGGCCAATGATTTACAATAATATGAATTAGATCACCATCAAGATACCCACTTACCAGCAATTGATCCCTTGTATATACTCGTTTATTGGTGTTTGTGTCATAAAGTATGAGTTCGTGAGTACTAGTGTTTTTAGGTTTAAATAACCTTTTTTGATATAATAAAGCAACATCAATACCCCTTCGGTCAGGAGAATCAAAATGAACAATGCCATAGTCTTTAGCTATCAGACTAGAATCATTAACAAGGTCTTCTAAAACCTTTCTATTTTCTATTTCGGCGACACCCAAAATAGCAGGAGCATTTTTTGTTATGGTTATACCCAACTCAGAAATTGTAGTTGCCATGTTTTTAACCTTCTGGTTATAAATTTGATATGTCCAATGGTCCTTTCCATTTGGAGTTCTATCATCATCAAATGTTATTGGGTCATCTTCAGGGTCAAAAAGATTTTCCAAATTGTAAAATGCAATGGTATGAATCTTATACTCCTTCTTTTCCTGTGAAAAAAGAGATGAGGATAATAAAAAAATCAAAAATATGGTGGTGCTTCTTAAGATCATAAAATTGTTTTAGAGTTAGAAATCAGATGCAAATATTATTTTTTCCAGTGTCGAAAAATGAAACTGGGATATTTTATAATTGCCATTAATTAACACAAACAAGATTTATGGTGTATCACTTTTTTAATCCAAAACAGATTGTATTGATCATTTTTTGTAGCATTTCTTTTTTACAAGCTCAACAAACAGAGTTAAAAGGAAAGATCATAGATGCAATATCAGGAAAAGGTCTTGAAAAAGTATCTATAGAAATTGTAGAATCAAATGTTTCTATACTAACAAATGCTAATGGTGAGTTTGATTTTGGTCATGTGGTACTTCCTTTAGGAGAGGAAATACTTGTCATTTCAAAAAAAGGATTTATAACCAAGCGTTTTCCTATTATTATTAATGAAAATAAAGCCCTGGACCTGGGTGACATAGATTTACAATATGATTTTAATGATGAGCAACTGCAAATAGGAACTATTAGCCTTTCTGATAATGAATTGGATGAAGACAATGACATCTCCTTTAATGCAGCAGCTTTACTTCGGTCTACTAGAGATGTATTTCTTAATGCGGCTGCTTTTGATTTTAGTTCGACATTTTTTCGCCCAAGAGGTTTAGGAAATGAGAACGGAAAGGTTTTAATCAATGGCATAGAAATGAATAAACTCTTTAATGGAAGACCACAGTGGAGTAACTGGGGAGGATTAAATGATGTGCAACGTAATCGTGAGTTTTCTCAAGGGATTTCAGAAAACGACTATACTTTCGGAGGTCTTTCAGGAACTTCCAATATCATTATGCGTGCTTCCAAATATCGTAAGGGAGGAAGAATCTCTTATGCCTCCTCTAATCGTACGTATCTAGGGAGAATAATGGGAACGTATAATTCTGGTGTGATGACCAATGGATGGGCTTTTTCTGTATCACTAGCCAGAAGGTTTGGTAATGAAGGTTTTGTTGATGGTACATTATATGATGCAAACTCATTCTTTATTTCAATTGAAAAAAAACTAGGGAAAACACATAGCCTTAATCTAACTGGGTTTTATACTCCAAATCGCAGAGGGAGATCGACTGCAATTACAGAAGAAGTATTTAATCTAAAAGGAAATACATATAACCCTAATTGGGGATATCAAGATGGAAAATTAAGAAACTCCAGGGAGCGAAAAATTGAAGAACCTATTGTGATGCTTAACCATTATTGGAATATCACTCCGAATACCTTAATAAATACAAATATTGCGTTTCAAACAGGTAGTATAGGAAACAGTAGAATTGATAATGGAGGGAGTGATTTAATACAAGGACCAAATGGACAACAAACTTATATCGGAGGAGGAAGGAGTGCAGACACAAATCCAGTGCATCCAGATAATTTACCTAGTTCTTTTTTGAAAAATCCAAACCCTAGTCCATTGGATTATCAAAATGCTTTTTTAGCACAACAAAACTTAATTGATCGTGGTCAGTTACTTTGGGATGATTTAATTCGAACCAATCAACAAAACACACAACAAGGAGGTAATGCTACGTATATTTTATACGAGGATAAAACCAAAGATATGCAACTTAGTAGTAATGTTATAGTAAACAGTAAACTCAGCTCAAATATCACGTTAAACTCTGTGATTAATTATAGAAGTTTAAAAAGTCAAAATTTTGCTGAGGTAACCGATCTTTTAGGTGGAGTAGGGTTTTTGGATGTAGATGTATTTGCTTTATCAACAAGCGGATTGACTTCTCAGGAATTAGTAAATAGAGCACAAAGTGATTTGCGTAACCCTAATCGTATTGTTGGAGTCGGTGACCGTTATGATTATAACTATGAGATTGATGCTTCAATACTTGATGGGTTTATTCAAGGGCAATTCAAATTTAATAGAATAGATTTCTTTTTAGGAGGTACAGTTTCAAAGACATCTTATCAAAGAAATGGGATATTTGAAAATGGATATTTTCCGGGAAATGCATCTTTTGGAAAAAGTGAACCCATAGATTTTACAAATTATGGAGTAAAAGGAGGAGGAACTTTTGCTATCAATGGACATAATTTCATTACGTTTCAGGGTGCATATTTTAATAAAGCGCCCACAATTCGTAATGCGTTTGCGAATGCAAGACAAAATAATAATACTATAGCAACATTGATTGGAGGAACTCAGGAAAGTGAAAAAATTCAATCTGCAGATGCAAGTTATATATTTCGTTCTCCAAAAATCAAAGCCAAAGTAACAGGATATTATACAGGTATACAGGATGCAACTAATATTTCTTTCTTTTTTACTGAAGCGATATCTGGATCTAATGTTGGTTTTGTGCAAGAGATTCTTACTGATATTGACAAGCTTCATATAGGAGGTGAGTTAGGGGTCGAATACCAAATCACACCTTCAATAAAACTTAAAGGTGCGGCTGCATTAGGAAGCTATACATATGTTAATAACCCGGATTTGATTTTAACCAGCACGAGTGATGCCTTTTTGGAAGTTCAGGGAACACGGGATTTTGGAAAATCTTTTTTAGAAGGATATCATATTGCAGGAGGCCCACAGCGTGCGGCTCAATTGGGTTTTGAATATCGTGATCCCGATTTTTGGTGGTTTGGAGCGACAACGAATTATTTTTCTAATGCATATATAAACATTAGCCCTTTTGCAAGAACTTCAAATTTTTATCAGGATACAGATGGTTTGCCATTCAATAATTATGATGAAACTATTGCTCAAACTCTTTTAGAACAGGAGCAATTTGAGGATTACTTCCTAGTAAATGTGATTGGAGGTAAATCCTGGAGAATCAAGAAGTATTATATAGGTTTTTTTGCATCGATTAATAATATTCTGAATCAGGAATATAGAACAGGAGGATTTGAACAAGCCAGAAATGCAAATTATCGATTAGCACTAGAAGAATCTCAGCGCAATACACCCGTTTTTGGTTCTAAATATTTCTTTGGATACGGAACCTCGTACTATTTAAACGTATATGTAAGATTTTAAAACCAGACCTCACAGGTCTTAAAGACCTGTGAGGTCTATCCATATAATTGAGTAAATAATAATTTCATGCTAACAAAAACATCTAAAAATGTATATAACCAACATAAAGAAAATTTTTATCGTCCTTATTTCGACTTGTATTTTTACTACTTGTTCATCAGAAGAGGAGTTTAAAACTCCAGAATTGGTAGTTGATGAACCCCAAATTGAAGGAACTATAGTTACCATTGATGCGATACTAGGAGTTCTTGGTCAGGAATTAGAAAAAGAAGGAGAAAATGCCAAAGTCGTTTTTGAAAACACAAACAATATAATAGAAGGCTATGTGGTGTCAAGTGACAAAGCCAGTAATTTTTTTAAAGAATTAGTACTTCAGGATACGCACACGAATCCATCTTCTGGCGTACGGGTATTAATTGATGATAATCCATTATTTACAACCTATGAGTTTGGCCGTAAAGTTTATATTAAATTGGATGGTTTATCTCTGGGTATCAAAAATGGGATTCCAACTTTAGGAGTTTCAGAAGGAAATGATATTAGTGCGATTCCGTCATTTTCTATAGACAAAGTTGTTATTAGGTCTGCAGAAATAGCAACAATTATACCTTTAGAAATTACTTTAGAAGATTTTACAGATAAATTGCTTAATCTGTATATTAAAATTGGTAACATTCAGTTTAACAAAAACCTCGTTCTAAAAGATAATGCCTTTACGTTTGCAGCAGAAACTAATGACAAATTTGATGGTGAACGTATCGTCGAAAGCTGTATAACAGGAAGAACAACAGTATTGAGCACGAGTACATTTTCAGACTTTAAAGGTCTTACCTTACCATCAGGTCAAGGGAGTTTTGAAGGAATCTTAACCAAGAATTTTTTAGGAAACAGGTATAATCTAGTACTTAATAATCCAATGGGATTAGTTTTTGATACAGAAACGAGGTGTGACCCAACTGTTTTAGAATGTACAATTGATTCAGAAAGTACTACGGTGTTATTTGAAGAGGATTTTACAGATCTTAAAATTAAAGATCTGGTAAATTCTGGATGGATTAATATCAATACAAATAATGGAAAGTTGGATTATGAAATAGGAGATTTTGATAACAATCAATATGCACAGATAACAGGATTTAGATCCAAAGAAAGTCTATACGAGGTATGGCTCATTACACCAGATATTAATCTGGACATATCAACAAACGAATTCTTAAATTTTGATATACAAGCTGGATATGATAATGGTAACATTATGGAGGTTTTTGCTACTAATAATTTTACAGGGGATCCAGTAACCACAATATGGACAAAACTCGACGCAACAGTACCAAGAGGCCCTCTAAATGCTTTTGGCAATTTTGGTTCAGCTGGACCAATACGTCTATCTTGTGTTGAGGGTGTCGTTAGAATAGGTTTTAGATACATAGGAGGGGACCCAAGAGCTACAACACGATATCATATTGATAATATTAAGGTTAGCGGTAAGTAAGAAAAATATTTTTGTTTAGTTTTATTAAAAACTTCCATAGCATTATGAATTATAGAAAACTAGTGTTCTTAAGTATTTGTGTACTAGCTATCACATCATGTAAAAAACAAGAAAAGAATCGGTCCTTTGAAGAGGAAATGAAGCTTTTATATGAACAGGAAAAGAAAAATGAAGATCGCGCAAAATATGGAGGAGATACAAAAGAAATTAAGATTATATCTAATGCTAAAGAAGTAGAGAAGGAAAAATTAAGAATTTCTAAAAATATTCAACAAAAACAAGAAGAAGAACAGAAGATTTTTGAGAAAGACTTTGCTGGGCGATATAAAAAAGGAGATAAAACAGTAATACCTCAATTAATTGAAATTTTACAAAAAGGAGATGCAAAAGCAAAACGAAGTCTTTATTATGAATTAGGTACCACCTACGACACTCCAGAATATAAGATGGTAGAACCTGAACTTATAAAAATCATTTTGGATAATATTGATACTCTAGAAGATGAAAAATCTGTTATACAGCTGGCAGGCATTATGAAATTACCCGGTTATGTAAAGAAATTTGAGGAACATTTATTTTCAGGAAAATCAAAAGATATACAACGACTTATATATTGGCTAGGACAAGAAGGTTCTAGTTTTAAGACACTTGGGTACTTAAAAAATAAGATTCTAAGTAGAAAATTTGATCTAAATGAGGAAGATTGGCTTATGTCTGGAGTTGAAGGGTTTGTAGAAAATGGAAATGAGAATGTCAAAAAAACAGCAATTGACTTATGTTTTGATATTTATAGACAAAAACTCATTAGCCAAGAGAATTTTAATAAGATGAAGGACTCGTGGTCTTCTTCAAATCCAGCAATTGATTTAACAACTATTCTTTTAGAATCGGGAGACAATCGTGCTGTTCCTTTTGCGAGAGAACTTTTAGAGAAAGGGATATCAGAAGAACAAGCTTTTGGGACATTAATTCAATTAGAAGGAGAAAAACACAAGCCTTTATTCTATACATACCTTAAAGATCCCGAAAAGTTTAGCATAGTACTTCAAAATGCAGTTTTAATGTATGAAGCTACCAAAGATGAAGATATTGTTATGGATATAATTTCACATTTTGAAGCGAAAGAGGACTTTAAGAAATTTGAAATTGATGAAATCGCAAGAATCTTATATGAAATTGGAGGTTCTTCGTATTTGGATGTGCTTGATAAGACAATGAAAAACAAAAATTTAGCACAAAGAATCAAAAAAGCACATTTCTTAACTACCGTGACCATGCAAGATATGGCTGAAGATCTTTATAAAATGGGAATTGTAGATCATGCATTCGAAAAAAAGACATTTGATAAAGCAAAAAAGTATGCTGAGTCTGAAGATTATATGGAGGATCCAGGGTATACTTATAGCTTTCTAATGAATTCAGGTATTTTCCTTTGGTTTGATACAGAGACTGGTTTTATTCCTGTAGATTATGATGTTTTAATTACCAATTTTTTCAAAAATGCTAGAGGAAAATTTAAAGATGCCATGGTTTGGATGGATGTGTCTGAAAAACCTTTTGTGAATGATGCACTTGATTATAAAATTACACTCATAGCAAATGATAAGATATATATTGCCACGCCAGAGGATATAGGTGATTGGTATGATATGGAAGTCGTATTACAACTTCTTAATAAAGTTTTGGATGATGCAGGGAATAAAGAACGATTTGTCTTTATAGATACAGGGGATCAAACAGCACAATTTATGTTTGGACCAGAAAAGAAGGTTAAACAATTTGCAGAGAAGTACAATTTATAACACAATTGTTAAATGGGAAAAGGAGGAAGGCCTATAAAAGTTGCACCAGAACTTGAATACTTAGATCATTATATTAAGGATAATGATATTCAAGGAATAACAAATTTGATAAACGAGTTTGGTGTAGATTGCTTTGATACGTATAAAAGGACGTTGCTTATTAATGCAGCGGCAAAAGGAAATGTTGAGATTTTAAAATTATTGATTGATAAGGAGGCAGATATTAATTTTCAGGATAAAATAGGATATACAGCTTTACATTTTGCGGCTCAAAATAAAAATATAGAAATTGCTTCAACTCTAGTAGAGCACGGAGCTGATATAAATAGTAAAGACAATTATGGTAATCCTCCTATTTGGACAGCTATCTTTAATGCCAAAGGAGACTATAATATTGTAGAATTGCTATTAAAGACTGGAGCAGACATAGACACTAAAAATAAAAACGAGAAATCTCCCAGAGAAATGGGAGAGTTAATGCTCGGTGATACATTTGTTCAATTATTAAAAGTTAACTAAGAATGGAAAAATCAGAATCAGGTTCTCCGATCTACAGATATGAGAATAAAACCCCTAAAGAATTCGAGCCAGCATTTGGAGATGATGATACTATTGAAGATATATCAAATCATATAGAAAAGTATATCGGACCGATACATATGGTTTTTCATGAAATTATCTCTGATAAGGTTCATATAGATGTACATTGGGTACAACCTACAGAAGAAAAACCATTTCATACTTTAATTACTTCGGGGATGAGTGATAAAGCAATGAATACACCAGAAGGGGTAGACAATGCTGCATATGCAGAATTATGCATATGCTTACCCGAGGAATGGAAAATATCACAAGAAGATTTTGAAGATGATAGTAACTATTGGCCGATATACTGGCTTAAATTTTTAGCAAGATTTCCTCATGAATATGATACCTGGTTAGGTTTCGGACATACAATACCTAATGGGGATCCTCCAGCACCATTTACAGAAAATACAGGATTAAATACCATGCTATTACTTCCTTCGATTGCACTAGGAGAGGAGTTTATGTCTTTGGAACTAGAGAATAAAACAGTAAACTTTTTTGCATTAATACCATTGTATACAGAAGAAGTAGCGCTTAAGATGAAAAAAGGAGTAGATAGTTTGTTTGATGGATTTGATAAACATAAAGTAACCGACATTCTTGATCTTAATAGACCTAATACAGCTAAGAGAAAAAAGATCTTTGGATTGTTTTAGTAGTTTAATTATAATCTTTATTTACAATATTAAAAGTGGAAAACTTTAATAAACAAAAAACCCTGCGAAGTTTTTTCGCAGGGTTTTTATTTTATATTTCATCAATTTTTAAAAGATGAATTCAATTATTTTTTAATAATCTTTTTAGTGACATTAAGAGTTCCGTTTACATTTGAAGCACGTACCACATAAAATCCTTTAGGATAATCACTCATATTTACAGAGACTTTAGACTGTCCATTATTAAGTCTAACGGATTGGTTATATACCGTTTTACCGGTTACATCTGTAATCATAATATCTACATCTCCTTTAGTAATTGATGTACTAAATTCTATAGATAATTGATCCAGAACAGGGTTAGGAGAGACAGCTACTTCTGCTTCTTCTATACCAAACTCTTCATTAAACATTTCACTTTCCATAGCTGTTGGGTTATCTGCATAAGCAACTGCATTTTTACCAGCAATACGTTCTCCGTTTTCAAGACATACGATTGCATCTAGATCATATCCATCTGCAAACCAAGGAAAAATAGCTCGATTACTAATATCCACAACTTTAATAAATTTAGCAGAACGTAAATTACCAGTTGCAAGATCAAATTCTCCGTCCTGACATGTCGTTCCCAAAGAAACGAAGTTTACACCATCTTGTGAAGCAAAGACTTCTGCAGACTCAGGATAATAGTTACAAGGAATATTATCAAAGAATCCTGTAGATTCGAATACCGCAAATTCATTAGTATCTTTGTTGTCAAAAATCTCATTGTTTAATTCTACGGTGATGGATCCACCAAATCCTAAGCTTACAAAATTAATAAATCTTCGTTCTCTTGGATTTCCTATAACACGCTCAGGTCTGCTTCTAAAATAAGATATTCTTCTTCCATCTTTTCTTGGTCCTTGATCAAATGCGATAACTGATCCAACAGAACATTCATTGTCAACAAATTCAGGTTCTAGTAAGAATCGTGCAGAAACAGGTAAATGGTCTGAAGTGGTAAACGCATAATCATTATCATATACTTCATAATGAACAGTTACAGAATTTTGTATATACGCATCATCGAGTTCATTGGTGATAGCAATATGATCAATCATATTATCTCTTGAAATAAAAGAACGAAATCCAGCTTCGCTTAATGCAGAAGAGACAATGGTATAATTAGCAGTATCGTCAACGTATTCCTGAAAACTAGAAATAGTGGATGGAATATCTGCTACGGTCTCATCTACGTCGTCATTATAGTCTCCCAGAAGAATAACTTTATTATTAGCAAAATTTACATCTAATGAATCTTTTAGTACTTCGACATCATACTTACGCATATCATATCTATTTTGCGGATCACTACTATTGTTTGCTCTGGCGTGTAATGCTATTAAATCTATACGCTCTGTTACTCCATTAATAGTAACATCTGCTGTCATTAAGAATGGTAACCTTCCGCTTGCATAAAAACGTGATGTTTCATCTGGATAGTTGACCAAAGCAGAGTCATCTCCACCATTATATAATGGATGAATAGAAGTAAACATTGCTCTGGTTTTTACTACAGAAACAGTTTCAGTATTATAAATAAACCCAACTTTTTGAGATACTCTACCAGAGCCAGGCCCAGAGACGGCATCAGACAGAATATAATCATAACCAGGTAATTGTGCTACCAATTCACCAAACAAGGCGTCATCAGCAATCTCTTCTACTGCGTATACGTCAGCATTTAATTTTCTTAACACAGTAGCAGTACTATCTCTTTGGATAGCATCAGACATAGGGTTTTGGCCTACTGGTGAGTTATTTTCATCACCAAACCACTCGATATTCCATGTTACAACATCAAAAGTGTCTTCTTTTGGGAAACCTACGGTGTCTCCAGGTGGAATAAATTCTACTGCACAAGGAATATCAGATTCTTGCCTTGGTAACAATTGGAAGAATTCTCTAAAACGTCCCACTACTCCTGTGATTTCTGAACAAGTAGCAGGCTGTGCTTTTCCTACCACAGAAGCTACGTCATTGTCGATACGTAATTCTCCATTTCCGCTAGCATCGGTAAGCGTGAAGTTAGCGTTTCCAAACAAAAGATCACCTGGATTTGGAAAGGTGGTATTAAGAACACGAACAAGTTCACCTGGATGGTTTGCAAGTTCTGTAAGCGTAATGTCTAAAGGGGTAATAGGATTCTGCGGAAGACCGTTATTTACTACTTCTGCTACAGAACTGATCTGAATCTGATCATTAAAAGCAGCTCTGACCCCTGTTATTGTAACAGAATCTCCAACTTTTATGTTAGCGTCTGCTTGTACCAGATCATCAAAAACGGCAATACCACCTGTAGCATCTTGTATAAATGCAGGGCCATTAAAACTATCGGTAACCGTTAATACTCCGGCAATAGTTACAGGAGTGCCTTCTGCCAGTGCTCTGGCTTCAGCAATAGTTACAGGTTCACCTGGTGTTACAATAACACCATCATTATCAGTACCTGGTGTAGGAGCTTTTGCTACATAAGAATCTGTATTACGAGCGCCTCCTTGTCCGTTGGGTACTCTCTGCAGGGATTCACCATCTTTACTTCCATTTGCGTTCTCATTAACTTGTGGTTGATCTGCATTTAGTAATACTAACAACTCTGCATCGTCATTATCATCTGTATCATACACAATGGCATCGATGATATTTTCTGTGGTAACTGCTGTTCCGTTAGGAAAGCTGGTAGCGTCACCAAAATATAAGACTACAGCATCAGCACCGTTTTGGAAAGAATTTCCTGGTACCACTAGTCCAACATTGGCAACATCTGCATTTCCAATTACAAAATATCCTTCGGCATTTGTAGAGAATCCATCCAGATCGATAGCATTATAACTTGTATTGTTACTTCCATTATAATTTACCAATACATACCCGTCAAGAGAAGTATTTCCTGTTCCACCATCATATAATTCTACAAACTCCAATGCATCTGAACCTTGAGTATCTGCATCCAATTCGTTAATAATAAGATTGACAACCTCTGTTGCATTTGTATTAGCTGCTCCTGGAGTAGGAATAGCTTGTGTATATGAAGTTGTATTTCTTAATCCTCCCGTTCCATTAGGAAAACGTTGTAAAGATTGAAAATCCTTATCTCCTTTTTCATCCTCATTTACCTGAGGTTCTCCAGTATTTAATAAGACCAATAATTCTATATCATCACTATCGTTAGTGTCATATACAATAGCATCAATTAAGTTTTCAGTAGTTACGGCACTTCCGTTAGGAAAATTAGTAGCTTCTGTCTTATACAACGCTACCGCATCAGCTCCATTTTGTAATCCATTACCAGGAAATGTTATACTTACATTGGCAACATCAGCATTTCCGATAACAAAATATCCATTAGCATTGGTTGTAGAACCAGTTAAGTCATAGGTAGCATAACTTTGGTTATTAGAACCGTTAAAGAATACTAATATATGCCCGTCCAAAGAAGTATTTCCTGCTCCGCCGTCAAACAATTCAACAAATTCCAGAACGTCAGATCCATCTGTATCCGCGTCAATTTCGTTGATTACTAATACGGTTGGATCAACATTGTCAATAACAACGTTTTCGCGATTAGGAGTGTTAACGGCTTCTCCCGGTTCTGCAATAGCTGTTGGAAAACTAGGTAGTCCACTCCCATCAAAATCATTTCTAGTCCATTCAGTTACAACATCGGTATCTTGACCGTTTGGAAACCTTGAAGCCCCACCAACAGTAAATGAATTTCCATCAAAAGATTGCAATAATGTAACGGTAGCATAATTAAGATCTGATGCACCACCATCATTAACTCCGATGTCATCTATACGTTCTTCCCAAGGTGTAATATCCAAAATACCATCATCATTGGTATCAAGATCTTGTCCTAAGCTTCCTGTGAAGTTTTTTACCAGAAGTAGCGCTACAGTTCCGTTTTCATAAGTATTACTGCCAAATGGAGTAGTGAAGTATCCATTAACATCGGTAGTCCCAAGTTGTATTACCTCATCTATAGTTCCAGAAGCATTACTATCTCCTTCAATTTCTAATATCCAATATTCACTTAGATCAGTTTCTGATCCAGCCAATATCTCTACAAATTCGTCTGTATCTGATCCTGTATGGTTAAATAAAAACTCATTAATTACAGGAACGATAACTGGTGTTCCAAAAGTTTGATTTGTGTTTACTGCTCCATAAGTGTTTGTAGGTGTAGTTTCCCAAATAAATTCTGATGCTACTGTACCGGCTCCTGATAATTGTAAAGAAGCACCTACACTTGTACTACTAGATTCTGATACTCCAATATCTGTACTTGTTACCCCAGCTGCAGGACCGTCAACTGCTGTTATAACGCCTTCATAACTTAGAAACTGAATTACAGCATTATTATTATCTACTAAGGCGATCCCGTCAGGAGAACCATTTTGTAATCCATTCACAGGAAGAATTTCTACTAAGGTTCCAAAACCATTTTGTTGGTCAGGAAGTATTCCAGAAATTGATATTGTATTGTAAACAGAATTGTTTGATCCATTATACAAAACAATGCTCCAACCAGAAAGATCTGTTCCTGCAACCCCTGCGATTTCTATTGCTTCTTCTACGTCTGTACTTGCATTATCGTAGTGAATTTCATTAATAAATACAGACTGCGTAAATCCATTTTGAGCCCCTAAAAAACAAGAGATGACAAATGGAATTAAAAGTAATTTTAATTTCATGACTATTAGTTTGTTTGTGTGATTTTTTGCGTTACGCAAGGTATGGCATTAGATCGATTTGATCATTCTTACTATGTTAAAAAAACTTTAACAAGTAATTTTTCTGTTATTGAATTTATCTGAAACCTAGAGATTTAAACATATAGAAGACATTAAGCCAAATGAAGAATAAAAAGTAAAGGGCGAAAAAGACGTTTTTAAAAAGGGTAAAACCACCCTGGTGAAATAGGATTTTATACCCTTTGTATTTGATTATCAATAATTTATATTTATAAGGTAGATTTTTGTATGGAGTTTAGTTATCGTGTTGGGGAACATGTTTTACACTAATTCATATCCAGAAAATATTATGAATTAAATACACAGAATAAATGAAAAAGCTTGGGGGTTTTAAAAAGATGGTTTGGATTAGTTTAGGTGTTTTGCTTATTGTATCATGCGAACAACCCGACGGGGTTACAGAGTTTATAAATACAAATGACCAGGCAGGTTTTATGAGCACAACAGGAAACAGTGATAAAATTATAGATGAAGCTGAATTAGAAACAATAAGTCCGTTATTACATATGAGCTTTGATGGAGATGTAAGCGAGGAACAAGCGTCTACAAAATTTAATGAAGCCGTAGCGGTGTATTTAACCAATAATAAGAGTGATAATAAAGGTTCGGGTACAGAATTGTTGTACAGGATATGGAACTATACCGGGACAAAAAAAGATAATGATACTGGTGGCAAAGTGAAAGCTCATGTAGGTTTTAATACCAATAAAGGAGAGTACTACGACATCAATGTTATTTTGGATAACGAAGGAGATGATCGAGAAGGCGGATGGGATTATTATCTTATAAAAACTAATTTACCTAAAGAAGATGTAGCGTGGGTTGAATTAAGAAATGCATTTATTCAACTACAAGGTCAAGATGGGTGGTACCTAAAAAGATACTATTTGATAATATTGGACTCAGATCAGGTACAATTTGCTGTAGGAGCTTCTGATATAGTCTCAGAGGCCGAGGTTTGGTTGGACAATACTTGTGATCTTTGCTGGGATACTTTTTCTACCGGAATCATAGGCGAAGGAAGGTTAAATTTTTGAGCAAGGATAATATATATTATTGTTTAATTGTATGGATTGAATTCTTAAAGTAAAATATGAATACAGTTTTATAGTTGTATAAGGTATAGGATATTTTATAATAACCTAAGAGGATATTAACCCACTTTTAAAACCTTAACTATGAAACTTAAATTTTTAATTATTATAGCATATGTATCATGCTATGTAAATTGCGTGGCGCAATGTAATGACAGTATAAAATCTGGAGAAGCTACTTTTTATGGAGGTGTAGCAGGAAGCGAAGGAGGAAATTGCTCGCTTCCAGTAGCAGCAGATGATTTTATGCATTGTGCATTAAACAATACAGATTATGATGGTAGTAATGCTTGTGGAGCTTGTCTAGAGATAACCGGTTCTCTCGGCAAAACTATTGTAAAAGTTGTAGATCGTTGTCCAGAATGTAAACCAGGTGATGTAGATTTAACACAGCAGGCATTTTCTGAAGTTGCAAATCCAATAGATGGACGAGTACCTATTACCTGGAAATTCGTTCCATGTCCATTAGCAGCTAGTAAAACAATTAAAGTTAATTTTAAATCAGGATCTACAAAATATTGGACTGCAATTCAGTTTCGTGATCTCAAACATGCAGTATCAAAAATGGAATATCTTAAAGATAATGCATGGGTTAATGTAGAACGTAAGTTATTTAACTTTTTTATAGAACCAGCAGGTATTGAATCTCCAATGCAGTTACGAATCACATCGTCTGTAGGAGAAGAATTAATATTGAAAGATATTGTGATCAATACAAATACAGATTTTGATACCAAAATGCAATTTAGCACACCACCAAATTGTGGCGGAGAACCATCACAAGAACCAATAGCTTCATTTACAGCTACTCCAGAAATGGGTGTTGCTCCATTAGAGGTGTCTTTTGATGGCACTTCTTCTTCAGATCCAAATGGAGATTCAATTACCTATGCCTGGGATTTCGGGAATGGTGAAACATCAACATTAGCTACTCCAAAAGTAACATTTACAGAGATCAAAACATATACAGTAAGCCTAACGGTGAGTGATGGTACAAATACTTCTGTTCCTGTTACTCAAGATATTGTAGTATCTGATAACAATATAGCACCAGTGGCTGATTTTACAGCTACACCAACTTTAGGCATTGCACCTGTGACAGTAAGTTTTGATGCTTCTGCATCTTCAGATGCAAATGGAGATACATTAACCTATACTTGGGATTTTGGAGATGGAAATACCGGATCAGGTATAACTGTAGTACATGAATATATTACTGTTGGAAAGTATACTGTAATATTAACAGTAAGTGATGGAAGTAAAACTGGAACAAAGACCACAACGATTAATGTTACCGATGGCAATGGTGGTGTGAGTTGTGCTTTTGGAACACCAACTACTGAGGCGTTACCGGCTATTAATTCTGCATTCGAGAATATATATGTTATAGGTAATGGAGGCCCAAATCTAGATAACGCTACTAATTTTACTATAAATTGGGATCTTGCGAATAACGGATTATACCAGTTTTCTTTAGGTACCAATAACGGTATTCCCGATTGGTATATTAATCTCTTACCAAAAATCACACAAAACTTTAATACTACGAAACCATCAATTACAATTACAGATTCTGGATTTACAGGATTGGATGGTGCGTATTGGACAACGGTAGATACAGGTAATTTTGTGTTAGTTTCTAAAACAGGAGGTTTTACTATTTATTTTAGTAAAGAGACCGCTGCTCCTAATTGTGAGGGCACACTACCATTGACAGCCTTTAGTGTAGAAACATTTAATAATCCCGTTCAGGATAAACTAGTCATTAAAGGAGAGGATATATTGACAGGTACTAGCGTTAGTTTAATAAACATTTCTGGAGTAGTATTAAAAACTATTCAAGTTCAATCCAACTCAAAAGAGGTAGAATTAAATACGGCCAATCTTGAGTCTGGGATGTATTTTGTTAAAATTAATTATGAGCAAAGAGAAAAGACATTGAGAATAATTAGAAATTGATGCTAAAAAAACATTTTGTTTTAAACCAATGAAATTATTTTGTAGAAAGGAGTACAGAATCCTTTTTATATAATCAAGACACCTTGATCAATTTTGATCAAGGTGTCTCGTTTTTAAACAATTTGGCTATTATAATTTAGAATGATATTAACACTCTTTTTCGGCTATTTTCAGCGGGTTAAAATCCCCTGTTTTATAATTTTAGTTGAGCCTTAGTTTTATATACACAGGAAAATGATCACTATATCCACCTATGTATTTTCGTCCAATATAAGTTCTAAAAGGGTTTCCTTTATATCGGCCTTTATAGATTTTTAGAAAATCATCATCGAATATGGCTGCATCAGAGAAGCTGTGTTTTCCTTTTTCATATTTATGGAAATTATGACTGAAAATAATTTGATCAAATAAATTCCACTGATTCCTATAATTGGTACTACCGCTATATCGAGTAAGGAGTTGCTCCATGGGATTAAAAAGATCATGTTGTACCAAGTGATTTTTTACACTTTGACTAGATGGGTCATCATTAAAATCTCCCATAATAATGATTTTTGCATTAGGATCCTCAGCAGTGATCTGATCAATAATTTCACGATTTCTTTCGGCAGCAACGATTCGTTTATAAGCAGTAGTTTCGGCACCATCTCTTCGCGAGGGCCAATGATTTATTAAAACATGAATCTGTTCATTATTTAAATTTCCTGTAATCCATAAAATATCTCGAGTATAATCTCTCATCCCATTTTCATTGTCAACCAAAACCTGAACACTTTCAGAATTAGTAACTTCAAAATATTGTTTTTGATATAGTAAACCTACATCAATACCTCGTTCATCGGGAGAATCATAATGAACAATACCGTAGTTTTTTCCTTTTAAATGTTTAGAGTTAACCAGGTCTTCGAGAACACTTTTATTTTCAACTTCGGCTACGCCAACAAGGATAGGAGCTTTTCTCGTTTTAGAAAATCCGATGTTGGAAATAGCAGTTCCAAGTTTAAATATTTTTTTTTCATATCGACTTCGATTCCACTGTTTTTCAGAATCTGGCAAGAAATCTTCATCCAGAGTATGTGGATCATCTTTAGTATCAAATAAGTTTTCAAGATTATAAAATGCTACGGTATAATGATTTGTAGATTTTTTATTGAAATAATATGTATTGGCCATAGGATTTAATTTTCTAAGAAACCTTTTGGATTGTAGACTTCTGAGTATATTATTATTGTACTTTTGTACACTTGATTAAAAGCACAATATAATAAATTAAGATATAGAAGATAAGGTAGCTAATGTTAGAAAGGAAGGAAATAGCATACGAAAAAACGGTTTTAATAGGAATTGTAACCAAAAACCAAGATGAGGAAAAGCTTGAAGAATTTTTGGATGAATTAGAATTTCTTACCTATACTGCCGGAGGTGAAGTGGTAAAACGATTTACCCAAAAAATGGATATGCCCAATTCCAAAACCTTTATAGGTAGTGGTAAAATGGAAGATGTAAAGGCTTATGTTGAGCAGCATGAAATTGGAACTGTAGTTTTTGATGATGAATTATCGCCAGGTCAATTACGCAATATAGAGCGTATTCTGAAAGCCAAAATCATTGATCGAACAAACTTGATTCTTGATATTTTTGCACAACGTGCACAGACAAGCTATGCAAGAACTCAGGTTGAGTTGGCACAATATCAATATTTACTTCCCAGGCTTACGGGTCTATGGACTCACTTAGAAAGACAACGAGGAGGTATTGGAATGCGTGGTCCTGGAGAAACAGAAATAGAAACTGATAGAAGGATTGTTAGAGATAGAATTTCTTTACTTAAAAAGAAATTAGTAACTATTGATAAACAGATGGCTACACAAAGAGGAAACCGTGGTAAATTGGTTCGAGTTGCTTTAGTAGGATATACCAACGTTGGTAAATCTACTTTGATGAATGTTATAGCCAAAAGTAAAGTATTTGCAGAAAATAAATTGTTTGCCACATTAGATACTACGGTTAGAAAAGTAGTTATCGGGAACCTTCCATTTTTACTTAGTGATACTGTTGGGTTTATAAGAAAGCTACCAACCCAACTTGTGGAAAGTTTTAAAAGTACCTTAGACGAAGTTAGAGAAGCCGATTTATTACTTCATGTAGTAGATATCTCTCACCCTCAATTTGAAGACCATATAGAATCTGTGAATAAGATACTTGGTGAGATTGATTGCAGAGATAAGGCCACTATCATGGTTTTTAATAAAATCGATTCTTATCAACATCAAACGATAGATGATGATGACCTAACTACCGAAAGAACCAAAGCACATTATACTTTGGAAGAATGGAAACAAACTTGGATGAGTAGAATAGGAGATAATGCTTTATTTATTTCTGCAATACATAAAGAAAATATAGATGATTTTAGAAATCGGGTATATAAAGAAGTAAGAGATATTCATGTCACCCGTTTCCCGTATAATAACTTTTTGTATCCAGAGATTATGGAAGAATAATATCAGTTATATTTTGAACGTACTGTGAAAGAGTATTTTATTCGGTACATTCAAAATGTAAATGGCACACGTCTAAAATTCATATTTAAGACCTAATCCAATTACTTCTCGAATCTGAAATCCACTGGCCGCATTATCATCATAAATGGATTGAAAGACAAAACTTCCGGTGATGTATTTATTGACTTGTAAATTAAGATTTAAAGTATAATCCAAATCAACGTTTTCTGGATCTTCTATATAATTAGAGTAGAGATTGAGAAGCTGTTCCATAGTTACGTTTTTCAACATTTTAAATTTGGCATAAGCGGCTAAAGAACCACCAAATTCAAAACGAGAACTTTCACCTCCATCAACACCAAAATAATCCCCATCTTCGTACCCTTCAACATTAGTAAATTCTTTATCCACAAATATCATACGAGATGTCACGGGAGCAATATTTACATTTAGATTATCACTTTTTTTCCATAATATACCGGGACCAACTTGTATAAATGCTGGAGAAAAGAAGTGGGTTTCTTCGATACGAATAGTTTCATCGGTATCAGGATCTTTTGTAAATCGATATCCTTTATCAAATTGAGATCTGAAATTAATAAACAACGAATAATTCCAAAAGCCTTTTCCAATTCTTTGTCCAAGCCTTGAGTTAAATTCTATCCTATCATTCGTTTTTCTAGGAAAATCTTCTCCTCTTAAAAAAGTAAGACCATAGTCCGAAATCATTTTGTTGTCCCAGGTCAAGCTATTTTTCTTATAATTGAATTCATAGGTTAAGGCAACATTTCCAGCGATATTAGATGTTCCTCCTCCCTGCCAATCAAAATTAAAGGCAGATTGATTAAAAAGTAAAGAGAAGTTTGCCTTATTTTTCCATCCAATATGTTCTTCTTTTGGTTTTTTAGGAGTAATTTCTTTTAGTTTTTGCTTTAAAACAATGATATTCAGGTCGTTTGTGGTGTTTTTTAAAATACTATCCAGAGATCGTTTTAAGTCCACCTGGATGGAGTCCAGACGTTTTGTTTTTTCTTTTTCCTGGCCAGAAGTATCTGTTATTAAAAAAAGAATTGAAACAGTTAAAAAAAATCCTCTCATTTGCTCTTCTATTGCAGGGGCTGGTGCAAATATACGGTATGTCCCAAGCTTTTTCAAATCAAAAATATTCATTAAAAAATCCATAGAAAATTGCTTTTATGTTAACGTCATACCAGAATATTTATCTTGGTTCACTTATCTATTAACATTAACAAATCAACCCCTTATTATTTGGTAATTGTACACTCTATTAACGTTAACGGTAGGTTAATGTGTCAAAATATTATAAAATGAGAAGATGTTTTGGGATATTTTTGATCTTGTGACAGGCAAATAGAACAAGTTAATAATCAGTTCATTTGATGTAACATTTTAAGTAATTATAGGTCTAAACAAATAACACATATCAATCACAAAAACGTTCATATTATGAAAAATCTCATGAAGAGTATTGCATTATTTATCATATTATGCTTATTCTCAAACGTAAACTATAGCCAGCTACCTGCAAAAATGATACAATACCCAGATGTATCTGGGATTCATATATGTTTTACATATGCTGATGATCTATGGATTGTTACTAAGCAAGGAGGTACAGCTCATCGCTTAACTACAAAAGAAGGAAGAGAAACTATGGGGAAATTTTCTCCAGACGGTAAAACTATTGCATTTAACGCCAACTATGATGGTAATACCGACATCTATACCATTCCTGTCACAGGAGGCATTCCAAAACGAGTAACTACTCACGGAATGCCAGACAACATTAAAGGTTGGACCAAAGATGGTAAGTTTTTAATATACACTTCGAGAATGAAGAGTGGAAAACAGCGATTTGCTAAAGCATTCAAGATATCAATTCAAGGAGGATTACCAATATCAATGCCTATAAGCAAAGTTGAAGAATTGGATATACATACCAATGGAGAACTTGTTGCTATGACTGATAAGTCCAGGCTTAGCAGAAATTGGAAACGATATCGAGGAGGAATGGCTTCTGATATTTATCTTTTTAATCTTAAAACGTTGACTTCTGAAAACATTACTAAGAATGATAGTAATGATGAATTACCAATGTGGAATAATGATGATCTCTATTATCTTTCGGATAAGGATGCTTCTAAAAAGTTCAATATTTGGAAATATAATCTACAATCAAAACAACATGAGCAAGTCACTTTTTTTGATGAATTTGATATCGAGAGACCTTCAATAGGAAAAACCGAAATCGTTTTTGAAGCCGGAGGTAAATTATTTCTTCTCGACGTAACAACAAAAGCGACAAAAGAAATATCAATAAGTGCTATTGGAGATTTTACAGCATTAAAACCTCAGGTAAAAAAAGCAGAAAAATACATACAAAATATACGAATTGCTCCTGATGGTAACAGGATCGTTGTAGCTGCTAGAGGTGATATCTTTTCGGTGCCAAGAAAAGATGGAGTTACCAAAAACCTAACACGCACCAGTGGTGTTGCAGAGCGATATCCTAGTTGGTCTCCAGACGGAAGATACATTGCATATTGGAGTGATAAAACAGGTGAATATGAGTTAATGATCAGAGACCTAAAAACTAATTCAGAAAAACAAATAGCCACTCAAGGTCCTGGTTTTAGGTACCAGTTATTCTGGTCTCCAGATAGCAAAAAACTGATTTTTATAGATCAGGAAATGCATATAAAGTTAGCCAACGTTACTAATAAAACAATTGAGGCTATAGATCAGGAAAATCAATTATTTCAAGGAGGGTTGTCAGAATTCTCAGTAAGCTGGTCCAGTGATAGTCAATACGTGACTTATGCAAATTCTCATGAAAACGGAAATCAGCATATTGTTATATATGCTGTAGAAAAAAAGGAAAAACATGTTATAACTTCTGCTTTTTATAACGATAGTAATCCTGTTTTTTCTGCAGACGACAACTATATCTATTGTACAACAGACCGTGTATTTGACCCTGTATATAGTGATTTTGATAATAGCTGGACCTATCCTAATGCAACCAAAATAGGAATTATACCACTTACCAAAGATGCGATACACCCTATCGAACTTAAAAATGATGAGGTTGCCATACAGGAAGAAGAAAATAAAAAAGAAGGAAACAAGGATAAAAAGAAGAAGACAGAAGAGAAGGATGATGATAAAGATAAAAAACCAGTAGTTATAGATTTTGAAGGAATAGAATCAAGAATGATAATCTTACCGGTAGAATTAGGAAATACGGGAAGAATAAGTGCGGCAGAAGATAAAATCATTTTCTTAAAACATCCCCGAACTGGATCTAAAGAAGAAAAATCTGTATTAAAGTATTATGATTTTAAAGAGGATGAGGAGAAGACCATTATGGAGAATGTAGAAGATTACGAACTCTCGTTTGATAGAAATAACATATTAGTATCCAGTGAAGGAAAAATGGGTGTCATAGAGGTAGCTAAAGATCAGTCACTAGAGGACAAAATAGATACCTCTAAGATGGAAATGACGGTAAACCCAAAAGAAGAATGGAAACAAATCTTTACAGATATATGGCGATTGGAAAGAGATTTTTTCTACGATAAAAACTTACACGGACTGGATTGGAATGCGATGAAAAGAAAGTATGAACCTTTGATTGAATATGCAGCAAGTCGAAATGATCTGAATAAAATAACAGGCGCGCTAATTGCAGAATTGAATGCTTCCCATACATACAGAGGTGGTGGAGATGTAAAAAGAAGCCCAAATAAAACTACTGGATATCTGGGTGTTGACTGGGAAATGGATCAGGGTAAATACAGAATAAAAAAGATCATTGAACCTGCTCCCTGGGATACAGAGGTAAAATCTCCACTTAAAAAACCTGGAGTTATAGTAGAGGAAGGTGATTATGTGTTACGTGTTAACGGAATAGCACTAACAGATTATGCAGATCCTTTTGTTGCATTAGAAGGAAAAGCAGATGAAACCGTAGAGATTGAGGTTAGTAAAACACCAGATGGCAAGAATGCTAAGCGTTATCTTGTTCGTCCTATAAAAAGCGAAGCAAGGCTTAGAAACCTTGCCTGGATCGAGAAAAAACGAAAATATGTTGAGGAAAAATCAGGAGGACGAATAGGCTATATTTATGTTCCTAGTACAGGAATAGACGGACAAGAAGAATTGGTTAGAATGTTCTATGCACAACATCATAAAGATGGATTAATTATCGATGAAAGATTTAATAATGGAGGTCAAATTCCTGATCGATTTGTAGAGCTTTTAAACAGGCCATTACTAAGCTATTATAAGGTAAGAGAAGGTAATGATTGGGCATGGCCCCCAAGAGGACATTATGGACCTAAAGCAATGCTTATCAATGGATGGAGTGGTAGTGGAGGAGATGCTTTTCCTGATTATTTCAAGAAAAGAAAAATAGGACCACTTATTGGCACAAGAACCTGGGGAGGGTTGATCGGGATTTCGGGAGCACCAGAATTAATCGACGGAGGCTATGTCACCGTACCAACTTTTAGAATGTATAATCCCGATGGTACATGGTTTGCAGAAGGACATGGTGTAGAACCAGATATTCATATTCCAGAAGATCCAGGTAAAGATGCTCAGGGTATGGATGTGCAGCTTGATAGTGCAATAGGAGAGGTTATGAAAACGCTAAAAGAAAATGATAAAAAGCCTAAAAGAAGAATCCCTGCTGCAGAGGATCGTTCAAAATAAACCGCTAAACAAATAATATATTGAAATGGAGCGAGGTACTTTTGTTATCCTCGCTCTTGCTTTTTAAGGAATAGAAGTATATTCGTTTGGTAATACGATCTTTTATGAAAGAATTAAAATTAGTAAAAGCAAAAGAGAAAGATAAAAACTTTCTTCTTCACTTGAGAAAATTGACCATGGTAGAACATTTAGAAAAAGCCGGAATCTATTTGTCTGACGAAGAACATTTATCTAGAATAAACTTTCATTACGATAGTGCTTACCTGATTTTAAAATCAACTGAGATGGCTGGTTTATTGAAGTGTATAGAAACGGAAAAAACAATAGAAATATTACAAATACAGGTGTTACCTAAATATCAAGGTCAAGGAATAGCAAAGCGCTTAATTAAAGATTTGGCCATAAAGGCTGAAACTTCTCATAAGAATCTAACATTAAAAGTATTAAAACAAAATCCAGCAAAATATTTATATGAACGAAATGGGTTTAAAATAATTGGGGAAGATGAGTATGAGTTCCATATGAAATTATCCTTTTGAATAAAGAAAAAGCGCTTTTCTAGTATACTAGAAAAGCACTTTTTTATTTGTATCGTTTCTTATTTTTAGAAACCGTAATTTACACCCAGTCCGAATACCTCTCTAATCTGAAATGCTCCAATGGCATTATCATCATAGATGGCTTGAAAAGTTAAGTTTGTCGACAAATACTTGTTGATCGTCATTACAATATTTGCAGTATAATCAATATCAACATTTTGTGGATCTTCAAGATAATTAGAATATAGATTTAAAATATTCTCCATTGATACATTTTTCATAATTTCAAATTTAGCATACCCATTAAGTGCAGCTCCAAACTCAAAACGAAAAGAGTCATTGGCGTCAACTCCAAAATATCCTCCGGCATCATTAAATGCATCAATTGCTGCTTGATCATTCCCTACATCAGTAAAATCCCCATCAACAAAAATGAATCTAGCTGTTGCAGGAGCGATATTTACCTTTAGGTTGTCACTTTTTTTCCATAACATACCAGGGCCTAATTGTAAATAAGCAGGAGAGAAAATATGTGTTGTTTCTGTTCTGGTTTCTCTTGTACCAATAACATCTCCGGTAGTTGCATCCAGTACAGGTTCTTCTCCAAATACATATCCAGGAGCAAATTGTGTTCTAAAGTTTAAGAAAAAAGAGTAATACCATAATGATTCTTTAATTTGTTTACCTACCAAAGAGTTAAATTCGAATCGATCATTGGTTTTACGGGTAAATTCCTGGTCTTTTATTTTTGTTAGACCATAATCTGCAAGGACCTTATTATCCCAGGTTAGGTCTCCTTTACGATAATTAAAATCATAGGACAAAGATAAATTTCCTGCAATGTTAGAGGTACCTCCTCCAAGCCATTCTGCATTAAAAGCAGATTGATTAAACAAAAAACTAATGTTTCCGCTTTTGGTCCAGCCATCTTTTGGAGCATCGTCTTTTTTTTCTTCCTCTTGTGCAAATAGCATTGTAGCACTAATACATAGTACGACTGTTAAAAATGTTTTTTTCATGTGATAAGATAGTTTTAAGATTTTTGATCAGATGATCACTTTAGTCAAGAGGGGTGGCTTAACCAAAATAAATAATCTGGATAAAAATTTATGTTGGCAAATATATTTTAAGTAACGATTTTTGCCATGAGTTAAAGATATCTTACCAGTACTTTTCGATAAAAGACTAAATTAACAGATAAAAAGACTTATTTCCTTTTGTAGAGAGGAACAGATGAACATGCTTCTCCATACATTATGCTTTTAGCAATAGGCTGTAATTTTTGTATTAAAGAAATATATGCGCCTTGAGGAACAGGTTTATTGGCACAGCCTTTTATGATAAGAAGTTTATCTTGATATTCTGAAAAATCAAGAGTATTTATAATTTCATTATAAAGTATGGTTTCAAGATTCTCTAAAGACCCAACAACAACTTTTTTTGCAAAAGGTAGTACAGCACTAGTCAAAAGCAGATAAGCCCAACCAGGTATAATTGCATCTGTAGAACATGAGAGTGCAACATAAGTATCTTGGTATTGACTCCAATCATGTTCTGCAATATGTTTTCTAAACTCTTTTTCTCTTAAAAGTAGACCTTCAAAAAGCCAATCTTTAATATCAAAAAGTATTCGATTACCTTCAGGATAGTAATCTTCTAAATCAAAGGTGATTAGGTTTTTGTTATTGGCAACTCTATTTACAATCTTCTCTTCAGCCATCGCATTATTTTTTTGTTCTTTTATAGGGCTATTGATATCCTATTTTTTCTGATAATTCTATTTTGCTTTTTGCAAAATTTCCAGTTCCAAATGCAATTTCTTTTCCATCTTCATTGTATAATATAGATTCTGCAACAAATAGACCTCTAGACTTAAATTTTACTTTTCCTATAGCTGTAATAATTCCTTTGTTGACAGGTCTCACCAAATTAATGTTAAACGAAGTCGTAAGAACAAAAACATCTGTTACAATCGAATTTACAGCAAAAAAAGCAGCATCATCAAGTAATTTAAAATAGACAGATCCATGTATAGCTCCCAGAGCATGGAAGTATTGTTCTGAAATTTCTAGTTCTATTTGAGCTATTTCTTCAGAAATTTTGACTTTGGTAGTATCATACAATTCGGTGTTAATGTTAGCTTGTAGATACATTCTTTCTAATTTATTATAGTGTTCAGGACTCATTTTCCTATTTTAGAAAGTTACGTAAAATCAAATCAAAGCATTCCTAATTCTAATTTTGCTTCTTCACTCATAAGATCTTGAGACCACGGTGGATCAAAAGTTAATTCCATTTCTACATCATTGACCGCATCTAGAGATTTTACTTTCTCCTGTATTTCCTGAGGAAGAGATTCTGCAACCGGACAGTTGGGAGATGTAAGCGTCATAAGGATTTTTACATCATGATCTTCATTAACAAAGACATCATAAATTAGTCCTAATTCATATATGTCAACAGGAATTTCTGGATCATAAATTGTTTTTAGTACTCTTACAATTTTTTCTCCTAGTTCATTAGTATCTATAGTGATTTCGCTCATTTTCATTATTTTTTAGTCGACTTCGACAGGCTAAGCCTGACAAAAAAGGATTAATTTAGTTGTGTTTGATATGCAATAGCATACATTTTTAATTGCTTAATCATACTTACCAAACCGTTTGCTCGTGTTGGCGACAAATGTTCTTTTAAGCCAATTTCGTCAATAAAATCTGTATCTGCATTAATAATAGCAGAGGGATGCTGACCAGAAAAAACACGAATTAGTATGGCGATAATACCTTTGGTTATGATAGCATCACTATCAGCAGTGAATTCGACTTTATCATCTTTCATTTCGGCATGTACCCATACTTTACTTTGACATCCTTTAATGATATTATTTTCGGTTTTGTATTTTTCCTCAATAAGAGGAAGTGATTTTCCCAGCTCGATCATGTATTCATATCGTTGCATCCAGTCCTCAAACATACCGAACTCATCCACAATCTCTTCCTGAATTTCTTGTATCGTCATTCTTGCAAATTTTCAACAAAAGTACGACAAGAATTGTTGCTATTCAATACTTTCTGCCAATGATAGTATAGTATTAACTAATTGTTGTATTTCTTTGGGAGGACTGCCATGATCAAAGCTATTAGAAGTATATGCCCTGGTTGAAGAGATAATCTTTAGTTGAGCTTGTAGTGCACCATCTACAAATCGTTTTTCCGTTGGTGAGCTTAACGTATTAATCTGATCGATATTTATAGTTTCCAGAAGGGAAAGAATAGTATTCCAATCTTCTTTTGAGCAATTTTTTGAAGCACTATTTTTTAAGGTTCTATCTGAAGTTTTCTCAATGCGATCTTTATTAATTTTGACTTGAAAAAATGAACCTCTTGAGTGTGCTTGATATTCAATGTTTGTAATGATAACACCTTGATTTGGTATAGTTTTTACCGGCACGTTATGGGCTATAGTTGGATTTTTTTCTTTTGATATCATTTTAACAAAAGTATACTGTAATGAAGAACCATCGACAGGAGGTTTTTCTATTTTAGATACTTTTACTTCGATTTCATAATCATATCCTTCTTCATATTTAAAACCATCAATAGCATCATAAAAATAAGTCCACTCATCGGCAAGACTTTCTTTATATAACATGCATTTTTGAGGTGCTACCCCTATACAGTCAACCAAAGTACTGCCAATATATACCCGTTTCGTTTCCTGGCATGAAGAAAACAAAAAAAAGGTGCTTAAAAAGAACATGAACTTACTCATATAAATTCTTTTTTTATTTAAAAATACCAAATTAGATATTTAATTAACAACAGAGGGTTTTACAAAACTTTCTCTTGGTCCTCCTTCTGCAAAAACGGCTCTCATTCTATCTTTTTGACCTTCTGTAAACATATACATACACGCATCATCTGTATAGTCCATATAATTCATCGTGATATCATTTGAGTTACAACGGACAGATGGATATACCGGACATCCAAAATTTGGGCCATCGGATGCAGGAGTATCTTCAACAAAGTCATCTTGAGTACAGTTTCCGTCTCCCCAGATATGCCTTAAATTAAGCCAGTGTCCTACTTCATGAGTTGTTGTTCTTCCCTGGTCAAAAGGAGGTGAAACAAACCCTTTAGTTCCAAAAAATTGTGGCGAAATTACAATACCATCGGTTGATGCACTATCCCCGGGGAATTGTGCATATCCCAATATACCTCCTCCAATAGCACAGACCCATATATTAAGATGTGTTTCTGGAGTGATTACATCAGAACCACCATTTGAAGAAAATTTCATTTGATCATCGGTACCCCATGAAGGCCTTGTTGAAGAGACTCTTATAATACTATCTAATGAAAAATGAATATTAACTGTAGAGGCTATTTCTGCAAATTCTTCTGGTACTTGCGATATATCGGTATTGGTTTTGGTAAAATCCTTGTTAAGTACATCGATTTGAGAGCGAATCTGTTCTTCGCTTATATTTTCATCTTCTGTATTGTAAATAACATGAACTATAGCTGGTATAGCTATTGTATCAGTAACGTTGACTCGACCTGTCTTTCGAAGTTTAATAAAGGCTTCGCATTGTTTTTCAATAGCTTCCATTTTAGATCGTAACCCAGGAGTTCTAACCATATGTTTCTCGAGTACCTCCATTGTACTGCATCTCGTAATGGTTTCATTTTGGGTTTGATCAGGAGTTTCTATTTTTTCTTGATGATCTTCTTCTTTGTTTTCTTTCTTAGAATTTATACAACTCTCAAAAAGAATAAAAAGCATCATTAGAACTACTATATTTTGAACTTTATGCATCATAATTATTTGTTTATCAGAATACTATAAGGCATTACATCAATTTACTCATAAAACGAGAAAAAAACATAGTTTGTTTTAATCTTTAACAAAAATTATAGGTGTTTAACAGTATGGTAATTCAAAAATGTTAAATTATAAAGGCAACATTATTTAATGTTGCCTTATGGTATAATAGATTGTATAAGAATAGTGTTCTTATTCTGTGATAGTAGAATTTGTAACACTTATATCGGTATCTGCATGTGCAGAAATTCCTGGATAAGAGGGATACCAAGAACCTCCAATATTATTTTGAATAGTAGATTCATTGATGATAACATTACCAGAATGATCATTGGAAACAAAAAATATAGCGGCACCAAAATCATTAACTTGATTTGCCTCTATATGAGAACCAAGAAGCGTGAGAGTCATGGTATTTCCATCATTGTATATTGCTCCTCCACTTCCTCCTCCGGGTGTTCCGGATTGGCTAGGGTTTCCTCCATTTCCAATAGCAGAATTATGAGAAAAAAGACTATTGATGATAGTCCATGAGACACCAATACTACTAATTGCACCGCCATTTGATCCAGAGTTTCCAAAACCTTCTTTTCCGCCAAAAGTACTGTTAACAATAAATACAGGTAGGTTATTATATTGGCTAAAGACTCTAATTGCTCCTCCTCCTACATCTGGTCCAACAGAAGCACAAGTGTTATTAAAGAACCTACAGTTTACAGCTTTAAAACGCCCTCCACGAACCCAGATAGCACCTCCTCCATCATATTCTGTTTCATTGGTAGAATTTCCATTGGCAAATGTGATGTTCTGAACCGTAAGTCTGGGATGATCCTGATTTTGACAGTGATCTGTAGTCCATACCTGATTTTGATCACAAGTATTCATGTACAGAATTCTAGTCTGATTATTCCCACTTAGAGTAATTAAGCCTCCTCCATCAATAACAATCTCTTGACTTGTATTGTTAAACACTTTAGCAGGTTGATTTAATGTTATAGTAACAGGGTCAGGGCCACAATTAAAAACGATTTTTCCTCCTTTGGTCACAGCATCAATAAAAACCTGACCTGTACAGCTTTCGGGAGTACCATCACCAACTATAGTAGTGGGATTAGAGACATCTTCTAAGGATGCTTCAGCTGGGATAGGAGAATTTCCGTTTGGGTTTCCTGCAGGAATTCCATCAAAAGGATTATCAAGAGGGTTAATAATAGTTGCTGTCTCTGTAGAATCATCACTACTACATGAGGCTAAAAGAACTATTGAAAATAAAAACACACAGTACTTTAGAAAAAGAAAATTAGGTTTCATAGGCATTGGGGTAGGTTAAATTATAGAATTTAAAACGTAGTACAGCTATAGTTTATTGTTTTTTTAGCGAGATAACATTTGATTCCCAAGACCCTCTATATTTTTAAACAAGGCTGTTTTTAAGAAAGCATTATTTGGGCTTTCTTGACAGCTTCTACCAAAGCATCAATTTCTTCTTTGGTGTTATAGAATGAAAATGAGGCTCTTATTGTTCCTGGGATTTTGTAAAAATCCATAATAGGTTGCGCACAGTGATGTCCTGTACGAACAGCAATTCCTAATTTGTCAACTATAGAACCAACATCATAAGGATGAATATTTTCTAGATTAAAAGAGATTACAGATGTTTTATTTTTGGATGTTCCATAGATTTTTAATCCTTGGATTTCTAATAATTTTTGAGTTCCGTAGTGCAATAATTCTTCTTCATAGGCTGCAATATTTTCAAACCCAATACTATTCATATAATCTAGTGCTACACCAAATGCAATTCCGCCACAGATATTTGGAGTTCCAGCTTCAAATTTATGAGGAAGTCCTGCGTATGTAGTCTTCTCGAAGGTCACCTGGTCTATCATCTCACCGCCTCCTTGATAAGGAGGGAGCTTGTTGAGCCACTCTTCTTTTCCATATAATAAACCTACACCGGTTGGTCCACAAAGTTTATGAGCAGAAGCAACATAAAAATCTACATCCAGCGCTAGAACATCTGGTTTGATATGGGGACAAGATTGTGCTCCATCGATCAATACAGCCGCACCTACGTCATGTGCTTTTTTAATGATTTCTTCAATAGGATTTATTGTTCCTAAAGCGTTAGAAATATGATTAGTGAAAACAAGTTTGGTTTTGTCAGAAATCAATTGATTGTATACATCCATTACTAATTCTCCTTCTTCATTCATAGGAATTACTTTAAGAACAGCGCCGGTTCGTTCACAAAGCATTTGCCAGGGTACAATATTAGAGTGATGTTCTAAAGCAGATACAATAATTTCGTCTCCTTTAGAAAGAAGATTAGTAAAACCAGTTGCTATAATGTTGATACTGTGTGTTGTACCAGAAGTTAGAATAATCTCATGAGTATGTTTTGCATTAAAATGTGTTTGTATTTTTTTACGAGCAATCTCATAAGCATCTGTCGCTTCCTGGGATAAAGTATGAACTCCACGGTGAATATTAGCATTATAGTTGCTATAATAATCAACAATAGCATCGATAACCACTTGTGGTGTTTGAGAAGTGGCAGCGTTATCAAAATACACCAAAGGCTTTCCATTTACCTGTCTGGAAAGTATTGGAAAATCTTGTCGTATCTTCTGTACATCTAGCATAGCAATTTGTTTTTGCAAAAATACTAATACCAATTATTATATATGCGTTTTCTAAGTAGGATTGTTTATTTTTAGATGGATTTAACCCTTTTATATATGAAGCGATTTAAAAAAATTATTAGGATAGTATTTCTTATTGTATTTGTAGGGATTTGTGGTGTAGTTATTCTGAATTATCCTAAGCTTGAAATCATTTCTGGATTTTCTGCAAAAAATATGAGCTCATCTATTTTTCTGGGACATAGAAGTCTTGAATACACTGACAAAACAGATCATGATGTACCTAATGTAAGATTGGCGACTGATGAGGTTGATATAGATAAGAAGTATGCCATAGCGAATGTATATGGGTTTAAAGAACGAAAAGCAATTTATCGCGAGGGATTGGGGAGTGTTTTAATTGATGACGAATTTGATGAAAATGAACCATTTTTAACCCCAAATAGAACTGTTGTAAAAACGAACCTGGAATATCCTTACGGAGACCTGCCACAAAAGGATACTGTATTTGAAAACATAGATTATGATAAAGTACAGCGAACCGTAGTATCAGTTTTTGATACGAAAGGAGAAAATATAAAAAAAACGAGGGCAGTTCTTGTGCTTTATAAAGATAAAATCATTGCTGAGCGTTATATAGATGGTTTTGATAAAAATTCGATGGTGTTGGGTTGGTCTATGACCAAAAGTGTGCTTAGTACAATGTATGGAGTTTTACAAGCACAAGGTAAAATAGATATCAATGACAAAGCTCCTGTAACCGAGTGGCAAAATGACGAAAGAAAAGAGATCACCATAAATAATTTGCTACAAATGAATAGCGGTCTAGAATGGGACGAAGACTATGGTTCTATCTCAGACATTACAAAAATGTTATATCTGGATAGAGACATGACTGTTGCTCAGATTCATAAAAAGGCAGTATACAAACCCAATGAAAACTGGTATTATTCCTCTGGGACTTCTAATTTGTTATCAGGAATTCTTAGGAAACAGTTTAAGACACATCAAGAATATCTGGATTTCCCTTATCGTGAGTTTATTGATAAAATAGGAATGCATTCTATGCTTATAGAAACGGATATGACGGGTAATTTTGTAGCGTCTTCTTATGCTTGGGCAACAATAAGGGATTGGGCTAAGTTTGGATTGTTGTACCTTCATAAGGGAAATTGGAATGGAACTAAGATTTTTGATCCATCCTGGGTTGATTATGTAACTACTCCAAGTCCAACATCCGAAGGGGATTATGGAGGTCATTTTTGGTTAAATGCTGGTGGATTTTATCCAGATGCACCTAGAGATATGTTTTCTGCTAATGGATACCAGGGACAACGGGTATTTATTATTCCCTCCAAAGACCTGGTAATTGTACGATTTGGACTTATTGGAGATGCCGGAGTAGATTTTAATACTTTTTTAAAGGATATGGTAGATGCGGTAGAATAAAATATTGATAACAAAAGACTACATCTATTTAGATGTAGTCTTTTGTTATAACTTACCTGCCAAAATAATCATAATACCGTTCTGCATGTTGCTCATATCGCTTAATCAAATCGATATTTTTCTTTTCTAAAGCGGTTAATTTATTTCTAATATCGGTAGAAACTGGAATATACCAATCAATATAGTAATCGAAAAAGTATCTCATTTTTCGATTTTTAAAAGAATATCCATGCCTTGCGTAGATAAGATTACGCAGTACTTCTAACTCTCCTTTATTAAGGTTTTCTATGTCTTGATTGGTTAATTTTTGAGTAGAAGCATTTAGTTCTCTAATCACTTTAACACTTATAGCTTCTAATTCTCCAGTTTCCTGATCTTGAGAACGACTTAAAGCTAGATTGTAATCGTCGTCATCTTCCTCAAGACCAAAAAACAAGTTTAATTTAGGGGTATATTTAAAATCTTTCATTTGAAGATTATATTCTCTTTTAGGAACTGCTAAATTCTCATTATTAGCGATCCAAATTCCTTCGAGGGTTTTCTTCTTAGGATAAAAGGTAAACTCAAAAACACCATCATATTTATCATCTCCGGGTTCTGAAACTTCAGCATAAAGAGTTTTTGGGTCAAATCTTCCTTTAAAAGGTCTAATATTTCCCGCAACAACTGAATGCCCATAAATAGAATCATCTTTAATATGATTAATAGATATATTAATTCTATTAGTATAAGAAGGATTATTCTCATTAAATTGTGCTGCAGAAAAATCCCCAACATAATAACTGATTAAGTTTTTATGATCAGATTCTTCTTCAAAAACTCTCTTTTTAAATTGTTTTATTATAGGTTCTTTTTTAACATTAGTTTGCGAGGATTCTGATTTACTTTTTTCTGTATTTGATTTAGATGACTCTCTTTTTTCATTTTTTGATATTTCAGTTTCTGAAATTGGAGCAGTTTCTATCTTTTTATTTTTCACCTCTTGTTTACAGGAAACGAAAGCAACTACGAATAAAACAATGAATATATTTTTCATTTTTTGATATGTTTTAATATTATAATTTCGGCAACAAGTAGATTTAATACCCAGCCTAACCATGCTACAATTTGATATACATCCATAGGTCTTGGTTGAAAAGCCAAAACTATTATATATTTCCATGATCGTAAAGTTATTGCAGATAGTGTTAAGGCAAAACTTCTAATCATAAAAATTTGATGTTTTCTATAATTTTTTTGTTTTATTGATAAAAAAGCCTGTAAACTAAACCAAAACCAACCGATTGCTAATATACAAAACGCCAATTGAGACCAAAACCCACCATTTGCATAATATCCTAGTATCAATCCTGATGGAGCGGCAAATATCAGAACAGATACCAAATATATCCAACCTATAGACTTATGAATTTTTGGGAGTTTTGTTCTTATTTTTTTTGAAAATTGCGTAAACCCTGCAAAGAGTGAAAAAATAGAAAAAGTAACATGAATATAAAAAGCAATTTTATAATGAGTTAAATGAATATATTGTTGTTTGATACGCAAAAAGGCAACATCAAAATTGATTGGAAAATATTGCAAGGTAATTTGAAGCATCAAAACACAAAAAAACGCATATATTGAAAAAAGGATTAAATGGTATGCGTTTATTTTCTTCATAGAACTAAAAAAACCTCAACAAATATATGAAGAGGTTTAGTATAAGATAGATAGTACTTTAGTTATTTTTACAAATCAAAACCGATATTAACGTTTAATTTATTGGCAATTAGCTTGTTAATTCTACTTTTGAGCTGAGGTATTTTTACACTTTCTAAAACATTATTTGCAAAAGCATACATGAGTAAGGCTTTTGCTTCTTTTTCTCCGATACCTCTAGATCTCATATAAAACAATGCATTATCGTCTAACTGACCAATAGTACATCCATGAGAACATTTTACATCATCTGCAAAAATTTCTAATTGAGGCTTAGAATTGATTGTAGCTTTATCACTTAACAAGATATTATTGTTTGACTGAAAAGCATTTGTTTTTTGAGCCTCTTTGTTTACGATGATTTTTCCGTTAAAAACACCTGTAGCTTTTTCATCAAAAATACCTTTATAATCTTGATGACTCTCACAATTAGGTTGGGTATGATGAACCAATGTATTATGATCTACATGTTGTTTACCCTCAACAATGGTTATACCATTAAGCACAGAATCAATACCTTCTCCTTTTTGATAGAAATTAAGGTTATTCCTTGTTATATTTCCTCCGAAAGCAAAAGTATGCACCGACGCAAGACTTTGTGATTGCTGATCGATATAGGTATTGTCGATTAAAGATGCATTTTGATTATCATTCTGGATTTTATAATAATCAACCACAGCTCTTTTATCTACAAAAATCTCGGTTACAGAATTTGTAAGTACTGGATTATCTGTTAAGCTTTGATGACGCTCAATAATCTGTACATGAGAGTTTTCTTCAACAATAATAAGATTACGTGGTTGCAGCATTTGTGCAGATTCTTTTCCTGTAGAGAAATGTATAATCTGTATAGGTTTGTCTGCTAATTTGTTTTTAGGGATGTAGATATAAGCTCCTTCTCTTGAAAACGCAGTGTTTAAAGAAGTAAGTCCATCTTGGCGAGCTATTTTGTTGAAGTAATTGTCAACAATAGGCTTATATTTCTCATGTGTTAATGCCGAAGACATCAAACATACATCAATTTTTTCATGAGTAGTTTCTGATAAATGAGAAGAATATTTACCATCTATAAATACAATCTTGTAGGTATCTATATCGTGAATAAAGTACTTTTTTATATCCTTAAAATCTAAGGCATTTTCTTCCTTTGGAAAAATACTATAATCATGTTTTAAAATAGAATTTAACGAAGTGTATTTCCAAGCTTCCTCTTTTTTGGTAGGAAACCCTTTTTCTTCAAAAACTTTGATAGCCTGGCTTCTAATATCATGTATAGGAGCATCGACATCTACTGTGTTTTCAAAAGCTAAAAAGGAAGACACTAATTTTTCTTTTAACTCCATAGCCTTATGCATTTATTTCTTCCTTAATCCAGTCGTATCCTTTTTCTTCTAATTCCAGAGCTAATTCTTTGGTGCCAGATTTTACGATTTTTCCATCATATAATACATGAACAAAATCAGGAACGATATAGTCTAGTAAACGTTGATAGTGTGTAATAACAACAATAGCATTCTCTGGGCTTTTTAGTTTGTTAACTCCATTTGCTACGATACGCAATGCATCGATATCAAGTCCAGAATCTGTTTCGTCAAGGATAGCTAACTTAGGTTCCATCATAGCCATTTGAAAGATCTCATTTCTCTTTTTTTCTCCACCAGAGAACCCTTCATTAAGTGAACGAGATAAAAACTTACGGTCGATCTCTAATAATTCAGATTTTTCCCGAATTTTTTTAAGCATATCTTTTGCTGGCATTTCTTCCAGTCCTTGTGCTTTTCTAGTTTCATTAATAGCGGTTTTCATGAAATTAGTAACGGTAACTCCAGGGATTTCTACAGGGTATTGAAAAGATAGAAAAACACCATTATGTGCTCGTTCTTCTGCTGCTAATTCATCTATATCCTCTCCTTCTAGAAGGATTTCTCCTCCGGTAACTTCATATTCTTCTTTCCCTGCAACGATATTAGCCAAGGTACTTTTTCCCGCACCATTAGGTCCCATAATAGCATGTATCTCTCCTGCTTTTACATCCAGGTTAAGACCTTTTAAAATTTCTTTTCCTTCGACACTTGCGTGTAAATCTTTAATTTTCAGCATCATCTCTTAATTTGAATATTTAGGTGCTTTTGGCAATTTATTTAATTTTCTTTTTCTTGATCTGCATCAGAGGAAGAAGTGTGGTCTTGCGGAGAAGACTTAATCTTCGTTGGCAACTCAGAGGTTGGTGCACTTACTCCTATGATTTCAGTTATTTCTACTATCTCTTTCCATTCTTCTAATCCATTTCCTTCATTAGGTTTTATAAGTCCTTTAATCACTACAGGAACCATATCATATTCTTCTCTTTGTAGTGGAGCGACTTTTTTGGCCAGTTCATGTGTAATATCATTAATTATTACACCATAAATAAAGCCATTACCCATAATGACGGCAGCATCATCAATAAGAATAAACTCACCTCGTATTAAAGTGGGTTCTTCATTTTTAGATTTACAAGAAAAAAGGGCAAGGCTTAGAGTAAATAGAATAAATAATTTTTTCATTAATGCAGATTTGATGGTTTCACAATTATCCTACAGAACCCTCTAGAGAAATTTCCAGAAGTTTTTGAGCCTCTACAGCAAATTCCATAGGTAATTTATTCAATACCTCTTTACTAAAACCATTAACTATTAAAGCGATTGCTTTCTCAGTATCAATTCCTCGTTGATTGCAGTAAAAAATTTGATCTTCACCTATCTTACTAGTAGTAGCTTCATGTTCTATTTGAGCAGTTTTATTTTTTGCTTCTATATAAGGAAACGTATGTGCGCCACATTCATTGCCCATCAATAATGAATCACATTGTGAAAAATTACGTGCATTGGTCGCTCTGCTATTAATTTGCACTAGTCCTCGATAACTATTTTGCGATTTTCCTGCAGAAATACCTTTAGAAATGATAGTACTTTTGGTGTTTTTACCAAGATGAATCATTTTTGTACCAGTATCTGCTTGTTGATAATTGTTTGTTACTGCTATAGAATAAAATTCTCCAACAGAATTATTTCCTTTTAATACACAAGAAGGATATTTCCAGGTTACTGCAGATCCTGTTTCAACTTGTGTCCAGGAGATTTTTGCATTAGTTTCACAAATCCCTCTTTTGGTTACAAAATTATAAACTCCTCCTTTTCCATCTGCATTACCAGGATACCAATTCTGCACGGTAGAATATTTTATTTCTGCATCATCTAATGCGATTAATTCTACTACGGCAGCGTGTAACTGATTTTCATCACGAGATGGAGCTGTACAGCCTTCCAGATAACTTACATAACTCCCTTGATCTGCAACAACAAGGGTGCGTTCAAACTGACCCGTTCCTGCTTGATTAATTCTGAAATAAGTCGATAACTCCATAGGACAACGAACTCCCTTTGGGATATAACAGAAAGAACCATCACTAAAAACAGCAGAGTTTAGGGCAGCATAAAAATTATCTTTTTGAGGAACTACAGAACCAATATATTTTTTAACTAATTCTGGATGTTCTTGTATAGCTTCAGAAATAGAGCAGAATATAATTCCTTTCTCGGCAAGAGTTTCTTTAAAAGTAGTTGCAACAGATACCGAATCCATTACGATATCTACAGCAACGCCGGCAAGTTTCTTTTGCTCATCTAAAGAAATACCAAGTTTTTTAAAGGTCTCTAATAACTCTGGATCTACTTCATCAATACTATTGTATTTTGGTTTTTTATTTGGAGCAGAATAATATGAAATACTTTGAAAATCTGGTTTTTCATATCTAACATTTGCCCATTCGGGCTCTTCCATTTTCTCCCATACACGAAAAGCTTCAAGTCGCCATTCGGTCATCCATTCGGGCTCTTCTTTTTTCTTAGAGATTGCACGAACTATATCTTCATTAAGACCCACAGGAAAAGTATCAGATTCTATATCAGTGTAGAATCCATACTCATATTCTTTGGTTTCTAATTCTTTTTTTAAGTCGTCTTCAGTATACGCCATCTTTTGTGTCCTGAGTTTATTCAGGATCTTGTTTTAAAGTTTAAAAACTATAATGAAAAACTTTCTCCGCAACCGCAGGTTCTACTGGCATTGGGGTTGTTAAATACAAAACCGGTACCATTAAGGCCTCCAGAATATTCTAGAGTTGTTCCGATAAGGTAAAGGAAACTTTTTTTATCAACAATGATTTTTATATTGTTGTCTTCAAAAACTTTATCTCCTTCTTCCTGGCTTTTATCAAATTTTAAATCATAAGATAATCCAGAACACCCGCCGCTTTTTACACCTACGCGAACATAATCGGTCGAAGCATCATATCCATCATCATTCATCAATTCGATGACCTTATTTTTTGCTATATCAGATACTTTGATCATATTACTGTATAATAGATTAATTCTAAATTGAATGCAAATATACTACTTAAGTAGATTTTATACACGAAACCTAACATTTATCTAACAATATTACAATAAGTAAAAGCTATAGTAGAAGATTATGATACTTGAAAATAATGCCAATTAATAGCGATAGATTATCTTTGCAAAATGATTGAAGATAAAAATACATCAAGGACGCAGTTATCTGAATTAGGAGAATTTGGACTTATTAACCACCTGACCAAGAACTTTACGATTAAGCAAAAAACAACCTCTCTTGGTATTGGTGATGATGCTGCGGTTTTGGATTTTGATAATAAAAAATGCGTTTTAACGACAGATTTATTAATTGAAGGAGTACATTTTGATTTATCATATGTTCCTTTAAAACATTTAGGGTATAAAGCTGTAGTTGTAAATCTTTCTGATGTGTATGCGATGAATGCAGTTGCAACTCAGATTACGGTTTCTATTGCAGTTTCTAATAGATTTCCTTTGGAAGCTTTAGAAGAATTATATGCGGGAATTGAAACTGCTGCAAAAATTTATAATATTGATGTGGTTGGAGGAGATACGACTTCGTCGACAACAGGGTTGTTAATTAGTATTACAGCAGTTGGATATGCTGAAGAAAAAGAATTGGTGTATCGTAGTGGAGCTCAGGAAAATGATCTTTTAGTAGTTACAGGTGATTTAGGAGCTGCATATTTGGGACTTCAAGTATTGGAAAGAGAGAAAAAAGTATATGAAGTTAATCCTAATTCGCAACCAGATCTGGATCAATATACATATCTCATCGAGAGACAACTTAAACCAGAAGCACGTAAAGATATTTCAGAACTTCTTAGCGCATTGGATGTAAAACCAACGAGTATGATTGATATAAGCGATGGACTATCGTCTGAAGTTATACATTTATGCACACAGTCTAAGGTTGGAGTAAATCTCTATGAGGAAAAAATACCATTAGACCCTACGGTAATTTCTACCTGTGAGGAATTTCAACTAAATAGCACGACAGTGGCATTAAATGGAGGAGAAGATTATGAATTGCTTTTTACGATAAAACAACAAGATTTCCCCAAAATTAAAGCAAACCCTAGTCTTACAGTTATTGGTCACATAACAGATGAGAAAAGTGGAATAGGATTAGTAACCAGAGCTAATGAAAAAATAGAAATAAAAGCTCAGGGATGGAATCCGATAGAAGGATAGCATATTATGAAGCTGCCTGAAACGAAGTATCTGTAGTATTAGTTCTTGCTAGTTTTTTAGCATGTACAGAAGCCAAAGCGTTGTTAATTTCTTTTAATTTAGGAGTCATTACTTCTAATCTTCCTCTACTATTTGTAGTTGCTTGTTCATTACAATGGGAACAGGTATATTCTTTGATATGATGTGTTACATTTTTTGAAAGTACATAATCATGACCAAATAAAGAACAATAGATTTTAGAAAAGGAAAATGTGGGGGTTGGGGTAGATTTTTTCATCATTTTTAGGGGGGTTAAAAATTCATAGAAATAGATTAGAGGTTCATTATCAATACAATAATAATATTTTTTTTCGTATTAATAGTCTTTTTGTAAGAAAAACTTGCCTTAAAACATTGATTTTTAACTAAACCAAGGCTTTTACAGTGATTTTTGACCTGTAAAAGTGTATTTCATCTGGTATTTTTGCTATATTCCCCGAATACTTTTAGGAAATTCCTTCTAAACGTATACGTTAAAACAAACTTAAGAATTTAAGAAGCGTATTGATATATTCTTCTTCATTTTCTAGGTAAGACATATGTCCACCATTAAAAGGCACAAGATCGATTTTAAATTGTTCTGCTTCTTTAAGATTTTGTGAGTAGGGTAAAACTGGGTCTTTAATACCTGCAAGTATTACTTTGGGCTTATTAAAATTTGATAAAACAGAAGTGCGATTTTTTCGAATCTTCATCCCTTCTAAAGCCGAAATGATTCCTTGCAATGGCATTCTGGAAGCTTGGTTTTTAATTGATTTGATTTTTTCTGCAAATACCAATCTATTTTCTTCTGCAAAAAGATTTGCAATTGCCATACTGGTAAATGCATTTGGATTATTTTTTACAATATCAATAGCTCTGCTTCGATTTGTTTTTCTTTCTGGGCTGTCAGGAAATGATGTCGAGTTAAGCAAGACTAATCCAGAAACTACATCAGGAAAGAGATCAACAGATGCTAATGCGACATAGCCTCCCATAGAATGCCCTATAAAAATTGCTTTTACAATATTCAAAGAATCCAAAACTGCTTTGACTGCTTGTGCCATGTCTTCCATAGTATGAATATATCCTAAACATTCGGTATCGCCATGACCTAATAGGTCAATAGTGATGCAATAATAACTTTTGGATAAGTGAATAGTAGTTTCTTTCCACATGGTAGAATTCTCTAAGAAACCATGTAGAAAAACCACAGGAGTACCTTTTCCAAAGACAGAATAATTTATTTTAATTCCTTTATATGCTAATATCATTATGAAAGTTTATTTTTAGGCACATAAACGTAATTAAATGAGATTTAATAAAGAAACTTTCGTTGCAGGATTTGCATTATTTTCGATGTTTTTTGGTGCCGGTAATCTAATGCTCCCTCCACTTCTGGGATTTAAGGCTGGTGATGCATGGCTAATGGTCATTATGGGGTTTGTTATTTCTGCTGTGATCATTCCGTTACTAGGAATTTTTGCACATGCAAGACTTCAGGGAACAATGTTGGATTTTGCTAAGAAAGTATCACCTACGTTTAGTCTTATATATTGTGTGTTAGTATATTTGATTTCGATCGCGTTACCTTCTCCCAGAACGGCCTCGGTAACTCATGAAATGGCAATTCAACCTTTTTTTGGAACCAGTGCCTGGATGACTAGTACAATATACTTTGCATTAGTCTTGCTTTTTGTACTTAATCGCTCTAAGATTTTAAGTATACTAGGTAAATTTCTTTCTCCTATTATCTTTATTGTTGTGTTAAGTATTATCTGTATAGGTATTTTTTCTGTACTAACCCCAGAGATTGGTCCTTCAGAATTTCAAACCCCTATAGTCAGTGGATTACTTGAGGGGTATCAGACTTTTGATGCTATAGGTGCAGTTGTAGTAGGTGGAGTGATTATTGTTTCACTAAAGATTAAAGGAGAAAATAACTTTGAAAAAAACCGAGGTCTTATTATACGATCTGGTATTTTGGCAGGGATCGGTCTTTTTATCATTTATGCAGGAATGATTTATAGCGGAGCGTTATTTGGATCTGATTTTGATGAAAATATCACAAGAACAGATTTATTATCAGGCTTAAGCCTCAAAACCCTTGGAAGTGTTGGTGAAATCTTTCTAAGTATTTTGGTAGGACTGGCATGTTTTACTACGGCAGTGGGTATTGTAACAGGTACTGCGGATTTTATGAAAGGACTATTTGGAGGCTCTCAAAAAATATATTTAATTACTGCAATTATAGGCTGTATTCTTGGGGTGCTTATGGGGCAGTTTGACGTACATTATATTATTAATGTAGCTGTGCCTGCTCTCATGTTTATATATCCTATCACGATAATTCTAATAGTATTAAATGTTTTGCCAGATAGATTTACATCTTCATTAGTTTTTAGAACAGTAGTAATCGTAACCATTTTGTTTAGCATTCCAGATTTTCTGGGCTCTATAGGATTGAGTGATATTGTTACTCCGATTTTAAAAACCCTTCCTTTAGGGATTTATAGTTTGGCTTGGCTCCTGCCGGCACTAATTACTTTGGTAATCATGAATGTATTTGTACCTAAAAAAAACAAGGTGACCTTATAAAAAGTGACAACATTCTAATTTATAGTAATCTATTTCTTACAAGTAAAAATGCTTTGAATGAAGCATAATGGTTTTTGATATTTTTCTCACGAAGAACATTAATTTGTTTAAAAAATCTTGATATGATAAGGTTAAATATGTTTTTTAGCTGAGTTTTGATACATCAATTTTATACAAAACATCAAATAAATTATTTTTCAGTTGATACCGGGAGCACAACCGTTTTTACACAAAATATATACGGGTTGCCCTTTAAGTGTGTATTTTGTCGATTTTTTAATATATATTTAACATGTTATCAGTCAAAAAATTGTTCAACCGTTGGTTTTGCAAATAGTCCTTTCAGTGAAAAATTTAGTGTTTAATTTAAATTTATTTCCATGAAAAAAAACTATTTTCTTATCCTGATTCTTGTCTTAATATCTTGTAATAATGATGATTATGTTGAGATAGATTCTGACGTCTCAAAAACGTATTCAAATACTTCAAACCCGACAGAACAAGATCAAAAATTATTACAAAGATTGGATAGTGTAACCGAAGGTATTGGAGTTTCTTTTTTTATTCTGCCGGATAGTGATGATTATGTTAATATTCCTCAAGATCCGTTAAATTTAATTACAGCAAAGAAAGTTGAATTGGGAAAACTTCTTTTTCATGAAACAGCAACAGGAGGAAATCCTAAGGTAGCGTCTAATAAAGCGATGTATTCTTGTGCTTCCTGCCATCATGCAGCTGCAGGATTTAGTGCAGCAATTAGACAAGGTATAGGAGAAGCTGGTTCGGGATTTGGGATCAATGGCAATGGCAGAATTATAGATCCCAGTATTCCATTAAACCTTGTTGATATACAACCCATTAGGTCCCCAACGATATTAAATGTTGCTTATCAGGATGTAATGCTTTGGAATGGACAATTTGGAGGAACAGGAACAAATGCTGGCACAGAAGCCAATTGGACAAATATTCCTGAGAATTTTTTAGGATTTCAAGGAGTAGAAATTCAGGCGATAAAGGGACAAGATGTACATAGGTTATTAATTGATAAAGATTTTGTAAAAGATTTTAATTACAAAAAACTGTTTAATAAAGCTTTTCCTGATGTACCAAAAAGTGAAAGATATACCAAAGAAAATGCTGCATTAGCTATTGCCGTTTATGAAAGAACGGTCTTACCCAATCAATCTCCATGGCAAAAATGGTTAAAAGGAGACTTTGAAGCACTTACTAAGAAGGAGAAAAAGGGAGCAAGAGTGTTTTTTGGTAAAGGAAAATGTTTTAAATGCCATACAGGTCCAGCATTAAATGACAAAAAATTCTATGCTTTTGGAATGGATGATTTTGATAATTCTTCTAAAGCAATTGTTTTGGATACCCCAGGTTTTGAGAATGTAAAAAAAGGAAGAGGAGGATTTACTAAGAAAACAAAAGACAATTATAAGTTTAAAACACCAACACTTTATAACTTAATCGATAATGGATTTTTTGGTCATGGAGGAACATTTACTTCGGTTAGAGATGTCATTGAATATAAAATTAACGGAACTCCTCAAAACCCTGAAGTACCTGTAGAAAGATTGGCCAAACAGTTTGTAAACGTACAAGAACTTACAGAAAATCAGATCAATAATCTTACCTTATTTATCGAGAATGGATTAAGAGATCCAAATCTGGCTAGGTATGTTCCTAATCTAGTACAATCAGGATTCTGTATTCCAAATAATGATGCCGAATCCAAAGTAGATTTGGGATGTAATTAATTAAGTGTAGCGATCCACCAGACGTTTCCAAAAGGATCTTTAAAGCCAGCACCACGTGCACCATAATCCTCATCCATAGGAGGCATTAGAGATTTTGCACCTGCGTCTATAGCTTCAAAATACGTCTGGTCGGTATCTTTTACATATACATACATTGATCCTGGGTGCGCGGGATAATGTTTTGATGCTTCGGTAAGAAGGATCGTACTCTCTCCTATTTTGATTTCAGAATGCTGTATTCTATTATCAACATCAAGAGTTCTAACCATCTCTTGAGCCTGAAAGATCTTTCTGATAAAATCAATAAAATCTTCGGCTTTTTCAACTACCAAATACGGCATAGCTTGCTGGTGGCCAGCAGTAATTTTCATTCGTTGCATACAATAAAAAAGAGGGTTTGTATACTCAACGAAAGAACTGATAGAAATATTCTACAAAAGAGTAAAAATATATAGTAAAAGAGTTCTTAAATTATATAAGTATATGTAGAGATACTACTTTTTTAATCTTTCAATCCATGTATTAATCTTTTTTGATACGGGACTTGCACCTCGATCATAATTAGACATTACCGTGACTATATACCCGTTATCTAAAAAAATATCAAGTTGGGCATTAAGACCAGGAAAACCACCATCATGACCGACTACTTTTCCTGCAGTACTGGTTTTTACTTCAAAACCATATCCGTATCTTGATTTTGCATGATCAGTCCAAAGTAATTCTAAGGAAGATTCTGAAACTAATTTTTTATCAACTAAAGCCAATGCAAACTTATGTAAATCTCTTACGGTTGAAAAGCCTCCGCCGGCAGGCCCTCCTTTAATTACATGTTTGAATATATTATTCCTCCATCCTAATGCGTTATTTGATACAGGAATATACCCTATAGCTAAGTTTTCTACAGGCTGATCCATTTCATAAGAGTCAGAATTAATCATTCCAGAAGGGGTAAAGATATTGTTCTGGATATACTCAAAATAGTCCTGACTTGATGATTTTTGGATAATTATTCCCAAAAGTAACATTCCGGTATTGCTATATCTAAATTTTTCTCCGGGGGTAAAAGCAAGTGTTTCTCCTTTGACCAATGGTTTAAATTCTTCAATCGTTCTATATAATTCTCGAGACGAATTCCAATATGTTTTATTAAAATAACTCCCTAATCCACTAGTGTGAGATAGAAGGTGGTGGATAGTGACCTTATCTGTAATTTGTTTGGGAAGCCAGCTCTCATCAATATATTTGCTTATAGGATCACTTAATTTTACCTTTTGTTTTTCTACAAGTTGCATAATCGCAGTAGTAGTAAACATTTTGTTCATAGACCCCAAATTAAACTTGGTATTTATTGTATTTGGCACATGAAATCTTTTAGAAGCTTCACCATATGCTTTTTCAAATAAGACTTCACTTCCTTTAGCAATTAATACAGTACCCGAGAAGACATCTTTTTTAGAAATCTTATCAAGTAAGGCAGAAGTTTTATTGATAAGTTCAGTTTCAGAAATTTGAGATTCTTTTACATTAGAAGGTATATTTGCAGATGAAAACCAAAGACTATCAACTATGTAATCTGTGGTATTCAAAAAACTTAAAGTGATTGCATACCAGGAATCAAAATTATTACCTTTAACAATGACTACTGTTTTATCAGGGCGAGAAGGGGTATACGTTCTTATACTATGAAAATTAACTCCTCCTGTTTTTCTATAATTGTCTAATAAATATTCCTGAATATCTTCCATAGAGAATTTCTTCAGGATATCTTCACTGCGATGTTTTGTAATAAATTGACTTATTTTCTGAGCATTATTTGCATTAAATACATCTATCACTTCTTGAATTACTTGTCCCATTTTTCCTTTGGGAAAGTTAGAATCATCTTTATAATCAATTTTAGCTACTTGTTGGGTATAACCGAAGAACGGAAATACTAAAAGGAGACATATGATTTTAAAATTAGAGATTGGTTTTAAGATTATCATAAGTTAAAGATTTTGATGGTTTTATGATCTTTTTTGTATTCAACTAATGAAAGGATGAAAATATTTTCCTTTAGACTATATAAAGCATCAAATATTGTTCCATTCAATATCTAAAATAAAGGATGCATAAGACATATGGTTAATATCATACCAAACAAATCTTAAGACAAAAGTAGGTGAGGTTTGAATAAAACATAATTTAAGATTTAAATAATTGAAAAAGAATGAATTAGTTCTATGGTATAAGACATTTGAAATAGTGAAATTTTTAATTATTCTTTAATCTAGTAGTTCGTTATTAAGACGATATTATGAATTAAAAATATTCTTTATTATGAAAACTAAAGCAATACTAATATTAACCTTTTTAAGTACAGCCTTGTTTACTGTTATGGGATTTATAACAGATGAAGAAAATAATCATTTGATTAAAAATTACAATTATCTGGAGGAACGTTTAAAGAATACCAAAATATATACCATACAAGTCATTGAAGCCATGCCAGAAAGTGAATATGGATATAAACCAAATAAAGATGTTAGATCATATACTGCTTTGGCTTCTCATATTATATACTCCATAGAATGGAATCTTGAAGTAATGAAGGGAACTCCTATTAAATGGAACCCTGGTGATGAGGATGGTTTAAGTAAAAAAGAATTGATTACTTATGCAAATGAACAGTTTAATGCATTTATTGACTTTGTTCTTAAAGCAGAAGAAACCTCTAAGTTAACAGATAAAATTATAGATGTATTGAATCATAATGCACATCATCGTGGACAAATGGTCACGTATTTACGAATGAAAGGAATAGAGCCACCTAAGTATCGGTAAATAAGTAGGTGGTCATTGCCTTTTCTTTTTTTAAAGATAGTATCAATTTTTATGATACATTAAGCCTAGGACTTGTTCATAAGCTCTTCAATTTCTTCTGCTTCTATAGGGATATTGGCCATAAGATTAAAAGGGTCTCCTTTTTCCTGTATAACAACATCATCTTCTAGTCGTATTCCAAAACCTTCATCAGGAATATAAATCCCTGGTTCTACTGTAAATACCATATTTGCTTGCATCGGTTCGGTTAAAATACCGTAGTCATGAGTATCTAATCCGATATGATGAGAAGTACCGTGCATTAGATATTTTTTATAGGCAGGCCATTCAGGATCTTCTTTTTGTACATCGGCCTTATCTAATAACCCCAGCCCTAATAATTCTGAAGTCATAATCTTACCTACTTCTACATGATAATCTGCCCAGATAGTTCCTGGTACTAACATTTTAGTCGCTTCATTTTTAACACGCAGTACGGCATCGTACACGGCTCTTTGTCGTTTGGTATAGGTTCCAGACACAGGAATTGTACGGGATAAGTCACTAGAATAGTTAGCATATTCTGCAGCAACATCCATCAAAATCAAATCTCCTGCCTTACACTGCTGATTGTTTTCTATATAATGAAGAACATTAGCATTAGTTCCACTTGCTATTATGGGAGTATATGCAAATCCTTTGGACCTGTTATTGATAAATTCGTGTAGTAATTCGGCTTCGATATTATATTCCCAAACGCCGGGTTTTACAAATCCCAAAAGTCTTCTAAACCCTTTTTCAGTAATATTACATGCCGTTTGCATCAGATCAATTTCTATAGCGTCTTTTACAGAACGTAATCGTTGTAAAATAGGATTGCTTTTGGCAACCGTATGTGCGGGATATTTTGCTTTCCACCATTTGGTAAAACGATCTTCTCGAGTTTCGGTTTCTACATTTGATCGGTAGTGCTCATTCGTATTGACATATACAGTTTCACATTGCGTCATAACCTCGAAAAAAATCTTTTCCAAATCCTGAAGCCAATACACAGTTTTAATTCCAGAAACTTCCAGAGCATGTTCTTTGGTGAGTTTTTCACCTTCCCAAATGGCAATATGCTCGCTGGTTTCTTTTAAAAATAGGATCTCACGATGTTTTGCTAACGGAGCATCAGGAAAAAGAAGTAAAACACTTTCTTCCTGATCTACACCACTTAAATAGAAGATATCCCTGTGTTGCTCAAAAGGCATAGTGCTATCTGCACTAATTGGATAGATATCATTACTGTTAAATACGGCAATGCTATTAGGTTTCATTTGCGCTGTAAAGTTCTTTCTATTCTTTATGAAAAGATTACTATCTATTTGGTGGTATTTCATCTGATACTAATTTATTAAATGCTCATTACGGATTTCCAAAAATACTAAAGCAAAAAGGATGTATTGTTAAACAATATCTAAAAATTTTGAGGTTATTTTCACAATATCTACTTTCAGCCCACTAAATATCCATCAAAATGAAAATATTCACATCGTCATTAGTATTCGTATTGCTGTCAACCATAGTTTTTGCTCAGCAATCTCCAACACCTGCAGAGGCCGTACAAAAAGGATTGTCTGCCAAAAAGCAAATGGAAACTTCTTCATTAGTTCGACATGTTCCTTTTAAAAATATTGGCCCTACCGTAATGAGTGGACGTGTAGTCGATGTCGATGTCAACCCAGAAAATACTGCAGAATTTTATGTAGGATATGCTTCAGGAGGATTATGGTATACTGTAAATAACGGAACCACATTTGAGCCGGTTTTGGATACTGCAGAAACCATTAACGTAGGCGATATTGCAGTAGATTGGAAAAACAATATCATCTGGGTAGGAACAGGTGAGAATAACTCATCGAGATCATCCTATGCCGGGACAGGAATTTTAAAATCTACTGATAAAGGTAAAACCTGGAAAAATGTTGGACTACCCGATTCACATCATATCGGTAGAATTGTTATTAACCCTAATAATCCCGATGAGGTTGTTGTGGGAGTTACAGGACATTTATATTCTGTTAATGAAGAACGTGGAGTATATAAAACTAAAGACGGAGGAACCACTTGGAATAAAACTTTATTTATTAATAATGAAACGGGTATTATCGACCTGGCATCTGCTCCTAATAATTTTAATGTTATGTATGCAGCAGCATGGGATAAGGACCGTAAAGCATGGAATTTTGAGGGGAATGGACCGGGATCTGGAGTATATAAAAGTACAGATGCCGGGAACACCTGGACCAAGATTTCTGTAGAAGGGAGTGGTTTTCCTACGGGAGAAGGTGTAGGTAGAATTGGGCTTGCTGTTTTTGATGAAAACACAGTGTATGTTGTACATGATAGCCAGTTTAGAAGAGATAAAAGCGATACTAAAAAAGATGGTGAAGGATTGACTAAAGAAGATTTTAAAACCATCTCAAAAGATGCTTTTTTAAAACTAGAAGATAAAAAGCTAAATGCATTTCTAAAAACAAATGGTTTTCAGGAAAAATACAGAGCTGATAATCTAAAACAACTGGTCCGTGGAGGCACAGTACAACCTATAGATCTTGCCAAATATCTTGAAGATGCAAATGCCATGTTATTTGATACGCCGGTTGTTGGAGCAGAAGTATATCGTAGTGATGATGCAGGTAAATCCTGGAAGAAAACTCATGAGGATTTTCTAGATGATATTTTTTATAGCTATGGATATTATTTTGCTCAGATACAGGTAAACCCAGCAAATAAAGATCATATTTATATATCTGGAGTACCTATCCTAAAGTCTAAAGATGCAGGAAAGACCTTTACCAGTATTAGTGGTAGAAATGTTCATGCAGATCATCATTCCCTATGGATTAATCCTAAAAACCCAATGCATTTGATCAATGGTAATGACGGGGGAGTAAATATATCTTATGATGATGGTGAGCATTGGATTAAAGCCAATCAGCCAAGTGTAGGACAGTTTTACTATATTAATGTAGATAATGAAAAACCTTATAATGTATATGGAGGTCTACAGGATAACGGAGTTTGGGTAGGAGCGCATAATGCCAGAGAAGATGTTTCTTGGCACCAAAGTGGTCATTATCCCTGGGAAAGTATTATGGGAGGTGATGGTATGCAGGTCCAGATTGATAATCGGAATGCTAATATCGTATATACCGGATTTCAGTTTGGAAACTATTTTAGATTGGATAGAGCAAAGGAAAAGCAGACCTATATCCAACCAAAGCATGAGTTAGGAGAATCACCATATCGATTCAATTGGCAAACACCAATTTTATTATCTCCGCACAATCAGGATATCCTGTATTTAGGAGGAAATAAATTAATGCGATCTATGAATCAGGGTGATGACTGGACTGCTATATCCAATGATCTAACCGGTGGAGGCAAAAAAGGAAATGTAGCCTATGGTACATTAACTACTATTTCTGAATCTCCTTTTCAGTTTGGATTAATCTATACGGGTAGTGATGATGGATTGGTTTATGTAACCAAAAACTCTGGCGGAAGTTGGAATAAAATCTCCAATACGTTACCTAAAGATTTGTGGGTATCCAGAATACTTGCTTCTTCTCATAAAAAAGAAAGGGTATATGTGACGCTTAATGGGTATCGATGGGATGACTTTACACCTTACGTATATGTAAGTGAAAACTACGGACAAATCTGGACAGCGATAGGGAGTAATTTACCTGCATCGGCTATCAATGTAATTAAGGAAGATCCTGAAAATGAAAACGTATTGTATTTAGGAACAGACAATGGTGCTTATGTAACTTTGGATAAAGGAAAAACATGGCAAGCATTTTCTGAAGGAATCCCGAATGTAGCAGTGCATGATATTGTTATCCAGGAAGATGCTAAAGATCTACTTTTAGGGACACACGGTAGAAGTATCTACAAGACCAACATAGAGCCAATACAATTACTTGATGATACGATTATAAATAAAGGACTTCATGTTTTTGAAAATGAGGGGATGAAATGGTCAGAACGATGGGGCGTTTCCTGGAGCAAGTGGATGGAACCTAGAGAACCATCATTACCCATCACATTTTATGCATCAGCTCCCGGGAAGTTTACAATTAAGATTACTACAGCCTCGGGAAAAATACTTCAACAGTTTTCTGTAGATGGAGACAAAGGACTAAACTATACAAAGTATGATGTAACGATTACAGAAAAAGCAAAAAACATTCTCGAAAAAGAATTTCCTGATGATAAAGTAGTAAAAAGAAAGAATGGAAAATACTACTTACCTATCGGAAGCTACGAAATTGTAATTAGTGATGGTAAGAAAACTGAGAAAGTTGGTCTTGAGATGAATTAATGTAGGTATCAAAATTAGTTAGTATAATAGGGTAAACTTTTGTTAAAGAGAAGTATAGATAATGTAAATCTTAATAGTTTTAGGATATATATTAACCAAATTAAATAGTATGCTAACAAATATTAAAAATGTAGAAGGTGCTTTGATAATAGAGAAACAGCACCAAAAAAATATTAATGGAGGAGATGCTCCTGATGGTCCTTGGGGAGATTGTCCTCCGGGATATAGACAATGTACCGCGTGGGGTGCGTGTTTACGAAACACAATTCCTTGCGATTGACTTAAGAATAAGGAATCTTAAAAACAAAAACCCTCAAATTATGCTTTCCCTATGCATAATTTGAGGGTTTTTATTTTTTTGTTTATTTGATTATCTTCCTAGAATTGTATTACCAGCTGTATGAGTTTTGGTAGGACAACCACCAGGAACATATGTGTGTAGATAATAAAAAATTTGACCATCTCCAGGTTCTCTGGTTTTTTCATGTCCACCTTTAATAGATGTCATTTGCTCCAGTTTTGTAATATTTAATTTCTCAAGCGTTAACTTTTTTCCCGTTGCTTTTTTCATAATCATTGATTTTTAAGTTTTACTTTTCTTGTATTCCAAGAATAAAGATAGGGTAAAAATGATGATATAGCCTAGAAATGAGGGGGTTATTAGACGAAATTCACGGAATTTCGATAAAACTACTGAGTGTTTAGACTATGTAATCGTTTAATAAAATAGGAAGTTTTGATACCTGTACTCTTTTTAAAAGCTGATGAAAAAGACTCAGCAGTATTAAATCCCATCTCTTCAGCAATGCCCTGTATGGTATAGTTTTTAAGGGTTTTATTTTCTTTAAGTTGGGTTACCGCATGGTCTATTCTAAGGTCATTAATATAATTGGCAAAATTCTTATGTTTATGATGGTTGATTACTTTGGATAAATATTTAGTATTGGTTTTGATATCTTTGGCCAAAGAGGTCGTACTAATATTCTTTTTTAAGAAGTGTTTGTTGGTTTCAAATAGAGCAAGCTTATTTAAGATTTCTTCTACAATATCATCTGCTACTCCAATATTATCTTTTGGTTTTTCCTGTAGTGTTTCATTAGGTATAGATTTTCCTTTATCGATAAGTTGCTCAAATTTTTGCTGATACGTTTTCCTTTTTTTGTATTGAAGGTATAGAAAAACTACTGTGATCATTGTAAGTGATGAGAGAAAAACCACCAGAAGGTTTAGGTTTTTATTATTGCCTTTTAATTCTTCGATCAGTGTCTCTTTTTCATTAAGCAATAACGGAGTATCAAATTCCTTAAATAAACGAGAAGAGACAAAGGAAGCTTCTTTATTAATGATACTGTCAAATTGGAGCAGTTTATTAATGGATTCTAGTTGTCGTTCTTTTTTCTCATTGGCCTTATAAAAATTAATCATAAACTCATAGCTTTCCCTAACTTCGGGAAGAGTAATTTTTTCTATTCGTATAATAGAATCTACTATAAGGAAATGTTTTTTAGCAGATATTACATTTTGTTGTAATAGTTGGAGTTTCCCAAGATAAAACTCTCCTAAAATGTATGCTTTTTTATGTTGTGAATTATTTTTGTTTAATACAGAAATACCTTTAACAATACTATCTGATGCGCGATCAAATTTTTCTTTGAAAAATAAATTAATTCCTTCATTGACGAGAATTCTCCCGTAGTATCGATTATAATAGCGTTTGGTTTTTAATGCTCGTGGGATTGCTTTAGAATTGTACATCGATGCAGAATCTAGAGAGTTATTATATCTATAGGATTCTGCTAACTTAATGATAGAGTTCAAATACCGAGTAGTATCAGCACTATGATTATTAGTAATATGGGTAAAGTTTTCTTTAAAAAGAGGTAAGGCTTCCTGATGTTTCCCGATTTCGGTTTTGATACAAGCAATATTATGCTTAGTAATAGCAATAAACTCGATATTCTTTGTTTTTTCTGCTACTGATAATAATTTTAGATAGGTGTCTAAAGCCATACTATACTTAGACTTTCTTAAGTAATAGCCCCCTTTAAATGAATATGCCATAAAAGGATAGGTTTTATCTTCCAAATCTGTACTGATCGTGATAGCATAATCAAGCATTTTTAGCTTTTCTGATTCTTCTATTGTATAATATGACAACATTGTATACGCTTTCGCTAATTTTATCTTGTTATTCTCAGCAATAGCTTTTTTAATACAAGTTTGTAAATAAACTTTAGAGAATGTTGTATCCCTTATGGTTTTTCTATATTTTCTATAGACTGCATCATAATCCAATCCTTTAAGAGAATCAGGGATAACAAAATCTTTGTCTTGTGCCGTAGTGATTTGCGCACCAAAAATCATAAACATGCATACCATCCTTATCCATAAGGAAGTAAAAAAGAGATATGTCTTTTTTAGTTTCAAGGGGTTTTTGTCCATTTATATCACTATAAAGATACTATTTTCTGTCGTTATTGGGATTTACTACAAGATCAACATAAATACTTGACATTCAAATATTTATTTTCAAAAATCAATCTCGAAATTCTTAGAATTTCGAGAAATTCCGTTTGTTTTTAGCAGTGTAGTCATTCTATATTTGATTGAGACAAAAAAATCAATTGTGATGAATATCAAGAAAAACATAGGGAATAAAATAGCCGTAAAAAGATCTGGTATACTACTATATGGATTTGTATTTCTTTTTGCGTGTGTAGTAGTTTTCAAAATACTAAAGATTAATATCACCTCGTTTGAGATGACTCATATGTTTACTTCTTTGATTGTATTAAACATTGCATTACTTCTAACAGTAGGGTATTTTCTTTTGATTACTATAAAGAACTTTTCAGGTTTTTATAGCATCCCAACATTGTTTCAAAAAACAGTGACAACGGTTTATGATCATATTTTTAGCACAGTAAGCGTCGAAGTACAAGAGCCAGAGATCAACAAGGATAAGAAAAGTGGACTAAGAAATACATTTTCCAATTTTAATATCCCCGGTTTGAGTCAATTGTTTTCTGATAAAGAAGAACATAGGATACAAAATACAACGCCAGAAACAATTGCAGTACTTAGTTATTTTGCAACATCACTATTCGAGAAAAACAAACTCGAAGATGTACTTTGGGATATTGTAGAAAATTGCATTTCACAACTTCAGCTCGAGGATTGTGTAATCTATATGTTGGATACAGAAAAGAAAATGTTAATCCAAAAAGCGGCATTTGGACATAAGAATAATGGAGAACGAAAAGTGATAAGCCCAATTCAAATTCCGTTAGGAAAAGGTATTGTAGGTAGAGTAGCGCAAACAGGCAGATTCGAATATATATCTGATGTTACCAATGATGCAGAGTATATTATAGATGATGCCAATAGAATGTCAGAACTCTCTATTCCTATTTTTGTTGACGATGAGGTAGTTGGAGTTTTAGATTCTGAGCATTCACAAAAAGATTTTTTTACTGGAAATCATATCTTCTTATTTCAATTAATTGCCAGATTAACCGAGAATAAGCTAAAACAGTTACAGACAAAAAATGCATGTCATATTACTGATGATAATGTGTATTTTAAAGAGCTTGAATTTTTAATGAAAGAAGCCAAAATATACAGAGATGCTAATCTGGGATTAGATAGTATGTCTACCCAACTCAATATTAGTGGTAACTATTTGTCGCAGTTAGTAAATAAAGTCACCGGTCGCAATTTTACAGATTATGTAAATGGATTTAGAATAGAAGATGCAAAATCAAAACTTAGAAATCCAGAATTTACAAACTATACTATTATCGCTATTGCATTAGAGTCTGGGTTTAATTCTAAATCTACTTTTTATAGTGCTTTTAAAAAGCTAACGGGTATTTCACCAAAAGAATACCGGAAAACCCCTTAAAATAAGTCCGAATTCTTTGAAATTCAAACTTTCCGGACATTGACCTATTTCTTCTCAATTACTTTTATCACACCTTATATAGATGATGGACTCGTAGCGTGATTTATATAAGGTGTTGAGTATATCCAAAATAAATAGAAAAACATATAGACTGATGAAAAAGAAATATTTTTTACCAAATTTAATCTTCATATGTATTTTGATTTTGGGGTGTAATAATGATGATGAAAATCTTACGGCAACACCAACACCTCAAAATCAAAAACCAGGAGATTTTACAATACAGATCACTCAGATTACCGAGAATAATGCATTATTGAGTTGGGATGCTGCGGTTGATCCTGATGAAGATAAAGTAACGTATACGGTGATTCTGGGCGATAATGAAGTACAGACAAATCTAGAAACAACAGAATTCCTTTTAGAAGGTCTTATCGCCCAAACTAACTATAATGGTAAAGTAACTGCTTCTGATGGTAATGGAAATACATCTGAGAATACATTTGATTTTACCACAGAAGAAGGTGAGGTTATCATCAGTGAAGAAGTATCAATAGCATGGGAAAAATCCTTTGGTGGCTCTCAAATTGATGTGGCTAATGCTATACAATTAACAGTAGATGGTGGATATATAGTCGCAGGTACAGCTAATTCTGATGATGGGGATGTAGGGGGTAATAACGATGCAGATGGTTATATAGGAGGAGATTATTGGGTTATTAAACTGAACAATTCTGGAGATATGATATGGGAAACTAACATTGGAGGGAATAGTGATGAAGCAGGAAATAGTATACAACAAACAACAGATGGAGGATATATAGTAGTTGGGTTTACTGACTCTAATGATCAAGACATTAGTGGAGATACTTCTTTTGCTGATTTTTGGATTGTAAAATTAGATGGGTCTGGAAATTTGGTTTGGGAAACTAACTATGGCGGAAGTGGAAATGAGGAAGCAACTTCTGTAGATCAAACTTTGGATGGTGGGTATATTGTTGCTGGTTTTACCAGTTCTTCAAACGGTGATGTAGGAGGTAATAATGGAGGTATTGATTATTGGGTAATAAAGTTAGATGCTGAAGGAGCCTTAATATGGGAAACCAATCTTGGCGGTAGTGAGTTTGATATTGCACAATCAGTTGAGCAAACTAGTGATGGGGGATATATCGTTGGAGGATATTCAGAATCTTTAGGTGATGATGTGGGAGGTAACTATGGGGAAAAAGATTATTGGATTGTAAAGTTAGATGCTTTAGGAAATTTGATTTGGGAAACCAATCTTGGAGGCTCACTTGATGATTTGGCCTATGATATTCACCAAACTACAGATCAAGGTTATATTGTTGCTGGATATTCTGAATCCTCAGATTTTGATGTAAGTGACAACAACGGAAAAAAAGATAGTTGGATTGTAAAATTAGATACTTCGGGAGCAATAGTGTGGGAAGTTAACCTTGGTAGTTCAGAAAGTGATGCTGCGCGTTCGATTCAGCAGACTACAGATCAAGGTTATATTTTTGCCGGTAACTCAGGAGCAAGTGATTTTGATGTGAGTACCAATAATGGAGGATATGCAGATTATTGGGTGGTAAAATTAAATCCTCTTGGTGGATTGTCATGGGAAATTAGCTTTGGAGGCCCAGAACCAGATTATGCAAATGCTATTCAACAAACCAATGATGGTTATATAGTGGCAGGTTATGTCTGGGGTCCTGGAGGAGATATTAGCGGAGCTGGGAAAGGCAAATGGGATTACTGGATTGTAAAATTAGAATAGATATATCTACATAACAATAGTAACGTAATGATTAGATTTTTTTGTCCAATTGCTTTTCATTACCCGGGATCCTCATTAACTAACCTAACAACAGTAATGAGGATCCTTTTTTTGATAATGATATGGTAAATAAAAATTATATTTAAGAAATGAAACGTACTAGACTCACAACCATAGTTTTTTTTGCAAGTTTTTTTACCGTTTTTCCATGCTTTTGGGATTATGATACTATTGAAATGGAAAGGCAAAAATTTCCTAGTGTGATCGAATTGATTTCGGGAAAATTCTTAAGACATTCACCAGAGTTTCATTATTGGAGAATAAAAGATCGAGAAGAAAAACTACAAAAATTTCCAGACAGTCTTCCGTTATTGGATGATCTCGCCGTTTCATATTCAAAAATAGGAGCTGATAAAAAAGCTATCAAAATTATCCTTAAAAAAGAGGCGATTAAACCAGGAGAGTATAAGACGTATGCTAATTTGGGTACATTTTATCTGCATGATGGGCAATTTAAAAAAGGAATTGAATACATCGATAAAGCGGTAGAAATTAACCCTGAGGCACATTTTGGTAGAGAAATATATCAACGACACGTTGCAGAGTATGTGCTCAGTAAAATGAAAAATGGCAAGATTCCGCTACCACTTTCTTCAAAATTTAGAAGGTGTCTTGATTGCCTTCCCGAACCAGAACATGAACAAAATTTTTATGCATTTCTTGTAAACAAGTATGAGGAAAAAAAGAATACATCAACAAGTAAGTCCCAAAAAGATGAAGTAGAAAATGGTATTTTCGGTCCAATAAGAAACTTACCTTATGCAGAGCTAGAAAAGGCCATTATCGGTATTATGGGGATGATGAAATTTGGAAATTATGATTCTCCTGTTTTATTAGAAGTATTAGGAGACCTATTAATGGGCACAGGAAGGAAAGGAGGAGCAAGACAACTTGCTGCACGAGCATATTTTAAAGCATCTTATAATATCGAAGATGATATTGTAAAAGAAGTGTATAAGAAAAAAATCGTATTTACTCTTTTTCATCAGTATACAAAACGGCGTGGAAAAAAGTTTACACTATATGAATTAGAAGAATTGTTAATAGAAGAAATTAACGAAGGAAACAGGTTTTATCAAAAAATACGTGATGATGAAATGAGATGGATACGATCAGGAATGGATCCAGAACAAGAGTTTACAACAAAATACTATAAAGAACCTAAACTAGGAGTAAGAATTCAACATGGAAAAGGTGGACAAATGCATCTCGATAGAAAATATGCCAGAGATACTACAATTGGAAAAATTATAGATTATAGACCTGTTCCGAAACAAAATATTTTACTGGACAGTACCTATAAAAAAGATATTGATAGCTTGTTTGATAAAAAACCAGATAAAGAAGAAAATATAACTCAGAAAACTGATAGTGAAGGCCAAAAGGAAAATGAAAAAACAATAGAATATTGGGTTTTCGTAGTATTGACAATAGGAGTTTTAGGTATCGGAATTTGGGTGTTAGGGAGGAGGAAAAAATAAAAACGTAGTATTGATATAGAAAGCTGCAAGAGTTATGGATAAAAGACGAAAAACACATCCTCAATACAAAGACACTACCACAAAAGACCTGATTATTATTGCCAAAAAAGGATAACTTTTCCAGTTTAAAAGTGCAAATCAGAGTTTTACTTAAATCTAGATATTTCATTTTCTCAAGTAGATACTAAACGTTTTTTGGCGTATTAAAAATTGGTATTAGAGTTTTACTTTCATATTCCTTGGTAAATCCCCCTAAATATGTCCGAATTCTTTGAAATTCAATCTTTTCGGATATTCAACATCCTCACTCCCACTAGGTTTGTACTCTAAACTTTTAAAAAACAACAAAAAATGAAAGCAATGAAAGATTTAGTGAAATTGAGTTTGATACTTGTACTATCTGTATCTATATTTTCTTGTTCTGATGGTGAAGATGGTGCTATAGGACCTACAGGACCAGAAGGTCCAGCTGGAGCACAAGGAACTCAAGGAACCCAAGGTGATCCGGGAGATCCAGGAAACCCTGGAACCGCAAATGTGATATATTCAGATTGGATTCCAAATGGTTTTACGCCAGGTGGAGGGTTACTGCAAAAAGTTTTCACATTAGCAAACGCTCAACAGATTACAGATTTAGGAGTTAATTTGGACACCAGTACCGTATTAGTATACGGAAGAGGTAATATTTTATTGGTGATAGGAGATGAAGTATTTCCATTACCTTATGAAAATAGGTCTACAGAAGAACGATATACATATACGATTAATGAAGGGTCAATACGAGCTGTAGGATTTGCTGCTGCTGTCTCAGATAATGATTTTGATCGTTTCGATGATTATAGGTACGTTATTATACCAGGAGGAGTAGTCGTTAGTTCAACTTCTTCTGCAACAAAATCTACACCAGATTATACTACCATGTCTTATAAAGAGATTGCGACTCTATTTAATATTCCAGAATAACAGCCAAATGTAAAACAACACATACGCTACTTGTGTTTAAGTTTGTGATTTTGCCCTTCAATTATTTTTAGATAGTTAATGATTGAAGGGTTTTCATTAAAAAAATATAGTTGAAATGAAAAACATATATATAATACTGGCATTTGTGTCTTTAATAATGCTATCATGTAGCACCGATGACAATCAAGTCGTCGAAGTTGAAGCTACATCTATAAAGATGGTATTTCCAACAAAGAAAAAATTGAAGTCTACTTTGGTTGCCAAAGAAACCTCTTTTGGAGGGCGAGCAGGACATACTTCATTAGTCTTTAATAAGAAGATGTGGGTAGTATCAGGCAATGGACCAGGTATTTACTATAACGATGCGTGGTATAGTAATGATGGGACCAACTGGATTGCAGCTACAAAAAAGGCCGCTTTTTCAAAAAGAACAAATCACGCGACAACAGTTTCTAATGGTAAAATGTGGTTAACAGGAGGAGAACTAGTTGATGAAATGAATGATGTTTGGTATTCTGATGATGGAGTCAACTGGATGATGACCACCAATAATGCTGCTTTTACGCCAAGATCAAGTCATGCTATGGTAGATCTAAATGGGAGAATGTTTGTAATTGGAGGAGAGGAAAATGGTGTTGAAAAAGGAGATGTTTGGGTAAGTAGTGATGGGATAACCTGGAATTTGGCCACTAATCTGGCACCTTTTGGTGAACGAAGAGATCATGCCGCTGTAGTGTTTGACAATAAAATCTGGGTGATTGGAGGATATGACATAAATAATAATTTTTTAAATGATGTGTGGTACTCTCCAAATGGTTTTCAATGGTTTCTTGCTACAGCAAATGCAGATTTTCTTCCTAGAAGAAGTCACGCTTTAACGGCTAATAAAAAAGGAATGTGGTTAACTGCAGGAACCAGAAATAATGATTTTAAATATTTTAATGATGTGTGGTTTAGTAACGATGGTGTAACCTGGACAGAAGTTAAAGTATCTAAAACCTTTCCTGAAAGAACAGAACATACATCTGTACACTATGATAAAAAATTATGGGTCATTAATGGATACGGTTTGGATCTAGGAAACTATTATGATTTTTATACTGATATCTGGTCTTTTGAATAAAAAAGAAGAGGAAATACAAACAATAAAACATACAAAGATCTTGTGTTTTGATTTAGACAAATGCATGCGTCAATTTTATAAAAATAAGAACATGAAAAAAATAATTATAGGATTATTATTATGTGCAGCTCCAATTTTTGGACAGCAACAAAATAATACAATAACAGTAAGAGGCGAGGCTTCTAAAAAAGTTGAGATCAAGGAGTATATTGTTAATCTAGAGATCAAAGATCTCGTAGCTGATGGGTATCAAAATATAGAATCCAAAAATAGATCTGAAATTATCAAAGAATATAAAAATAAAATGAAAAGTATAGGTATAGATTTTAAAGAGTTTAAGCAAAATAAATTGTATGGAATCACCGCTTTAACGTATCGTACAACTTCGTATTACACCTATGCAACAACATCTTTTGAAGAAGTAGAAAAGATGTTTGGACAACAAATGAAAGGTGTAACAATTACTTGGGTAGAAATATTTGCCAAGGAAAATACCAATACAGATCTTGCAGCATTGGATAAAATGGCAATACAAGATGCGATGAATAGAGCCAAGATAACAGCTACTGGTATCAATAAAAAGATTGGAGCCATCCAAAAAATAGAAACTTCTAGTAATAAAGCATATTCATACTTTAATACTTCTAAACCTAACGAACTACATAAACATTATGTACAAGTAACATTTGTTTTGGAGTAATTGTTTAAACATTGGATATAAAAAATCTAATCAAAGAAAAGCATATCACCTTTGAATGTATAAGAGAGAATAAATTTAATTTGACAGGAAATATTCTGTAAAAAATAGATGCATAAAAAGATAAAAAATCATAGCAATACAAAGAAGTGGATAAAAAGATGTTTTGCTTCTTTGCTTCTTACTATGATTGGATTATGTATAATAATGATATTTCCCCAAAGCGATTTTAAAAAATTGGTAAGACAAACAAATTATGACTTATCACAATATCATAAATTACAAGAATATAAAGAGTATTATGCACTTAATGATGTCGGACTAACAAACAAAGAGATTCATAAGATTAAGAATTCATATCATAAAGAGAATTTGTCAACCAATAAAGATTCTATTATAGCATATTCTATAATTGGGTATTATAAAGATAGGATTATTAATAATCTTCAAAAAATAACAAACCATAAGACCTTTACAAAAAAAGATATCACAGCATTACTAGATGATGATTTGATCAAAATGGTAAAGTCTGATGATAACAAATTATTCCATTTTTCATTTGATGCAAAGGTATTTGGAGTGTTATTTAGAGAGCAAGTTTCTATACTATACTACGATGATTCTAAATGGAATAAGGGTAAAAGTATTCATAGCCATAAAGAAAAGAAAACACTATATGAATTCTATCCAAATAGCTATAACACTATAGATACTATTCATACCAATACAGGGGTCAACTATGTACTGTTTGGACATGATAAGGTACGAGGAAATAATTTCATGGATCATATTAGTCTTTACACCTATGAGAAAGGTAAACTTGTCCACAAATTCAATTATTCTTTGGCCCATGAAGGAGATGAATATGCAATCAAATATGACAAGATAAATCATGTTATTGATGTGGTATATACACCAAATGAAAAATATGCTACATCGATAGATTGTTATTGTGAAGAGGAAGAGATTATTAAACTATATAACAAAACACAAACACTCAAAAGATGTGCCTATTCCTTTAAGTTTACTGGAGATACTTTTGAATTGGTAGATTAAAAGAATCAAAACGCTAAATTGAAAATCATTAATTTAGGTGAGAAATTAAGTAAAAAAAGGGATTTGTACTAGCAAGAAAAAGCAGCTGGAGTTTTTACGACTTCGCTGCTATTTGGTATTCCCGGAGTATGTTTTGTAATAAACATTCACATAATGATTTAGAAAGAAAACCAGAATGAAATCAATATTCATAGTATTAACAATAATGAGTGTTCTATTGGGATGTAAATCAAAAGAAAGAGATTTTGATTCCAAAGGCGATACCAAGGAGTTGATTAGGTTAGAATTACAAGAATTAAATATTGGGATTTGGATTCCGAAGAAACATACTCTGGTTAAAAGAGCAAATTATATCAATGTAATTTTGGATCCGAATAAAAGATATAATAAAAGTTTTACTATCAAAAAAACAAATCCGGATACTCAAAAAAAACAATATCCAAAGTATGTGAAATTGAAAAACGGGATAGGTATATTTTATGAAACTTTTGTTGCAAGCAATCCGGGAAGTAGTGGAGGTAAAATATATGATCTAAAAGGTTTTTTTGAGTTTAGAAATGAAATGTTTCTAGTCACATCTTCACAATTAATAGAATCTGGAGAAGGTAATGCCGAATTTTGTTTCGAATATATATCTTCTATAGAAAAATTAAAATAATAGTGATGAGACATATATATAAGATTACAGTTTTATGCTTTGTTCTTACCTCTTGTGTGAATTCGCATAACAACAATACGCTTACAAGTGTAGAAATAGAAAGCACAGAAGATAGGATAGCAACGCTCAAAAGAGAAATAGTAAGCAAATCAGAGTTTCATGATGCAGAATTCTTATTGTTCAATGTAAATGGGTTTGCGAACTCCAGAGTAACGGGCATTCCCGGGCCATCATCTTGGAATTATCGGTTTGCCATAAAAGTAAAACCGTCAGAAATTAAGAACTGGATCGCAGACTTTACTAGAATTGACGCTAAAGAATATACTTTTGATTGGACTAATGATCTAGTTGTCCATAGAAACCAAAATTGGGAAAGAAAATCAGTACCAGAAGTCTATAAAAGAGAAGACAGTAATACGTTTATCGTAGTATATCAAAAAGAGGGAATAGTATTTAAACAGATACTAGGAGAGTAAAAGCAAATTAAATTTAAGAATAGAAATGCATCATATATTGACAAAAATGATAATAATTATTAGTCTTCTTTTTTGTAGCACAAGTTATACACAAAAGAAAGAAATAGATACAAAAACGAACCCAAAAACGTCTGCAACACCTGATACCCTTAGGGTTGGATATACATATTGGTGGCCACAGTCAGGTCCATTCATTGGTCATTGTGGGGATAAGTATGCATTAGTTTTTTTAGGTACTGTTCAGCATATTGATAATCCGATTAAAGATAATGATGTACTCTATACATCCCAAGAAGGAAGTATTAAGATTGATGAGGTATTAACGTCCAGAAGTCTGAAGAAGAAAATATATGACAAACAGAACTTTTTTGTTTCTGATTGTTTTTATAAACAAGATGTAAAAGAAGGAGATCTGGTACTGGTTTTTTGTTATGAATATGAAGATAATTATAGCATTCCCGGAGGAAAGTCAATACTAAAAATTAAGGATAGTAATGATGCTGTTGTACAATCTATTAAAAGATATATTATATCTGATCAGAACGCATTAGAGTTAAAAAAGGATATAGCTCTATGGCAAAACTATAGTTTAGAAGCTGACGCAAAACGTATAATTGCGTGTAAAGAAGCAATGGATTGATCTCTTCTTAGTAATCGATAACTTCCTATATTTTAAATAGATATTCAAAAAATGTATTACACCAGTATTTAACTCTTAAAAATAGAGTCAAATACCTCAAAAAATGTCCGGATTCTTTGAAATTCAAACTTTTCGGATACTACATGTTCTTACCCATATTAGGTTTGTGCCATAACTTTTAAAAAATTATTAAAAATGAAAGCAATAACAAATTTAGTAAAGGGTATGATGATAGTGATGGTATCACTATTAATCTTTTCTTGTTCTGATGGAGAAGACGGAGCTATTGGACCTGCAGGTCAGAATGGGATAGACGGGATTGATGGCACAAATGGAACAGACGGCAATGATGGAGCTGATGGTGTTGATGGACCTCCAGGGACAGCAAACGTAATTTATTCAGATTGGATTCCTGCAGATTTTCCAGGAGGAATAGATTCTGATAAAAGTATGTTATTATTAAGTAGTCTAACGGCATTTGATAAAGATACTGATGCTATTTTGGTATATGGGCGTAATCCCGCGAATGCCCTATTTTTTAATGTTTATGAACTTCCTTATTTTAATGTAGATAATGAAGAGTTTTATGGTATAGAAATGGGTGAAGGAACTGGTTTTGAATCTTTGCGAGTTAGAGGTCAAACAACAGATGGACTTTTAAAAGCGTTTAGTTTTTTTGATGATTTTAGATATGTAATCATTCCTGGAGGAGTTTCAACAAATCCTACCTCTTCTGCTACAAAATCTTCAATAGACTATTCATCTATGTCCTATGAAGAAGTCAAAACCTTGTTTAATATTCCAGAATAATATTGATAACCAATTATTAATTAGATTTTATAGCGAGTACTATTCCCCCGTAGTATTCGCTATTGTATAAAAGAAGATGTTATGAAATATTTAGTAATGTTTGGCCTATTGTTTATACTGAGTTGTAAAAGCGATGATGATTCTAGTGGTTTAAACACATTAGACATAGCGTATGAACAAAATTTCATTGAGACAAGTTTTTTAGAAGCGGGAGAAACTGCTCCTCCATTGGTAAATTGGTCAGGAGAGAAGGTAACGTTCTCTGCTACAACATTACCAAATACTGCACCAGATGATTTATTTAATATAAATATGTCTATTGATGAAGAAACAGGTGTACTTTCATGGGATAGATCGATCCCTTTGGGTAAGACCGATATTTTTATAACAGCATCCAATGCATTAGAAAGCACAACAGTATTGGTTACTATTAATAATACTTTTGTTGAAGGTTTATTTTATGGTGGGTTTAATGATGATATATCAGATGAGCCAAATACATCTACGACCACTAGCGACGGTTCCTTGGCTCTTTCAAAAGAAGGTACTGCTGGATTATTAATAAGTAGCGATGGTGATATAATTTCTATAGATGGGACTTGGACTATAGATGAATCACTTATAACAATTAATTTTAATACTAATAATCGAGTATTAAAAGGTATTATGAATGGTGAAAATGATGAGCCTGCTGCTACGTTTATTGGACAATGGGGAGAAGGATTGGATCAAAACAATAATATTGAAAATCTTAAGGGGGCATTTAGGTTTATCGGTGAATTTATTAGTGAATAAAATGACATAAAAACTTTTTTTGTTTTTTACTATTAAAGAAAGATGTCAATTCCCGATAGATATAGGTGATTTCTCACAAGGGGTTAACTTTTTATCTCTTGAAAATGAAAAAATTAGATTAACTTATAAAGTTGTAAAATAAACTATTTCAAATTAAACTAACTTAGTGTCATAAATATATATTGATTATGACACTTACCATGAATATTCCAGCATTATTATTCCCTGCAATATCTCTTACAATGCTGGCGTATAATGCAAGATACTTGGCTATTGCAGCTTTAATACGACAATTACATAGCGAATACCTTTCTTCTCCTTCAAAAAACATAGGGTTACAAATTAAAAACTTAAGAAAACGATTATGGTTAATTAGAAATATGCAAGCGATTGCGATTATAAGTTTTCTAACCAGCGTAATCACTATGTTTTTATTATATGTAGAACATATGAATTGGGCAAATATAGTATTTGGAGTTAGCTTGTTTTGCCTTATGCTATCGCTTTTTTTATCTTTTGTCGAAGTTCAGATTTCTACCAAAGCATTGGCTATCAGGCTTGATAGAATAGAAGAAAATAAATAAGAAATTCTTATCTTGTTAGTATAATTCTTTTTCATGCTTCAAAATGAACTTTTTAATAATGTAATACGAGATTTCAATGCTGGATATTGGGAGTTGTATACTAATCCTGATAAAGAAATCTGGTCAAAGAAGTTCTATGAAAGCCTCGGATATACCCAGAAGGAAATACAATCCACAATCGATTTTTTTTTAGAGCATTTAATACATAAAGAAGATGTTGATGTATTTAGAGATAATTTTCTTAATTATAGACGTAATAATGTAAATTTTAAGCAACATATAAAGATTCAAACCAAAACAGGAAATTATAAACTGTTTAGATGTGCAACTAATGATGAATTACCGGTAAATATAAAATCTGAAATTAATCTTATATTTTTTTTCGAAATAAAGCTTGAACCAGAACAGAATATAGCAAAAGACAATTTCTATTACAAAGAAACTGCTCAAATGACAGAAACCGGCAGTTGGTATGTAGATTTTCACAAAAGAAAAAGCTATTGGGATTTTGAAACTAAGCGAATATTAGAATACCCAGATGATTATGTGCCTTCTCTAAAAGACTCTGCAAGTTATTATGCAGAAGATTCGCAACAACAGGCTGCGGATTGTTTTTTTAATTGCGCTATGGCCGGTACACCTTTTAATACTGAAATTAAGATGGTGACCGCTAACAAGAGAGTTTTTTGGGTGAGAGCGATAGGAAAACCAGTATATAATGAGAGTAAGGAGATTATAGGAATCAGAGGTGTTTTTCAGGATATTGATGATATAAAGAAGAAAGAGTTAAGTCTTCAAAAGTCTATAGATATTATCGCTTCTCAGAATTCTCGGCTTTTTAATTTTGCACATATTGTATCTCACAACCTACGGTCGCATACAAGCAATTTGTCCTTGTTGGTTCAACTTATTGAAGATATAGAAGACCCAAAAGAAAAAATAGATCTTATTAAAGAGATCAAGCAAATATCCTATAGTTTAAATACAACTATTGAGCACCTTAATGAGATTGTAGCCATTCATACAAATAAAGATCAAGAAAAAAAGATAACCAAATTTCAGGATGCGCTTAATTTGGTAACCAATGGTATTGGGCAAATGATTGCTGTTGGTAAAACAAAAATCAAATCAGATTTTAAAGCTCTAAATGAGATTAATTATATCCCTGCGTATCTGGAAAGTATTCTATTAAATCTCATCACAAATGCAATTAAATATAAGCACCCGGATAGAGATGCGATCATTGAGATTAAATCATATAAAGAAGAAGATAAAGAGTACCTAAAGGTCACCGATAATGGAAGAGGAATTGATATGAACTTGTTTAAAGATAAAATATTTGGGATGTATAAGACATTTCATTATAATAAGGATGCAGTAGGAATAGGCTTATTTTTAACAAAAAATCAGGTAGAATCTTTGGATGGAAAAATTACTGTAGAGAGCGAAGTAGATAAAGGCACAACATTTATAATAGAATTTTAAAAACAAATACCCAACCTCACAATTATGAGTCATAAAATTGGATTAGCGTGTATTATTGACGATGATAGTATGTATGTAAATCTTGTAAAAAGGATTGTAGAAGCAAAAAATCTTTGTGAAAACCTAATGGTTTTCAAAAACGGAAAAGATGCTCTTAATTATTTTGAAGCTATTCTAACCAATTTGGATAAAAAAAGCATTCCCGAGATTATTTTTTTAGATTTAAATATGCCAGTAATGGATGGATGGGAGTTTTTAGAAAACTTTACCAGTATCAAAAACAAACTTGGAAAAATAATTACACTTTATATTGTAAGTTCTTCGATTAACCCAGTGGATATAGAGAGAGCAAAAAATATTAATTCTGTTAAGGATTATCTTGTAAAACCAGTTACTATAGAAGACTTAGAAGCTATTTTTTTAAAACAAGCACTATAAAAAAAGACCTCATAAAGTGAGGTCTTTTTTAGATATATATTTATTATACGCCCATCTTAAATTTGTGATACTCTAAGAGTATTTACCATTCCTTTTGCAGTGATAGGCATTGCAGCAAGATTGATTAACATATCTCCTTGCTCAACAAACCCACGATCTGCGGCTATTTTATTAATATCCTCTACTGTTTCATCAGTACTAACAAATTTGTCATAAAATAAGGCCTTAACACCCCATAAAAGACTAAGCTGAGAAAGTATTCTACGATTACTGGTAAAAACTAAGATATGAGCATCTGGTCTCCATGCAGAGATTTGAAATGCAGTATATCCACTGTTGGTTAATGTACAGATAGCCTTAGCATCAATATCATTAGCCATATGCGCGGCATGATAACAAATTGATTTAGTAATAAATCTATTTGTTCGTATATGCGGAGGGTTTTGAGGAACTGATATTAATTCTGAGTTTTCTACGCTGTTAATAATTTTAGTCATGGTTTCTATTACCTGCACGGGATATTTTCCTACTGAAGTCTCCCCTGATAGCATAACAGCATCTGCACCATCCATTACAGAGTTTGCAACATCATTCACTTCTGCACGTGTTGGAGTAAGGCTATCGATCATAGTTTCCATCATCTGAGTAGCAATAATCACAGGGATTCGAGCAGTTTTTGCTTTAAGAACCAATTTTTTCTGAATTAAAGGTACTTCCTGAGCAGGGATTTCTACTCCCAAATCTCCTCTTGCAACCATTAATCCGTCACAATATGCTACAATTTTATCGATATTTTCTACACCTTCAGGCTTCTCAATTTTAGCTATAATTGGGATTTTATCTTCGCTATGTTCCTTAATCAAATCTTGTAATTCGATGAGATCCTGCGCATGTCTTACAAAAGATAATGCCATCCAATCTACACCTTGTTCACAAGCAAAAATGGCATCTTTTACATCTTTTTCTGTTAATGCAGGTAACGAAATATTGGTATTAGGGAGATTAACACCCTTTTTGGATTTTAATGGCCCTCCTTGTATTACTTTGGTTTTTACCGTGTCTTTTTTATTTGTAGAAACAACTTCAAAAATTAATTTACCATCATCCAATAATATACGTTCGCCGGCTTTTACATCTTTCGGAAAACTTTCATAATTCATGTACACTTGTTCAGAAGTGCCTTCAAAAGGTTTACCAGTCACAAAATTGATAAAATCACCATCATGAACAATGATATCACCTTTCATAACACCTACTCTTAATTTAGGACCTTGTAAATCTCCTAGTATTGCAGCATTAAAACCATGTTCTTCGCTTAATTTTCGTATAATTTTTATGCGTTCCTTTACATCACTGTAATCAGCATGAGAGAAATTTATCCTAAAAACATTTACACCTGCTTCTAGCATCTTTTTTAAAGTCTCTTTGCTACTCGTTGCTGGTCCTAGGGTAGCAACTATTTTGGTTCTTTTACTTTTTGGCATTATTCGAATATTAAGTTGTTCTTTGATTTAAGTTGAGTGTATTCTACACTATATGCAGTAATAACTTGTGAGATCGTTAGCAATTGGGTTACTAAGGAACTATTTGAAAATTTTGATGTTTCTGTTTCTATTTTTAGAAAATAATCTACATTCTTTAATTCTGGAATTAAATATTTTGTAGTATATGTTTCTTCTATAGTATTGAATAAGCCATCTGCAATATGATTTTTTGAAACGCCTAAGGCCTGAAATTTATTGGCCAAAAGACTATATGTATTATATTGAAAATGGTCCTCATATTGATACAACGGAAAATTTGCTGTAAAGTCAGGATATTCAAAATTAATATCTTCTTTTTTTCTAAAAAGTTTTAAATTAAGGTTTTTGTTTAATAAAAAGGCTAATCTATATGAAGCTAATGAACAATGAATAGCAATAAGTTCATAATCATCATCTTCTAAGGTATCTAATACTAATTTCTGAATAGCCACGCTGAATTTTTGTTTCAGAATTAGCACGAAATATACAAATAAAATCACCTAACGGGTTTAATAAAACATAAAGTTATTTCACGAAAACGATTGAGTTAGTATCTTTTAACGATAAAAACTGTAGTTTTTCTGATGAGTCTATATTTTATATAAGTATTGTAAGAAAAAGCAGTGACATTAGAGTATGTTTATAAAGAATACAAACTTCAAACGATTAATGTCAAAAAGCATGATGTTAAAAAAGTACTTTAGATATTAATCTTGGATTGAAATGCAAAATAAGCTCTTTTTGAAGCTTTTTCTTCTGCTTTTTTCTTTGAAGTAGCTCTTGCTTTTGCAACTACTTTTTCATCAATCCAGAGTTTTACAGCAAAATGCTTCATTTCATCTTTACCGGTGTCCTCATATACCTCATAATTGAATACCTTTTTTTCTTTTTGACACCATTCTATTAGTAGACTTTTGTAACTGATAATTTGGCCTTCGAGACTTTCGATATCAACATAAGGATCGATAACCGCTTCTTTAATAAAGCGTTCACAGTATACAAAACCTCGATCAAGGTAAATGGCACCGATTAGTGCTTCAAAAAGGTTTCCATGAATATTTATTCCAAATTGAGATTTAGGAATATTGGTTCTTACTAATTCGATTAGCTTAAGGTCTTTACCAAGTTCGTTAAGATGTTTTCTACTCACTACTTTGGCTCTCATTTTTGTAAGGTACCCTTCATTACCTTCTGGAACTTCTTTAAATAAGTGAGCAGCAATAACACTACTTAACATGGCATCTCCCAAAAACTCCAATCGCTCAAAATTAACAGCATTTCCTTTTTTATCTTTTAGGTTTAATGACCTATGGGTAAATGCTTTTTCGTAGGGAGCAATGTTTTTTGGCTTAAATGCTAATATTTTTTGAATTTTGGAAAAAAAATTCCCGTTCTTTTCAGAGCGGGAATTTAATATGTTTCGAATAACATTCATTATTCTTTCAATTTTTTAAATAACACACATGCGTTATGACCTCCGAAACCAAAAGTATTACTCATTGCGTATGTAATATCACGTTTTTGAGCTTTGTTTAAGGTCAAATTTAACGATGAATCTATGTTTTCATCCACTGTAGTGTGATTGATTGTAGGAGGCACAGTACCTTTTTGCATTGCCAGAATAGAAGCAATAGCTTCTATGGCTCCAGCAGCACCAAGTAAGTGTCCCGTCATAGATTTTGTTGAATTGATATTAATGTTAGGTGTGTGATCTCCAAAAACTTTAGTAATAGCTTTCAATTCTGCAACATCTCCCAAAGGAGTAGATGTTCCGTGAGTGTTTATAGCATCTACTTGTTCTGGTGTTACCCCTGCATCTCTTAAACAATTAAGCATCACGCGCTCTACACCAATTCCGTCTGGGTGTGGTGCTGTCATATGATAAGCATCACTAGACATTCCACCTCCTACAACTTCAGCATAGATTTTAGCACCTCGTGCTTTTGCGTGTTCATATTCTTCAAGAATAAGAGCTCCACTACCTTCTCCAAGAACAAAACCATCTCTGGTTGCGTCAAATGGTCTAGAGGCAGTTTCTGGACTTTCATTTCTTGTAGATAACGCGTGCATAGCATTAAATCCTCCCATACCAGCAATAGTTACTGCAGCTTCACTTCCTCCTGTAATAATAATATCACAATGTCCTAAACGTATATAGTTTAGTGCATCGATCATTGCATTAGCAGAAGAAGCACAGGCAGAAACCGTTGTGTAGTTAGGTCCCATAAAACCGTTTCTAATAGAAATATGTCCAGGGGCAATATCGGCAATCATTTTCGGGATAAAGAAAGGATTGAAACGTGGTGTTCCATTTCCATTGGCATAACCAATTACTTCTTCCTGAAAAGTTTCTATTCCTCCGATTCCGGCACCCCAGATTACACCAACTCTAAATTTGTCAACCTTCTCAAGGTCAATAGCAGCATCTTTTATAGCTTCTTCTGAAGATACAATGGCATACTGAGCAAATTTATCAAGTTTACGTGCTTCTTTTCTATCAAAATAATCTGTGGGATTGTAATTTTTGATTTCGCAAGCAAATTTAGTCTTGAAATGCTCGGTATCAAAGTAAGTAATAGGAGCACAACCGCTCTTACCATCTACTAATCCATTCCAATATTCATCAATATTGTTACCGATAGGTGTTAACGCACCTAGTCCTGTGACTACAACTCGCTTAAGATTCATATTTTGTTGTGAAGTTATTACTTTGCGTCTTCAATATAAGATATTGCTTGACCTACTGTTGCAATGTTTTCAGCTTGATCATCTGGAATCTGAATATCGAATTCTTTTTCGAATTCCATAATCAATTCTACAGTGTCTAACGAATCAGCGCCTAAATCGTTTGTGAAACTAGCTTCATTTACAACTTCGTTTTCGTCTACTCCTAATTTGTCAACGATTATCGCTTTTACTCTTGATGCAATGTCTGACATAATGTTTAATTTTAATTTTTTAATTAGGTGGCAAAAATAAAAAACTTTATTTTAAAACCCCACAATCCCATAAAAATGTATTTGTATTTTATCAAATATAACGAAGTATTAGCTTTTTGCTACCTAAAAATGGATAATAATTATTTTTTTTGTGTTCTCTAATTAACAATTTTATCATACTATGAAGCGTATCGTAATTTTTGCTTCCGGCTCTGGTACCAATGCCGAAAATATAATCAAATACTTTCATGAACGAAATATTGCCGAGGTCACTCATGTGTTCTCTAACAACCTGCGTGCCAAAGTGTTGAAGCGTGCTCATGACCTGAAAGTAAAGGCATTACACTTTGACAAAACGTCATTTTATCAGACAAATGAAGTATTAAATATTCTAAAAGATGCAAACCCTGATGTAATTGTATTGGCAGGGTTTTTATGGATATTCCCAAAAAAAATTATCGATTTCTTTCCAAATAAGGTCATCAACATTCATCCTGCTTTATTACCAAAATATGGAGGAAAAGGGATGTATGGACATCATGTTCATGAAGCTGTGGTAAGAAATAAAGAAAAAGAAAGTGGTATTACGATCCATTATGTCAATGAGCATTATGATGAAGGAGGCGTTATTTTTCAAGCCAAAGTTGCAATTTCAGAAGAAAATTCTGCAGAAGATGTAGCTAATGCAATTCATGCTTTAGAATATAAACATTTTCCGGTCGTTATAGAAGAACTTCTGTTTTCTGATAAAAAAAGTAATGAGTAGTGAGTATTTAGTATTAAGAAACTGAAGAAAATTGTATAGTAACCTTAAATTTAATTATTTATTGTAGCGTTCGAGCGGGCTATACGTTACAATTCCTCGTATTGTAGCCCTTCGACAAGCTCAGGATGACAATACTGTGGGATTTTCACTACTATCCCTAACGCAGAAAATGATTTGGAAGATAATTTCTATCAAAGATTTAAATTATGGCTAAGAAAGAAAAATTTTATGTGGTCTGGGAAGGTCACAAACCAGGGATTTACACAAAATGGGATGATTGTAAAGCAGCAGTAAAAGGATACGCCAATGCAAAATATAAGTCTTTTGATTCTTTTGATATAGCCAAAAAAGCATATCAAGGCGATTACGACGATTATAAAGGTAAAAGTAAACCCAAAAAAACACTTACTGCCGCACAGTTATCAAAAATAGGAGAACCAAATTTATATTCTATTGCCGTAGATGCTGCTTCTAGTGGGAATCCGGGTAAGATGGAATATCGAGGTGTAGATACACAAACCGAAAAACAATTATTTCATCAAGGTCCTTTTAGAGAAGGAACTAATAATATAGGAGAGTTTTTAGCCTTAGTTCACGGTTTAGCATATCTTAAAAAGAAAAAGAGCGATCGTATTATTTATTCTGATTCTAAAATTGCTATTGGATGGGTAAAACAAAAGACATGTAAAACAAAATTAAAAAGGAACTCTAAGAATAATGAGGTATTTGATCTTGTAGATCGTGCAATACAATGGCTAAAAGAAAACTCATATACCACTACAATTGTAAAATGGGAGACAAAGGCTTGGGGAGAAATACCTGCAGATTTTGGAAGAAAGTAAAATCGTTTTTTACTAGACTCATTTGAGTTATATTTTGAAAGTGGGAAAACATAACCGTAAAAGTAATATGATTATTCATAAGATATAATATCAAATTTATTCTATATTAGCATAGAAATTATCCTACCCGAAAATTAAATATCAGTACTCATATAATTGTATAGTATGATGTTTATAATCTTAATCAATATCATTTTATAAACTATCTTTTTCAAAAAAGATAGATGATAAACGTTGCGCGACGATTAGGCGAAAACCGAAAAGCCTTGATTAGAGTAGGTGAATAATTTTAAAATTAATTTAAGATGAAAAAACTTAAAGATTTAAATGTAAATGTAATTGAAGACAAAAATGCTTTAACTATTGAAGGAGGAAGTTGTGGTACAGCATCTTTGACTGATAGGGGTAACAGTAGTACTGGCCCAATATGGTTTGGTGATTGGGATGATGAATTCTGTTGTTAATACCAAAATAAAGGCTGAGGGCTAATTTTTATTAGTTCTTAGCTTTTTTAATGAAGCTTAAATAAAACAAAGTTATTTTGAAACATATATATAGTATTGGTTTTCTTTTGATAATAATATCCTGCAACAAACAAAATAATAATCAAATGCAGCCTCGTTCTATCGATGTCGATTCTTTGATCATCTCCTTAAATACTCAAGAAAAGAAAGAAAAGTTTCTTGCAGATTTATTTCAGCAAGATCAAAATGTAAGAAATGCAGATAGAGAAAATGAAATTTTAAAAAAGAACAATTATGATATAAATTCATCAGAATATAAGGAGTATAGAAGAAAAATAAATGAAGTGGATTCTCTAAATTATCTTAAGACATCAAAGTATTTAAAAGAATATGGGTATCCCACGTTTAAATCAGATAATCATAAAGTAGCTCCTGCAATTAAAACAATTTGTTTACATCAGCCTTTTGATAAGCAGGCGGTATTATTCCCCTACATATATAAAGCCTATAATAATGGCTTTATAAACAGGGAACATTTTTCTTTTTTACTTAATAAAATGCATATTATGAAATACGGAGAAAGTCACCCACATGCGGTTAACTATGAAGAAAACATAGAGCAGTTACTGGAGAAATTGCAACTCAAATAAAACAAAGGAGTTTTAATAGTCTTAAATTTTATAGTTCTACGGTTTAATATGATTTTGATTTGCAAAAACTACAAAGAAAATAATGACAGTTATGAAGAAGTCATTGATTGGTTGCTGTATAAAAATGCTAGATTTGACTTTCTTTCAGGAGAAGATTATTATGAAAATGGTAAGGATTGGTGCATAACGCTTAATAATTCAAGAGACGAATTAAGTATTCCTTTTGGTGAGTATAAAAGTGTTTGGTTTCGAGGGTTTCTAAGACACCGTAATCATCTAGAAGAAGCATTTAATGATTTGGAAAGCACCAATGATAATATAGCAGAATTGAGATGGAGAATTGGTCAGGAGATAGGAAGAATAAATAACCAGATTTTTAATAACTTTCAGAATGCCTATCAATTACCTAGTCCATTATCTGTTAAGAGTGATAAGTTTTCAATGCTTCGATTGGCAAAAGAACTAGGGTTGGATATTCCCGATTCCCTGATAACAAATTCTAAAAAAGAATTACTACAATTTTTTAAAAAACAGCAACAAATTATTACAAAACCATTATATGAAACAGTTTATTTTAACGATAAATCCTATATAGCTTTTTTTAAGACCAATACAATTACCGAAGAAGTGATTGAATCGCTTCCTGAGACTTTTTTTCCGTCACTTTTTCAAGGGTATGTAGAAAAAGATATAGAGTTACGGGCTTTTTATATAGAAGAAAAATTTTATACGATGGCTATTTTTTCTCAGTTAGATCCACAAACTAAAATTGATTTTAGAAACTATAATGATGAAAAACCTAATAGAAATGTACCTTATTTGCTTCCTGAAGAAATTGAGATTAAAATAAAAAGGCTTATGAAAGAGCTAAACCTTAATACAGGTTCTATCGATTTAATAAAAACTCCTGATAAAAAATATGTGTTTCTAGAAGTAAACCCTACAGGACAATTTGGCTTTGTTTCAAAACCCTGTAATTATTATCTGGAAGATGTAATCGCCGAAGAATTAATACGACATGACAACTAAAAGAGAGATATTTTTCAAAAAACAATTAGACAACCTTCCTTTTTTTCTTAGGAAACATAAAATAAAAGAGGTAAAGGTTTCTGAAAATCCTGAAGAAAAAGTTTCATATAATGATAAATTCTCGGTATATCATTCTGAAACAGTAGAATGCAAATTATCCTTAAAGCCAATTTCAAAACTATTAACATTCGATGAACAAAAAAAGTTTTAAGTTATTTGCTAACTGCATCATTGTTAAAGGAGCTTCTTTAGCAACTATTTGTGATTTGCATAGAGGTAAAGTATATTCTATTCCATTACCTCTTGCAGAATTTCTTGAAGAGACAAAAAACAATAATACACTAGAAGATATTGATTCATTTTCGCAAGAAGATCAAGAAACTGTTCAGGAATATTTAGAATATCTTAAAAAAAACGAGCTTGGTTTTTGGACGGATGAACCAGAAAAGTTTCCAGATCTTAATTTACAGTGGAAATCGCCTGAACATATCAATAATGCTATTATTGAAATGGAACAATTGGACTATGTTGATTTGAAAAAAATAACTACTGCTCTAACCAATTTACTATGCAAATTTATAGAAATCAGGTTTTATAAGACAGTAGATTTGGATAAACTGGCTTTTTTTGCTGAGAATTGTTCTAAATCCGTTATCAGAAGTATCACTATTTTTTTACCACTCACTTACGAATTAGATATTAAGGAAGTTGAAAGATTGTCAATCAAGTATCCGAGGATAGTTCTTTTTGTAGTACACTCTGCGAAAGAAAAAAATACTGTGCCGAAGACTGACAATTCGAAAATCCAAGTGATTTCTCGTGTTATAGACGATCAAAACCATTGTGGAGTTATTGATCCTAAACTATTTTCAATCAAAATTCCTGTATTTACTGAATCTTTGAAGTTCAATTCTTGCTTAAATAAAAAATTAAGTATTGATAAAGAAGGAAATATAAAAAATTGTCCTTCGATGTTTCAAAGTTATGGAAATATAAAAAAAGACGACATAGAAACTGTTGTAAAATCATTAGATTTTCAAAAAAAATGGGGCATAAATAAAGACTTAATAAAAACTTGTAAAGATTGTGAATATCGTAGAGTTTGTACTGATTGTAGAGCATATGTCGATAACCCGGAAGACCAATACTCGAAACCTCTAAAATGTGGATATAATCCTTATATGAATACTTGGGAAGAATGGAGTACAAATTCTCTAAAACAAAATGCAATTAAATACTATGGTTTTCAAGCTTTTTTGAAAAGCTAAATATTCTAATAAAAATAGTTCAGTGAGGAGACACAAGCTTGGGGAGAAATTCCTGCAGACTTTGGGAGAAAGTAAAATAGTCTAAAATTACGTATTCACGATATTATATATAAAAAATGCCCGGTAAAGTCCGGGCATTTTTATTGATGAATACAAACATTGTATTTAAAATTCTTTATCTAGTTATTCACAGGAGGGAATACTGTATTACTTTTTGCAGCGGCAGATGTACCACATGCTCCAAGATTATTCCATCCACTAGATGTTCTCTGGTATAAAGTTCCTTGATAGGTTACTTTATCTCCAACAGAATAAGATGTATTACGATTATATGCAGCTACGCCATCACAGATATCACTAGGAGCAGGAGTACCACATGCACCAAGGTTATTCCATCCGCTAGATGTTCTCTGGTATAAAGTTCCTTGATAGGTTACTTTATCTCCAACAGAATAAGAAGTATTTCCATTATATGCCGCTACACCATCACAGATATCGCCTCCTCCAGTGTTAGTCTCTGGATATATAGTGGCGATAAAGGACTTGTCTGTTGCAGATAATTGTGTGTTACTTCCTACAGCAACACCATCTGTAGTGTGTTCTGCAGGAATAGGGTAGTGCATTATTGATTTTGGATCATATACACTATGGTTAGAGATATTTGCATCATAACGTCTGAATAGATTGTTATCTACCTGTGCTCTACTCCAGTTATTAGGTGGTCCTGCATAATATGCATAAACAGCTTCTCTATCCCAGTTAATTCCTGCTACAGGGTTTTGATGCTCATGAATTAAGCCAAGAGCATGTCCAAATTCGTGAATTGTAGTTCTTCTAAATTCAGTATCAGTTGTATTGTCGTTAAACCATCCAAAATGCATACTATGTGCATGACTATTAGAATCAGTTCCTAAATAAGACCAGGATCCGCCATCATTTGCAAATTGACCTTCTTTGAAACCAATTTTGATATTTGCACTGCTGTTTGAGGATACCCATTCAAATTTAATATTCGCATAACTTTCCCATGCTACAGCATATTGTCTTACTTTGGATTGTACAAAATTGTTTCCATTTAAAAATTTCACTCGGATAGTTTGACCAGCTTCCCATTCCTTTGCTTTAACACTTGCAGCTTTTGAATTATTTTCGCTAGTGTCCCATTTTTCGATACATACATGAGCATTTTTTGCATCTGCAAATTGATTTGTTTCGATAATGTCTTCAGAATCTCTTTCACAGTTGAATAATAAAACCGAAAGCATTGTAACTAAAACGAGTTTAGTTAAATTTAATTTTTTCATAATTTAATTGAAAGTTTGAGTTTGTATTGAGTAAAGAACGCTATTTTTTTAAGTTTATTTTAACATTTTTATGATTTTAACATAATAATTGTATGGTTTATATCTTGTTTGCTAAAAATGAGAGATAGTATAAAAAACTGTTTTAAAGTGTGTTATATGTAGTATGGAATACTGTTTTTTGACCGTTATTATAATGAATATTTGAGAAGAATAGAGTTTGATCTACTGCAATAAAAAGCTAAATCAGGGTGGTTAAATATTATAGACAAAAACTTAGATATAGATTCTCGCAGGTTTTGTAAGAGAATAATAATAGATATTTTAATGCTTTGTAAAACAGTTATTTAACATGTTTTAACATATGTGGGAGTAAGTAAGGAGATACCTTTTTCTACTAAACTAGTGTTTGAAATAAGAAATTCAATTTCAAAAAGGTTTAATGTTAGAACGTGTAATACTATGAAAAAGATCTATTATTTATGTATTCTAGTCCCCATGTTAACTTTTGGTCAGTCGCAATGGAAACTTGCAAAAGATAAGGAAGGAATTCAAATATGGGTAAGGGATTTTAAAGATAGTCCATATAAAGAATATAAAGCAATAACGAGTGTAAAAACCTCTCTAAAAGGCGTAGTTGACGAATTACTTGAAGCTCCGGAGTATATGGAGAATTGTAAAGAAGGAGTTAGTCATTTGGTAAAAATAAATAATGATAAAGAATATGTTTTTTATGCAAGAAATGAGTTTCCTTGGCCTGTAAAAGATAGGGATGTGGTCTCTAAGCTTCGGATTCAAAAAATCTCGAAGGATAAAATCAAATTATATATAGATGCAGCTCCAGAAGAAGTCCCTGTGTTAAAAAGTACGCTTAGAATTCGGGAATTATCTGGTCATTGGTTATTGGAAGAACATGAAGGTAAGGTGAAAATTACACAGCAACTCTATGTAAACCCCGAAGGATCACTACCTCCTTTTATTACAAATTCTCTATTAGTAACAGGACCTTTTAAAACATTTAGTACACTAAAAGGAACACTTGAAGATATTGATTCATGAGGACGATCTTAGAAGACTTTATTTTTGATCAATTTACTTGAAAGTAAAGCGTATATTTGCAAAAAAATTATAACGCTATTTTATGAGCAAATTACTTATTGTAGGCTCTATGGCCTTTGACGCTATTGAAACCCCTTTCGGGAAAACTGATAAAATCTTAGGAGGAGCTGCCCCTTATATCGCGCTTTCTGCATCTAATTTTAATGTTTCTTCTGCTATCGTTTCTGTGGTTGGTGAAGATTTTCCGGTTGATTATCTCGAATTGCTTAAGAAAAAAAATATTGATACTTCTGCAGTAGAAATTGTTAAAGGAGGAAAAACATTCTTTTGGAGTGGTAAATATCATAATGACCTCAATTCTAGAGATACTATAGAGACTCAGCTTAATGTTCTTGCCGATTTTAACCCTATTGTTCCTGATAGTCATAAAGATTCGGGAATTGTAATGTTGGGTAACTTAAACCCATCAGTACAACTTGGTGTTTTGGAACAATTAACGACCAAACCAAAGCTTGCGATATTGGATACTATGAATTTTTGGATGGAAGATGCTTTTTTAGATGATCTTTTAAAAGTAATAGCAAGAGTAGATGTTATCACCATAAATGATGAAGAAGCAAGACAACTAAGTGGAGAATATTCGCTCGTAAAAGCTGCTAGAGCAATAGAAAAGATGGGACCAAAATATGTGGTTATTAAAAAAGGAGAACACGGAGCTTTATTATTTCATAATGAACAAATTTTCTTTGCTCCTGCTCTGCCATTAGAAGAGGTTTTTGATCCTACTGGAGCTGGAGATACTTTTGCTGGAGGTTTTTCGGGATATTTGGCCAAAACAGATGATGTTTCATTTGAAAACATGAAAAAAGCAATTATTCATGCTTCAAATCTTGCATCTTTTTGTGTAGAAAAATTTGGGACAGAAAGAATGGAAAACTTAGATAGGGAAGAAGTTCAAAGGCGACTTCAACAATTTAAGGAATTAACGCAATTTGAAATAGAATTGTCTTGATATATAAAGGTTAGCCCCAAAGCAATTGTTTTGGGGCTTTTTTAATTATGGTTTACATAACACAAACACAACAACGTTTAGAATTTTTGGAATACAATGAGTGATGCGTTAAAACACGAATGCGGTATAGCATTTATAAGACTATTAAAGCCGTTAGAGTATTATAGAGAAAAATACGGGAGTGCATTTTATGGAGTAAATAAAATGTATCTGATGATGGAAAAACAGCATAATCGTGGTCAAGATGGAGCAGGGTTTGCAAGTATTAAATTAGACACAGCACCTGGCGAACGATATATAAGTAGAGTTCGATCGAGTGAATCGCAGCCTATACAGGATATTTTTTCGCAGATTAATGATAGGATTAATAAAGAATTAGTCGATCACCCAGAATATACGGATGATGTCGAGCTGCAGAAAAAAAATATACCCTATATAGGTGAAGTTCTTCTTGGGCATGTACGTTATGGTACATTTGGTAAAAACAGTGTAGAAAGTGTACACCCGTTTCTAAGGCAGAATAACTGGATGCATCGTAATCTTATCGTTGCCGGTAATTTCAATATGACTAATAATGACGTATTGTTTGATAACCTGGTTAGGTTAGGACAACACCCTAAAGATAAGGTGGATACGGTAACTGTAATGGAAAAGATTGGACACTTTTTGGATTCTGAAGTGGCCAAACTATATAAACAACTAAAAAAAGAAGGGTTTAATAAAATTGATGCTTCTCCTCAAATTGTAGAACGGCTCAATGTTGCTAAAATTCTTAAAAAATCTTCAAGAGATTGGGATGGTGGATATGCTATGGCCGGTATGCTGGGGCATGGAGATGCTTTTGTGTTAAGAGACCCAGCCGGAATTCGACCAGCGTATTATTATAAAGATGATGAGGTGGTTGTAGTAGCATCAGAAAGACCGGTTATTCAGACGGTTTTTGATGTATCTTTTGACGATGTGCAAGAGTTAGATCCTGGAAGAGCAATTATCGTCAAAAAGAATGGAGACACTTCTATTCGCAAAATTATTGATCCATTAGAAAGAAAAGCATGTTCATTTGAACGAATCTATTTCTCAAGAGGGAGTGATGCAGAAATTTACAAGGAAAGAAAAAATCTGGGGAAATTAATTATGCCTCAGGTTTTAGAAGAAATCGATCATGATACTATAAATACGGTTTTTTCTTTTATTCCAAATACGGCAGAAACCTCTTTTTATGGGATGGTAGAAGCTGCACAGGATGAGTTAAATAAGCAGAAAAACGAAACTATACTTTCTGAAAAAGAATCATTAACAGATGAACGATTATCAGAGATTCTTTCCTCTAGATTGAGAACAGAAAAAATTGCAATAAAAGATGCCAAGCTACGTACTTTTATTACAGAAGATAGTAGTAGAGATGATCTGGTAGCTCATGTGTATGATGTAACATATGGTGTGGTAAAACAAGATGATAATTTAGTGATTATTGATGATAGTATTGTAAGAGGGACAACACTCAAAAAGAGTATTATCAAGATGATGGATAGATTAAAGCCTAAGAAGATTGTTATTGTTTCTTCTGCGCCACAAATTCGTTATCCTGACTGTTATGGGATTGATATGGCAAGATTAGAAGGTTTAATTGCATTTCAGGCTGCGTTAGAGCTTTTAAAAGAAAATGGAAACTACGATCTGGTAGAGCAGGTTTATGAGAAATGCAAAGCACAGGAAAATTTAGAAGATGCAGAAGTACAAAATTTTGTTAAAGAAATCTATAGTGGATTCTCTGATCAAGAGATAAGTGATAAAATATCAGAACTTTTAAGTGATAAAACAGTAAACGCCAAAGTAAAGATTATTTATCAAACCGTTGACAACTTACATGTAGCCTGTCCTAAGAACCTTGGGGACTGGTATTTTACTGGAGATTATCCAACGATTGGAGGGAATAGGGTTGTAAATAAGGCGTTTATAAATTTCTTTGAAGGTAAAAACGAAAGAGCTTACTAAAAAAAGAAAAAAGATTGGTGTTAAAATTGGTTAAATTGTGTATTTCAACAATTATTTTAACCTTTCGTCTAAAACATTTTTTCACAATGAAATAACGTTCTATATTAGCAGAGCCATAGCATAAGTAGGTTAAGTTCATGGTAGATTTGGGGCAAAAAAAGGTGGACTTTCCACCTTTTTTTATTTTATGACATTTCTTAATATTCCAGATATAAAAAAAGAGCTGCAAATTTGCAGCTCTTTTTTATGAGTCGAATAAGTTATTTATTTTCCTTGTGCATATCTGCTTGAAACCTCATTCCAATCAATTACATTAAAAAAGGCAGAAACATAATCAGGACGGCGGTTTTGATAGTTTAGGTAATATGCATGCTCCCATACATCTAATGCTAAGATAGGAGTTCCTCCACAACCAATTCCTGGCATTAAAGGGTTATCTTGATTAGGAGTAGAGCATATTTCTACCTTTCCACCAGGATGTACACATAACCATGCCCATCCAGAACCAAATCTGGTACCAGCAGCAGTAGAAAAAGCATCTTTAAAAGCATCAAAGGATCCATATGCTGCGTTTATTGCATCAGCAAGTTCACCAGAAGGTTTCCCTCCACCATTAGGAGACATTATCTCCCAAAATAAATTATGGTTGTAATATCCTCCACCGTTATTTCTAACAGCAGCATTAGACATATCAAGATTGATAAGAATGTTGTCGATATTTTTACCTTCAAGATCTGTCCCTTCAATTGCAGCGTTTAATTTACTAGTGTAACCAGCATGATGTTTATCATGGTGGATTTCCATGGTACGAGCATCTATATGAGGTTCTAACGCATCAAATGCGTAGTTTAATTTTGGTAATTCAAATGACATATGTTATTATTTTGATTAATAAAATAAAAATGACATCAAATTTAACAATTAGAGCGATGAATAAAAATTTATAGTTGTTATAAATTAATTAAAACCAATATCTTGATGAAACAGATGCTTTAGTGCCTTCTATATTTATAAGGTTCTGTGAGATAAAAATGAAGGGTTTTAGTATTTTAGTAAAAAAAAAGAATTGAGTTCTACAACGTCTTTTACGGTTTATAATGCTGCTGCCGGAGCAGGTAAAACATATACTCTTGTAAAGGAGTATCTCATTACATTACTAAAAGGAGAGTTTAAAGAGAGTTACAAGAACATCTTGGCGATTACCTTCACGAATAAAGCTGTTGCAGAGATGAAAACCAGGGTTTTAGAAAACCTTGTAGCGATTAGCCAACCGAGTACGCCAGAAAAATATCAGGATCTGGTACAAGAATTAATTACTGCAACCAAGATTGAAGAGCAACAATTAAAAAAGAAAGCCTTTAATATCTTAAGAAGTATTCTGCATAATTATGCAGCATTTGATATCGTAACCATAGATACGTTTACCCATAGGGTCATAAGAACATTTGCATACGATCTGGGGATACCAATGAATTTTGAAATAGAAATGGATACAGATTCTTTAATTGAAGAAGCTGTGGATGCTGTAGTGGCTCAAATAGGAATAAATGAAGAGCTTACTAAATTAATCATTGACTTCGCGATTAGTAAACTTGAGGAAGACAAAAGCTGGGATATTACAATTGAACTAAATAAAATTGCCAGACTTTTATTTAGCGAAAATGACCGAGATCATCTCAATAAGCTTTCAGAGAAGACAATTGATGATTTTGATAAACTTAAAAAACTCTTAGCCCAAAAAATTATAGAATGTAAAAAAAATATTATTTCTGGATCAAACGCTGTATTGCAATTAATAAAAGAGAAAGAGATAGAACATACAGATTTTACACGTAGCTCCATACCTAATCATTTTATAAAGCTTGCAGAAGGTGATACAAAAGTTGATTTTAAAGCGGTTTGGAAACAAAATATACATGAAGCCTCATTCTATAGCGCAAAATTAGACAGTTATCAGAAGGATAAAATAGATAGTATTCGACCTTTGATAGAAGAAACCTTTTTGGCCACAAAGCAAATATTGATAAAGATAAATCTTTTTCAGAATAGTATCAACAACTTAACACCTCTCTCTGTTTTAAATGCTATTAATAAAGAGTTACTAAGTATTAAAAAGGAAAGAAAGATTTTATTAATATCAGAATTTAATACAATAATAAGTAAGGCTATTCAGGATCAACCCGCACCATTTATTTATGAACGTCTGGGGGAACGATACAGGGATTATTTTATTGATGAGTTTCAGGATACATCAGAGTTACAATGGAATAATATGATTCCGCTTATTGATAATGCTGTTTCAACAGAAACCTTAACCGGAAAAAGAGGGCAGGTTACAATAGTTGGAGATGCAAAGCAAGCTATTTATAGATGGAGAGGAGGAAAAGCAGAACAATTTATAGAACTGTCATCGAATAAAAACCCTTTTTCGACTCAAGAAAAAGAAGTCCTTGATTTGCCAAAAAATTATAGAAGCCATGAAGAGATAATCAAATTTAATAATAGCTTATTTACTTTCTTATCTGCCGATTTTAGTAACACAAAACACCAGGAGCTTTATATACAAGGTAATAAACAACAGGTTAACGATAAAAAAAATGGATACGTAAATATATCTTTTGTTAATGCAAAAAATGTAGCCGAAGAAAATGAGATATATCCAGAACGAGTATTCGAAACTATTATTGAACTTGGAGAAAAAGGATATCAACTCAACGAGATTTGTGTTATCGTACGAAAACAAAAAGAAGGGGCAATAATTGCAGATTTTCTAACTCAAAAAGGATTGTCTATCATTTCTTCTGAAACACTATTGATAGCAAATTCTCCTCAGGTAGGATTTATTATTGATATGCTTACATGGTTTACACAGTCTGATCACCTTCCTTCAAAAATTAATGTTTTACACTTTTTGACAGAACAATTTTCAATAGAAGAAAAACATTCGTTTTTGCAAAAAATGATAGGAAGAGATAAACACTCTTTTTCTTTAGAATTAAAGTCTTTAGGGGTTGATTTTGATTTTGATATACTAGCGGCAAAACCACTTTATGATGCAACAGAATATATCATTACCAGTTTTTTTCTTAAAGATGTTACAACAGCATATTTACAATTCTTTCTTGATGTTGTATTTGCTTTTTCTCAAAAACATACAGAAGGTATAATAGGGTTCCTTTCTTATTGGAACATTAAAAAAGATAAATTAAGCATAGTGGCTCCAGAGGCAGAAAAAGCCATTCAGATTATGACCATTCATAAAGCAAAAGGTTTAGAGTTTTCTTGTGTTATTTATCCATATGCCAATATAGATATTTATAGAGAGTTGGAACCAAAAACCTGGTTGCCAGTGAATAAAGAGCATTATGTCGATTTTGAAGAAGTTTTTATAAATTATAATAAAAGTATATCTGACTATGGTGACGAAGCCAAAGAAATTGTTTTAAACCGACAAGCTCAGTTAGAATTAGATGCCTTAAATCTGTTATATGTTGTACTAACAAGAGCAAAAGAGCAAATGTATATTATTTCTAAACTGGAGTTAAATACTAAAGGAGAAAGTAATCCAAACACTTTTTCTGGAAAGTTGATAGCATATTTAAAAAATATAAACAGATGGGACGCTGAAAAAAAAGAGTATCCTTTTGGAAATCCTATAAGACCAAATATTCAAAACACAGATAAAAAAAGTAAGACAAAAGTGGTAAAGCTATCTCGGTTAGAAGATTCATCCAGAAAGCATAAGGTTAATATCGTTACCAATTCTGGTAAATTATGGGATACTTCGCAACAAAATGCAATAGAGAAAGGTAATTTGATACATGACCTTATGGCTTCGATAGAAACGTACCAAGATGTTAAGCTAGTTATTGAAGAGGCTTATAAAAAAGGAGAAATCGCTATTGATGAGAAAGAAATACTGTATAACGAAATAAAAAACATCATTAATCATCCACAGCTTGCTACATATTATTCGATTGATAATATTGTATATAACGAAAGAGATATTATTTCTAATGGAAGATTATTTAGACCAGATCGAGTAGTAGTTGACAAGAATAATATGACGACAATACTAGATTATAAAACAGGTGCTTATCATAGTTCGCATGCAATACAATTAGAGAAATACACTTCGGTTCTTGAGGAGATAGGACATACAATTAAGGATAAAATTCTTATTTATTTTAATGAAAATATCACTTTAAAACACATATAAATAAACCTTTATTTTCACAATTACTAAAAAAAATTTAAGGATAAAAGGTATTTTTATCTTATAATTGTATCGTAATTGTTGAGATAAAACCTATAATTTTTCTCTAACAAGGTTAAAATCGTTGTTTTTTTTTGGGCCAAAAAATTGTAAATAAAAACTACAAGACCCTCCAAAGCTTCGATATATACTGGCCTGTTAAGAAAAATTTATTAGATTTGTCTTTGACAGTTATGTTTAACATATTACATTTGCTCTAATTAACACTTAAAAATTAAATTATTGAATATGAAACATCTTAGCACATTATTAGTGGCTTCGTTACTGGTACTTGGAGTTAGTACTGCGAATGCACAAGATGAAAACAATCCTTGGGCGGTTTCTATAGGTATTAATGCCGTTGATGTATTTCCTACTGGCGGAGATCTTAATAGTCAAGGTGAAATTTTCGACGAATTTTTTAATGCTAGTGACCATTGGAATATCCTTCCATCTGTTTCTAAATTATCTGTTGGTAGATATATTGGAGACGGTTTTACGTTCACAGCTTCTGGGTCAGTTAACAAAATAAGTAATGCAGGAGAACTTCCTGATGGAACTAATGTTGACGTAGATGACCTTTCTTACTATGCTCTTGACGGTAGAATTAGCTATAGTCTTAAGAATGTACTAAAAACAGGTTGGTTTGACCCTTACTTAGGTGTAGGTGGTGGATATACTTGGCTTGATGAATTAGGTGCTGGGACACTTAATGGTTCTCTTGGTGTTAACTTTTGGTTAACTGAGAACTTAGCATTTAATGTTCAATCAACTTACAAGCACGTATTCGAAGATTACGAAACAGGGAGTTACCCTCCTACGCACTTCCAACATTCTGCTGGTCTTACTTTCGCTTTCGGAGGAAAAGATACAGACGGTGACGGAGTATATGACAAAGATGATGAGTGTCCAGACGTTCCTGGTTTAGAGGAATTCAATGGATGTCCTGATACAGATGGTGATGGAATCACTGATGCAAAGGATGACTGTCCTGATACTGCAGGTACTGCAGAATTTAACGGATGTCCTGATACAGACGGTGATGGTGTACCAGATCCTAAAGATGAGTGTCCTACTGAAGCTGGATTAGCTGAACTTAATGGATGTCCTGATGCTGACGGTGATGGAATCGCTGACGGTAAAGATGGTTGTCCAAATGAAGCTGGACCTGCTGCTAATAACGGATGTCCTTACCAAGATAAAGATGGTGACGGAGTATTAGATAAAGATGATAACTGTCCTGATGTTGCTGGTACTGTTGCAAACAATGGTTGTCCAGAAGTAACTGAAGAAGTACAGAAAACGCTTAACGAATACGCTAAGACGATCTTATTTGATTCTGGTAAATCTAGTATCAAAGAAGAATCTAATAAAGCGCTTGCAGATATTATTGCGATCTTAAAAGAGTATCCTAATGCTAAGTTTACGGTAGAAGGTCATACAGATAGTCAAGGTAGAGAAGCTAATAACCAAAGATTATCTGACTCTAGAGCTAATGCAGTTAAGACATACTTAACTGAAAATGGTATCGATCAGTTTAGATTATCTGCTGTTGGATATGGAGAGTCTAGACCAATCGCTTCTAACAAAACTAGAGCTGGTAGAGCACAAAACAGACGTGTAGAGATTAACTTAGTAAAATAAGAAAACCTCTTAATACATAATAGAAACGTCCCGAAATTTTCGGGACGTTTTTTATTTTTATACCATGTAAACAAACCATTCAAAATTTCTTTTCTTTAATTAAGAATAATGAGTAAATTATAAAATCGTTTACTTATTCGTTGGTATAAAATTTTAAATCTTTGAAAAGTTTCCTAAAAGAAGTATTACTAGAATTACAAGAAGCAAAAGAAAATATAAGCAACCTGATTTTTCTTGTGCCTAGCAAAAGAGCTGGACTTTTTCTAAAGAAAGAACTTTTAGAAATGTATAAGGATCAGACCTTCTTTGCTCCTATAATACTTAGTATAGAAGAATTTATTACTCAACTATCCGGGCTTCAGCAAATAGATAATGTTGAGACATTATTTGAATTTTATGAAACGTATCTAAATACACATTCGCATTTAGAAAAAGAAAATTTTGAAACCTTTAGTAACTGGGCACAAACTTTAGTTTATGATTTTAATGAAATCGATAGATATTGTATTGATCACCAGAGTTTTTTTTCATATTTATCTGGGATACAGGATCTAAATCATTGGTACTTACAAAAGGAAAAGACAGACCTTGTCAAAAACTATATTAGGTTTTGGGAAAGTCTAATAGATTACTATAATAATTTTAAAAATAAACTACTAAAAAAGAAAGTAGGATATCAAGGGTTATTATATAGGAAAGCATCAGAAGATATCCATGAATATGTCAAAAAAGAAAAAAGAAAACATATTTTAGTTGGCTTTAATGCGCTTAATAACGCAGAACAAGTTATTTTTCAATCTCTTTTAGAAGCAGGTGTGGCAAAAGTGTTTTGGGATGCTGATCAGTTTTTTATGGAGAACACTTATCACGAGGCATCCTTATTCTTAAGGAGTTATAAGAATAAATGGGAGTATTATAAAACAGAACCATTTAAGTGGGTTAGAAATTACTTTTCAGCACAAAAAGACATTACCACGATTGGAGTGCCTAAAAACATAGGTCAGGCAAAATCTATTGGTCAGATACTCTCCTCTATTCCTAAATCTGATATGGAGAATACTGCATTAGTACTTGCTGATGAAGGATTACTACAACCCATACTTAACTCTTTGCCGAGTACTGTTGAATCTCTTAACATTACAATGGGGTTACCTTTAAAGGAGGTGCCACTATCCGTGTTTTTCGAATTGTTATTCCACCTTCATAAGAATCCTAATACCAAAGGAATATATTATAAATCGATATTAGCAATTTTAAATAGTCTTCCGGCCCACCGCTTACTTGGATTGGATGTTTCATCACGTTTGATTCAAGTCATATCTCAGGAAAATATAGTGTATATAACACTAATTAAGCTACAGGAGCAAGTTTCTGATCATGAGAAAGAAGTGTTGAGGTTATTATTTGAACCATGGGCTGATGTAGGTGTAGCCTTAGGATACTGTAAAAAGATAATACAGCTTCTTAAAAATAGCCTGGATAAAGAAAAAGATGAACTCGAATTAGAATATGTGTATCATTTTCATTTGGTGTTTAATAAGATTGCTTCCCTGTTTAGTAGTTACAATTATTTAGATTCTATAGGGTCTTTATATACAATATATAAAGATGTTTTGATGACAGAAACATTAGATTTCCTAGGAGAACCATTTAGTGGATTACAACTCATGGGAATGTTAGAATCACGATGTCTTGATTTTGAAACCGTGATTATTTCATCTGTGAATGAGGGGGTTTTACCTGCAGGAAAGAGTGCAAACTCTTTTATCCCGTATGATTTAAAAAGGGCATATAATCTTCCAACCTATAAAGAAAAAGATGCGATTTATACATATCACTTTTACAGACTTATTCAAAGAGCTAAAAAAGTATATCTAGTTTATAATACCGAAGATGAAGGAGTAGGTGGTGGAGAAAAAAGTAGATTTTTACTTCAACTGGATATCGATAAAAGACCAAAACATAATCTTATACGGTATACCATTTCATCAGAAGTGCCAAAGCTAATCAAGCAACCACTAGAAATAAGGAAGAATCAAGCTATTTTACAAAAATTAAAAGACCTTGGAGCACATGGATTATCACCTTCTGCATTAACAACGTATATACGAAATCCAATGGATTTTTATTATAAATATATTCTAGGGGTTAAAGAGACAGAAGAAGTTGAAGAAACTATTGCAGCTAATACGCTAGGTACTGTTATTCATAATACCCTTGAGAATTTTTATAAACCTTTGGAGAATACTTTTCTTACCAAAGTGGAGATAGAAAAAATGAGAAGCCAGATTGATAAAGAGCTTCAGAGTCAGTTTAGGAAAGAATATGCAAAACTAAATATAACACAAGGTAAAAATCTTTTGATTTTTGAAGTTGCAAAACGATACATCTATAATTTTTTAAAATCAGAAGAAAAGTTATTGAGTAATGGTGTTCAGGTAAAAATCATATCCATAGAAAGCAATCTAAAAACTCAAGTACGAATTCCGGAATTAGATTTTCCTATTTATATTAAAGGAAAAGTAGATCGTATTGATGAATTGGATGGGCAATTAAGAGTAGTTGATTATAAAACAGGTAAAGTAACCCGAAATGATGTTGTCATTATGGATTGGGATACTATTACCGAAGACTATAAATATAGTAAAGTGATACAGGTTTTGGCATATGCATATATGCAGCATAATGAGAACCCCGTTACTGAAGCTTTTCAAGCAGGTATAATTTCATTTAAAAACCTCCAAGAAGGATTTATCAAGTTTGGAACAAAAGAAGGTGTAAGAGGTAAGGCAAATCATGAGATTTCTAATGCTGTATTTGATGAGTATTTATTACAATTAAAAAAGTTGATTTTGGAAATTTTTAATATTGAGATACCATTCACTGAAAAAGAAGTGTAGTTATGATTTCTATAGATAAAAATATAAATATAGTAGGGAGGCATCAAAAACCAATTTTAATTGACGTGTTTTATAATGAGACGAGAACACCAAAACCAGTTATTGTTTTTTGTCATGGATATAAAGGTTTTAAAGATTGGGGTGCCTGGGATTTGGTTGCAAGAATGTTTGCTAACGCAGGTTTTTTCTTTATAAAATTTAATTTTTCGCATAATGGAGGAACGGCAGAGCAGCCTATAGATTTTCCAGATTTAGAAGCTTTTGGGCAAAATAACTTTATTAAAGAACTAGATGATTTAGAAACGGTTATAAACTGGATTACTGCTCCAGGTTTTAATTTTAAAAAAGAAGTTAAATCAAAAGATATTATTTTGATTGGACATTCCCGTGGTGGTGGGATCGCAACAATAAAAGCAGCTGAAGACTCAAGAGTTTCAAAATTAATTACCTGGGCAAGTGTTTCAGACTACGAAAGTCGTTTTCCAAAAGGTGAAGCTCTTGAAGAATGGCAAAGTAATGGAGTTATGTATGTTCAAAATGGAAGAACTAAACAACAAATGCCGCACTATTTCCAGTTTTATACAACTTTTATAGCACATAAAGAACGACTTACTATTACTAATGCTGCTCAGCAAATCCAGATTCCATATTTAATTATTCATGGTACGGCAGATCCAACAGTCAGTGTGCAGGAAGGTAAAGATATTCATAGCTGCAATGCTAATAGTGAGTTGTTTCTAATAGAAGGTGCAGATCATGTTTTTGGAGCAAAACATCCATGGGACAGGAATGATTTACCAAAAAACCTTGAGATAATTACCAAAAAATCAATAGATTTTGCAAATTTTTAACATAGCAAGATTATTAAAATATAACATTTGTTCTTTTTTTTTCTTTTATTTGCAACTTATGAAGTCAAATAGACATATCGTAGCTTCGATATTTCTGATATTATTCAGTTTTATTCAATTAGCAGACCTTCATGTTTTAGGTCATGATGCTAATGATATTGATTGTAATGTATGTCAAATGGTTTCAGAGAATCCAAATGATGGATATATTAGCACAGAGGTTATAGAAATCCCTTCTGTAATTACAATTCCTGCAAATGTTGTTCGTATTAAATATGTACAACAATATTTTGATTATTCATCTAAATATTCATTCCTTAATAAGGCACCACCTGCTGCCTAATAACTATTTATTTTAATTGACCTCTTTACTAGTACTCATTTATAATAGTTACTAGTTTATTCTTATTACACATATAAATGAAAAGACTCACACTTATTCTTGTGTTTTTTTCAGGAGTTACCATTTTATCAGCACAAGAATGCGATAAAACACTTACCGGAAAGGTAATTGATTTTCATGATGGAGTACCTCTAAAAGAAGCAACGATAACATTTAATAATAAAACAATTGTGACAGATAACAATGGTACATATACGATCAATGATTTGTGCGCGGTATCTTATGCATTTACTGTATCACATGTGGATTGTAATTCTCAAGTATTTACCATTGATATGTCCAAGGTTACAACAAAAGATTTTTATTTAGAACATCATCTTAATGAGCTTCAAGAGGTAAAGGTATCTGGAGAAAATCATACCAAAACGTTGTCTTCTCAGGAAGAAACAATTGATAAAAATATAATAGAAAAATACAGCAACGCTTCTCTGGGTGATGCGTTAAAAGAAATAACAGGTGTATCTTCATTAAACACAGGGTCTACTATTGTGAAACCAATTATACAAGGCCTTAGTGGAAGCAGAATACTCATCATGAATAATGGAGTAAGAATGCAGGATATGGAGTGGGGAGATGAACACGCTCCTAATGTAGATATAAATGTCGCCAACAGTATTACTGTCGTCAAAGGTGCTTCTGCCTTAAAATATGGAGGAGATGCAATCGGCGGAGTAATCATTATGGAAACTAATAGAGCTCCGGCTAAAGATACTTTATTTGGAAAAACAGTGCTTTCAGGGAGTACAAATGGAAGAGGAGGTTTTTTAACTTCAAAATTGACAAAAGCATATGAAAGTGGAATGTTTTTAAAAGTGCATGGAACCTTAAAAAGATATGGAGACGTTGAAGCTCCAGATTATGTTCTTTCTAACACAGGGATTTTTGAAAAAGGATTTTCGGCATCATTTGGAGTAAATAAATTCACCTATGGATGGGATGTTTTTTATTCTTTTTATGATAATGAGATAGGTGTTTTAGAAGCATCTCATATAGGTAACGTAGATGATCTTTTTAATGCAATAAATAGTGGTGAACCCGATATTATTCGTGATTTTACTTATGATATAGAGAACCCAAGGCAAGAGGTAACACATCATCTGGGACGTGTAAAGTACTTTAAAAGATTTGAACAATTAGGTAAATGGACTACACAGTATGATTTCCAACTCAACAATAGATTAGAATTTGATATTAGGAGAACGCAAGAACTTGATAAAATCCCAAGTATAGATTTAGAATTAACCACGCATTCTATAACTTCAGATTTTGAATTTGATTCTAGTGAAAAATATAAATTTACTACAGGGGCATTGTTTAGATATCAGGAGAATTTTGCAGATCCACTTACGGGAGTAAGGCGTCTTATTCCTGATTATGAGAAATATGATGTTGGAGCATTTTTTACTGTAGAATATGATCTAAAAGAAAACTTAATTTTAGATGCTGGAATTCGATATGATTTTAATCACATAGATGCACAAAAATTTTATTTGAACTCGCGATGGGAACTAAGAGGGTACGAAGAAGATTTTTCGGATATTGTTGTAGATAGAAATGTGATAGGATCGCAGTTATTAACAAATCCGGTTTTTGATTATCATAGTATTTCAGGTACAGCAGGTATGCAATACATATTTAAGGATGATTATGAGTTTCGTTTTAATTATGCCTTATCCCAACGAGCTCCTAATCCGTCAGAATTGTTTAGTGATGGCTTGCATCATTCTGCGGCAAGGATCGAATTAGGAGATCTTAGAATTGATCAGGAGACTTCTCATAAAATATCTTTATCTCTTAAAAATAATAATCAAAAATGGGGATGGGAATTGGCTCCATATGCTAATTTTATTCAAGATTATATCCTTTTAGAGCCAGTAGGTACAGAGTTAACTATTAGAGGTGCTTTTCCTGTATGGCAGTATAGACAAACCGATGCTAGATTATTAGGTGTCGATGCCAAAGTATATGCAAATTGGCACACAAACTGGAAAACTGATCATATGTTTTCTTTAGTAAAAGGACAGGAAACAGAGGATAAACAAGCTTTAATAAACATGCCTGCTCCTAATTTTAATAATAAAATCACATTTGCTAAAGCAGAGTGGTTTGATTTTACAGCTTCTTTAGAAAGTCAATACCATTTTAGACAAAATGAATTTCCTCCAAATATAACGGTATTTTCTCCTAGTAGAGGACAAGATATTTTACTTGAAATAAATACGCCTCCTTCTGCATATCATCTCCTTAATTTTGATACAGGGATGAAGTTTAAGATGGGTGATGAAAGTTTTTTAAACCTTGGATTTACAATTAACAATTTAGCAAATACAACATATAGAAATTATCTAAATCGTCAACGATATTTTGCAGATGATTTGGGTAGAAACTTTTTATTGCGAATATCAATTAACTATTAAATATTAAATTTTAAAATGATGAACTTAAGTAAATTTTTAACCGTGTTTTCTGTAGCAGGATTGATACTAACATCTTGCTCGAGTGATGATGATGCTCCTGCACCAGTAAGTGAAGAAGAAGTTATTACTACGATGGAAGTAACCCTTACTGACGGGACAGATACTGTTACCCTTCGTTTTTTTGATGCTGATGGAGCAGATGGTCCAACTGAACCTACGGGAACAGCAAGTGGACCATTAAAAGCTAGCACCACATATACTGGATCCATTAGTATTCTTAACGAAACCGAAGACCCTGCTGAAAATGTTAATGAAGAGATCGAAGAGGAAGCAGATGAACACCAGTTTTTTTATGTAACCGATGATTTGGGCATCTCTACGGCCTATACCGATAAAGAATCTGATTATGAGAATGCAAGCGGAGTACAATTTACTTCTGAAAATCCTGTGGGATTAACATTTTCATTAACAACAACAGCTACTACAGGTGATGGTATGCTAAGGTTTGTTTTAAGACATGAACCTACTAAAGATGCTGCAGGAGTATCTGGTGGAGACATAACTAACGCAGGAGGAGACCCAGATATTGACTGGACATTTGATATATCTGTGGAATAAATTTTAAAAACCTCCCGGAACCAACACGGGAGATTTTTAGACTACAGACCATTGGAGTAATAAACTTTGCTTTTTTTGAAGATTACAAAATTGATTTTTAAATCTATTAATTTATAAAATGAACTCTTATGACCTTACCAAAAATTCCAAATTTCTGAAGAATCTTCAGGAACTTGTACAGAAGCAACAAGAACACAAATGTACACTCTAGAAAATGATAGACTTGGAGCAATTATCGCCGATTTTGCAGATGATTGTGTTAAGAAAAGTTCATCTAACAATTATTCTGTAAGTACTTGATATAATACAGGTTGGTTTGAAATTGACCTCGCTCCTTTGAGAGTACAATAATTTAAAATAAAAACATTAAGATAAAAATTGAGACTGTCATAATTTGTATAAGTTGAGTTTGTAGTTTTACATGCAATTAGTTATGTTTCAATTTAAAACCCTTTGGAGTAGTTACCAAAGGGTTTTTGTTTATGGTTGTTTTTGAACTACATATTACAATGTTTTTAGAGTGTAATCATAAATTAGATAATTAATACAAGCTGTTAAATATGTCTTAATTATGCAACTTTTCTATCTATTAAGTGTCTTATCTATGGGATACATGAACATTCTTTTTATAAAATAGGTTTTTTATAAAGGGATCAGAATTTGAAATTACATTTTACCATTGATTTTTGTGAAAACTTTAATGATTTTTTAATAGGGTAATGTATAGGCATAATCGTTTTAATTTCAGCATCACTTTATTAAAAAGTGGTACAAAATTTGATGAATTAAAATGGTTCCAAAGCGCATGAGAAAGAATGTTGAAGAAAAGACGTTAAGAATATGCTAACCAAAAAATCAAAAATATAGTAGAAGTACTATGAAAATTGATTTTCAGTGAGTTAATAGCAATGATTTTATGAAGGTATTATGTCATCGTTAAATGTTAATTACTATCAAAAAAACATCAAGATATTTGAAAGATACAGCTTATATTCGGGGCATAGAACCAAATGTAATAAACAGTAAAATTGAAACTATCATAATTAGTATAAGTTGAGTTTGTGTTAAATACAATTAAGTTTCAATTCAGATCCCTGGGAGTAGTTACCCGGGGATCGTTTTTTATATACACTATTTTACAATAGCTAGATAAACTAAGGTAATTTTAAGTCTAATAGTGGTTTAAAGAGAAGATCGAAAAATATGATTTTATATAGATAAATGGGGATCTATGTAGTCAAAGCTTGCATAAGTTTTGTTTTGTTTCTTCTACTGATAGGAATAGTATATTGACCAACATGTATTGTCCCTTTTTTTAAATCAAAACTTTCAATCTTTTTTATATTCACTAGACATGATCTATTGACTTTGATAAATTCTGAAGAGTTGACTTTATCAACCAGTTTCTTTAAAGGAAGTTTTACCCGTATTTCTTTTTTTGCAATCATTATGAAGCAGTATTTTCCTTCTACATTGATCAAAGAAATATCAGAAATATTAATTTTTTGTAATGTTTTATCGGTTTTTAAAATAATGTAGTCTTGATGTATTTGAGAGTCTGAGTGACTCAAGACTTTATAATTGACTTGTTCTTTTTTATGTTGACAAGCTAAAGAAAAGGTTCTTTTGAAATTTTCTTTATCTAGAGGTTTGGTTATATAAGAATATGGTAATGTTTCTTTTGCCTTGTTAAATGTAGTTTCATCAATTGATGAAGTTAGATAAATTACTAGAATAGGAAGATCAGCTTTACGAATATACTCCGCTATTTCTATTCCACTCCACTTTCCTTTTAAATTGATATCTAATAGTATCAAATCTGGCTTAACAGCCTTTATTAGGCGAAAAGCCTCTTCAGAATTTCCAGTACTGTTGAATGAAGTAATTTTCATTTCAGTTAGTAGAATTTCTAATGCATTTGTATAAATGACATCGTCTTCAACAATAAGTACTCTCACAACACTAATTTATTATTTCAATAATTAAGATTTACTTTCAAAACGTAATACTGTTTTTTTGTATTTATAAGATATATGACGTTTATGAAACTATATTCAAATATCATTCCTAAATAATGAAAAACCTGATAATCTGTCTAAAAACACAAAATTTATTAGTGATTTTTAATAGAGGAAATTACTAAATCTCTGGAAAATTAATTATTAGCATTAGGAAAAATTATATGAAACTGCGATCCTTTATCCATAATGCTTTCTACCTCTAACTTTAAATCATTTAATTTTGCAAATTCTTTACAAAGTATTAAACCCAAACCATTACCTTCTTCCCCCCTTACTCCATAATAACTTTTTTTAGATCCAATATCAAAAAGCTTTTCTATAGTCTCCCGATTCATCCCAATTCCATTATCTTGAACTGTAAATCTAATTGTTTTATCATTGTTATATGTAGCTTTTAGTTGGATCAACCCTTTTTCCTTTGTATACTTTATAGCATTACTCAATAAATTTCTAACCATAGAAGTGATTGTATTATAATCAGCGTGTATGTCAATATTTTCATCTATTAAAACAAGGACGTTAATACCATTTCTTTGTATACTTTCTATATATTGATCGAGACATTCGTTTACCAGATGATATAAGTTGATTTTTTCTGGATAAATGGTGATCATATTTTGTTGTACCATTGCCCATTTCAAGAGGTTGTCTAATAAGTTGTTTAATTTAACAGAAGAACCTTTAATTTTATGCGATAGCTCTTCAATTTTATCTAACTCATTATTTTTAACAAAGTGATCTATTAAATAAGGTACTTCTTGAAAGGAAATAAGCGGACCTCTTAAATCATGTGCTATAATAGCAAAAAAACGATCTTTTGTATTATTAAGTACCTTAAGTTCTTCGGTTCTTTTGTCAACTTCTAGCTCTAGTTGTCTTTTTTGTTGTTGAACATACCTTATACGAAATGAATATATTACATATAAGAAAGCGACGAATAATAAGAGTAGTGTTATTAGAAACCATGGAGTCGACCAAAATGGAGGCTTTACAAGAATAGCAAGTGCCATTCCCTCTTCATTCCATACCCCATGATTATTAGAGGCTTTGATACGAAGGGTGTAATTTTTAGCAGATAGGTTAGTGAGCGTGATTGTGTTTTTAGTGCCTAGATTAATCCAATCTTCATGTAGCCCCTCTAGCTTATAGGCATACTGATTAAGGTGATGGTTGTAATAGCTCAAGGCAGAAAAGTCAAAGGAAATTACGGTATCTTCATATGACAATTCTAACATTCCATCGGATGAAAATACTTGGTGTAAGGGGATTTCTTTATTAAATTTTTTGAACCTGGTTAAGGCTACCTGAGGTATAAAGGTATTTTTTTTTATTTCCTCTGGTTGAAAAGCATTTACTCCATTTGTACCTCCAAAAAACATTTTCCCTTCTTTGTTTTTAAAATAAGCATTGGCATTAAATTCATTGCCTTGTAAGCCATTACTCTTATCATAATTAACAAAGGTTTCCTGTGTTGGATTGAACATAGATAGTCCTTTATTAGTGCTTATCCATAAATTTCCTCGTTTATCTTCTAATATTCCATATACTACATTATTAGGTAAACCATCCTTAACAGTATAATGTTTAAATGATTCTTTATCTCGATCAAAAAGATTTAGACCACCCCCATTTGTTGCGATCCAAAAGTTTCCTTTTTTATCCTCATAAAAAGAATAGATAAAATATGAATTGATTCTATTTTTCTTATCAGATCGTTCTTTATATCGTATAAATTTTTCTGTACGTTTGTCGAACTTAGCAAACCCATGGCCCTCGGTTCCTACCCAAAAAACACCTTTTCGGTCCTTGTATATTGTATTTATTTTGTTAGAGGGAATACTATAAGGATTTTGTGCATCTGTTCTAAAAACTTTAGAAGATTTATGAGTTATGTCCACAATGTATAAACCATTAGACGTCCCAATCCATAATTTGTTTTTGTTTTCCGGAACGATATCAAAAATAAAATTGCTATTACCATATAGGTATTTAGGGTATCTGGTAAATTTTTTTTGATGTTTGTCTAATAAGAATAAGCCTTTACCATGTATACTTATCCATAATATGTCTTTTGATATGTTTGGATCATTATAGATTTCATAGACATCCATACCAACCATTTTAGAATAGGTTGTAAAATCATCAGCGTAATGTTGTAATTTACCACTCTTGACATCAATAAGATCAAGTCCTCCGTACCCACCTATCCAGATGTTTTTATCCGTATCCTCATAGATTGAACGAATACTAGAAAAATCTAAGCTATTTTGATTATTTTCATCTCTTTTATAGGTTTCAATGTTATTAAGAGTCGGAGCTAGCATGAATACTCCATACCCCATTGTTCCTAGCCAAATAATTCCTGATTGATCTATCCAAATGGCTTTAATTGAATTTTGAGTTCCTTTTATCGGATAAAAGCTAAACGTGCCATTTTTGGGGTCAAAAACTTCTAATCCGTAATTAGTAGATTGCCATATGGCACCATTATTATCCTGTATCATAATCCCACTATGATATAAGTAATCGTTCCTTTTATATTTTTTGTGTGTTGACCAATTTGGTTTATAAAAAACACAAGTTTCTTTAGTCGTAAGATTTATTTGCTCCAAGGATCTGTTATCATGTCTACTTCTATATAATAATAGTTCACCATAAATATTTTCCTGAATCATTTGATGACTATATCCAATATTGTTAATAACAGTATCATAAGAGGTTACAAATTGTTGTTTTTGGATATCAAAAATATAAATACTAGTATCCTCATTTTTTAGAGCTTCGATGTATAAACGATTTTCAGATTTATTACTTTTTATATGAGATATAACTTTATCATGACTAATCGTATATCGTTCGGTTTTATTTTTATTAGGATTGAACCTAAGTATATCCCCTTTTGATGTTCCCATCCAGACAATTCCTTTTGTATTGATATGGATAGTTTTTATTGTATGTTGTGCGTTTAGATTTTTATTTTCAAAAAATTGAAAGCATTCTGTAAATGGGTCAAAACTATATAACCCATTTAAAGTTCCTATCCATAGTGTACCTCTAGTATCTTCAGAAATAGCAGTAATAAAATTATTTTGTATACTACAGGGGTCATCATAGTAATAATTATAGATTTTAAATTCGTATCCATCATATCGATTAAGCCCATCTTTGGTTCCAAACCACATAAATCCTTTTTTATCTTGGATGATGCTGGATATATAGCCTTGAGAAAGCCCATCGTTAGCAGTTAAATGTAGGAAAAGAGAGGGCTCTTGTAGTGCATATCCGTAATTAATTATACTGCTAAGAAGTGCACTAACTAATAAATGATAAAGTTTATTCTTTTGCATTCTCTATAAATAAGTGATTTCTGCATGAGGGTGCAAGAATATTTCAATTTTGAAATAATCAAAAGCATAAACTCTAAAAATTATCTTAAAAATTTGCTTGGATTCAGTAATACCAATAAAACGACCACTAATACCAGATGTAGCCAAAAAAAGGGAAAACAAATTTATTAAATAGTATTCGTATGATTCCCTTTGCTTTATGAGATTTTACAAGCCTGGTTTTGTAGTTGAAAGCATTCTTGAAAACCACTTATTCCTATTACAAAACCAATGAACACCTACTTTTTGATACTATTAAAACACGTATCATCTTTGCCGAATAATAAATCTAAAAATTTATAAAAACGACAAAAAATGATTAATCAACTTTATTTATTATTTCTGAGCAAAATAGTTTCAAAATACTTAATTATATGCTTGAGTCATAATGATTCACCAGAGATCTAGTTTTAGAAATAATTATAAAAAGACAACTTAAACTTAGAAGAATGAAAATTTCATATTTGATATTGGTGTTAATCGTTTTAACCTCTTGTAGGCAATTTGAAAATACCAAGACACGAGAAATGAAAATAGAATCAAAAAACACTGAACTTGCAAAGCTTCAATTAAAAGATACAACCATTAATTTCTTATGGAGAGATATGAAGTACGATTCTGTATTAAATAGCTCCATCAACTCGATTTTCATAAATAAAGACTATTTGAATTCAATAACTGAACCTGAAAAAGCATCAATTGGTTATGTTGCGACATTTATCGGGAACGAGTGTTGGTGGGATGATAAAGCAAATCATGATAGGAGTAATTTAGACTGTAAAATAATTACTGCTTTAGGACTAGGATACCAATGCTCTAATAAACACCTCGGATTTTTAAGAAAATGGTTTTCGACTGACAAACAAGTATTATCTGATTTAGAAAAATCGAATTGCCCTACAACACCTTATACAGCAACAATTCAAAATAGTTTTGATGAAATTAAATTAACTATCAAAAAAGATTCGATACTTGTTTTTTATAAAGTAAGTGGAGTAAATATGAGAAAACAAGAAAGCTGGGAATGGACAGAAACAGATTACTTTATACTAAAAAATAACAACCTTAAACTAATAAAGAAGGACAAATCTGAAGTAAGAGATAAGAAAAAACTCGAATTGAAAGAAAACAAATCATCTCACATTACAAACACTCAAGATCAGGAAAAGCCCAAAACAGAACAAGAAATAATTTCTGATATCAGAGAAAAGTTTGGTGCCATCAATTATAATATAAATTCCTATAAAAAAGTTAAAAAAGACTTGTCTGGAGAAAGTACAGAAGGTGGCGAACTTGAAGGATATTTTAAAAACGTTGAATTGAAAAAAATAATTACAAGTTACTACGGCGAAATGGGTAAACTAATAGAAGAGTATTACTTGTGGAACGATCAACTATTTTTTGTCTTTACACAGGCATATTCTTATAATATGCCAATGTATATGGAAGATTCAAAGGTGATTAAAATAAACGAAAACCGATATTATTTTTATAATGATAAGCTCATAAGGTGGCTTGATTCACAAAAAGAAAAAGTTATTAAATCAAATTTCGCTAAAAAGGAGATTGAAATATTACAGAAAACTAAAAAGTTGAAAGAAAAACTAAAATAAAAACATAGGACTTAACAACCGTAAGCTAATACCAATAAAACGACCACTAATACCTGATAAAACAAAAAAAAGAAATTGAGTCTTTGAAACGATATCTGTTTGATTTTCCTTGTTTTATGAAATTTGACCTGGTTGTCTAACCACTCGAAAACACTCCCGTAAACCACTTATTCCTATTACAAAACCAATCGAATCCTGTTTTTTGATGATATTAAAACACCTATCATCTTTGCTGAATAATAAATTAAAACTTTATAAAAACGACAAAAAATGATTAAACAATTTTACCTATTATTTCTAGCTACTATTGCTTCAACGCAATTAATTCCTTGTGATAAAAGTGATTCACCTGGGTTGTCAGATATTTCAGGAAACTACATTATATATTAAAAAACTAGGGTCTCTAGTTCTAGCAACTACTCTTAAAATACAACTACTATGAAAAAATTTCTTTTACTTTTTGTTATCGTTTCTGTTCTTTCCTCATGCAGTAAAGATGACGATTCATCTGCTATATCTTTTGGAAGAGCAACTTTAAAAATTGGTTCTGTTGAAAAAGTATTTACACAAGCGAACTCTTTTAATAATGGGGTTCTTACTTTAGGAAACACAGAAGAGGAAATAGCAGGTTTATTTTTCCCAATACCAACAACCTTTCCAATAACGTATGATATGGATACCGAAGATATAATAACAGGTCATTATATTATAGGAGGGAAACGATATAATGCTACAAATGGAAATTTAGGAATTGGAAAAATGGGATCTTTAACGATTACAATTACTGCATATAGTAATTCTAAAATTTCAGGAACATTTGAGTTTATTGCTATTAGTGATGATGGAGAAGAAATACGTGTTCAGCAAGGTGTTTTTGATGAAATCCCTGATTTAGATTCGATTATAGATTAAATGGATCACTTTATCTTTTTTAGTTGTATAAAATGTATTTCTAGTTCTGACCTACTGACAAACTCTTACTAGTTTTCTAAAGTATAGAATCAATAAAATTGAAAATAGACTAAGACTTTTTTTTGCCTCCAGATCAAAAACGAATTAGGCCTATTTTTTATAGATCTTAATGAGTTTTGACAACTAAAGGCTTTTAGAAAGTGACTTTCTAAAAGCCTTATCATAGTCGTTTGTGTATTGTAAACGAATATGCAAAAAATCCTTAATTCAAAGAATACATTTTATTTCATAAACCACCTCGGTGATTTATGAAATAAAAAAAAGAGAATAATAATAGTTTCACAGATTATCAAAATAATATAAAAATGAAAAAAAATTACTTTATAAATTATTTAGTAATAGCAATATTAAGTTTAACTAGTGTTACTGCCCAAGAACAATTATGGAAAGGAACCTTTGATGGTTGGGATTTTGGTTTTAAAGACGGAAAAGGAAACCGGGACGAATTTTGGAAAATCCAACCTAACGGAGAATTACATGCTACTGGAGGCACATGGTATGACCGCCAAAGTGGTATGCGTACGGCAAAACCCTATAGTAATTATGAATTAACTTTAGAATATAAATGGTTAACACCCGGGAGTGGTGATCAAGATGGTAACAGTGGTATCTGGATTTATGGAGAAAATAATTTTGCTCAAGATGGAGGTGGATTTCCAAACTCTATAGAAGTACAGCTTAAAAAGGGTGAAGCAGGAGATCTTCTTAGAAAGGGAATGGATATAAATGCTAGGCCTGGATACCCCAATAAAGGTAAATATGGAAATGGAAGAACAAGAGAGGAACAATTACCAAGACGTGGTGATCCCAAAGGTATTATAGAGTATTTTCACGAAGAATGGAATACAATGACCATAAGATGTGAAGAAGATCTTATTTCTGTATATCTAAACGGATTTTTGATTAATCAAGGGAACGTTTTTAAAAATGGAAAAGCTATAACTTCTGGATTTATAACATTGCAATCTGAATTAAAGAATCTAGCTTTTAGAAACATTTATATTGAAGAAATAGAGAAGATAGAGAGTTGTTCTATTAGTCCTACAGTATATGACAAACACGGTATTACTAATAATACAGCTAGAAATGATGATTACGCTGAAATTGAAATTGGAGGCTATGTATTATTATGTGCGTTTACCGAGAGTGAAGGAACTTGGACCTGGACAGGCCCTAATAATTTTAGTGATGTAGGAAGGTGTATTACTATTCCAAATGTTCAGAAAGATCAATTTGGAATCTACACAGCTACTTTTGCTGGCATCAATGGATGTAATGCCTCCCATGACTTTGAAATAGGACTTGAAAAAGAGGTATCTGGCACCTATCATTTTATTAACGTAAAAACTAAAAAGTACCTGGATGCAGATCCAAATACAGTGGTAAAACAAGGAAATAATGAAGCAAATGATAATGATACACACTGGAACTTGATCCCTTCTACCCCGGGGTATTTTTTTATAGATAATGATAAGAAAGACCGAGGGCCGTTGGTGGCAGCATCTTCACTACATAATAGTATATCTTACGAGGCAGAAGAACTACTTAAGATTCCAGCTCCTCGAAGAGAGTGGAAAGCTATCAAGGTTGGTTATAACACTTACCGATTTTTAAGCAAAGATGAAGTAAGAGGATATTTGACAGCGATTGACAATGGAGAAGTAATAAATACAGGCAATTGGAGAGGAGACGAAGGAGCCACAGAATGGGAATTGGTTCCTATTTCCAACAGCAAAAAAATAGATAATAAACCAACTATTAGTAAAACAGATCCTAGTAATATTCTTATCACTCCAGTCCCTAATAATGGATCATTTACAATTCATTTTAATGGACAAAAAATATCAGAGGTCTTAATTTACAATATGACTGGTCAAAATGTATACAACAAAACCTTTGGAGAGCGAAAATCTACGAATCATTTATTAGTAAATCAAAAATTTGTATCAGGAATATATACAGTAAAGACAATAGATACGAATGGTAATACAACAAGTACCAAGTTTATGGTTAACTAGTGTATAAATTGTTTTTGAGTTAATAAGATGATAACCCTATTTCTATCAATTCTAAGCCAGAACATGAATCAATTATTGGTTTTTAAATAATTATTTCTGAATGATTTAGAAAAGTTTGGTAATCAAAAAAATGGTGGTATATCATATTAAAACCCGAAAAAAAATCACATAAAATCTGTTTTTAACGAATTAAATTTTGTCAGGCATTATAGCTCCTTTTTTGTCTGATAGTTTATATATAGGAGTTCAAACAATAAATTAATATTTTAATTATGAGAAAATTTTTATTACTAGCTGCAGTTATTTTATTAGGTATAACAGCTACAAATGCACAAGTTAAACTTGGTTTTGGTCTTGGTTATGCTCTTCCTTTGGGAGATGCTTCTGATTTCTTAGATGGTGGCGTTTCTGCACACTTTGAATTAGGATATGGTGTCACCCAAGATATTGATGTCTCTATCTTATATCAAGGAGATTTTTTGGTAGGAGGTGATCAAACTATAAATGGGCAAAATGTATCCTTTGGAGCATTAGCTATAGGCAGTTACCTTGTAAATGGTCGATACTTCTTTAGAAAAGAAGGATTTAGGCCTTATGGTAGTCTAGGATTAGGTATTTCTTCTATAGGATCGATAGAAATAGAATCCAATACTATAGGAGATCAGGTAGTTGCAGGAAGCACATCTAACTTTGCAATTCGTCCGGCACTTGGTTTCAAGTATGGTGTTCTGAATATGAACGCAGCTTATCTAAATGCGGGTAAAGTGGGTGATGCTTCGATCAGTAATTTTACCATAAATATTGGATTGTTATTTACTTTCGGAGGAGAGTAATGAGATCAAATTATAATGCTAAAAGAGAACGTCTAAAAGATATTTGAGAGGAAGGTATGACGACTAAATTAATATATATAAAGTAATCAAAAGAATACTAAGAACGTTTATTTATTTGATTAAAATTCAAAAGACGGTACTCTTCAATATCATACTTTACAATTGAAACTATTATAATTAGTATAGGTTGAGTTTGTGTTAAATACAATTAAGTTTCAATTTAGATCCCTGGGAGTAGTTACCCGGGGATCGTTTTTTAAGTAACTATATAATCAAACTGTTGCTTCTACAATATCCCTGAGATGTTCTTTTAATGAAACATCTTCGGGAATACTGATTTTTTTCTTCACTCTTTTTCTAGCCATTTTTACTGCGTGTACAGATACTCCTAATAGTTGAGCAGATTCTTTTATGGATAGATTTAGTTTTATCAATAAACAATGCCTTATATCATTTGTTGACAGATCAGGGTAATGAGCATTGATTTGAGCTGTAATACCTGGGTATTGCGATTCGATTCGATTTTTTAGAATACCAAGATCAGAGGTAGATGAAATAAATTGACTTAATCTTTTTTCTGCTTCAAGAATTTCATCATGGTTGTTATATTTTATGGCAGAAGATAAGTACTTTTTAATAGTAGAGAGTTTATTTAGTTTTTCATTAACCGATATCATCGTAGCCAAAAACTCCTCTTCTTTACTCTGTATGTGTTTTTCTAAAATGTTTTTTTCATTTTCTTTAAGGAGTTCGATTTGTTTTTCGCTTCTGTGATATTTTTTATAAAGCGCAAAGGATAATAAAAATAACAAGAAGCTAAATAAACCAATATAAAGAGAAATTATATACAGTCTTTGTTTTTCATTTTTATAGCTTAGAATATCATTATCCCTGGTTAAGAGTTCATTTTTATATTCTTCTTCTATCAATTGTATTTTTCCTTCGGATATTTTAGAAATATCTTCATTTCTTTTGTTGTAAAGGCTATCAATCAAGGATCCATATTTTTGATAATAGTTAGATGAAGCTTTCCAGTTATTTGTTTTCTTATAAATAGCACCTAGGCTTTCATAAGCAAATGCAATATCCATTGGATCATCTGGGTTTTGTAAAATTGCATTATTAAAATGAATAATGGCTTCTTTGGGATTGTCTAATGAGTTATAGATTTTTCCTAAGACCAATGAATTTATAGCGGCATAAGAACTTAATTCGGGCTTATTATGAATAATCTTTTTAGCTTCAATAGATTTTTCAAGTGCAATTTCATGATTCCCCAGACTTCTATATGCATCAGCAATAGAAGTCATTATATAACTAATTTCCCCTTTTTTATCAGAATTTTGAATACTTTCAAGATTTGCATTCCACCAATTGATTGCTTTTCCATATTCTTTTTTATCAAAATGAGCTAGTGCTAAACTCGAATATAAACGATATCGCAGACCTTCTTGTTCAATTACATCCCTATTTTCTAATAATTCTTTAGAATATGCCAAGACTTTATCAGGTTCTCCTAATTTTAGATGGCAATTAAGAATGTTCATTTTAGTAATTATTGCCGTTTTCCTATCCTTTTGTCTTAAATTAATTTCAAGTGTCTTGTGATAATATTTTAAAGCTTGATAATGAAATGCCTGATGTGTTAAAATATTAGCTTTATTATTATAAATATGAGGGAGTATGAATTCTAGATCCTGATGCTTTTTAATTAAATTCTCTCCTTTTTCATAAACAACATTAGCGCTATCAATCATAGAGTTGTTAGTATAATAAATTCCGAGATTAACCAGATTTTGTAATTCTCCTTTGGGATAATTAACCTCCCTTGATAGGGTTAACAACTTCTTTAATAAATCTCCATTTCCTATAAGATCTTTTTTGGCAATTTCTGATAAGCTATCAATATATCTGATTTGGTGAATAGAAGGTATAGAATCCTGAGAATGTATTGTATTATAGAGAAACATAACACAAATGATTACTATTCTGTTGGTTAGGTAGGTCACTTTGGTTTTAGGGGTTTGTTATACGTCTTTTAACTACAACGCACCAAAATAAAAATAGTACGCTTTATGTATTCTTTTTTTTAACCATGTACCCTTAATGTACCCTATTGTAAAATCAAATTTTACATCGCATAGGAGTATTTTTGAATTCCAATTTAAATATAAAAGATTATTCTATTCTATGCTAACAAAACAATATAACATAATACTTATAACCTATAACAAATCGTTTTACACAAACTCACTATATGAAAACCATATCATCTAATATCAAGACTTAGATCTGCTTTAATACATACATTTAGAGTATACTTTACTTTAATAATTATGTTACAATATTTTATAGAGAAAGACTGTATGATTTTAACATGATACGTACTCTTTAAAACCGACGCATTGTCAGAGTATGGCCCTGGACAAAGCTGGAAGAACATTAAATATTAATGTACTCGTCTAGGGCTATAATCAAAATTTTTATAAATGTAGATTGTTCAAAGCCAGTAGATAAAAGTTGAAAACAAAAAACGTTTTGTTTTCATTTCCCTAAATCACACAAATTAAAACTTAACAAGAAATGCAAAAAACATTTTACTTATTCATAAGGTCATTTATGATTTTAAGAATACTAAAATCAAATACAGAAATATCTTCTCAATGGCAAAAATTAAGATATCATCAAATAAATTTAACAGGAACTCTTTTCATTCGTCTAATTTGAATTGAAACTTAATTTCTTAAAAAGATTAAGAGTGTAAACTCATGTAGAAAAACAAAACTTAGATGTAACCCCATACTTATGAAAACCAATTTTATTACTCAGATATTCTATATTCTGCAAGGCTATATTTTGCCTTATAACCATAAAAAATAATGCAAAAATGAGAATATTTAATTTTTAGTGTTAAAAAAGTGTCTATACATCATTGATTAGTAACTCTTTAAAATATAGACGTGTTGCCAAGCAGAATTTATTTCCTTCAGACCAAGGTTGGAATTAAAATAAAGTTTGTTATAGAATATAATCTTAAAACCCTAAAATAATTTATGAAAGACTCCTTGAAATATGAGCATAGTTCTACATTCTATGCTTGATGTGTGACTTCTGAAACACACAATTAAACTATTTAAAAATTGGAAATGATCCCACATTTCAAAAACTAGAAATGTGATTAGGGACTATAGAAATTAAATACGCTACCAATATCGTATTTGATTGATAGTTCATTACTAATATCAAAAAGTTTTATAACCATAAATACGTAAGCTAAACTCTTAAAACCCTAATAGCTATGAAAAATAGTATAAAATCACGCATTATTCTTCTATTGTGTGATATGAAAGAAAAACTAGCAGAACAATTTAATCATAGAGAAATACTTGAAAAATCTCTGTTATTTAATGTCTATCGGGAATAATATTACTATTCCTTTCATAAGACAAAAATAGATAGAGCTTACTTTTTTAAAGTAAAAACGACGTTATAGTTGTTCTTTAAATATAACACTTCTACAGATATATAATCAATTCTAATTTTTTAGAAGATAAGACCAACAAATTAAAATTTTTGTAAAGATTTGATCATAACCCTTAAAACCTATATAGTAAGTATGATAGTAAAAAAAGTTAAAACAAATAGTAAGAAAACAACTAGTCCGATTCTGGATTCTGTTTATCACACAAATCAGTTGTTAGAAAAGACCAACAAAACATATCAAAATTAAAACACCAAACATTATGAAAAACATTATGAGATCAGGTGTATTGCTATTTTTCTACTTTTTATGTAGTACAATGAGTGCACAATTTAATTATGGAGAAGCCTTGCAGAAATCGCTTTTCTTTTATGAAGTTCAACAATCGGGAAAGTTACCAAGTTGGAACCGAGTAAGCTGGAGGGGAGATTCTACCACAGAGGATGGATCTGATGTTGGATTAGACCTTAATGGAGGCTGGTTTGATGCAGGAGATCATGTAAAATTTAATTTCCCAATGGCATTTAGTGTTACAGCTTTGGCTTGGGGAGGTATCGAATTTAATGATGCATATCAAAACAGTGGGCAATTAGATATTCTTAAAAGAAACCTGCGTTTTGTTACAGATTATTTTATAAAATGTCATACTGCTCCAAATGAGCTATATGGCCAGGTTGGTAATGGTGGAATAGATCATGGATGGTGGGGATCACCAGAAGTATATCCTAGAGAACGCCCATCATATAAAATTGATGCTGCTAATCCAGGTTCTGATCTTGCCGCAGAGACTGCAGCTGCAATGGCAGCAATGAGTATATTAATAAAAGCAGACGATCCTGCGTATAGCGCAACTTTAGTAGAACATGCGAAACAACTATATGATTTTGCTGATACGTATAGAGATGAATATTCAAACTCTATAACAGATGCAGCAGGTTTTTATAGATCGTTTAGTAGCTACAACGATGAAATAGTCTGGGGAGCAATTTGGATGTATAAAGCTACAAATGATCCAAAATATTTAACAAAGGCAGAAGCAGAATATGACAATTTACAGAAAGAGGGACAAAGTACCACCTCAAAATATAAAGAAGCCTTCTCTTGGGATGATAAAGCTTATGGATGCTATTTATTATTAGCACAGATAACAGGAAAAGATAGATATGTCCAAGATATTGAACGTAACTTGGATTACTTTGCTCATAATGTAAATGGAGAATCAGTTCCTACAACACCTGGAGGGCTTCCACACCTTAGACAATGGGGTACCGTTAGATATGCATCTAATCAATCTTTATTGGCCTTGATTTATGGAGATAAAGTAACTACAGATCCAGTTAAGCAAGCTAGATATACAGGTTTTGCTAAAAGAATGGTAGACTATGCGTTAGGGGATAATCCTATTAATAGAAGTTTTATGAATGGCTTCGGAAATAATCCTGCTAATGATCCTCATCACAGAGGAAATAGTGGAAATTGGACAAATAGTGATAGTGGTCCACCAACTGCAGCAAGTCATATCCTATATGGAGCAGTAGTAGGAGGCCCCAAAGAGCCGGATAATGATAATTTTGTAGACGATAGAGGAGAATTTGTGGCTAACGAAGTTGCTTGTGATTATAATGCATGTATCACAGGTGTCTTGGCTAGGATGTATGGAAAATTTGGAGGAAATCCACTTCCTGACTTTCCAGTTGATGAAGTGCCTACTAGAGCCGAAATTCGTTCGTTTTCAAAATTTAATAGCAATAATGCATTTGGATCTACGATTAGTATAATTATACAAAATAGAACAGCTTGGCCTGCAAGAATAACAGACAAGTTAAGTTACAGGTATTATTTTGATATTGCCGAAGGTATTGCGGCAGGAAAAACTATTGCTGATTATGATATTACGCTTAATGGTATTGGTGGTAATGCTACAATGACGGTTAAACCCGCTGGAGGAAGTGTTTATTATGCAGAAATAACAAATCTACCGTCAATTGCACCTATAGGAGACCCCGCATTTAGAACTGAAACTCAAATCAATATAAGAGTTGCTAATGGAGTTCCTTATGATACTGCTAATGATTGGTCTGCACAAGGACTAAGCAGCGGAGCAGTAGAAAGTGTTAATATTCCTGTATATGATAATGGGGTATTGGTATTTGGTTCAGAAATAGATGGAGGGAATACTCCTACTGCTTCCTTTACAGCTACTCCAGAATCAGGGACTGCACCCTTAGAAGTATCTTTTGATGCCTCTGCATCTTCAGATCCAAATGGGGATACACTTACTTACACTTGGGATTTTGGTAATGGTCAAACCTCAACATTAGCAACTCCAACAGTTACATTTACAGAGATTAAGACATATACAGTAAGTCTTACAGTAAGTGACGGCACTAATGTTTCTTCACCATTTACTAAGGATATTGTAGTGTCTGATGGTAACATTGCACCAATTGCCAATTTTACGGCTACACCAACAACAGGTATTGCTCCGGTAACGGTTAGTTTTGATGCATCGTCATCTACTGATGCAAATGGTGATACACTTACTTATACTTGGGATTTTGGAGACGGAAACACAAATGTTGGAGTCACTGCAACCCATATCTATGCTTTAGTAGGTAATTACACGGTAACACTAACAGTAAGCGATGGAAGTAAAACAGATATAGCAACAGAAACCATAAATGTTACTGATGGTAGTCCGATTGCATCATTTACAGCAAGTGCCGAATCAGGAGTTGCTCCTTTAGCTGTAACTTTTGATGGGTCAGGGTCTTTAGATCCTGCCGGAGGTACGCTTAGTTATAGCTGGGATTTAGGAAACGGAGAAACTGCAACTACTGCAACCGCTTCTACTACTTATACTACAGTAGGACAGTTTACAGTAACACTTACAGTAACAAATGCTGCAGGAGATATTGATACAGAGACAAAAACAATTACCGTTACAGATGGTAGTATAAGTTGTAATTTCGGAGCTCCTTTATCAAATCCATTACCAACAATTGCTAATGTTTCTTATACAAATATTTATGTTTTAGGAACCGGTGGTCCTGATTTGAGTAATGTTACCAATTTTACCATCAATTGGGATTTAGCTAATAATGGATTATGGCAGTTTTCAATGAATACAAGTAATGGTATACCTAGCTGGTGGAATAATTTTTTACCAAAAATCACTCAGAATTTTAATGCTGCCGAACCATCAATTACAATTACAGATTCTGGATTTACAGGATTAGATGGAGAGTATTGGGCAACTATAGATACAGGAAATTTTGTATTAGTTTCAAAATCAGGAGGATTTACTATTTATTTTAGTTCTTCTGCTACAGCTCCTGATTGTGGTAATGGTTCTAATACTCTAGTGTTATCGGGTCCTGAGTCTAATGTTATGATAACTCCTAATCCTGCGGTAAATGTTATCAATGTATCTATTAATAGTAATAAAGCTAAGAAAAGTGATGCTATGACCGATGTTGTGATAAGATTATTCAATTTAACGGGCAATGTTGTTAAAACCCAACAATTCAAAAGCAAAGAGCAACAATTACAAGCTCAAATACCTATTGAAGGATTAGAATCGGGAATATATATATTAGAAACATTTGACGTCATATCAAATCAAAGAACACAGAGCAAAGTGATCGTTAAATAGATAATTTTTAATCTAAAGAAAGAGAGAGGTTTTTTAAACCTTTCTCTTTTTAAAGAACTAGAGCGGATTTAATAAATAATCTAATTTTTTTAAATAGTAGATGTTTGTAATAGAGTAATATACACTCAATTCTTCTTCTTCTTTCTAGCATTATTAGTGACTTTAATAAAAAAACTGACTTTTTTAAAAGTAAAAAGTACGCTTTAGTTGTTATTTAAATATGACACAAACTATAACTCCTATAAACACTTCTACACATACATCCTTAATTCTATTCTTTATATAAATAAGAATAACAACTAGAATTTATAGAAAACTAAATAAAAAAAACCTTAAAACCCAATTGATACTTATGAGTAAAAAAAACCTTATAGCAAATAGCAAGTCAATAACTATTCCTTCTGGAAATGCCGTTTGTTACACAAATCAGCTGTTAGAAAAAAACCAACAAAAAACACTAAAATTAAAACCCTAAACATTATGAAAAACTTTATGAGATCGGGTGTAATGTTATTGTTCTGCTTAGTATGTAGTACAATGACTGCACAATTTAATTATGGGGAAGCCTTGCAAAAGTCTCTCCTATTTTACGAAACACAACAATCGGGTATTTTACCTGATTGGAACAGAATTAGTTGGCGATCAGATTCTGGAATCAATGATGGTAAAGATGTAGGTCTTGACCTTACTGGAGGATGGAATGATGCAGGAGATCATGTTAAATTTGGATTTCCAATGGCATTTTCTGTGACCGCACTTAATTGGGGGTTTTTAGAATATAAAGATGGTTATGATGCCGCAAAACAGACAGAACATTTTAAAAGAAATGTTAAATGGGTAACAGATTACTTTATAAAATGCCACCCATCACCTAATGTTTTTTATGCTCAGGTAGCCGATAGTAAATCACAAGATCATAACTTTTGGATGCCAGCAGAAATGGTTGATGTACATCCAATGTATGGTCAACGTAAATCTTATGCGTTAACAACTACCAAACCAGGTACAGAAGTTGCTTGTGAAACAGCAGCAGCATTGGCTTCAGCTAGTATCATTTTTAAAGATAGCGATCCTGCATATAGTGCAACATTGCTTAGACATGCAAAAGAATTATATGAGTTTGGTGATACCTATAGAGGATTATATAATGAAGATGGAGGAATTCCAGCTACAGGAACATATTCTTCAGGTAATTTTAAAGATGAATTAGCTTGGGGTGCACTTTGGCTTTATAAAGCTACAGGAGAACAAAAATATTTAGATAAGGCAGAAGCAGAATATGCACAGCCAGATTTTTTATGGAGTCTTGTTTGGGAAGATAAATCTTATGGTAATATGGTCTTATTATCAATTATCACCGGAAAAGAAAAATACAAAGCAGATGCAGAACGTCATTTAGACTGGTGGCAAAAAGGTGGCGGAGTTAGTTATTCTCCAGGTGGTCAGGCACACTTGACGCAATGGGGATCTTTACGTCATGCAATGAATGCTTCCTTAACGGCATTAATATATAGTGACAATGTAGCTACACCTAAGAAAAAACAATATCACGATTTTGCAGTAGCTCAGGTAAAATATGCATTAGGTGATAACCCTAACAATAGAAGTTTAGTTACAGGTTTTGGTGTAAATCCACCAACAAAACCACATCATAGAGGTCAACATGCAAGTTGGTCAAGAAGTTCTGCCAATCCAGTAGAATCTAGACATACAATGTGGGGAGCTTTAATGGGAGGACCTATGGCTGCAAATGATGTATTTGTAGAAGATAGAGATGATTTCCAGGCGAATGAAGTTGCTACCGATTATAATGCTTGCTATCAAGGAGTGTTGGCAAGAATGGTTATGGAATTTGGAGGTACACCATTACCAAACTTTCCACAACCAGAAAAAGCAGGTGTAGAATTCATTAATGAGGCAAAAATTAATAATGATCAAGCTCGTTTTACTGAGGTTGCAATTTGGTTGAATAACCGTTCTGCCTGGCCAGCAAGAGTTGCAAATAAATTAACAGCAAGATATTTTGTAGATATTTCTGAAGGAGTAGCTGCTGGTTTTACAGCTAGTGATTATACGCTTACGGCACGTGGAGCAGGTTCAACTACAACAACAGGTTTACAAGTTTGGGATGCTGGTAGTAATATCTATTTTGCTGAAATAGAAGTTGACAAAGACAAAATGCCTTTCCCAGGAGGTCAGGGAGAATATAGAAGTGAAATTCAATTAAGAGTTTCTTTGCCTAATGATGCGCCAGTATCAGCGTGGGATGCGTCAAATGATTTTTCATATACAGGATTAAACAATAATCTTAAAATTTCTGAGAATATTCCTATCTATGTGGATGGAGTACTTACTGGAGGTAAAGAACCAAACGGTGGAGAAACACCCACGGCATCATTTACAGCTACTCCAGAGACAGGAGTTTCACCATTAGAGGTTAGTTTTGATGCTAGTGCATCTTCAGA
>NZ_CANLVC010000011.1:0-19838 GCF_947494415.1 Aquimarina algiphila | reverse complement strand
TCTGAAGATGCACTAGCATCAAAACTAACCTCTAATGGTGAAACTCCTGTCTCTGGAGTAGCTGTAAATGATGCCGTTGGCGTTTCTCCTGTATTACCATCTCTTGTAAAGGTCATCGTAGAGAAATTAAAAGCACCGTTATCGATATACATTCTCATTACTTGTTCTCCAGCACTAAGTGTAACATTTGAAATTTTTTGAGGAACAAAATTTGTCCAACTACCCGTACCATTGACATTCTGAATTCCTGTAACGTCCTTTCCATCAAATTCTATATGGAATTGGCCATTAGAATTTTGAGAAGCAACTAAAACGTCAATGCTATATGTTCCAGCCTGAGCGATATCTACGGTATACTCCATCCATTCTTCTACAGCAGTAAAACCAATACTACCACCATCTCCAGCATTTTCTGTATCTACATCCTCTTCTTGTCTTATACCGTTTCCTTCATTTCCTGACGAAATATCATGGTATGCTACTGCTTCTCCACCCAAATCAAAGCTTGTTGCTTTAATTTTCCCAGGAATAACCTGTGGTACTCCGTTTAAGTAAGGAACTTGTGGCGGCAGAGGAACGGTATCATACATTACACGAATTGTATGGTTAGCTAATACATTAGAGAATGTATAAGAAGCTACATCTCCAACCGAAATACCATCTACGAGAACATCCTTGATCTTAAAACCAATAGTAGCAGTAATATCAAATATCTGGTTATCATTTTCAGAAACAATTACCTGTCCCGAAGGAGATATCGAACCTCCTGTATCTGCAGATGCGGTTATTGTATATGTTGTTCCGCATGCAGCTATGGATCCGTCTATTAATGATTCTGGAATTATTGATGTGTTTTTTATGGAGTTAATATCTGTAATACACATTTCTTCAGCAAAAGTAGTAGCCCAACTTCCAAATTTACCATCAGACGTTATATCAAGTTTACTGTTGGGAGATCCACAATCATTATTATTCACTGCTCCCCAAGACCAAGATAACCATCCAATTTTTTCTTCTTGTAATCTCTTCATCATCTCTTTATACGGAAAGCTCTGTCCACAAGCAACTGGAGATGCAACTACTTGTGGTCCCTCACCAATGATATATGGTAGTTTCTTTAACTTGGCATCTTCAATCATAGTATTTAGCCGATCAACTTTAGCTTGATCATCTCCGTTTGTCCAATAGGTATGGACCGCAAAGATTATATTATGCTTTGGATCAAATTCTAACAATTCATTCCCTCCTTCAAGGAAATAACTCTCTCTGTTTCCATACCCTCCACAATCAATCATTAAAGGTCCATCGATTCCAGCATCTCTTAATTGGGTAATAGCATCTTTATAATAATCTACCCATTGAGCAGTGGATTCTGATCCATTGCCAACCTCGTTACCAATGTTTACAATCAACCATTTTTTATATTTTTGAATTGTTGACAAAACCGCTGGTTTTTTCCAATAATCCAATAGCATCTGAAGTTTACTAAAATCTCCTGTTGCGTCATGTAATTCGGCAACCGGTATCATATTATTTTTAATACTATTATTGATTAATGCATCAAGTTCTGCTTCAGCTCCTTCTGTTGTCCATACTAATCTTACTGCATTAGATCCTGTTTTTGCAATTTCTGGTAATATACTTACTCCAGTTCTGTCTTGAGACCATACAAACATTTCATTAACCCCTCGCATAACAATTTCTTCATTACAAGAAGAATAGATTTTTCCTTGATCTACACGAATAGTATTCTGTGAAAAAGCATGTTGAACGCCAAATGCTAATAATACTATCAATAGAATTGACGGTGGTCTAAAAATTGTACTTTTTATATTATTCATCATTTTTAGATATCATGTAACTATCATCCGAATTCACCGTAAGAAATCATAAATAATTTCTCACGATAAATTCAAACAATAATTAGAGATTAGACTACTTGATTATCTGATACACTTGTTTTTTGTCTCGTTGTTTAATTTGGACAAAATAAGTTCCCGGAGCCATCGTTGTCATATCCAACTTTACCTCTGTACCATTACTCTTAACATTTTTGGTATTTACTACCTTTCCTGAGAAGTTCATTACATCAATAACTGCATCCTTCAAGCTATCTTCGCCTTTAATCGTTAAAAAAGATGTAACAGGATTAGGATATGTCACTACTTGTAATTTATCGGCAGAACTTCTAAGGTTTAGACCTGGTTCTATTCCCCAAATTAAGTTGCCTTTATTGTATAAAGTGATTTTATCATGAGTAATAAAAGAAGTTTTTAGCCCATCATAAGAATAATCATTATTTTCATCAAAATTGCTCCAGTTTGTTTTTGCAAATCTTGATTGAATATCTCCTGAGTTATTTGATCCTAATAGATTTCCTGCAGCTGAATTAAAAGAAATTTCTAGATAATCCATCCCATTAGCTTGACCAAATGTCCCAATAACGCTATTGGTTCCCAGTTGTGCCCAATCACACCAGAAATTAAGGTCACTATTATTTTCTGAAGTAAACCAATATCTAATTGTAATATCGCTATAAGCTAAGGGTTCATTTCCATTGTTTACGATTCTTAAATGCGGATTGATCATATTATCAGAAGCATTACCATTACCTCCATCTCTATATTCTACTGAAATATCTGAAACCGTAGGTTCTTCAGTTACGGTTATAACTTCTGTATCTGTACTTGTTCCACCTTGTCCATTATCCACAGTAAGCACAACATTATATTGACCTATGGCACCAAACGTATGTGTTATTTTTTCTCCTACACCGGTATTTCCATCTCCAAAATCCCATGAATAACTTAACGCATTATTTGATGGATCTACAGAATTAGAGGCGTCAAAAGCTACTTCTAAAGGCGCAAAACCAGAGGTTTTATCCGATGTAATATTCGCTATTGGATTTCCGTCAGTAATCGTTATTTTTTTAGTAAGTGTATCTTCTAATTTGCCATCACTTACTGTAAGTTTTACATCAAATTCTCCTACTACCGTAAATTCATAAGTTGTTGTTACACCTGTTGCTGTGACACCATTTCCAAAATCCCAGTTATATGTTAATACATCTCCATTAGGATCTGTAGATCCCGAAGCATCAAAAGTTATAGAAACTGGTGCAATTCCAGCTGTTACATCATTAATAAAAGAAGCTGTAGGGGGTAGATTAGGATCAGTAACCGTAATTGTAATTGTTGCACTATTAGTGTTTCCGTTACCGTCATCTACTGTTAATGTAACAATCTGATCTCCAAATTCTGTAAATTCATAAGTCGTTGTCACACCTGTTGCCGAGACACCATTTCCAAAATCCCAGTTATATGTTAATACGTCTCCATTAGGATCTGTAGATCCCGAAGCATCAAATACAACTGATAATGGACCGTTTCCTGATGTTGTTGAAGCAGCAATAATTGCCTTAGGAGTATCGATGGTCGTGCCTGGTTCTATTCCGCTAATCAATTTTCCGTTAAGGTATAACCCTATTTTTTCTGATAATGCAAATTCTTTTTTTGTATTATCATAAGAATAGTCATTTGCCTGGTTTACATCAGAATAACTACTATTTGCTATTTTGGCTTCTATTCTACCTGAACCATCATTTCTTCCTAACAATCCCGTAGCAGGGTCAAAGCTCACTTCTAGGTAATAAGAGTTACCCTCTGTATTCACAAATTTTCCTTTAACATTGCTGTTTCCAACTACCGCATAATCTGTAGAGAAAGTTAATGCTAAATCATCTTCTTTTTCGAACCAATATCTAACGCTTAAATCTGCATATGATACATCCTGTGAAGAGTTATTAAACAATCTAAAATGTGGCTTTATCACGTTACTAACTACAGATGTTGAAGCATCTAGATATTCTACGGTTAATACACCATCTCCACCAATTTGAATATTCCTAGCAGTAGATTCTTTTGTAACTCCACTTGTACTTGTTGCAACAGAAGTTATTTTATATTGACCATCTGAAAGTCCTTTTAAATCAAATTCATAAGGTGCAGTTGTGTCTTCTCCAACTAATACTCCATTGCTAAAAAACTCAACTTTTACAACAGTGTTATTTTCATTAAGCAAATTCGCCTCTATATGTACATCACTACCTGAAACAAATTTATCACCAGATTTTGGAGACATCAAAGACAGATAGATAGATTCTCCTCCTGACATTGTTTCCATTCTAAGTGCGTGTTCCTTATATATTGCTACTTCAACATCGCCTTCAAATACTCCAAATTTATCTCTCGGTGTTTTATTATCAGGAAACCACCAAAAGGCACTTGCACCTATTTTATTTTCTTCTATAAAACTATACATCTCTTCCCACCATTCGAATCTCTCCTGTATTTCTACATTAAATTCTCCGACATATAATGGTTTTTTAATAATATTATGGGATTCGTCTGCCCATTGTTTCATAAGTGCCATTGTTTCCTCTAGCGTAAAGTTAGACCAACTTTCTCGTATGTATGGATGCGCCGAAGTAAAATCAATAAATGGAGATTCATGAATTTTTATAAAATCATTTCCTTCATCTCCACCAAAACCATACTTTGACCCATGTGCTTCCAGGCCAGTTCCTAATAGGTGTTTAGAATCTATGGATTTAATAAACTGTCCCATATTGTCTACCCATGCTCTTAAAGTATCAGAAGTAAGGTCATCCCCAAACCCTTGATATCTTGGCTCATTCATCAATTCCCAAGCTAAGATTGTTGGGTCATTTCGATATTCTACACCATCATAATGGTTAACACGGGTAATAAAATATTCTACATAGTCTTTAAAACCTTGCACTGCAGAAGCATTCGTAAAGAATTGCCCTTGATCATGAGTTCCTGCACCAGCAACATCAATACCTTCCCATTTGAGACGATCTTTGATTCCACCATAATCATTCCAGTAATTTTCTAACGCTACTATTAGTTTTATCCCGTTAGCTTCAGCAGATTTTACAACATAATCAAAAAGTGCAAACTGTCCTTCACTATACACCCCTTTTTGAGGTTCGAATCCATGCCAATCTTCATGACTAAATCCCCATAATCTTACAACTCTTACTCCATTTACATATAATCTTCGCATATGTTCATCGATACGATCTTTATCCATAAACTGGGTTTCTATATCTCCACTCGAACTTCCGTAAGTAAAAAAATCATATACATTTGTTCCCGAAAAGTAATAGGGTCTTCCATCGAGCATGAATTTATCACCTTCGGCATATACAAACCCCGGAGTTTGTGACTGTAAATAATTACTCGTGCAGAGCACCAAGCAACATAAAACAAGTAGTTTTTTAAAATTTGTTTTCATAATTTGTGTAATTAAGTTAAGTTGTTACTAATCTATACACCTATTCGCGAATAGGTTTATCAATTTAAATACTGTTTATTCTATTTTTGTTGTAGTGGATGTATTAAGAAGTTGTCAAAATGAAAAATCATTTAACTTAGATTCAAACTTCCAGATGTCTTATTTGCTGTTAAAAACAAATTAGACTGTTCTATATTCTGAATTAAGAAATACTAGCATATTCCTAACCACAGAGAACATTACAAAGATAATTTCAAAATCGCCCCGGGTGTAATACTATTTTATCATTTAGTTTACCTATTCTTAAACCTCCTTTGTAAAGATCAATATGCGATCCTATTTGAAGAGAATAAAACTTGTTCTATTCTATCAATACCTTCAACAATTGAAGCTTTGAATTCTCCTATTATTCAAAGACTAAGATCTTTCAAACCATCTTAAAAAGATAGGATTAGATTAGGTATTCAGAGAGAAATGGAGAAGGTTAGTTCAAAGGAATTATACTTAGTTTAATAAGCAAATTTTCTCTGGGACATAGCCCCAGAGAAAACATCAAGTGTCTGCTAGAATACTACTTGACAATTTGCCTAATAACTACTTTCTTTTCTTTTATAATTTTAACGAAATAAATTCCAGAATTAAGTTGACTCATATCAACATTTATTGCTGTTACTCGATCTCTAATTTCCTGAGCATAAAGTTCTTTCCCTGAGAGATCAATCACAGTAACCAATGCTCCTGTAAGATCTTCCTCACTTTGTAATGTCAAAATATCTATGACAGGATTAGGATATGCTTTTATTTTTTCTTCATTATCAATAAATTTTGTGGCTGCAATTGCATTTTCGCAATTAGGTGCTGTATTGCTATTACTAAAATATATAGTAAAACCTACATTGGATACTAATACAAAATTATTGCCATCTACAGTAGCACTATATACACCATCAAAATTTGGTATTCCTGTCCCTGATAATGTGATCTCTGGTTGAGGACCACTAAAACTTTGACTTGTAATACTTGCAGTTAAATCAATCCACCAAGAAGGTTTACCGTCATTAGTATTTATTGATAATTGATACAATCCATTATTTGTCAAATTCCAATTTATTGTAAAATTGGTCATATTACTTAAGTCAGGGCCACCAGTACCCAAAACATAGGCTTTTGTATAACTTACATTTTCAAGAGTTTGTAAAGCTGAACTCTGAGGAGCTCCAAAATTACAATTCCCTGATGTACCAGGTTCTGTTATGGTTATTGTACGTGTTGTCGTATCGGTTGTTCCTACTGCATCTGAAACACTTAATGTAACGATATACGAACCTGCTGTGCTAAACTCATGAGCAATGTTCACTCCTGTAGCTGTAGTACTATCACCAAAATCCCACAAATATGATGTAATACTACCGCCTGTACTTGTCGAGGCCGAAGCATCAAAGTTAATAGTAGCAGGAGCAACTCCTGTAGTAACATCGGAAGTAAAATTGGCATCTGCTATTGGTGCACTAGCCTCAGTTGCCGTAATTGTTACTATGTTAGAAATATCTGAGTTTACACCATCGCTAATAGTTAACGTTGCAGCATAAGATCCAGATAGTGAATATGTATGTGATGGGTTTGCTTCATTACTAGTTGTCCCATCTCCAAAATCCCACGAGTAATTAATTGTACTTCCCAACGGGAATACAGATGATGATGAATCAAAATTGACAATTAACGGGATGGTTCCTAAAACAGGGGTAGCTACAAAATTAGCCTCAACACTTATAGCAGGTATAAGCACCTTAATTATTGCTGTAGCAGTATCATTACTTCCTTTACCATCATTAACCGTTAGTGTTACATTTTGATCTCCTGCATCTTTGAACTCATAGGATGCCGTCACTCCAGTTGCAGTATCTCCATTTCCAAAATCCCACGTATATGTAAGCGTATCTCCATCTGGGTCACTAGAACCAGAAGCATCAAAAACAACGGCTAATGGAGCGATTCCTTCTCTAGTATCAGTTTTGATATCTGCTATTGGAGCTCTATTAGTAGCTACATTTCCTGTAGGTTCTAATCCCCAAACTAAGGTTCCTTTATAATACAATGTTACCAGAACATGAGGCAGTAAAGATGTTTTACTTGCATCGTATGAGAAATCATTACTTTGATCATGAGTCTGATATCCAGAATGATGTAACCTTGTTTGGATTTGTCCTGATTTACTATTCGCAGATAAATTTCCAGATGAGGTGCCAAAACCTATTTCGAGATAATTTTGCGTCCCCGAAGTTCCAAAAACTCCAGTTGTCCCTGTAATTGCAGAATAATCTGCGTTAAAAGTCATTGGGGTATTGTTATCAGGAGTAAACCAATATCTAATCTTAAAATCACTAAATGGAAGATTCTCTGTTGATGTACTTACAATTTGGAATACAGGCTTTAATTCTGGAGTTGAAACTCCAGAACTGTTATCCCGATATTCGACACTAAAATCTGTATCTGGTAAATTACTAAACCTTTTATCTACCGTAATAGTTATTTCTGTTGGATCTCCTGATAGTGTCCCGTCGGCTTTTGCTAATGATAATTTGAGTGTATGTTTTCCTTCTGCTAAATTGCTTACAGGAATTGGTTTTATCTCAAAAACAGAACCTTGTTCTACATCATCAATAAAATATTTTACATGTTGTCCTCCTGGTGTTATATCCCATTGAAAAGTAGAAAATTTGATCTCAAAATCAGGGCCTACTAATCCACCAGCTGTAGGAGATTGTATTGTTGCTGTTGGACCCTGTGGTAAAGGATCTTTTGTAACATTTACAGTAATTGTTTCTCCTAAATCTGTAAGAGAATTATCACTACGCTCCATCTGTAGGCTTAATTCATGTGGTCCTTCTGATAAAACCGTTGGATCGGTAAGTATGGCATTACTAGTTACCAAACCTCTATCCTGACCATCGATTCTAAATCTAAGTTTATACTGTTGAGAAGGTAATGACCATCCTTCAGTTTTAAACTTGATTTTTAGCGGTGTATTTACTAATTCACCATCTACTGGGGATTCAAAAAACACATCCGGTAGGGGGCCTATGGGGACATTGGCATCCCCACCGTGAAGTGTCCATAATACGGCTGCATCAAACATATTGAGTCCATCATCAGTAAGTAAATGCATAAACTGATCTCTAAGTGGAAAAGCAACTCTTCTTGAAGGAATACTAATACTTGCTTCATATCCAAATAGAATAGGTTGTTCTCCTGCTTTTGCTATAACAATTGCTTCTGTTGTTGGATTTCCGAATGGTAGACTTTGTGTTATTGAGTACAAAGCTGTACTTGCACCTACACCTGCTGCCATCGGATGAGTAGGATCAGAAACTGTAATTGTAGAAAATCCATCTTTTGTAAAGCCAAATCCGGTATTTAATTCTCCCGATATCATTTTCAGTTTTCCATACATAAATGGATTCCAAGTCATTAACGGCACTTTAGCTGCTTCTAAGTCATTTCCTAATTCTCTTGGATCTACTGTAGAAGAGATTAATGCCATATCAAAAGGATTAGCCGATTGTGGGCTTGTAGCTTCTTCATCAGAAAAAAGTGTGATTTCAAATCCAAGTTGTTGCTCCAATCTTGATTTTATTCTTTGATCTTCTGATGTAAGGTTATTCTTATCTCCTACAACAAACATTACTTTTATTGTATTTTTATACTTCACTTTTACCTCTGGAGTTATAGAGGCAGTATTACCATTGTTGTAAAAGACCTTAGCAGAAATTGTATATGTTTTCCAAATTATTGGAGTCCATGATGATTCAAAAGGTGCTGTCGTTACTTCTTCAACCAAGGTGTTATCAACATAATATTCAATTTTAGTAATCCCTGTTATATTGGTTGTAATACTCAATTTTACAGGATCAGCTTTATCGATGTTTATCCCATCTTCTGGAGAGGCTATTTTTAGTGTGTGTTGTGTTGCCGGTGCTGATTCTGATCCATCGATTTGTTTAAGATATGCTTCTAGTTGTGCCATTTGAGTGGCACTTAACGTGGAAGTTGCTCCATGACCATCATTAGGATTATACTTTGTAAATATTTCTGTTAAGGTTTTAGCAGATCCATTATGCAGATATGGTGCTGTTGCCCAAACATCTTTTAATGTAGGTACATCAAGAGCCAATAATTTTTTACCTAAACGTTGACCACTATTATCAATAATAGTACCTACATCATGCATTTTTCCTGTATTACTATCGGTAAAATCCGGACCTCCATGACAAGAATTACATTTTAAATCTTCGAATATAGATTTTCCCGCAGTACCTTCAGTAGTCAAGGTTCCATTCGTATTACGGTATGGACTTGGGTCAAAAGTATTTAATGATTCTACATATGCAACTAATGCATCCAAATCAGCAGATTTCCCTTTTTTCGGGTCTCCAAGGGATAGTGCCGTTGTTCCCTCATTAAAATCTGCATCGGTCATAAATCCCTGGCCATTAAAATGGAAACGAATATCATTTTCAAAATCTTGTATTTCATCAAAATTTGCACTCCAGTGAACTCTTCCATGAGCTGTTCCTGCTCTACCAACTAAGGAAATTGTATTTCTTAAACCTTCTCCTCTGTCTGTAAAATCCCATGTACGCCCATCTTGAGTACCATCACTATGACAACTTACACAACTGATATAACCATCAGTTCCCATTTTTAGATCTGCAGCATCATAGAATATTTGTTTTCCTTTAAGTACTACAGGGCTTAATTCTTCATTACTAACAGTTACAATTGTTGATACTTCTTCTAACGTATTACTTCCTGTTGTAATCATTTCTGAGGCATCAAAAACAGTAACACTTCTATCCATGAAGTTTTTTACAAAAACCTTATTTGTGTTAGGATCAATGGCCAATCCCTGTGGTGCTTTACCAACATCTTTCTTCAATAATTCTAGTCCTCTTTTTGGATCTATCACAACTATTCTATTATTGCCTTGCATGGTTACAAAAAGATAATTCCCTGTTGGACTATACAACACAGATGAAGGTTGCCCATGATTATCTATATCTAACCTCTTAGTAAGTTCTTCTTTACTTGTGGCCAGATTAATCGGTGAGATTGCTGTACGAACTACATTGTCAAAAACTAATGGTTTTCCATCTCTGGCCAGTCCTCTAAGGATATTATCTTTTTTACCTACAGACCAGGCAGATGTATTGTCAGGATGAATTGCTATTCCTGCCACATAATTTGGTAAGCCTCTTCCTTCATTTCCGTTATCTACAGTAAAATTATCTAGTGCAAGAGGAATTGTCTTGTTCTTCGTAAATGTATTCAAGTTGATTTCCCAAACCTGACCTTCTTCATCTGGCGAAATAAACCTCGTTACTAATAATTTCTTTCCATCGCTAGTAACAGCTAATGCTCTAGGAGTTGGTCCTAGATCAATTGTATTTTTTATAGTATTGGTTGATGGAGAAACTTCTATTAGTTTTCCTGATCCAAAAGCAGATACAAACGCTCTGGTACCATCTGGGGTAAAGGCAATTCCATAAGGTCGTGATCCTTTGGAAAAAGCTATTTTAGTTTCTAAAGAACCGTCTATATTAAGCACATATACCTCATCAGAATCTCTACAAGTAATCCATGCTTTTCCTGTACCATCTAAAGCAACATTTACAGGATCTATTCCTACTGCTACTTCTTTAATTATTTTTAAGTTATCAGCATTAACTAGGGTTACTGTGTTATTGTCTGGATTGACTGACCAAACAATTCTATTTTTTGAATCTACCGTTATTGGACTAGATTGAGTGGGTAAATCTGAAGATAAATTTGATACTACAACAATAGATTGAGACCCTACTATGAAGCCTCCATTATTGTCAGACACTTGAACCTGAACTAAATAATTACCCGCTTCTGTATATGTATGTGATGTTGTTTTACCTATCCATTCTGTTTTGGGAGAACCATCACCAAAATCCCATCTATAGGTTAATGTATTTCCGTCTGCATCAGTTGCATTGGCAGTGAAGTCTACTTCTGCACTCACAACAATAGGAGAGGGGATACTTAAATCGATCCCAGCAATTTCTGGAGATTGATTAGAGCTATCTCCACCAGTAGTGAAATAAAAGATGTATTCTTCCATTCCATTTCCAACAGCGTCTTTAATTCCTCCTTCAACAAATTTTACTTCATATGTAGTATTGGGTAACAGTTCTTCTTTTGGAGCATAATTAACAACTTGATATGATGTCGTTGTTACATCACCTTTAATAGGCGTTCCTCCTAATGGACTTACCTGGATTGTTTTGTCGTTAATGGTTAAGTCATCTAAGGTTTCATTAATTACAAAACCCAGCGTAGTTGTTTGTGGTTGGTTTATAGCTCCAGATGCTGGAAAATGGTGTCCTACGGTTGGAGGTTTAATATCTAATCCATCCTGATGTGCAAAAATAGAAGTTTTATCATCTCCACTCGCTATCAGAATATGACCGATTGGCATCCATTGGTTATCTATAAACTGAAGTGTTTCATCACTAGATGGAGGAACAAATTCTTGTTCGACCTTCATAGTTTCAAAGTTAAATTTTACCCCTCTATCAAATCGTCCTGAGAATCCATATTCATCCTGAAAAATCATATATCTTCCTAAAGTTATTTGATCAGAGTGTAAACTGAAGCCTCTTTTTACATTGGTAGGATCACTAATATCAAAACCTACTAAAGCGTCAGGTCCCTCATTACCGCTCATGAACACCAGATAATTCCTCCATAATTGAATACCTGTACTATATTGTTCGTGCGGAATATCACCTCCAAAAGATCCTAAAAACTTAATATTATTTGGGTCTCCAAAATCAAACACACTAATATCTCCTGTTTGTGGAGCATAAAAAACGTAGTTCCCAACTCGTACCACAATATCAGGTAAAGATACAGTAGCAGGGATATCATCTACCTGCACTCCTGTTCTCATATCAAAAACCCTGCTTCCATCTATAGTATGAGGAAATGTTTCAAGGTTATCAAAATTAGACTGACCATCTTTTACAGTAAATAATACATCTGAAGAGGTTACCGGTTTTCTGTCCAGCATATTAGAAAGGTCTAGATATTTGTATCCTGTTCCTTGTACTTCTGGTACTGAATATTCTCTGTAAAAAAGATCTCCTCCTAATTTCCACCATCGGTGACCATTATTTGCAGCATCACTAAACTGTACTCTTTTTGGTGCAGTAGGATTAGAAACATCCCAAACACTTGTTCCTGCCTGACCATTCATAAAAAAATAATTACGGTGGTAGGTACTAATTCTATCCCCTTCTGGGAAATTGGCCAAAAATGTTCCTGCGGGCCAGGTTTGGGTAGTCATTTTTGGACCTGCAGTGCCATCATAGACTTGCGTAAATGATTTGATGGCTATACTGAGCGTAGCTAATATAATAACGAAGTAAAACTTTCGGATGTTGTTTTTCACGAAAGTAATACCCCAATTTCTTTTCTTTTTATGAGTTGGTTCCATAAGCTATTGATGAGTTTATGTGTTGTAGATTTTTGGGTTTACTGTTTTTCTAATTTTCAGAAAAACACTGAATGTCATAAAATGTTTACATCATATAAAAGAAGGGAGCTATTTTTAAAGCCCTATAGCTCCCTTCAGACATGTTTACATCTGGTTTTAAGAATTATTTTTTAATTATTCTTAATGTACTTACTTGTTTTTCATAATTGATTTTAACAAAATACATCCCTGATTCAAGATTAGAAGTATTTAATTCTACCTCTTTTGAGTTTGATTGAATCTGCATAGTTTTCATTACTACACCAGAAATATTTATTAAACTAATTGTAGTTCCTTTTGATAAACCTTGTCCTTGAATAACTAATCTATCTTGTACAGGGTTATTAAACGTTTCTACGTTTAAATTAGCTGCTGGTGCTGCATCTTGACAAGCAGGAGCAGTTGCACTATTACTGAAATAAATAGTAAATCCTCCTGTTTTAGAAACTAAGACAAAATTATCCTGATCTAAAGTTGCCCAATATGATCCATCAAGGTTAGGGAATCCTGAATCTGTAATTGTAATTTCAGGTTGAGCGGCATTAAAGTTCTGTGATATTTTTGGTAAAAAGTTATTCCACCAGCTTGGCACACCATTGCTTGTGTTCATTGAAAATTGCCACAATCCATTATTTACTAAATCCCAATTGATGGTAAAGTTGGTTACATTACTTAAATCAGGACCTCCATTTCCTAAAACATGAACTTTTGTATAGGGTGCATTTGATATTGTAGGTAGCGCAGTGGCTAAAGGTGCTCCAAAATTACAATCTCCTCCTGTAGAAGGTTGAGTTATCACAACATCTATTATAGCTTCATCCGAAATTCCGTTAGTATTAGAAGCAGTTAAGGTGATTCTATAATTTCCTACTATCGAATATTCGTGAGCAACTATACTACCTATGCCAGTAGTTCCATCTCCAAAATCCCAATTATATGTTAATGCACTTCCATCTGATGATGTAGATCCTGAAGCATCAAAATTAATTGTTGCAGGTGCAATACCAGAAGTATTATCAACAGTGATATCAGCAGTAACTGTTGGTGTTGTAGTATCTACAACGGTAATAGTTGTTACATAGGTATCATTTAATGAGCCATCACTTACTGTTAAAGTTACTTGATATTCTCCAACATCTGTAAATAGATGAGATATCATAGATCCTGTTGCTACATCTCCATCACCAAAATCCCAACTAAAAGTCAAAGTATCTCCATCTGGATCTGAAGAAGCAGATGCATCAAACTGAACAGTTAAAGGTGTAGTTCCCTGAGTAGGACTTGCTGAAAATGTCGCATTTGGAGCTTGATTTCCGGTTCCTCCTACAACATTAGGAATTAGAGGAGCAAAATGTGGTTTTAGCACATCCAATTTCCATTGATTTACAGAAGTCCAGTCATCTTGCAAAATCCCTCCAGTATCTCCAGAATTAGGATTCATACTCCAAAATGTCCAGGAATAGATATCACCCATAAAATCTGTAAACTCGGTAAACCATGTATAAGAAATTCCACCAAAAGCATCTTGATCTTTAATTCCGAATTCTCCTACAAAAAGAGGAGAAGTACCTTCTTCATATAAATAGTGAAAATTATCTTTCCATATTCCAGGCATATTCTGTGGAAAATCAGAAGCAGTAAACCAATCTTGCTGTGCCACTTCTGGTCCATATTCGTGAGCAGAATACATTAACTTACTTGGATCAGATAATTGGATAGGATATTTTCTTGCTCCCATGAGTTGTCCTCCCCACCAGTATGAGTTTCCTTCAAATTCTCCAACACCTTCTATGATGATTAAAACATTTGGGTTTGCTTGTAACACAGCATTACCACAACGTTCTGCTGCTTTGTTCCAATCTGTTGCTGGATTACTGTTTCCCCAAGAAGAACCATGAGGTTCGTTGTTTAGATCCATTGCCACTACAGCAGAGTATTCTTTGTATCGATCAGCTAGAAAAACCCAGTCCTGAATCCATCTTTCTTCTGAATATTCTGGAGTGTACCAAAATTTTTCATTTAAGAAACCATCTGCAGCTCTAGAATGATTATCCAAAACTATTTTCATATCATTCTCCTGGCACCATTTTACAAAAATGTCCATTAGCTCAATAGGCTTAGTCACTTTTGTTTCTTCCTCATTCATAGGAGATACTCCTGTATAAGGATCCGACCCATATGAATTAATTGCAATTGTTGATCCTGGGTTAAGCATTTCATTAGCCCACGGTACTCTTATCGTATTAAAACCAAGATCTTTAATTTGTTGCAAAACACTTTTCATGTCACGCGACCATATCCCGTGAGGAAAATAGTTTTGGGTTTCAAAACCAAACCAGTTTACCCCAGTAAGTCGTACTTCTTTACCCTGAACATCAAATAATTTATTTCCTGAAACCGTCAGGTAATTTTGTTGTTGGGCAGATAGTTTAGTCACTAAACCAAAAACCAACATTACTACTATTAACGACAGTAGCTGTCTTATATTTATTATTGTATTTTTCATTTCATTAGACTTTAGAAAGTTAAAAGAGAGAGGCCTTATGCCTCTCTCTTTTGTTAATTAAAAAACTATCTATTAATCATTACCTTTTTAGTAACCTTTTTATTTAATTCAAAATCAAATGTTTGTAAAAAGTACATTCCGGCAGGTAAATTACCAATCTCTATACGAGTTTGTAGTTGCTGTTGGTTGTTTTTAAGATCCATTGCTCTAAGGATATTACCTTGTAAGTCTACTAATTGCATTCTAACAATAGTACCCTGATTGCTTTTGTTAGCAACATTATTCTTAACTGATACATTAATAAAGTTTGCAGCTGGATTAGGGCTTACTACCACCTGAAGTGGTGGTTGGTTTGAAGCTACAGGTGCAGTAGCAGCGTCTCCAAAGAAGAAACCATATTCTGCATTTGCAAGAGCTACCTCCATTTGTGCCCAAGTTCTGTGGTAACGTTGTGTAAATTCAGTACCCGTATCATATGCAGTCTTTAATCTAGCATAATCTGGATCATTTTTTAATCCTGATCTGATATCTAAGAAAGTTACTCCTGGTTTGATTTCATCACCATTAACCATTGTACCTGTAAATCCTTGTGGGATATATACTTCTTCTTCAAAGATTCTTTTGTAATCTCCTCTGGATTCTGGAGCAGAAACTCCTTTATCATCTCTATACGTAACCCACATTCTATCTAATACTTCTTTAGCCAGATCACGAGACTCAGTATCTAATGTAGCATGCTTCTCGGTTGCTGCTGCATAATAAATTAGTGCTTTTGCCATAGAAGCTGCAACACCAAGATCTTGACTATAATTCACAACTTTAACACTAAGACCAGTATTACTTCCTGGACTTGCAGGATTCCAAGTATCAGGCTCACCAGACCATTCTAGTGTAGCAGGAATTTCAAAATCATCAGTTCCTATAAGCTTCACTTCGCTTTTTACCCAAGCAGCCCATTTGTCCATAAGATTTTTAGCCATTGGGTCATTAGAGATATAGTAGTATTCTGCTACTCTCTCCATAGACCAAGCTTGCCATCCAAACCAAGTTCCACTTCCTGGGTCGTGATATACAGGATTTGTATCAAAAGCCATATCATAGAATGTAGATTTACCTGCAGGGTATGGACTATAATCTCCATTCCAACTATTAGTAGCACCACCTGCTATAGCTCCTTCTTTAGACTGTAACCATGTATAGAACTCCATTTGTCTCTTAAGACTTTCATTCCAATCTCTTTCTCCATTCTGAGATTTTGGTTTTAACTCATTTACTTGAGTTAACGCATATGCTGCAACTGGGTTTTGATATCCAAAATGACAGTGGCTAGAACTAATTCTAAATGCCCATGGAGAAGCTGGATCAGCAGATCCACCCCAAGACATATACCAAGACATTAGATAATGTGCACTATCATATCCTGTTCCTGCTCCACTTGTAGCACTTTGTACACCCATAGGTTTAAAGTACTTATCAAACATAGAAAGTCTCAAGAAATCTCCCATTTTAGAAGCTTTATCAAGATCTAAACTTCCTAAGCTAGCTCCTTGTTCTTTAGCATATTCCTGAGCCCAGTACATTGCTTGTACTGCTCTTGCATCAGCATCTGGAGCACTAGTATACCTCCATTGCTTTGCATAATTCTGATCTTCAATGAAGATAGGTAAAAACCCATCTGTTCCGCCCCAGTTAAATCCTTCCCAAGATGGGTGAGGTACTGTTTCATAAACAGACTCTTGTTCTCCTCTCTGGAATGTATTGATATAAGAAGGAGTACTAACACCATCTCCTCTGTTACCATATCCATAGAAATTATCATTATCTAGTAACCAGTGCATCTGATAAATATCAGCTCCATACGTTGCCGTTAAATCTGGTGAAACCGGATCTGAACCAACAGGAGCACTTAAATTAAGTGGTGCAGGATAGTTGCTTGGTAATGGAAATTCACTAGCATATGCTGCTGGTTTAGCTGCATTATATGCAGCGTTTGTAGGCTGATCTGCTTTTGTAGGAATGATAAATTGCTCTATCTTATTCCACACATCATTTAATGGTTTCCAATCTTTGGTAATTCTACCATTCATAGTTTCTAACCACAACCAGTATGAATACAATTCACTTGTAGATTCATGACCATGATCTGGCGCTTCAACTATTAATGACTCTATGGAATGATGAGGAGATCCATCTGCACTGAAATATCCATTTGCAGGGTCATAAATCTCATTTCTCATTTCGATAAAACGATCGATATAGGCATTATCTCCAGTTGGCGGATTTATGATAACTCCACCATCATTTACTTTAATCGTGATTTTTGCCTGATCTTCTCCTCCATTTCCATCATTTACTGTTAAAGTAACTACATAATCACCTATAGCAGTATATGTATTTTCTGTAGTAACTCCTGTAGCAGAATTAGTATCTCCAAAATCCCAGCTATACGTTAAAGCATCTCCATCTGCATCGGTTGAACCTGAAGCATCAAAAGTTACAACTAATGGTGCTTCCCCAGAAACAGGTGTTGCAGAAAGACTAGCAACTGGATTATTATTAACAGGGCCTCCACAATCAGGAGCTATAGCAGTTGTACTGAAATAAATAGTAAATCCTCCTGTTTTGGAAACTAACACAAAATTACCAGCATCTTCTGTTGCCCAGTACTCACCATCTAATCCCGTAAATCCAGAACCTGTGATAGTAATTGCTGGTTGTGCTGCATTGAAAGTTTGTGTCACTTTGGGTAAGAAATCATTATACCAACTCGGAGTACCATTATTGGTATTCATAGAAAATTGATATAATCCATTCTGAGAAAGATCCCAATTGATTGTTAAATTAGTTACGTTATCAAGGTTTGGACCTCCACTACCTAAAACAAATATATTTTCATATTTAGAATTTAGAGCTGGTAATGCATTCCCTAATGGTGCTCCAAAAGAACAATCGCCTCCTGTAGTAATAGGGTTTCTTACAACTTCTATACTATTAGAAAGATCAAATGTTCCTGATAAACCTGAAATGTTTTCATTAGCAGTAAGACCAGTGATGGTTCCGTTATAACTTACATTATAAATAAAACAACTTCCTACGCCTGCACCATCAAAATCTACCGCTTCTGGCGAAGCTGGTAATCCAAGAATTTTTCCTGCCGCATCAGTGACAATCCATTGACTGGTTTCTCCAACATTACCTGTGATAGTAACTCCAGAAACATTATCTGCAATACCATCTCCTACTGTAAATGTAAAAGGCCCTCCTGCAATTACTCCTCCGTCTACTGTTGGAGGCGTTACTACCGGATTTCTTACTACTTCAATACTATTTGAAAGATCAAATGTTCCTACTAAACCTGAAATTAATCCGTCTGTAGCTAAACCTGTGATTGTTCCGTTATAACTTACATTATAAATAAAACAACTTCCTACACCAGCACCATCAAAATCTACTGCTTCTGGTGAAGCTGGTAATCCAAGAATTTTTCCAACAGCATCAGTGACAATCCATTGGCTGGTTTCTCCAACATTACCTGTGATAGTAACTCCAGAAACATTATCTGCAATACCGTCACCTACTGTAAATGTAAAAGGTCCTCCTGCAATTACTCCTCCATCTACTGCAATATTCTGTGCTTCTCTAGTTACAATAATAGCATTACTAGATACAGAGAAACTTCCGTCTGAAAGATCTGTCGCTGTTACATTTTTACCAGTTACATTAAGAGTTCCTGTATATGATAATCCATAAACTTTACATATTCCTGCAGCAGCTCCTTCAAAATCATGAGAAGAAGTTTCTGTTGTCAAAATCTTTCCTACCTCATCAGTAATCAAGTAAATATAAGATTCAGTAGAAGTACTTGTATTGGCGAATAGAATTGAATCTGCAATACCATCTCCTGTGGTAGTGGTTACTGCAGTTAATCCACCATCTGTGCTTACTGTTGCTCCATCTACTACTACCGGAGTTGGTGTAGTACCACAATCTGGTGCTGTTGCAGATCCACTAAAATATAGTGTAAATCCACCTGTTTTAGAAACTAATACAAAATTACCTGCATCTACAGTCGCCCAATACTCACCGTCTAATCCTGTAAACCCAGAACCTGTAATTGTAATTTCCGGTTCTGTAGCGTTAAAGTTTTGTGTTACTTTTGGTAAGAAATCAACATAATATGATGGATTACCATCTGTTGTATTCATAGAGAATTGGTATAATCCATTATTAGCAAGATCCCAATTAATTGTAAAATTGGTAACATTATCAAGGTTTGGTCCATTTTCTCCTAAAACAAATATGTTTTCGAATGCCGTATTAATAGCTGGTAAAGCCTCTGCTATTGGTGTTCCAAAAGCACAGCTTACACTGGCATCGGTAACATTTATTGTTTTTGTAGCAGAAGCTGTATCCCCTGCAGCATTTGTCACCGTAAGTGTTACTGTTACT
>NZ_CANLVC010000010.1:0-634008 GCF_947494415.1 Aquimarina algiphila | reverse complement strand
CTTAAACCCCCTAAAAAAATAAACCAAATCTCAATGAACTAAACAAAACAATACCCCGTTTTGCGGGTGCAAATATAGAACCCTTTTTCTTTATGACAACAAAAAAAATCAACTATTTTTTAAAAAAAAATATAATATTCTAGAAACATTGACGTTACGAAGCAAAAAAAATCCTCACTCACATAAATACATTGCTACTTTCTTTAAATAACATTATAATTTTTACGTTTTATTTTTATCCTTCTCGCGTGAGGGATAGTCGTAAAATCCCACAGCCTGAGTTTACGAAGTGCGAGGAATTGAAACAAATAGCCCGACCGAAGTGTAACGAAGGGGACGCCAAAAACAAAAAAGAGTCTTTATTAAATAATTACTGGCTATATCTTTTCTATTTTAACCACAATAGATTTACTTATTGGCGTATGACTTTTATCTGCAAAATGATTATACGGAACCAGAACATTGGTTTCTGGAAAATATGAAGCTAAGTTTCCTTGAGGAATATTATAAGGTATTACCAAAAAATTAATTGCTTTTCTTTCTTTATCATTATAATTACTTATCAAATTAACTATATCAAGTTTCTTCAATCCATACTTTTTCATATCCTCTTCATTCATAAGTACAATTCTTCTTTCATTATATATTCCTCTGTACCGATCATCTAAACCATAAATTGTAGTATTAAACTGATCATGAGAACGAATAGTCATTAATATAAACTCGTTTTCATCAATCTTATGTTTTGGCATGGCACAAACACTAAATTGTGCTTTACCATTGGGTAATTTACTAAAATCTAAATCTCTTACATTATTAGGAAGATAAAACCCTGACCCTTTGGATCGGTTATTTATATCATCAAATCCATTAAGAACTGCTTCAATTTTCTCCCTGATCAGTTCATAATGTTCGCTTAATTTTTTCCAATTTACCACATGTCCTTTATGAAAATAGGCATCTGCAATCCCTCCAATGATTTCGGGTTCGCTTTTTAGACTTTCAGAAGCTGGCTGCAACAATCCTTTTGATTGATGTACCTTTCCCATACTATTCTCTACAGTGAAGTATCTTGGTTTTCCATCTTTACTATCTAACTCTGATCGCCCAAGTGTTGGTAGTATCACCCCTGTTTTACCAGTGACTAAATGTGTTCTATTTAATTTTGTACTTACAGACACTGTAAGATCACAATTCTGAAGCGCTTCTGCAGTATATTCTGTATCTGCGGCTGCAGACAAGAAATTACCTCCTAACGCAATAAACACCTTAGCTCTACCTTCATACATAGCCTCTATAGCATGTACCGTATCTAACCCTTCTTTATCTGGAGGCGTAAAACCAAAGGTATTTTCTATCGCCGTATTTAATGTCGGTGAAACATGGTGCATAATACCAACTGTTCTATCTCCTTGTACATTACTATGCCCTCTTACCGGACATGTTCCGGCCCCTGGCTTTCCTAAGCTTCCTTTAAGCAATAATAGATTTACACATTCTTTTATATTATCAACACCATTTTTGTGTTGCGTTAATCCCATAGCCCAACATATAATAATCTTATTATTATTAGCCAACAACTCCACTACTTCATCTATTTTACTTTCTTCTACTCCACATAATGCTAAAAGCTCTTCCTCAGAATATTTCTCTACATCTTTTATCAAGTTTTCATATCCCTGAGTATAGGTGTCTATAAATTTATGATCAAACACATCACCTCTTTCTTCATCTAATACTTTAAGTTTTTTAATGATTAGTTTTAAAAGAGAAACATCCTGATTTATTTTTACCTGGAGATGGATATCTGTCAATCTAGTTCCTGAAGATAAAACTCCTTTAATTTCTTGAGGGTTTTTAAATCGAATCAGACCGGCTTCTTCTAATGGATTAATACTAACAACCTTCCCTTTATTTTCTTTACATTTCTGTAAAGCAGACAACATTCTGGGATGGTTTGTCCCTGGATTCTGGCCTATAACTAGGATTACTTCTGCCTTATCAAAATCCTCGAGCTTGACTGATCCTTTTCCTATACCTAATGTTTCACTCAAGCCTACTCCACTTGATTCATGACACATATTTGAACAGTCTGGCATATTATTCGTTCCGAATGCTCTAATAAAAAGTCCATACAAAAAAGCCGCTTCGTTGCTAGATCTACCCGAAGTATAAAATACACCTTCGTCTGGCGAATCTAGTTTATGTAATTCATCTGCTATTAATCGATATGCTTCTTCCCAGGAAATGGGTTCATAATATACACTACCTGGTTTTAGAATCATTGGTTCTGTTAACCTTCCACTTTTACCAATTTGGTAGTCTGACCAATGTGATAATTCTTCTACTGAATATTTTTCAAAGAAACTTTTATCTACTCTTTTGTTTGTTGCTTCTTCTGCAATTGCTTTTGCTCCATTTTCGCAATATTCTCCCAATTTTGAAGGTGCATCTGGATCCGGCCAAGCACACCCAGGACAATCAAATCCGTCTTTTTGATTCATATGTGCCAGAGTATGTAGTGATTTTACCACCCCCATCTCTTTGAATGCGTGTTGAAGAGCGACTTTGACTGCTGGTATTCCTGCTGCATATTCTGCAGGTTCTTTAAGTTTAATCCCGGTGAATTCTGTGGGTCCGAGTATAGAAATATTTCTCTTTTTGATGGTGCTCATTGGTATATTTTAAAGTCAGCAATATTGGGTAATGCTGATCACTATCAAAGATACATCAAAATGTATAATCCTTATCAACAAGGATGCGTTCTACACTCTAAATTACGATTTTGGATTAGATTTTTAGCTATATGTTATACAAAGGGTAGTAGCTATAAAAGTATATAGCCTTCCTTAATGAAAGAGTTTCCTGAAAATTAGGTCGCAACTATATTGATTTTATTTATTTAGGCATAAACCTTGAAGGATCTTCCTTAACTTTTTCTTCTTCTGTGGAATAGTTTCTTCTATATTCTGGTTCTTTTTTCTGCAGTAAGGTTTCTTTGATATTGCTTTGCTCTTCTTTAAACAACAACATTTCCTTCTTCTTCTTAAATCTATAAATTATATAGCACAGCAATACACCTCCTCCAATAGACCATGTAAACACTGCTTCCTGGGTAAAAAAAGTAATTCCAAGAATAAGCAAAAGAAATCCCCAATACTCCATATTCATCCAAAATATAGTATGCTGATTTTGTAAAACTATTTGTTCTCCAGTTTTCGGGTCTATAGAAGGTTTTGGAGAACTATTCCATTTATGACCTAACACTATACTAAACAAACCTGACACGATTAGAGGCAAAGCAAAGCCATACTGAGCATAATCACTTGACAATGCAAAAAGCAAAATAAAAAAAGTAGCAGCTAAAACCAAAACCGTTAAAATCCCTCGTCCTTTCCAAATAAGAATCATAATTCAAAAATTAATTTCAACACAATTAGTATTTTAATTGACTAATTATACAATTACCTAAATATTAACACATATTACATTACTAATATAACAAATCCTAGAAGTCGATGGTTAATTTCTGAGTTTTAAAAAGACATTGCAACATTAAAAATTAAATAATGAATTACTTAATACCATGAATAGAATGTCTTTTAATTTTCTAAGGAATTGTTCCTATCTCTCTTAACTTCCAGTCTCCTTTTTTCTTTATAAATTGAAAACTATGCTGCCCTCCTTCATGCTCAGCACTGGGTTCTGTAGTAGTCACTAAAACTTCATACAATTCTACTTCTTCATTGTCATTTTTATAGAATATTGTCTTTTTCTCTTTGAGAATTGACACAAATTCTGGATTAAAAATCAAATCAAAATCTTCATTTATAAATCTATCTATTGGGATATATATATCTTTATCATATAGTTGATTATACCAATCTGGATCTGACTCTCTTTTAGCATCTAATTCTTTTTGATCTGCTAAAGTATTTTCTAAGCATAAATAACATCGTATTGTTTTACTTGATACCTCTTTAAATGCTGCTTTATCTTTTTCCTGAACTATTGTCAAAAAATTTTCCCAGGTTTTTTCTATTCCATTTTCAACCAAAGAGCTTTGATCTTCTTTTTTTAATTTCACACAAGAATAAAGTATAGTAACAAGAAGAAGTGTTGTAGTAATTTTCTTAATCTTCATAATCTTAAATACTAGTTAATACCATTTCTCATATGAAGTAACCGTATAAATTGTCTCTTTAGATCTCATGTTGTGTTGCAAAATTGATCGATAGCTATGGCTATCCATAAATTTTCTTCCTTACTTAAAATCAAAATAGTTCAATTTCGTATTTCAGTAATTTTATATAAGAATTGGTATAATTTCAAAACCTGAAATTATCGTATTCTATATTCTTATCCAAATTGGAAATATAATAGTATTGCCAAAATGATTTGATTAAAAATTGATTAAAGAAAGAAATTCCAAACAATACCAAAACGAAGTACAGCATCACGAGTTGCATATCCTGGTGTAGAAAACTCTTTATTTTGACTAAAGGCTTCTCCAAAATTTTCAACCTTGAAAAAAATGCGCGTCTGTCTCACTTTAGCATTAAAGAATAAGTCAACCTGTGGAAAATCTCCTATTTCCTGATCATTTTGAACATAAAATTCTGCCAGAACAGGATCGTAAGCATCTGCTGTATAACTGGTGAAATATTTAAAAGTGACTCCTGCCTGCAAGAAAAGTGCATTTTTCTTGAACCAATGATCTTGATAGTATAAACTATTTCTTGTAACGACCCTTGGGATGTTATATACCTGGTTTCCGCCTCCTACATTCTGATACATCACAGTATTGTCCAGACCAAGTTTCCATAATTTAATCCCTTGAGTAACTTTTACTTTTAGGATATCAAGAGTTTCTGAAGCTTGCAACGGAATAGTTGCCCCATCTGCATTTTTAGCAAAATATGTATAGTTATCTATCGTAGAGAAACTCCCTTCTACTTCTGCAATTTTTTTTGCTTTAATATTTACCTGTATTTTCTTCGTTTCTATATTAGAAAAATTATCATTTTGCCAGTTGTAATTTACATAATCACTTTGATAAAGAAGAAAGTTATAATTTGGAGCAACCTCACTAGCGCTTATCTTTGCCTGAATACCATATTTTTCATTCAGCTCATATCCTGCGCCTGCATTAAAATAGTTCCCTTTAAAACCTTCGTTATTACGTCCTTCGGCATTTTGAGATACAATTGTTTTTCCGTCTGCAAATATTTGAAAACCTTTATATGTATTATGATACTCACCACCAACAGTGAATATATCTCCTTTTATACGATTGGTAATATTAATTTGATTATTCGCGTCATCTACCTGATTTAAAATCGTATTATATCCATAATTATAATTAGAGTTTCCTCCCAGTACACGCAAATTACCCAACCAATCGTTTGTAAAATCAACAAACACATTATTTGTAAAATCTTCTAAAGCTACATTATCTGCAATAGCTCCTGACACATATGCCTCTCCTAGGAGGTTATTAGGTGCAATTGCAGCCTGATCAAAACGAAACCTTTTATCTGTAATATCTAAAATATGACCAAAAGACAATCCCGTAGATGTACTATCTGTTTTTTTAATTATTGCATACTCATGATTTAAGTAAAATCTTTTACCAAGAAGGATATTTTCTGCATCTTCATAATTGACACTTATTGAGCCTCGGTCTGCAAATTCACTTTCCTCACCTACAAATTCTCCTCGAGCTAAATATTGATCTAGCCCTTCTTCAGACAATCCTCCATTTTCTTCATTCAGTAAATCCTGAGTTACAAAATGTGTACGCACTTTATATCTATCATTCTTTGTAACATAACTTGCCGTTGCCCTAAAATTACCTGTACTGGTTAACGCATGTTGGTATTTCCCTAACGAACGCACTCCTTTATAAGCAATAGAAAGATTTAACCTAGGTGAAGTATTTACTGTAAAAAAAGCATCTAATTGTTGTCCTTGTTCAAAAGTAGTATTAAAATATAGTTCTGTAAGTGGCGTAGCTACCTGATAATATTTTATATCATCAGCTTCCATAAAATTAAAATGTCTTGATCTGGCTCCAAAGAGTGGCAATAAATGATCTCTCTCTTCTCGTTTTATAAGACTATTATAAGATTGGCCAATATTATGAATGGGTAACAATCCAAAATCATCTCTTCTAAGGTAATTAAATTTATAATCCTTTTGTATCGTCAAAGTAGTATCCACTAAGGTGGTATCATTATCTATTGTAATGATTTTGTATGATGTTATAGGCGGTTTCTCCTTTTCCTTCTTTGGTGCGAATTTCCTCTCAAGCCCATTAGAATTTTGATTTGGATCTTCTTCTTGATTCCTATCCTGTGCCCAAATCACTGAAACTGATAGTACTAAAAATATAAGTAGTATGTTTTTTCTCATTAGAATGCTGAACTGTGGCAAAAATATACTTTTTTAACGAAAGTAAATCATACTCATTGTTTGTTTAAGTTAACTTTTTCTTCAATTTTATCTGTTTACATTTATTGTTTTGATGTATCAGACAGAATTCGCTAATAATCATTTTGATTACTCATAAATACTTTATATTAATTCATTTCCAAAAATAGTTTTTAGGTATTCTATTCATACTGTATCTTCGCGTTATGCTTACTTTAAAACTAAATCCTGATATACTCGAGTGCGGAACAGATGAAGCCGGACGTGGATGCCTGGCAGGGCCTGTTACTGCAGCTGCAATTATATTACCTGACGATTTTAACAATACCATTCTAAATGACTCCAAACAACTTAGTGAGTCCAAAAGAAAACAATTAAAACCGCTATTAGAAGACTGCGCTTTGACCTATGGTGTGACACATATTTTTATGGAAAAGATTGACGAGATCAATATTCTAAATGCTTCTATCCTTGCAATGCAACAGGCTATAGAACAATTACAACCTCAGCCAGAACATATCATCATAGATGGAAATAGATTTAAACCATATCATAATATACCTCATACTTGCGTTATTAAAGGAGACGGAAAATATTTAAATATTGCGGCTGCCTCGGTACTCGCAAAAACATATCGTGATGAGTTTATGGAAAAAATACATGAGGAATTCCCAATGTATAACTGGAAAAAGAACAAAGGATATCCTACGGTAGAACATAGAAATGCAATTCGTAAGTATGGAATTACCAAATATCACAGAACCAGTTTTAGGTTATTACCAGAACAACTCACACTAGATCTCAAATAATTATATCTTTGAGATCTAAACAATAAGGAAACTAAAATATATTTGGATTATATTTCAATTATTAAATTTGGACTTTATATTTAACACATCAGAAAACTAAAAAATTTTATTTTGATCAATGAATTTAGGAACACAAAACTCACACATATAATGAAAAGAATAGTTGTCGTTCTTTTAGTTTTTATGGCTATTTCTTGTGATGATATTTCAAAAACATCAAATTCTTTAATCGATCACATTCCCAGAGATGCTCAGGTTATTATAAAGATTAATGATTTAGAAGGAGCTATGAGCAAGTTAAGAGATAATAATTTTATTAAAAACAACAATCAAATAGCTTTTTTTGAGTATTTCAAAAAACTCTCTATTCTAGATGAAACTAATCAGTCAGAAGGGCTCTTATGTTTTTCTCCTCTGGGTAAAAATGATTTTGAATATACTTATATTTCAAAATTTAATCCTGCAACTATCAATCAAGATTCATTAAAAACCAAAACGATTGAGACTATAAATTATGCTGAAAATACTATTTACAAAATTACATCAAAAGGACAACCATTCTTTGCTACCAGACAAGATAGCCTGTTAATTGCTTCTTCTTCTCAGTTATTTATAGAGAATGCAATTCGAATGAAGGCCACTCCAATTCCTATTGATAAAGATTTACAAAAAGTATATGAAGTCTCGAGTACAGACAATACTATGTCTGTACTTATAAATGGTAAGAAATTACAAAATATTCACAACTCTTTTCTTCCGAGTGCAACTTTAGAAAGCTTACAGAATTTTAGTGGTTGGATATCTGTAGATGCTTCTGTAGATCAAAATGCCATACGTCTTGATGGTATTGCCATAGAAAAAGATTCTTTATCAAGTACTATTGGCATCTTTGACAATACAATAGCACAAGAAAACAGAATCTCAAGAGTTACCCCGGTGACTGCAAAAGGTTTTGTATCTTTTACTTATGATGATTTTGATATCCTGAAAAAAAACCTCTCTATGGCTCAGGACAGGGCATTGGAAGATATTCCTGAAGATCTTGATGAATTATTATCTGGAGTTACCGAAATAGGCACTATTTTTCTAGAGAAAGAAAAAGTACTAGTCTTAAATTCTTTAAATGGAGAAACTGCTAAAGAGAGTTTGGCAGGTGACCGAGTAGAGACTTATAGAAACACTACGATATATAGCTATAAAAACAGTGCTTCTTTTTCTCAAATCCTTACCCCTTTAGTTAAAGATTTTGAGGCTAAATTTTATACCATTCACGGAAATTTTGTCATTTTTAGTTCTTCTATCAATTCTCTTAGAGATGTTATTTCTAATATTTTGAATCAAACATTACTTCATGATCAAAATTATTACAAAAATACTATTAAAGATTTATCTGATCATGCATCAATACTAATCGCTGGAACTGTCAAAAATATAAAACAATACATTTCAGAAAATGCAGAAGAAGAATATAGTACGCAATTAAAAGAGATAAAAGACAAGGGATATCAGATTGGTTTAATACAGGTTATAAAAGAAAATGATTTTGCTCATATCCATAGTATCTTGCAAAAGAATATGGTTAAAGGTGCAGCAACATCGGTTACACAAACGGCCTCTACATCCTTAGAACATAATCTTCTTAACAAGCCTATTCTTGTCAAAAACCATAGAACAAAAGGTATGGATGTTGCCGTACAGGATATTCAAAATAATCTTTATCTCATCTCTGACAAAGGTTCTATATTCTGGAAAAAACAAATTGACGGTGAAATCCTTGGTGATATTCAGCAAATCGATATTTTTAAAAATGGCAGATATCAATTACTATTCAACACTGCTAACACATTATACCTGGTTGATCGTGATGGTAAAGATGTCAAACCATACCCTAAAAAGTTTGATGATGAAATCACACAACCTCTAGCCTTATTTGATTACGACAAAAGCAAACGCTATCGTATTATTATAACTCAAGGCAATCAGATAAAAATGTTTAATGCCGAAGCTGAAGTGGTCACAGGGTTTGGATTCAAAAATACCGAAACGGATCTTATCATGAAACCGAAGCATATTAGAATTGGAACAAAAGATTATATCTTACTTTCTGAAAAGAATGGAAAATTAACTATTCTTGATCGATTAGGTAAACCAAGAGTCAATGTAAAGGAGAAAGTTGATTTTTCTAAAAATGAATGGTATCAATATCTCGATAAATTCACCTCAACTACGAAGAACGGAAAACTGATTCAGATACAAAATGACGGAAACGCTGTAGAGCAAAATTTAGGTTTGCAGGAAGATAACAGAATGGTGTCTACCAACAAAACGCTAGTAACATTTTCAGAAAATAAATTAACCATAAAAGGAAAAACTCTAGAATTAGATTTTGGAGTATACACCGAACCTAAACTCTATTTTATCAATAACAAGATCTATATAACTATAACAGATATACAAGCAAAAAAAGTATATCTCTATGATAGTAATGCAGAATTGTTTCCTAATTTCCCTGTATACGGAAATTCAGTACTAAGTCTTGGCAATATGGATAAAGATCCTAATCTGGAGTTTGCAGTGCAAGGTGAAGAAAACAGTATTTTGATCTATCAGATAAATTAGATCATACCTAAAATTATTACTAAAAACCGAAGGTGAAACTTCGGTTTTTAACTTTAATAGAATCCTTGTTACTTCCTGTTGACTAACACTTTCCTTTGTCAAAAACCTTAAAACAATTACTAACAAAAATTAACACTACGTTAAGATTTCATTTAGATTTTAGGCTCGTTGCGTTAAAAACGGGCTCCTAAGTACTAAATTTTAAGATTTTGAGTTGTACAAATCAACTAACACAAATCAACTAAATCATGAAATCCAGTATTTTACACAAAATACTGATATTCACTTTTTTATTAGTGAATATTAGTGTTAATGCTCAATTATGGAACCCCATATCTCCCAGCACCGTACAAGCCAAATCTCAAGAGCTTAGAAAAACAACCCCTAATCAATATCAACTATTTAACCTAAACACTACTGCTTTAACTTCTATTCTTAAAAACACACCTTCCAGAGTACAGCAAAAAAGTTCAAATATCATAATGGAACTTCCTACTAAAGATGGTATATTGAAAAAATTCAGAGTCCTTGAAGCTTCCATTTTTGAAGATGGTCTTGCTAAAAAGTTCCCCAACATACGATCCTTTATTGGCTATGGAATAGATGATCCTACATCTGTAGCGAGATTTAGTTTTTCAAAAATCGGACTCCACGCTATGATAACTTCTGGAAATCATGGCACTATATATATTGATCCATATAGTAAAGACAAAGAAAATTATATCTGCTATGCTAAAGCAGATTTACCCTCAAACCCCAACAGTTTTAAATGTTTGGTAGAAGACAATGTCAAATCTAATTTCTCTAACCAAAAAATCAATAGTATAAAAAATGCTAATGACAGTAAATTAAGAACATTTAGGCTTGCTGTTGCCTGTACCGGGGAATACTCTCAATTTCATCTCAATAATCAAGGAATACCTGCAAGTGCTTCTGATCAGGTAAAAAAACAAGCTGTTCTTTCTGCTATAAACACTACCATGACCAGAGTTAATGGTATTTTTGAAAGAGACTTGGCCTTGACCATGGTACTCGTAAATAACAATGAAGATATTATCTTTCTAAATGCAAGCACAGACAATCTTAGTAACAGCAATGCTAATGCATTAATAAATGAAAGTCAAACCGTTTGTGACAATTTTATCGGTTTTAATAATTATGATATTGGACACGCCTTTAGTACAGGAGGAGGAGGATTAGCACAACTTAGATCTCCATGCACCAATTCTAAAGCTAGAGGTATTACGGGAAGTCAACGTCCAATAGGAGATCCATATGATGTAGATTATGTAGCACATGAAATGGGGCATCAATATGGTGGTAATCATACTCAAAATAATAGTTGCCAGAGATCGAATGCTTCTGTAGAGCCAGGAAGCGCTTCTACAATTATGGGCTACGCCGGTATTTGTTCTCCAAATGTACAGAATAATAGTGATGCATATTTTCATGCTATCAGTATCCAGGAAATGTGGCAAAATATTTCTCAAGGAAATAGTAGATGTGGCTCACAAAGTAATACAGGAAATGCCGCTCCTACTGCCAATGCAGGACAAAACTATACTATCCCAGCATCAACACCATTTGTATTAAAAGGTATTGGATCAGATTCTAACACTGGAAATAGTCTTACATATTGTTGGGAGCAAATGGATTCGCAACCTGCAACTATGCCCCCATTAGCTACTTCGACTGGTGGGCCAGCTTTTAGATCATTGAATCCTACATCTTCTCCCGATCGATATATGCCTGCAATATCGACAGTAATTGCAGGACAAACTTCATCCACATGGGAAGTTATTCCTTCTGTAAGCAGAACAATGAATTTTAGGCTTACTGTAAGAGATAATGCTTCTGGTGGAGGTAGTACTGCAAGTGATGATACTCGAATCACTGTTACTGACGCTGCCGGGCCATTTGTTGTAAGTACTCCTAATACAAATGTTAGCTGGGCTTCAGGATCAACACAAACTGTGACATGGAATGTAGCAGGAACAACAACCAATGGCGTAAACGCTGCTAATGTTGATATCCTACTATCTACTGATGGTGGAAACACATACCCAATCACTATTGCTACTGCTGTAGCTAATGATGGTTCTCAAAGTATTACGGTCCCAAATGCAGTAGGAACGCAAAACAGAATTATGGTTAGAGGATCAGGACATATTTTTTATGATATTTCTAACGCAAACTTTGAAATAACTCCGGGTAGTGGTGGAGATACTCAAGCTCCAACAATACCTGACGGACTCAACACTTCTAATATCACACAAAACTCTGTTGATCTTAATTGGAATGCCGCTACAGATAATGTTGGAGTTACAGGATACGATATATATCAAGGAAATACTGTAATCACAACAGTGTCAACTACCTCATATCAAGTAACCGGACTAACTGCCAATACTGCATATAGCTTTAGAATAAAAGCTAAGGATGCAGCAGGTAATATATCTGATTTTAGTGCTACAGCCAATGCTACAACACTTTCTCAACCAGATACTCAAGCACCAACAGCTCCTACTAATTTAACTGCTTCTAACACTACACAAACCACTACTGATCTAAACTGGAATGCAGCTACAGATAATATAGCTGTTAGTGGTTATGACGTATATAGAGGAACTACTGTGATTTCAACAGTAACTACAACATCATATCAAGCCACAGGATTATCTCCAAATACAACATATAGTTTTAGTATTAAAGCAAAAGATGCTGCAGGTAATGAATCCAATGCAAGTAATAGTATAAATATTACTACACTGCCATCTGGAGGTACTACTTCTTGTACAGGTGAAATTTCATCATTCCCATACACTGAAGGATTCGAAAACACCTTAGGAGCTTGGACACAAGGGACAGGAAATGATTTTAATTGGGTTACAAATGCTGGAGGAACCCCATCAAGAAATACTGGACCTTCTAGTGCAGTGCAAGGAACAAATTATATATATATGGAGTCATCTTCTCCTAATTATCCAAACAAAAGATCTATTCTTAACTCTCCTTGTTTTGATTTGAGCGCTCTTACAGCAGCAAACTTTACATTTCAATATCATATGTATGGTGCTTCTGGTATGGGAAGCTTAACATTAGAGGCTAGTTCTGATAATGGTATTACCTGGAATTCGGTTTGGTCTAAATCAGGGAATCAAGGAAACTCATGGCAATCTGAGAATATTGATTTAACATCATATCTAGGCTCTACAGTACAATTAAGATTTAATGGTATTACAGGTAACACATGGCAGGGAGATATGGCAATAGATAATATAAACCTTACTGAAGGAGGTGGGCAAACAACTTGTACTGACGTACTTATCACTCTTAATTTTGACGATTATCCTCAGGAAACAAGTTGGCAAATCACCGATAGTAATAATCAAGTTGTCGCTTCTGGAGGAACATACGCTTCTCAGCCTGATGGTTCTACACTAACAATTACTGAATGCTTAGATCCTGGAACATATACTTTTACACTTAATGATAGTTATGGAGATGGTATTTGTTGTGCTTACGGTAGTGGTTCATACACCCTTACATCACAAGGAACAACAATAGCCTCGGGCGGATCTTTTGGAACTTCTGAATCAACTACATTTACCATTGGTAATCCTTCTGCCAGAACACTAGTTACTATTGATAATACAACAACTACAGATCCTTTAGAAGTTTTTGTATTTCCTAATCCCGTAGGAGACCAGAGCGTATTAAATGTTATCGTTTCTAAGAAAGATACAAAATATGAGATTGTTAATATTCTTGGAAAAATTGTAATGAGAGGCGCATTAATTAAAAAGACAATTAACACAAAATCATTACCGTCTGGAGTATATATCTTAAAGCTCAATCCAGGAGGAGAAGGTAAATACAAATCGATTCAATTTGTACAGGAATAGGATAGGTTTAGTAAAAAAACGAATTAAGCGATGTATTGAAAAATGCATCGCTTTTTTTAGCTTCACAGAAACTATGTTATGCGACACTCCCTAGACTTCTGTATTTTGTGATATGAATTGCGCTTCAAACAAAATGGCAAAATGTTTTAGTAGTTTTTCTTTTACTTCTTCTTCGTTTACTTTTTCCTGTCCAAGTTCAACATTAAGGGATGTAACTGCTTTACCTTTTATCCCACACGGAATAATATTATCAAAATATCCAAGATCAGCATTCACATTAAGCGCAAAACCATGCATGGTAACCCAACGACTAGCTCGAACTCCCATTGCGCAAATCTTACGTGCAAATGGCGTTCCTACATCTAACCACACTCCTGTTTCCCCTTCACTGCGAGTTGCATTAACGTCATATTCTTTTAGCGTAAGGATGACCATTTCTTCAAGAAAACGAAGGTATTTATGAATATCAGTAAAGAAATTATCAAGATCAAGAATAGGGTATCCTACGATTTGACCAGGCCCATGATATGTTATATCCCCTCCTCGATTAATTTTATAAAATGTAGCTCCTTTTTCTTTAAGCTGCTGTTCTGATAAGAGTAGGTTACTTATATCTCCGCTTTTACCTAAAGTGTATACATGCGGATGCTCTACAAAAATGAAGTAATTCGGCGTATCTAATCCAGCATCTTCTCTTCGGTTTTTTACTTTGATATCTAAAATTCCTTTAAAAAGATTTTCCTGATATTCCCAGGTTGCTTTAAAATCTCTGCTTCCGATATCCTGTATTTTAACTTTTTTATTCATAGTTATAAAAGAAAAGCAAAGATACGACGATAAAAAAGAGTGAAAAGAGAATCGACTACTTTTCTAACTCTACTTCTACGTCTAGTATTTTAGGATTTTCCATAAATTCAATGAATCCAACTTCGAGAGTAAAGCTCTTTGCATCTAGACTAAAAGTAGCTTTGTCTGATGACATTTTTATTATTTTTCTCGGAAAACTATATTTCAATTTATATTTAGAACTTGCCAAAAACATTCTCATTTGTTCTAAACTATCAACATTTTTTTTCACCTTCTCGGCATCAATAATCTCAGTAATTCTACTAAACTTATTATTCTTGAAGCTATATTTTACTCTAGTACCATCATCTTCTGATATTGTCATTCCTGCAGGAGTCTGAGCATTATTTTTCCCCAACTCTTTACCACTCATTGTCATTGCAATTTTAAGATCCCTGAGTACATCTCCTAATTCTGAAACATCCCCAAAATCTTTATACATATCCATATTCATCTTCCCTAACTCAGAGTTCACCACCATATGCATTTCAAAGTCTTTTAATCTGTGTAGTTTTTCTTGTTGATCTGTTGGTAATTTAGAAATACTATCTTTATGTTTTTCTAAAAAGTCTTTAAAAACTAATATCGAATCTATTTCCTCCTTTTTTCCTTCAGAAACTTTATCTCCTCCCATTTTCATCAATTCTGAACCATCAAAATTTATCGAAATTTTTCCGGTTCCGTCTTCATTTAAATCTAAATTCTCAGAAAAATGACATCCTACCAAAAGTAAGGCAGAAACCATAGTTAAAATACCGTAATAAAATCTTTTCATATTATATTCATATTTATTCAGGTTTCTAAATCGTATCAAAATTATGATCATCCTTGTCAAGAGATTTCTTAAAACCCTTAGCCATTTTCTTTGTTTATGAGTAGTTTGTTTATACTTACAAAAGCTCAACTAATATACAACGATTAAAAAAAGTGAACAACGAACCTTATTTTATTCTTAGGTAACACGATACAAAAACTTAAAAAAACACTAGTTAGATTCTTGTATATCTCTAATTACCCAATCCATTTTATTATCTTTTTCCTTTGAGATTTTTTCAATGTAAACATCAGGCTTAATTCCAAAACCATCGGGTTGGATAGTATGAGGAGCATTTATTTTCATCAGCCCTACTCTCATATTTATTTTTGAATTTGGAAGTTCAATTATCGCAAAAAAACCTGCAATAGTACCGTTGTAGGCTCCACCGGTTTCTTTTCCTACAAAAGTAGCACGTTTTGTAGCTTTTAAATGAGTCGATAATATACTACTTGCTGAAAAACTTTCTCCATCAATTAAAACATAAATTTTACCATCAAAAGAATTAGGTTTTGGTTCTCTAAGTCTACTATATTTAAAATTAAAATATGGATCTCCATTTTCTTTTTTAACTTTAAACATTTGATACACAGACAGCACAGGTAACAACAACGTTGTCCCTGTTTTTTGCAACCATGATTTACTATGAAATAATGGATATAGAAAGCTCATACGTTGTGTCATTTTTGCTTTTTCGATAAACACATATTTTTTATTGGTCAAATACGAATAAAGTTCATCTATCTCTGCAAGCCTTCCGCCTAAATTCCCTCTTAAGTCAATAACTAAGTTCTTACAATTTGCTGAATCAATTTTTGAAAAACTTTCCTTGTAAAAATCTTTATAATTGCCTTTGGTAAAGCGTCTGATTTTCATATACGCAATGCTAGAAGCAGTATCAGAAGCTATAAACCTAAAATTTCTATTGTATTCTTTTTTATACTTATCAAAACCATATTTATTATAATGCTTCCGTAATCTCTTATTCTCTTTTTTAATTATTTTTTTTTCTGATTTACTAATTTTTACAGCTGGGACTACCACTGTATCCTTGTTTAAAACCTTTTTCTCTTTACTATAATTGGCATACAAATAACGTGAATAAATACTATCATTAGTTTTTAATCTCATTAACACACTGTCTTTTTGTTGATGTGTTCGGGTATAAAGAAAGCCAAACCCTCTACTCGTATATTGAGGAATAAAAGTAGTATTATACCCATCTCCTGTATGTAACTTCTGAAAAGAATCTAATAAATCACTTATTTTTTCATTATCCACACTCAATAGCTCAGAACCTACCACAACAGTGCTGTCTTTACCATAAATCTTATTTACAAATAGCTTATTATCAATCCCACGAAATGCTAAAGATCTAAAAGGAGAACTTCTTTTTCCTCTAACTTTTTTTTCTTTTCTGGTTTGCTTAGTTCTTGGAGAATAAATAGCCGTATGCCCTTGCCTAATACTAGCCACTACCGGTGCAAATTGCTTATAAAACTCTAAACTGGATATAGGTTGTTGTACACTAGCTTTTAATTCATTTATTTTTTGATCTAATGAATCTTTACTAATATACCAATATAAATCAGGATGTAACCTTTGCAACTTATGATATGCAAAATCAATATCGCTACGTACTTGTTCTGGGCTATGTAATGTACTAATCTGTTGATTGTATTTTTTTACTGAAGAACAACTTGCCAATAGCACAATTAGCAAACATATAAGTACTTTTTTTATCATAAATCTTTGGTTTTTTATTTTATTCAGCGAAATGTGTGCCACATTTTAAGTCAATTAACTTAACTGCCACTGGTCATCCAAAGCTATGAAAGATTTATGGATTATTTTGGATTATTAAGTATTACCAATGCGGCAATTACACCAGGAACCCAACCGCAAATGGTTAATAATAAAACTATTAAAACTGACCCGCAACCTTTATCCAATATTGCTAAAGGAGGAAAAAAAATAGCCAACAAAACTCTCCAAATACTCATAATTAGTAGTCTAAATAAATTAAATGTTATAATTATATGTATTCAAGAATTTTATTATGTTACAATATTATTGTAAAATTAATCTCTATATTTTCAACTAGTTTTATGATTAACATGAAATTTCAATACCTTATTCTCTACTTTATTCTATTCGCGAGTCCCAAAATGCTATTCGCACAATACGAATTTTCTGGATATGTTGATAAGCAAAATTGGTCTGGAGATATCTATCTATCATTAATCGAAGATTACCGACAATTATCAGGAATATACCCTGAGCAAATTATTCAAAAAGTAACTAGTGACTCTTTGGGGTATTTTAGTTTTTCTGGTGACAATCTCCCATCAGAAAACCGTATGTATAGAATACACATGGAAAATTGCTCTGAGCATGAAAAAAAAGCAGTGCATTTTAATGGATTTTGTTCAGATAGTAAAGAAATCCTATTCATTGCTAACAATAATGATACGCTCACACTACCTTTTTCTTTTGACAAAGAAATGTTTTGTAAAATTATTTCGAATAATCAAAAGAGCAATGCTTTTATAAAAGTAGATTCGATTATTGGTGAAATGCGTTTTGCCTTTGCTTCCTATAGGAGTGAAACTAATCGAAAAATAAATACAAAAAAATGGTTCTCTACTTTACAACGTTATGCACGAGATCAAGGCGAACCACTTACAGAACTTTATATATATGCTTTTCTATCTGATAAGGCAAATAATTTACACGCTTACTATCTTGATGACCTAAAGCATAATTTGTACTATGATCAATTGTTAGAGCGACTTGAGGAAAAATACTCCAATAATACATATACAACTCAATATAAAGCAGAATTAGCTTCGGATAAGTTCTTAATTAGTTCTGGAAAAACTGCTCCTAAAAACTATTGGCTATGGTTAGTATTGATTCTATTAATTTCTTCGGTAACACTTAATATTTTTCAATTTGTAAAATCTCGAAGGAAAAATAATGTATATCCAAGCTTTGGAAAAAATCTTACACAGCAGGAGCAAAAAGTATTAGATTTCATTCTTGAAGATAAGACCAATAAGGAAATTGCCGCCTCTATGTTTGTAAGCATAAGTACAATAAAAACCCATATCAATAATTTATACAAAAAACTAGATGTTCGCTCCAGAGAAGAAGTTAAATCACTGTATATCAACAAATAAGTAAAATTCCACCCGGGATCTAGTCCCTATTTCAAACCCAGTTTTATTGATTTTACTCTCCCTTATCTTGAATTTTGATCACATATCTATTTATGAATTAAAAACAAGAATAATGAAAAGAGTCCTTTTAATTTTATCTGTAATTTCTATTAGTGTACTTACATCCTGTACCAATAATGCCTCTAGTAAAGTAAAACCTGAAAATGTGGCTGTGGCTAATGTTAGAGATGCAAAAGCCAAACTGTTACCGGTAATGACTTTTGATAAAACCAATCATGATTTTGGAATTATTGATGAAGGTGATATTGTAGAACATAAATTTACTTTTACTAATACCGGTAATGCTCCTTTGGTAATCATAAGTGCAAAAGGTAGCTGTGGATGTACTGTTTCTAAATGGTCAAAAGAACCTATTGCTCCGGGAGCAACAGGAGATATGCTGGTAACCTTCAATTCTAATGGTAAGCCTAATCTACAGAATAAGAAAGTTACCATAACTGCTAATACCACAACTGGTAAAGAAACTCTAAAAATTAAAGCCATGGTTACTCCTAAGAAAAAATCAGTTGCCAGTGGTATTCCTTTAAGCAAATAAAGGATTTAGAATCTTATACAAAGAAACCCTTCTGAATGGAAAGGGTTTCTTTAGATTAACAACCATAGTTTACAACCACTTAAACTTACTATAAATGAAAGCATTAGTATATTTTATTATATTCTTAATCTTATCCGCAAAAACACTCACAGCACAATCTTTTAATCGTGAAGTTAACATAGAAGAAAATTCCCCAATGCTCCTTGGTAAAATCAGCAATCATGGGCTTAATCAAAATCCATATAACCACTGGTTTTCAAAAAACTATACTGCATACACACCTAATCAGAATAGCATAGATTCATTAAAAACAGAGCTTCAACAGTATACCATCAAACTTTTTATGGGTACCTGGTGCGGAGATAGTAAGCGTGAGGTACCTCGTTTTTATAAAATATTAGAAAACAGCAATTTCCCTCTTGATCGTCTTACTACTATTGCTGTTGACCGAAGTCGAGAAGCCTACAAACAGAGTCCTGGCGGAGAACACGAAGGTCTTAATATACATAGAGTACCTACCTTTATTTTTTATAAAGATGGTAAAGAAATTAACCGAATTGTAGAATCTCCCATTGACACTTTGGAAGAAGATATGCTAGCCATAGTATCAGGCAACTACATTTCAAAATACAAATCTGTCCTATTATTAAATGATATTCTTGAAAAAAAGGGAGCTTTATACATATCCAAAAATGGAAAAAAGATAGCAAAACAATTTAAAGACAACGTCGAGAATCTATATGAATTAAACACCTATGCCAATGTTTTATTCTTTGCTAATAAAAAAAATGAGGCCATAACAATATTAAGCTTTAATACCATATTGTTTCCAAAAGAGAGTTATGTTTATGTTAGTCTTGCAAATAAGCATGTTCAAATGAAGAATAAAGCCAGTGCAATCAAGTATTATGAAAAATCATTAGAGTTTGATAATAACGAAGAAATACAAAACAAAATTAAAGAATTAAGAACGACTGTGAATCAGGGGTAAAAGTTTTTAAGCAGACTTTTCTTTAAATTCTTCAAATAGGCTACTTTTGTGCCTTTAAAATGAAGAATCCATGCAATTATCAGAACAAGAACTTGTAAGAAGAGAGAAATTAAACGCATTGCGTAATCTAGGTATTGATCCTTATCCGGCGCCATTATACCCGGTAGACCATACCTCTAAACAGATAAAGAACAAGTTCGAAGAGGGTAAAAAGGTAATTATTGCAGGTAGATTAATGTCCAGAAGGATTCAGGGAAAAGCTTCTTTTGCAGAATTACAAGATACAGATGGGCGAATTCAGGTCTATTTTAACAGAGATGAGATTTGCACAGGTGATGATAAAACCAAATACAATGAAGTCTATAAAAAGTTATTAGATATAGGTGATTTTATCGGTATCGAAGGAGAACTTTTTACTACTCAGGTAGGAGAGAAAACTGTATTGGTTAAAGATTTTACGTTATTAAGTAAATCTTTAAAACCTCTTCCTCTGCCTAAAACTGATAAAGACGGAAATATTTTCGATGAATTTAATGATCCTGAGTTACGATATCGTCAACGTTATGCTGATTTGGTTGTTAACCCTAAGGTTAGAGATACTTTTGTAAAGCGTACACAGATTGTAAATACCATTCGGGATTTTTATAATGAAATGGGGTTTTTGGAAGTTGAAACCCCTATTCTTCAGCCTATCCCTGGAGGAGCAGCTGCTCGGCCCTTTATGACGCATCACAATGCATTGGATATACCGCTTTACTTGCGTATCGCTAATGAACTATACTTAAAACGTCTTATTGTAGGAGGATTTGATGGAGTATATGAGTTTGCAAAAGATTTTCGTAATGAAGGTATGGATCGTACACACAATCCAGAATTTACGGTTATGGAAATGTATGCAGCTTACAAAGACTACCATTGGATGATGGATACCACAGAAAAATTACTGGAAAAAGTAGCCATCAAACTGCACGGAACTACTGAAGTACAGTTTGGAGAAAATGTAATTAATTATAAAGCTCCTTATAAGCGTATTGGTATTTTGGATGCCATAAAAGAGCATACTGGATATGATCTTTATCAAAAAAGCGAAACCGAAATTCGCGAAGCAGCAAAAGCTTTAGGCCTTGAGGTTGATGAAACTATGGGGATTGGAAAAATGATAGACGAAATTTTTGGTGAAAAATGTGAAGGAAATTATATCCAACCTACATTTATTATTGACTATCCTGTTGAGATGAGTCCTCTAACCAAAAAGCATAGATCTAAAGAAGGACTTACTGAGCGTTTCGAATTAATGGTTAATGGTAAGGAATTGGCAAATGCATATACAGAGCTTAATGATCCTATTGATCAACGTGAGCGTTTTGAAGATCAACTTCAACTCTCAGAAAAAGGAGATGATGAAGCTATGTTTATAGATCAGGATTTCTTACGTGCCTTAGAATATGGTATGCCTCCTACCTCTGGTATAGGTATAGGTATTGATCGATTGGCTATGTTTATGACTAATAATCAATCTATTCAGGAAGTACTATTCTTCCCGCAGATGCGTCCAGAGAAAAAGCAGGTAGAACTTAATGATAATGAAAAGGCAATCTTTGATATTCTTAAAAAAGAACAACGCATGGCCTTAACAGACCTTAAAAACGCTGCAGGTTTAAGTAATAAAGGCTGGGACAAAGGCTTAAAAGGACTTTCTAAATTAGGCTTAACAAAAGTCACAAAAACTGATGACAGCCTAATTATAGAAGTGACAGAATAAACAAAAACAACTAATTAAAGTGATAAAAAAACGCAACCTTACCGGTTGCGTTTTTCCCCCTATTAAAAACAAATTCTAAATATACGAAGCTGTATTCCCTACAGTTTCGTTATATCCTTCTTGAGCAATTGTGCTAATAATATTCCATTGTGCATTAGCCTCTCCTGCTGTAAATGTCACTTTTAGATACCCTCTACTAGATACATCTGTATATTGTAGATCATTAATTAACACTTCCAAAGACTGTTCAAAACCAGCCACTGCTGCTGTATCCAATCCTATATATTGTTCTAATCCAGGAGAAGTTACAGAGGATGTTGCAAACTCAACACCAACCTCATCTCCATTTATATCTTTTAAAACACTGTACCAGGCATTATGTGTATCTCCCGCCAGACATACCGTTTTCTTTCCTCCAAGTGCAGCAAAAAGCTGCTCTCTTTCTACAGAGTATCCATCCCACGCATCAAGGTTATACGGAACAACAGTATTTACTCTAGCCATTTCTGCTGTCGTAACCGTAGTATCTCCAGCTAATACCCTTCCCTTAATTGTTGTTAGTTCTGTTAATGCTGTCTGAAACGCTACTGATGTTGCACTAGATACAGTTCCTGTAGCGCTTACTTCTCCAATAATCCTACCTAATAGAATTAGTAATTCTGCAGGCATAAACATTTTGCCCATTAACACTTGTTGACCCAATACTTGCCAGGTAGCACTACTACCAGATATCACTCCCGATAACCAGGTTAACTGATCAGATCCTAATAAACTTCTGGTTGGATCTTGTAATGCAGCTTGAAAAGCCAAACCATCTAATTGTCCTGTAGTAGCATCAAAAAAGTCATTATATGATAATTGTTTATCTCTTCCTATAATCCTTGTATCCAACATATGAAGACTCACTATAGATCCAAAATCAAAAGACCTATATATTCTTGCCGGGTCTGTAGATATTATAGGTAAATATTCACTATAAACCTTTATTGCAGTCTGTTTTCTTGTTTCATATACCCCTTCATTATCCTGGTGATTTTCTGCTCCATCTTTATATGCATCATTTGTGATTTCATGATCATCCCATACACAAATAAAAGGTTTCTTCTGATGTGCTAACTGTAATTGCTTATCTCCCCTATATTGCTTGTATCGATTTCTATAATCCTCTAAGGTTATAATTTCATTTTTCGGACTATGTACTCTATCTAATGCTACTGTATTTTCATTTGTTCCGTATTCTCCTTCTCCATATTCATAAATATAATCTCCAAGGTGTACAATCACATCAACATCAGAATTTGCCATGGCTTCGTAAACATTAAAAAGTCCTGCTGCATAATTCGCGCATGAACATACTGCCAGTTTAACATCTGAAACAGCATCTCCTTTTGCTGGTAATGTTATCGTTTCTCCTGTAACTGATACTGTTTCTGTGGACAAATCAAAGAATCTATAATAAAACTTACTGTTTGATGTTAACTCCTGTACGTCAATAGCAATCGTATAATCCCGATCTGCAGAAGTCGAAAATTCACCACTTCTTATTACGTTTTCAAAATTTGCATTAGTAGCGACTTGCCAATTAATCTTAATCTCTGTTGATTGAGAAGCTTTAGGCGTAAATCTAGACCAAATAATAATACTAGTACTTTTGGGATCAAAACTCGCCACTCCTTCAAAGAAATTATCTGTAGTTAAATCTGGTATTTCAATATTGGGTTGATCATCATCATCATTGCAACTAATATATATTGATGCCAGCATCAAACCTCCAGTTGCCAAAAGTGATTTTTCAAAAAATTTTCTTCTATTCATTTTTACCTTTTTTGCTTTTCAAAGATATTTTTGCTTTCATATGTAAACGTTATCCTTGGATTAAATAAACCTTACTTTTATTATGTTTAAGTACTTATGGTTTTCTTGAAATAGGAATAAAAGGTTATCTAAGATTTATAAAATCTTAAAGTTTTATAAGAATCCACTATATTTGAGTCTCTAAATACGAATCAGATGCCTTTTATAACCGACGAAGAACTACAACAGTATAAAGATCAGATAGAAAATGCTGAAGAAGCTAAACGCTCTGCTGACTATACGCGTAATAAAGCTGTAAAAGACGAGCAGGAAAAATCTCAAAAATTTAAAATTGCAACAATCATACTTGGTATTATTGCATTACTCGGCGTTGCTGGAACCGTATATTTTATGAAGTTTAATACTCCTGCAAATATGGTATCTCAAAAAGAGCATAAATCAAAAATTACTCTTCAGGAGACCAAAATTGCTGAGTTACAAGAAACGATTCAAAATCTTTCTATGAACCAGGAATTGAATGGTTCTGATGGTGAAAATGCTAGTCAGGGTTCTATATCCGGTGAATTAATCTATGCTGTCCAGATTGGTGCTTTTGAGAGTAAAGATCTTTCTTTGTATTCTGATAATTTTGTGAATTTTAGAGAAATCAAGAGCGGAGGGTTTAACAAATACGCTTTAGGGAACTTTGAAACCCTTAATGAGGCTAAAAAATTTAGAAGAGAATTGGTTGGATTAGGATTTAGAAATGCTTTTATAGCTTCCTATCGAAACGGAGAGCGTATAAAGATAGAGGAGGCTTGGTAAACTGTAGTTTTGGCATCCTTTTCAAAAAGAAATAATGATACGAAGTCTATTTTTCATGATTACATTAATGACAATTACCTCTACTTGTCAAGATAAAAATGATTTTGATAAGAATTTTGTGCATACTGTCTATTTCTGGTTAAATAATCCTGGCAGTAAAGAGGATCGAATGGCTTTTGAAACGTCATTAAAAAAATTCCTGAATACTTCTAAATATGCCAAAACCAATTTTATTGGCACTCCTCCAAGTGCATCCAGAGATGTTGTAGATGGTTCTTTTACATATTCTTTACTTGTGACATTCTCTTCGGCAGAGGCACAAGAGCAATATCAAAAAGAAGAAGCTCATTTATTATTTATCAAGGAATCTTCAAATCTATGGAAGAAAGTAATTGTTTACGATTCTCAACCTTCAGAATAAAACTTCACTATACTTTTAACCTGTATCTCAAAACAAAAATCTCAGGACTCCATTGAACCCTGAGATTTATCAATCAATTAACTAACCAACTCAATTCAACTAAACGTTAACAACAATATACCTTTTACCAGATCTCTTATAGTATACTCCACCACACTTATAATACTGTACTCCTCTTACTCTTACTACTCTATACCCTCTTGGTAACGTAGTTACTCTAACTCCAACGGGAGCTGTAACCCTTCTATATGATCTGTTCTTTTTAACATACCACACACCATTACTTCTATAATAACGTACATTTTTATGCATTATAATTTTTGGATTGTGCACCTTCGTAACTACAACTCCACGTGTTGGACGAGTTGCTGCGGTAGTAGCACATGATGTCATTAAAAATCCAAATAATAAAACAGGTACAATAATTTTTAATATCCTTTTCATATTCATAGTATTTTGGTTTCTTACTACTTAAGACTTTATTATTAAAAAAAGGTTTAATTAAAAATCCAAAAAAAGTATAAAATTATTCTACATATTCCTGTATTGGCATATTATCAATAATCAAATTATCAAGAACCGATTGACCATTTTTAATATATACTAAGGCATACACATTATCGATTACACCATCCCTATTCGCCTTGGCATATGCTTTTTCTGCATCATAAGCTTTGGTCTCCTCCATATAAAATCTATTAAAAGGTAATTCGAAAGTTACACGGTCTGGATATACATAGGTAACCTGAGCCTTAACATAATCATTCTTGATATCTAGAGGTTCTTTACTTATTTGATAAATTTTGGCAAAACCATCTTCATCATTCTCAATATATACTCGTATTTTATCCCCTTTTACATAGGTAGAATCTGAGGTTGCAAAAGAATTTATTTGGAATTGAAGTGTGACATATTTCCCTCTAAATGGATCTGTAGGATCAATCGGACGAGTCTTGAACTTGTATACTGTGCCAGAAGTCAAAATATCTTCGTTATCATAAATCATCTTTAGCGGAGCAAAAATCTGCACTAATGCCAATGCTATAAACCCTATAAATATATATGTTGTTTTCATTTGTTTTTGTTTACTGTTTTTTAACCTTTTGTTTTTTTAACATGATATAATTCGTTAAAAAGAATCCTGCTCCTACCAAAACGAACAAAATTCCTCTAATCACAAAACTCATTCCTGTATCAAAAAATCTGCAAATGATAAGTATAGAGATAATAAGAAGTCCGTAATTAAGAATTCCGAAATTAAATTTATTTGCTCCAATTCTAATTGCAGACATTCCTAAAGCAAATACCAATAGATTCATGAGTATGACAGGTATAATCCCTGTAGAAGAAAGTAAAAAAAATACCAACCCAAAGATGATAAAAGCTATCTGAAAAAGATTAATTGAGCGTATTCCTTTTTTAAAAGTAGCATATCCCAAAACCGATAACGTTACTATTGCCAAAACGATCGTTGTATAAACTTCTTGTGCATCATAATTAAATTGATCAGGAACGTCTTCCCATATCCAACGGAATGTAAAGATCATAAGACATATAACCGATCCTAATGAACCAATAATTAGAAATCCGTTTCTAAGGGTTCTTAATTCTTTAAATACTGAAAGTCTTCCAATATTATACAGCAGTCCGAACATAATAATATACATCACAAATCCCAAAACATCTCCATTACCTACAAATGCACTCAATGCTACAACTACACTTATCGGTAATATCCAATTAAAAATAGTTACAGCATTACCCGACACATTTCTTTTTAAAACATTCCAATAATGAGGAATTACCCCCAAAAGGAAGATTAAATACAACCAAGGCGTTTTATGACTTCTGAAATCCCATACTCCAACTTGTACAGCATAATACGTACTTGTCACTATCACTAATAGTGTCACTGCATGTGACCGTAAAAGATATATTAAGGGTAAGCAAAGCACGACCCAGGTAAACAGGAAAGACCCTAATTCTCCTGGGATATTATAAATTTGACTTACCAAGGAGATACTTGCTCCCACAGAGAAAAACAGAAATGTACCTGACGCCTCTTTCCATGTGTTACTTTTATTTTTAAGAATAGAAAAACCTGCCATGACCTGACCTATTACCAGAGGAACAAACGCCAGAATGGTTTTTGTTAATCTGGAGAAATCATCCCAATTGTGTGCTAGCATTAAAATAATACCAGAACCTACCAATAATGCTCCAAAAACTCCAAAAACCATAAACAACGAATTTGGTTTTCCTTCAGCTTTATTCGCATAATATTTTTCAATCTTACTTGAAATCTCAGGAGAAATTACATTATCCCTGACTAAAATTTGCAGCTCTTTATTAAATTTTGAACTCATAATATAATATCATTTAGTTATGAAAATAACCTATAGTTTTAAATTGCGTTTTATCTATGACATATTATTACTATTTCTTTTTTGGCATCATAATACCATCACTTACATTTTCCTTTTTAATATTCACCAGAATTTCATGTAACGTCTCTGCTGCCAAGCCATGTAACACTAAGTTATACGCAGCAGAATATGTACTTCTAGGCACCATTGGATGTTTGTTATTCACTAATCCCAAATGTCCTGGGGTGCCTAATATTTGAGAAACATAAACCGCAATAGTTTCATCTAATTGTAAAGAATTAGAAGCTCTTACAAAATCATTTGCCGTTAGAAAAAGTTGATAAAATGGTGTAAAAAGTTCTATAGCAGATCTTAAATCCAAAATATTTGTCCATTTATTCGGAAACTTAATATGATCAAATTGATCTTCAGAAATCATTGAGGTATTCAACTTTTCTACAAAACCAATAGTTACATTCTTATCTTTTAATTCACTATTTAAATTAATAACAAAGTTGAATAAGTTTAAATCATGATTAAGAAACAGATCATCTTTCACATCATTAAAATCTTTTGGTTTTAACGGACTTGTTTTCACTTCCACACCTTCAATGTTACCTGCTATAAACTCTAAAATCTCACTCCCTACATGAAAATGTCTAAATATCAACAAATTAGCACTTGGACTCACAAAACGCTTAAGTCCCCAAGCCAAAATAATGTGCAAAAACCTTGATGAGTTAAACAATTTTGGAAAGAAAAACTTTAAGACATGGATAAAAAACATGGTGATTTTTGACCAAAATACAAGCAAGGGCCTTAAGTATCTTGCAGATCTAGAGTCATTATCAGACATCAATGCTCTTTTTGTTGTATCATTTATGGGGATACTATTATCCAGATATAGTGCTAACCATGGGTTAGGATCTCTGCTATCGTGTTCTGCGATTTCGAATATATCTTTTTTCATCGGTTTGTATTATTAATTAATAATTACCTAATTCGTTTAATTGCATTTCATACAAAAGTGCCGTTGTCTTAGCTGTCTTTACAATTTTTTTAGCTAGGCCAATATGCATCAAAGGATGATTTAAAGCTTTTTCCAAATTTTCAAAATGTTTTTCGTCTGCCACACCGTGGTAGGTAAAAAAAGAAACTTGATTGTCTTTAAGGTCAAGTTGATCTTTTATCATTGTTCCCCAATGCGCTGCCAATCTTTTGCCAATACCTTCTATGATAAACATAGCTCCTAAAAGATCTATCGGATTAGGTTTACTGGCTTGCTGAAACATAAAAGAAGATAGTCCTATACTCCCAATATTTTTTTCTCCAGAATGAATTTTGGTAACAGATTCTCCCAGGTTTTCAAAATTTAGTTCTAACATTTGATAATCCTTATGCTCTGCAGCGGTATGTTTTATAAAAGCAGAACGAAGATCAAATAATTCGACACCAATATTAGAAGCTGCTCTAGATATCCATTGCGAACCATCTATCACTTGCTGTCTTAAATCCATTAACAACAACTTATAATCGTCTATACTTAACGTTTTATTATGTATTTTTTGAACAATTGGCACTTTTAATAAATTAGCTTCAAAATCAATCCAAATCTGAGAAAGGTTTCTCACTAACCATTGTGATACATCATCAGAATTAAGGTTTAACTCTGGCGCTTCTATTTCTCTAATCGGGTAACTTTTCTGTGTCACATCATTATGCCCTACAACCGTAAGTTTCATAAATGAGGTGATAAAGCGACCGCTTTCGGGTACCATACACAATATAGATTGTCCTTCTTTTAACTTACCAGAATACATCAACTCTTCTAACATAATAAATATTGATGCTGCCCCGGTATTTCCTTTACTTACCAGGTTACTAAACCATTTCTCTTCTGCAATCTCCCCTCCGCCTTTTTCCATAAGATCCTTTATCGGTTTTTTAAAATATTCTGATGAATAATGACAGCATAACCAATCTATATCTTTGGGAGTAATCATCCCTTTATCGATAAGTTCAAAATAGTGACTCACTCCTGTTTGTACTACTTTATTAAGTAGTCGAACATCCTGTTTAAGATTTATTGCTCCATCTTTTGATGCCGATTCATAGTCAGCATAATCCAACCATGTTTTCTCTGCTTCGTTTTGGTTACTATTTTTCCCGGTATACATGCATACAGGAAAGGTATGTGCATGTGATTTTAAATCTATCCATTCGATCTTTAAGGATATTCCTTTTATACTTTTCTTATTCTCTAACACCAATGCGCCAGCTCCGTCTGAAAGCATCCATCTTAAAAATTCTGTATCAAAAGGAACTGATTTCATTTTTTGAGCTTCAAATCTGGAAGCTTTAAAAAGTCTGCTTGCAAATTCACTTCCCACACAAACTGCATTTTGTTTCTCTTCACTTTTTATTTGCACATAAGCATTCTTTAAAGCCATCATGCTACTTGCACATACACTTTGAAAACTTGCTACCTCACAAGCAGCTGAATTTAATCCTCCATGCACCATACTTGCAAATCCAGGAACAGGTAAATCTCCTTGTGTTGTTCCGGTTGACAAAAGCTCTATTTCTTTTTGACTCAAACTACTTTTCGCAATGGCTTGTTCTATTGCGTTTACTGCCAGTTGAGCATTAGAATGTGTACTTTCTTGTTTTGTATTTAGTGCAAAATATCGTTGTTTAATTCCGTTTTGCTTTAATATACGGTCTTTTACTGCGCTCTTTTCTCCATTAATTTCACCTAAATAATGTTCTATTTCATCATTTGAAATAGGCTTATTTGGTAAATAGACACCAGAACTTGTTATATATACATTTTTCATACGTTTAAATCTTTTTATTTTTTTGATTGCCTTAACCGGCTTATTTTATGATTTAATTGATCTAAGATATTAGATGCAAATCCGTAGTTTTTCCTGAATTCACTGTGATGTGCATTGTGTCTGGTTCCAAACAATTTCCAACCAGTTCCTTTTCCTGTTCCGAATCTGTAATTACAATGCCCAGAATAATTTAATAATATACTGGCTAAAGGATATAGAAAAACAGCAACTGGAGAAAATGGAATGAATGGAAGCAATGTAATAGGAACTGTACTTAGCAACAAAGCTTCAAACCAATGAAAGCTATACACAGAATACACAGTTGGTATTATAGATTTATGATGCACTTTATGCACATGTTTCATAAAAAAAGGAATGTGCATTATACGATGAATCACAAAAAAATGAATCTCATTCCATATCGTGAGCAATGCAACACCTAATATAATATTCAAAAATGTATCAGGTAGTAAGACTATCGTATTTGTTCTTATACAATACACCACAGGAAGTACAGAAAATCCAAAAACAAAAATTGATTTCAGAGCATGCAACTTCTCGACATTCTTTTGTCTTTTTGTGGCTTCTTTTTTTAGAATTCTATGGACAACTTTTTTACTTTCTAACCATAGACATGCCTTTTCAAATATGGGAGCAATCCCAAAATAAAGAAAAAAGAAATACAAAAACGTAAGTCCGTAAAGCCATATATAGGAATACTCATAAATTATTGTATGGATTAATTCTTTAGCCATGTCACACTCTTTTTTGTCTCATTCTCTCAGGAATTAATAGATAGAATATCAGCTATTTTATTTTTAATATTAAAAAATGTAATCGCTGTAAAATATGCTGCAATACTCATAGGCATAACTCCAAAAAGAATTACATCATCTATAGATCCTTGTATGCCTATAAAAAAGTATGCTACAACGATTCCCCAATATATAAGTAATCCTCTTCTGACTCTAAGACTATGTTTTTCCCATCTTATGAAGAAACCTAATCCCATTACAATTTGAATTACCCCCAAACAAAACTGAGATATTAATCCATACAACTCATATTTCATTGTTCCAAAACCGGATAACATATGTCCAATTAAAGTAATTGCAAAAGCTAATATGTTAATTATAAATACTACTTTTTTCATCTTTATGGCATTAAAAAATTATTATAATAGACCTTAATCTTTAAAAATTATTACAAAAAGGCAACCGTGCCTGCACGGCTGCCCTTTCTAATCATCAAAACAAGAAGCCCCAAGCCCCCCTAAGGCTCCTTCTTTTGATTCCTCTTTTTTGATTACTTCCCGCTGGTTTCGATAAATTTCTTATCTCGAGTATTCTTTTGCACTGCAATGGCCGCAAATAAACTCAAGGTAAAAGACATTCCATAAAATCCTTTTTCACTAAGTTCCAAGTCAGCGTTCCATAATCCGATAACCAATAGCAGAATAGAGGTTATTGTCGTAAACCAACTGATCCCATAATACATATCAGTTACAGGAATTCCCTCTAATCTATCCCTAACACTTTTTTGCACTGATACTGCAGAAAACAATCCAAATAATAGAATTGTAAAATAGTACCCCTTTTCATTAAGCGCCATGCTTGTTGCATTCCATAATCCAATGCAGTAGGAAACCATTCCTATAAATACTGCAGACCAAGATGCCGAAATAAATGCCGGAGTCGGCTTTTGATCATATACTTTTGTTTCTTTCTTTTCAACTTTTTCATTTACAGTATCCTCAGATACTTCATTACTAAATTTATACTCCATGATTATTGATTTTGATGATTAATTTAATGTTCAATTGTTTATTCGAACAGGACAAATGTGCGATGATTCGATCTAGAATAAAATTCAATTTTCAATAAAAACTTACGATATATATTATATTAAAATTTAATTTTATCATTATTTACAGTACTTTTATTAAAAATATACTTACTATATAATGAATACTATTTCTTCTATAATTCGTACTTTATCTAATGAAGAAAAGCGAAGTTTTATCTCATTACTCCGGCAAAAGAATAAGAGAAATGATACCAAAAACATTAAGTTATTTAAACTATTAGATAATACATCACCTCATCAGGATCTTGATATTCAGATTTATGGAAAAAGAGCTAAAGGTGCTTATCATGCATTAAGTAAAAGGTTACATGATACACTTATTGATTTTATTGCTTCCAAGAGCTTTGAAGGAGAAACCTCTGAAGAAATGGAAATTCTAAAGTTACTTACCGTAAGTAGAATTTTCTTCGAACAAAAACAATACAAAATTGCATTTAAGACTATTCATAAAGCAGAACAAAAGGCAAAAACTTATGACCTTTTCAGTATCTTAAATGAAATATATTATACACAGGTTCAATATGCTCATCTCAATTCTGGAATAGTAATAGAAGACTTATTCTCTAAGTTTAGAAATAACAAAAAATCACTTCAACAAGAAGAAAATTTAAATCTATTCTATGCTACTGTGCAGCATGAACTTCTAAAAAACCGAAGAGATGCCGTTCCTATTATAAAAAATACATTAACCAAATTTGGGCTATCTATAACACAAGATCTTACTTTTAGATCCTTATTTAAGATTCTTGAGATTACGAATCAAACTGCTCATATCACCCGAGATTATTATTCTATACTTCCTTTTGTAGAAGAAACTTATAATCAGATTGATGCCAAAGAAAATTTAATAGATAAACACTCCTTCTACCATATTCAGATTTTATATTATGTAGCCAATTCATACTTTCGGAATAAAAACTTTAAAACTTCTCAGGAGTATCTTTCTTTAATGCATCTTCAGATGGAAAAGCATCAAAAAAAATATTTCAGACGATTTTTCCCCCAGTATACTTTACTAGAAACCTTTAATCTTAATTATTTAAATCAAGCAGAACGCGCAATTCAAATCCTTGAAACCTTTGATTATGAAAAGCACAAAGATCAAATCACATATCTTTTAGACTTAAAATTGAGTCTTATTGTATGCTACTTCCAACAGCAACGATTCAAAGAAGCGTTGAGTACTCTTAATGATTTTTATCATAGTGATCATTGGTATACCGAAAAAGCGGGGATTTCGTGGGTAATCAAAAAAAACCTTATCGAAATCCTATTACACATAGAACTTGATCATATAGATGTAGTAGAATCTCGAGTAAATAGTTTTAAGAAGAAACATGGGGCACATCTTAAAAAAAATAATGAAAATCAAGTTCTAGAGTTTTTAAAACTTGCAACACTATGTTATCATACTCCAGAGGTATTGACTAATGAAGAGTTTAAATATAAAGTTCAAAATTCTCTAATTTCATCCACTAACCCAGAACAGGAAGATATTTTTGATATGAGTTTTTATGCCTGGATAAAATCAAAGGTAAACCATACTAATCTTTATGAAACGACATTGAATCTATTAAGATAGTAATATTCTCTTCATCTTTTTTTAATATTAACTATTAATCAAACATTGATTATATAGAAACTAATAAAGATGTCATGATTTTTTATAGTTTTTCATATCCCTAAGGCAATTAGGTAATTTGTTATACACTTTAGAACAATTACTCTCTAAACTAGATAATATGGCACTTCTTTTTTGACAAAATAAAAGTATCTTGATTGATCACACATTTAGTGTAAACCAACAATTAAATATATTATAAAGCATCATGAAAAATAAGTGCATCTTTATTTTTGCAGGGCTAATATCTCTATGTACATTTTCGCAAGTAAAAGTGTATGAAGGAACAGAAATTATTCCTACATATAAAATTCATGAAAAAGAACGTAGTCCAATTTTTTTTACAGGGAGAAGCGTACAAGGTGCAGAAGGACGAATGTATCCTTATCCTTCACAATCAAATTTGGGAGATTCTCTTGTAGATATGGATTACAACATGGTGTATTTAGAAAATGAATATATCAAAGTAAAGATATTACCTGAATTTGGAGGAAGGTTGTTTTCTGCAATAGACAAAACGAACGGGCATGAATTATTTCATACTAACAGCGTTATAAAGCCAAGTCTCATTGGTACTCTTGGCGCCTGGGTTTCTGGTGGTATTGAGTGGTGTTTTCCTCATCACCACAGAACTACCTCTATGCTGCCCAGTGATTATACAATAGTAAAAAATAAAGATGGAAGCGTTACCGTTTGGATTGGAGAAACTGAAAAAACCATGCGTCTTAGGGGCATTGTTGGGATTACTCTTCGTCCAGGGTGCTCTTTTATAGAAACCGATTATCGGATAAATAATACCAATACATTAACAAAGACATTTCTTTTCTGGGCTAATGTTGCAATAACAGCTAATGAAGATTTTCGCACATTCTGGCCTCCTAGTCAGGAAATAGGCGTGTATCACAACAATACAAGTTTTACAAGATGGCCTATATCTAACGAAAAATATCATCACACAGATTATACCGCTGGTGTTGACCTTACCTGGTGGAAAAACCATCCCAATCCAGAATCGTTCTTTTTCTGGAATGGTACAGAAGGTTTTATTGGTGGTTATGATTATAGTCAAAAAGCAGGAACAGTGCATGTTGGAGATCCTTATGAGAATAAAACTTCAAAATTATGGCAATTCGGACCTGGTCTTGCTGGTCAAAATGCTAGGCGCAAATTAACCGATGATAACAAAGCATATGTAGAACTTATGACAGGAACATTCTCTAACAATCAACCTGATTATAGTTGGATTGCTCCGCACTCAGTAAAAGACGCCAAAAATTACTGGTATCCTTTACGAGATATCGAAATTTCAAAAAACTCAACAGTTGATGCTTCTGTAACCCTTCAATTAAAAGGCCCAAAGACAGTATTTTATGGTTTTAATACCACCAAAGCTTTTCAACAAGCTTTAGTAACCTTAAAATATAATGATGAGATTATTATCAAAAAGGATATTGATATAGATCCTGCTACTCCTTTTACAACAAGCTATACAACCCAAAAAGAAATAGATGAACATAAATTATATGTAGAATTAAAAGATAAGGATGGGAATATTCTGGTTTCTTACGCACCATACAAATCAAAAAAAACTAAATTACCCAAGCCACAAGAAAAAACTAAAAGACCAGAAGACATAGAATCTGTTGAAGATTTATATTTAACAGGTAGGTTCGTTGAACAATTTTTTCGTCCTGGTCATAACCCTGATGATTATTACGTAAAAGGATTAAAAAAAGATCCTGAGAATTACAGGATAAATATTGCTATGGGTATACGCCGACTACATCAGTATAGATATCAGGAAGCCTTGCAATATTTACAAAAAGCAGCTAATAAACTACAAATACAATATTATCAACCCAAAGAAGGTGAACTTTACTATTATATGGCTATTGCTCAAAAAGAGCTTGGCAAAACTGATGAAGCCTATCGTAATTTCTCTCAAGCGACTTGGTACTATCAATGGTATTCAGCAGGATATTATCAATTAGCCTTGATGGAGAGTACTAAAAAAAACTATAAAAAAGCACTTGAATATATTCATAATGCATACACTACCAATATTATGGACGGGAGAATAGTTGTACTATATAGTGCTTTACTACGAAAACTCAATGCTCCTGAAAAAGCTTCCGAATTGATAGATAAATTAATCACATATGATCCCCTTAACTTTTCTGCTTACTACGAAAAAAGTCAATTACAAGGTGCTCCTTCATTGGCAAAATGGCATAAAAACATGCAAGATGTAAATAACAACTATTTAGAAGTTGCTACAAATTATATGAATGCTGGCTTAATCGATGATGGTATAACCCTTTTATCCTCATTAAAGAAACCACAAAATCCATTAATTTATTACTATCTGGCATGGTTTTATACTCAAGCTGATAAACTATCAGAGGCAAATACCATGTTGAAACTTGCCAAAAACACTTCTTTATCATACTGTTTTCCCTACCGACAAGAAACTGAAATTGTACTTAAAAATGCAATTAAAATTGATCCACTCAATGCTTCTGCTCATTATTTACTGGGAAATCTACTCTATGACAATCGACCAGATGATGCAATTTTGGCTTGGCAAAAGGCAAGCAAAATAGAAAATAAAATCCCTATGGTATGGCGTAACTTAGCATTTGCAGCATTTTATCATCAACATAGTACTGATAATGCAATTTCTTATATAACCAAAGCTATCAAGGCAGAGAGTGATATTCCTCTTTGGTTTACAGAATTAGCAAAATATTACGATGTCTCTAATATCGATTCTAGAGAATGTCTCGATATTCTTCAAAAGCATTTAGACATCGTTAAAAAAGATGTTTCTGGTTCTAAAACACTTATCAAACTCTACAACTTAAATGGGAATTATGATGAGGCCATACAATTACTTAAAAACCATCATTTTAGAACATGGGAAGGCGGTCGAGGCATTTATCATCACTATGTAGACACATATACACTAAAAGCTATTCAGCTCGCTAATAATCAAAAATTTAAAGAAGCTATTACTCATTTAGAAACTGCTTTGGTATACCCCAAAAACTTAGAAGTGGGAAAATCTTCTACTGATGAAAAAAATGCGCTCATTTATTATTATATGGGCTTAGCGTATGATAAGTTATCAATGAATGAAAAGGCAAAGGTGAATTATCAAAAAAGCACCGAATCCAAAAATGCGAGGTACATGTATGATTTACTTTATTTTCAGGCTAAATCTTTTGAAAAACTTGGCAACATTGATAAAGCAAACGAATTATTTAATAGCCTGTTAGACAAAGGTGAAGAACTTATAGAAAAAGGAACGCACATTACAGGTGTTGCAATCGAAGATGCTTCTTCAAGAAATAACAAATTACGATCTTCTGCTTACTATCTTAAAGCTTTAGGGAATAAAGGACTAAAAAACACCACTAAAGCTCAACAATTCTTTGAGCTTGCTATAAAAGAATATAAAAACAATTTATGGGCAAGAACTCTCATGAATCAATAATACCAAATAAGTCATTAATCAAACTTATAATTTCTAATTCAAACCTCTAACCTCATCAAAATAAAGCTTTAACCATACTTTCACATACCCGTTATGGTTATTTTACTACCTTCCGCGGATTAAAAAAATTGACACAATGCGCAAAAATACACTCAGGCTACTATTTTGTATAGTAGCTGTTATTACTACAGGTTGTTCTGTTCTTCAACCTCAAAAAGGAAAAACGGCTTCTACCGAAACCAAAAAGCCCTCTAAAAGCAAAGAATCTATTAAACCTTATAATGAGGTCATTACCAAAAAAGCTAAGACCGATGAAGGTCTATTTGCTGTACATAGTTTAGATGATAAATACTATTATGAAATTCCTGATTCTTTGCTAAACCGGGAGATGCTTATGGTCACTCGTATTGCCAAAACAGCTACCGGAATTGGATTTGGTGGTGGAAAACAAAATACACAGGTATTACGATGGCAACGAAAAAATAAGCAAATATTATTAAGAGTAGTTTCTCATCAAATCTTTGCTTCTGACTCTTTGCCGATTCATGAAGCCGTTGAGAATTCTAATTTCGAACCTGTATTATATGCTTTCCCGATTAAGGCCTTTCATAAAGATTCTTTGGATACATCAAAAAATGCTACCGTTATCGATGTCACTAATCTATACAAAAAAGATGTAAAAGCTCTTGGACTTCCTGACAGTCGACGCAAACAATTTAAAATCTCAAAATTAGATGATAGCAGATCATATATTGATACGCTTAGAAGTTACCCATTAAATATAGAGGCACGTCATGTAAAAACATATAATGCCGCTAACCCGCCATCTAATACAAGTACAGGTTCTATCTCTTTAGAAATGAGTAATTCTATGATTCTACTACCCAAAACCCCTATGAAGCGTAGATATTTTGATCAGCGTGTAGGATGGTTTGCTCGTGGACAAGTAGATTATGGGTTAGAAGCACAAGAAAGTAAGACGTTGCGCTATCTGGATCGATGGAGGCTTGAGGTGCGTGATGAAGATATGGATAAGTTTAAACGCGGAGAATTGGTAGTTCCGAAAAAACAAATCGTATATTATATTGACCGTGCTACACCAAAAAAATGGAGAACGTATATCAAACAGGGGATCGAAGACTGGCAAATAGCTTTTGAAGAAGCTGGGTTTAAAGATGCAATTATCGCCAAAGATCCTCCTACAGAAGAAGAAGATCCTGATTGGAGTCCGGAAGATGTGCGCTATTCTGTTGTGCGTTATCTCGCTTCTCCTATTCCAAATGCAAATGGGCCGCATGTAAGTGATCCAAGATCTGGTGAAATACTAGAAAGTGATATTAATTGGTATCACAATGTGATGAGCTTATTACGTAATTGGTTTTTTGTACAAACCGCTGCAATTAATCCAGAAGCGCAAGATGTCGCTTTTAAGGATGAAGTGATGGGGAGATTAATTCGATTTGTATCTGCTCATGAAGTGGGTCATACTTTGGGATTACCTCATAATATGGGTAGTAGTGTAGCTTATCCCGTGGAATCCTTAAGAAATCCTGAATTCACCAAGAAGTATGGTACTGCACCTTCTATTATGGACTATGCTCGTTTTAACTATGTAGCACAACCAGGAGATGGTGATGTGGCTTTAATGCCAAATATCGGAATATATGATAAACATGCCATACGATGGGGGTACAGACCAATACATGATCAAACTGCAGAAGGAGAAAAGAAAACACTAGACAGCTGGATCCTCAAACATCAAAACGATCCAATGTATCGATTTGGAAGACAGCAATTTGGTGTAATTGATCCAAGTTCACAAACTGAAGATCTTGGTGACGATGCTGTAAACGCAAGTACTTATGGAATCAAAAATTTAAAACGCATTGTTCCTAATCTTATCAAATGGACCGCAGAAGATGGTAAAAACTATGATGATCTTGGCACCATGTACAGACAAGTATTAGGGCAGTACAATCGTTATATGGGACATGTATCTTCTAATATTGGAGGAGTCTATGAGTATTTCAAAACTTATGATCAAGAAGGTGCTGTATATTCTCATGTAACAAAAACAAATCAGAAACGTGCTATGAAATTTTTACATGAGCAACTCTTTACTACTCCAAGTTGGTTACTAGATAAAAATATCTTTGATAAAATTGAATCTGCTGGTAATGTCGAGCGTATTCGTAATTTCCAGGTGAGAACTTTAAACAACCTATTAGATCATGGTAGAATGGCTCGATTAATCGAGAATGAAGCCTTAAATAATAGAGAAGCTTATACCCTACTGGATATGATGACCGAACTACGAACGGGATTATGGACAGAGCTACGTAATGGTAGAACTATTGATGTATATCGTCGCAATCTACAGCGAGCATATATAGATAGAATGGAGTTTTTAATGACAAAAGAACAACCTAAAATTCCTGAGAATATCAGACGTTTTGTAAAACGCACCAATGTCAATGCATCACAGAGTGACATTAGAGCAGTTGTACGTGCAGAACTAAACACGCTACGTAGAAATGTTAGAAATGCTATCGGTAGAAGTTCCAACACAATGACAAGATATCATTTGCAAGATATTGTAGAACGTATCACAACAATTTTGGATCCTAAAAAATAAAATCTCGGTTATATATAGTGTTAAACCTCTTATTTGATATTTCAAATAGGAGGTTTTCTTTTTTTATTAATACCCTCTTCTTTCTTATTAACTAAAATTTCCTGATAGTTTACAATATTTTCTACTTACAAAGGAAGGTTTTACCTTACCAATAAACCACAACCCCTTGTAAATCAAATAAAAAACAATCACAAACACTTCTTTTAATTGTAAATAATACATTTTATTTTATTTCGAATTCTAACCCAATCACTACGAATACTTTTTATATCCTACGAATACTAAACTCATTTATAGAATTCTATTGGTCGTGACTAATTTTATGGTTCATTTATGAATTTTAATTCAACTAAAACCTAAACTCAAGTCAACAACAAACACAAACACTAATCATGAAAAAATTCACTTATCTTTTATGTACATTGCTATTCTGCCTTGTATTTCAAAAGTCATTCGCACAGCCCGCTCCTCCTAATGGAAAAAAGTGGGAAAAAATTGAAGCCATGTCTGATGAATTTAATGGCAATTCACTTAACACTACTAAATGGGATGATCAAGATCCTCAATGGCAAGGAAGACGGCCCGCCAGATTCGAAAAATCTTCTGTAAAAGTAGGAAACGGAAATCTGCAGGTTACTGCCTCAAAAAAATCAAGTCCTTCTAATGGATGGACACATAACGGAGGTCTGGTAAGATCTAAAACCAAAAACACTTATGGGTACTATGAAGCCCGAATGAAAGCAAACAAAACTTTTATGTCTTCAACGTTTTGGTTATTTAACAAAAGAAATGAACATACAGGTTGTGATGTAAGAACAACTGAACTTGATGTTACCGAAAATGTAGGTCTTAATACTGGAGGGCAATCCTGGATTAATAGAAATATTGTCACCATCAATTCCAATACTCATAGTAGAGGGACTACTTGTAATAGTACCCCTGTTGGTATTAAAGGTGCTAAATCGGATATTGGCGAACCTGCTTATGCAGATTATCATACCTATGGTGTTTGGTGGAAAGGTCCAAAAGAGCTTTTATTTTATCTAGATGGTAAATTAGTTCATCAGATAACTCCGGTTGCCAATTTTAATCTTGGGATGTATTTACGAATGGTCGTGGAAACTTATGATTGGAATCCTCCAAAAGCAGGAAAAGATGGAATGAATGATTCTCAAGCTAACAGAACCACCTTTTACGATTGGGTAAGATCGTACAAATTAGTAGATTGTAATTCTAACTGTGGTAATCCAGACCCTGATCCAACTCCTAATACAGTATCTATAGATTGTAATAGTTTACCTTCTTCTTTAACTACAAGTACTTCTATTGAGGTACCCGTTAAGTATACCTCCGATCAAAATAGAGATGTAGTCGTAGAGTTATGGAATTCTGGATGGTTAGGACAAGGTAAAAAGACCGTTAGTGCAGGATCTGGCACTACAACAGTTACAATCAACTTAAATAACGCCCCTGCTTCAGGCACTAATTATGTACTGAAAGCTAGTGTTAGACCGGTTGGAGGAACATGGCAACAGAACATTAAAGCGTGTTCTAAAAATGATGTAACACTTTCGGTTGTAACACCAGATCCTGACCCTGATCCTAACCCTACTAATCCACAAACAGTTTCATTATCAGCTATTGATGATGCTTATTTACAAGGAAGCACTCGATTTAACACTACTTCTTTACGAACAGAAAATGGAAGAAGAGTTTCCTACCTTAAATTTAATGTCTCAGACATTAAGGGTACTATTACTGATGCAAACCTAAAATTGACGGTCAGCAATGACGCTGGTAGTGGTAATATTAATGTTAATGCTGGTAATAGTAATACCTGGACCGAAAATAACCTAAGCACTTCTAATGCTCCTGGAGTTGGCTTATTATTAGGTAGTTTAAACAAAACCTATAGCTTAAATCAAACACAAAATTTCGCATTAAGTAACGTTGTTCTAAACGGTAACTTCTTAACACTTGTAGTCACTCAAACTGGGGGTAATGATGTAAGTTTTGCTTCAGATGAAAGTCAAAATGGTAAACCAGTATTAACGATTACATATAATCCTTCATCAGATCCAAACCCCAATCAGGATCCTAGTGCGGTATCTGTAGATTGTAATAGTTTACCTTCTTCTTTAACCACAGGTACTTCTATTGAGGTTCCTGTTACCTATACTGCTGATCAAAATAGAGATGTGGTGGTAGAATTATGGAACTCTGGGTGGTTAGGACAAGGTAGGAAGACTGTAGAGGCAGGCTCAGGAACAACTATAGTAACTATTAACCTAAATAATGCTCCGGCAACAGGTTCTAATTATTTATTGAAAGCTAGTGTTAGACCAGTAGGTGCAGGATGGCAACAAAACATCAAATCATGTTCTAAAAACAATATCACACTTTCGACTACTACTCCAGATCCTGATCCAGTTATCGTATCTATAGATTGTAGTAGTTTACCTTCTTCATTAAATACGGGTACTTCTATTGAGGTTCCTGTTAAGTATAGTGCCGATCAAAATAGAGATGTGGTAATAGAATTATGGAATTCTGGATGGTTAGGACAAGGTAGGAAAACTGTTGGTGTAGGTTCAGGGACTACTACAGTAACCATCAACTTAAATAATGCTCCAGCAGCAGGTTCTAATTACTTATTAAAAGCTAGTGTTAGACCAGTTGGTGCAGGGTGGCAACAAAACATCAAATCATGCTCTAAGAACAATATAACTCTTTCGGCTAATAATCCAGGTCCAAATCCAAGTAGAAAAAATGTACTATTTGTTAGAGGAGGAAATGGAAGCGGAGGCTTTCTAGAAGGAGGTTCTAATGAACAATTAGCCGATATCACTAACTTCCAAACTTTTAACGGTAACCATGGCTGGGGTACTTTTGCAGAAGTATTACGTAACAATGGATATACTCTAACTCAAGTTACCGAAGGTGGCGGAGGAAATGCTGCGGTAAATTTTGCTAATATGAACCTAGCACAATACGATATCATAGTATTAGGCTCTAACAATGCTTTTTATAACAATACCCAAGTGAATGCTATAGATAACTGGGTACGGAACGGTGGAGGGCTTCTTACTATTAGTGATGCAAATTTTGGTTCTTCCTGGTGTGATGCTCCTAATTCTGATCAAAACTTTCTTTCTCGATATGGGATCATCGTTAATCAAGATCAAGGAACATATGCTCTAAGGAGAACGAGTGGAGATTTTGTAAATGGTAGTCATCCTATTCTTAATGGAGTTAATGTTTTTGACGGAGAAGGAGTTTCTCCTTTTACAGTTGAAAATACTATACCTGCGGGAGTAACAGTTCAACGATTAGTAAAAGTAAAAGGTAATCTTAGGCAGAATAATCGTACAGGAGGTAATTGTCAGGGAACATCAAGAGGATCAGGAAATAAAGACGCTGTCCTAGTTGTTGCTTCGGCAGGAAACGGAAGAGTTGTTGGACATTATGACAGAAACACTTTCTTTAATCAAAATGGAGCGGGAACTAATATTAATCGATTTGATAATAAAAAATATGCTCTTAATATCTTTAATTGGTTAATGGGGAATGCTAATGCAAGATCATTTAGTATTAATAGCGAAGAGACTATAGAAAATTCGATAACCGTTTACCCTAATCCTTCTATAGATATTACGACTATAAATGGTCTTAAAAAAGGAGATCATATTCAAGTATATAGTTCTTTAGGAAAAGAAGTTCTTAATATACATGCAAGTTCAGAACGAGAATCAATTGAGATGTCTGCCTTGCCTTCGGGAGTTTATATCATTTCGATTGCAGGAAAAAATAAAATAAGACTCTTAAAACAATAATCATTTTTAACACTCACCCTCAACTTAAAAACCGCCAAGTAAAACTAAACTTGGCGGTTTTTTTATATGTTCAATTCTTTTATTTTTTTAGAACTTATATTCCTTTTCGGGCGACTCATCTATTGGCATTCCTTCCTCTTCGGTCTCCTCCTCCTGTAATACTTCTTCTTCAGTTTCTTTTACAATTTCTTCTGTTAGTGTTTCTTCTGCTACAGGTTTCTCTTCCTCTACTATTTCTTCTGCAGGAGCACCGGAGTCTTTTATAGTCTTGAAACGTTCTACCTGTGACAATTCTCCTTCTTCACCCGAAAAATACGGAAAAACATCCATAATAGGAGATTCTGCAATTGCAGGTATTGTATAATCCCCCATAGTATCTTTCATTGCAGTATTTGTATTATCAAATGCTTCCTTTACATCATTTGCCTGTATCAACAAATACATATTTGATTTCCTTTCTTTGCCACTCTCTTCATCATAAGCGATTAAAGAAACTTTAGATTTAAACCAACGATCAGAATTTTCAAATGGGTGAATCTCTGCAAAATTGGCCACTTTTATATTCATGATTTTAAACTCTTCACTAACATATGCAGACATTTCTTCGTTAATTCTGGTTTCTGCTTCTGTATAGGAGATAGCATCGACCAAATAAGGTTCAGTGACCATTTTCTGCACTCCAGATTCATTTATCTTTCTATACTTTACTTTACATTCATACCAAGTTGCACTCATATTTTTCTTTTTTAGGGTGCCAAATATAAATTTTAAAAAAAGGGATTTCTATAAATATGAATAATAGATATTCACAATCTTTCAAATTACATTCTCCTCTCTATTCTCATTAGAATTATCTAGATGATCACAAAATTATAGCTATAATTAAAAAAATAACTGATTGCAAAAAAAATGAAACTAGGATCGTATTCTGGTATCATAAATAATAACCAATCATTTAATTGAAATGAGAAATAAAAACTTATCTTGAAAATTTAGATTTACAATCTTCAAAACAATACACCAATTTACCTATAAACCTAAAAAATGAGTAAACCTATTATAATATTATCGATTTGTTTTTCGATTTCTTGTGGTGCCCAAAGTAATATTGATAAAATAAAAGATAATATCTCTAGCTCTTATTCTATAGAAGCTATTGACCAACAAAAAATAATTAGTTTAATTAAACCTGCAATCGGAGTCAAAACTAAATCGGAAATAGATAAAAATATAACAATCGGAGAATCAAAGATTGGCGGAAAACCCGATTTGCCAGAAAAGTTTGATTGGCCAACGTATAACAATGAACCTCTAGCCTTTTGTGCTCAATACAATTGTAAAGATTTGACAATATTTGATTCAGAAGATAAATTACCTAATGAAGGGATGTTATATATTTTTGTCTATATCGATAAAGAATGGCCAGGTTTCTTAAATAAAAAAGGAAGTTATAAAGTTATTTACATTAGAGATCAGAAAAATCTTAGACGAACAGAATTTCCTGATACTTTTTTTGAAGAAGGAAGATTCAAATCTGCATCAATAGAGTTTTTTGAATACTTTACACTACCTGATCTTAAAAGTTCTAAACTTCATAATTTAAGCAAAAAGTATGGCAATTTTAATTCATTTCATCAGAGCACTTCAGATTTTATAGATAAAATATGTGGACAATCGGTAGACAACTATCATCAATTACTTGGAGAAGACAGACCTGTACAAGGTTGTGTAGGTTATGATTTTGCATCAAATGAGTTAAATATTAGAACAATGGAAGCATATCTATCTAAACAGGGAGAGATATTTCAACTTGCCGAAACATTTGAAATTTTAATTCAACTTGACTGCAATGACAGTAATACTGATTTAAATAAATTTGGTGGAAGCTCGGTTATCTATTTCGGCATAAAATCTGAAATCATAAAGGATCGAGATTATGAAAATTCGGTTATGGTATTTCAAGGAACATAACAAATCTTATAGAATAATTTCAAGATAATTTTTCATAACTCTATATACTATGGAATAACAATAAAGCTTAATTTTTCCGCTTTTCCGTTCTTAAAAGAAAGTATAATATTGTAATAATCTAAAAATGGCAAATCATATTTATTAGGATATCTGCCATTATAATATACCCATCGCGAAGCTAGCTTTACAAATTCTTCTTCTGTAGTATCCTTGTCAATCGAAGTACCATTAATGACAAAAGTATTTCCTTTTCCTTTAAAATCTATCCAGACTACTTCTGCTAAGTTCTTTTTTTTATCCACTACAAACTCAGCACTATCATAATAATACCTTAGATTACCACTATAGCAACAATCAATTTCTTCTTCTATTATCTTTATAGGTTTGCCTAATACTTCAAGCATTTCAGAATATGTAACCTCTGTGTAATTCGGAAATTGTATACCATTAATTTTTATGTACGTCTCTTCTGATCTACCTATTGCTTCTAGTTCTTTATAATCCAATGTCTGAGTTAAACCTTTTGCAATTTGTATTTGTAATTTGGTATACTCAATCTTTTTTTTGTCTCCGAATTGTTCTGCCACGCTCAGGAATCGTTCTAATGCAGGAACCTTAGAACCCGATGTGTTCCAGGCAAATTCTACCAGCCGCTCTGCAATTTTTTTTCTACCTTTTATATTGGCAATAGGTATAGTATCAAATTGATGATATAAATTTTCTAATTTGGGTCTTGCCCCAAGATATTTTTGCTGTACAAATCCTTTATTCACCTTAACCCATGCATTAGGATCATATGGGTAAAAATCTATTCCTGTTACTTCTCCCATTGTGAAATATGACACTATTTTAGCATCAGGATTAGGGAGTTCTCTTATTCTTAATGATGCCACTTGCACAAACATATGCGGTGAACCATAATGTCCATCATTTTCTATGACAGGCGGGGGTGATAAAGAATATAAATCACTTATATGTAGTCCTTCTTTTATCAATGCACTATCTACAAAACCAATCATACCATTATCGACCTTTACTTTAATCCATGGCTGTTGTTCTTCAGACAACACTTCTACTCCTGCTCCTCTGAGCAATACTCCAATTGCTTTTTTATTGGTATCATATGCCGTGTAAAGTTCTGTAGGAGACACAATCCATTGTTTTTGTCCAAACCCTAAGTAGCCAAATAGAAAAAGTGCAAAGAAAACTATTGTTGTTGTTTCTTTAACAAAGGAATCATCTTTAATCATAGTATAAAGCTACAATTTTTAAATAAGATTATTCTTAGACTTCATCTGTAGACATGAGACTATTCTTTTGAAAAGATATTGAGAATTAGATATTAGGCATGGTTTTATAACCCCTCATATTTTCCGTCTTCATCCACCAAATACACTTCATCCAAAATCCATTTTGAATCAGTTTTTATATATCTATATTCATAATTATATTCCATAAAATCAAACTCCCTGTCTTTAAATGTAGTTTTGACAATGGCTACTTCATCATCAATTATTTCTTCCGTAATTTTTTCTTGTTCATCACAATGATCCGCCTCGCTGCCATAAACAATACCTTGATATTTTTTATCAGGACTACAATATTTTAAAATTAAATCGTGATACGCCTTCTCAATCTTTTCATCAGCACTTTCATCATCACTATTACTTAATATATACGCAAGATCATTCCATTCTTTATAATCTACAATAAACTCTTCTGTCAATTGAGTAGGTGATTTTACGTTCATTCCTGAGTTTTCCTTCGCCTTAGTATCCATACAGCTGTAAAATACCAAAGTCAATAGTATTACAATAGCTCTCTTCATAAATAAGTATATGCAGCAATACCTGCATAAGAGTATTTTATTTCTTTTTCCTTTTTTCTTATTATCTCACAAATGATCTATATCATTTCTTAAATAAAGAAATACACACCTCTTTTTGATAAAGATCAGATGACAAGTATAATTATATCCCAAAACAAATTTAGATCCAAAGTACTATTCACAACACACTGTTTTCAGTGAAATAGCAATAACTATATTCCATCAACATCAAAAAAACATGTTACTTATTCAAAATAAAATTACTTTAGCAAACACATACTTTTTATATTGTAGTAAAACTTTTATCATGCTTATATCTGTTTCAGATATCATTATTGCTTTACAAGATCCTTTTCTTTTTTGGGGACTGTTATTGGGTTCTAACGTAATTATGTTTTTGGGTACAGTCTTGATAAGTTATTGTTGGTCCTCGTTCTATCGTCATGAAAAATTACCGCTAACAAAAAAGGACATTAGGTTATCAGTATTTATTATGATAATCAACACAATTGTAGCTGTACCTGGATATATTCTTTTTACCTATTCGAAGATTGTTTTTAGTGATATCAATTTTATAAGAGATTTCCTATTACTATTCTTTATTGTTGACTTTATGATGTATGTATTCCACTACATTTCTCATTATGTTCGACCATTTTCTCTTATACATAAAGAGCATCATGAACATTACAATTTTAATGAGATCAGTTTATATGTAATGCATCCTGCAGAAGCACTTCTTTTTGGTTTTATATTAACCATAATTCCTCTGTTTATTACACTTAACTTATATAGTTTCATATTTTTTCTATTTTTTAACTGGATAGCAGGTGTGATATCACACTTAAACACCTCTTCTGATCAAAGAATATCGTTATTTGGAAATAATATCTTTCATAAAAACCATCATCAATATCCGAAGTATAATTTTGGTTTTTACACTACTATTTGGGATAAAATTTTCAGAACTTACTATACAAAAACTATGAACAAAAACTAGAATTCAATACTTAAAAACAACTATCTAAAGACAAACTGTATGAATTATGTTCAAACCTAATTCTTGTATTTTTTTCACAAACATTAATTCAATTTTTTAAGACTATTTCTAGAATAAAAGTATCTTGTTACCATAACCACAATTATAGGCTATAAAATAAATTCACATAATGATCTACAAAACCTACATCATATCGTCAATTATTATTTCCATTTTTTTGATTTCCTGCAAGTCTAATGATAAAAACCAAGTTGATTCGAATACTGAGAATGTAACAAAGAAACCTCCTTCTCTAACAGAACAAGATAATAATGCAGTATTACAAGAAAATGAGGATACCAACACAGCATCAACAAAAGATGAAACAGGCAACGGCATAGTGCATCATTTTATATGCTATACTAGTGACGATAATCCAGACCTTGCCATTTCTATTAGCTTTGATGAAAATGCTAATGCATTACAAGTACAATATAAAGGGCAAAAAGAATCTATGACTTTGTCCTATATAAAAGAAGATTTTGATAAAGGCGGAGCTTATCCCACTACAAGAACATATTATACCGAATTATATAATGGAAAAGAAAATGGTGTTTATAAATTAACCCATGCAGGTTTATGGGACTACGCTGAATACACCCGAAATAAAGACGGTAAAAAATTTAATTTCACTATTAATCATGAGCTATCCATACAAAATGATGATTATCGAACTTCACCGTGCTTTTAAAGCTCACCGATAAAAACTGAATAATTGCTTGCTATCAATTCATAAAAATTACATTACTATTTATACATCTAGATGAAAAAAATAATAACTTGCCTCGTGACTGTACTCTTTTTTTTAACCAATAGCAGAGCGCAAGACTGGAAAACAACTCCAATTCCCGAAGATGTGAAGAATGCTCATCAGTGGATATTAGACACTCAACATTCTGATGATTTTAATTATGAAGGAAAGAATGCTCAATTTTACAAAATCTGGAAAGACAGTTATGTTAATGATTGGAAAGGCCCTGGCTTGACTTATTTTTCTTCTGATCATAGTGTAATCAAGAATGGAAATCTAGAAATAAAGGCTGAAAGAAAAGACCCTGGCAACGTGTATTGCGGAGTTATAAGTGCTAAAACTCCAATAATTTATCCTATTTTCACAGAAGTTCGTATGAAGATTAGCGGCCTTAAACTTTCTTCTAACTTTTGGTACATTAGTAAAGATCAGGTAAATGAAATTGATATTAATGAAACTTATGGCGCCGAACCTAAAGGAGGTAAAACCATGGGGACAAATTATCATATTTTTCAACGAGAACCTTTTAAAGATCTTTCTAAAGAGCCAAAACATTTTGAAGCAGAAGGAGGACCTATGTTAAAAGATGATTTCCATCGTTTTGGTTGTTACTGGAAAGACCCATTTACCTTTTATTTTTATCTTGACGGTAAATTAGTTCGTGAAATGAACATCAAGGATCCTCGTACACCAAGTGTTGGTTTTAATCAATCCCTGCTTATGATTTTAGATACCGAAGATCACCAATGGCGCTCTGACAAAGGTATTATAGCTACAGATGAGGAATTAAAAAACCCTTCACAAAATACAATGTATGTAGATTGGGTACGAGTATACATCCCTAAAAAATAGCTCCTTGAAAAACTCTATTATTGAAATACAAGTACAGCTTTTCCATCAACACATTCAACATCTATTGGGGTTGCTGGAACAAAACAATCAGACACTATCCCCCATTTTTTATTAAATGCTTTCATTGCTGTCTTATGTGTTTCAACCTTCTTTAAAAAATCATCAGTATCTATAGTAAGAGAGTAGGCTATAAATCCAGACGGGCCACCACAAGCTTTACTTCCTATTGAGGTAAAAGACCAATCATCTGGATTTGTACAGTCAACACTTTCTGCTATTTTAGTAATTTCTTCAAGCATTGTTTTTAAGTTAGTATTATCCTGCTCCTGAGACAATGATGAATTATCATCATTACCGCATCCGACTAAAATTGTTAAAAACAATATTATTAAAACCTGTATCCCTTTTCCCTTTGATTTCATGATTGAAGTTTATTTTTGAATAAGATGAAAAAACAAATAAAAGGTTGCGCATTGGCACACAAACTTAAGCATCGAAAAAACAATTTAGGTTCGATTTCAAATCAATTTATATAAAGCTAAAAGAATTACTATAAGACATTTTTAACAAAACTACTTACAACAAAATCTATATGTAATACGTTAAATGTTCACACACTATCATGCTCTAGAATTAATGAATATATTACCTAAATACGGGTTGTTACAATTTAGAAACGCTGCAAGGATATATAGTAAACCTATCATTGAAAGCCTGAAACTTTTTAAAGAAGAAACAAAGTTTTTAAAAGTCACTCTATTTTTTTCTCACAAGCATGATGAACTAGAAGAACTAGATAGTGCAATTAATTTTTTAAAAGGATTTGGAGTACTCATTTATGCCGATCATATTACCGAGGAAGAAAATGAAGAAGATAACGGCGATATCCATGCCAAGCGTATACAACAAGAAACAGAAGAAAAAATAAAACAGAATACAAAATTTATTTTTCTGGCAACCGAAAATGCAATCAACTCAAAACGTTGTAAATGGGAACTACGGTATGCTAATACTCAAAAAAAACTAGATCAGATTGCTATCTTGCCTATAAGAGAGGATTTTACTGACTATGGCGGTGAAGAATATCTACAGAAATATCCATATATTCAAAAAAGTGATACCGATCCAGATGGATATGATGTAAAATACCCAAACGGAGATGCTATTCCCTTAGGAATATGGCTGGCATCATAATTTCAAAACCTCATATAAAATACTTTAACCAATTTTATTTGTCCTATCAACCTTATTAGACAAATTTATCCCTATATATAGTTTTTACTCTTCATCCAAAAAAGATTCAATAAAAAAGTAGGGTATTCTATTTCTCATTTGTTTTTATACATAGAATCATTTGGAAATATTTTCTAATGTGAAGCAACCTTTTGGTTTTTAATTTGTCATTTATTTCTACAATACATTAGAATTAGATACTAACATTGATTCGACATTTTTTGATGTGATCAATGAGACAAAACTTAAAAAAATTAATTTTTACACATATGAAAAAGGAATATTTAATACTCGTTTTAATCATGTTAGGCTTTATGAGTCATGCACAAGAAATAGCACCTCTTGTAACAGGTCAAAACCCTAATTACAAAATAGCTATGAATAAAGTAATAAACAATAATAATAAATACATATTACAGCAGGGAACGACTGTACAACAAACATATAAAGCCATTGACCCCTTGGAGGAAAAAAGAGAATTACGTTCGAGAAAAAAGCAATATCGATCACAACGAGCATATTGGAGACACCAAAGAAAGTTAAAACGTATTGAGAACACTCAATATTATGATTATGGGTATTATGATAGATTTTACTACAGAAATACTTGGTTATCATTAGGACTTTGGGGAGCATGTACTGTGTGGTAATCTTATAACAAAAAATAAAATTTAGAATACATATAATAACATCATAAAATGAAAAAAACAACAATAGCAATAGTTGCAATAATGTCAATATTTTTAACCTTTTCATGTGCAAGAAAGATTACGCGAGTAGCTCCTGATACACAAATTGATATTAGTGGTAGATGGAATGATACAGATTCTCGTTATGCGGCAGAAGAACTAACTGACGAGGCAATTACATCAAATTGGATAACAGATCATATTCAGAAAAAAGGTAAAAAGCCTGTAGTCATCGTTGGTTTGGTTCGTAACAAATCCCACGAACATATAGAAAGTGAAACTTTTATTAAGGATATGGAAAAAGCATTCATTAAGCAACAAAAAGTTAGCGTTGTACAAGGTGGTAAAATGCGTGAAGAATTGAGAGCAGAACGTGCTGAACAACAAAACAATTCATCTTTATCTACAGTCAAAAAATTTGGATTAGAGATGGGAGCAGATTATATGCTACAGGGTAATATCAATTCTATAGTAGACGCACATAAAAATCAAAAAGTTGTGTATTATCAGATTGATCTTGAACTCACAAATCTTGAAACTAACGAGAAAGTATGGATAGGAGATAAAAAAATAAAAAAATTCGTTAAAAACTGATAATTTCTCATCTCTGAATCAAAAAAAGTAACAAGCTTTCCCAGGAAAGCTTGTTTGACAATTGCCATGATCAATATAAAAAAGACCTTACGCATAACAATTCTATGTGCTCTTCTAATAGCATTTTGCAATTGTGGAAGCTATCATACCAAGAGTATGCTTTTTCAAGCAAAAGTGCAACAGGGAGATATGCAAGGTGCACTATCTATTATTGATAATAATAAATTTTTGGCAAAGCCCAGGAATCAACTCTTATATCTATTCGAAAAAGGAAAATTAGCTTATTTGGCTGGTGACTATGAACTAAGCAATGAATTATTTAATAAAGCTGATCTAATTATAGAATCTAATAAAAAAGCTATTGGCAACCAATTATTAGGGGTGGTTCTAAATCCTGAAAAAGAAACCTATACAGGAGAAGACTCAGAAAAAGTAGCTATTCACTATTACAAAGCATTAAACTATACTTTTTTGGGCAAGTATGATGATGCTCTCGTAGAAGCCAAACGGGTTAGACTACAACTACAAAAATTAAATGACAAATATCCTTCTGGAAAGAAAAATCGTTACAAAGACGATGCTTTTTCTCATATAGTACAAGGTTTACTATATGAAGCGTCTGGAGATATAAATAATGCATTTATCGCGTATCGTAACGCTGTTGATTTATATCTGGAAAATGAAGGGATCTATATTGGAGTGCATATTCCTGATCAACTTGGCAAAGATTTACTAAGAACAGCAAATGCCATTGGGTTTATGGATCAGGTAAAACATTATGAGCAATTGTTAGGTATTACATTCGTTCCTCAAAAAATTCCTGAAGGAGGAGAAGCAATACTATTTTGGGAAAATGGGCTTTCACCTTATAAAGAAGAAACCTACTATACATTTACAATTTTACCAGGTAATGATATTGGTTTTTTAACCATTATAAATGAAGATCTTTCTTTAAACCTACCTCTACCCATACCTACTGGAGGAGACAATCATGCTGATTTTTCTGATTTAGATATATTTAATATTGCCTACCCTAAGTATGTAAGTCAACCCTCTTTATACCACAGTGCAGAAGTTTATATTGACAGTACTTCTTATCAATTTCAACTAGCTCAGAATTATGAAGAAATTGCATTTAAAACATTACGAGACCGAACATTACGAGAGATAGGAAAAACCGCTTTACGACTAGGAACAAAGAAAGTTTCTGAATATATTGTAAAAAATCAAAACAAAGATTTAGGTGCGTTATTAGGTATATTTAATGCCTTTACAGAAGGTGCGGATACGCGTAATTGGCAAAGTTTACCAAACAAGGTATTTTACACACGGGTCCCTTTAAAAAAGGGAGAAAACATTTTGAGTATTCAACTAAACTCAAATCACGAAAACCTTAATTTTAGAAAAATTAAAATTAAGGGAACAGGAGGAATTCAATTTCAAAGTATTGCTACTCCAGAGGTTATTTCTGCTCTACTTCGTTAAGGACTCTAAACACATCACACCAAAGATTAGTATAGAGGTTTTATACCTGTACTAATTTCTTTATAATGTTTTTACTACCTTACCAACTGCTTCTATTGTTTCATCCAAATCCTTATAGGTAAGTGCATCGGTAATAAACCATGTTTCAAAAGCACTTGGAGCGATATAGATTCCGTTGTCCAACATCCTATGAAAGAATTTTTTAAATGTTTCATTATTACCTTGGGCTGCAGATTCAAAATCTAGGATGGCATCTTCTGTAAAATGCACCGAAATCATTGATCCCAATCTATTAATGGTATGTATTATATTATGTGCTTTAAGTTCCTTGGCAATACCTTTATGAAGGTATTCTGTTTTATCCGCCAGGCTCTTAAAAATTTCAGAATTAGAATTTAATTCAGTAAGCATAGCTAAACCAGCTGCCATAGCTAGTGGATTACCACTTAATGTTCCTGCTTGATATACGGGTCCAAGCGGAGCGAGGTAATTCATAATTTCTTCTCGAGCTGCGAAAGCTCCAACAGGGAGTCCTCCCCCTATTACTTTCCCAAAAGTGATAATATCTGCATCTATCCCAAGAAGTTCTTGTGCTCCTCCTTTTGCTAGTCTAAAGCCAGTCATAACTTCATCAAAGATCAAAAGGATATCATGGGCACTGCAAAGTGCCCTAAGGCCTTCTAAAAACCCTTTTACAGGAGGAATACATCCCATATTCCCTGCAACAGGCTCAATGATAATACAGGCAATCTCTCCTTTATTTGAAGTAATAATATGCTCTACATGATCGAGATCATTATATCTCGCTAATAATGTATCTTGTGCTGTACCTTTGGTGACACCCGGGCTATTTGGACTTCCAAAAGTAACAGCTCCACTTCCTGCCTGAATCAGGAAGGAATCGCTATGTCCATGATAACATCCTGCAAATTTGATGATTTTGTCTTTACCAGTATACCCACGTGCTAGTCGCACTGCGCTCATACAAGCCTCTGTACCAGAGTTTACAAATCGTATCTTATCTACATTAGGAACCATTGCAACCGCTAACTCTGCTATCTGAGTTTCGATCTCTGTTGGCATTCCAAAACTAGTTCCTTTTTTTGCTTTATCAATAACGGCTTCTACAACCCGAGGATGCGCATGCCCTAAAATCATTGGGCCCCAAGAATTTATATAGTCTATTAAACGATTACCATCTTCATCATATAAATATGCACCTTTAGCCTCTTTAACAAATATTGGATCACCTCCTACAGCTTTAAAAGCTCGTACAGGTGAATTTACTCCTCCCGGAATCACTTTTTGCGCTTCTGCAAATAATGCGCTGCTTCTTTTATATATCATGTTTAGTTGAAATCTTCTTCCTCTTCTTCGGCAGTTATTTTAAGAATCTGTCCGATTTTGATATTATTACTTGCTAGATTATTATATGACTTAAGCTCCTGCACAGAAATCTTGTATCTGCGAGAAATTGAGTATAATGTATCTCCTTTTCGTACAATATGTCCTCCGCTTGGATTCGGGGTTGGAGTTGATACTGGCGCAGGTGTCATTACCACAACAGCTTCTGCTTTGTTTTCTCTTCGACGGTTTGTTCTACCCAATACATCATTATCATATTCATATAAATGATAACGTTCTATAATAGAGATAAGTTTTTGTGGATATTTTTTATCTGTAGCATATCCTGCTTCTCTTAAACCTCTTGCCCAGGATTTATAGTCTTTTTGATTAAATGTAAATAATTTTGAGTATCGTTTTCTGTCTTTTAGAAACAGAGAATGATCTCTAAAAGAATCACTTGCCTGATCATATTTTCTAAAACATTCCTGAGAACGATCATCATCGTGATATACTCGATCTCCTTCCCAATCGTGACACTTAATTCCGAAATGGTTTTTTGCTTTTTGAGTCAATTCACCATGTCCTGCTCCAGATTCTAAAATCCCTTGTGCTAAAGTAATACTGGCCGGGACTCCATAGGTTTTCATTTCATTTTTTGCGATATCAGAAAATTCGAAGATATATCGCTTTACTTTATCATTATATGATGCCGCTGGAAGTGGTTTTCTTTCTTCTCTAGAAGGTTCTTTGGGAGTGGTCTCTTTTGTAGTTCGCTCAATCTTAGTAACAGTAGTACGTCTAGGAACAGTTCTTTCTGTTCTTGTAGAAGTCACTTTTTTACTTCCTCCACAGGAGATTAAGAATCCTGTAATACATAACAACGCAATTAATTTCCTCATTTTAAGATCCAATTGTAATAAGGGGTAGTTTCTTTTTATTCAATTTTTTATTCATCCCAGCAATACCTTGTAGCCCTCCTGTATGAATCGCTAAAATACGAGTATTTTTCTTAAAAACACTTCTTTCTGCCATGTCAAAAATCCCAAAAATCATCTTCATTGTATAGACTGGATCTAAGAGAATATGTTGCTGTTCCCTAAATGTATTTATAAACTCAACCCCTTCTTGATTTATTTTTCCATACCCCCCAAAATGATAATTATGAATTAGCTCCCAATTGGTTTTTGAGGTATATTTTTTGATTTCATCTGAAAGAAAATCTCCTTTCAAAGCAGGGAAACCTAATATCTTTTGGTGACTCTCTGAACTATTAATGATACCTGAGATCGTTCCTCCTGTTCCCACAGCACAAGAAATGATATCATACATTGCATCTTCTGGGGTGAGAATTTCTTCACATCCTTTAATCGCCAATGAGTTGGTGCCTCCTTCAGGTATAACATAACAAGAACCGAACTCATTTTTTAACTCCTGTAAAAACGCAGGATTCGTTTTATCTCTATATACCCCTCTGCTAACGAATTTAAGATGCATTCCTGAATCAGAAGCTAAACGCAGGGTATCATTTTCGAATAAGGTTTTTTCTAAATCCTTCATCAATTCTTCCCCTCTAATAATTCCGATAGTTTGTAATCCTATTATTTTTCCTGCAGCTGCAGTAGCTGCTATATGATTACTATAGGCTCCTCCAAAAGTAAGGACCGTTGTAAAACCGTTTCTTTGGGCTTCAATAAGGTTATACTTTAATTTTCTGAATTTATTTCCAGATACTTCTTTATGAATTTCATCTTCCCTTTTTATATCTAGAAAAACTTCTGCTTCATCTAAAATGGGATGTATTATCGATTGATTTTCTGAATGTACTGTTTCTGAAGAAAAAATATGCATTTACCAATATTTAATAAAACTCCAAGGTTTTCTCTTTTTTAGATACTGGAGATCATCTTCATTTCTATACGCTTCTCGTTCAAAAGAAATATTTCGATATGCCTGTTGTGAATTTCGATATTGTAGTAGTCGAATAAGATATTCTGTAAAATAAAAAATATAAAAAGGTAAAACCAAAAGTTCTGCCTGTTGTCTAAGATGAATCTTCTCGTGATTAATAAAAACCTCATCCTCTTTAAGGAAAGAATTATTTACCACAATAAAAGGCCAAAGGGCGATGCCTACAAAATGACGACCTATCAAATATTTGTTAACAACAATGGGCATATCAATGCAAGATACTATTTTTGTAAATCATGAACAATCCTAAAAAGGTATTAACTCCAAAAGAAGGAGATTATTATATCACCCCGGAAGGGTATCGATGTTTTACAGAACAATATCATCTAAGGAGAGGATATTGTTGTGAGAGTGGTTGCAGACATTGCCCCTATGGCTACGATAAAAAAACAAATAGTTATTCTAAAAAATAACTAAGCTACCTGTTTCATGGTACGATTGTTGTGGCTAAACAAATATAAAAAGCTATTGTTAAATCTTTAAAACACAGGGATTATGAAATATTTTTCACTTTTATCATTAATCCTTATCATAACTCTAAGTTCTTGCTCTACGGTACGTGTTGCTTCGGATTATGATAAGGAGGCAAACTTTGAATCTTATAGAAGTTTTGCTTTTTACAAGCCAGGAATTGATAAGGCAGAAATTAGTGACCTTGACAAGAAACGAATATTACGTGCTATCGAAGCTGATATGACTTCAAAAGGATTTTTGAAATCTAACAATCCTGATATGCTGGTTAGTATTTTTACGAAGACCAAAGAAAATGTAAATATCTATCAAAATAACTTTGGATGGGGTTATGGCTGGGGATGGAATCCTTGGTTCTGGGGGAATGGTTATAATACCGTTACCACAACTACAGAAGGCACGTTATATATAGATCTAATAGACGCTTCTAAAAAAGAATTAGTTTGGCAAGGAATGGGATCATCTGCATTAACTAAGGATGTGGATAAAAAACAAGGCAAAATGAATGAAATCGTTGCAGCGATTTTAGAAAAATACCCTCCCCAGAATAATTAAGAACTGTATATTAAGCTTATATCGATATAGCCTTTCTACATAGAAAGGCTATTTTTTATGTACATTTATACCAAACTTGAACCTATAAATGTATGCGTAACTTTCTACTTGGTGCACTTTTAGCAGCATTAATAGCCTTTGCAATCAAACATTTTATTGATCAATCTAATACACAAAAAATAGAAATAGAATCTTCTGGTCTTATTTTGGATCAAATTAAAAATGTAGGTAAACTTGTTGTTACAGAAGGGCATTTTTCTGATATAATTACTTACAAGGATGACAAAACTTACTTTAAAGTACTTTCTTCAAAGAAAAAAATAATTGTTATGGTAAATGCAAATGTTCAGGTATCATATGATTTAAGAAAAATTGAGCATACTATAGATCAGGAAACAAAGACCCTTACTATTACCAATATTCCTAAAGCCGAGATTAATATTAATCCCGAAATAAAATACCACGATATCAATGAAGGACTTATCAACAAATTCGAAGCAGAAGATCATAATGTTATACGAAAAATAGTGGTTGAAAAATTAAACAGAAGAGTGCAAAAATCTTCACTGGTTACTAATTCTCAAAATCGCCTTATTAGCGAATTACAAAAAATATACATCCTCACTAATTCACTTGGTTGGACATTAAAATATAAAGATACTGCTATTGATAGTCAAATTAGTTTTGAAGAATTAATTGCACTATAGTTTTATGCTAATTTTGAAAAAAAAATGGAAAGAGATCATATCTCTTCCCATCTTTGAATTTAAAAAATCTTAATCACAGAATTCGTTTTGTCCCTTAAACTCTAGTGTTATACAGATTTATAAATTGTTTACGTATATAAAACGTTTTACATAAACATTACCCCACCCCCTATTTATTTATTTTTTTAGTTTATAAAATATCTGTTCATGTGTAAAAAAATGGGAAGAAAAACTCTCCCCATTTTATTGTTAAATCTATGTCCATAAAAAATGCCTGCCCCCAAACTCTATTATGAAGCATTGATTAACCTATTTATATACCTAAAACAAAATAGAATATAAATACCCTACCTTTTTTTTAAAAAAAATACAATTCATAATTTTAATTTGTAATAGTCACAAATCAATATAGAAGTGCGGAAGCTTTTAAATACACCTAAAAGAAGAGTTTATTTAAGTAATTGTATACCTTAACTCTACAACACCTGTAGTATGCTTTTTTGTTTCTATCAAAGTCAAAAACGTTTCATTAGGAATCGATTCAAAAAGTTCTATCCCGTCAGAAAGAACAATAGGCATTATAAAAACCAGAATTTCATCAATCAATTTTTCATTAAGCAACATTGTATTTATCTGACCTCCACCAACAAGCCATATATCTTTTCCTTTTTGCTTTTTTAATTCTTTAATATATTCGATATGGTTCTCAGATATAAACTCTACATCTTTAGTAGATTCTGCTCCCTTTTTTCTGGTTAATACATAATTTTTTTTCTCTGAATATGGAAAATCAATACCCCAATCTATGATCTGTTCATATGTCTTATTGCCTTGAATTGTTGTATCAATAGTTTCATAAAAATCATAATAACCATAATCTAGTTGATCAGGGTTGGGGATAGAATCTAACCAATCTACATTACCATCTGCTTTAGCTATTTTTCCATTTATACTCATAGCTATATATAATTTAATTTTTCTCATTTCAATATCGATTTTTTAGAATTGAACATTGTTTTACACTAAAAAACAATTTATTGATTAAGGATACTATTTTCTTGATTAAGTATATATTTCAGTTCAACACCATTCTCTTCTGAATAGAATTCTTTTACATACTTCATTTCTTTTTCTAAAATATGTACTGAACCTATATTATCTTTACTAACATACGCTGTTAATTGTTCTAGTTTCATTTTATTAAAACAATACGCTATCAATCCTTTTGCGATTTCTCTTCCAAACCCTTTACCCCAGAAACATTCTCTTAATCGATATGCAATTTCATATTCAAACGTTTCATTTTTATACACACCACATAAACCCACAAACTCATTACTATTATTATCTACTACCGCCCATATATTATAGAATATCTCATCATCTTGATAATACTTCATAAAACGTTCTAGCTCCTGTTTACTTTCTTCAAAACTCATATGTTTTTTGATATAACGCATCACATTAAGATTACTTTGCATATCAAAAAAAGGAATTAAATCTTCTTTTTTAAGATATCGAATAGACAATCTTTTGGTTTCAAATAGTTTCATATTACTAACTCTATTTCTCTATGTTTTTAACGAATCCAAACATAATATTTTAATACTTTTTTATTTGATTAATGTATTTAAGAAAGGGGAAAACACATTCTTTCCATACCTTTCAACTCTTCTTTAAAGTGGGTAATTTCTAATCGTGTTTTGCTATGAAATTGAAATCCTAGTTTTTTATAAAAAGCTATGGCATCTACATTCGTATCAATCACACACAAGAATAATAATTTTTTATCTTTTTCAACTGCTTTTTTTATCACTTCGCTCATTGCCTTTTTTCCAATTCCCATTCCGCTAAACTTTGGAAGAATATAAATTTTCTCTAATTCACAATTATCTAATTTTGATAGTTTAGATGATGAGTTATAATTGATTTTAAGGAACCCAATATTTTCATTATTGTATGTAACAAAATAATACTCAACAGATGTATCCTGCAGCTCAATTGTTAACCTAGCATTCCCAAATTGTTCCTCGAGATATAACACTAAGCCATTTTCGTTCCAATGACTGGCAAAAACCTGAGTATAAGAATCAAAACAAACTGTTTGTAATGTCGAAATATCTTTTACTGTGGCCTTTTGTAATTGCATTGTGATGTAGATCTAATCTTAACAATTTATTTAATTTTTTCCTGATAAATAATAATTTGTAATCCGTCTGGATCTCTTAAATAGAGATAATATGATCCCCAAGGTCGAAGTACGGGACCTTTCACCTTCCATTTATCTCTTAAGCGAGTTGCCCAATATTCAATATTGTTAGTTTTTATTTGTATATCAATTTTATCATTTTCGATGGATTTATCGAATGAGTTCTGATGGTAATAATGGTTGCTTGCTATTTCTGAAATCTCTAAAAATGCATTATTATCCTCATGACCAAATTGTAGTATTACTCCTTTTGAACCATCACCATCATTGTATTCTTCAGTTATTTTTAGGTTAAGAATTTGAGTATAAAATAATTTTGAATCCTCAAAATTCTTAGTTCTTATGACCGTTTTCAAACTTAATAAAATTCGATCCAGAGCATGTTCTTTTTTCTTATCCATACTTTTGATAAACTACTTTGATTTGATATGATCAATTACAGGAAATATGATGTCACTTTCTAATACTACTAAAGGTAATTAATGTCTTTGAATTTTTGATAATAAAATCTGGTCACATTCGTTTTACCATCTTCCTTTTTCATATAAATCTAAAAATGATGCAGCCGATAGGCTGAAAAAATCAACTAAAAAATGCGCTAATATAACCCATCTCAAACTTCCTGTTTTCTTATAGACTATTCCCCAAATTAAACCCATGATAAAAGTTGAAATCACAATTGTCAATCCGCTATTAAGTTCAGAATTTACTCCAAAAACTGCATGGTTTATAGCAAACACAAAACTTGTAAAAAGTATAGCCAGAGCATTCGGCCATCTTTTGGTATAATCCAAAAGGAGTCCACGCCAATAAAACTCTTCTATCCAGGGATTGATTAATGCAAGTAAAATCCAGGGAATCCATACTTGCCAAGAAGATAACGTATCATAATGCAAAACAAATAATGGAAGAGGAAGCAATCCTATAAATAAAGCTAAGATATTCCACCCAATAGCTCCTCTTGATTTTATCATCCATTTTTTTATCGACTCTTTCTCGGCATATCTGAATATTACATAGAGAAAAAGACACCATTCGATCAATATTATTGGAATAAATGCCCATTTACCGATAAGCTGTCCAAATGAATATGCAACCGCAAAATTGATGGCAATGATCAAAAATGGTGAGACTAATACAATATTTCTTTTTGTTGAACTCATTAGGTGGTTAACTAATTCTTATAACATTTTCTTTATCAAAGTAATCTGACCCAAATGATAATAACTATGCTCTATCATCCCATCTATATTTCTCTGATAAGTTCCATATTTTTTATCTACAAATACCTCATCCAGTTTTTGATCTGGCATTAATTCGATCGCATTCGCAAATTTTTCTGCATTACTCCACATCGTATTTAATAATTCTTCCCAATCCTTTTGTGATTCGATACCAGAGCAATCAAAACTATACTTATCTCTTATTTCGAGTGCTCCCCCTTCTAATACTTTTAATACTCCGGCTATATAATAATTGATATGAAACGTAAGCATGAATATTGTATTTAAAGACCCTATTTTTTTTGAAGCTTGCTCCCAGGTAACATCTGATAATTGATCTTTATAATTTGTGTTAGCAACCCATACCCCATTCAAAATAACTTCTCTAAATCGATTCGCAATTTCTTTTGTTCGTTTCATCTATTATTTTGTTTTTTTTGAATAAGAAAGCTGTTGATTACCCTACTAAGGCAATACGAATAGCGCATTAAATTTGCTGCTTTTTAGGGTATACAATGTACTAAATTTAAAATAAAATCGATCAAAGATACGCGCACAAACCAACATCCTTTTTCTCTTTTCTTACCCTCTTTTTTAATATTGAAACCGTTTTACCTTAGTAGCAATGAATCTTAAAATAAAAACTTGAAGAATAGCAAAAAGGACACCCTAAATGATTGTGGAAATATATTTTAATTGGGAGATTTTAAAAAAAAGGTTCAGTTAATAATAAAGTCTCAGCTATGGTTTTTGTAAAATGTCACACAATTGTGATTCTGATTATATATCTAAGATTGTATCACTAGTAGCATCCTGTTAGCGATTCACATCACAACTGACCGATAATCATTCTTGACAAGAGTTTTTTATATAAAATAATTATCAGGTTTTTTTGTTTCCCTGATTTGAAGAAGTAAAACCTAATGTGATTTTAATTTGAATATGCAGATCTAAAGTTTCCAAAAATTAATCCAATAAGTAACATTCCGATTCCAATTCCTGTTAATGAACCTCTAGTCAAATCAGATATCCCTATATATTGTGAAATAATTTGTGTAGATGCAATTGCAAACATTCCGATTGACAACAGGATTCGTGATTTTCTTTTTGTAATTCTATTCATTGTCTAGTTCTTTTATCTAATAAGTATTTCGTTTCTCATCTTCGTTACACTTTTTTCAAGTTTAAAAATCTCTCACAAAACGAACATTAGTAATTAGTCCATTTTCAACTTTATAAATAGAAACATATGTAGTCTCTTTACCATCATTAGTGACCAATTCATGATTGATGACATAGGGACCATTATTCATTTGATTAACAATCTTAACGGTTACCAATTTATTTTCGAAATCAGATTTAAAAATGGGAGCCAACCTATCTGACCCTTTTCCCAGTAACTTATCTGGATATGTATACACTTTTAAATCTTCATGATATAGTTTTATAAAATTATCGTAATCGTGTTGATTGAAGAAATTCATTCTTTTATTCACTACTTCTAGAGGCGTTAAATCGGAGGTTTGTTTTGATAATCCTGAAACCTTATTTTTGGTCATCTCATGTTGTTCTGTGCACGCTATTGCAAATAGCATTAAACATATAAGTGTTATTTTTCTCATCATTTTGGTGTTTTAATTCTTTGAGTTTTTTGTTCATATTACTGCTTGTTCTTCTATTGTATATATAGAAGTATGTAATAATGATATGAGACAATATTCAGTAATAAAGGATTAAAACACTTTAGAAAACATGTTTCCTTTGACAAAAAACATGTGTTTTAATCCTTTTTTATAAGCAGAAGGTGTTACGCCATTTTTTTTCTTAAAGGCAGTATTAAAAGAAGTGACATTACCAAAACCAGAATCATAAGCAATTGTAGCAATTTTCTCATTTGCATATTTTGAATCCTTTAATAAAACCTCGGCTTTTTCAATACGATATTGATTTACAAAATCATAAAAATTTTGTTGTGCGTTTTCATTAATAACCTGTGAGACTTCTCGAGCTTTGATTTTTAATTTTTTAGAGACCATATTTAACGTAAGATTATTATCCAAAAAAATATGTTCGGTTTCAAAGAGTTCTTTAACTTCTAGAAACAGCATCTTTGAAAGCTTTTTATTTAAGTTAGAACTGTTATACTTCTGTAGGTTAAACTTATGATGACTAAGGAATAAGTAGCTAAAAACATAAATCAAAAAAGAATAAAATATAGGTCCTCTAATGTAGTACATCGTAAAATCAAAAAGGTTTACAACATAATGAAGCCAAATGAGTGTGGCTCCAATTAAGATATTTCGATACCAGTGCACTACATTTTTGGGGATTTTTAAACGATTTCTATATAGATTAGACCAGGATAATATTAAATATAAAAGTAAATGAAAAACTACAATTCCATAGTTCCAAAAAGATTCGAAATTTCCATTTCTAGGCACAAGAGGAATTAAAAAAAGAAACGAAATAAAGGGAACAAAATGGAGATACTCTTTTATTGAGAATGATTTACTCTTCTCAAAAAGTGTAATTCCATAAAACCATAAAGAGGGGGCTGCAAACAAAATTCCTGAAATACCAATATTGTTCTGCCAATTCTCTAAAGACATATAATAGTTTAGCACAGATTTACCGACCCTTATGGTTAGCCCTAGTATAAAAAGCGCTAAAAAAATATTAGATTTATTGTTGCCCTTTTTAAGCCTTAATAAATAGAAACTTAAAAATAACCCTTGAGCCAAACCAAGAGATGCAAGAATAAGAATGAGACCTGTTGTCAACATTTAGTAAATTTAAAACTTTCTCAAATTATGATAATGGAGCGATGCAATTTATTCCACTCAAAATTCAATATTATACCCATAAAGTACTTTAAAGAACATGTTTATTTGAATCAATGTTGTTACTTTTCTAAATCAAATAAAGCGCTATATATATTTGGGTAAAGCAAATTTGTCTTAATCAATCCAATAATTCTACACTTGTTTTTGCTACCCTAATATACTTATAAAACATTCGCCTATATACGTTATTAGCTATCTTTAGATTTAAAATTTTATTTTTAATAGAAAAAACAAAATCCAAAAAAAGAACATAAACCACTACATATCAGCGTTTTTAATCAATTTCAAACGACTACAAACGATTACAAACGAAACTAAACACTTCCTAACCGAATCCTATTTGCCATCTGATTTAGGTTTGCATTGTCGAATTGAATTATTACAAAACAATGTATGTCTCATTTTCGATACGAATTAAAATTTCCTGAAAATCAATTCAGGATATAGTATTAACTGTTTAACACGAAAAATTTAAATTTATGAACACGCTAAAAAACAAAGTACAGTTGATTGGAAACTTAGGACAAGAACCAGAAATCGTAAACCTCGATTCTGATAGAAAACTAGCAAAATTTTCTATTGCAACAAATGACTATTACTACAATAAACAAGGGGACAAAATTACCGATACCCAATGGCATAATGTAATAGCATGGGGTAAAATTGCTGATATCATAGAAAAGTATGTAAATAAAGGGCAGGAAATTGCTATTGAAGGTAAACTTACTTCCAGAAGTTATGATGATAATGAAGGTCAAAAACGTTATATCACAGAGATTGTTTGTAATGAATTATTGATGCTAGGAAAATAAATTCATTTTCATATTTACACAAAAAAGTCCTCAAATGAGGGCTTTTTTTAATTTTGAAAAAGAAGTGTAGTTGTTTCAAAAAAACAAAAGACGATTTCAAAACATTCATTTTCAAGCCCTCTTACAGCCCTAGATTTAAAACATTGAAAACCAACAAAATCACAAGATTGTCGTCCAAAGTAACTTTCCAAAATTAATTCTGCATTGATATAGTCAAAATTCTGTACTTTTAACAATACCAATTCATAAACCTCACCCTCTTGAATACATATACCAAATATTGGTTTCTAGAAGGATTTAATCTTTTTAATAAACTTGGTAGAATTACAATGATGCGTATGTGCGAAATTCTTGAAATGGAAAATATCGACAAAGGCACTACAATTCAATTACTTAATAGTGAAGAAAAAAGTGTTTTTTTTCTAAAAAGAGGAACTATCAAAATTGTTGATACTTCTAGTGATACGGTAAAGTATATTGTAAAGAAAGGAAATATTTTTGGTGAACTCTCTCTATTTGATCGTCAAGCTGCAAACGAAGAAAAAGCTATAGCACTAGAAGATTGTATTATATGTTATATAGAAGCAGATAGAATGGAAAAAATTATGGAGCAGCATACATCCTTAAAAAACGGAGTTCTTAAAGTATACGGCTTACGAATAAAGAAGTTAGAACGTAGATTAAGAGATTTACTTTATAAAGATAGTGCTGCTAGAATTAAAGAATTTATAATCGACTATATTAAAGAATTTGGTGAACTTGAGAACGATAGAGTTATAGCAAAAAACCTCTTGTCTCATAAAGACATATCTCATCTTACTAATACATCTAGACAAACCGTAAGTAACACAATGAGCATGTTCAGAAAGCAAGAAATTATTGATTATGATGCTCAATTTATTTCATTACCTAAAGAAATACAATGATTTTTTTTAAGAACATATATAGAAAGCTTGTTGTTAAACAGAGAATAACCACTAATACCCCCTGTTACTATATCACTACATACCGTATTGAAAGCTTTGCGCAAATTTTTCGTCAAATCAATCACCATAGCAACTAATTAATGAGTCCAACCATAAAAACAATCAAAATCTTAGATTATTTTAGTCTTACCGCTTTCTTCTTGGTTGGTTTAGGTGAATACTTTTTATATTATTTTACTGAAATTTCAGGTCATACTTAGAACGATGAGTTTATCAAATTTGCCCCCATTAGAAAGCTTAGTCTTAGAGTTTTTTTTAGCTTAACATTGTTAAAGATTTATCAACTAAAAATTGATAGAAAATAATTAAACCATTTTAAATGAAAATATTTAGTCACACAAAATATCTATATTTTCTTTGTTTACTCTTTCTTGCCATTCAAGGATATACTCAAGCAATAGAGAAGTCTATTTTTATCACTGCAAACCTCGGAGACGCGAAAAAAGAAAGTATGTTAAGCCAGATAACAAAACATGCTCAACAGCATGATGCAACAGCACTTTTAATCCTTGGTAATACAACAGGAAAAAATGGGTTTGATGGCTCAAATGTAGAGAATAATATAAATGCCCAACTTGATATTCTTTCTTCTTTTAAAGGAGATGTGATATTTACGCCGGGATATTATGAATGGGTTTCTAACGGACATAGAGGGGTTCGCAAATTAGAGAAATTTATACAAAAAAATAGTAAAGCAAAGTTCTATCCGGATGAAGGATGCCCAATAAAGAAAAAAGATGTAAGTGAAAATGTAGTTCTAATTACTATAGACTCACAGTGGTATCTAGAAAACTGGAATAATCATATTTATTTAAATGAAGACTGTGATATCAAGAACAGAACTTTATTTTTTCTTGAGTTCGAAAGCATGCTTAAAAAATCTCAGGATAAGATAAAGATTGTGGCTATTCACCATCCCATACATTCTAATTCTGCTCACGGTCTACTTGCAAATACTGCGGGGACATCTCTACATGATTTTGAAAACAGACAATATAGAAGTTTAAGAAATCGATTATTAACGACCGCAAGACGATCAGAAAATATAATTTTTGTATCTGGTCATGATAAAAACCTTCAGTACATTAATAAATATGGAATCCCACAAATCATTAGTGGAGCCGTTGGAAAAACTAAAAATCTGAGAAATAGTACTGAAGAAAATTTTGCTTCCACACAAAAAGGATATGCTAAACTTGATATTTATAAAAATGGAAAAGTAAACATAGATTTTTATACTGCAAATCAAATCAATACTTCCATTTTTTCAACCTCAGTTTTTAATGGAGAAAGAAAAGGAATAAACTACACTTTTAAACCAGAAAGTAGTTTTAATGCGACTCAAAGTGCTTCAGTATATTCTAAAGAAGAAACCAGAAAAAGTAAAATATACAAAGGCTTATGGGGAAATCACTATAGAGAATTTTACAGCAAACCTGTCGATGCTCCAGTCGCTTTTCTTGATACATTGAAGGGAGGGTTAACTCCCATAAGACGTGGTGGAGGTCATCAATCTTTATCCTTACGTCTTAAAGACAAAAATGGGAAACAATATGTAATGAGAGCTCTAAGGAAAAGTGCAGTTAAATTTATTCAATCAACAGCATTTCAGGATAAATATGTAGAAGACGATCTAGAAGACAGTTATGCAGATAGGTTTTTATTAGATTTTTATACTACTGCGCACCCTTATACTCCTTTTGCAATTGACAAGTTATCAGATGCTGTAGATATTTTTCATAGTAACCCTATACTGTATTATATTCCTAAACAAAGAGCATTAGGGCAATATAATGATGAATATGGTGATGAATTATATCTCGTTGAGGAAGCCGTAAATTCTAGTCATACAGATCTATCCAGTTTTGGAAAACCTAAAGATATTCTAAGTACCAATGATGTATTAAAAGAAATTCATAAAACAGGAAAATCTATTGTAGACGAACCTTCTTATATAAGGGCCCGATTGTTTGATATGCTAATTGGTGATTGGGACCGACATGAAGATCAATGGAGATGGGCCGTATTTCAAAATGAAGATGGCTCCGAAGTTTGTAAACCCATCCCAAGGGATCGTGATCAGGCATTTTCTGTATTTGATGGTAGTATTGTTTCATTTTTAACTTGGGCCATACCTAGTTTACGGAAAATGCAATCTTTTGATGAGGAATTGAAAAGCCCTAAATGGTTTGCCCTTTCCCCATATTCTATGGATTTGACTTTTCTCAATCAATCCGATTGGAATGAATGGGATAAACAAGCAAAATATATTCAAGAAAAATTAACCGATCTCGTTATCGATCAAGCATTTGATAAAATTCCTAATGAAATCAAAGGAAGATCTATTGATGAAATAAAAACAAAACTCAAAGGAAGGAGAAAGAACATAGTAGATATCGCTCGCAAATATTATAAATTCCTAAATAAATTCGTAGTACTTGCCGGTACTCAAAAAGACGATCTTTTCGAAATTACAAGATTACCTGACGGAAAAACAAAAATAAGTATCCAACGAAAAGATCTGGATATTTTTAATAGGATCTATACTAAACAGGAAACTAAAGAAATTTGGATCTATGGCCTTGATGGAAATGACACTTTTAAGATATACGGTAATGGTGACAATCCTATTAGTATCAAAATCATGGGAGGTAAGAAAAATGACACTTACGATTTTCAAAATACCCAGAAAGTTAAACTTTATGATTATAAAGGCAAAAACAATACAATTATAAATAAACGGTCAAAAAAATGGTTGGTTGATAACTATAAAATAAATAATTATGATCATAAGAAACGTAAATACAATTTCAATCAATTACTACCTTTAATCGCTTTTAATCCCGACGACGGATTACGTATAGGTGTTCTTGAGCATTTTACTCACTATGGTTTACAGCGTAATCCTTTTACCCAAAAACATTCAATAAGCGCATCTTATTATACTGGATCTTCTGGCTTTGACATATCATACAAAGGAGAGTTTTCTAATATCTTCCACAACTGGAATTTTGGTGTAGAAGGATTATATACTAGTCCTAATTTTGCTATTAACTTCTTTGGTGCTGGAAATGAAACTGAATATGACAAAGATGAAGTAGATTTAGATTTTAATAGAACAAGAATTAGAAAATGGAATACTGCAGTTTCCTTAATTTGGAGAGGAAGGGATGGAGGATATTTTCAGTTTAAACCTCTTATCGAATCTTTTGAAGTAGAAAATACAGAAGATCGTTTTGTAAATACTTTCTTTGATCCAAACAGCACTGTTTTTGATAAACAAACGTATGCAGGTGCAGAAGTTACTTATCAATTTAAAAACATGAATGACCTTGGCTTTCCTACTCTGGGTATGAGAATAGGAATAACTGCCGGATATAAAACTAATATCGATGGAGGTGATAACAACTTTGCTTATGTAGAGCCACATATTGCTATAGATCATAAACTAATTAAAAGTGGAAAACTAGTTCTCGCAACAAAGATTGGCGGAGAGGCTATTTTGGGAGATGATTTCGAATTTTATCATGCTGCACAATTAGGTGGAAATCGCAGTTTAAGAGGATTTAGAAATGAACGTTTTATTGGTAAATACGCTGCATATCACAATACAGATTTACGTTTACAAATGGGAAAATTCAAAACTAGTTTTATCCCTCTTAAATATGGTCTTTCCGGAGGGTTTGATTATGGAAGAGTATGGATAGAAGATGATGACTCAGACAAATGGCACAACAGTGTTGGTGGTACTTTATGGATAAGTGGCCTAGATACTTTTACTGCAAACCTAGGTTATTTTGGTAGTACTGATGGAGGCAGGTTAGTTTTTACACTTGGATTTGCTTTTTAAACATGATCATAAAACAATAAAAATATACTTATGAAAAAACCTGTCGCAATTGCACAACTAAGCAATTTAGAAAACAAAAAACCAGCTCATGCCTTGGTAAATGGATTAGATCTAGTTATTGTGAAATTTGACAAAGAAATTTCTGTATTATACGGGAGGTGCTTACACCGTGGCGCATTAATGGCAGATGGACATGTGGATGGACATAACCTTATCTGTGGAGTTCACGGTTGGGATTATCGTTACGATACTGGTGTTTCTGAGTATAATAATAATGAAGTTCTATATAAATTCAATACTAAAATAGAAGGTGATACACTTTATGTAGATGAAGTAGAAATTGACGCTTATCTTAAAAATGCGCCACAACCTTTTAATAGAGATGAATACCTTGGTGCTTATGCTGATACTCACCCAGAAGAAACAGAACCATATACAGGTTATATCAAAGAATTAGCCAAAAATGGTCTAAAAAACTTAGGACATCATGGTTTTTCGGCATCTATGGGAGTAGACCGAAATACGTTACCCAAATGGAATGATATTCAATTTTTACCAGCACAATTAGCGAGCAGACCTTTATTAGACCATGAAGATGTTGATACAAAAGTAGTGATTGGTCCTAATGCTAAAAAACCACTTTCTATTGACATACCATTGTTTGTAAGTGATATGAGCTTTGGAGCACTTTCTCGAGAAGCAAAAATTGCACTATCCAGAGGTGCTGAAATGGCAGGTACAGGCATTTGTTCTGGAGAAGGTGGAATGTTACCCCAGGAACAAGAAAACAACACTAAATACTTCTATGAACTCGCCTCTGCCCAATTTGGTTTTTCATGGGATAAACTCGATAAAGTACAAGCATTTCATTTTAAAGGGGGACAAGGAGCAAAAACCGGAACAGGTGGACATTTACCAGGAAACAAAGTAAGTAAAGAAATTGCAGAAGTTAGAGGATTACAGCAAGGAGAAACCGCAATTTCTCCTGCTACCTTTCCCAATTTTCATGGAGTAAAAGATTTTAAAGCTTTTGCAGATGAAGTACGCGAACGGACTGGTGGTATCCCTATTGGTTTTAAGATTGCTGCCAGCCATATCGAAAAAGACATTCAATTTGCTTTAGATGTTGGTGTCGATTACATTATTCTGGATGGTCGTGGTGGTGGAACAGGTTCTGCCCCTACCATTCTAAGGGACAATATAAATGTTCCCACCATTCCTGCCTTAGCAAGAGCAAGAAAATACCTAGATAAAGTAGGAGTTACAAATATTACCCTAATCATAACAGGTGGTTTACGAATTGCAGAAGATTTTGCAAAAGCAATGATGTTAGGTGCAGATGCAATTGCAGTATCTAATTCTGCGTTACAAGCTATCGGTTGTTTAGGAATGAGAGCCTGTGGTAGTAATAATTGTCCGGTAGGTATTGCTACGCAAAAAGAATCTTTGAGAAGTAGGTTGATCATAGAGTCATCTGCTAAACAACTACATAATTATTTTGATGCGACCAATGACCTTATAAAGGTAATTGCTAGAGCTTGCGGATATGATGATATTTCAAAATTCAATCCTGATGACCTTTCTACTTTTGATTATGATATGTATAGGTTAACAGGGATTAATTATGCAGGTGTTCTTTAAATCAATCCAAAAACAAAATACTGACTTAAAAAAACAAGATATGACTACTCAAATGCATTTGGCTGCTCAATATTTAGCAGCCGCCGGAATAAGTTTTTTAGAAAAGAAAGATGATGATAGCCATACAAATCTAGGGTTTTCTGCAGAAGAAGGGAGTATGTTTACACATCCTTTAAACTCAGAAGGCGACTCTTTATCTCTTAGTTATCAAAATTTTAGTTTGGATTGGAATTCTAATATTTCAAAAACTTCATTAAAATTAGATGGCACTACTCATGACGAAATTGTACAATGGATTACACAAAAAGCTGTAGAAGCGAACATTAAACAACCATTTAAGTATGATCTCCATTATGAATTACCCTACCCCACTATTACCAATGATTTTACTTTCAAATTAACCAATGTAAGTAGGCTAAGAGAATTGACAGGCTTTCGAGTATTAGCACAACTTACTTTAGAAACATTCTTAGAAAATCAGCAATTGCAATCAGACATTAGGATTTGGCCTCATCATTTTGATATTGGCACCTTTGCTTCATTAAAAGATAAAGCAGGATTTGCCATAGGTATAGGCTTAGCAATTCCTGACACAATGATTGATGACTATTATTTCTATATCAGTGCATACAAAGGTCATGATGGAGTGAATACTTTAGGCTTAAAAACATTAACTCATGGCGAGTGGAGAAATGATGATTTTAAAGGAGCTACCTTACCCATAACTGGTGTTGATGAAATAACAGTTTCTACATTTTTTGATGAAGCTATCAACGCATTCAAAAGATAAACACTATGGATCATTGGTATATCCCAGCTACTATAATACCTGGTATTGGACTTCTGATTTTATCTACTTCCAATCTTTTAGTGAACCTCAGCACCGAGATTAAAACATTGATTGCAGAAGTAACTAATAATAAAGAAATTTTAATTAAACGAAAGCTTAAGCAACTTAAATTATTAAATAACGCTATGGTTTTTCTCTATGTTGCTGTTGCTTTTTTTGTTATCTCGGCATTAGTATCAGGAGTATACAAAAGTACAGGGACTAGTTTTGACTCGGCAATCTATATTACTATTTCTGGTATTATTAGTGCCTTGTTGGCTTTGACAACTCTAATTATCTATTCATTTAGAGCTGTAAAAATCAGACAAGATCAATTTCACAACAAATGTTAACACAAAAAATAACAGATCATGACTTCAAAAAAAGAAACTGTATGGTACAAAGTATTGGACAATAAAGATAGACTTCCCGAGGGAAGAGTCCAAACTGTTACCGCAGGCCATCAAGGTGTTTGCTTAACTCATTTCGAAGGGAAATTTTCTGCATTAGATAATCGATGTCCACATCAGGGTGGTCCTTTGGGAGAAGGGTCTATAGAAAATGGATTGTTACGTTGTCCTTGGCACGGATGGGATTTTCATCCTTGCACAGGATTACCTCCTGGTGGTTATGATGATGGTGTTAAGACCTTTGAAGTCAAAGAAGAAGATCATGCTATTTATGTCGGAATCCCTGAAGAGCCCGCTCACGAAGACACTGTATCTGATGTTATGATTCAAACAATGGTAAATTGGGGCATCAATACTGTTTTTGGAATGGTTGGTCACAGTAATCTTGGTGTTGCAGATGCCATGCGAAGATTGGAGAAACAAGGAAAATTAAAATATTTTGGAATTCGACATGAAGGAGCAGCAGCATTTGCAGCCTCTGGTTATGCTAAACTTACAGGAAAACCAGCTGCATGCTTTGGTATTGCAGGACCCGGAGCAACCAATATGTATACGGGTATGTGGGATGCCAAAGTAGATCGTGCTCCTTTATTAGCACTTTCTGGACAAGTAAATACCCAAGTCGTTGGCACAGGTGCTTTTCAAGAGGTAGATCTGGCCAAAGCCTTTGATTCTGTAGCAGAATTTAATCATGCCGTACATCAAAACTCTAATCATAGCGAGCTAATGTCATTGGCAGTTAAAAGTGCACTGATAAAACGAGATGTATCTCATCTTACTTTTCCTGACGAAGTAGCATTCAGTAAAAAATCAAAAAAAGATCAGCCACAAACTCCAGAAAATCGAATCACCTCCTTTCATATTTCGCCACCAAAAGAAATGATTCGTAAGGCTAACAATATGATATTATCCTCTAAAAGACCCGTAATTATTGTTGGACACGGGGCAAGGTTTAATATGGAAAGTATTATTGCATATGCAGAAACTCTTAACTGTCCTGTAATTACTACCTTTAAAGGAAAAGGGTTGATCCCTGATCATCACCCTCTTGGATGCGGTGTTTTAGGAAGAAGTGGTACTCCTATCGCGTCATGGTTTATGAATGAGAGTGATGTATTAATCGTATTTGGAGCGTCTTTTTCGAATCATACAGGGATTACACCAAAAAAGCCTATTATTCAGGTTGATTTTGATCCAATGGCATTGAGCAAATTTCATAAAGTCGATGCTGCATTATGGGGAGAGATTTCAGAAACTTTAGGGGTATTAACAGAAAAAACGAAAGGAAAAACCAATACGATAGACCAAAAACCTGAAATACAGGAACGTTGGAACATCTGGAGAGAAGAAAAACAAAGTAGATTAGAAGATTCTAGCTCTATAGGATTAAGTTCTATTGCTCTTTTTGATGCGATGAATAAAGTAACTCCAGAAAATGCTGTAATAGCGGTTGACGTAGGAAACAATACGTATTCCTTTGGACGATATTTTGAACCAAAAAACCAATCCATTTTGATGTCAGGATATTTAGGTTCTATTGGATTTGCATTACCTGCTGCAATGGGTGCATGGGCTGCACAAGGTCATGAAAGACCTATTTGGTCTGTTTCTGGAGATGGCGGTTTAGGACAATACCTTACCGAAATTACAACTTTAGTAAAGTATAATATGAACATTAAACATATTGTACTCAACAATTCTGAATTAGGTAAGATTTCTAAAGAACAACGTGCCGCAGAATTAGACGTATGGCAAACTTCATTGCAAAATCCAAGTTTTGCTCAATTTGCAGAAAATTGCGGAGCACTAGGGGTAAGAGTTGAAAAATTAGAAGATTTGGTTCCTGCTATGGAAAAAGTTCGTGATCATAATGGCCCTGCTTTACTTGAAGTAATAACCGATGTAAGTTTGATTTAATAGTTCAGGAATTAAAAATTCATGGGTAATACCTAAATAAGAATCATTGTTCAGTTAGAAGATTCGTATCAATTACGAATTGATACTAAAAACATCAAAGATCTAAATATCCCTTCAAAAATATACTAATGTAAAACCTTAGAAAACATGTTACAATCCTTTAGCATTATTTTTGCCATAGCCGCTTTCTTTAATTTTGTGAATTATAAATGGCTTAAACTACCAACTACAATTGGTTTAATGTTGATGAGTCTGGCAACAGTTGTAATTATAACGTTGAGTAAAAGTATTGTTCCAGGATTTTATATGTTCTTTTGTGATATTGTAACAAACTCTGATTTTAGGTCATTACTCCTTGATGGAATTTTGAGTTTCCTTCTTTTTGCAGGAGCACTACATGTTAATATTGATGAACTAACTAAAGAAAAATGGCCTATTCTTTTATTTGCTACACTTGGAGTATTAATATCTACTTTTATTGTTGGAGGCTTAACATACGGCATTGCACAACTGATTAGCGTAGATTTACCTTTTTTACATGCTTTACTTTTTGGAGCATTGATTTCCCCAACCGATCCAATTGCAGTAATGGCGATTCTTAAAAAAGCAAATATTGCCAAAAGCCTAAGTATTAAAATTGAAGGAGAATCATTATTTAATGATGGAATCGGAGTTGTTGTTTTCTCAGGGATTTTAATTCTAACAGGAATGGAAGGACATCATGAAGAAGGTTCGGTTGGTCTTGAAATTGGGAAATTGTTTCTTGAAGAAGCTATAGGTGGAATTCTTTATGGAGGATTACTCGGTTTTATTGGATATCATTCCATCAAATCAGTAAAAGAAAATCCCCAGCTAGCCGTAATGATAAGTTTAGCGATTGTGTTAGGAGGATATGCGTTTGCATCCCTAATTCATGTTTCTGGACCTTTGGCAATGGTCATTGCCGGTATGATCATCGGAAACAAATTAAATATTGCTAACAACAAAGGTGCTACAAGAAAAATGATTAATGAAATTTGGGAGGTGCTCGATGATGTTTTTAATGGTATTTTGTTTGTACTAATAGGACTAGCCATACATCTTTTAAAATTCGATGCTAATCATTTGATTCTTGGTGTTCTGGCAATCTTAATTGTACTAATTTCGAGATTTATATCTGTTTTTGTCCCTTATTCTTTATTAAAACATGTTGAGAGTAGCCCACTAAAGACAGTTACAATATTAACTTGGGGAGGATTACGAGGAGGAATTTCTATAGCATTAGCATTAAGTCTAACAGATAATGCATCTTCAGAAGTAATTCTGTATATTACCTATGTTGTTGTTTTGTTTTCTATAATTATACAAGGACTTAGTATAGGAAAATTGGTTGAGAAAATTTATACTTAAAAAACATATTTCTTTACCTAAAAATAACTTAAATCTAATTTTGGGTTTCATCATTTATGAAAGTATGATGTTACATTGTTTCGAAAATAGAATTCAATTACTTCTTTTTTTCAAGTGTAGGGTCGGTTTAAAATTTTAAATATAAAAAATGTCATTAATATCAAAGAAATACTACAATAGGGATCTTTCCTGGTTGCGTTTTAATCATAGGGTATTACAAGAAGCAGAAGACAAGAATAATCCTTTATATGAACGTATTAAATTCCTTGCTATTTTTTCTTCAAACCTGGATGAATTCTTTAAAGTACGAGTTTCAGATATTAGAAAAATAAAAAAACTCGATAAATCATTACGTAAAAAACTAATTACAAAACCCAATAAACTTTTAAAGCAAATCAAAAAACAGGTTCACATTCAGCAAGAAGAATTTGGAAACCTATTTACCAATCATATTCTTCCTGAACTCAAAAAAGAAGGAATTGAATTAATACGCTACGAAGATTTCACATCATCCCAGAAAGAATTTGCTGAGCACTATTATCAAGAGAATCTTAAGAATAAACTTACTCTGAATATCAATACAGAACGAGAAGATAAAAAGGTTTTTATTGAAAACGAACAACTGTATTTAACTGCGTTATTAGAGAATAAAGAACTAATCATTGTCAAAATTCCTTCAGACACTTCAAGATTTGTTACGTTTCCAAATCAGAATAATACTCATTACATCGCTTTTGTGGATGATATTTTAAAGTATAGTCTTGCCAAATTTTATATCCAAAAAGAAATTTCTGCTTTTCATTTAATAAAAATCTCTCGCGACGCAGAGTTATATATTGACAACGAATACTCTGGAAATTTATTAACTAAAATTAAAGATTCCCTTGGCAACAGAGATACGGGGCAAGTCACTAGACTTTTAATAGATGATACCATGCCTATAGAACTATTAAATCTCATCAAGGATGTTTTGGATGTTAATGAAACTGATATTCTATATGGAGGAAGATATCATAATTTCAAAGATTTTTTTGGTTTTCCTAACCCTACTCAAAAAAATCTTTCAGAAAATGAATTAATTCCGGTACAGAATCATGAGCTTCAAAAAATTCCAAATATATTTGATGCTATCACAAAAAAAGATAGGGTATTTTATTATCCTTATGAATCTTTTGATGATGTTCTACGTTTAGCACAACAAGCTTCTCTCGATGAAAATGTTACTAAAATCAAGGTGACTTTATACAGAATTGCCAAACAATCCGGACTCGCTGATGCTTTACTTACTGCAGCAAAAAATGGAAAAGATGTTTTTGTTTTTATAGAAACAAAAGCGCGGTTTGATGAAGAAAATAACATACGTTGGGGACAAGTTTTAGAAGATCACGGAGCAAAAGTAATGTATAGCTATCCGGGAATTAAAGTCCATTCAAAAATACTATTGATAGAACGCTTAGAAAATGAGGTTCAAAAAACTTATGGCTATATTAGCACAGGTAATTTTAATGAAAAAACTGCCAAAATATATACCGATTTTGGGTTAATGACTGCAAATCCAAGTTTAACCTTAGAATTAAATCAGGTATTTCAATTATTGGAAGGGAAAGTCATCATTCCTAAGACAAAAAAACTACTAGTTTCTCCTTTTACAACAAGAAGTACATTTGAAAAATTAATAGAAACCGAAATAAAAAATGCAAAGGAAGGGAAAGAAGCTTATATCATATTAAAGCTAAACAGTCTTCAGGATCATAAAATGATAGACTTATTGTATGAAGCTAATAACGCTGGAGTTAGGATAAGACTTATTGTACGAGGAATTTGCTGTCTGGTTTCTGGGATTGAAGGGCAAAGTGAACATATATATATTACCAGTATTGTAGATCGTTTTCTGGAACATGGAAGAGTATACATATTTGCAAATGACGGGAATGAGAAAATGTATATGGGTTCTGCCGATTGGATGACTCGCAATTTGGATCACAGAATCGAAGTCATAACACCAATACTCGATAAAGATGTATATTCAAGAATAAGAAAAATGATTCAGTTTCAATTGGATGATACAATAAAAGCTAGAATTATAGATCAAGATCAGAAGAACAATTATGTAACTTCATCTACAAATCACAGAGCACAATTGGAAACAATATCAGGAATTTAAGTCATACAAAAATGAGCCAAAAAAGAAGAAAGGATAAAAAAACAAAATTCTTGGTCAGGAGTTAAACATTGATAAAGACGAATCAAAAGGTTTGAAAGAAAATTATCCAAATCGCTTCCTTTTTTTGAAGAATATTTTGAGTAACTTTTATTACACTCTTATTGTGTTTATATAACATTAATTATTGCAATTAATTTTTTCATGTTTTTAACCGTTATTGTACTTTCCTTAATTTCAATCGCTTCTTCTTCTTTTAAGTCATGTAAAACTCTAACTAAAGATTCGATCGATGTTCCTACAATATTACTATGATCTCTTCTAGATAATTTAAAACTATTATTATCATCAAAGAATTCTTCCAACTTTATAATGGACAATGCTGTTCTTTCTCTAACATTATACTGAGCCATAATTTTAGAATTATTTACAAATACTCCAAACTCATGGCTAATATTTTTTAATAAACAATCCATCATATGACGATTATCCTTTATGATAGAAAGAAAAATGTTTTTAGGAATCAAAAAGAAGGAACAATCTGTCAAACAACCTGCAGAATGAGAATACATCTCTTCACATAACAAATTATGATGACCTAAAATTCCATTTTCTTTAACCAAATGAAAAATATGTTCTTTTCCATTTAATCCTGTAGCATATTTTTTTACTTTACCTGTTTTTAGAATATATACTCCTGTAGGAATTGAGGCCTCGTGGAATAAAACCTGACCCTTTTTAAGATTAAGAACAGTTTTACTTTCTTCAAACTTAGCCATCACTTCGTCTGGAAAATTTTGTAAAAAAGATTCATTAACAAAAGAATATCGCTTATGGGGGAAAAGGATATTGATCATGGGGTAAAGCAATTAAAACATGTCTGTACGTTAACGTACTATATTTAAATAAATTTTAATGTTCTCTTAAAATTAAGGAATTATTATGATAAATTAACTTAAACAATTAACTTTTCTTTGATATTACCCTTTAAAACAATCAATTTAACAATTGATATTTATCAACTAGTCTATTGATTAATTTAGGATATCAGATCATAATAAGTAAATATCTTTGAGCAAACTAACCATCCTAAATTATAGCCTCTTCGCATTGACACACTTCTACAACTCCTAAACATTAAAACATAGTATTTAAGAACTAAAAAAATCTTGTTTGAGATTAACTATGATACACTTCTAAAATTAAGATTAGTTAATATCAAATCCAGCAAAAATATTCAGATTTTTTTTATATTTAATTTTATTAACCAGCACACAAACCAATGACGCAATCATCTAACCTACAACAAAAAATAATTACGATTTTAAAAGCATCTACTTTCTTAATTTTCTTAGGAAGAGCATATCAACATATGGTATGGGATCCTCCTTATCGAACATTTTTGTGGGATGAAGCCATCTTAAAAGGCTTTGTCGAAAGTGTTTTTGGAGTATCATGGAATGAGTATGTTACCAGTCTTTCGGTGGCAAGTTCTATTTCTTTATCCATAAAGATCATAGGAGTCTTTTACCTCCTATGTGCTGTCGTTACCCTACTAATAAAACCAGGCATGAAAAAAGTTGGTAAACTTTTTTTATTAGGAGGTAGTATAGGTCTTTTTATTTTGGCTGTATTGTATTGTAAAGAGAAATTTTTTCATGTTGGTCAATTGTTTGAATATACAATTCAATTTTTGAGTCCGGTATTACTTTATATGGCAGTGTTTACTTCTATAGAGGTTAAAAAAATACGTATGATCGCACTTATTGCAATAGCACTTACATTTAGTTGTCATGGATTGTATGCCATAGGATATTACCCCAGACCAGGGAGTTTTGTTGATATGACAATTAATACATTACCTATTAGTGAACCCAGTGCTCATGCAATGCTTAAAATTGCTGGTATTATTGACTTTCTAATTGCTATTACTATTTTCATCCCAAGATTATCCTATCCTTCATTGTTGTATGCTTTTATATGGGGAGGGTTAACCGCTATAGCTCGTTTGACCGGACATTTTCATGTTGATTTTCTAGGGAATACTTTTAGTCAATGGACATGGGAAGTGATTATCAGGCTACCTCATGCATTAATTCCATTGTTTGTAATCGTAGTAGATCGACCTAATTCGCGTTTTTTTAAATACCTAAAGATGATACATTATAGAAAAAAACCTCAAACTGCTGTATAAAATCTGCTTTAATATCTTCATTTAAAGAATAAAGCAAATGGCTTATATAAAAACGGTCTGAAATTATTTTTAGGCTGCTTTTTCACATACTAAAACAACAAGACTATTTTTTTACAAATTCCATAGTATTCTTTATTTTAAAATATTATAAATTCCTAATTGTTACTTTTTGTTGGTTGTGTTTCTTTTATTTATATCCTTAAGTACCCAATCCATAACCTCATCTACTCCATTTTTATAGTTGTTCCATTTAGGAGTGAATAACACATCTGGTTGTACTCCAGCAGTATTTTTTTCCTGAAAACGAAATAGATGCTTTGAATATGTAACTATCAAATTAGAATTAGGAAGTTTAAATTGACCCAAATCCTGATAGCTATATGGGTTACCACCAGTAGGTTCTCCTACAATTTTGGCATTCAGAATTTGTCTAAACTGCACTGCATTGGCCATTGCTGCAGAATATGTAAATCGATCAGTCAAAGTATAAACACCAGATGTCCAATTAATAGGTTCTGCTATGATTAAATACTCTGCAAGTTTTAACCCAAGAAAAGTATTTCCGCCATAATTCTCTCTTACATCAATAATTAAATTTTCAGCAGAACTACTATTTATAAAGTCCAATATATTTTCTGAAAATGCCTGCATTTCATCATAAGGTGGATATCTTCTGAATTTTATATACACTGTTTTTTTATCTTCCAAAAGAGTAAACCAAAGATTTTCCATTTTGGCAGAAGTAGGTCGATTCACCTTAGGATTCTTAAAAGATATTACCTCTGTAAGTGCTTCTGTCATCTTTTCACTAGGAATAACTTCTATATCTATTGTTTCAAGTTTATCAATATCATCAGCAAACACAAATGATGCTTTTTTAAGATCTTTTGTGACGTTAAATGCATGAAGAATTTCTGAAACCATAATATAACTACAGGTTCTCTGCATTAAGGATTGTTTGTTTTCTACAAATGGAGCTATTGCAGAAGTTTTCTTTACAACCTCTTCTATATCAGTTTTATTTATGCGTATGAGTTTCTTTCCCAATAAATGTTGATATTTTTTGCTTGTCTTTAGCACTCTTAATTCATTTCCAAAGTCAAATAATTCTAGAGGGTATTTATGTCGTTTAGTATCCCAAAGTGGCATAGCCGTATGCCCATCACTTTGACCATTTCCAATTCTTCGAGTCAATTTCATAAGTTCAACAATTACTTGAAAATGTGTCAAATCAGAAATTTGATCTTTGATTTTTTGTATTTCGATATCAAAATCTTCTTTGCTTATTGTATGATATATATCAATATGTTTTTCCTGCAATGTTTTTTGATAGAAATCAATATCTTCTATCCATTCTTTAACATTAGCTTTTTGTGAATAGGAAATAAATACAAAACCAAAACTTAGAATAATCGTTGTTAATAACCTCATAGAAATATTTTTTATTACATCTACAGATGTAAAGATGATAAATTCATCAAGGTGTTACACTTATTTAACATTTATTCAAAATTAAAAGTTTGCCTAACCGCTTTAGTTGATAATAGTTTTTTTACACTTAGTACATCTGTTGGTGTTTTCAAAAAAGGGTGTTCTTGATATATTTTTTGATATTCAGAGACAACTTCATCTTTATAACGTTCGACTTTTTTTTCGACTATTTTGTTGATACTGTTAATTGTATTTTTCTGAAAATGCAGGTTAACCGGATCAACAAATCCCATTTTTATAAACCCTGCTGTTTTTCTCGCACATCGGCAAGGGTTATTTTTATTGATCAATCCGCATTTATTATTCATAAAATTATATAATTGTTCTTTTGCACGATGTAACTTCACTCTAAAATTCACTTTAGATATTTCCATAATTTCACTTCCAACTCTATCTGAAAATTCAAACAACTCTCCAATAATAAAAATCATTCGTTGTTCACGGTCCAGACAGAGAAGCATGCCTTTCATACAGCTTATTTTTGCTTCTTTTATTAGTAGTTTATTTTCTGTAGCATAAGAGTAATTATTTAATGATTCATCAGATAAATTGTCAATCCCTTGTCCGAATTGTTCAAAAGTCAATGTATTTCTCTCATGTTTTCCTCTTTTCATATTAAGAAAATGATTCTTAGTTATTCTAAAAAGCCAAGTTCTAAACGCACTTTTTCTCTGAAAAGATGAAAGATTTGTAATTACTTTTATCAAAACTTCCTGCATTATATCTAAAGCTTCTTCTCTATCTCCAATAAAAGTCAAAGCAACATTGTAAATCCAATCCTGATGCTTCTTGATGAGTTTTTCTAAAGCCATTTTATCTCCATTGATAGATTTTTCAATAAGGAAGTAATCTTGATCATGCTTTTTGTTATCATTCATAATATTTGTTTTTCAATAAAGGGATATAGCCTAAGATGAATCACTTAGGCTATAATATAATCATTAAAACTTTATTTTTTATTCATTAGAAACTGTCCATGAGGATTATCAAAAACCATTAACCAATCTCCATTAGGTTGTTTTCTTAATACCGCTACAGATAAACCAGTTTGTACAACTTCTTTCCCATCAGGTGTTCTTCCCTTCATCTCCCACGGAGAAAAATGAATAGCAGTATCTCCATTAATAAATACTTCATGTCCATCATATTCAAATTTGGGATTCAATGTAAATGCCCCTTGAAACATCTGTCTAATAACCGAGGGGTCCGAAACAGGCTGTTCTGGCTCAAAAACAATTAGAGCTTCTGATTCATAACTAGACATCACACCTTCTATATCTTTATTATGAAATGCAGCTGTCATGTTTTTGATTGCATTTAATACATTTTTTTGTTCTACAGTAAAATTTGTTTGTTCCATGTCATTTTTGTTTTGAGCTTTAGTAATTATAGTCATAGAAATTGCTATGACCATTGTTAGAATTAATCTTGTTTTACACATAGTGTCTTTGTTTTTTTGGTTTAGACACATCTCATAAATGACTGTTACAGTAAATTAGATATTTTTAAAATTTTAGCTCAAAGAAAAATACAAAACATGATATTATATATAACAAAACTTTATGATAGTCAACGTTAAAGCAGAAATACAGCGCATTAGTTTATTATCTATATTTACTTATTCAAATAAATTCAACATTCTCAATCAATGAAATCGCACATCTTTCTTAGAGTTACTTCTCTATTTCTATTTTTAAGCACTTTTATCGGCATTTCTCAAAACAAAAAAAAAGAAAAGGATACTATAAAAAAGGCTACTAAAGAACTTCCTTTAGAACCTACCCGTACCATATCATTTACCACAGACAAGGGAACATGGATTTCTTTAGATGTGAGTCCCGATGGAAAAACTATCGTATTTGATCTTATGGGTGATATTTACACCATTCCCATTACCGGTGGTAAAGCAAACCAAGTTACTAGTGGGATGTCCTATGACGTGCATCCCAGATATAGTCCTGATGGTAAATCATTAGTTTTCATCTCTGACAAAAGTGGTTCTGATAATATTTGGACTTTAGATCTTACGTCCAAAGAAGATAAACAGATCACTAAAGAAGAAAAGCATAATTTCTTTTCTGCAGAATGGACTCCAGATGGAGAGTATATTGTAGGCGGTAAAGGGCGAAGAAATATTAAACTTCATATTTACCATAAAGAAGGTGGCTCCGGAAGTCAATTGTTTGAAAAACCAAAAGATATAAAAGCTATTGATCCTGCCTTTAGCGCAGATGGAAAATTGCTTTATTTTTCTAGACGTAAAGGTTCCTGGAACTATAATGCCCAGTTACCACAATATCAAATTGGAACTTACGACATGGAAGATGGTGATATGGCGGTAGTAACCTCCAGATATGGTTCTGCTTTTACTCCCACTTTATCTAATGATGGAAATTGGTTAGTATATGGTACACGTTTTGAGCAGGAAACTGGATTGGTATTACGCAATTTAAAAACAGGAGAAGAACGCTGGTTAGCATACCCCGTTCAACGTGATGAACAAGAATCCATAGCTCCATTAGGAGTGTTACCTGCAATGTCTTTTACTCCTGACAATAAAAATCTCGTTACTTCATATGGCGGAAAAATATACTCTATCTCTTTGGCTAATAATACAGCCAAAGAAATTCCTTTTCAAGTTGATGTCAAACTTGACTTAGGACCTCAGTTAGCTTTCAAATATCCTATTAAAGATAACAAAAGTGCCTTAGTTACTCAAATACGTGACGCTAAGCCTTCTCCAGATGGTTCCAGACTTGCATTTACTGCTTTAAATAGATTGTATGTAATGAATTTACCCAATGGTACTCCCAGACGTTTGACCACAAATAATTATACAGAAGCACAGCCTACATGGTCTCCAGACGGGAAACACATTGTTTTCACTACTTGGAAAAAAGGAGGAGGTCATTTATTCAAAATTAATGTTGATGGTCGTGCGCAACCTACTCAATTGACAAGAGAGCCTGGTATTTATACCAACCCTTCCTGGTCATATTCTGCAAACCGAATTGCATTTCACAGGGGATCAGCACAAACTTATGATGATGCATTTAATCCATTTTCAAGTCGGGCTCAGGAAGATTTAGTATGGATAGATAGTAATGGAGGTGTTATTAATTTTATTGATAAAACCAAAGGAAGGCAAGATCCTCATTTTACCAAAATAGATAACCGCATATATTTAAATCATAATGAAAAAGGGTTAATCTCTATTCGTTGGGACGGATCTGATGAAAAAGAACATTTAAAATTAACCGGAATCACCACATATGGCTCTCAGGATATTTTTGGGAAAGATCATCACGATGCTATGAGTGCAAATGCATTACCTTCATCAGAAGAAGGATGGCGTGATAAAAGTAAAGCTTCTAAACCATCAGAAATACAAATTTCGCCTGACGGAAAAACTGCACTGGCACTAATTAATAACGACATCTATACTGTGCTTATTCCTCGATATGGGAAAACACCTTCAATTTCATTAGCAAAAGCAGATGGTGCTGCATTCCCTGCGATGAAACTAACAATAATAGGAGGAGAATTTCCTGTTTGGTCCTCAGACAGTAAAAAAGTACACTGGTCTTTAGGGGCTAGTCATTTTAGATATGATGTTGAAGCAGGAAAAAAGTTCAATGATAGCTTGGTGGCTGCCAAAAAAAAGGAAGAAGAACTTAAAAAAGCCGAAAAAAAATCAGATTCTACAAAAATTGATAAAAAAGAAGATAAAGACAAAAAGAAGGACCCAAAATTTGAAGCAAAAGAATTTAAAATAAAAGTAAACTATGAGAAGGATATTCCAAAAGGCACCTTACTTTTAAAAGGAGGGCGTATCATAACTATGAACGGAAATGAAGTCATTGATAACGGAGATATTCTTATAGAAAACAACAGAATTAAAGCTATTGGCACGTCTGGAAGTTTAACCGTATCAGGGGATACCAAAATCATTGATGTTTCTGGCAAAACACTAATGCCAGGATTTATAGATACCCATGCACATATGTGGCCATATTGGGGTGTACATAAAAATCAAGTCTGGATGTACTCTGCTAATCTAGCCTATGGTGTAACTACAACAAGGGACCCTCAGACAGGTACAACAGATGTACTCACGTATTCGGACATGATAGAATCAGGGATGATTCACGGCCCTCGAGTATATAGCACTGGTCCTGGTGTTGGGTTTTGGAAATATAAAATAGAAAGTTTGGACCATGCCAAGGAGGTACTAAAGCAATACAGTGAATACTATAATACCAAAAGTATTAAAATGTACCTAGTAGGTAATCGCAAACAAAGACAATGGATTATGATGGCTGCCAAAGAATTAAAGTTAATGCCAACTACCGAAGGAGGTTTAGACTTTAAGTTAAATATGACTCAATTATTAGATGGATATCCTGGCCATGAACACTCATTACCCATTTATCCGATTTATAAAGACGTAGTAAAAACAATTGCAGATTCAAAAATGGCAGTCACACCAACATTATTAGTATCCTATGGTGGACCTTGGGCAGAAAATTATTATTACTCTCGTGAAAATGTTTGGGGAGATCAAAAAATACAATATTTTACTCCATACGAAGAATTAGCGCAAAAGTCTAGAAGAAGACCCGGTTGGTTCATGGACGAAGAACATATTTTTAAAAAACACGCAGAATTCATGAAAGATCTGGTCGAAGCTGGTGGATTGGCTGGTGTAGGGAGTCATGGACAACTCCAAGGTCTAGGTTTTCATTGGGAGTTATGGTCTGTCCAGAGTGGAGGAATGAAAAATCATGATGCTCTTAAGGTAGCCACGGCACTCGGTGCCGAAGCTTTAGGATTAGATACCGATTTAGGAAGTCTGGAAAAAGGAAAACTAGCTGACATCCTGATTCTTTCAAAGAATCCATTAGAAAACATACGAAATACGAATACACTTACTCATGTAATTAAAAATGGTAGGGTATACAATGCTGACACTCTGGATGAAGTTTGGCCAAAAGAACAAAAAGCAGAAATTTTTCATTGGCAAACCAAAAAACCTAAAGGAATACCAGGTATCAAAAAGTAAATAACTCCAATTCAATAAGATATAGATTTAAAAAAAGCGTTCAATTTCTTGAACGCTTTTTTTATACTTTTTTTAGGAATCTCACTCATTAACATCTTGTCTTTTACTTTTTTTAATTCCAAAATAAACAGCAATACCTCCTGTGAAGAACATTAACAAACTATATACTGCAGGGGCAATGGCAAATGAAGTATTCTCTAATAAAACTATGGCTATAGTAATTGCCAGGGTTCCGTTTTGAATTCCCGATTCAATTGAAATTGAAATGGCACTTTTATTTTTAATCTTAAATAGCCTGGCAGAATAATACCCAACTACCATGGTTAAAACATTTAAACATAATGCCACAGTACCTGCTTGATCAAAATAAGAAACGAAATTATCTTTTTCTTTAATAGTAATTCCAACAATAACCAATGCTAATACAACGCCAGAAGCAATCCGTACAGGTTTTGCCATCCTTAAAGCAAACCCCTCATTGTATTTTCTAATAATCATACCAATACTAACCGGAATAATGGTTATGACCAAAATCTGAATGATAGTATTAATAATATCCAGTTTAATCATTTGTCCTTCATCCAGAAAATGTAGTAATGCAAAATTTATAATAAAAGGTATCGTTAAAATAGTAACAAAACTACTTATTGCCGTTAATGTAACTGATAATGCAATATCTCCTTTGGCTAAGTGAGATATTAAATTTGATGTAGGACCGCCAGGACAAGCTGCCAAAATCATAATTCCTATAGCAACCTCTGGCTGTAAAGGAAATAAAGATGCCAAAGCAAACCCCAAGATAGGAAGAAGAATAATTTGATTCGTTAGCCCTACTGCAATAGCTTTAGGATAGGTAAAAATTCTTTTAAAATCATCAACCACTAGAGATAAACCCATTCCAAGCATTATAATAATCAATGATGATGCTAAAACAATTGTTGATATACTATCCATAATGTATCGGTTCTTATTGAGTAACCAATATAAAAATTTATACTGATATTAAGATGAGTAGATATTACTTTATAGTGCGTATCAATTACGTGGAGATACTTATAGGCATTCTTTTAAAAAATTTATAAATTTAAAACCACAAAAAAATAACAACTTTACTAAAGCCTTACCATGGACTTTAACCAAAGATGCTCTGCCTTATAGCTTTTAATACAAACCACTCTTAACCTAACATATATGAAAACTCTCTCTATCATAAACAGTATCTTAATACTATTCTTTTTTTCCTATACGACTACCAATAAAAATACCCCTTGTAACTCTGAAAATGAAAGGCTTGAAAAAAATCCATCTATTTTGGGTATGGATATTTCTCATTTTCAAAATGATATAGATTGGGATGACATTAAAGAAGATGGAGTTAATTTTGTGTATATTAAAGCTTCTGAAGGCGCACACTTTAAAGATCCAAAATTTAAGAAAAATCACGCTGCTGCAATTAACAACTGTATCTATCGAGGTGCATATCATTTTTATGAAACTGGCACTAACCCAGAGCAGCAAGCTCAAAATTTCATAGCAGCTGTAGATAAACTAGTTTCTGGTGACTTACCTCCTGTCTTAGATCTTGAGCAAGGTGGTATTAAAACTTCGGTAACCAAAGAAACGTATCAAAAAAACACGTTGAAATGGTTAACAATTGTAGAAGAGAAATTAGGCATTATTCCTATTATATATTGTGACCCTTCTTTTGGAGATACATATCTTAATCATCCTGATTTTGCCAAATATAAATTGTGGGTAGCAGAATACACTAAAAAATCTCCGAAGGTTCCTGAAACATGGAAAAATAAAGGATGGACTTTTTGGCAAAGAACGGATAGTGAAAAAATAGAAGGTATTAAAGGCAGTGTAGATTACGATATTTTTCAAGGAAAGGCCGATGAGTTCAGAAAATTGTTAAAAAAATAGACCAAAGCAATTCTCTAAAAGTCAAATACATATAAAAATCACCCCATGTATATTTCACATTAATAGTTTTTTTAGTTAAATTTGATAGTCTATGCTATTCTACTCTATTTTTGTTTTAAGTAGATATTATCTTTTTGATCATTCTAACTAATTTATAAGTTCATCTTCATGCTCGCTGTTACTACCTTTATACTTTTTACACTACTCGTTGCTTATGTTTCTTATCGAAAAACAAAAGGTGAAGCACTCAATACCTCAGATGGATACTTTCTGGGAGGGAGGAGTCTAGGATGGTTTGTAATTGGGGGGTCTCTTTTTCTAACTAACATGAGTGCCAATAATTTTATTGGTGAAAATGAGCAGGTATATATTGATAGTGTAGCAGTAATGGCATGGGGAATGACTTCTATCCTATCACTTATTATTGTTTCTGAATTCATTTTACCTATTTATCTTCGTAATGGGTCTGTAACCACTCCAGATTTTTTAGAAGATCGATTTGACCCAAGTATAAAAAAATGGATATCCATTATATTTCTTGTAGGATATGTTATAAATATGATGCCTCCTGTATTATATGCAGGAGCAGTTGCTTTTAATGGTATGTTTGATCTATCCGGGGTTTTTGGTTTAAGCAATTGGGCTACCATATGGATTTTGGTATGGTCTATTGGGATTGTAGGAAGTATTTATGCAATTTTTGGGGGATTGAAGGCAATTGCAGTCTCAGATGCCATTAATGGAATAGGATTAGTAATTGGGGGGTTACTCGTACCTTTTTTTGGTTTACTATATATTGGAGATGGTAGTTTTTCTGTAGGGCTTGATATGATTTTAACACAAAACACAGAACATCTTAATGCCATAGGAAAACCAGATTCTCCTGTTCCTTTTAGCACATTATTTACAGGAATGCTATTAGTAAACCTTAATTATTGGGGTACCGAACAATATATCATGCAACGTGTCTTGGGAGCAAAAAACCTCGCTGCAGGTCAAAAAGGTATTGCCTTAGCCAGTGTACTAAAAGTAATCTCCCCTATTTTGCTTAATATCCCTGGATTAATCGCTCTACATATCTATTTTAACATAGAAAATACCGCAGAAATATATCCCAGATTAATTGGCGATGTTATGCCAGAATATTTAACCGGATTTATGGCAGCTATTATTTTTGGGGCAGCATTAACCACTTTTAATTCTGGACTTAATAGTTCAAGTACATTATTTATGCTTAATATATACAAACCTTATTTAAAGCATAAAAACAAAGAGATTGCCGATGTCAGTTTAATAAAAAAAAGTAAATATTTACAAGTATTTTTAGCAATGACAGCTATGTTTATCGCTCCTTTTATTGCTTTTGTTGATGGTGGTTTTTTCGATTATATCCAGAAAGTTGCAGGTTTTTTTAGTGTACCTATTTTCACTATTCTTTTTGTAGGATTTATAACTAAAAAAGTACCTCCTATCGGAGCAAAAGTAGCTTTGATATTTTTTATTACCTGTTATGCCCTTACTCAATTAATATTTGATACTGGTTTACATTTCTTGCATATCATGGCAATTCTCTTTGTAACCAGCACTATAATTATGTTGCTCTTTGGGAAATTCTATCCTATGAAAGTACCATACCAACCTATTGACAAAAAATTAGTAGACATCAGACCTTGGAAATACAGACATATTGTTTCTTTTATTTTGGTATTGATTGTAATTGCAGCGTATATTTTCTTTTCCCCTTTAGGTGTTGCTTCTTAATCTCAATACATAAACTTATAATAACAATCCTATATGGCTAACTTAACAACAAAAGGATGGGATTTTCTCCAGGACATTGGTAAAGATCAACTTCCATATAATGGTATATCTATATATACCAAAACAACACCCTTTGTTTTTGAATTATCAAATCAAGTTCAGAAATTAGAAAAGGGGTTATTTAAAGTCACAATAAAATTACAAGCTTCAACTCTTAAAAATACAAAACCAGTAAAACTAGTCTGGAAAATTCCTGCCATTAATTTAAAAGGAACATGGCTATCTAATTATGAAAGTGACAGACGTATATATGCTGAATTTGATGCCGAGCGTATGCTCGTTTCTCGCGCAGCATATGAGGCTCCCGTTATTTCTCTTTTTGGGCATAATGACGAAAACCTACACACGTTTGCCTGTTCAGATGCTATACATACATTATCGTTAGGTGCTGGACTTCGAGAAGAAGATGGTTGGATATATTGTAATGTGATTCTATTCAAAGATCCCGTTCCTGATTTCGACATATACGAACTAAGTATTTTACTTGATTATAGAAAACAACGTTATGAAAATTCACTAAGAAAAGTCAGCTCGTGGTGGGCTTCCATGACCGAGTACACCCCCATGTTTGTGCCAGATATTGCCAAATTACCTATGTACTCTACTTGGTATTCTTATCATCAGGATATTACAACCAAAAGTTTATTAGAAGAGTGCAGGACAGCATCTTTATTAGGATATAAAACAATTATTGTAGATGATGGATGGCAAACTAATGATAGTAATCGTGGTTACGCATTTACGGGGGACTGGTTACCAGAACGTTTTCCCGATATGTCCAATTTTGTGAAGGAAGTTCATGATTTGAATATGAAAATAATGCTTTGGTATTCGGTACCTTTTTTCGGTAAACATTCCACAGCTTTTCAGCAGTTTAAAGGTAAATTTCTTCATTTCTCTGAAGAATTTCAAGCTGCTATTCTTGACCCCAGGTATCCCGAAATTAGAGACTATCTGGTGAATACTTATGCACAAGCACTTAAAAATTGGGATTTGGACGGCTTTAAATTAGACTTTATTGACCATTTTATTCCCTATAAAGATACTGTTTTAACTACCGAAAACGGAAGAGATTATGCAGCTATTGGTCCAGCTGTTGACCGATTGATGACAGATGTAATGAAAGCCTTAACAGCTATAAAACCCGATATTTTAATAGAGTACAGACAACATTATATTGGTCCGGTATTACGAAAATGTGGTAACATGTTTAGAGCACATGATTGCCCTAATGATGCCGTAACCAACAGACGACGAGTCATTGATTTACGATTATTATCAGGTAATACAGCCGTACATTCAGATATGTTTATGTGGAACTATGAAGAATCTGTAGAACTGGCTGCCTTACAATTTCTGAATATATTATTTTCAGTTCCGCAAATATCTGTTAGATTAAATGAAATTTCAGCAACTCATCAACAAATGGTCAACTTTTACACCGAGTATTGGATCAAAAATAGAGATACATTGCTGGACAGTTATCTCACAGCAAATGGGCCTTCAGAGAATTATCCATTGATTAAAGCTTCTTCAAAAGAAAAACAAATTATTACTGTACATGCCAATTTGATCATAGAAATATCAGGTGAACATAATATGATTGACATTATTAATGCGAAAACCTCAGAAGATATTATACTACAACATATTCATGATCACATCACATATGATGCTAAAATTTTTGATTGTCTAGGAAACCTTATTGGAAATGCTACAAATACTTTTAAAAAAGGTATGGCATCAATAAAAGTCCCCATTTCTGGAATGATAACCTTATCTGCAATATAAAATGAAAATAGGAATTAATTTTGATAGTAGCCATTTCTGGGAAAACCCTGAAGTTTTTAATATTGGTCAGGAAACACCTCATACCAACTTTATACCTTATCATGATCCAAAATTTTTATTTCAAAATATAAAAGAACAATCCTCATGCTATTTATCTCTCAATGGAGCGTGGAAATTTAAATATGTGGATACTCCCGATAATCGTCCAATAGGTTTTTATGAAGAAACATATGACACCTCTGCATGGGCAGAGATTAAAGTGCCTGCAAATTGGGAATTAGAAGGATATGGGGTTCCTATTTATGTTAACGATCGCTATCCATTTCCTAAAAACCCTCCTCATATTCCTCATAATAATAATCCTGTAGGTTCTTATAAAAAGACATTTATAATACCTAGTGAATGGAAAGATAGACAAGTATTTATTCATTTTGGGTCTGTAAAATCAGCAGCTCACTTTTGGATTAATGGAGAATGGTTAGGATATAATCAGGATTCTATGACTCCGATTGAATTTAATATCACCAAGCACCTTAAAGCAGGAGAAAATAACATTGCTGTAGAAGTATATCGTTGGTGTGATGGCTCATATCTGGAGTGTCAGGACTTTTGGCGTTTAAGTGGTATTCAGCGAGACGTATATCTGTTTTCAAGAGATCAGGTTTATATCCAGGATTTTTTTGCCATCGGAAACCTAACTTCAGGTTATAATGATGGAGTTTTGGATCTTAAGATTTCACTTCAGAATTTGACACAACACATTTGGAATGGAACCATACAATGTGAGTTATATTCTGAAAATAGAGAAATCCTACTTTCCAAAAATATTTCATGTACTTCGGTATCAGAAAACGCATCTTTTACCATTCAGGAATTTCTTCATTGTCCAAAAAAATGGACTGCAGAAACTCCTAATCTATATCAATTGTCATTGACCCTGCTAGATCAAGATAATGAAATACTGGAGATTGTAGGATGCAAAGTAGGATTTCGAAAAATAGAAATTAAAAATGCACAACTACTCATTAACGGAAAAGCAATTACAGTACGAGGAGTTAATCGCCATGAGCATGATGAAGTAACTGGTCGTATCGTTTCTGAAGAAAGTATGATACAGGATATCAAACTAATGAAACAATATAACATCAATGCTGTGCGTAATAGTCATTATCCCAATGATGCTCGATGGTATGAATTATGTGATGAATATGGACTATATGTTGTAGATGAAGCTAATATAGAAACTCATGGTATGGGTTCTAATTATTCTACCCCTTATGACGAATCCATACATCCTTGCAATTTACCAGAATGGAAAACAGCACACATGGATAGAGTACGTCGAATGTTTGAACGTACCAAAAACCATCCCTCGATTATTATATGGTCTTTGGGTAATGAAGCTGGAAATGGTTCAAATTTTAAAGCAGCATATCAATGGCTTAAATCAAAGGATGATTCCAGACCAACACAATTCGAACAGGCTGGTGAAGAAGAAAATACTGATATTGTTTGTCCGATGTATCCATCTATTAAGCAGGTCGAAACATATGCTCAAAAAAAAACAAAAAGACCATATATCATGTGTGAATATGCTCATGCTATGGGAAATAGCGTAGGCAACCTAAAGGAGTATTGGGATTTAATCAATAAATATAAAGCCCTACAAGGTGGTTTCATCTGGGATTGGGTAGATCAAGGAATTGAAGGGTATACTGATGATGGCCAAAAATATTGGAAATTTGGCGGTGATTTTGGGCCTTCTAATACACCGAGTGACGGTAATTTTTGTATTAATGGGTTACTATTTCCTGATCGTCAACCTCATCCTGCTATTTGGGAAGTAAAAAAATGTTACCAACCCATTAATTTTAAAGCTATTGATCTTGAAAAAGGTAATATCCAAATCAGTAATGATTTTGATTTTATTTCACTTTCTGATATTAAAATTCGATGGGAGGTTTGGACTCAGGACAAAATATTAAAATCTGGTGTTTTTGAAAAGTTAGATATACTCCCCGGAAAGTCAAAACAATTTCATGTAGAGTACAATACAATTAATGACTCTACAAATACAACCTGTTTTCTAAACTTAGCAGCATTGTACTATGGTAATGACAGCTCTATCTCCATAGGTCACGAAATTGCAAAAGAGCAATTTTTATTATTTGATGATCCTAAAATAGAACATCTGGAAAAACCAAATTATGGTGGTCTTTCTGTTCTAAAAAACAAACAAGAATATGTAATCACAGGAGATAATTTCAAGACCTCTATACACACTCTTACGGGGCTCATAAATTCTTATAACTACAAGGGAACCGAATGTATTACTGAAGCAATACGACCTAATTTCTGGAGAGCTCCTAATGATAATGATTTTGGGAATCAGATGCCAGAACGAACTAAAATATGGAGATATGCAGGAATGCACACAATATTAAAACACCTTGAAATCCTACATCAATCATCAACACAAATAATTATTAAAACTGAGCTCTACCTACAAGATGTACAATGTAATTTTGAAATGATATATACTATAGATTCCGAAGGTACTATTCAAATACATTGTGATTTTAAAACAAGGGATCTCAAATTACCAGAATTGCCACGACTTGGGTTGTATTTTAAAGCGCCACAGGCTTTTGATCATGTACAGTGGTATGGTCGAGGTCCTTTTGAAAATTATGTAGATCGTAAATATGCTGCTCATATCGGGCTATATGAGAAAAAAATAACAGATATGGCACATCAATATATCAGTCCGCAAGAAACTGGAAATAGAGAAGATACAAAGAGATTAATATTACAAAATATCAACAAAGTTCAGCTACAAATCTTGGGAGAATCTTCTTTTAGCTTTAGTATTTTACCTTATAGTCCTGAAGCACTGACACAGAAACAACGAGGAAGTATGCACCAATATGATCTAAAAAAAGAAGATGACATTTCTATTTGTCTGGATCATTTACAAATGGGTGTTGGTGGTATTAATTCATGGGGAGCATATCCTTTGGACAAATATCGTTACCAGACTGATGATTATAGTTTTACGTTTCGTTTAAGAGGGCTATTCAATTAATTATCCTCATATGAATATATATTCTTAATCCTTTAAAAACATCTTATCACCATCTAGAAAATAATACTATTTAAGATTTTAAATAGTATCTAAAGTAAATATATAGTTCCCTTTTGTAACTTTATAAATTATTTTGCACCACTATAAATTGTATAAGAAACGACTAATAAATTTAGTTCCTGCAAAATGGATAAGTAAAGATGTTACCTGACAAAAACCAACCTAAAAACCAAACCAATAATGAAGAATACGACGATAAAAGTATTAATAATATCAAGTATGATATTATGTATCTGTTGTCAATCAAAAACAAAGAATAATCATTTTCAAAATCAAACAACAAAAGTTCATGAGCTTCTAAATAAAATGCCCAATGAAGAAAAGATTGCTCAACTACAAGGAGCATGGCTTAGAGATTTATTAAATGGAAAAACTCTATCTCTGGATTCATGTCGAAAGAAAATACCTCATGGCATAGGACATTTTGCTCAGTTTTCCTCGTCAACCGATCTTGATCCTGATGAACTTAAAAAAGTGATTCAGGACTTGCAGCAATATTTGATCAACGAAACCCCAAATGGGATACCTGCAATATTTCATGAAGAAGCAATTTCGGGATTTGCAGCAAAAGGAGCTACAACCCTACCTCAACAGATAGGAATGGGCTGTACATGGAATCCCGATCTTTTAAGAAAAAATACAGCGATGTCTGCAAAACTCATGCGACAAGTAGGCGCTACTCAAGCACTTTCTCCAATGCTTGATATCTGTAGAAATTCACATTGGGGTAGAATAGAAGAAAGCTTTGGTGAAGAACCTTACTTTATTGCCCGAATGGGCCTCGCCTTTGTCAAAGGATTACAAGGAGATGATCTTACTAAAGGAGTTGCGGCGACAACCAAACATTTTGCAGGATATGCAGGAGGCACAGATGATGAAAAGGTGTTTTATGAAGAAACATTATTGCCGCATGAAGCAACGATAAGGTTAGGAAATGCCCAGAGTGCTATGGCAGGTTACCATGCATTTAAAGGAATACCTTGTTCAGCAAACAAAGAATTATTAGTTGATATATTACGTACAAAACTTGGGTTTAATGGTGTAGCAATATCAGATTTTTGGTCTGTAAAACAGGTTTTTACAAAATACAAATATGCAAAAGATGACAAAGATGCAGGAGTAAAAAGTATTAATGCCGGATTAGATGTTGAATTACCTTTTGGGATGAGTTTTCCCTACTTAAAAGAAGCGCTGGAAGATGGTACTGTATCACAAGAAACACTTAATACATCGGTAGAACGAGTACTATTATTAAAAGAACGGCTAGGCTTACTTGACAAAAATAGTGTATTAGAAAAAGGAAAGAAATTAGATTTTGATCCACCCGAAAATAGAAAGAGAGCATATGAATCGGCTTGTCAATCGATTGTGATGTTAAAAAACAATGGGGTTTTACCTATCTCTACTAAATTAAAAAACATCGCTGTCGTAGGTCCAAATGCGGCAGCTGTACAATCATTGCTTGGTGATTACACATACCAATCCTTAGCAGCTTACTGGTGGAAATATCCTATCGATCCCAACAATCCTAAACTAGTTACACTTCTTGATGGACTGAAAAGTAATTTGGATAAAGAAATACATATTGCTTATGAAAGAGGGTGTGATTGGACTAAATCTATGAGTGACGAAATAGAAAAAGTTGATGGTGCTCTGGGTGATGAACGAAGCAAAAATTTAGAGTATTTGAATATTAAAGATCTACCCACTCCTAATACTGCTAAAGCTATAGATATTGCTAGAGAGAGTGACATTATAATAGCTGCAATGGGAGAAAATCTTTACTTGGTAGGAGAAGGCCGAGATCGAAAAGATATTCGATTACCAGGAGAGCAGGAAAATTTTGTGAAACAGTTAATTGAAACCGGAAAACCTGTTGTATTGATTTTATTTGGTGGGCGCCCACAAATTATTACTGCTATAGAACCAGGATGTGCAGCAATTTTACAAGCGTGGTTTCCAGGAGAAGAAGGAGGAAACGCATTAGCTGATATACTACAAGGCAAGGTTAGCCCTTCAGGAAAATTAACCCTTACCTATCCTCGTACTAATGAACAAACATCGATATGGTATAGCAAAGGTTACGACTCTTCAGATACCCCCATGTATCCTTTCGGATATGGTTTAAGCTATTCTTCTTTTTCTTATGATAACCTTTCCCTACCCAAAAATGTAGATATAAACGATGAGCGGATACCTATCTCTTTTGAAATTGAAAATACTGGTAAATATGATGCTGCGGAAATTGTTCAACTTTATGTAAGTCCTCCTCCTAATATCAAAGAACTTGAACCTATTGAATTAAAGGGGTTTGTTAGAACCAATATTAAAAAAGGAAAAAAGAGAAAAATAACTATTTTGGTTTCTCCAGAACAACTAGCCTATTATACCAATGATAACTGGGTGATTGAGCCTGGGATTTATGATTTTAAAATTGGAGCATCATCTATTGATATCAGATTATCCGGAAAAATAGAACTATCTGGAAACAAAAAAGAGCTGAGGCAACGCAATGTGCTTTTCTCTAAAAATAGTATTGAATAATATAAATCAAAAAATAATATCCAAGAAACAAATCATATATGAATCAATCCCAAGAAAATGCATATTGGACACAACGATATACCGAAAATCGTACAGGTTGGGATATTGGATATGTTGCGACTCCTCTAAAAAATTATATTGATCAATTAACCGACAAAACTATTAACATCCTTATTCCTGGAGCGGGGAACGCCTATGAAGCAGAGTATTTATTTCAAAATGGGTTTCATAATGTGTATGTCTTAGATATTTCTCAAACTCCTCTTGATACATTTGCCCAACGGGTTCCTGATTTCCCCAAATCGCAGTTGATATTAGGTGATTTTTTTACTTTAAAAGGGAGTTATGATCTCATTATTGAACAAACCTTTTTTTGTTCATTTGTTCCTACTCCAGAAAACCGATCAACATATGTTCTCCAAATGTCAAACCTTCTTAATCCCGACGGGAAATTAGTAGGCCTATGGTTTGATATTCCGCTTACAGACGATATGGAAAAGCGCCCTTTTGGTGGAGATAAAAAAGAGTATTTATCATACCTGGAAACACATTTTGAAACCATTATTTTCGAAAAATGCTATAACTCTATTCCCGAACGACAAGGAAATGAGCTTTTTGGTATTTTTAGGAAAAAATAAAGCCCTAATATTTCAACAATTCATTAATTTTAGCTTTTACTTTCGCTGTAGAAGGAATCATTGTTTGTTCTAATGTACTATTCAATGGAATAGCAGGCATATTTTCTGACCCTATAGTCATAACCGGTGCATCTAAGGATTTAAAACATTCTTCCTGAATTTTTCCTGCTAAAGCTCTGGCAAACGAATTATTACTTGGCTCTTCAGTAACCACAAGACATTTTTTAGTCTTTTTAACCGATTCTATAATCGTTTCTTCGTCTAACGGAAACAGTGTTCGTAAATCAATAATTTCAACAGTATCTTTTATACTTTTTGTAGCATTCAATGCCCAATGAACTCCCATACCATAAGTAACCACAGTCAATGTTTCTTTTTCATCCTGTGGCCAAATACGTTGTACAATATTAGCTTTCCCAAAGGGCAACACATACTCTTCTGACGGTTCTATAGTTCTTGCTGCTTCCGTTCCTTTAACTTTAGACCAATACAATCCTTTATGTTCTAAAATCACTACTGGATTAGGGTCATAATATGCAGCTTTCATAAGTCCTTTAAGATCAGCACCATTACTTGGATATGCAATCTTGATTCCACGAATATTAGTAACCACTGATTCTACAGAAGAAGAATGATAGGGTCCACCACTACCATATGCTCCAATAGGCACTCTTAAAATCATAGATACAGGCCATTTTCCGTTAGATAAGTAACAAGATCTACTCACCTCTGTAAACAACTGATTTAATCCTGGCCATATATAATCTGCAAATTGTACCTCTACAATCGGTTTTAAACCTACGGCAGACATCCCCACTGTTGATCCAACGATAAAGGCCTCCTGGATTGGTGTGTTAAATACACGTTCGTCTCCAAATTTTTGAGCTAATGTTGCTGCTTCTCTAAAAACTCCTCCTAATCGTCCCCCTACATCTTGTCCATACAATAAACATTCTGTGTGTTCCTTCATTAATTCTTCAACCGCAAATAAAGCACAGTCTACCATCACCACTTCTTCCTTATCTGAAGGAGATCGTTCTCCCTTTTCTTCTGTAATAGGTGTTGGCGCAAAATCGTGAGTAAACAGATCCTCTGGTTTGGGATCTTCAGCTTTCATAGCTTCCTGTAAATCCTTAGATACAGTAACTTTTGCATCAGCTTCGATTGTATCTACTTCTTTTTCTGTAAATCCATTCTCAAGCAATTGATTCCTCAATACGGGATATGGATCACGAGAACGAGCCTCCTCTAAGTCATCTCGATACCACTCCATTCTTACTCCAGATGTATGGTGGTTTAATAATGGTACTTTTGCATGTACAAGTATTGGTCTACGTTCTTCCCGTATTGTTTTAATCGCCTCTTGTATCGCCAGATAGCTTTCTGTAAAATTTGCTCCATCAATAGAAATGGCTTCAAGGCCATTAAATCCTGCTGCATATTCAAAAGCGTTTTGCGCTCGGGTTTCGGCTTCATTAGCCGAAATATCCCACCCATTATCCTGCACTAAATATAAAATCGGTAATTGCTTTAGGGCAGCCATCTGAAATGCTTCTGCAATTTCTCCTTCAGTGACCGAAGCATCTCCCAAAGAACACACGACCAGAGGTCTCTTGGATATCTCACTCGTACCTGACTCGTTTTCTGTACTATGATCAATACCTATTAATTCTTTATACTGCATCCCCATAGCCACTCCCGTTGCTGGAATTGCCTGCATCCCTGTCGCCGAGGATTGATGTGGTATTTTAGGTTTATCATCATCCCTTAAACTTGGGTGTGAATAATAAGTTCTTCCTCCAGAAAAAGGATCATCTTTTTTAGCCAATAATTGTAGCATCAGGTCGTATGGGCGCATTCCGATACCTAACAACATCGAATCATCTCTATAATATGGAAACGCATAATCCTGAGGTAATAGTTGCATCGCAGTAGCAATCTGAATAGCTTCATGTCCTCTGGACGTGGCATGTACATATTTAGAAACCGTTTTAAAATTCTCTTCATAGAGTTCGGTCATACTTTTTGCGGTGCATAACGTAGAAAATGCTTTTTGTAATACTTCTTTTGCTATTGTTTTTTGGGCTAACATAATTTTCAAATTTTTGAAATACAGATTGCTTTTTCAAGCATCTAAACATTTATCCTACTTTTTCTTCTACATTTACTGGTATAATCCAGCCATGTTTATCTTCTCTCTTCTGCATCTTTATTTCATCAAGAGTATTTTTCATATCCTGACTTACCGGGTTATTTTCTGGCAATGTAATTACTTCATCCATATATCCTATTGCTTCTATCATTGCTATAGCAACTGCTGTACCAGTACCAAAAGCTTCCTCTAGCTTTCCTTCTTTTGAAAATGCAATCACTTCATCTATAGTAATCGGGCGTTCCTCCACTTCGAAACCTTTATCATTTAACAAAGTAATTACACTATCTCTGGTAATTCCTTTTAGAATGGATCCATTTGTACTTGGAGTAATAAATCGACCATCGACTTTGAAAAAGATATTCATTGTTCCCACTTCCTGAATATATTTATGCTCATTGGCATCTAACCATAACACTTGATCGTATCCTTTTGCTTTTGCTTTTTCGGTAGGTAAGATGGCTGCAGCATAGTTTCCTGCTGCTTTTGCTTCTCCTGTTCCCCCGTCAGCTGCTCTTATATATTCTGTTTCTGCATATAGTCTTATTTTTTTTGTAAAAAATGGTCCCGCAGGAGAACAGATTACAATGAATTTATAGCTTGTCGCTGCACGCATTCCTATAAAAGGCTCATCTGCATACATGAACGGACGTAAATACAATGCACTACCTTCTTGTGGTGGAATCCAATTTTGCTCAACACCGACAATTTGTTTCACAGCTTCTACAAAAAGGGTTTCAGGAACAGCAGGCATTCCCATTCTGGCAGCACTGTGATTAAATCGTTTTGCGTTCTCTTCAGGCCTAAACAACAATGGTATATTGTTGTTACCAACGGTAGCTTTCATGCCTTCAAAAATTGCTTGACCATAGTGTAAAGCCATCGCAGCCGGGTGTGTTGGAATCAATTCCAGAGGCTCTATTCGAGGGTTTTTCCAAGCTCCGTCTTCATATTCACATACAAACATATGATCAGTAAAAGTTCTTCCCAAAGGAATATTATCAAAATCAATATCCTTTAATTTCGAATTTGAGGTCCTTCTAATTTTGATTTGTTCTTCCATTTTTTTTATATTTTTAATGACTTCGGGTATATACCAACAATCCTCTATCCCTTCATAAAAGGGAATTTTGTTAACTCTAATTTTTTAAATCTCTCTATTACTATCAAAAGCTTCTAATTCATCACCAACTTTACGTAGAAATGACCCTCCTAGAAATCCATCTACCACTCTATGGTCAAAGGATAAGGATAAATACATCATACTTCGTATTGCAATTTCATCTCCTTTTTCTGTGGTAATTACTTCAGGCCTTTTCTTTATGATTCCTAAAGCCAGAATTGCCACTTCTGGTTGGTTTATAATTGGTGTTCCCATTAGGCTACCAAATGTTCCTACATTAGAAATTGTAAACGTACTTCCTTTAACCTCATCTGGTTTTAAATCATTATTCCTTGCATTATTTGCCAGATGATTCACTCTCTTAGCTAATCCAAGGAGATTCTTCTCGTCTGCGTTTTTCACCACAGGAACAATGAGGTTTCCATTGGGTAATGCTGTTGCCATACCAATGTTAATATCACTATGGACTACAATATTTTTATCATCCACAGAAACATTAATCATTGGATACTCTTGAATTGCTTTTGCAACTGCTTCTACAAAAATTGGTGTAAACGTTAGTTTCTCTCCATGTTTTTCCTGAAATGCTATTTTCACTTTATTTCTCCAATTCACAATATTGGTTACATCAACTTCGATATAACTCGTCACATGAGGAGATGTATGTTTAGAGTACACCATATGATCTGCGATCATTTTACGCATACGATCCATTTCTACAATACGGTCTTTACCCTCTACAAATGCAACAGGTGGAGCATTATAGCTCGATTTGGGAGCTTCTAACTGCGGCGGTCTGCTTGGCAAAGGATACTTTCTGTTTTTTATATAGTGCATCACATCGCTTTTGCGAATTCGACCCTCTGTTCCTGTTCCCTGAATGCTTTGTACTTCTTCTAATGTTAAGTTTTCTTTTTGGGCTATGCTAAGTACTAATGGAGATAAAAATGCATCTGGATTAGACACCAGTTTTTGAGTTGTATATTCTCTTTTTGGGTTTGAGTCAGATATTTCTTTATTTTTTATCGAAAGAGTCTCTTTAGTAACAGAAACATTTTCTTTGGTTATTGTCTTCTTAGTTCCTTGAATAGTATCTTCATTAATAATAGCAATCACTTTTCCTATTTCGACTACTTCGTTAGATTGAAACAATATTTCTGTAATTACTCCTGCACAAGGAGAAGGAACTTCAGAATCTACCTTATCTGTAGCTACTTCTAAAATGGTTTCATCTTCTTCTACTGTATCGCCTACATTCTTTAACCAATTAAGAATGGTAGCTTCTGATATACTCTCGCCCATTTTGGGCATTTTTAATTCAATTATTGCCATTTTGGTTAACTAATGTTTGTTAGTTTAATGTTTATACTATGTTATTTATCATTAACTTTTTTGTCATTCCAGCATAAGCTGGAATCCATCACTTCATTTTCTGTTATTATAGATCCCAGATCAAGTCTGGGATGACAAATTTTATGGTCTATTTATTCTTAAACTCTTCTAATGTTTTATAAAACGCATCTTGCATTGGTCGATCCTTTGGCACTTCCCGCAAAGGTTCGACCTCCTGTAATGATTCAAAACAATCTCCAGGTAACTCCTGATACAATCGTGTTCCTTTTGTTTTCCAAGCGATCATATCATCACTTACCTCCTTGATCACTTTGGCTGGATTTCCTATAATTAAACTTCGTTTTGGAAATATTGTATTTGCTTTTACAAAAGACATTGCTCCCACGATACATTCATCTCCTATCTCTGCATCGTCCATAATTACCGTATTCATTCCTATCAAACAATTTCTGCCTAAATTTGCACCGTGAATCACTGCTCCGTGTCCAATATGTGCACTTTCTTTAAGTACAATTGATTTTCCTGGAAACATATGTACCGTACAGTTTTCTTGTACATTAACTCCATCTTCAAGGATAATTTCACCCCAATCACCACGTATTGCAGCTCCAGGACCGATATAGCAATTTTTTCCTATAATTACATTCCCCGTTACTGCTGCTAATGGATGCACAAAACTACTTTCGTGTACTACAGGTATATATCCTTTGAAGCTATAAATCATTGTTAAATATCAAATTATAAATGTGAAATCTAAAAATCTAAAGTAAGCAGTAATCATATTTAATAACTTTTCCATTTAGTATTTTACATTTTTCGGTTTTATATTTTAAAATCACTTACATTAAGAATAATACTTGCTGAAAATTTCATAAGCCTTTCTTGTAAATCATATTTTTGATTCATCCCATTTTATAATTTACACTTTCAACCCTATTTAAACCTTTTTAAAGTTTCTTTGGTAAAATCGCTTAGTACCAATCGTCCACTAATTACAGCTCTATCAGCCAATAGTGTATCCCAATCTTCTGTTCCTGTCCAGAATGCTTTTTTCATATCTGCCATTGCTTCTGGATTATATGTACATAAATGTTCTGCAAAAACTTTTACTTCTGCATCTAAAGTTTCTATATCTTCAAAAACCTTGGTGAACAATCCTTTATCTTTGGCCCATTCTGCATCATAAAATGAATTTGCATCAATTGCAATCTGTGTCATTGCAGATAACCCTATTTTACGTTCTACAGCTGGCCCTACGACAAATGGTCCTATCCCAACATTAAGTTCGCTTAGCTTTATTGATGCATACTTGGTTGCCATACAGTAATCGGTTGCTGAAGCAAGTCCTACTCCCCCACCTACAGTTTTACCCTGTACACGTCCAATAATGAATTTTGGGCATTTTCGCATAGCGTTAATCACATTAGCAAAACCAGAGAAAAATACTTTTCCAGTTTCGGCATCATTAATATTGATCAATTCTTTAAAACTCGCTCCGGCACAAAAGGTTCTATCTCTGCCACTTTTTAATACTATTACTTTGATCTCATCATTAGTTCCAGCTTCTGTAATAGTTTGTGCTAGTTTTGCCAGAATATCTCCGGGTAACGAATTATGAGCAGGATGAAAAAATTCTATAATCCCAACTTGATTTTCTATATTTATATTTACGTATGGTTGTGTCAATTTAAATATCAAATTTTAAATGTAAAAGTGTAAAGTCTTAAGTAATGATATGTTACTTTTTTATTTAACATTTTACATTTTTCGGTTTTACATTCTTTATATATCACATTTCCTTTGACAGGCTCAGGATGACATTTATTTTTATTTAATCAAAAAGTCCAAATTGTTCAAAGTGATGATTCAAATGTTTTACGTTTAATAGGTCCCATTCAAATTTATTCATCTCTCCAAATACTGCATTTTTGGTTATAGCATTTGGATTTTCTTTAAAATACACTTCAAACTCATTAAGAGCCTCTATCAGCTTTAACTTTGCAGCGGTCAAATCTGGATGCATTAACTCTTCCAATTCACCTTCTTTCATCAAAGGATGTTGATGTCCTTTTGGCATTGGTTTATGATTATATACCATCTCCTGTACTTTCTCGAGATATTTCTCTGGCGTAGCAATCTCAAAATCCTGAATTTCGCCAGATCCAATTCTAATCGTCTTCTCGATATGTTCAACCATGTGCTGTGGTGATAATATGCCCCACTTAGGTTTAGTATCTTCTGCTAATTTTGCTAAATATCCTTCGATATTTGATCTGTCAACTTGTATAAATGGAGATTTCTTTTGTACCATTGTTAGAATAGTAGCTATTGCTGCTAATTCATCTTCCTGATCAAATACTTCTACAAACCATTTTACAATTCCGCTAGGGAGTTCTTTGCCTCTATGATCCCGATCTACCTTTTGTTTACATGTTAATCTTACGTAAACAGTATCATTATGATAAATAGGTCTTAGAAACCTGCATTCTTCTAGTCCATAGTTCGCAGCTACCGGGCCTTTATTAGGATACACAAATAAACCAGCTGCAGCGGCAAGGATAAAATATCCATGAGCAGTTCGTTTTTCAAAGATACTTCCTTCTAAGGATGTAATATCGGTATGTGCATAGAAGTGATCCCATGTAAGGTTTCCAAAATTAATAATATCAGTATCGGTTACTGTACGTTTATGAGTTTTGATAGACATTCCTGGCTCTATATCTTCCCAATGATATGAAAATGGATGTTTTTCAGACACTTTATATTTAGAATTTGCCTGGTAAATGCCTGTTACTTCTGTTAGTGTTGTTGGTGTACCTTGTATAGCACATCGTTGCATAAAATGCTTGATACCACGCATTCCTCCCATTTCTTCTCCTCCTCCAGCTCTTCCCGGACCTCCATGAGTTAGTAACGGCAATGGAGATCCATGACCTGTGCTCTGCTTTGCATTTTCTCTATTTCCTACCAAAATACGTCCATGATGCGAAGCCGCTCCTACGATATAATCTCTTGCGATCTTATCATCATATGTAAAAATAGAAGATACTAATGATCCTTTACCCATTTGAGATAACGTAATCGCATCCTCCAAAGTATCATAAGGCATGATTGTAGATACTGGTCCAAAAGCTTCAATTTCATGAACATTGGTATTTTTAAATGGCTCATCTTCTCTTAGTAAAATCGGAGAGACAAAAGCTCCCTTTTGAGCATCTGCTCCAATGGTTTCTATTTTATCCAAATCACCATATACCAGCTGTGCTGTTTTAGCAATTTCTGTAACATTATTTCTAAAACTTTCTACCTGCTTTTTACTAGCTAAGGCTCCCATTCGTACTTCTTTCAACCTTGGATCTCCTATAGTAACTTTATCTAACTGTTTACCTAAAGCTATTTGTACATCTTCAACCAAAGTAGCTGGTACAATAATCCTACGAATAGCAGTACATTTCTGACCAGATTTTACTGTCATTTCTTTTCTGACTTCTTTAATAAACAGGTCAAATTCTGGTGTTCCCGGCACTGCATCTTTTCCTAGCACAGAGGCATTTAAAGAATCTGCTTCCATTGTAAAAGGAACGGATTCTTCTATTAACCTTGGATGTGCTTTGAGTATTCTTCCTGTATGTGCAGAACCTGTAAACGTCACTACATCTTGAGAAGATACCGTATCCAATATTGACTTTGTCATTCCGCTAAGCAATTGCAAAGCGCCTTCTGGTAATATTCCTGAATCTATAATTACCCGTACTACTGCTTCGGTCAAATATGCGGTTTGTGGTGCTGGTAAAACTACCGCAGGTACTCCAGCCATCCAGTTTGTAGCACACTTTTCTAACATTCCCCATATAGGGAAATTAAATGCATTAATATGCACTGCTACTCCTCTTTTAGGCACTAAAATATGATGTGCCATAAACCTTCCTCCTCGGGAGAGATCTATTGGATCACCTTCTACATGATAAGACTGATTTGGAAAAAGTTTTCTTAGAGATGCATTGGCAAACAGGTTTCCAAAGCCTCCCTCGATATCTATCCAGCTATCAATTCGGGTAGCTCCAGAACGGTAACTTAATTCATAAAATTCTTCTTTTCGCTTGGTAAGAAATAATGCTAAGGTTTTAAGCATATTTCCACGCTCTTGAAAGGTCATTTTTCTAAGAATTTCTCCTCCTTTAGTTCTACCATATTGTAATACTTCCGGAATATCTAATCCATCAGTCGTAGAATGACCAATAACTTCACCTGTAACAGCATCGTGCATTACCATTCCGTCTCCGGAACCGGCAACCCATTTCCCATTTATGTAGCTTTCTAGTTTTTTCATAAGTCAACCCTTTAACCCCAAAAGGGGAATTCTTAGGTGGGTGTTTTTTTTATTATACTTTATATTATAATTTCATTCTTACATCCCTCATACCAATTCTTGCGTCTTCTAATTCTACTCCTGCATTCCTAAGACCTATAAGTGCATTTCTAAGGTCTATTCTTGCATTTCTTAAGTTCATTTTTGTACTATTTGAGTCTATTCTAACATTTCTAAAATTCGTTCTTGCATTCCTCAAATCAATTCTTGCATTACTTAAGTTAATCTTAGCCTTCCTTAAGTTCATTCTTGCGTTTCTCAGATTCATCTTATTCTTTTTTAAAATGGATTCAGCCTACGCTGGAATTATAATCTAATTCCCTTTATGGTTATACTTAATTTACAAACTTGTATTTTCTATTACACAAGCATATCCTTGACCTACTCCAACACACATTGTGATTAAAGCATATCGTTTATTTTGTTCTTTTAATTCTAAAGCTGCCGAATATGCTATTCTGGCGCCCGTTACTCCTAATGGATGTCCTATTGCTATTGATCCGCCATTAGGGTTTATTCTTGGATCATTATCTGCTAATCCCCATTCTCTTATACACGCTAACGCCTGAGAAGCAAAAGCTTCATTAAGTTCGATAACATCTACATCATCCATTGTAATCCCTGCTTTTTCTAATGCCTTATTAGATGCTTGAACGGGGCCTATTCCCATAATTCTTGGTTCTACTCCAACCACAGCAGAACTTACGATTCTTGCAATGGGGTTTAGGTTATATTTCTTTACAGCATCTTCAGATGCAATTATAGTTGCTGCTGCACCATCATTAAGTCCTGAGGAGTTCCCTGCAGTTACGCTTCCATCTTTTTTGAAGGCTGCACGAAGCTTACCTAATACTTCTTTAGTGGTGTTTGCTTTTATAAACTCATCATTGGAAAAAAGAATTGGTTCTTTTTTACGTTGAGGGATTTCTACTGTCACTATCTCTTTAGCTAACCTTCCTGATTTTTGTGCTGCGGCAGCTTTCATCTGACTCCAATATGCAAATGCATCCTGATCTTCGCGAGAAATGTTATATTTTTCTACTAAGTTTTCCGCAGTATTTCCCATACCATCTGTTCCATAAAGTTCATGCATTTTATGATTTACAAAACGCCATCCAAAGCTAGAATCATACATTTTGGAATCATTACCAAAAGCTGATGATGGCTTAGCTATTACATAAGGTCCACGTGTCATATTTTCTACTCCTCCAGAAATAAAAAGATCTCCGTCTCCAGTTTTAATTGCACGATTTGCATGAACTATTGCAGATAACCCAGAACTACATAAACGATTTATCGTTTCTCCCGGAACGTTAAAAGGAAGACCTGCTAATAATGCAGACATTCTTGCAACATTACGATTATCTTCACCTGCCTGATTAGCGCATCCCATAATTACATCATCATAAGCTTCTTTTGGAATATTTGGATTCTTTTCTATTAATTTTTCAATTACCAAAGCTCCTAAATCATCTGTTCTCACAGCCGACAATGTTCCTTTATAACTTCCTATCGGAGTTCGCACTCCATCTATGATATATGCTTCTTTCAAAATTTTAAATTTTAAATGTAAAATTGAAAAATCAAAAGTTTCATCTTCAATTTTTACAATTTCACCTTTTTAGTTTTATATTTTATTTTGTATTTGATGTTTTAATACTAGTGGTAAAAATTGCTACTAGTTCCTTACATTCTTGTATAATCTTATCAAGCTTATCATAATCGTTAATTAATTTTGCCTCACTTAAAATCTGTAGATTTACTTGTGACTCTCTTAACTCCTTAAGACATATTTTCATTTTATGAATAAAATCCCTTCTCGATTCTGCACTTTGAGCTTCTCCATAATTTAATGCAGCCGAAGTAACAGAGCGAATTAATTGCTTAGTCAAATGTTCAGATGCAAAAGACTTGTTTAATGCATTTACATTAAGAATAATACTTGCTGAAAACTTTACTAGCCTCAACTGAAGATCATATTTCTGAACAGTTTTCACTTTTAAATTTTATATTTTTCAGTTTTACATTTATTCTTCCCAGTCTTTACTGGTTCTATATACTACTCCTTTAAACAACGCTACAATATCATTTCCTCTCTTTACTTCCACAATATTGAAACCAACCTTGGTTTTAGCAATATCTGTTACTGCTTCTGCGGTTAAATAGTCCCCTTCTTCTAATGCTTCAATATGATTGATAGAAGTCTCTATAGAGACTGCATATTTTCCATGAGTATTAGCCGAAAAGCCAAAAGCAGTATCAGCTAATGAATAGCTAATTCCACCATGTGCTTTTCCCATGCTATTAAGCATTTCCTTTCGTACCATCATTCCTACTTTACACCTCCCTTTTACAACTTCGAGCACCTCGATTCCTAACCATTGACTGAAAGCGTCCTGAGACAGCATCTTATGAGGAATAGTTTCTGATTTTATCATTCTTATTATACTAGTTATCTGAAACTAATTTCTTGCTGAAAAAAGTTTTTTTCTCCCTATTCATTCTTCTTAACAATGGGCTACATCGATATCTATCCTCATGATACTCATCGTATAAACTGTCTAATGTGTTAACACACCAGTCAATTCCTTTTTCATCTGCCCAGGTTAATAATCCTTTTGGATAATTCACCCCTTTGGTCATTGCATTATCAATATCTTCTGCAGAAGCAATATTCCAGAAAAGTGCATCTGCAGCTTCATTTATCAACATTACTAATACTCTATCAAAAATATATTTTGCTAGTGCTGCATCTTCTTTTGGAAATGGTTTTACGACATTAGTACCATAATCATAATACCCTTTGCCTGATTTTCTTCCTAAATATCCTGCTTCAGATAATCTTTTTTGGGTAAAAGAGGGTTTATATCTAGCATCATAATAAAAGGCCTTAAAAACGGTTTCTGTCACTGTATAATTAATATCATTACCAATAAAATCCATCAATTCGAAAGGTCCCATTCTAAACCCTCCCAAAGTTTTTAGACTCCAATCTATAGTCGCTACATCAGCTAACCCTTCTTCATAAATTCGTAACGATTCTCCATAAAAAGGTCTTGCAACTCTATTTACAATAAATCCAGGGGTATCTTTTGCTATTGCAACTACTTTCTTCCAATCCTTAATTATGCTCACAACCTTATCCATAACTTTAGCAGAAGTCTGTACCGCTGGTATTACTTCAACTAATTTCATTAAAGGTGCCGGGTTAAAAAAATGAATCCCTATACATCGTTCTGGTTTTTGCAATGAAGAAGCTATGGAAGCAATGGATAAAGAAGATGTGTTTGAAGCAATAATTGTATCTTCTGAAACATAACTTTCTAATTCTGAAAACACTTTCTTTTTAATATCAATATCTTCAATAATAGCCTCAATGGTTAGATCTGCATCTTTAAGCTCTTTTAAAGTATTTACATATGAAATATTGGATTGTATACGAGTTTTTTCAGTTTCATCTATTCTTCCTTTTTCTATTAAACGAGAAAGAACTTTCTCCAGAGCTGCTTTACTTTTATCTAAAGCTTCTTGTTTTGTATCAAATACTTTTACATTACAATCAGCCGTGGCAGCTACCTGAGCAATACCACTTCCCATTGTTCCTGATCCTATTACTCCTACTTTATAAATCATAAATTTTAAATGTAAAATATAAAAGTCTAAAGTTTCCTTCTATTTCTAATCACTTTTACCTTTATCATTTTTCTGTTTTATATTTTTAATTTACTTGCCTTTAAATATTGGTTTTCTTTTTTCTATAAATGAATTTACACCCTCTGTATAATCTTCACTTTCTGCAGCTTCTATCTGTAAATCTGATTCCATTGCCAATTGTTCTTTAAGCGTATTGACCATAGATTGATTTAATAACCTTTTGGTTAGTCCCAGAGCTTTTGTTGGCATTTTTGCCAGTTTTGAAACTAGTTTAGTCACTTCTTCTTCAAAAGTTTCAATAGAAAACACTTTATACAGCATCCCTAATTCTTCAGCTTGGTTTGCGGATACTTTATCTCCTAACATCATTAATGCTGATGCTTTTTGAAAGCCAATTAATCTAGGCAGGAAGAAAGTTCCTGCACTATCAGGAATTAATCCAATTTTACTAAAGGCCTGAATAAAACTAGCAGCTTCAGAAGCGACAACAATATCACAAGCCAAAACTATATTTGCTCCTGCTCCAGCAGCTACGCCATTTACTGCAGCAATAATTGGTTTTTCTATTGTTCTTATCCTTTCTACAATTGGATTATAATGTTCTTCAAGTATTTTTCTAAAACCCGGATTTAATTCGGGTGAGGTAACTTCATTGAGATCCTGGCCTGCACAAAATGCTTTTCCATTACCGGTAAGAACTATTGCTCTTACTTCTTCATTTGTATTGCATTCGTCTAATGTTTTTTGCAACAATAAAGCCATTTCTCTATTAAAACTATTAAATGTTTCTGGACGGTTTAACGTTACCCGTGCTACTCCATTTTCAATTTGCAATTGGATTGAAGACATATTTTTAATTCTCTATTTTAAATTCTGGGTTATAAATAATTCCTATAATATTATTCCAAGGACACTTTACAGAGGCCACCATTATTTCTCCTCCAACATTTGTTGGTTTTTCATGTTCGACAGCTCCCAATTGGAGTAATTTTTGATATGTTGAATGTATATCCTCAACACCCCAATATGATAATACTCCTCCAGTTTTTTTGTCTTCTAGAGTTTGTTCTGGTAATAATCCTAGTTCATATCCTGCGATATTAAATCCAACATAAAAAGGTTCATCAAAATATGGTGTTTTATTAAAAGCCTCAGAATACCATTTCTTAGCCTTATCCAAATCATCAACTTTATATATTGTTGTCCTTAATCCTAACATTATTCTAATTTTACTTTTGAGACTCTACTGTTCTACTTTCAATCATCGGGGTAATGGAGTTGTCATTTTAAACATTTGAAATAATCAAAAGGTTCGAGGCAATCCTCACACTGAAAAAGTGCTTTACAGGCAGTCGAGCCAAATTGACTTACTAATTTTGTATGTATTGAACCACATTGAGTACATTTTACAATCTTCTTATTGCCCAATAATGCTTCTTTATCAGCTTCTTCAGAAAGAGGTGCTGCAATTCCGTATGCTTCTAATGCTTTTCTACCTCTTGACGTAATCCAATCTGTAGTCCACGCTGGTGATAACACCAAGGAAACCTCGGCTTTGATATTTACTTTTGTAAAAGCATCAATAATATCATCCCCAATAACATCCATTGCCGGACAACCACTATATGTTGGAGTGATTTTAATCTTAGCAATATTCTCTTGCATTTGCGCATAACGAACAACTCCCATATCCATAATGGACAATACCGGAATTTCTGGATCATGAACTCCTTCCAGAATTGGAATTAACTTTGGATCAATATGTTGTTCTAATTGTACAGTCATTATTTTATCGAATACTAATCTTAAAACAAGTTAAGGATGACAATACTATCCAAGTTGATTACCATTTCATATTTGGATATGCACGTTGCATATATTGCAAATCAGAAAGTAAATACCCCATATGTTCGCTATGTACTCCTTGCTTACCTCCTTTTTGAAACCATTTTGTTTCGGGTATTGTAAGTGTAGCTTCATCAAACACTTCTTTTACCATTTGTACATATCTTTCTTTAAGAGCAATAGTATTTACCCCAATATTATCTTGCAAAGCCATATCATCATCATCTGTCATATGGAATAACTCATCTGTAAATCTCCAAAGGTCATCAATTGCCTCTTGAACTTTTTGATGACTTTCTTCTGTACCATCTCCCAATCTTTTTATCCAATCTGATGAAAATCGTTGATGATAACTTACTTCTTTAATTCCTTTTTTGGCTATAGCTGAAAGGGTTTCATCACTACTATTCTGTAATTCCTGTAAAAGAAGTAAATGAAAAACATCATAAAAGAACTGTCTTGTAATCACATAGCCAAAATGCCTATTAGGTTGCTCAACCAGGAGTACATTTTTATATTGTCTTTCACTTCTTAAAAAGGCAATATCATCTTCGGTTTTATCATCTCCCGACAGTTGTGCTACATATTGATAATAACTTCGTGTCTGCCCTAATAGATCTAATGCCATATTGGTCATTGCAATATCAGTTTCCAGATTTGGTCCATGACCACATAATTCTGATAATCGCTGACCAAGGATTAAAGCATTATCGGCGATCCCATAGATGTATTGTATTTTATTTTCGTTTTTCATTTTTAAGTTTGCTTTAGTTAAGCATGTATTACCCTTCGACTTAGATCAGGGTGACTTCATTCTTGCTTCTTACATATGCTTTACTTCATCTGGTAATGTATAGAAGGTAGGATGTCTGTATACTTTATCCTGAGCAGGATCAAAAAGTTCTTCCCTATTTTCGGGGTTTGAGGCTGTAATATGTTTGGATTCTACAACCCATATACTTACTCCTTCATTCCTACGTGTATATACATCTCTAGCATTTTCTAAAGCCATTTCTGCATCTGCAGCATGTAGGCTTCCAAAATGGCGATGTTCTAAGCCATTCTTACTTCTTACAAACACCTCCCAAAGTGGCCAATTGTTTTTCATCTGTTTATATTTTTTTAGCTAAATTCACTTATCCAACTGTTTAAGCAAAAACTATTATATCACTTTTTTAAGTTTCCTAGTGTCTTGTTTTTCTGCATAGGCCATTGCTGCATCACGCACCCATTCTCCTTCTTCCCAAGCATTTACTCTAGCCGACAAACGTTCTTTGTTACATGGACCATGACCTTTTACTACCTGCCAAAACTCATCCCAATCAATTTCTCCAAAGTCATAATGACCAGTTTCTTCATTCCATTTCAATTCTGGATCTGGAATTGTAAGTCCTATTAAATCTGCTTGTGGAACAGTTTGGTCTATAAATTGCTGACGTAGCTCGTCATTAGTTTTACGTTTTAATTTCCATTTCATAGATTGCTCTGTGTGCACAGATTCTGCATCTGTAGGCCCTAACATCATTAATGAAGGCCACCACCATCGATTTAAAGCATCTTGCGCTAATTCTTTTTGTTCTGGTGTTCCTTTTGCTAATGTCATCATTATCTCATATCCCTGACGTTGATGAAAACTTTCTTCTTTACATACACGTACCATAGCTCTTGCATATGGTCCATAAGAAGTGCTACATAAAGGTACCTGATTAATAATAGCCGCACCATCTACTAACCAGCCAATAGCACCAATATCTGCCCATGTGATTGTTGGATAATTAAAGATACTGGAGTATTTTGCTTTACCTGTATGCAATTGTTCATATAACTCATCTCTTGATATCCCAAGTGTTTCACAAGCACTATAAAGATAGAGACCATGACCAGCTTCATCCTGTACTTTGGCTAGTAGCGCTACTTTTCTGCGCATAGAAGGTGCTCGGGAAATCCAATTTCCTTCTGGTAACATTCCTACAATTTCTGAATGGGCATGTTGAGAGATTTGCCTAATATGTGTTTTTCGATACTTTTCTGGCATCCAATCTCTTGGTTCAATCTTTTCATCCCTAGCAATTCTTTGATCAAAGATTTCCTCTAGGCTTCGACTCTGCTCAACCCCAGTGTTTTTTACTTCTTTTTCGCTCATAACAATTCTATTTTTATTATGAAAAATGGACTCCTGCCTTAACAGAATTACAATTCCAAATTATACTCTTCATCTTTGTTTTTATTTACAAACAAGGATTCTAAACATCAAAATCAACAACTACTTTTTCTGTAGTAGGTACTGCCTGACAAGATAAAACCAAGCCTTTGGCGACTTCGTCTTCTTCTAATGCATAATTTACTTTCATTTGTACCTCTCCTTCAATAACTTTACATTTACATGTACTACATACACCTCCTTTACAAGCAAAAGGAAGATCTGCTCCAGAAGCCAAAGCTCCATCCAAAATATTATCGTGATCATCATCCATAGCAAAGTGAAATTCCTTTCCTCCATCTATGATTGTAACTTCGGTTCCATCAAACTTATGATCCAGCACTTCTGCTACTTTTTTCTTATCCTCATCAGTAGCTCCAGAAAAGAACAACTCATAATGAATTTTTTCTTTACTCAGTCCTGCGCCCACCAACTCATCTCTAATCAAGAATATCATTTCCTCAGGTCCACAAACAAAACATTCATCAACACTAGAAATATCAATTATCTTATCTGCGAGTTCTTGTATTTTTTCTGCTGTAAATCTTCCATTGAGTAACGGAATATCTCGTTGCTCTTTGGTCAAAAAGTAAAATATCTCTAGCCTACCAAAATATGTATTTCTAAGTGCTTCAATCTCTTCTTTAAAGATAATTGATTTAACGTTTTGATTCAAATAAAATAGCTTGAAAGTACTATTTGGTTCTGATATCAAATGTGTCTTTATAATCGACAATATTGGAGTAATACCACTTCCTGCTGCAAAAACAATATAATTTTTAGGTCTAGAAGGGTTAATCTCTACATAAAAGTTTCCAACAGGAGGCATAATCTCTATGACATCTCCTACTTTTAAAACATTATTTGCAAAATTTGAAAACAGACCTCCATTAATCCTTTTAACAGCCACTTGCCACTTATTTTCAACTGGACTAGAACATAAAGAATAGGAACGTCTAACCTCGTCTCCATTTATGGTTGTCTTGAGCGTAAGATGTTGTCCTTGTTTATAAACGAATTTATCTTTGAGCGCTTCTGGTACATCAAAAGTTATCGAAGTACAGTCCTTAGTTTCTTTATTCAATTCAGAAACTTTTATGGGATAAAAATCAGTCATACTCTAATTTAACTATATCGTTATAGTTAAACAAAACTAACGATTGTTAGTTTGAATCACAAATAATTATATGTTAATTTTAAATCCTCAAAAAAACAAACACTATACAACTCCTTTAAGGAGTACTGATATCATATCACGTTTTAATATATCAGAATCGATATTTTTTTGATTTGGATACCACAAATACAATGTTCTTAAAGTAGACAGTGTAGAAAACACCATAATCTCGATATTATACGGTTTAATCTCTCCTTTTTCAACTCCCTTTTTGACTATATTCCTAAAATTCTCTTCATAATCATGTCGCATTTTCTCGAAATATATAAGATTTTCTTCTTCGAGATGCATCCAATCACTATTAAGAGAACCTAGTCCATCTGCATTACGCAAAGTAACATCTACGTGCAAACTGATAATATTTTCTAACTTTTGAATTGAGCCTACATCAGAGTTTATGATTTGATTCATTCCTGTCGTAAATTCTTCTGCAAGATCTATGATAATAGTAGATAAAATCTCTTGTTTTGATTGTATATGGTTATACAAACTTGCTGCTTTAATACCCATAGCTTTTGCCAGATCTCTCATGGTAACAGCGCTATATCCTTTCTCTGTAAAGAGGATTGATGCAGCATTAATAATTTCTTGCTTTCTACTTTCGGGTTTCATTTGTTTTTATTTATTTATCTATAGATGAAAATCACAATCACATTCATTTCATTAGAAGATATTTACATTTTTCCCTATCAAAAATAAATTTTAATCTCATATAACATATCTTTTTACGATTAAAAACCAAGATTATCATTAATTTACCACTTTAAATGGCATAATTTTGGTCATAGAAATCATAAAAACCTGATTCTCATGAAATATCTAGTAATTATTTTATTCTCTCTACTATTTTCTAACACTAACACTTGTAATGAAAAAAAGAAAACAGCTAATCATCAAGAAGAAGAGAGCCAAACTGATCAGGAAATTACTTTTTTGATTGCCACGCTTAACGGAAATGATATTTCCAACAAGAAATTATATATTACGTTTGATGAAAAACGTAATTCTGCTACTGGAAATTCTGGATGCAATACTTTTTCATCCAAATACACCATAGATAAAGAAGACATCTCTTTTGGCTATCCTATTGCTACAAAAATGTATTGTGAAGAAAATGCTAAATTAGAACAAGAATTTTTCAAAACATTAATTCAATCTAAGGTTAGAATCATTACTGAAGATTCTTTATTCTTAAAAGATGAAACGAAAAAGATATTATTCTCTGGGATAAAAAAGCCCAAAGAATAATATGATGAATTAACACCTGGAGTTTATAATCGCTGACTTACAATTACTTTTCTTGTAAACGAAGTCCCATTCGTTGCGTTTTTAACATAAACAAAATACAATCCAGATGACCTATCATTCATATCAATATCTTCTTTTTCTAAAGATAATTGACCTGAACCGATACGCTGTCCAGAAATATTATAAATGATATACTCTAAAACGTCTTCTGGACCATTAGCAATTGTAATTACAGCTTTTTCTGTATCAAAAAAGACAACTACCTCTTCTTCCTCTTCCGGAGGTGTAACAACTGGTGGAGTAACTGTACCCTCTCCTTCTACCGAGAGCATATCCAGAGTTTCTCTACCTGTATTTGTTGGATCCAACCAATTAGAAAGTCTATTTGAATCGGAATTTCCAAAATCCCAAGAGATATTGAATCTACCATAAAAATCTGAAAGACCATTATCATCTGTACCTGCACAAGCAGCTCCACCACCGGCAAGCTGTCCTACAATTCTTCCTTCTGGATTAAAAAGAGCTGACCCAGAAGACCCTCCTTCTGTAACACCTATATCCCAATCCTCTACTCTCCAAGAATCCACCGGATCCGGGATACCTCCAATATCTGTCTTAATATCAGTAAGTACTTTATCTTCTCTACACACCTTCATAATATCCCCAGAAGGGTGATGAATACCTACTGCAAAACCTGAAGCTATATTTCTTCTATCCCAACCAGCCCATTCTAAATCCCAGGATGGATCCAAACCACCGTCCAAGCTTAATAATTTAAAATCTGACTCTGGATTAGACGCTCTTCGAGTAGCCCCACTAGTTGTTTGTTCTACAGTAGCATCAGGACTATTTAAAACAGTCCCACAAGAAGGATCCGGGCTAATCCAATTAAAACGAAACGCCCATGTAGCCTCATCTCCTGCATTACAATGATTCGCTGTTAAAAAATATGGAGCTTTATCATTACTAGTATTGTTGATTAAGGTTCCTGTACACACAAACCCTTGCATAACGATAAATGCTACAGAATGCTTTAATCTTTCTTTTATCGGATCAAAATCACTACCGACTGTACAATCAACGTCCTGATTACAATCTCCCGATGTATTTAACTTTTGTGTAATTTTAGCATCGCCAATAGTACGATATCCATGTATAATTTTGGAAATACTCAATTCACCTTGTCCCACAACTGAAGAAGGCTCATAATACTCTAACCAAACATTACTTCCCATTACAGGCCAAGTACCTAATTTTTGGTCAGGCCTGTTAAAAATATTAGTATAAGCTCCTAACAGATCTGTTCTATCATTATTATAAATATATAAAGTCGCACCTCTTGGTATTTTATAAGTATCAAAAATACAGCTTATTGATTTTGCTTCTTTAGATATGATATTAAGTCTCCAAATTCTATCTCCGTTTTCTAATTTATCCCAAACTCCAGAATTCTTAAGATTCAGATCTACTTTGAGTTCATATCCAAATCTCCAGGGAAGTGACTTATTTTTATCATTCTTAGCATCTTCAACCTTAAGCTTATTCAAATCAAAGCTTTTCATTAATGTAGGAACAATACTTTTTTTGGTCTGCATACTCCAGCTAAAAGGTGTACCCTCGTTACTAACTTGAGCATTTATTGTTCCTAACGTAAAAATCAATCCTAATACTATCAGCTTAAATCTCACAACTATATATTTTTATGTAATAAAAACAAATTTAACTATAATAAGAAGAACACAAAGTTATCTTAGCTATTTTAAATTCTAAAACTTAACAATTAAAACAGATAAATGCCTTTATTCTCTTTATTCTATATGATTTTCTCAAAAATCATATAGAAGGTTATCTGGTTTACAATTTGTTCTTTCTGTATTAATATAAAACAATTTATCTACCAAATACCCTACCCTTTCTATTTTATTAACTTAAAAAAGATTAAAATCTATTTAAAATTAACAGAAAAATAATACTCAAAATCACCAAATTCTTATTCTAAAATAAAACTCGCTACTATTGGTATCGATATCAAAATAAAACTATTAATTTCCCATTTAAATTGTCTTGATCAAAAATATTTTTTTTCTATGTCTCAAAATATAGTATCTAACCCCCTAATTGAAAGGCTTCCAGAGCATTTAAAACAATTCATAAAACCACAAAATTATGAAGAGTATACTCCAATTGATCAGGCAGTATGGAGATATGTTATGCGAAAAAACATCACTTCGCTTCGAAAAGCAGCTCATGATTCTTACTTAAATGGATTAAAAAAGACCGGTATCTCTACTGATGAAATTCCGAGCATGTATGGTATGAATAGAATTCTTAAAGAAATAGGTTGGGCAGCTGTGGCTGTTGATGGTTTTATACCTCCTAATGCTTTTATGGAGTTTCAAGCCTATAATATTCTTGTTATTGCTTCTGATATCCGTCAACTTGAAAATATAGAATACACTCCTGCTCCCGATATAATTCATGAGGCTGCAGGACATGCTCCCATAATTGCTAATCCAGATTATGCAGAATACCTTCGTCGTTTTGGAAAAATTGGTTGTAAAGCTATTTCTTCTAAAAAAGATTATGATATGTATGAAGCGGTGCGTGAGCTTTCAATTTTAAAAGAGGCATATGATACCGATCCAAAAGATATCCAAAATGCTGAAAAAAAGATCGAACAATTGCAGAATCAAAAAGAGACTCCTTCTGAAATGGCATTAATACGTAATCTGCATTGGTGGACTGTAGAATATGGGTTAATTGGCACAACAGATAATCCAAAAATATATGGAGCAGGCCTACTATCTTCTATTGGTGAAAGCGAATGGTGTATGACTGATCAGGTGGAAAAAATACCGTATTCTCCAGATGCTGCATTTCAGGATTTTGATATTACAAAACCTCAACCTCAACTGTTTGTTACTCCAGATTTTGCATACTTATGTCAAGTCTTAGAAGAATTTGCAGATACTATGGCGCTACGAAAAGGAGGCCATAGAGGACTTGCTAAGCTTATAGAATCTGAGAATCTGGGCACTATAGAATTAAGCACAGGACTACAGGTTTCAGGGACTTTTACCCGAATGATCAAAAATGAAGATAATGAGGTAATTTATTTTGAAACGAAAGGAGAAACTGCTCTTTCATTTAGAGAAAAAGAACTTATAAGTCATGGAATTGATGCTCATCCTAATGGTTTCAGATCACCGATTGGTAAGCTCAAAGGAATCAATCTCGCAATAGAAAACATGTCTCCCCGAGATTTAAAAGCTTACAATTTTTATGATGGAGAATATATCGAATTTGAATTTGAAAGTGGAATTACCGTTGCCGGAAACAACATCACAGGTATGCGAAACATAAAAGGAGAATTGATTTTAATTCAATTTAGCGAATGTACAATAAAGTATAAAGGAGAATATCTTTTTAAACCCGATTGGGGAACATTTGATCTTGCAGTAGGAAACGAAATTGTATCTGCTTTTTCTGGCCCTGCCGATGATCACTCATTCGATCTGGTTACCCATAAAGCCTCCTCGGTCAGTACTAAACGCACTTATTCTCAAGCTCAAACAGAACTACACTCTTTATATCAATCTGTCAAAAACATCAGAGAAGGTAAAAATACTAGATTTTCATTGGAAGCGGTATTCGAAATTTTAGAAAAAGACCATTCTAATGACTGGTTACTTCCTTTAGAGATTTATGAATTGATATATGAAAAAGATGCTAAATTTGCAGCACAAACCCTAAAGCATCTGGAAGCAATAAAATCTAAAAAACCTAATATTAGCCATTTAATAGATAGCGGACTAGAAATCATCAATAAGAACTTAACCATCGCATAAACACTTTTAAAAATCCATGAATGGGTACTGTTCTTGAAGTTGGTATTTTTTATACTCTAATTGCTCTAAAAAATTATGGTGCTGTTCGCTTTCTGGATTAAAAGGTCTATGTGACATTCCTTTTTTAATTTCCTCTACCTTACTCATCGTATGAGTAGTTTTTTCGGAAATCCATATCGATGAAAATCGCTCCCAAATATATTGAATTGCTAAGGCACTGGGGTGAATCATATCGGTATCATAAAACCTATAATCTCTTAGCTCGTCCATCATAATCTCATAAGAAGGAAAATACCGCAGGTTTTTATTATCATCTATTATATGATGTATAGAAGCTATTAAATGAGATTTACTTCTATTATTCTCTACAAATCCATCTTTACTATGACGTACTGGAGAAACGGTAAAAATAATTTGCACCTCTGGATTAAGACTTTTTACAAGATGTATACAATTTTGAAGGCACTGATCTATCTCATCAATTGACAAAAGTTCTTTTTCAAATTCTCTTTGCGGAATTTTATGGCAATTTGCCACAATCATATCCAATGATTTTAAACGATATACCCAAGCCGTACCCAGTGTTATGAAAATATGAGTTGCCGATTTTATATTAGCTCGTGTATGAACCAATGCATCATTTAATTCAAAAAGTAACAAATCCTGATTAGAATTACTTAAGGAAGAATGTGCATCAAAACAATGCCATTGTTCATTACTAAAAAACAAATCCGTTTTGGTATACTTTTCTCCCTGAGTAGCCATCCAGAGAAATGTTTCAATGGCTTTTGGATGAAACAAAATTCCAAAAGGATTTATTTTATTTTTGAATTTAAAATACTCAAATTTTTCTCCAATATTCTCTGCAAAACAGGACCCCAACAATACTACTTCTGATTTATAATCAATTTTAGGTTCCTGAGATTGTAATCGTATTTTGGTTTGTAGTTTCATAAACTCTTCACTTCACTCCTTAACAATTAAAAAGGGATAAGCTCTTATTATTATCCTAAATATTGTTTGGCATTATCTAATGCCTCTCCTATCCCTGAAGGGTTTTTGCCTCCAGCAGTTGCAAAAAATGGTTGCCCACCGCCACCGCCTTGGATATATTTACCCAATTCACGAACGACCTGACCTGCATTTAATTGTCGTGCCTCTACAAGATTTTTAGAAATATAGCAAGACAGTAACGCTTTACCGTTTTGTTCTGTACCAAACACTATAAACACATTGTCTAATTCACTACCAAGTTCGAAAGACAAGTCCTTAATTCCGGCAGCGTCCAAATCAACTTTCTTAGCTAAGAATTGAATTCCCTGTACATTTGCAAATTCTGATTTAAGCTCTCCTTTTAAGTTTTTTGCCTTATCCTTAAGAAGTGCTTCTATTTGTTTTTTTAGCGTTGTATTTTCATCTTGAAGTGACGTGATTGCTTTTATAGGATCCTTAGTCTTAAGCACTGAAACCACTTTTCCATATGCCTCTGATTGAGATGTAAAATATTCTTTTGCCGCATCTCCTGTAATTGCCTCAATTCTACGAATCCCTGCTGCAATTGCACTTTCTGAAGTAATTTTAAAATGCCAAATACTACCAGTGTTTTTAACATGGGTACCTCCACACAATTCCATGGATTCTCCAAATCGTATAGCTCTTACTTTATCTCCATACTTCTCTCCAAATAAGGCAATAGCTCCTTCTGATATTGCCTGATCATATGAAATTCCTCGTTGCTCTTGTAAAGGAAGTTGTTCTCTGATCCTAGCATTTACAAAATCTTCAACTTCTTTGAGTTCTTCTATTGATACTTTTGCAAAATGAGAAAAGTCAAAACGCAGACTACCACTATGTACCATTGACCCTTTTTGCTCTACATGCGTTCCTAGAACCGTTCTTAAAGCCTGGTGCATAAGGTGTGTTGCTGTATGATTAGACGCAGATCTGGATCGTTGTTTTTCATCCACCACTGCTGTTAATGTCTTATCAAGATGTTTTGGTAAATTTTTAGTAAAATGAATGATCAGATTATTCTCTTTTTTAGTGTCAATAATATATACCACATCTCCATTAGGCACCTCTAGATACCCTTTATCACCAACTTGCCCTCCTCCTTCTGGATAAAACGGAGTTTTATTGAAGACCAATTGATACAATTCTCCATCTTTCTTACTCTTCACTTTACGATATCTTGTAAGTTTTACTTCTGTAGTAAGATGATCATACCCTATAAACTCTTCTTCTGTACCTTCTAACAATACTTCCCAGTCTCCTGCAGAAACTTGAGAAGCAGCTCTTGATCTATCTTTTTGTTTTTGAAGTTCTGCTTTAAACCCTTTTTCGTCCAATTCATAACCTTGTTCACTTAAGATTAAAGCTGTCAAATCAATAGGAAAACCAAAGGTGTCATATAATTCAAAGGCCTTTTCTCCAGAAATAATTTTACCCTTAGTTTCTTTAATAACATTGTCTAATAATACCAACCCTTGATCTAAGGTTCTTAAAAAAGATTGTTCTTCTTCTTTAATTACATTAACGATTAAATTCTTTTGCGTTTTTAATTCTGGAAAAGCATCACGCATTTGCTTACTTAATGTTTCAACCAATTTATAGATAAATGGTTCTTTTGTGTTTAAAAAAGTAAAACCATATCGAATAGCTCTTCGTAAAATTCTACGAATTACATAACCAGCTCCATTATTACTAGGCAATTGACCATCTGCAATAGAAAATGACACCGCTCTAACATGATCGGCTATCACTCTAATCGCCACACTAACTTTTCCTTCTTCATCAGTTGGTAAGCTATCTTTATCATATGTAGAATTTGTAATTGTTTCAATCTCTCTGATTAAAGGAGTAAAAACATCAGTATCATAATTCGATTTCACTCCTTGCAATACCATACACAGGCGTTCGAATCCCATTCCTGTATCCACATGCTGGGATGGCAGTTTTTCTAAAGATCCGTTGGCCTTCCTATTATATTGCATAAAAACCAGATTCCATATTTCTACAACCTGTGGGTGATCTGCATTGACTAAATCACGACCAGAAACCTTAGCTTTATCTTCTGCAGAACGTATATCAACATGAATCTCAGAACAAGGTCCGCAAGGTCCCTGATCACCCATTTCCCAGAAATTATCTTTTTTATTTCCCATGATGATTCGATCTTCAGGAACAATGTCTTTCCATAAATCATAAGCCTCCTGATCCATCTCAAGATTTTCGTCTTTTGCTCCTTCAAAAACAGAAACATAGAGTATATCTTTATCTATACCATAAACATCGGTCAACAATTCCCAAGCCCACTGAATGGCTTCTTTCTTAAAATAATCACCAAAACTCCAATTCCCTAGCATCTCGAACATCGTATGATGATACGTGTCCATACCAACTTCTTCTAAGTCGTTATGTTTACCGCTTACTCGTAAACATTTTTGGGTATCTGTTAAACGATTATTTTTCGGAATACCATTCCCCAGAAAAAACTCTTTAAATTGGTTCATCCCAGCATTGGTAAACATCAATGTAGGGTCATCCTTAATCACCATTGGTGCTGAGGCTACAATGCTATGTTTTTTTGATTCAAAAAACTCTAAAAATTGATTTCTTACTTCTTGGGATTTCACGCTTTTAAATTTTATAAATTCTAAATCTGAATATTATTATACTAATCAAAAAAACACCTTTTTTACTCATAACCAACATATTAAATCACTTTCGTAAAAAAGATACTCAACCGATATTTGTCAGTTTTTTCCTGACTTTATAACATTTTACTATATTTGTTGCTGTGTTTAGGTTCTTTAAGAACTACATATTGGTTGATATCCTGCAAAAATAGCATATTTTAGATTATGTCAAAGGTTAAATATTACTATGATAGTGAGACTCTTTCTTATCGCAGAATAGAGCAAAAGAAAGGTCGCAAATTTGGTATTGCTGCATTAGGGGTTATCGGTTCTTTTTTAGCTGGTTTTGTCCTTCTCTTAATTTATCTTAACATTCCTCAATTAGAAACTCCTAAAGAAAAAGCATACAAAAGAGAATTAGAGAACATGCAACTTCAATATGATTTAATGAATCAACGATTGAAACGTGATGAAGTTATATTAAAAGAAATCGCAGAACGTGATGACAATATTTATCGCCTTTATTTCGGCGCTAATCCTATCCCAGAAGAACTTAGGAATGCTGGATTTGGAGGAGTAAATCGATATAAGAATCTAGAAGGATTTAATAATTCTGATATTATTATTAAGAGTAGTGAGCGAATTGACAAATTAACCAAACAAATTGTTGTTCAATCTAAATCTCTAGATGAAATTGCAACTTTGGCAGAACAAAAAGAAGAATTACTAGCTACCATACCAGCTATTCAACCCATACGTAATTCTGATTTAAGACGTATGGCTTCTGGTTACGGATGGAGGAGTGACCCTTTTACGAAAGCAAGAAAATTTCATTATGGTATGGATTTTTCTGCTAATACTGGTACTCCTATCTATGCCTCTGGTAATGGTGTTGTTACGCGTGCTGATGCTAATTCTACTGGATACGGAAGACATATACGTATTGATCATGGTTTTAACTATGTTAGTCTATATGCCCACCTAAGTAAATACAATGTAAAAAAGGGTCAAACAGTAAAACGTGGAGATGTTATTGGATATGTAGGAAGCACAGGAAGATCTGTAGCACCACATCTACATTATGAGATTTTCAAAGATGGTGAACGTATTAATCCTCGTAATTTTTACTACGGAAGTTTAACTTCTGAAGAATTCAGTGAAATGCTTAAAGCTTCTAATCTAATTAACGAAACCTTAGACTAACCTCTATGCGCAAATTACTTCTTCTTGTCTTAATTTTTGGCTTCTGTTTTACTATTCAAGCACAAAAATATTCAAAAGAAGTATTGGATTCGATGTCTGTTATAGTTGAGAACACTCAATTGAAACTTGCAAAATCCAAAACTATTAAAATTATGGCCGTTGGTGATATTATGATGGGAACCGACTTCCCTAATAATAGTTATCTACCTCCTGACGGAAAAGGACCTTTTGATGATGTAAACTCAATTCTCACTAAAGCTGATATTCTATTTGGTAATCTGGAAGGTACACTTACGGATGAAGGAGAGAATGCAAAGCGCTGTTCTGATCCATCAAAATGTTACTCCTTTAGATCTCCCGAGTACTTTGGAAAATATCTCGAAGAAACAGGATTTGATGTCATGAGCATTGCAAATAATCATATTGGGGATTTTGGAGAAATAGGTATAAAAAACACTTCAAAAACACTCGAAAAACATAACATTGCCTATGCAGGTGTATTTGCTCAACCTTCTACTATTTTTGAAAAAAATGGAATTAAATATGGATTTTGTGCATTTGCCCCCAATAAAGATTGCATAAAAATTCATAACTTAACCAATGCAAAAAAAATCGTAACTGAGCTCAAAGAGAAAGTAGATATTGTGATTGTTTCTTTTCATGGCGGTGCCGAGGGTTCTGATCACACTCATGTGCCTAGAAAGACAGAGCGATTTTATGGAGAAGATCGTGGAGATGTTTATCGTTTTGCTCATACGCTGATTGATGTAGGCGCTGATATTATTTTAGGGCATGGACCACATGTTTCCAGAGCATTTGAAGTGTATAAAAATAAATTTATTGCATACAGTCTGGGTAATTTTTGCACCTATTCGAGATTTAATTTAAGTGGAATTAAGGGGTATGCACCTATAGCAGAAATTGAAATTAATTCTGATGGTGATTTTATAAAAGGAATGTTGCATTCTGCTAAACAGATAGACGAGGTCTATCCTTTTTTAGATGACAAAAAGAGGGCTTTAAAGGAAATTAAACAACTTACCGAAAAAGATTTTCCTGAAAGTAAGCTGATTTTTGAAGATGACGGAAGTTTTACACAACAAAAAGAATAACTATTATGTATGTAGACTTACCAAAAAAAATGTATTATGGTATCGGAGAAGTAGCAGAAGCATTTGATGTAAATGCCTCGTTAATCCGTTTTTGGGAAAAAGAATTTGATATCATAAAACCTAAAAAAAATGCTAAGGGTAATAGAAAATTCACTCCAGAAGATATTAAAAATCTCGAATTAATATATCATTTGGTAAAGGAACGAGGGTTTACACTAGAAGGTGCTAAGATCCATCTTAAAGAACAAAAACAAGAAACCTTAGATAGTTTTGACATTATCCGGAAATTAGAATCTATCAAAGGCCAATTGCTCAAAATAAAAGAACAGCTTTAGAATAACAAAAATTAAAATCCTCTTACCTTCCTCAATCTAATTAAACACTTTATTTCTTCCTAAAATATACTGAAACTGGAACTCCATTAAAATCAAATTCTTTACGAAGTTGATTTTCTATAAAACGCTTGTAAGGGTCTCTTATATATTGAGGTAAGTTACAGAAAAATGCAAATTGCGGTTGTGGAGTAGGTAATTGTGTAATATATTTTATTTTTACATATTTACCTTTGTACGCTGGAGGCGGATTACGTTCTATAATTGGTAATAGAGTATCATTTAATTCACTTGTCTTGATCTTCTTAGATCTATTTTTATATACCTCTACAGCAGTTTCTATAGCCTTAAACAATCGTTGTTTTGTTAATGCAGAAATAAATACAACAGGAACATCTGTAAAAGGTTCTATTTGTTTGCGGATATATTTTTCAAAATCTTTAAGAGTGTTACTTTCTTTATTCTCTATAAGATCCCATTTATTTACTAGAATCACTACTCCTTTACGGTTACGCTCTGCTAACCAGAAAATATTCTGTACCTGCCCATCAAACCCTCTTGTAGCATCCAAAACGATCAAACACACATCACTATGTTCAATTGCTCGAACTGATCTCATTACAGAATAAAATTCAAGATCCTCCTTTACTTTTGATTTACGTCGAATTCCTGCTGTATCTACAAGATTAAACTCAAATCCAAAACGGTTATACTTTGTATCAATAGCATCTCGGGTAGTTCCTGCAATATCAGTAACAATATACCTATCTTCTCCAATTAGAGCATTAATAAATGAAGACTTTCCTGCATTAGGCCTTCCCACCACTGCAAATCGTGGTAATTCATCATCTTCATCTTCATCTTTTTCAGGTAGTGCTTTTACCAATTCATCCAAAAGTTCTCCTGTACCACTCCCGTTAATACTAGCTATAGTATAATACTCTCCAAGCCCCAGATTATAAAATTCAACTGCATTTGCTGCCCTTTGACCATTATCCACTTTATTTACAGCTAAAAAAACTGGTTTATTCACTCTGCGAAGTAAATTAGCTACATCTTCATCCATCCCGGTTATTCCGGATTCTACATCAACCATAAATATAATAGCATCTGCTTCATCAATTGCCAACTCTACTTGTTTATCAATTTCAGACTCAAAAACATCATCACTACCTACAACATATCCTCCAGTATCTATCAACGAAAATTCTACTCCATTCCAATCACTTTTTCCATAATGACGATCTCGAGTAACTCCACTAACTGCATCTACTATAGCTTCTCTCCTTTGAATCAACCGATTAAAGAATGTTGATTTGCCAACATTTGGGCGTCCTACAATTGCTACTATACCACTCATTGATATTTATTCTAAAATTTTTGCAAAATTAGACTTTTTATTTAAGCAATACTATACATATTTTGATTTGATTTCAATATCATTAGAAAGTCGTCCAAAAAATAAAAAGTCCACAAGCCAATGTTTTAGGCCTATGAACTTTTCATAATTGATAGTCAGTCAGTGAAATAATTACTTATATCAAATATACCAAGTAATACGGTCAAGTTGGTTACTGTAAAACAACAAAGTTTTTATGGATGTTATTTAATCGTCTTCCTGGCTTATTTCATAAATCGCTACAGTATTAGAAACCTCATTAGTAATAATGACTAAATCCTTATCTACAGGGCTATCTTCGGCTCTAACAACTGTTAATCCTTCTGGAGAAATATCTATATCATCTCTTATCCATTCTAAAAACTCTGGATGAGATGGATTAGAAATATCATAAATCATTACTCCTCCTGTTCTTTCTAACCCTACAAATAACAATGTTTTATTACCTACCTTTAATGTTTCTACTGCTTCTGGCTCAGCTCCTTTATCATCAGATCTTTTATCTGCAGCTCCTCCTTCGTTATTATTAAATGCTCCCGCATCCAAGTCAAAAATAGTTTTTCCTATTTGGTCTCCGCTATCATAGATAACAGATCCAGAAGTGGACCATATTGTAAATGACCTTGCTCCATATCCATAAATTTCATCAAAATCACCATCTCCATCTATATCCCCATTTGCTGTAGTGGTTTTCAGTCTTCCTAAATTCTCATCCAACTGTAATGTTTCTGCATTTGGAAAAGCCACAGGATCTAGAGTAAGATCCTTTACTCTTTCTTCTTCAGAAAAACCGTCATAGTCTCTAGCATCTCCTTCATTTGCTGTTATTAAATATCTTCCTCCTTTTATTTTTGCAAATGTAATTGCGTCGGGATGATAAAATCCAAAAACTGGCCAATTTTGAAAATTCCCTACAATGTCATCTTTATCACTAGCATCTATTTGATTATCTTCTAGATTATAATTCTTCACACCTAATCCAATAATATCTGTAATTGTTTTAGTTTGTAAATTAACAATTGCTATTCCGTTATTTTCTTGTAACGTTACATATGCCATTTTAGAATCATTAGAAATGGCTACATACTCTGGTTCTATATCCTGTGCTAAAGTAGCACCAGGTCCAAATACACGAAAATGGTTACCGATCACCTGACCATTAAAAGCCGTAAAACCAATATTAAAAACCTGACCATTTTCTACCTCTATTATAGTAATTGAGCCTTCTGGGTCATTAACATACAAATCATCTGGTTCTCCTTCATTTGCAGCTACAATATATTTACCGTTAGGGCTAAACGTGACCATATCTGGTAATGCTCCTGCTTCATAGGTATTAAGTAATACTTGTGAATCTGAATCATATGTTGCAATTACTCCATTTGCTTGTTTATTTGTTGCATTTTCTAATGCTACAGCTACAATTCCATCATGAACTGCAACACTATTTGGAATACCTGTTAATGCTATATCACTCCCTTGAATTGGGGTTCCAGGATTTGATATATCCCAAACCGATAGTTCTGCATCATTTGGATTCACTACAAACAGTTTTCCTGTATTGGCATCAAAAGCAGAAATCTCTGCAAACCCTTCATCTCCTGTTCCATTACTGAAACCTCCAATTTTTTTAAACGTTAATTTGTTATTTCCACCGTTACCACCTCCTCCTTGGTAATCATCTATGTCACATGAACTAAATGCCCCTAATACAACCGCTGCAAAAAGAGCAGTTTTGTTAAAAATTTTCATTGTTGATGTTATTTTATGTGATTAAAACCTCAAATGTTAACAACAAATTTATCCTTAACGTTATGCTAAGGATAAATTAAGAATATTAATGACTTATCTGGATTCTATATAAAACATAAAGCCCGCTATTTTATAGCAGGCTTTAAAACATAGTATATTTTAAAATATCTACTGTATAATCAATCTTTGTGTGGTAGTTCCTGTTTCTCCAGTGATCTTCATGATATACATTCCTGAAGAAAGTTTTGAGAACTGAGTAAGACTTACATCTATCGTTTCATCTCCCTGAGGCATATTTCTAATAATTACAGGTCCAACAGCAGCTCCAGAGAGATCATGAATAGAAATTCTAACCTCTTGATTAGTTTTAGATTTCATATTTAATGACACATTTCCTGTAGGTTCTAAAACGGTTGGATACACCTCTACAGTTTTGTTCCTTGGTAAGATTCCTCCTTCACAAATCCTGGTAAAAATCTTTATTTCATCTGAAGCAACACAACCTCCTTTATTTACTTCAAGAGAATATACCGTTGTGTCTAATACTCTCACGGTAATAGATTTAGTCGTTTCTCCTGTTGACCAAAGATATGAATCGGCATCAATGGGTGAAGAAAGCACTACAGTTAATCCAGAACATATTAATCCATCTGCTCCAAGATCTATTGACAAGTCAGAAGAAACAGAAACTAACACTTTATCCGTGGCACCGCCACAAGATCTACAATCATTTATAGTTACTATATATTCTGTATCTTCCTCTGGAGATACTGTAATACTTTTTGTGGTTTCTCCTGTAGACCACAAATAAGCAATTCCATCTGGTGTAGAGCAATCTCCATTTTTATCTACTTCTGCAGTGAGCGTAACTTCCTGCCCAGCACAAATTTGCTGATCCTCTCCAGCAGTTACAGATGGTGGATTACCTGTGCGAACTTCTACCGTATCAGAAGCTTCACAATCTTCACAATCCTTAACAGTAACGGTGTATGTTCCAGGGCCAGTAACCACAATTGACGGTGTAGTGGCTCCTGTAGACCACAAATAACTTACATCACTATTACCCGTAGAACTACATTCTCCAATATTAATATTAAAATCTCCTACATTAAAATTACTATCTGTAGTATCAAACCAACCAGACCCTCCATATTTACCAACTTCTTCTTCAGTTATATTTGCTCCATTACCCAATTGAAAAGCCGGACCTCTTCGGGAAATATCAAATGACCAAGAACCATCGGTCTGAGTAACAGAACCAGAAACATCGGTATAATAAATCCATCCACTGGTACTTTCTGAATTACAAAAGTGATTTTTAGGGCTCCCAGCAGGTGCTGTTATCGTTTTTCCAGAATAGGTTACATCAACTTCTAATGTAATCAAAGGATCATCATTATCCACTACAGTACCTGTTAGAGTAGCTGTTCCATTAGCTAGTTCTTTCCACTCCAGATCAACATTAGAAAATCTCTTTATTGTATTATTTATTTCATCTTTTAACCAAAGTACGTAAAGATTTCCTTTTCCACATCGAACTGTATTCTCAATGCTATATGACTCACAATCATCACATATGGATGCATCAGAAATTGAAGCAGTAAGTGTTACTCTTTGACCACGACAAATTTCTGTGTCATCTCCAGCGTTAACGGACAACTCACAAACTGTTGAAGGCGTATCTATACAGGCCTTAAAAGCATGCTGATGCAATTCTCCCTGATTATGATAATAGTTTTTTGCTATTACCTGACCATTTATATTTCCTGAAGAATCCTTAATTACATCTGCTTTTGGAGCAAATAAAGAACCTACTAAAGTACCTCCGCCTTTAAGCGTTACAGATGATGCATTAAAGAAATTCCAGATAATAAAACTACCATGCTGATCCCCTATGCTATTGATATTAAAAACATTCCATTCAAAATCACCAGATGCGTCTACATTTATAATAAGCGGAGTACTTGCATCTGGCTCATTTTCAAATGTTAGGTAAGGCATATTAAGAATTTTGTTTCCTGTAAGATTTAGCACATTTACTTGACCAGAAGTAAGATTAATTTTATTGTTTTGATCTACTTCTAAGGTAGCGTCTAAAAGACTAAATGCTAAGGATGTAGATTCAAATCCTTCAAACGCAGTTTCAAAATCTATTAAATCACTATGACCAACAGAAGTTGCCAATTGTTTTCTTTGCACTTGTACTCTTGGAATTGCTTCATAACCTCCAGAGGTTAATCTTGTATTTACAGATGCATTATTAAGGTCTCTATCAAAAACTGAGGATCCATAACTATCTCCTATTTTGACAAATCCTTTATTAAGGTGTATTCCTTCTCCCGAATTATACATGATCTTTCCTGCAACCACCAAAGAAGAAGCTTCACTATCTCCATTAAAATAATTAATTCCGGCTGTATGAGCTGCAACGGTAATAATTCCTTTCATTGTGAGGTCTCCACCCATTGCAATGGAGCCTTCCGTATCTCCGTTTTTAAGATGGGTTTCATATCTTACAAATGCATTATATTCTAAAGCATTATTAAGTGGATTATCACAAGTATTAACTGTAGAGGTCTTTTCTTCAACACTATTTTTATAGTCTGCTTCTATAAACCCCGAAGAGAATGTAAAAACGTAAACTAACACAAAAGAGAATAGTGTAATTTTGGTTACTTTTTTTCTAAAACTGTTGAGCATTTTGACGGTTTTTAAGATTGATTTTTTTTATAAAATTCAAAAAAACGCATTATCCAAGTATAATTTTATGGTAATAACACAATTAAATATGTTTTTGATAAGAATGATTTATCAAAACTATTTACTAGTATTACCAGAATAAATCTTTACTAATTTGTACTATAGGTTTGTTTGTGAAGAAGTAAAATGTATTCATAGCTTGGGGCGTTTTTACATTAAATTTGGAAGACGAAATTAAATATAAACCATCTAAAATCCATGAAAAAATTGATAAAACCGATAAACGGTAAAATTCACCACACAAACTACGGCATTACCATAAAAATAGTTTACAAAAACCTCAAAATTCTCACAAACCACTATCTTACAACTAATTACATCTTAAACAACAATAATACTATATAATCGCTGAATTATTGATTATATCCAAAACGCTTTAATTGTCGCTCGTTACTACGCCAGTTTTTATTAATTTTCACATATAGTTCTATATGTATTTTTTTGCCAAAAAATTTCTCGAGTTCTTTACGTGCTTCTGTCCCTACTTTTTTCAAAGCTGATCCTTTATGACCAATTATAATTCCTTTTTGAGAATCACGTTCTACCATAATTACAGATCGGATTCTAATAATACTTTCTTCTTCAAAAAACTCTTCTGTCTCAATTTCTACAGCATAAGGAATTTCTTTTTTATAGTAAAGTAAGATTTTCTCTCGAATAGCTTCATTTACAAAAAATCGTTCAGGTTTATCGGTGAGTTGATCCTTTGGATAAAATGCCGGAGATACTGGCAATAGCTCAACAATACGATCAAACACCTCCCTAACATTAAAATTTTCTAATGCTGATATTGGATATAACTCTGCATTAGGTACTTTTTCTGCCCAGAATTGAACTTGCTCTTCTAATTGTTCCTGATTGGATTGATCAATTTTATTTAATAATAAGATCACCGGAATTTTAGCATTTTTAATTTTATTAAAAAAAGCTTCATCTTTCAGTTCTTTTTCACCTATTTCGACCATATAAATAAGTACATCGGCATCTTCAAAAGCAGATTTAACAAACCCCATCATTGATTCTTGCAACTCATATGCCGGTTTTATTATTCCGGGAGTGTCAGATAAAATTACCTGAAAATCATCTCCGTTAACAATACCCAAAATCCTATGCCTTGTAGTCTGTGCTTTGGAAGTAATAATGGATAATTTTTCACCAATAAAAGCATTCATTAATGTAGACTTCCCCACATTAGGGTTACCAATAATATTTACAAAACCTGCTTTATGAGTCATAGTAATCAATTTTAATGCAAAGGTAGATGAATATTCAACAAGAAAGTAATTGATCAAAAGATAATTGAGTTCATCTCTATTTTGTTAACATCTATTTACAAAAAATCGTTAGTAAGTATCATCAAGGAATTAACTTTTTAATTGTTTTTTTCCTAAATTTAGTTCTATTACGTTTTCAAAAACCCCGTGAAAACATTTTTTTATTATTAAAAATCGGGACAATTTGGAAGTACAACAATTAATTTCTTTACAGATTTTAAAAAAAAGAGTCATAATACAATCATGTATTATTATACTTTCATTATCCTTTAATCTTAACGCTCAAGACCAAAATAAACTTCTTGCTAAAGCAAATCAAAATTTCAAAGCTTTTAAGTACATCGATGCACGTGCGATTTACCTGGATGTAGCAGAACGTGGATACTCATCACAAAATCTTTATAGTAAATTAGCCGATTCATATTATTTTACAGGTGATCTTGAAGGTTCTGTTATATGGTATAAAAAATTATTTAAAGAATACCCCAAAGATCTGGATGCAGAATATCTATTTAGATATGCTCAAAGTTTAAAAAGTATCGAACTTTATAGCGAAGCTGACAAGGTCATGGATGAGTTCAATACACTAACAGGAAACGATAAACGTGCCCGTTCCTTTATCAACAAGAGAGATTATTTGAATTTTATTGAAATGCAATCGGGAAAATACAATATTTACCCCCTGAGTATAAATTCTGAAAATTCTGAATATGCCCCAAGTTTTAATAATCAAAATCAAATAGTTTTTGCTTCATCCAGAAGTAAAAAAACAAATAGTTCAAAGCTGCACGGGTGGAACGAAATGCCTTTTTTGGATTTATTCTCCTCGACAATAAAAGAAGATCAAATTAGTCTAGAAGGCATAAAAAAACTTCCTGGTAAGATTAATACCAAATTTCATGAATCCTCAACTAGTTTTAGCAAAGATGGAAAAACAGTTTATTTTACGCGTAACAATTATACCAACAATAAAATAGGAACTAATAAAAAAGGAGTTGTTTTATTAAAACTATACAAAGCTTCTTTACAAGATGGGAAATGGGTAAATATAGAAGAATTACCTTTTTGTAGTGATGAATATTCTGTATCACACCCTTCACTTAATGCAGATGGAAGTAAACTGTATTTTGCCAGTGATATGCCCGGTTCGTTAGGTAAATCTGATCTATTTGTGGTTGATGTACTCGATAACGGAAGATTTGGTACTCCAGAGAATCTTGGAGAAGGTATTAATACCGAAGGTAGAGAAACTTTCCCGTATGTAAGTAATAGTGGAAGACTATACTTCTCTAGTGATGGACATGTCGGTTTGGGAGGGTTGGATATTTTTGTATCTGTCCCAGAGGAATCAATCTACAATACTGCTTATAATGTGGGAAAACCTGTGAATAGTCCAAAAGATGATTTCAGTTTTGTACTTAATGAAGATATACGAATTGGTTATTTTGCCAGTAATCGAAAAGGGGGCAAAGGGAATGATGACATTTATAGTTTTAAACAAACAGAAGAATTAATTACTTCATGTAAACAATACATTAAAGGAAATATTACCAACAGTTATACGAATGAGAATTTACCTAATGTGAATATTACCATAACCGATATCATTGGAAATATAATTGTTCAAACTACATCAGACGATCAAGGTGAATACGCCGTTGACGTGCCTTGTAATACAGAATATATTGTATCTGCATCATTAGATGGGTTTATATCGCAAGACGTAGTGCTAAAAACTACCGATGTTTTCGAATTGGGCCATGATATTTCAATACCACTTGATCCTATAAAAGCTACAGAAATATTACTCACTTCTGTAGGAATCAATATTGGAGATGATTTATCCAAGGTTTTACAACTTCAACCTATATATTTTAGTATTGATGATTCTTCAATTCAACCAGAAGCCGAGGTAGAATTACAAAAAATTATTTCTGCAATGAATAAGTATCCAGAACTAAAGATTGAGGTTAGATCACATACAGATAGTAGATCAAGTTATTGGTACAATAAAAAACTAAGTGTAAAAAGAATGAGAACCACTGTGAAATACATTATAGAAAATGGTGGGATTTACTGGCGACGTATTCGAGGAAAAGCCTATGGAGAAAGAAAATTAATAAATGACTGTACTAATAATGTACCTTGTACTGAGGAAGAACATCAAAAGAACAGGAGAAGCGAATTTATAGTCCGTAAATAGAATCTTAGTATTTTCGTTTGTTAAATTTTATATTGATTTATTTTCTAGTTTTTGGAAATATATTTTTGCCATTTTATTTACTCTTGGAGCCAATAACAGTGCAGAAATAACAGTAGGGATAGCCATGATTGCAAAAGCACTATCGATAAGATTAATTGCAAATTCTATTTTTACTACGGCCGCAATTATAATAGATAGAATGTATATGTAATTATAGTATTTCCCATATTTGGGTTTGGTTAAAAACCCTAGGCATGTGGTTCCATAATAGGAATAAGAGAATAGTGTAGATAATGCAAACACTGAGACCATAATAATTACTACAATATCACCCAGACCATAAGGTAATACGGTATTAAAAGCTTCTAATGTTAATGAGATACCGTTATCGTTTGTACTTTGCCATACTCCGGTAGAAAGTATGGCCAGAGCGGTTAGTGTACACACCAATAATGTATCTATTGCCGGACCAATCATTGCTACCAAACCTTCTCTAATAGGTTCATTAGTTTTTGCAGCACCATGCATCATTGGTGCAGTTCCTATTCCTGCTTCGTTAGAAAATGCTGCTCTTTTAACTCCTGTTTTAATCAAATACCCCAAAGCACCTCCTGCAACGGCTTTCCCTGAAAAGGCATCAGAAAAAATTAAGGTAAACATTGCTGGTACTTTCTCCATCTGAATGATCAAAATCGCAATCACGGTTATAAAATATAATACCACCATAAAAGGAACTAACTTACTAGCAACATTACCAATTCTCTTAATTCCACCAAGAATAACAATAGATGCAACCCCTGCTAACGAAAACCCTATATACCATTTATCACTATCATTCCAATCCAGCACATCCACCAATGTTTGTGTTAGTTGATTTGCTGTAAATGCTGGCAATGTTCCTACTAACCCTGCTAATGCGAATACTATTGCAAGGGGTTTCCATTGTTGACCCAGTCCTTTAGTAATTACATACATAGGACCACTAAGCAAATTACCATCATCATCTTCTGATCTATACATTACGGCTAGTGAACAGGTATAAAATTTGGTAGCCATGCCAATCAAAGCACTAATCCACATCCAAAAAACAGCTCCCGGACCACCAGCAACTATTGCTATAGCTACTCCACTAATATTCCCCATACCCACAGTTGCAGCAATAGCAGAAGATAATGCCTGAAAATGATTTAATTGACCAGGGGCTTTTTCATCATCATATTTACCACTTAGTACCTGAATTGCATGTTTAAAATAGAAAAAAGGAGTAAATCGAGAGTAGATTAAAAAAAAAACTCCGCCTCCTATAAGAAGAATTAATAAGGGCCAATCCCAAACCCAGGAACTAAAATCTGAAACAAAACCTTCTAGTGTTTTAAACATAAGTATTAAAGGTAGTAACAAAAATTGTATTTCGAATATAAAGAATTATACTTCTGTCAAAATTCATTCTGAGGCTCTAATAAATCTTGGTTTATTAATTCCTCTATCATACATAACTATGCTTCCTGCTACAGCAACATTGAGGCTTAACTCTGATCTAAATTTGACAATAAATCTGGATTTTTCAATAGCTTTTTTTGATAATCCATGATCTTCTGCGCCTAATAAATATACGCATCGTTTTGGGTGCTTAAATGTCTCTAATGGTTCTGCTTTATCAGTAAGTTCTACTCCAATCAACATAGCTCCTTTAGGTAAATGATGATAGAAGTCGTCAAAGGTATCATAGTGAAAGTAAGGCATTGACTTTACCGCATTGTGGGTATCGCTGGCTTGTTTTGCATATCGGTTACCAATGGTAAAAATAAAACTTGCACCCATATTTTGTGCAGAACGCCAAAGTACTCCAAGGTTCTCTGGTGTTTTTCCGTTTTGAATTCCAATCCCAAAAAATTCGTTTTCAAGGTTATCGATCATAAGAGCAAAAATATAAAAACCTTAATATTTTTTTTAATTTTTATTTTTATAAGTGCTACTCATTACTCCTATATTTTAGATAAGCATTCTTTAATTTCACATCGTACTTATTCTTTTTATAACCAGGGCCATTATACCCTTCTGCAAATCTTGCCCAATTCTTTTCTTTAATCCAATCTATGAGTTTTTTACCCTTAAAAGGAGTAATTTCTATAAATTTACCAAATGCTTTAAGATGTTCTCTTTCATGCTCATACATAGTTGAAACAAATTGATCTATAGACGAATACCCTAAGGATGAATAATGAAATCCCATGATCTGAAATGCCCCCCATGAAGCAGCACTATACGCAGCTTCATGAAAAGCTGATAGATCAGATATTCCTGCTGCTTTTTCTAAGCGATCATATTCACCAGGGCCTCCTCTATAATGAATTTTAGTCCATTTTTTATACAATACATCCTTGGTTCTTTCTGAAACATATTGAGATGGATTTACTCCTCTCTTGTCTAGCTGCCTCCAAAATATATGACCTTCGAATAAAATTCTTGGTCTACCGCAGACCAAAAACCCTTTTCCATTACTTTCTATTTCATTAACCGCTTTTACCATTGCAAGTTCTAAACCAAATTGTTTTGCAAAATCTTTTGTATCCTGTTCTGATAAAAATTTATCATTAAACGCAGTTAAATCTTTTTTTACTTCTATAAGTTTTGACCATGTTTTGAGCCCTACAATGCCATCGACAACAAGATTATGCTCACTCTGGAAGTTCTTCACTGCCAAATCGGTATCTTTTCCAAAAAAGTTGGATACAAATACTTTGTATCCTAGTTTTGTTAAAATCTCTTCTAAATAATGAACATCCTGCCCACGTGAGCGATACTGTATTGTTTTCATTTTTCATGTTTTTCTCTTAATACTCTAACTCAATAAATCTATATTTATTTATTTTTTCATTTCCCAAAAAACAAAACAATTATTGTTATTACCTAATAAAAAATCACCACAAATTAACCGAAACAACATCTTAAACTCTATTAAAAAGATAGCACCAAGCATGATTGAAGATACAAAAAATTGCCTAATCAACCTCAAGTTATAAGTACATATAATTTAACAAAATAGACGCTGAAAATCTGATTTTAAAGTATAGTATCATTATAAAACAATTCAAATACATCATATGAGTATATTATCAAAGTTTGTTTTTTTAATTTTTTAAAACTTAAGAATTATTCTGCACAAAACGAATTCTAATTAGATCGTTACGAATACTAAAACCGTATCTTTTAAAACAACTTAAGGAACTACTTTTATCATCAAATAGCCAACCTCAAAATAAGCTGTTATGAAAAATGTTGCCATAATCATTATTCTATTCCAAAGTTTTCAATTTGTTAACGCTCAGCAAGGTTTTGCAGAAACCCAGAATTTTTTGGTAACTACTGAAATTATGAATCAGGATCAAGAACACCCCTCATATGTTATTAATCTGGTTCGTTCAGAAGATGATTCACAAAAAATATCTACCCTTACAATTGAGGACACAGAACTTTTTGAGGATATCTTCATAACCACCTTAGAGAACCCTGGACTAGAAGGGATCTCTGAGGTGATTAAGATGGAGATTGAATACTTGGCATGTTGTGCACATGTAGAAGCATATTATTATATGGTTAAAGAAGATAATACAATTGTAGCGCTTCCTGAACTTAGAAATGTATACTGTGAAAATTCTGATACAGATTTTCAATATATATTTCCTAACCAAGAATACGGTATTAAAGGTAATATCCTAGAAACACAAACATTTTATAAAGAAACAGTAAAAGATATTAAATACGTAAACCTAAAACAAAGCTTTGCCTGGAATAACGGTGTTGTTCAAGATTCAAAGACAACCGCTATTACTGGGTATTAATTAAATCCTAACGGTAATCTCAATCTGATAAACAAAAAGGGGGAAACTTTTGTTTATTATACCGACCCACCTTAACAGGTGGTGTCGGTTTTTTTACATTTAAATTAATTACACCCCAGACCAAAAAAACAGTTTGATTATATTTGCTATTAACCAGATCAATCTTTTGTGAACACAAACCGTTTATTCACCTACCTTATCTTTTTTCTGATATTTAATTTTATCAGCTCGTTATCTGCACAAAACAATCAACTTAGAGCATATACATTAGAAGATGGGTTATCTCAATCACAAGTCTACGATATTATACAGGATGAAATTGGATATCTTTGGCTAGGAACTCAGGGAGGTGGTCTTTGTAGATTTAATGGCGATGAATTTAAGATCTGGAATGAAAATGACGGATTACAATCTAACTACATTCACTCCTTGGCTTTTGTAAACGATAGTCTATTTATTGGTACAAAAAACGGGCTTAGCATTAAAACAAAAAATAGATTTACTAATCTTGAAGGGCCTCGTATCAATAAAATATGCTTAATAGAAGATAAAATCTACTTGGCCACTAATATTGGTATTTATGAGTATCGTAAAAGTCTAGGGTTAATCAAAATAAACCTCAATACCAAAATCAATACCAGTATCATTAATGATATTGTATTTGATGGTAGACTATTTTGGGTTGCGACCAATAAGGGACTCTGGAAATTAAATGATATCAAGCAAAATGCCGGTATTATAGAACGGCATAGCGCTTACGATTTTACTGCAGCTATTTTTCATAATAATAAAGTTTTTGCTGCAGCTTTTAATCAAGGGATTTTAGTCCTCAATACCAATGCAAAGACCTATGGAAATCATTGGATTCAAAAACCCGTTCGTGTAACTAATATTTCTGTGCATAATGATGGTGAATTATGGTTTTCTACAGACAACGATGGAATTACAATAATAGATTCTGAAAAATACAGAGAAAAAAAGAAAATCAACCGAAAAAATGGTTTAGCTGTATCCCATACAAGAAAAAGTATTTTAGATCGTCAATCTAATATTTGGATAGCAACATCTGGTGGTGGATTTTATAAATATTTTCAAAATAACTTTGTTCATTATGATAAAAATACCGGCTTAAAAGGAAATCGAGTATATGCCGTTCATAATGCAAAAAATGGTATTTGGGCATCTAATTCAGAGGTAGGATTAGTGCAAATCGACTCCTTAGGAATTCATAATATTCCCCAGGAAGAACAATTATCCGAAGTAAAAATTAAAACTATCACCAGTGATATTTATGGTAATATTTGGGCTGGTACAGAAGGTAAAGGAATTCTTTTTAAAAAGATAAGTCAGGTTGATAGTGTTTTTACAGATACTATACAAAATATAGAAGCAGATAAAGATCCAATTATAACTACAGATACAATTGTAAAAACTGTCATCAAAAATCATATTATTGATACTGATAAAGGATTACCATCAAATTGGATAAGAGCAATCGAAGTCATTGATAATACTATATGGGTGGCATCGTATTCTGCTGGAATATCTAGGTTCACCTATGATTCTGAGAAAAAACGTATCCTATCATTAAAAAAATTTTCAGGAAAGAACGGCATAAATGATCTCCATATCAGAGATATGAAACAAGATTCGACCGGTAAAATTTGGTATGCAACTCAAAACGGACACTTAGGATACATTAAGAAGAATAAGGTTACTCATTTAGGCAATGTTTTAAAACAAGCGACCGCAATAAGTTCAATTCTTTTTCATAAAAATACGATTTACATAGGAACAGCCGGAAGAGGAATTTGGTGGTCTGATTTGGATGGTGATATTGCATTTAAAAAATTAAAAGGTAGAAAAAAGCCATATTCTGATAATATTTATCAAATTATATTTGATGATAAAGATAATCTGTGGGCTGGAAGCGAACGTGGAGTGGACAGAATAGAACTAAATCAATCAAATGATATTGTAGACATCTTTCATTTTGGTCGAAACGATGGTTTTTTAGGTATAGAAACCTGTCTCAATGCTGTTACCAAGGATGAACAAGGAAACCTATGGTTTGGAGCGATTTATGGGTTAACCAAATACCAACCTACCGGAACTACTAAAGCCACTATCAAGCCAAGTTTATATTTTGAAGAAGTAGAAGTCGCTTACCGTAGTGTGGATTCTATACGATTAAGTGTTTGGGCCAATAGTAACCACATTCTAAAACTCACTCCAAATCAAACAGAATTATCTTTTAGCTATAAAACAATTGATCTGGATCATCCTAATGACGTCGAATATCGTTGGAGATTAAATAATTCTGAATGGAGTCCATGGTCATCTGATCATAGGCAAAATCTTGCTGGATTAGCCTATGGTTCACATGCTTTTACAGCACAATCCAGAAATTATCGATGGGAAGAAAGTGAACCTATTGCTTTTCAATTTTTTATTGATAGCCCCATTTATGAAAAAGGCTGGTTTCAATTAGCTGTTTTGGCGATGATCATATTATTTATAGGAGGCTATGCATTATCATACGTTCGGCGTGTGAAACAAAAAAACAAAGAGGAGCGTAATCGCTTAGAAATGAAGAACCACCTACTTTCTTTAGAACAAAAAGCATTACGATTACAAATGAACCCACATTTTATATTTAATGCACTTAATGGTATAAAAGCAATGGGAACCAGTAATCCTAATCGTATGAATAATACCATTAACACATTTGCTACTTTATTAAGAGAAACTTTATATAATTCGAGAAAAGATTATATTACTTTAGATCAGGAAATACAAACGCTCAAACATTATGTCGAAATAGAACAGCTAATGGCTAGTAAACCATTTACATATGATATTGTAGTTGATTCTGATTTAGACCCAGAAGAAATTCTAATTCCGCCTATGTTAATTCAGCCTTTTGTGGAAAATGCGGTTAGACATGGGATATTAAAAGGAAGCAGAGATGGAGAATTAAAAGTACAGTTTCATACTACTGAAGAGTTTTTACATTGTACTGTATTAGATAACGGGCAAGGTATTTTTCAATCGCAAAAAGCAAAAACCAAAACAGATCACCAATCAATGGCTCTAACAGTAACCAGAGAGCGATTAGAGTCAATTTCTGGAAAAGATTCTTTAAATATAAGAGAAATTATGCAAAACGGAAATTCTGTAGCAGGAACCGAGATTGCATTTAAAATACCATTACAAACCGACTATTAAAACTATTATGCTTACAGCCATTATTGTAGAAGACATGCCAGATGCACTTCAACTTTTGAAAAGTGATCTAAAATCAAATCATCCTGAAATAGAAGTAGTCGATACGGCACAAAGTGTTGTTGAAGCGGCAAAATCATTACGCAATACACAACCAGATATTCTATTTTTAGACATCATGCTTGGTGATGGTACTGGTTTTGATATCTTAGAAATATTTCCTGATTTAAAATCAAAAATAATTTTTGTTACTGCCAGTGATGAATTTGCCATTCGAGCATTCAAATTTGCAGCTATAGATTATGTATTAAAACCATATTCAAATGAAGAGTTAGCTCAAGCTATTGCAAGAGCCAAAGAGCAAATACAACCCAATAAAGAACGCCTTAATATTCTTAAAGATACGTTATCTGCTCCAGAACAAAAACCCGATAAAATATCATTACATACTCTGGATAAAATCATTATTGTAAATCTGGACGATATTATTCGCTGTGAATCTGATAGTAATAATACAATCTTCTATCTTCAAGATGGGCAAAAAATATTTGTAACCAAAACATTAAAATACTTTGCTGACATGCTTAAGAGTTATCAGTTTTTGAGAGTACACCAAAGTCACTTGGTTAACCTACAATGCATTAGTGCGTTTATAAAAACCGACGGAGGATATCTTATGCTTAAAAATGGAGAGAATATACCTGTATCTGTTCGCAAAAAAATCGAAGTAATGGAAATCTTAGATCGTCTTCACAGGTAATTTTTAGGGTATAACTAATAATAACTTTTGTATTTCACAACACAATTCATCTCTTCTATAGCGGTTACTTCTTCTTTAACTGTATAGAATCTATTTTTTTATTATTAACTGAATTTACCAGACTTAACAAACTCTCTTTTTATACCTTCTGTTATATCTTTATATGAGATTACATGACTTTCTTTGGCCAATACATTAAGACAAACATACTGCACTACATTCATAATATCTGCACCAGTCAATTCAAATTTTTGGGCAAGTTGTTTAAGGTCTATATCCTTGTCCAGTATAAGTTTATTGGGAAAAGCATTCTGCCATAAACTCAAACGCTCTTGCGTTCTTGGCATCGGGAAATGAATAATTGATTGAAAACGACGAACGAAAGCTTCGTCTATATTACTCCTAAAATTAGAAGCCAATATGATCAATCCCTTGTATGTTTCTACTCGCTGAAGTAAATATGCAACTTCTTGATTGGCATATCTATCATGAGAGTTTTGTACCTGTGTACGTCTTCCAAATAACGCATCTGCTTCATCAAAAAAGAGAATCCAATCCTTATTTTCTGCTTTATTAAAAAGATTTGCAAGATTTTTTTCTGTTTCACCTATATATTTAGATACCACAGAAGAAAGGTCCACTCGATATACATCTCTATTCGTGTGTTTTCCTAATAAATTAGCGGTTAAAGTTTTTCCTGTACCTGGTGGGCCATGAAACAATGCTCTATATCCAGGTTTTAGTTTTTTACGCATTTCTAACCCTTCGAATAAGGCATGTTTATATTTTAACCAGATAAGAATATCCTGAATTTGAAGTGAAGTCGAACTAGGTAAAATTAAATCATTCCAATGCTGTTCTGTTGTAATTTTGGCAGCAGGAAATTCTGTGCTAAAACTAGGACTGGTTATACGACCTAATGTTATTTTGTCAATAAATTCCTGATCCAGAATAAGTTGTCCGCTCATAGCCGGTTCATTTCTTTCAGGCTCCGCCAAACGAATCACTTGTTTTTTTGCAAACCAGTGCTCTGGAGAAAAAAGCTGCTGAATCCGAAATCGATATTCAAGGTTTTCACCCGCCAAAAGAAAGAGTGCTGTCTCTCCCGATGGTAAAAACCCTCGATGTCCTTTTCCTCTAATCCCTCCTAAATGAGGAAATCCTCCACCATTAGGATATACACTTTGAATAAGTCGATCAAAATAATGAGGTCGGATATGAGGTGCCAACGCCAAAGTAATAATCACCAATTCTTCATCACTAATCTTTTTAACAGGTAAATGTGGTAATAGAGAAGCAGACCATGAAGTGATATCCCAAGATTCTAGTTCTAAGCGCTCATTGGTCTCAAAAGACTTTAAACTACTTAGCAATAGCGTCTTAAGACCTGTTAAGGCATATTCTAAAGAAGTATTGATTTCTGTAGTGATCATAAACGGTTATCCTTTTTGCTGAACAACATGTGTTAATTCATGTACTAATAAATGTTTCCCACTTCTGGAATAAGGATCATATTTGCCCATATTAAAATAAATATCATATCCATGGGTAAATGCTTGTGCGTTTAACATCGCCGAGAGCTCGATAGCTTTTTCATCAGTATGAATACGAACATTGGTGAAATCTGCTTTCATTTCGGCCTCCAGTTCTGCTTTTATCTCTTCAGGAAGCGGTATACCTTGTCCTTTGGTTTCCTGAATCATGGCTTCTACAGATTCCATAGCATTAGCCTCTGTTTTCTTCCCTTTTTTTTCTTTAGATTCTCCTTTGGCTTGAGTTGCCTCATCATCCGTTTTCCTTTGAATTTGTTTTGTAGCAGGTTCTTCTTCCTCTGTTTGTCGTTGAATACGTTTTGCAGCAGGCTCCTCTTCTTCTGCCTGCAGTTGAATTTGTTTCGCAGCAGGTTCTTCTTCCTCTGCTTGTCGTTGAATACGTTTAGCTGCGGGTTCCTCTTCCTCTGCTTGTCGTTGAATACGTTTTGCAGCAGGCTCCTCTTCTTCTGCTTGTCTTTGAATACGTTTGGCTGCGGGTTCCTCTTCTTCTGCTTGTCTTTGGATACGTTTTGCAGCAGGCTCTTCCTCTTCTGCTTGTCTTTGAATACGTTTAGCTGCAGGTTCCTCTTCTTCTGCTTGCCGTTGTACCGATTGTTTTCCAAAAGCATCACCAGGTACTTTCTCGTTATTTTGTTGTAGTACATGATCAGCCATAGCATCAGCTTCCTTCTCAAAAGGACTGCTGGGATCACCTATTTCAAGTTTAGCCTGGAAAAAACTATCACTTCCAGAACTTTCTTTTGCTTTATTTTCTGCATTCGAAAAAAAAGCATCGCTTTCTTCCTTTTTGTTCTTGTTTGGTTTTCTTGGTCTTATTTTTTTCATTGTTTTGTGTTTTTATGAGATCCAAATGATTTCTTATTCATTCTAAATTAAATTTCCCTTTTTCGTTACTATTCGTCAATCCAACACCAGCTTCTTGAAAAGCTCTCATAGGTTCTTTTGTACCGTTAATAACCTCAACTAATGCCTCGCCATAAACTTCTACGACATCCATTGCGCACTTTATTGTATTTCGAATAAAGGTATTATTAAGTTCAAGTTGAGTAAAATCCACGCTTGATTTAAAACGTACTTGACCAGTATTTAAATTAAGCTCAAAGTTTCCAATTACAAGGTCGAAGTTTGCCAATGTAATAAATTCCATTACATATTTACGTTGTTCTTCACCAGCTATATCCTTGAAATTGAAATAGCAGAGAAAACGTTCATAATCAACACGCACATCAAAATGTGCATTGGCTATAGGAATATTTTCTGATTCAAAATCCACCAATAGTACCTCTTCTATATCAGTTTGTTGCGGTTCCCATCCTACTTGAGCAAGAAACACTTCAACTTGTTTAAGGGCTTTTAAACCATTTTCATAACCTATGTTTTCACTATTCATAATTTTGTGTTTTATACGTTGAAACTATTATCTAATGCATAATTAGCCTTAATATAACTTTTATGTTTTCTCCAGGTTCGTTGTGACCAATCATCTGGTATATCATTTGCGGAACCAATTGAACGATTTTCTGAAGCGTCTCCAACAAATAAGTTTTCAACATCATTAAAGAAATCACGATGTAAAGCTTGTGCAGCCGCTTGAATTGTTTCATTTCCTAGAGGGTCAGCAACGGGTTTCTTCGAGTTAAGTTTTCTCTTCGATGTGCTCCATTTTTTACCATTCAATGCAGATTCATAATGAGCCGCCATTGACTGAGAAGAGATAATATGTCTACGATCCAGATTCCTTCGCAATCTTGGTCCTCTTCCGCTTACATGCTTTTTATGGCTATCAGGATCTTGCTCCATCAAAGTCCATTTAGTTGATACCCTAAATGTACTACGTTCTACTGAGATATCAGTAGTTCCAGGTTTTATGGGGATAGCTCCTTTTTTCTTAGTAGTGTTTGGGGCAATTGTTATATCAAAATCTAAGTCCTCGTCTTCTATATCAGAAGTAGGTTCTGTAAAAGTAATGGATATAGCAATACCATCTTTCAACTGTCCTTGATACGTTTGTTCAATTCCTCTAGCCTGTGCTTGTTTAGCTGTTCTTAATTCTTCATAACTACCAAATTCTCCACCACCTTCTTTTAATTCATTTGATGCTGCATTCGCAATCTGACCATGCTTCTCATCATCCTTACCTTTTAAGAAACTTTTGGCTTTATTTTTAACCCATAAAATCATCTTATCAAGTGCCTTATCGATAGGATCCCTGATCTTTTTTAAGATATTTTGCAAGGCATCTCCTATTTTACCTAGTCCAACAAATTCAGCCAAAAAGCTTACTGCTAATACCAAGATTCCTTTCATGGTGTTGACTACCTTTGTAGCGGCAGGTACCAGGTTTCCTGCTACGATATCGGCAATAGAGTTCATAAAAGCGACTCCTACCTGAATAATTTTTTGAATACGCTGAATAAATACTTGAATAGCTCCCCAAATAGCCAGAATGGCTTGAATAAATCCTGCCCCAGGAATGAACATACTTACTAACTTTGCTACTGCCTTTGTAACCACTGTCTGGGTTACCCAGGAGATGATTTCACCAATCACCGTATCCTTGAGTGTCGTAATATGTTCCATAATTTTCTCCCAAGCTGCAGCAGGACCTTCGGTCACTAATAATTGAATCAGCTCAAAACCTTCCTCCAGAACAGTAACTGGCCCTTCACCCAAATGCTCTACTAATTTGGCTCTCATATTCTCCCAGGTAAGACCCAATACGGATAATACGAATTTCAAAATCTCTACAAAATCAAGACCAGTAGGAATATAAACACCTGCACCGGCCAAAGTCCCTGTCAACCAATCGATTAGCACCTCCCTTAAAATACTACCGATATTATCTTTAAACATTTGAAAGCCCATTTTTCCGGCCTGTACCAAATTGCCTAAAAAGGCCATAGGGTTCTCAAAAATAGACTGAATAGCACCTCCTGCTCGTTCAAGGAATGGCATAGCTCCAGGGGCGACCACCGAAAAGATGATTTTCAAAAGTTCCCACATTGCATTTCCCGCCCAGGAAACAAAATCTACTACAAAAGTGGCGAAGACTAATGCTATTTTGGCAAAGGCTCTGGGTACTACTACCAAGTCTACTATGGTTAATGATTTTAACGCGTTTATAAATCGAGTAGGAATACTGGTTACCAAGGCAATTAATTGACCCATAGCTCCCTGGAACCATGCCCAGGCTCGTGCAATAGCATTTCCTTTTTTGATATTTTCCCAAATTTCTTCCTGACCGATTAACTTCATAAAGCCACCAATAAGAGTCTCGGCCGTTCGCGGAACAGCATCTCCTGTAATAGGATTTGTACCAAGAACAGCAATAAGCAAATCCCAACCATTTGTCCCCTCTGCAAGACTTGCTAAAGGTCTAAGAATTGCTTCTTTGATGAATTCTAAAATATCTGAAACTAATCCCTTAACAAAGTTAATTAGCATAGTAATTGGCGATGTAAAAATACGTTTCGCCCTACGCCATAAACTTCCCAATCTGGCTATATCTGTTATCCCCAGAGAACCAACAAATTCTCTAAAAGCACTTACAATAGAAGCTCCAATATCTCCAAGAGTATCCAGTTGTTGTACAATCCAATTTCCTACTTTGTCGAATATACCATGGTTGTTAAGTGCCTCCCAGATCATATTTCCTCCTGGTAAAAAGCCCATGATGCCCCTAAAGATATTTGCAGCATTACGAGGGACATCTTGTCCATTAATAGGGTTAAATCCTAAAATGACCGTTAACATCGAATACCCAGGGATATTATTTGCTTTGTCTGCCGCCCAATTACGCGCTCTTGAGATCACACCTCTCTGTACCATAGCAGGAGCACTTTGATTGACCTGAACGTTGGCACTTCGTTGTACTGAATTTTTGGTAGCTGCACCCTGCTGTACTACATGGGTCAATTCATGAGCCAATAATCTTGTACCTTCTTTTTGTTCTGGCTGATATGTTCCTTTATTAAAATAAATATCGCGACCATGAGTAAATGCATGTGCTTGCACCTGATTACTCATCCCTTCTGCATCAGAATCGGTATGAATTCTCACATTGCTAAAATCTGCTCCAAAGGCAGATTCCATTTGTGTTCTTGTTTTTCGAGACATTGAGGTCCCTCCTCCTTTGCTGGCATGCAATTTAGATTCAAAATCAGAATTTGTATGCTGCCCTTCTGCCATTTCACTCAGATTAACTTTGCGTTGAATCTCTCCAGTTTCAGTCTCTGCAATATCTTCTTCCTGATGATGAGTAGTTGGAGGTGGAGGCGTAGTAGTAATTGATTCTGCTGTGGCTGATCGTTGTACTTCTGCTTCTGGGTTGCTAGCAGTATTCAAATCCAATTCTGTTGGACTTTCAAAAGCTGGTTTACGCTGAAAAAAGGCTAACCGCTGGATATTAGTTCCCGCATCCCCAGAAGCAGGAGGTGCCGCTGGAGGAGAAAATCCCTCTCCACCAGTATAAATAGATTGTGTTACCTCATCAGCAACACGATCTGCTTCTACTTCAAATGGATCATTGATTTTGTTAACCTGAAGTTTTGGTTGGAAAAAAGTAGTATTCTCTGCCTTAGTCTGGCTTTCAGATTTAGAATGATCCGCGGCTTCTACAGTAGCAACACCACGTGACTCTTTTACACTTCTATGATGCTGATTAGCAGCAGAAGTTGCCGAAGAGTCATGTGATGTACTTGTGATAGCCATATCTATTCAATACTAAGTTGAAATTTGAATTTATTTTTTAGGTTTTTTGAACTTTTTATTAAGTATCCAGAGAATCAGCAGAATTAACAAGGCTATAATAAATGCTAACCAACCGGGGATACCAAATGTATCCTCGAGCCAATTTTGAACTTCGCAAAGGGTATTACAATCTTGTGATTTCCCAAAACCAAGAGCGCTCCCTTTATAAACTTTTACATCTGAGACACTTATAGATATATCTGGATCATTATTACCATTAATTGCGTCAAAAGTTATAGTATAACTTCCATCTCCATTATCAAGTGTATTCACATTAGCGACATCGTTACCTTTAATACTAATTCCATTTGCAAAACCTGGTCCTACGAAACGTTGCTTATTCCCCACTTTATATTTTGGAGCATATTGTAATTGAAATTTATTATCTCCGATTTGAGTGACTTGCTGGGGAGATACATTCGGATCGGGATCGGGATCTCCAAATCTTAAGTACACAGTACGTCTTGTTAGACGGTTAATTTTTCCTATAGAGTCATTAGATGCAGATATTTGAGCAATAGTTTGATATACTCCAGATACATTGGTATCTGAGAATGTTCCTTCATATTTTCCATCCCCAGAATGTGAGAGATTCACTACATTTTCTCCCAGGTTTAAAGAATCTATCAAGTCTGGATTTTGTTCTAAAAGAGCTAATAATTTCTCATATCCTATAGATCCTACATCTACACTATCATTAACATCGAGTTTTACCTGAGCTCTAGCCAGTAAATCGCCAAGATCTTCTCCAGGTTTGAAAACCAGTACTGAAACATTGGCATCTAGAATAGGTTTCTTTCTATAACTGAGCTCTGTGAATATGCGCAATTGATCTCCTACTTTGAAATCATCAGCTTCTATATTATAATCATAATCTAAACGATGATCATCTACCTGCGCTTTAATTTGATATGGTTTTCCTCCTCCAGTTCCTGATCGTACTCTTACCGTCCAAGTTCCTTTAGATGTTTGAGGCAAAGCAGCGCATCCAGCATACTTTTTTAAGTCAATAATACCTAGAAGGCTATTAGTCCCATTATTCGGACCAAAGATGTATTTAATTGCTGATTCATCATTACAACTACCTGTTACCGATACCCCATCTTTTTCTACCGTGAAAAAAGGTTCCTGATCTGGTGTGATGAGTTCGAAAAGAATCTTATCGATATTGTCATTAATTTCAAAATTATGTACAGGTGCTGAAGTTGGAGAACCTGAAGTAGAATCAATAACTCTAGGAACCCTACCGTTTTCCACACCAACAGTTTGAGGACTATTCCCTTCTAGCATATTCTCGAATCCGGCGTCAAAGAAATTTGCTATGCCTGTTGTAGTATTAAAATCGCTTCCATCTCCTCCCGCATTAACCTCTTCTTGTAATAAGAAAAAACGAGCGGTAGCTCCCGTAGGAGTATTTTTTGTGGCTATCTCCTCTAAAAGGCTTGCAGGAGCTCCCATTGCGGCTGCTCCAGTAGCAATGGTAATTATATGGATGGAATCATCACTATTATTTAAAGATTCTCCGCTATCGGTTTCTTCTCCTATATCTGGACCACCATCAACAACTTCATCTCCACGGTTCTGCTCTCCATCTGTAAATAGAAAAATAAGTTGTCGACTATGAGCTGCGGTTGTAGAAAGTTTGTTTTTTCCTGATAATAAACCATCACCCATTGCCGTCCACCCACCTGGAGTTAATGCTATGATTTCATTCGTGAAATTAGAAGCATTTCCATCGATATCTGTAAAAGAAGCTCCAAATCCAGGAGGAGGAGTATCTACTGTGGTTTCGAAATATGTAAGTGCAACTGAATCTCCTGGAACTTTAAAAGCATCTAATTTATTCACAAATAAATTGGCTGCAGTTTGAAGAATATCCATTCTTGTGATAGTTCCGGCTCCATCATGTGGCGGATTCCCCATACTCCCTGATCTATCTAACACAAAAGCTGCTGAAACAGGTTTACGAACGGGTATAATCACTTCAATTTCACTAGTGTCGCCTCCGCTTTCAAACTCCAAAAATATGGTGTAAGAATCTTCAACAATTGTAGTTAGAGTGACTGTTGGGTCGGGAACTACATGAAGGATTTCTGCAGTACCATCTACAGTTACTTCTAAATCCGGAGATACAAAAGGATCCTCTCCTCCGACTACCATTTTGAGCCCGCTACCATTGAGAGTAGTAGCATCTACGTTTGTCCAAATTACTATGTTGCCTATACCTAACCCTCCAGGAGTAATTGTAAGATCAAATGCAGCATCACCAACACCATAAGTATTGGCTGTTTCAAGAACATCGGTTCCCGGACTAAAAGGAATATCTTCTTGCCCAAAAAAATGATAGGGCATCATAAAGCTCATGATAAGAATGATTACAATATTTTTAATAAATTTTAGTGTCGGTTTCATATATAAAGTTTTAATTATGAGTAAAATTTTAAATCCAGTTGATTTGTAAGAGTTCTTTCATCCAAGGGAATTTTACCATTCCAATTCCCCATGGTAGATGTTGTAGCAAGATATCCTGAGCTTTTTGCTCCACATAAAGTTGCCAGCCTGTTTCGGTTTTTAGGAGTTTGCCAGATCTATTGATAAATCCTTCTCTTAAACCATCGACAGAGGTGTTTTTAAGTGCATCCCAATGTTGAATAACTGATTTTAGTAAGCTTCTTGCCTCATTCAATTCAAAGGAGTTGAGCTCTATTCGGTGATCCATAACCGTATCCCATGGTAAACCACATAAATGTTTGAACAATACACACTCATATTCTATGTACCCCGTATTTCCTGTACTGAGAAATGCAAGAAGTCGAATTGCCTTTTGGGCAGATGACTCGGTTTTCCAATTGTTATTTTCTAACAATGACAGATTCTTAAAAAAAGATCCTAAAAAAGGATATAAAAGTGCTATTCCGGCATAGTGTACATATACTCCTTCTTCCTCTTCTATTCTTAAAGTTGATTCTGGTACATTATTTTGCACTTCTCTCTCTCCACTTAAATATTCTTCTTCTCTGTTAGCTCTATATAAATTATCAGTAGTTTTTTCCTGTTCAGAAGTTTTTACATTTCTATTTGTGTTTGGATTGGTAAAGTGAGCTGAACTCAAATCTATCTTCACATTTTCAGTTTCGTTATCCTTTAAGAGAATTGAGGCTATTTCTTCTTTAAATTTTGAGATCGGAACTTGAGGCCATATTCCTTGTATTTCATTTAAGAAAAAGTGGACTATTTTATCTGAACGGAAATTTCTTAAAAATTTCTTTTTTCGAAAGAAAGTATTTGAAAGAAAGTATTTTAAAAACTGTATTTCAGGTTTTTTTACAGTTTTCTTAATGAGATCATGGTGTATAATAATAGTCTCCCAAAATACAATTCTAAATTCCTTTTCCTCATCCTTTTGAAAGACAGTTTTTTCAAAAACTTTGTATAGTGGTGAATGATCTAGAGGTATCTCTTTTGACACTCCCATAGTACTTAAAACAAAGGCTATTTCCTCATCCTGAAAAGTAGTTAGAAACCGTATACGAGTATTGGGTGTTTTTTGAAGTATGGAGACAAGTTTTTTAGTCTTTTTCACATCTAATTGATGTATATATTTCTTACCAATTTGTGGTAACACATTCAAATCAAACCACCATGGAAAGTATCCTTTTTCAAAATAGAACATGAAAGCATTCTCAAGAACATCTATATGATTTTTTCTTCTTGATAATTGTGAAAGTTTGTCTACCTTATTTGTGCCTACTATTCTACTAATCTTATCTGCTAAAACATGTTCAGGTTTATGTGAAGTATTCGTGGAAAAAGAAGAAATAGTTTTGGAATCCTTTTGTAATAAGAAGCTTTTTTTAAGTTGTTCCTGTAAAGCAAAATCTAATCTTTCTTTCAAAACGTTTTCCCAGTTTGTAAACGATATATTCCCTAAATCAATTTCTAAGCTATCAATGAATACATATTCATCACTGTAATATTTCTGAATCTTTTTTTCGATAGCATTACATAATTCTGTTGTGCAATATTGAGTAACATCTTCGCTTAATGAAACGGAAGAAGTATTCCCATTGACATTAATATCAAAAAACAACTGTCTTATTATGTTATCGTATGGTTTCATTTATGCAGATATTTGATAAATTTCATTCAGTACTGTAATTAATTCACTCCTTCTATCGCTAAGGACATTTATTGGTGTTGACGCATCTTCTTTAGCTTCAAGCCATGCTCTCCACCGAGCTGTAAAATTGTTTAGAGAAGGTGTATTTGCATTTTCAACACCGGTATTGATATCTAGCCAGTATATGCCTGTCAGTATATGAGCAGGAGTTTCTTCATTAATCTGTTTCACGATAAGGTTTCGAAATTTTTCATTTTGAAATTGTGCAGGAATTGAAGGTATTGGTTCCATTTCTACAGCAAAATCTCTTTCAAATCCAGAGGGAAGAATACTACTAATTCTCATAGAATATGGATTAGAAACATTATTGGTTTCATTTATCGGAATTTCTAAATCGATTGTATCTCCCTCGTTGGGTCGTAAAAGAATATGTTCTACAATATATACTCCACTTCCAATTTCTTTTAGTTCTCTGATGATGTGTCTTATGTTAGTTCTTGCAGCAAATTCGTCATTTGTAGAAGGAAGAGGCGAAGTCGCTACATAGGTCGGTAAATTTCCGGATTCTGGTTGAAATCCTATTACATATGTTACAGGAGATACACCCTGGGGTTCTGCAGAATAATGATCTCTATCAATAGCTTGTCGTATAGTTTCTCTAGCTTCATTTTGCGCATCTAAAGCATTGGGATAATTACCCACACTCCGTAATATCACATCACTATTACTATCAATAATTTCAAAAATAAAATCAGGGCCGTCAGGAACAATCTGTATGAAATTATCTACTTCATTATGTAAAGTTCTTCTATTCAGGTTTCTTAAACCCAGCGCACTAAGCAATCGTTTAGATAATCCTGATGTATTTCCTGTATCCCAAGCCTCTTCACTATAATTTAAAGCCATAAACCGATTTTTACTCTGCTCGGGGAATACACTCAGGTAGTTAATCTTATCTAAAATGAGGTCATGAGCTATTTCAAGTTGTCTTAAATCAAGTTGTGATGAATTATCAACCATCAAAGAGTTTTCTTCATATCTGAAAGAAATATAATGTTCTAAAGAAGCTCCAAATCTTGCCATTAAATGATCGAGGAAACGGTTTCTACGATCTAGAAAAATAGTATTAGACTCGAAGATCTCATCTAAAGCTTGTTGATAATCATTTGAAAGGTCATTTTTAAAATCTTCCCAACTTTGTCCGCTATTTAAAAAATCAACGAGTAATCTTTCATAGTAAGGAATATCATATAGCGGATTTTTAAAATAAGTATTAGTAACATTGGTATCTATGGAGAATAGATCATTAATATGATATAATTGATTTGAATAACTCGCGAGTAATTGATCGATTATCGTTAGATACGCCCTAAACTGTTCTACTTTTGCTCTATGTTCTTCTGAATAGGTATTAGATAATACATTTTTTCCTAAACCAAAGGCGGCAGGGAATTCATGTTGAATAGAATAATAGTCTGATAATGTAGCTAAAGATTCACCAGACGGAATAGATGGAAGATTAGATATCGTATTAGAAGTTTGAAGCGTTGTTCTTAATTCATCTAATAAGCTAATCACCAAATCGTAATTGTAGTCTAATTCGACTCTTCCACTATAAAATTGTATGTTAGATTTATTAAAACTGAATCTGGGTTTAACCAGTTCTGACTCTGCAAGTACCAAACAATCAGTAACCTTTTCTTCTACTATCTTGTTGTTTCGGTAATTAGAAATAGTAATATTAGAAATTGCAATCACCTGATTTTCGATAATATTTGTTATTGCTGTAGAATTTTTTAGAGCAGTTTTAATAAAAAGATTAACTAAATCTGATATATATACAGTACTATTTCGACTATCAGCAACTCCTCTCGACAAGTCATTGAGTACGGCATCGTCTAGAAAACCATTTGCTAATAAAGGCCCCTCAAAAATGTTTTCGTAAGAGATTTTTTTGGTTTCTAAATCGTTGAGAGATGTAAAAAGTATTGGAGGTCTAAAGAAATTTTCAAGCTCAAATAAAACCGAAGCCAGATATTTTTCGAGATTTAATGTTTTCAAAACTTCAATACTAACATCTATACCAATCTCTTGAATTCTAACGGCCTTTATATCTTGTATATCTTCCCCTAAGTTGCGATGAGCTCTCAATTTCTCCCAAATACTATTTTCAATGGTTGAGGCCGCTACTACTTTTCTGTTAAATAAATCAATGAAGGAGTCGTTACCGGTATTAGACAAAAGGGCAATAATTTCATTTTCGACAGCAGTAGTTTCTATAGGATCTGTACCAATTGATGGGTTTACAGATATGATAACAGTAAATGAAGTAGTCGAAATAGTATTATAGGTTATTTCTAATTCTGCCGAGTAATCATTTTCTTCTCCTGAAGGAGGTGTTAATATAATACTGGCAGATCCCGGACTGGTAATATTATCTATAGTAGTAAATATTTCCTGAAAAGCATTTGCACCTTCTTCGTCCCAAAAAGGAAAAAACACACCAATAGTAAAATCTTGATCTCCACTTCCGATATTGATAGTAATATTTTTTTCGATGATACTACTATTAATATCACCTAATGTATCATCTTCATCCAATTCTAATAATACATCATACAAACCATTAATATTATTAGTCTCCCCAATAGACAATGGAATAAACCAAGCATTTCTAACACCTTCGGTATCGATTAATACTTTTCGATAATCTTTAATTGTGGTAGGATGAACTGGTAAAATTTCTTCAGCACCAAATAGTACATTAGAAGAATTTTGTTGGCTACTAGCCAAAATATCTTTAATATCAAGGTCGGCTTTTAGCGAAAGTTCGGTAAGTGCAAAACAAAAAGCTTCCAATAGGGTGATCCCTGGATCATGTATGTTATGATCTGTCCAGGTGGTTCCCGAATATTGCTGGAGAAGTCGAATCCCCTCTTGTCGTAAAAACGAAAAATCTTCTCCCTTTTTTAATATTGGAGATTTAAGAATTTGCTGTTTTGTGTTCATATTCATTCATTTCTTTATCAGACTGTACCTTATGATCATTGAGAGCTAATTCTGTTTGAACCTTTATATTTTGAATAAGTTCATATACCTGTATATATGGCATAGAGCCTAAAGCTGCTAATATTTGATTGATTGATCCCAGTGATAAGGACAAGTGAATTTTTTTTTGTTCGACTGATTTCATTGTGTTTTCTGAATTCATGGTTGCTTTATTAGGTTATCTTGTAATTTTTATCCCCCAAGTGCACTTACCCGGGAATCCAATTCATTTAATACTTCTCTTATGTTTATTACTTCAGATCCATTTACCATCACTATTTCTCCATTCGTAAAAAGGTTGGCATTAGGATGATTATTCTGATTTGTATTGCTCACAGTTCCTCCAATGACAACATTCCCTGTGTCGTCTTCAATTTGCATTCTAACCAGGTTTCCATTTTGAGTAAACCGAATGACTTCGGTTAAAGGAGCGTTAATATTTACATCTCCATCGGCTCTCTGTCGCAGCGCATATTCGGTATCATTTGCTCTTTCAAAATGACTAAAATGAGCACGATCTGCCGAAGTACCAGTTGATCTGTCATGAATTACTGCACTTCCTAGCCTCACTTGATTTGTTACGCCATTATTTACACCAATTCTCACTTCAAACAAATAATCTGTAGGTGTAACATCACCTGTTCCGATACCAACATTTCCGCCATTATAAGCCACATTTGGGCCATTCGAAATCGGAGCAAATACTCCTCCAGAACCAGGATCTCCCAACGGGCGCCAATTATTTCCTTCTCTAAATTCGAAAACACCTCCAAAAAAACGTATTGTACCGTTGGTATCATCATTTGTACTTCCTATTCGTATCGCATTGTCAAATACATAATTACTATCTTCAATACTTATAGGATCATCTTCATAATTGATAAACGAATCCCATACATCATTAAAAGCATTTTGATCTGGCCGTTCCCCATTAGAAAAAGGGCCTTCAAAAAGATAAGTTCTACTTCGCTGTGTCATGATCTTTACTAATTAATTACTACTGTTTTCATCATTGATAATAAAATCTACATCTATGGTCATAAATCCTATGCCTAAAGATGAAGCTCCTGAGCATTGATACTCATCGGGTCTTAATGGTTGTATTCGATGATCTAATGCCGAAACTAAAATGGAACGTGGGCTTGTTGCACATGCCACATTCACATCACTGCCAATTATAAAATTGGAGTTAATCGTCATATCTTGTATTCCTAAAATTATGTCGGGCGATATCTCAAAATTTTCTTCAATAATTAATTCTCCCAATCCCGGTTCTGATCCCCCTAAATGTTTGTGGTACAATTCGAAATCGACCACATAATCAACGTAATTTTTACTCTCTATGAATTGAAGGATAGAAGATTTGTAAATAGCCCCACCAATTTCAATATCTACTCCTTCAACAAATGCCCATGGCGATAAGAATTGCTTTAATTCTTCATTTAGCAGATTGCTATAAAACCCTGGATCAAAACCTGAATTAAAGCCTATTTTGGCATCTACAAGTATACTTTCATATATAGGGAGTTCTATATTAACTTTTACAAAAGGAGAAATATAGAGTTCTACAAAGCTTTTGATTTCATCTAAAGTTAATTGACTTGTATTAGGTTCAAAAGGGTTGATAGTGTCTTTATTTCGAAGGTTTGATACTACAATTAATGTCACAGAACCTGCTTCGGTAGTCGAATTACTATCGGTATGAGCAAGACATTTAACTTTATAAATATTTGGGAAAGCTTCTAAAATCATACGCTCATAATCCCAAAGTTGAATAGATCTATTCTTATGCCTAAGTCTTTCTGCTACACGTGCTGTATATGAAGGAGTTGGTTCATTAGGAAAACCATCGACAGATTTTAAAGGTTGTTCGACTTTTTTTATTTCCTTTACTCGGTTTAATAAGTTTGAAATACTTTCTGCTGGTAAAGGTTCATTAAGATGAGCATCATAATTCTCATCTTCAATTTTCAATGTAGCATTAACTGCATTAGAATATATATTTTTAAGTTTATTAGCTCCTTCGGCAGCTTCAGATATTGTTGCTTTTATCCAGAATAAATTACCTGATAGAAAACTATCGGTATTGGTAGCATTTCTTGGAATAACTAAAGAAACAATTCCAGATTGTTTAAAGCCAGAAGTACCGTCAGTCAAGATTTCTTGTGGAGATAATGGAATCCAAGTTTCTTGAGAAAGATAATTCCAGGAGATATTTTCTGGGGGAAGGATCACAGATCGTTTTGCTGTTCCTTCTTCTATATCAAATAATAGATTAAGTGTTTGAGGAGGGGAAAAATTATCTAATCCTATAATTAAACTTCCTTCTTCTTCAAATATTGGTACTAGTTCTCTATGAAATTGAGCATCCAATTGTCGAAAACCAAATGGTCCAATCTGAAATAGGTTATCATACTCGCTTTGAGCATTGGTAACAATAGTCTTGTTCGCAGTGTAACCAAGAGTAAGTTCTTTTATCGTTGGTGTATAGGGTTGATTAGGTAGAACAGGTTGGGGAGGGTTACCCGGTTCTATAGGGTCGTATGTTGCTAAAGCAATTGCCTGTTCTGTGTATAATTGTGGAAAATCCTTATGTCCAAAAGCTTTAAATGGTTCAACATTCCTTAAATCTAACAACTCAATTTTTATAAACCCTCTTTCTGCTTGAGTAGTATAGGGTTCTAAATCTTCTACAGAGGGAGCGTCTTCATAAGCTATATTTACATTAAATTGAGCTGCTTCTACTTCAATAATTCTGGGAAGATTAGCATCATCCAAATTGAATAAAGGCTCTCTTACCTTAAGCAAATTATCCCATGACTTATTTAATAATAAAGATATATCTGAAATAAAACTATTATTACCAAAATCGTCACTAATACCGTATTGCGAATAATGATTTACAAATTGAGCATCTGGTATATCGTGCCATAATAACTCTATGGTTAATGAAGAAAGTCTCTTCCTAAAAATTTCAGCATTTCCGATGTAAAAACTGCTATTCACCAAAGGTTGAGGACCAAAGGGGAGAAAAGGACTTTCCGGATTTAAAACTCCAATATCACTCTGAAGTATATTGTTTTTTAATCCGCTTACAGCTACATTAATGTCAACAGAATCTACTTTCAGGTCTTTTAAAGCATCGTACCCTGGTGAACCTGGCTTTAAAAATATCTTTAGCAATGGAGATTGTGTAGGATATGATTCTTCATGTATTTCAGAATTGTAAAAAGTGAAAGCAGGTTGATCATTATTTATTTTAATCTCCAACTTTAACTGCCTCTCTAACAAGGAAATATCTGCAACATATGATATTGGTTCTTCCCAACCTTTTTCACCACTGTAGTATATAGTAAAACTATTGTTAAGTGAATTAATATTTGAGAAATCCGAATCAGGTGAAAGATTAATATCTAAGGTAATATCACGCTCGCCTTCTTTTAATAGAAAGGTAAAACTGCTTATAGCAAATCCAATACCCGCATCAGTCATTGTGCGCTTTTCAATAGCAAGCTTATTCTGAGATTCACCAAATGATGGCCAGAACGAAATGCTTTCATCTAAGGGTTCTCCTATTCCATCTTTTGAGTTTGCAAATGGCGCTACTCGTATAACAGTATTGTTTTTTACCTCATCTAAATAAATGGTTTTAATACTTTGAATTTGTGCCCTAGAAATCACAGATTCTTTATCTGACTCATATATCAAAGAGTTTCCATCTATATCTTTCCCTGCATTAAACGCAGTATTCTTTTTCAACAAAAATTCATCAAAACTGTTACTCTTTGCCAAATCTAAAACCAATTGAACTTGATCAGGAATGGCTTTTTTGGGTTGTATTTTTAGAACTTCTTCATAGTAGTAGTCTAAATGTTTTTGAGTAATTGTATTGATTTCATTTTGAACATAAGTATAAAGCTGTGTTAACACAATCAACAAACCAATATGTGGAGGTATATCTTGATTTTCTAGAGTCGTCAGATCTTTAATATCAGAGATTCCCTCTAAGATCGATTGCCAATCTCCTATAATTTGATTATTTAGATCATAATATGTAAGCTCTATAGAAAAACGATACATAAAATCTAGTAGATCTAACTGTGATCGTTCATCAATCAACACATATCCTTCTTTCAAAAATCTGGATTGGCGTTCTAATTGATTAGTCCCGTCTCGTATGGATTTATTATTACAAATCATATTCTTGAAATATCAATAGCTTCTTCTAGATAAAATGGATAGACAAAATTGAATCTTGAATTTGTACTTCTAATAGTATAATCTATATCTATCAAAATGATTCCTGCATTCAAATTTTCGGTATTAATGTCTATTTCGTTTACATCAATTCTTGCTTCGTAAAACAAAATTGCTTTTCTAACCATATCTCTCACCAGGGTAATCAAAGTTGTGGTAACAGGTTCAAACAACATAATATCCAAATTGCACCCAAAACTTGGCCGTAACAAACGTTCACCTGGTCTTGTAGATAATAGTATCTGCAAACTTTGTTCAATATCTTTTACTCCCAGTACTATATCAACTTCTTTCTTATTTTGATCGAAAGAAGGAGGAAAACTCCATCCTTTTCCTAAATATGATTGTTCATTATTTTGATCCATATACCTTATTATTATGAACAATGAAGAAGACATACTTCTTTTTTTGCCCCTTATTACCATGTATACTCCTTAATTTTTATCGTTACCCGCTCTCCTTCTCGTTGTTTTCTGCCTACGAACTTGTACCTTTTTTTCTTCTTTAAAATCTAATTCCGAGAATTGAGAAACTATAGCTAACATCTCCTTGGTATTTTTCGCTTTTTTTAATCCCTTACTTACTTCTTCTTCACTCTTTATAAATTCTTTTAGCTGTTTTTTTACTCGTGCTTCTTCTGCTTGAGTAGCCATTCCTGTTAGTGCTTGAATTGTTTTAGAATCTGAAAACATTTTTTTTCTTGTTTTTAGGAATAGTTTCTCAGAATATCTTTCCAGGTATTGAAGTATTTCCTTCTTGTTTTCGAAAGTATTTTCAATAAAACCTACCAAATCATCTACTTGTCTAAAAGGAATTTCTTTAAGAGTAAGCACATTATTACGAAAATTAATATCTGCATTTCTATAAACTCTTCTTGATTCTTGTTGTGCATCTTTAAGAGTTTGCTCTATAAGTTCCAGATCACCATCAGTTTCAACAATATATTTTCCCGGCGAAGCAGAGAATTGATATTTTTTTACTGAGGAATGTGATTGACGAATTAGTTTTTGGTTGCTATCATATACTTTGATAAAAGTTATTTTTTTATTGCCCTTTTGCACTAACTTTAGAGCAGTATTGCCCGATGATATTTCAACTATTTTTTTCATGATCTTCTAATAAAACTATTAAGGATTATCTCTTCATTTAATACGAATTGTTAATCAGCTATATTCATAGCCGACAAATATGGTGCTTAAAAAATCCGTATTTACATTCTCCATTTGCACACCAAATGCAGCTACTCTCATATTTTCATACTCAAGAGGAAGGTCAACTCTTATATATTCATCTACAATAGTGGTTTCAGAACTATTAGGAATGGTGATCGTTTCTTCAGAAAGTACCATGTGGTTAAACAAAGTTTCCCCATAAAGTGGAAATGCTTCATAATCTTCATTAAGATTATCAGATACATACATCATGAAAAAAGTTACAATAGCATCTCCTGTTCGTCCAGAACTTACTTCAAAAACTGTTCGAATTGTATTCAACTGATTTGAACCTGCTGGTATCAAAATAACATCAAGCGCATCAATTACACCTCTATCTACATCTATATCAAAATCTTCATCGAGAATAATATTGGTTGTCCAACCTTGTGTTTGGATTGAAGGAAATTCATCTTCGGCCAAATTAAACATGGAATCGATAAGGTCTCTAAACTGTCCTGAAGTCGGTCTGTCACCAACTCCAAAATAACCTCTTAGTTGTGATCTTTCTACAATGGGCATAACTTATTTTTTAAATCTTATTCTATTCTATCTTTTATAATCAACCTATTAAAACAGTAAACTCTCCTAAAATAATACTACCACCATGTGCGGTTGAATCTCCTAATCTTGCTGCAGGCATACCACCTATAAGTACCGTGCTTGAACCAAGAATAATCGTATCAGGTGGGCCAGTACATGTTGCCATATCTCCTACCCTTGCTGCCGGCATTCCTCCAATAAGAACTGTTGGTTCTCCAGCTGGTAAAATAGGTCCGCCTACATGAGGAACTGGTCCATTAGATAATGGACAAACATGCATATCATTGATTCTGGCAGCTGGTTGTCCCATATCGTTAATTTATTTGTACTAGTGATCCCTTTAACACTGCTACTGCACTAGTACTTACTTCTGCTCCGGCACTTCCCTCGGCTTTAAAATTTGCGCCTGCTTTTAATTCCAAGTTTATTCCTCCCTCTATCTTTAGGTCCTGACTAGATTTAAGTTCTAGTTTTCCACCACTTTCAATCACGATTCCATCACTATCCATAATAAATTTGTTATTATTCTCATCTTCTAATTTTATAGCTCCTTCATCTTCATCGAGCAGTATTTTTTTTCCTGCCGGGGTCTCAATACTCACACTCTTTTTCTCATCGTCGAATACAAGCTTGATACCTTCTTTTGAAACATATCCTTTTTCGAAATTATCATCTGCTGCTTCGAATGGAGCTGCTTTTGTACTGCTATGAAGCATCCCAAGAACAATAGGGTCACGGGAATCATTATTTAGAAATCCAATGATTACCTCATCTCCAATTTCGGGTAAGAAAAATGTACCGCGATTTTCTCCTGCATCTAGTGTTGCTATTCTCGCCCAAACACCCTCTGCATCATTACTTATAATCGGTAGTTTCACTAAAATTCGATGTTCTCCATCGGGATCATCTTGTAGTTGTGTTACTACGCCTACTTGTAACCCTGTAATGCTTTGATGTAGGTCATAATTTGATGCTGCCGGTGTTTCAATATTCCCAAGTATCCATTTTTCGGGAAGTCCAAACTGTACATCGGTATGCCAGGTTCCTGCTTGTATTTCATGACGAATACCCGATACAAACGCAGGACCATTAAACCGATCCCCTAATCCTTTTAGAGTAATGAGTGTATTTGGTTTTACATTAGGTGATCCCTGAAACTTAACACGTCCTTTTATTTTAGATAATCGAATGTTTAACAATTGAGCATCTGCCCATGTTTGTAATTCATCTTCAGCTAAATGTCCACTATGCCTCAATACAAGTTCCTGGTCATCTCCTGTAGAAGCCAAATCCGTAGATGTGAGGTTACCTCCCTCTTCAATTCCTGGTTCTACTGCATCGACTTCAAGGAGTTCCTGATTGGTATGGTCCCAACTACTGGCTTTCACCTTCGCAAACTGCTGACGTGCATCTATCTCGCCATCAAATTCGAGTATTGTAGCACCATATGTAGCTGTTAATACAGGATCCTGATCAAAGTTTGGTTTTTGGATTGATAAGGTTCCATCATCAACAAGGCAAAGCAATCCATTGATTTCTGATCTTGACAAAATAAATTTCCAATCGGTCATTTCATACTGTACCAATTCTTGATGTGTAACTTCTGAAGATGCGATATCGGTACTAAAATCATATTCTCCTAAAATTTCTTCTATAGCATCAGAATCTTTAACCTCATTAAAATATCTATTTTGAGGAGTCAGTGTCGTTTTAAACACCATATCTCTACAATCTAACTTGAGTGTAGATGATCCATTTTGCCTGATTTTTATACCTTGTTTTACAATAACACCTTTAAAAATTACATCTTCGTTAGCCTGATACCCAACTAATACTTCAATTTCATTTCCTGGAATAAATAATTCATCATTACTACCGGGAAAGTCTTCTTGAGCTGGATCTCCGTCTTTTATCACCATTTTAGCAAACGATATACGATTCACTTCTTTGACCACCATCACTGTTAATACCTGATAGGTTCTCGGAATATCGTTACCATTTATTCGAATAATCGAAGTAACCACACTAGGTGTTCCGTTAACAGGTATAAGACGATCGTTATTCATGAATTATATTTTTACTAATGGTGGAAAAATTATTTTTTGACCTACTTTAAGGTTACGAAAAGAGATGAGTTTATTCACTCTCGCAACTTCAATGTAGTACTTAGGATCTCCATAGATATCTTTACAAAACAGAGGGAGTGTGTCTCCTTCTTTTACACTTCGAATATGGGTAAGATCGGGAGATTGATCATTCTCTTGAGCTATTCGTTCATTGGGTTCTACCAACTCTTTAAACTTAGCATCAACTTCGGCTCTTACCGGTTTACCATCTGGACGAAATAATTTATAATTGATTTTCATCCCGGTAAGAACACACCTAGATAACAAGTCACCCCAAATAATTTCTAGAAATGGTGGTGCATGTTTCTCTCCTACATAATCAAACACTACTTTTTTAAACTGTGCAATTTGAGAGGCTATTCCTTTTTCTCTTTCTTCATCGGTTGTACCAGGTAATGCTCCTGTGCTATCAAAAATGAATTTAAATCCCAGACTTAAAGGTTCGGTTTTATCAAACTTTGGTAAATCACCACTAGTACCTGATGCCTGGTCATCACTATACTTAATCTTATAATCAAGAGCATACGTTTCTGGGTTTATCCTTACCATGAATTCCCCTTCCGAGATTTTCTCAGATTCCTCAAATGTTGCTTCTTTATAAGCTGTAATCTTTAATTTCTGAAGATTTCCATCCATTAGGGTTCCATTTTTTCTTTTAATATTTCAATTACCTGTTCAACACATTCTGCAATGATTTCATCTTTATTCATTGCCGAATCACTACTACTTTGGGTAGTAGTATTTGCACCTTGTTCGGGACTACCCTGTTCTTCATTGGCGCTCACAGTTACCTTTACATACAATTCTTTTATCTGAAGTGGCATTACTGTTCTATTGTAAAATATTGATATTCTAATTCGAGTGTTTCGATGACTAATCCTCCTTTTTCGGCATTAAAATCTGATACCGACCACTTTTTTGGCCATGCCTGTACAATGTTCCAGGTCATTAAAGGTTCATGCTCTTCATTAAGCAGGTATACCAACACATCTTTTGGATAAATTAATAGTGTCTTAAACGCATCTGTACACCACTCTATCAACTTAGAATTTTTGGTCAATCCTCTCTTTAGAGTAAGGTTGGTGTATTTGGTACGTATAGGTAGTACATGCTCAAAACGATGCTCTCCTCCTTCTTTCACCGATTGTGTTTGCATATCTACAGTAAGGCCATTGACTGCCTGAAATCTGACATCAATATCTTCTTTATCCAGATCCTGGAATTCTACTTTAAAATGAAATCCGACAGGCGGATAAAAAGTATCCATGGCTACAAGAATTCAGTTGTTAAACCTTCATGAGCCAATTCCATAGTTTCAATAGCTACTTCATTACCATCTCCTTTAAGGTCTGTAGATTGTATTTTTACCGGCCATGCGTTATCTAATTGCCATGTTACGACAGGTTGGTGTTCTTCATTGAGTAATTTGATGGTTACTGTTCGTCTCTCCACCTTATTCATTACAATGGTTTTATACCAATCTCCAAAAGACCCCAATCCTTTAAACATTCCTCTTTTTAGGGTCACATTACTATATTTTACCATGCCTGGCATTTTTACTTTGCTATACTGTGGATTAAAGCCATCTCGATACTCGATCATTTCGATTTCTTTATCTAAACCTGAAACTTCTGTAAACCTTAAATCAGGTTCGTCTGTATTTCCTCCTGCACCCCATTCTACCTGGAAGTGAAACTTTGGTAATGGATAATCTGCCATGATATATTTATTTTAGTTTTAAAAAAATTTGAAAAGATTAACTTAATTACGCTTCTTGCATTTTATGAGAGAATTTCAAGATGATAAACTCTGCAGGGCGCACTACTGCCATTCCTATTTCTACAATCATTCTACCTTCAAGAATGTCTAATGCTGTCATGGTTTCTCCCAACCCAATTTTCACAAAAAAGGCTTGATCAGGGTTAGCTCCTGCTAATGCTCCTGCACGCCATTGAAGTGTTAAGAAATTTGAGATCATTGACTTGATCTTGGTCCATGTATTTGCATCATTTGGTTCAAAAACAAAAGGTTCTGTTGCTTTTTTGATGGATTCTTCGGCAAAAATGAAAAACCTGCGTACTGGTACATATCTCCATTCATTATCATTACCTGCCAGGGTTCGTGATCCCCATACCAAAATTCCTTTGCCAGTAAACGTGCGAATCGCATTAATAGATTTTCCTGATACAGTATTGACATTAAGCTCATCTTGTTCTGGTTGATCTATCGCATAACTAAGCCCAATAGTACCGTTAACACTTACATTTGCGGGAGCTTTAAAAACTCCACGATCACTGTCTGTTTTTGCATAAATCCCTACCATAGCACCACTTGGCGGTAATATTGTGGTAGAATTACGAAGCTCTGTAATAAGAGAACGATATACGACATGTGTATTAAAAAGAGCCTCTTCGCCTTCACTTTCATAATTTCTGGAAGCAGTGGTTAGTGAAGCAAAAGCCGTATAGATTTGTTCAAACAAATCAAGTAATGTAGATAGTGAATTCAACCTTCTTTCGGGATCGCTAACACCAGTAAATGGCATAGTATTGGGTGCCGGACCTGGTGGGTTTGCTACATTAAAAGTATCTCCCCATTCGGTAGCATTAAAAGTAAATTCGGTATCAAACCTATTGTAAGCAGCTGTAAGTTCTGAGTTTGCTCCTTTATCAAATGCTACTAAACTTAAAACAGAAGTACCTAAACTATCGTTTATTAAATTGATTGTATCTGCAATTAAATCTGCATTACTTAGTTCTGTATTATTTGTTGCTGGAACCCACCCATCGATAGTTACCACTATACTATATATATAATCTATTACTGCTCTAAAATTGGTAGTAGCGGTACCTTCATTATTTGTATTACGAAAGGTATCTACCAATGAAAGAAATTCTTCTCTAACTCCATTTGCTCCTAATGAGGATACTTCGCCTGTTATTCGATCATTATCATCTATAGCACTATTGAGATTCGTTAAAATCGTTTGTGCATCTATACTATCTGTTAGCGTAGCCAAATCTACAAGTATACCGCCTCGAAATACACGATCTCTAATATCTCTATAATTTAGGGTGATCCCTAAGTTGCTTATAAGATGAGGAGTATAGGCAGCGGCATATTTAAGGTCATTAATTCCTATATTGTCTCTAAACTCCTGAACGCCGGTTTCCCAATCAAAAGCAATATCATCATCCCTGTTTTCTATCAAATCAAGAACAGTAAAACGGTCTTGCATTTTGGCGCAATGTGCTATTGCATCTCTTTGAACATTATATAAATTAGTTCCTAATCCTATGGCATCTGGAAATAAAATTAAAGTGGGTTCATCATATTTTTCGAGTGTCGTTAGTGCATCCGTATAAGCTCCTTGTTCATTAGGATCTTCGTACGAACCAATGGAAACGATATAACAGTTACCTCCACCATTAGCGTAGAACATACGTATGCTATCGTATAAATAATTTGCTCTAGACATGTCACTGCCAGTTAACACATTATTTTCATCAATGTTTACAGCAGTTACTTGCATAGAAGGGCCAAATCCAAAAAGTTCTTCATATTCGAGTAAAGAACGAACCTTGGTAGGAACTCCATCCAAATCCCCTGGAACTAATTTTTGCGCCTTTTGGGTATAACCAATAAATGCCGGAATTGCAGTTGCTACCTCAGCAACAGATGGTGGAAATTTTGAAATTTCTTCAACATATACACCTGGTGTTTTGTATTGCATAATACTTTTTTTTTAATTAAACATGCTCGTTTCCTATTCAGGAGGGCCTAAACCACCTCCCATATTGAGTTCTGAATATATTCTTCCATTTTCTGGATAAATCATTTGTATATCGGGATTAGGAAATAATTGCGAATCTCCATTGCCTAAAATGACCGGTATTTCTCGTCCTATTTGGGTTAACGCTAATGGACTCGTAGAAATTAAAATCCTGTTATTAGGTGAATTTACATTGGGGTCCAGGTTTTCAAGTACACTTGATGTTAGATCGGGAGCTGTTTCGTAGTAGTATCTCCACCAGGTAGCCCGGTTTTTCCATCTAATAGTATATTCAGGGGAAAGCAAATGGTTTTGATTATTCTGATCCAACCATCTATATGCTCCCAAACTACCATCTGGCTCATGAAAACATTCTATAATTGCAAAAGGACGCTGTCGATATATATTATCATCCATGAAAAAAGTCAACGACAGCTCTGGCAAAGGGTTTCCAATTATATCTTGCACTTCTAAATGATAGCGCCCCGAATTTAACTCTCTCAAATTCAACTCACATTCTATCAATGGCGTTCCTGTATCGGGTGTGCGACAATTTATTCTTTTTACTAAATTTCCGTTGTGATCGTTGATAAAAAAGGCTAGTATCTCTTCTGCTACATTTTCTACATTAATTTTAAATATAGATGGCTTGGATACTATTCTATCTGTATTGGTTACAAATTGAAATAGTGGATTAATATCTTCAAATATTTCTCTCCAATTATCAGCATTGAAAGCCCCGGGTCCATTATTCTCAATCGCTTCTAACATAATCGGATTTGGAAGAGCATCAGCATCAATAAATATCTCGCTGGCTTCATAAGCGTAGGAATCATTAAAATCTGAAACGGGGCTGCTTAGATATAGAGTTTCATTATTCACTACATTATTTACTCTATTTGAAAAATAATATATGAATTGATCTTTGTTTTCCAGATCACTTTCTAATCGAACATTTGTAAAGTTATAGAAATAAGGGTTTTGTATATAAACAGCAAACTGTAAACTAAACGGTTCATCCAATGGAATAAAGGGAGTAAACAAATCACTTCCTAATGGACTGACTTGACCTGAAACAAAAAAACCTCGACTATTTCTTTTAAAAATTAAACGGTTATCCTTTAATAGTTTTTTAGTCGTATCGATGGGTTCTATATAGAGGTCACGCTCAATATTATATGTATTCACCTGATTTTCGAGTACATCTTCCATTAGATTCTCTGGTGTATTTTGATATAATCCAGCTTCTTCTGTCAAATAATAATCTATAAGCAGTTGAACTGAAAAAAGAGGACGATATTGAAAGAGGCTACTCATGGATATGGTTTATTTTGGTTTGAACATCTTGAATTAGGCCTCCTCGTGCAGTAATCTTTTCTCTTTTGAGTGGTAATACACGAGCTTTGTACATTACAAAAGGCATTTGTTTTCCACCAAGTGATCCCCATAAGTGATTTACTTGCTCAAAAGTTAGAGGATAGAGGTCAACAGCAATTCGTATATCCTGAAGCGATGGGTTCTGAATAATATCCATAGCAGGAGAATTTTGTGCTGTAAAAATATTTTGACTTTGAAAAAATTCAATTACCGTAGACAATAAAGTAATCCCATTATTATATGGAATTTGACTACTGCTTCCTGCTCCTTGTGGACTAGTAAAATTCGATGTAAACAATAAAAAAAGATTAACAAAAATAGGAGGGTTTTCTACTTCTGGCTGAAAAGATGCGCTACGATATGGAGATGAGTTTTTCATCGTAGTCTCTTCTATAAGATTTACCAAACTCAAAACAATTTTATCCTGCATATAGGATTCACTTCCTCCTAAAGCATTAGATAGTCCTATATTTCCGAGTACTACCGGAGGTTCTTCTATATCTTCATTTACTTGAAGTATATAGGAGGTTAATTGATTAACTAATAATTGTAAAATTGTTCGAATCATAATATAGCTATGAACTGCATGTATTATTGTAAAACTCTTTCTGGGGTGGGTATAGAATTATTTTACACTTTACTTTACATAGTAATTATCAATAGAATAACATCTGTTTTCTATTCTATGAAATGCATTTATAGCATATGTAATACGTTGGTTAAAATAATTCTACCTCTAAATTGAATGATTTCTATCAGTTTTACAACACTGATCTGACTATCGGTTTAGAATTAGGAAGCAACGTTTACTACCGAGGAATAATAGGAAACTTCAAATCTCTTTTAATACTCTGTAAAAACAATTCTTTTCTTCTTCGAGCAAGAGGTATATGGTGCCCACTATTCATAATAATAGAACCTTCTTTATAGTATTTCCTAATTTTTGATAGATTGATGAGAAAAGATTTATGTGTAGAGAAAAAACCAAAAGGGTGAAGTAATTTTACAAACTCTCCAATATTATAAGAACTAATCAAATTCGATTCGTTATTTGTAATAAGTTTGGTGCACTTCTGCATACCTTGACAACAAATAATATTCTCAATAGGCAAAAATTCATAACCTTCTAATGTTGGAATCCCAATGATATCTTTTTGAGATCCTATTCTAAAAGTATTCTCTAATAACTCTTTGCTTTTTTTTATCCTATCCTTTTGCTGTATGATCTTTTGTTGTACATCCTTTACAACATTCAATAATTGAATTTCTTGAATGGGTTTACGTAAATAACCAAAAACATTTTGTTGTAAAGTTGCTACATTTAAATATTCTTTTTCGGTAATATAAATGACTTCAAAGTTTGTATTACCTGTTTTTTTCAATGCACTAAATTCGTTTTTCTGTTCGGTGCCTATGCCAAAAAATACCAAATCCAAAGATTTCGTATCAATCCATGTCTTTGCTTGGTCTACACTATTGAGTTTTCCCGTTATAGTAACATATGGACAGTGATAGTTGAGCATGTTCTCTAGAATATTACATGCATTTATATCGGAATCAATGAGGAGAGAGGTGATTTTCTGTGAATCTTTATAGTGAATATGTTTTTTATCCCAAGCCTTTTCATTATAACCAGTCAAAGGGGGAATCATTGTTTCCATATCTGATACAGGAGTAGAAATTCTACTCATCTCATCTTTATAAATGTATTTTGTTGCCATAATTTTTAGTTAAATTATGTTCTCTCATTTATGATAAATATTCTTAAGTAATAGTCTCTGTTTATTAAACTATGAATTGTATCAGAACCTTCTTTTACTAATAACCGATATTATCAAAATTATTTTCCTTGCTAAGAAATTACATTTATATCCTAAATAGCCTGATATATCATATAATTCCTAAGCTTCAAAAAGAAACAGTCTAATTGGGGTAAGTTTTATTATTCAATTCAATTTTTAGATGAAAACAGTATAGAAATTGCTTTCATTAAGCTTATCTAAATATACAAAATTAAATAACTGAAAGACAAGGGTAAAACACCCTAAAGCTTAAGGAAAATACCTTAAAATTATTTTGATTTTTCAATACAATTACCTGAAAATCTATGCTATATAAAAACTTCATTAACAATAATATTAACCATAAGGATTAATATTATTTTGTATTATATAGTCTATAATATTGCTTTGGGATGGTTTTCAATATGAACCGTTACAAGCCATATCAAATCACAGATTTGTTTTTTGTTAAAAAACAAAGCATTCTATTTTATCTAAAGATAAACTCTTATCTCAATATTAATATTGTGAAAACGATTCAGGATATCATTCTCAAACGAGTTAAACTATCCTTCTATTTTCTTTTCTGATAACGATTTTCAGACCTGACCAAACAGCACTTACACTACATACCTTTATATCGACAAGTCCCAAAGGGAATGCTATTTCTCTAATGGTGTCTTCTGTAATATTTGTCTCTACTTTTGAAGTTTTTTTAGGCCAGGATACCCAAATCATTCCATTTTGTTGTATTTGCGAAATACCATTTACAAGGTACTCTCTAAGTTTTTCTTTATCCTTAGCAAAAATGTGCATCATATCTGCCAAATCTTCTCCTGATACTTTTGTTGGTTGAAATGGTATTTCGAGCCATTGATAATACGCTTCTGGTTCATTATAAAAAAGAACTTTATAATCTTCTTTGATTCCTAATTTTTGGTATAACGGTTTTCCTGAATATCCTGTTCTGGTTTTCATCCCAAAAAGATAATCATTTCTATCAAAATTGTCACTATTGGTTACGCGAACGATAGGCTCAGAACTATTATCTTGATATTATCGATGCATTAATTTTTAATCTTTTTCCATTTGTTAAGGGACAAAATCAACAGTATACTAACCGCAACCATCCATCCTAAAAGAATAATCTCTGACGTATTTGAAGCTTCATGTAAAATCGCTTCAACAACGTGATACGTATTAAATAACCCAAGCAGTATTGCCCATACAAAAGAAGTTATTTTAAACCATTTTTTAGTGAGTTCAAGACTAGCGAGTGATAATATCAAGATAATAATTTCAAATAATATTCTGTAATAGTGTGCCCATCCCGGGGTTTCTCCATTAGCCCCTTCTATAGCTAGTTCTTTACCAAAATAAATACCTGCTAATCCATAAATATGATGCAGTATGAAACCTACTGCAAGAAATAACCATAATAGTGCTATTTTATTCTTCATTTCTTCATGTTTTTGTTCTATTATCTCTTCATTTTGAATTGTTTCGGTTACAATTCTTTTTTTCTTTTTTCTTTTTTTTCTTCGATTCATATAAAGCATAACTCCAGTCACAGGTAATGATGCTCCTATAAGTCCAGCCAGAAATACTAATATTTTGCCCCCTAATCCTAATAAACTTCCTGTGTGTATATCATAATATAAACTGTTCAATTTCTGGCCTGCATTTTTTTCTTCATCGAACTTGATAGAAATAATCGATCCAGAACTGGGATCTGCATAATAATTATCGCTATTCCCAAAACGATCATCTCCGGGAGAGCTCATCACACGAACAGGTTCGGTGTTTGTATTAGGTAAAAAATAAATAAAGAGATCTTTATCTTCTCTCTGCGGTAGAACATACTCTTTTAATGCATCTAGCGATGTTGTTCTAAAATTAGTGCTATCGATTGCAATAGGTTTTTCTTCTTTTTTCTTCTCAAAAGTAACTGCTGTATACAAAGCATTATCAACCCAGGTAAATGTCCATGCAATACCCGTTATTGCAAGTACTATTAAAATGGAAGCAGCATAAAATCCCAAAACCTTATGTAGATCATAAGTAAATTTCTTTTTTGGAGCATTAATTTTTATCCCGAATTGTGATTTTCTCCCTTTCTTATTTTTAAAAACTCTGTTATTCTTAGGAAACCAAAGAATCAAACCACTAATTAGCGATATAATAAACACGATAACAGACCAACCTATGATTTGAGTGCCAATCTCTCCTAACAACAAATTCATATGAATATAAAGAATAATGGTAAAGAAGTCTCTTGCCAGAAATACTTCATTTAATATTTCTCCGGTATATGGATTAATGAAAGAATAATAATATGCTTTATTCTCTATAGTGAGTAGCATTGTTGATCGAGATGGTTCCTTAAAATCATAAATTCGCAATACCTGATGCTCGGATTGTTCTTGATAAGCATGTACAAGATCAGATAATGCTAATCTACCTTTTGCACTTTCCTCAACTTGATAGTATGGGTATACTAATAATTTAATTTCTTTTTGAAATGCATAAATAGATCCGGTAAGACAAACAATAAATACGACTAGGCCTGTAGTAAGGCCTAGCCATAAATGGATAAATCGAATCGTTTTTTTAAACGTGTTTTTCACAATGTAATAGGTAATTTTAAAAAGATTCATTGACAGTTAAGACTGCACAATGCCATGTAAATTGATATTTCAAACCATTATAACTTCCTGGTACTTTGTCCTCATGAGTTGCTTCGATTACATACCTGGTTTTAAATGGGAGGTTAAAAACTATCATTCCGTTTTTATCGGTATTTATCTTCTTTGACCAATTATCTTTCATAAATACAGTAACTTCTGCTTCTGCTAGAGGTTGCTCTTTAAAGAGCACTTGGATTTTTACCTTTTCTTTTTCTGAAGAAAGATCAATTATTGTAATGCTTTCTGGATTAACAGCAGCCGTTTTATGTTCGATATTATTGCCTATCTCTACCTTAGTAATCGAATGGTATTGAGGTCTAAAGATTCCATAATCATACTTAGTATAATCCAGAACTTTATATTTCTTATTATCAAGGATTATAGAATATGTACCCTCTAATTTTGGTATAAACTTACCTGTATAATAAGATTCGGTTGCAGTGGTCTTCAGTTCTGTTTTATTGCCTTTTTGATCAATAACCCAAACTATAAAATGTTTAGCATCTTGAAAAACTTCGCCATTGGTTTTTTCTACGACATTACTTCCAAATTCTCCAAAATAGATTCGTACTTCATGTTCTTTGTTAATAGTCCCTTTAGTATTTGTTTCTATCCAAAAGAAATGTGCAAAAGATTTTGTGCTGATCAATAACAATAGCAATGCTATTTTAAGTGTTCTTTTCATTTTTATTATCTTATCTAAAATCTATAAGAGACACTAGCTAATAAGCTTCTTGGTTGTTGCGCATTTAGGGTAGACCAACCTCTAAAATATTCCTTATCAAATGCATTATTAAGTTTTAGTGCCACTCGATAATCTTTGTTCTGATAGAATAATGAAGTATTCACTATGGTATAACTTGGAATAATAAACGTATCGGTTATCGAACTATCTAATGTTTTTCTATCACTTGCATAATTGAATCCTGCACCTAATCCAAAACCTTTTAAGGCAGATGATTCCTGGAATGTATAACTCGCCCATAGGTTAGCTAAATCCTCAGGACCTGCATTATCGGGTCTTCTTCCTACTTCATCAAATGGTCCTGGATTATTTGTAGATGTTAAAATTTCACTATCGTTATGACTGTATCCGGCAATAATATTAAGCCCAGGAACAGGATTCGCTACAATCTCTAATTCGAACCCTTTACTTTCTACTTCTCCTCCCTGAACGAATTCAAAACCTATAGGAGTTCCTGTATTGTCCAAAATAACATTTTGGAATACTCTATCTTTAACTTTTATATTATAATAACTTGCCGTTGCAGAAAGTTTCTTATCAAATAGGTCTGTTTTCACACCAAATTCATATTGATTTCCTTGCTCTGGATCAAAAGTTATTAATTCTCCAGTAGCAGAAGTATTAGGAGCTACATTTCTAAAACTGTTTTGATAGTTTCCAAAAATTGACACCTGATCTTTAATCGGCTGGTAGACCAATCCAAACTTTGGAGATACTGCAGTTTGATCATAATCATCATCTTCATTAAATTGATCACCTTCATTATCAAAAATATCTACTCGTAAACTTGCCATAACCGAAAGTTTTTGAGTACTTTCTTCTGGTAATATATCTAATTGATCTGAAGCATAAAATCCATATACATGTTCTTTGGTTTTTATGTTATTAATAGGATTATTTACTAATGCTCCATCTACAGAAGAACGATTTAATGGTAGATTAGTAGGCCCAGCTGTTCCATCAGAACGAAAACTCCCAATAGTAACAAAATTCGTATCACTATTATTCGTTATAGTACGATTAAAGTAATCAACCCCAATCAACACTTTATTTCGTAAACCTCCTAGGGTGAAATCACCTCTGAAATTTTGCTGAATATTAGTTGTTTCTGTAGTCGAATTTTCTTGCTTAATGAATTGTGCAAAGTTAAACTGACCATCGACATCAAATAAGAAAGAGTAATACCCTGTTGATTTTGTTACTCCGCGAGAAACCGCTGTCTGAGAATTCCAATGCTCAGAAATTTTATAATTCATTTGAGCTTGTAAATTGAAGGTTGGATTTTTTAATGTAAGATCATTACTAGTAAAAGATCTATCTCTATTAATACCAACATCATCTGCATTGAGAACCGCTGATGGAGTAGCTCTGTTTAGAAAAATAAACGGTTGATTTGTTTGTTCTCCATTTTTATATTCTGCCACTATCAAAAATGACAATCTATCATTGGCTCGATATGATAATGTAGGTGCCACAAAAAAAGATCTTTTAAAACCAGCATCTTGCCAACTTCCTCTGTACTCGTAAGCACTAGTTAGTCGAAATAAGTATTTCCCTTCTTCATCAAGATTGGTATTAATATCTGCCGTTATTCTATTTAATCCATAGGTTCCGGTTGTATACGATACTTCACCTCCAAAACCTTGATATGGCTTTTTGGTCGAAATATTGATTAACCCTCCATAGTTAGTTAAAGGTCCTCCATATAAGGTTCCCGAAGGTCCTTTTATTACTTCTATCTTGTCTATGTTGATTGGATCTGGACTACCATTTGTAAGTGCCGGTAAGCCATTAGAAAAATTGGGTTGAGCCTCAAAACCTCTAAGAACGAAGTATCCTGCCCCATCATTAGCTCTACCTGTAGATTCCCATAATCTATCTAATCCAGCAACATTATTTAATGCATCATCAAAAGTTGTCACTACCTGATCTTTTATTAATTCTGCACTCACTGTATTATACACCTGAGTATTTTCAAGATTTCCTAAAGGAAGTTTTGACACTGCTATACTCTCTTTTCTGGAAAATTTATTTACTCTATCGCCATTAACCATTACTTCATCTAATGACTGAACAGATTTATTTAAAACAATATCACCCATAGTACTAGTCTGACCTTCGGTAGCTGTAACCGAAATTTGTTTTGAAGTATATCCAATAAAACTTATTGTAAGTGTGTATGTTCCTACAGGTACATTAGAAATTTCGAATGTACCATCTGCCATTGTTTTGGCCCCTAGATTTGTATTCTTTAAAGCTACATTTACATTTTCCAGTATATTGCCTGTATTCGAAATCACTTTCCCATTGATGATTCCGGATTGTGCTAAAATAAAGTTAGAAGCACACAAAAAAGCTATTGCAAATAGCCAGTTTACTTTTTTCATTTTGATTGTAATTTTTGTTGATATAAAAGTGAAGACAAGAACAAAATCTACGCTTAAAAAAAGATTTGTTTCCTTTTTTGAAATAAGGATTTGTTTTATCCGTTCTCATTTCACTATCTTTGTTATTTATATTTAATCTAAATAAATTTAATGCAAAATTAGTGTCTAGGGAAAGAGAAAAATGACGCATTATGGATAAAAAAAGACGCGATAAAGAGCGTTCAAAAATATTACATTTAGAGAAACAAAAAAGATGCACATTACGAACTGTAACCGAGCTTATTAAATCACAAGAACATTGTGGTGTACGTTCTAGAAAATTTAAATTTTCTCCAGAATTTGGAGATGGATATTTTGAATATAATCACTTTGATGGGTTGTTTATAGGAATTTTTGATGTGTCCTTAAAAAAGGATGTTAAAACTTATGCTAGAAGTAGTATCAACGCTTTAGAACTATCGTATCTTATTGACGGTGAACAAATTATCAGAATTGATGGGAAAAATCATGACTTTATATATGAAAGTCAGGAAAGTTATCTTGTTTATATCACTCAAGTGTCTGGATCAATACAATATCACAAAAATAAATATTTTAAAGAAGTCAAAATACGTATGTACCCTGATTTTATCCAAAAGCATAAACTTAATTCGACATACGGAATCAGTAAAAAATATGCGTTAGATAAAATAGATCAAAACTCTATTCAGCCTTTATGTTCTAAAACGCAAGAAATACTTACTGAACTGTTAACCGATACCAGACAAGGATTATTAAAGCGTCTATTTCTAGAATCAAAAGTATTAGAGCTCCTAGCACTACATCTTGATATGGATAAGGGTACCAAAACTGAAGTATCCAACACAGATCATCTGATAAAAAAACTATATGAAGTTCAATTTATTATCAGTTCTGACCTCACCATTCAATACTCAGTACATGAATTAGCACGTAAAGTTGGACTTAATGACTTTATGCTGAAGAAAGAGTTTAAACGTGTTTTTGCCACTACTATCTTTGAGTATGCATTACAACTAAGAATGACCAAAGCAAAAAAGTTATTAAACCATAGTAAAAAACCTATCTATGAAATTTCAGAATTGGTAGGTTATAAAAACTCTACGCACTTTACAGCAGCATTTAAAAAGATTGAAGGTATTACTCCAAAAAAATACAGACAAAAAGGTCTACAAACTACATGACAACACCTTCCTTTTCAAGAAAACAAAAAAATCTTTAGCGCATATTTTTTATACTATTATCTTTTAAAATATTGTCATATTCTCCATAAAACAAAATTCCTAAAACCAGTTCCTCTAAACCATCCAAAATTTCTGGAGTTAATTTAAAATTGATTTCTGCATGTGGCGTATTACATTTTATTGTTTTATATGGAGCCTTACAATTACAGTCTTTACATTGACAACCTTTCTTTGCCGAACGAATAACTGTAAGAAATGCTTTTATTTCTATAATATCCATATAAATAGCAATATCACCTATTTGCAATTGTATTTTCTCTTTAACTTCCCCTGTTATATCTGGATTTTTTATACTAAAAGCAGAACCTGTGCTATTCTTAAATAATGGATCTAAAATATACATACATCTAAATTTGAATATTCAAATTTATTATATTATTTTTATTTAGAATAATTAAAAATAATATATTTTTGTAGAAATATTTAATCGATACTTATATGAAAAAAATAGCTTTATTCTATGGATCAGATACAGGGTGTACAGATGATATCACCAAAGATTTTTCTTCTATATGGGGAGATGAAAATTTAGACATCAGAGAGATTGGAGATGTATCCAAGAGTGACTTTGATCAATTTGAAATTTTCATTTTTGGATTATCAACCTGGTATGATGGAGATCTACAAAGTGATTGGGAATCCTTTTTTGATGATTTTCAAGAAATTGACTTCAGTAACAAAGTGGTTGCAATTTACGGATTAGGAGATCAGATAGGGTATGGTGAGTACTTTGTTGACGGAATAGGGATTTTGGCAAAAGTTGTCATAGAAAATGGAGGTGAAATTATAGGTCATTGGCCTATAGAAGGATATCGTTTTACCGATTCTGTTGCTTTGATAGAAGAAAAAGAAGGGTATTTTTATGGCCTGGCCTTAGACCATGATAATGAATCTCAATTAAGTGATGAGCGATTAGAAAAATGGGTACATCAAATAAAGCTAGAGTTAAAACATTATTTGACCAAAGAAGAAGTCACTCTTTAATCTATTAGAGTACAGCTTTTGTTTTTCTATATTGAGCTTTGGCAAGAATTTCCATTCTCCTTATGTCGAATAACTCTACTTTCATACAGGCATCAACCCAGATATCTGTAATATCTATTAATTCTGCTTTATCAAGCGGGAAAATCTTTTTCTTACATACATTATGATGATATTCAAAATTATAACGTTCTCTGGTTTTGGTTATATAAGAAAATAGTGTTTGTATCGATTTGTTTTCATTACTCAACTTATCAATACATCCCAAATCATATAATTCTTCTGCTTGGTAGATTTTTCCAGCCTTTAAAACAGTGTTAGCATCTTTTGTATTTAATTTTCTGTAGAGTAAACTATACGCTCCCATACCGGGAAAAAGGTTAAACTTATTCTCTGGCAAACAGAATTTTGCTTTTCTTTCTGCGATAATAATATCATGGCTCAAGGCACATTCAAACCCTCCCCCATATGCATTTCCTTCAACCATTGCAATGGTAAGAGCTTGAAGCCCAAATGAAGTATAAATCTCATAAATAGCATCAATACATAAATGTGCATATTGTGTTAACGCAGTCTTATTACAAGATTTGATACTTTCTACAAAAAAAGGTAAATCACCTCCCATATTATAAACACCATCATGCTCTGAAGCAGAAACAATAAATTTAACAGGCCTTTCTGGATGAGAAAAATAGCTTCTAACCCAAATCGCAAACTCTTTAAATTCCAGCAACCCTTTTAAGCAAAAATTAGGCATTCCGGTATCTTTTATTTTCCAAAGTAATACCTCGTGTTCTCTATAGTACTCTACATTCAGACAATTAAACTTTCTCATTACTACTGTATTTTATACTATTGACTTTCGTGATATTACCTTATTATTTTTTACTTTTTTCGGTGTCAAAAGTATATCTAACCCCTTTTGTAATAAAAGTGTAATTATCGTAAATATCGGCAGCAAAATCAAAACACCAGTTATTCCAAATTGTTGATATCCTAGTATGCCCATTCCCCAACAAATGATTACCCATTGAATAATGTAAATCGTTGTCACCCTTTTACTACAGTAATACAGAAAATCAAAGACCTTGTTAGGTTGAATTCGAGTGACCATCATAAATGCAAATCGCAATAATAGCAAGTTAAAACCTGTGAGATAGATTGCTCCTCCAGGGCCTAAATGAAAGTAATCTCCGAAATGATATTCAAAATTATAATAGCATAAACCACCTCCTATCAGCATTAAAATAATTCCAGCCGGTAACATTCTAACAAATATGTATCGTTCACTTTTATTATTTTCTTTGTACCACATTCCAAAGAACATCCCAATAAGTATAAAAGAAAACCATGGAAATACCGCAAAATACACATTCCATTCTGCTCCCCACATTAGATCAAATATATAATCCACTCCTGATATCCCTAGTTGAAACCCGTGTACTTCCTTGGTAGTAAGTATTATTAAAAATGCAATAATCAAAGGAACATACTTATTTTTTGACAACTTATTTATCACTCCCATAAATAATAGTGACACTCCTGCCAGTTGCAATATATCACCGGTTAATAACATAAAAAGCATATTATCCATATTGGCTGGAGGTGTCCAACCATAAGCTTCTATAAAAGAATCAGGAGTCGTTCCTATAATAGTTGGAACAACAAACTTTAATAGATTCATAATATATCCTGCCAAAAGAATATAGATTCCTCTTTTTATAGACAATATCATATTTTGATTTCTAGATAATGTAAACGATACTCCCATTGCCAGAAGAAACATAGGCGTTCCTTTTCCTATAAAATGTATTACTTCTCCAAGCCAGGTATCACCTTGTGTAGATAAATCTCCATATATCCATAACGTATGTACCATGATGACCATAAGTACACTTACTCCCCTAGCAAAGTCAATTGCTAAAATTCTTTTATTATTTTCCATTCTATTATTTTACTATATTATGTTGAGAAAATGATGCTTTAACTGTTCTTGTTTTATATACTGCAATAGGGTTTTTGAGTGTTCCTACTAATTGTAAACTCTCTATTGGATCTGCCAAATTCAACATTTGTTTTGTATTACTCAGTTGTAATCTATTCAGGCAGCATCGATCAAATTCTGGTGTAAAAAGATCATATCTCTCAAATTTTGCTTGTAATTCAGGATGTTCTTCCTGATAATTCAAAATACAATCAGCAACCAGTTCCCAAAATAGTTCTTCGGGATATTCATCGTGCTCTGCTAGTATATCTCCCATAAACCTAAAAAAACAATCAAATACATCTGTAAAAATTGATAACACCTTCATTTTATCAGAAGTTTCTGTATACAATCGTTTGACTTTTCCCGGTAGATCTAATTCTGAATTAAAAACAATAACTTCTTCTGTTATATCTTTCATTAATACTCTTACAGGGGTATGATGTTCCATCACCATAATCAGGTTTTCTCCATGAGGCATAAAGACCATCTCATAAGTATAAAAGCAATGTATCAAGGGGCTCAGATAACAATACAAGTATTTTTTTAACCAAGTCGTCGTATCAAAAGGAGATGCTTTTATCAACTCACTTAATAAAGAAGTACCCTCATCATCTATATGTAAAAAAGCAGCCATTGTCATTAATTGTTGACCTTCTTTAATTTTTGACATTGGTGATTCTCTCCATAATGCCGAGAGCATTTTATTATGGGCATTTGTTTTTCCTAAAACTTCGTAATTAAGGTTCCTATATCCAACTGTAGCCACTTCTCCTAACATTGTAAAACCAGTTTGCTTTAGATATTGATCGCTCATCAATAACGTTGTTATCCATGCTGTAATACTTGGAGTACTCTGCATGTAATATGGAGAAAGACCACGCATGAAGCCCATATTTAAAATAGAGAGTGCTGTTTTGGTGTATAGTTTACCTGGATTGGTTTTATTATATAATGTTCGGATAGATTGTTGTGCTGAATATTGATCATCTCCTTTTCCTAAAAGCACAAGGTTATTATTTGCTATATCAGCAGCAAAAACATGCAGTATTTTAGTATTCCATTGCCAAGGGTGGACAGGTATAAAAATATAAGAATCCAGATCTAAGCCTAAATCTTCTAGTATCGTATTAAATTTTGCAATAGTTGAAACACCAAGTTCTTGCCGCATTAATGATTTATATTCAAATCCTTTTATTGCAGTAAATGTAGCTTTGGTTTTATGTCCTGCTACCCAAATTATCTGAAAAGGGTGATCAGCTTCTGGCGAATACTTCATATAATCCTCTGCATCAAAACCGATTCTTCCGTTATTAGCAACAAAACAAGGATGTCCTTCTGTCATAGCATGTTCTATTAATTGAAAGCTGCCCTGCGTTAATTCTGAGGATGAATATCTTTTATTACAATATTTATACGCAGCTCCAGATAGTGTACTTGTGATCTCTTCGAAATAAGTAGGTAGCAGATTCGTTGGAATTTTCAACGTACTATTAAATTCCCAAATAAAATGTAATGCATCCAGTACTGTTGGGTTTCCATCTTTTCTTTTTATGATGCTATTTTCATTGATATTCCAATGATCCAAACACCTTTTTTTGGCGCAAAATTCATACGTAATTCCGGGGATATCAGAAATCAAAACATAACGTCCCCAATCCTTTTCCTGATATTGCAGTTTTGGTTTTATAAGTAGTTCATGCGCAAATTCACTAATTGCTTTTTTGACTAAAGTTCGATTTACTTTTTTCCAAATCTCGGGCTGTAGATGAGCAAAATGTACGGGTAAACTATTTAATTTTTTACCGCTCATGGCTTTTCGTTTTTAAGAGTACTATTTTTATTTTTCTTCTCTTCTAATAAAAGTGCTTTCTTATATGCTGATCTTTTACAGAAGGCAAGGGCTGCTTTTTTATGAGGTAATTGAATCTCCTTATGATATTGAAATCCGGCTCTTTTATTAAGCACATGGATTTTTTCATTTCTCACATCGGGTTCTACAACAATACGTTCTGTATGAATATCACTAAATAAATAGTCAAGTATCGTAGAAAATATGTGCCATGTAAAATTTGGGATCTTTTTTTGTGGAGGACTCACAAGAATATGCATGCCAATATCTCCTTTTTTTACATCATAATATGTCGATATTGGATCTTCTGAAACTTGATACCGTTCCATTAAAAAAATAGGTTGATTATCTAATATTCCTATAAATGCATCATGATAATCAGATTCAATAATTTCCTCGTACCCGATCCTTACTTCTTCCAAAGGGTATTCTTGCATACCCCAATAAGAAGCGTATGGTCTGGTAACCCAATCATGAACGGTTTCAATATCATTTTCTAAATCCAAAAAACGCAGGTGTATATCTCCAAGACCATGAATGGTTTTAGAAAAGATAGGTTTTGATATGATCTCAGTGTTATTCATAAACAGGTAACTTATACTTGTGATGTAGATTCTTCTTTTTTAAAAGTTGCAATCGGATTTTGTAATCTTCCTGCAAACTGAAGTAGTGCTACGGGATCATCCAGATCAATCATTTGCTTATTATTATTTAACTGAAGTCGATTGAGGCAGGATAAATGAAAATCTGATGCAAAAAGATCATATTGCTCAAACTTTGCTTTCTTCTCTGGATAACGATCCTGATAATCCCATATGTTTTCTGCTACAAGTTTCCAGAATTTTTCTTCAGTATACTCGGCATGCTCAACCAGAACATGAGACATGAATCTAAAAAAACCATCAAAAACATCAGTAAAGATCGAAAGTAACTTTACATCTTCAGGAACTGGAGCATACATTCGTTTTAAATGCTCTGGTAATTCAACATCAGGACTAAGAATACAAGCTTCTTCTGTAATATCTTTAAGTAATACTTTTATCGGAATATGATCTTCTAAAACCATAATGATATTTTCACCGTGAGGCATGAATACCAAATCAAAATGATAAAAGCAATGTAATAGCGGACTTAGATATGCTTTAAGATAATTACGTAACCAGTCTGATATCGACAGTCCCGATGTATCAATAATTTTAGGAAGAAATGCCTCTCCATGATGATCTATATGTAAAAAAGCTGCCATGGTCATCGGCTGTTGTTCTTTTTCTATTGCAGACATAGGACTCTCTCTCCACAACGAGGCTAACATTTTATTATAATCATTGTGCGGACCAAACTCTTCAAAATATGGGTTCACATAACTAATCGATCCTATTTCACCAAGCATTCTAAAGCCCGTTTCCTGAATATACGGGTCACTATATAATAATTTTTCTAACCACACCGCCATTTTTGGAGCTGTTCCCAAATAGTATAATGGTAATCCTCTCATGAATCCCATATTTAGAATAGAAAGTGCCGTTTTGGTATATAGTTTATGGGGATTAGAGATATTAAATAGGGTTCGGATAGATTGTTGAGCAAGGTATTGATCCGGCCCATAACCTAAGCAGATTAGGTTTCCCATAGCAATTTCTGGTGAAAATATATTGGCTAGTTTGTTAAACCATTGCCATGGATGCATTGGGATAAAGAAATAATCATCAGGATCAAAACCTTTATTTTTTATTGCTGTATTAAATGCTAAAATCGTTTCCTGATCTAATTCTTGTTGAATTAATTTATCATAGGGCAAGTCTTCTATAGCTGCATATACCGTATTTTTTTTATGCCCGGCTAACCAGATAAGACTAAAGGAATTTCCGGCTTCGGGAGCATACGATCTATAATCACTACTATCAAACCCAATACGACCATTATTCGCTACAAAACCAGGATGCCCTTCCATCATAGATTGCTCTATGGTTTGAAAATCTGCAGCTACCAAATCTTTAGCTTCTGGATTTCTTTTGATATGCTTAAAAGCACTTCCGTACAGTGTGCTAATGATTTCTTCCAGATAAACCGGCATTGCATTATCCTTAATTCCTAATTGTTTTCTAAATTCTTTAATGAATAAGATAGCATCAAGTTGTATTGTCATTGCCTCTTGATACTTTTTAATAGAAATTTCATTAATCCACAAATGATTTAATGCTAAAGGCTTTGCGCAAAATTCATATTGAATAGTAGAATCATCTGTTTTTAAAAGGTATCGATTCCATCCATCTTCTAGCTTTTCAATGATCTTAGGTTGTATAAGCAATTCGTGACTAAACTCACAGATTGCTTTTTTGATCAGTAATGTATTTACTTTTACCCATAATTCTGATTGTATATGAGCAACAGATTGTTGGGGTGAAACGGCGTTATCTAAAGTATTCATAGCACTTCGTTTATTGATTTGTGGAACTAATTTAAGTTGTTGGTGTTTTTGTCTGGTTAAGAATGCTAACTGAGCCGTTTTATGAGGGAGCTCTACTATTGCATTAAGCTGAAATCCTACTCGCTGGCATATCGCAAACATTTTTTTATTTCTAATATCGGGTTCTACCAATATGCGATGTACTTGTTGATTTTGAAAAATAAAATTCATGATCGTATTGAACATGTACCAGGTGAAGTTCTTTATTTTATTTTCTGATCGTGGAGCCACGATGATATGTATTCCGCAATCATTTTGCTGCGCCTTATAATAGTCTTTAATGATATCTTTTTGAGGATGATAACGCTCTACTATAAAAACAGGTTCTTCTTTATACATACCTACAAATACATCATAATGATCTGGAGTCATTAATTTAGCATATTCGGCTCTTACCTGTTCAATCGAATAGTGCTGCATACCCCAAAATATTGCATAATCACGATTTACCCAATCATGTAATACAACGCTATCTTTTTCTACATTAAAATGCCGTATATAGATGTCTCCAAAGTTTTCATAGGTAGATGAAAACTCATACCCTTCTTTTGACGTGGCTACAAAATCTGTTTGTTGCTGTACTGACATAAAATCTTTATGTTTTTGCTAGTTGTTTCACCTGTTTTTGCCTAAATACTCTATGAAATATGAAGTAATACACTCCAAGAGCTATTACAAAACCTATGCTAGTTATCACAAATGGAATTTGGAGCCCTTGAAACTCTACAAGAATTCCAACTGAAAAAGAAGCTAGTAATACACCTAAGTTTTGAAAAAAATGTACTTTACTATAATCAATTGCATAAGAATCTGGAGAACTAAATTCGAATAGTAATACATCAAAGCGAACTACTGCTTGAAAAATTGCCCACCCATAAATTATTCTGCCTACGATCACAATTACATCAACAGGAAAACCTTGAAGTAATGCCCCAATTATTCCCAAAAACAATGCAGATATAATACCGCTGTGTTTCTCTTTTGGGCTTCGTGTTTTTTGATGCCATAATGCAAACAAAGCAATGAAACCAGGTATAGCATATATAAACCCAGAAATTATTTTACTACTATATAACGATATGCTTTCCCAGTATAAAGAGAAAAAAGGACGAATTAGAAAATCACTGAAATATAAAACCATGGTCACTAATCCAATCTTAAGGATAAAGCCTTTGGGGATAATTCTATCCTTAATCTCAGGAGTGATTTTTTTTGTAATACTCTTATCAGTATTATATTTTTTACTTTGTAATAGAAATATACTCATCCCCATTTGGACAAAATCTCCTATCGCCATAATCAAGAATATATAACTGGCGTCAATCAAATCAACAGTTAAACCGCCGATTACTGCTCCCAAAATACCGCCTAAATGAACCACAACAGAGAGTACTCCTATTGTATTAACGTGTTCTTCCTTAGTAATAATTTTAAGAATATAAGGGTATACTAAAAGATAACTCCCTTTAAACAAAACCATACTTAGAGATACTATCCAGAAATTAAAATAAGAAGTTGTCCAATAGCAATATAAAGCCAATATCCCTGCTATACATTGTGTATAACTTAAGATATTAAGTTCGGCGACTTTTTTAGATATATAAGCCCAAAATGGAAACGCAATCATCACCATAAAACAAATAGCAGCAAAATAATAGCCAACATATTCTGGATTTGTAACCCCAAAACGAGCTTCAAAAAACTGTGGATAGAAAGGGTGAAGCAAATAATCGCTAACCACTGCTATCAAAGTCATGAGTATAAGAAAGTTTTTAAGATTCATTTGTTATTTTAAAGATCTGGCTTGATAAGTTTCTTTTATTCTACAATTTTTTCTTATGTATTAAACCTCACAGGTCTTAAAGATCAGTGAGGTTTGGAGATTTGTCATTTTAAAATGGGCTCTTCTATAGTTATTTCTTCTTCCTTGGTTACTTCAAACTGTTGGAAAGCAATGCGCTTTTCTATAGCGTAGTATTCTTTTCCTGTGAGTTCTTTAATGATAAAAGAATTACGATAACATGCCATTCCCAAATCCGGAGTTACAAACCCATGAGTATGCAATTCTGCATTTTGCACAAAAATGTCTTTAGCTTGTTTATCAATACTATAATTGCGATGCACAGCGTATCGACTTTGATCATCCCATTGAATTCGATCTGCGACACCATCAATAAACTCAGGTATTTTATAAGTATAACCTGTGGCTAGCACTAATGCTTCAGTTTGATGTCTATACATCTTATCTTGTTCGGTTTGGTGTAATTCTAAATTAAAAACGTCTTGATTGTATTCATATTTAGCCTTGGTCAATTCAGAATTAGTACGTAAACCTATCTTGATATTATCATTAGTCAACTGCTTTGTATAGATCATATCATAGATATCAGCAATAAGATTTTGATTAATACCCTTATATAAATGTTTTTGATTTTTAATCAAATCATCTTTTTTGATTTGCGATAGATTATAGAAATAATCAACATATTCTGGAGATGTCATTTCTAAAGTTAATTTAGAATACTCCAATGGAAAAAACCTTGGAGATCTTGTAATCCAATTAAGATGATATCCTTTTGTATCAATATCCTGAAGAAGATCATAAAAAATCTCGGCAGCACTTTGTCCGCTACCCAATATCGTTATAGCTTTTTTAGATTGTAGATCTGATTTATACTGCAAATAAGATGAAGAATGAATTGCCTTTCCTTCTAACTCTTTACAGCATGCTGGAACGTAAGGATGTGTTCCTGTTCCTAAAATCAACTTCTTTGCTCTATATATTTTTATTTCTTCTGTCTGTGTGCATCTAGAAGTTATAATATAACATTGCTCACTTTCATCATATTGAGTATGAATCACCTCAGTATTAAAAAATAAATTAGGTAATTTTTGTATTGCCCATTGACAATACTGATTGTATTCATTACGAAGCAACAAGAAATTTTCTTTAATATAAAAAGAATACATACGCCCTTGTTCTTTACTATAATTCAAAAAACTAAAAGGGCTTGTAGGATCTGCCAAAGTCACTAAATCTGCCATAAATGGAATCTGAAGTGTTGTGTCCTGAAGTAACATACCGGGATGCCAATCGAAACCAGAGCTTTTGTCTAAAAAAACACCTTTGAGATCATCAATTGGATTCGTTAAACAAGCCAACCCCAGATTAAAAGGACCAATACCTACTGCAACAAAATCTAATATTTTACTATCATTCATCATTATCTTATCTTTTTTAATTATTTGTAGTATAGTTTAACCCTTGTTCTTTAATCATTCTGATCACCTCAAAAAGATCTTCTTTTGTACTTCTTGGATTTAAAAGCGTAAATTTTAAATAGGTTTTGCCATTTAGTTTTGTACTAGCCACAGAAGCTTTCCCAGATTTGAAAAGTGTATTCTTGATATGAAGATTTGTAGTATCCAAAATCTTATCATCTTCAATTCCGGGAATTTTAAACCGAAATACAAGTGTACTTAGTTCTGGTTGATGCGCTACTTCAAAATAGATATCATCTTTAATATTGTGATATACCTCCTGCGCCAGATGATGCACCTTTTCCAGGAAAGAACCTAATGTTTTCTCTCCTGTAACCTTCAAAGTGAACCACAATTTTAATGCATCAAACCTACGAGTGGTCTGAATGGATTTTTCGATTAGATTAGGAAACTCTTCATCTCTACTTTCTAATGGATTTAGATAATCAGCATAGTAAGATACGTATTGAAAATGTTTAGTATCTCTAACTAGAAAAGCACTAGAACATACAGGTTGAAACAAGGTTTTATGAAAATCTATGGTTATAGAATCTGCATATTCAATTCCTTTAAGTTGGGTTTTGTGAGTATCGGTTAACACATAACATCCGCCGTAGGCACCATCGACATGAAACCATATCTTATATTCTTTTGCTATTTTGGAAATCGTTTCCAAAGGGTCAAAACTTCCAAAATCAGTAGTTCCTGCCGTGGCTACTATAGCAATCGGTATATTTCCTTTTTGCTTTTCTTTTTCAATAGCTTGTACCAGAGCATCCGTCTTCATTTTTAGTTTATCATCGGTATCTATTGGTATTACAGAATCGTATCCCATACCTAGTAATGCAGCATTTTTTTTAATACTAAAATGCGCTTTATCTGAACAAAAAATACGGAATTTGCTTACTTCATCAGACCAACCATTCTCTTTCAGGTTTATTCCGTAATGGGTAAATGCATAATGATCCCGAGCCATCAAAAGTGCTTTGAAATTTGATTGCGTTCCTCCACTGGTAAAAACACCATCAGATTGTGTAGGGAAATTCATCTTATTGCAAATCCAACGAATTATTTCCTGTTCGATCAATGTTGCAGAAGTACTTTGATCCCAGGTTTCGATAGCCGTATTAACAGATGAAGCTATAAGGTCACCCACTAACGCAGGTAATAATACAGGACAATTGAGATGTGCTACATAATGTGGATGATGAAATGAAATTGCATGATCAAGGAATACATCCTTAATTTCATGCAATGCGTCATCCAACGTTATATTTTCTTTAGCATTTACAGCAATACTTCTTTTACGAGACCTCAATTCTTCTACAGATGCTCCACTATAAAAAGAGGTATTGTCTAAAAAGTTTTTTATGTACTGTACTGCTTTCTCTATATGAGCTTCATACTCATATTTAGAATGAGCATCAAAAAGATAATCAACCGCCAGGTCAGGTTTTAGAGTAAGTTGGGTTTCTGATAACATAATTATTTTTATTTGGTCTAAATAAGCAAATCACAAAACTATGGCTACATAGAAATAATTAAATGACGTAAATCGGATAAAAAATGACGTGGATTTATAAGGCTCTATAAATTAGTATTCTTCTAACATTACTTTTATATTTTCTTAATACATAGTGTAAAAGAAACAATGCATTACAAAAAGTAATTGATATACCATTATTTTTGTATCACACTAGCCCGATATAAAACTTAAAAGTGAAAATGATAATGGATGAAGAAAAATACATTGATGATCTAAAATCAAAATTTGAAAGTTATGCTCCTATCAGTCGGGAATCCTGGTTACAAATTGAGTCGTTAATTACATTTCAAATTCTAAAAAAAGATGATACTTTATTAAGAAACGGACAAGTTGCAAAAAACATTCATTTTGTTTGCAAAGGAGCCTTAAGGGCTTTTTTTACTGATTTTGAAGGTAACATTTACAATAAAAACATTTTTCTTGAACACGATCTGGCAGGTTCTAAGGTTTCTCTTCTTCAAAAAACCCCTTCCAATTTTACCTTAGAAGCTTTGGAAGATACTGTTCTCATCAATATTAATTATACAAATTATAGAAAAGTAATTAATGAAAATGATGACTTAAAAGCCTTTTACATCGCTTATCTCGAAAAAAATTGGGTTATCGAAAAAGAAGAAAGAGAAATTTCATTAGTAATGCAAAATGCTACCGAAAGGTATAGTAAACTTATTGCACTACATCCGGATATCAATCAAAGAATACCTCAATTACATATTGCTTCACATTTAGGTATCACTCCAACACAATTGAGCAGAATAAGAAAAAGTTTAAAGAAAAACCTCTGAATCAACATATGTAAATGCACACCTTATCCGCTGAGTTTATTTTTGCTGTAAACTTTAAAAAAAAGTGATATGCATTTATTAAAAAACTCAAAATGGCGCTATGCGACTAAATTATTCGATACTTCTAAGAAAATTACTCCTGAAAATCTTGAGAAAATAAAAGAAGTAATTCAATTATCCACCTCCTCCTATGGGCTTCAATTATATAGGGTACTCATTATAGAAGATCCAGAAATTAGACATCAGCTAAAATCTGCTTCATGGGGACAATCCCAAATTACAGACGCTTCTCAACTCTTTGTGTTTTGTAATTATACCAAAGTACAACATAAACATATTGATGATTATTTAGAATTAACAGCAAAAACCAGGCAAATTAATATTGATAGTTTGCAGGGTTATGGAGATTTCATGAAACAAAAAATTAAAGAAAAAACTAAGATAGAACTACATCATTGGACCATAAGACAAACATATCTCGCACTAGGTAATTTACTAAATGCTTGTGCCGAATTAAAAATAGATGCCTGCCCAATGGAAGGCTTCGAAAATGATAAATACAATCAAATATTAGGGTTAAAAAACAAAAATCTTAATGCCGCAGTTATTGCCGCCATTGGGTATCGATCTAAAGAGGATAAGTCGCAATATTTTAAAAAAATCCGTAAACCTATAGATCATATATTCGAAATACTATGAATCAATACATATTATCTATTATAGCATTCATCGGAGGTGTCTTTTTAGCCGCTCAAGGAGGTCTCAATGCCCACTTAGGTGTTCTTCTTAAAAATCCAATACTCGCTTCGGTGGTTGCATTTTTCTGTAGCACTATTTTTGCTGTTACCTTTATCCTGTTAACCGTAAAGGATATTCCTACTTGGACGGATATAAAAGAGATCCCTGTTTACCTTTGGTTTTCTGGTGGGTTATTTAGTGTATTAGGTGTTAGTTTATATTATTACACTATTCCCAAATTAGGAATATCTACCATGATCTCTCTTGGTCTGTTTGGACAGTTAACATTCTCTATACTTGCTGGTCACTTTGGATGGTTAAACTTACCAACCGAACCTATTACTATTAAAAAAATAATTGGAGCAATTTCAATGATAGCTGGAATCGTACTAATCAATTTAAAATAAACTCATGAAAGATAAACATATAACACAAAATATTAATAACCTCACTTCACTTTGGAAAACCGCTAGTGCACCTTTTGATTCCCACTTTAAAAACTCGGTTTTTGAGTATTGTGAAGTCAAAGATTCTGATTGGCCAAATAGATTGTGGTTTAATCAACCCATAGACCAGAGTTCTATTGATATGGCAAAAAAGAAACTATCTACATTATCTTCTCCCCTCACCATCCCATATTTTAATATTAATACTAAAAATACATATGAACTCTTAGAAAAAAATGATTTCAAATTACAATTTGAGCAGGTTGCAATGTTTCTAAAATTAGAAGAAACCTTTAAAATTAGCAGTAATTTGACCATGGTTCATATTTCAAATGAAGCTCAAGCCGAATTATGGGCAGCTCTTTATCCAAGAGCATTTGGGTATCGCATCCCTAAAAAAATAATCACTAGCACCTGGAATGATATCCACTATTTCTTAGCATATTATCAAAACCAGCCCATAGGAACTGCAATAACATTCCAGACACAAAAAACAATCGGAATTCATGGTGTAGGCATCATTCCTGAAATGAGAAAAAGAGGTTTTGCATCAGAAATTATGAAACATCTAATCAATATAGCAATCGGTGGCGAAAGTGATTTTATGACCCTACAAGCATCCAGCATGGGAAAAATTGTATATTTAAAACTTGGATTTAAAGAGCAATTCCTGATCAAAAATTATGCTTTATAATATTTAATATATCATGTGTCATACCTTAAACTTTTATCAAAGAAAAATCTCTTATATTAATTTTTTGTAGTTTTGTATATCAGATGAAAAAAATAGTTCACAATATATCAGCATGCCTTTTAGCATTTGTAGTGTTATTTTCTACACTATCATTTACTGTAGACATGCATTATTGTGGAAAGACTTTGGTAGATGTTTCACTTTTCAAAGAAGCAAAAACTTGCGGAATGGAAATGCAAAAATCAAAAACAGCTACCACCTGTGCTATGACAAAAAAGAATTGTTGTTCTGATAAACATCTAAATTTTGAAGGACAGGATGAACTTAAAATTTCATATGATAAGTTCACTTTGGAGCAATATATTTTTGTAGCATCTTTTTACAATGCATACATTGACCTTTTTGAAGGTTTAGAAGAACATATAGTTCCATTTAAGGAATATTCTCCTCCGCTGGTCGTCAGGAACATTCAGCAACTTGACGAAGTATATTTAATTTGATTTTCAAACAATAGACTACAGTATCTAATGGACTTTTCTCCATTAGGTCAACCCTTTGTATTTGGTGTTTTTACGCACCCACGTCTAATTGTTTAATAATCAAATAAATGCTCAATAAAAGCATCAAGTTTTTAATAGAAAACAAACTGGTAGCAGTACTATTACTCCTCCTTTTTATAGGTTGGGGAAGTATTAATTCACCCTTTAATACCGATTTGAGTTTCTTACCAAACAATCCGTTAGCAGTGGATGCTATACCTGATATTGGAGAAAATCAACAAATTGTATTTACAAAATGGGATGGTCGTTCACCACAAGATATTGAAGATCAAATTACCTATCCATTAACTGCTTCTTTACTTGGGATTCCTGGAGTAAAAACTATTCGTAGCTCTTCTATGTTTGGTTTTTCTAATATTTATATCATATTCGAGGAAGATGTAGAGTTTTACTGGAGTCGAAGTCGAATCATCGAAAAACTGAATTCCCTCCCAAGTAGCTTATTACCAGAAGGTGTTCGCCCTTCATTGGGACCAGATGCCACAGGATTAGGTCAAATATTCTGGTATACACTCGAAGGTCGTGATGAAAATGGAAATGTAACTGGTGGTTGGGATTTACAAGAACTACGAAGTATCCAAGACTATTATGTCAAATATGCATTGTCCTCTGCAAATGGTGTTTCAGAAGTTTCTTCTATTGGTGGGCATGTACAGGAATATCAAGTGGATGTTAATCCAGAACTGATGCGTCAATATAACATTGGATTGAATCAGGTTGTAAAAGCAGTTAAAGAAAGTAATGAGGATATTGGAGCGCAAACTTTAGAAATTAATCAAGCAGAATATTTAGTTCGTGGTTTAGGATATATAAAATCAACTTCAGATATAGAAAATGCTGTTGTTACCTCATCTTTATATACAGCTATCAAAATTAAAGATATTGGTAAAGTTTCTTTGGGACCGACCACTAGAAGAGGAATATTAGATAAAGAAGGAGCAGAAGTTGTTGGTGCCGTTGTAGTTGCTCGTTATGGTGCAAATCCTTTAGAAGTCATTACTAATGTAAAACAGAAAATTAATGAATTAAGTGCTGGATTACCATCAAAAGTATTAAAAGACGGTAGAACTTCTCAAGTTACTATAGTTCCATTTTATGATAGAACAGAACTTATTCAAGAGACATTAGGTACTCTCAATGAAGCATTAACTTTAGAGATATTAATTACTATTTTGGTGATTATCATTATGGTTTTTAATCTCAGAGCTTCTGTCTTGATATCTGGATTATTACCGGTAGCTGTTTTGATAGTATTTATTGCTATGAAGTTTTTTAACGTTGATGCAAATATTGTAGCCTTATCGGGGATTGCAATTGCTATCGGTACCATGGTAGATATAGGAGTGATCCTTTCTGAAAACATCATAAGACATGTAGACGAAAACAAACAAAACCTTCCTATAAATACTATTGTTTATAACGCAACTACCGAGGTGTCAGGAGCAATTTTAACAGCAGTATTGACCACAATTATAAGTTTTATTCCTGTGTTTACTATGACTGGAGCAGAAGGCAAACTGTTTAGACCATTGGCATTTACAAAAACTTTTGCCTTAACCGCATCTGTAATCATAGCGTTATTCTTAATACCTCCTTTTGCCGCTTTCTTATTTAAAAAAAGATCTTTAAAAAACACAGTACAGTACACCCTGAACAGTATTTTAATACTATTAGGAATGTTTGCTATCATTTCTGGTTATTGGCTTGGACTCATACTAGTCGCATTTGGAGTTATCACATTTTTAAAATTAAGTAATAAACTCTCAGAAAAACATGCAAATCTTATCATCATATGTATATCTGCGGTAACCATTATATTTCTGTTAGCAGAATATTGGAGACCCTTAGGGGTAGACAAAAATATATTCTGGAATCTCATTTTTGTAGGTATAATATGTTTTGGTCTATTAACCGTATTTACACTATTCAGGAAGTATTATACTAAAATTCTTCAATGGGCATTAGGCAACAAAATTCTATTTCTTTCAATACCCTCTACCATTGTTATATGTGGGTTTCTCATTATGAAAAATACAGGGAAAGAATTTATGCCTTCTCTAAATGAAGGTTCATTCTTATTAATGCCTACATCAATGCCGCATTCAGGAATAGAAGAAAATAAACGTGTGCTTCAGCAATTGGATATGGCAGTAGCTAGCATTCCTGAGATCAAGACTGTTGTCGGTAAAGCTGGACGTACAACTTCTGCCCTGGATCCTGCTCCACTTTCTATGTATGAAAACATGATTCAGTATAAACCAGAATATATGCTGAATTCCAAAGGAAAAAGACAACGCTATAAAGTAAATGATGACAGATTATTTGAATTAAAAAATGGTGGATTTGTAAAAAATCCAAACCTAAATACAGAAGAAGATAATACATCAACAGCATTTCCTGTAGCTGCAGACAAATTGATTCCAGATCATGATGGTGAATATTTTCGCAATTGGAGACCTCATATTCAATCTCCAGATGATATTTGGAATGAAATTGTTAAGGTGACTCAATTACCTGGAGTAACTTCTGCTCCAAAATTACAACCTATAGAAACTCGTTTGATCATGCTACAAACAGGTATGAGAGCACCTATGGGGATAAAAGTAAAAGGGCAAGATTTAAAAGAAATTGAAGTTTTTGGCCTACAATTAGAACATATCTTAAAACAAGTCGAAGGTGTAAAAAAAGAAGCTGTTTTTGCTGATCGTATTGTTGGCAAACCCTATCTACTAATCGATATAGATAGAGAAAAAATCGCACGTTATGGTATTTCTATTAATGAAGTTCAAAACACATTAAAAGTTGCCGTTGGCGGAATGGTTTTAACCAAAACGATTGAAGGTCGGGAACGCTATGGAATTAGAGTGCGCTATCCCAGGGAATTAAGAGCGACTCCTACAGATCTGGAAAATATTTATATTCCGGTTCAAAAAGGCAACCCAATTCCATTAAGTGAACTGGCCACCATACGCTATGAACAAGGTCCACAGGTTATAAAAAGTGAAGACACTTTTTTAGTAGGATATGTATTGTTTGATAAATTAGATGGTTTTGCCGAGGTTAATGTAGTGGAAAATGCACAAAAATTACTACAACAAAAGATTGATTCTGGGGAATTAACAGTTCCAAAAGGAATTAATTATCAATTTACCGGATCCTATGAAAATCAATTAAGGGCAGAAAAAACCTTATCCATCGTTGTGCCTTTGGCATTGCTTATTATCTTTTTAATTCTCTACTTCCAATTTAGATCTACAACAACTTCATTAATCGTATTTACAGGAATTGCCGTAGCATTTGCAGGTGGTTTTGTAATGATATGGCTCTATGGTCAGGGTTGGTTCATGAATTTTAGTGTGTTTGGTGAAAATCTAAGAAACATATTTCAAATGCATCCTATTAATTTAAGCGTTGCGGTATGGGTAGGTTTTATTGCTCTATTTGGCATTGCCACAGATGACGGAGTCGTCATGGCAAGCTATTTAACCCAAACTTTTGATAGAAACACACCCAAAACAAAACAGGAGATTAGAGCTTCAATTATTGAAGCAGGAGAAAAACGTATCAGACCTTGTTTAATGACTACAGCCACAACAATTTTGGCCTTGTTACCAATTCTTACTTCGACAGGACGAGGTAGCGATATTATGATACCAATGGCAATACCAAGTTTTGGGGGTATGTTAATAGCTCTGATTACACTTTTTGTAGTACCTGTGCTATTCAGCTGGAGAGAAGAGATGAAAGTGAAAAGTGAAGAGTGAAGAGTGAAGAGTGAAAAGTGAAATACATAAGAAGTATTAAAAAACGTATTGTCACACTGAGCTTGTCAAAGTGATTCAGAAAACGGAAAGTTAGAAATGAAAAAAGGTTAAGTTGAAAATGAAAAAACAGAAATTATGAGTAAAAGTATATTAAAAGATAAAAGTTATGCTTTTGCAATCTTAATTGTGAAGTTATCTCAGTTCTTAGTTTCTGAAAAAAAAGAATATGTTTTAAGCAAACAATTATTACGAAGCAGAACAGCTATTGGCGCTCTAATCCATGAAGCTGAGTTTGCACAAAGTAAAAACGATTTCATTCATAAAATGAGTATTTCCCTTAAAGAAGCAAACGAATCTATGTATTGGATAGACCTGCTAAAAGATACGGGTTACATTAACAAAAAACAACATGAGACATCTCTTCTAAAGAACAAAGAATTAGTGGCAATGTTAGTGAGTAGTATCAAAACTTCAAAATCAAGTATTTCAAAATGAAAATAGTAAAATACATCTCAGGTTTTTGTAATCTCATATTCTGTTCTCTATGTAAAAGAGTAGTTGTTTTCGGTTGTTCACTTTTCACTTTTCACTTCACTAGTGGTCAACAACTCGAAACTTATATTGAAGAGGCACTAGCAAATAGTCCAGAAATTCAAAAATTCGAACTGCAATATCAAATTACAACAGAGAAGACAAATGAAGTTCGTACCATCCCCAATACAGAAATTGGTGTTGGATATTTTGTGAGTGAGCCTGAAACCAGAACAGGAGCTCAAAAAGCAAAAGTATCTATAAAACAAATGATCCCCTGGTTTGGTTCTATAACAGCGCGAGAAAATTATGCGAGTGCTATTGCAAATGCCAAATACGAGGATATTGTCATTGCAAAAAGAAAATTAATCGTTGCTGTCTCACAATCCTATTACAATTTATACAGGATTAATGCACAACAAAAAATCCTGCTACAACATATTGAATTACTAAAAACATATGAAACACTGGCTCTAACAGCTGTAGAAATAGGTAAAGCTTCAGCAGTCGATGTGTTGCGTTTGCAAATTAGACAAAACGAATTATCACAGGTATTGGCCGTATCAGAACAAGACTTTCTTGCTGAGCAAACCGTATTCAACACCCTTTTAGATAGAGATAAGTCTATAGAAATCCAGATCGTGAACGAATTAACTATTCCTTCAGAAAATGTATCCTTTACTTCTACTACTTTAGCATTACATCCTGAACTTATCAAATATGATAAATTATACCAATCTGTAGAGCAATCAGAACTATTGAATCAAAAGAAAAGTAATCCTATGATTGGATTTGGTATCGATTATATAGCCGTTTCAGAACGACCAAATATGAATTTTAGCGATAATGGAAAAGATATTATAATGCCTATGGTGTCATTATCTATTCCTCTTTTCAATCAAAAACACAAATCAAAAACAAAGCAAAATCAATTAAAGCAGCAAGAAATTAAGGTTCAAAAACAAGAACGACTTAATACATTAAAAACTGCACTGGATAAAGCAATTACAGATAGAAAAACAGCAAGAATACGTTTTGATACTCAAGCAAAAAATTTAAAGCAAGCAAAAGATGCAGAAGAAATATTGGTAAAGAGTTATGAAACCGGAACCATTGATTTTAATGATGTTCTGGACATTCAGGAATTACAACTAAAATTTCAAATGAATCAAATAGCATCGGTGAAAGCATATTTTAATGCTACAACCATCATCAATTATTTAAGCAATTAAAAACATGGAACACACATATACAATACAAGGAATGACCTGCGGCGGATGTAAAGCTTCTGTTGACAAATATTTGAGAAAAGTCGATGGAGTGACTCAAGTTTTAGTAAATCTGGAAAAAGCTGAAGCCAAAGTGACAATGAATACTCATATCCCAACTTCAATCTTACAAGAAGGGTTACCCGAAAAATATACAATTGCAGAAAAAGAATCTAAAAACATTTTCGAACCTAAACAAGATTCTAATACCCTTGTAAAAGAAAAAAATAAATTACAACAACTACAACCACTATTACTAATTCTCTTTTACATAACTGTAGCCAGTAATTTGTTACATTATAAAAACTGGAGTGTTAGTGAGGTAATGCTAGATTTCATGGGGTTGTTTTACATTGTTTTTAGCTTTTTTAAAATGCTGGATTTAAAAGGGTTTCCTGCATCTTTTAGCATGTATGACCCATTAGCAAAACGTTTACCTATCTATGGTTGGATATACCCATTTATCGAAACCGCTTTGGGAATCTTGTTTTTAATGCGACTCGAAATACAAATTGCTTTAATTAGTACACTTGTTATTTTGAGTATTACCACAATCGGTGTTACAAAAACACTTCTTGATAAAAAAACAATTCGCTGTGCCTGTCTGGGTACTGCTTTAAAACTCCCTATGACCGAAGCTACATTTATAGAAAATGCTATTATGATCATTATGGCAATATTTATGTTATTAAACATTTTTTAAGATGAAAAATTATCTCGTATATATTATAATATTAGCTACTGGATTATTCTTTGGATGGTTATTTTTTGGAAGCTCTTCTAACGAAAGTACTGTTCATAATCATGACAAACATGAGAAAACCGATCAAATGTGGACTTGTGCTATGCATCCACAAATTATGTTACCTGAATCAGGAGATTGTCCTGTTTGCGGAATGGATTTAATTCCTGTTGATACTGAAAACTCCGGGTTATTAGCAAATCAATTTAAACTGACAGAAAATGCAATGGCATTAGCCAATATTCAAACATCTATTGTTGGTCATAATGAGACTGAAAGTAACACCATAAAACTGTCTGGTAAGATTGTAGAAAATGAAGAAGCAAATACAGTGCAAGTCAGTTATTTTTCTGGAAGGATAGAACGTCTGAATATAAATTTCACTGGAGATCAAGTACGTAAAGGTCAATTATTGGCAACTATATATTCTCCAGAATTATTTGCAGCACAACAGGAATTGATAACTGCTGCTTCTTTAAAAACATCTCAACCGGCATTATATAAAGCAGTACGCAATAAGTTAAAACTATGGAAACTTTCTGAGCGTCAAATTAATACCATAGAAACATCAGGCCAGGTAAAGGAGAATATTCCTGTATACGCTACGGTTTCTGGAACAGTTTCAGAAAAACTAGTAGAACAAGGTGACTATGTTAAACAAGGGCAACCTCTTTTGAAAGTGGCAAACTTAAATACCGTTTGGGCAAATTTTGATGCCTATGAAAAACAAATTACCGGACTTAAAGAAGGCCAGCCTATATCGATTACTACAAATGCAAATCCAAATGCGACTATTAATGCAAAAATATCATTTATAGATCCTGTCTTGAATACTAAAACAAGAACAGTAATAGTAAGAGCTGTTTTAGATAATACAGCACTTCAATTTAAACCTGGAATGTTTATTGAAGGTAGCATTAGCGGTGATATTAATATGAACAAAAAGCAACTATTAAGTATTCCTTCAACTGCTATTTTATGGACGGGAAAACGATCTGTAGTGTATCTCAAAACAGACCTCAACGCTCCTGTTTTTGAAATGAGAGAAGTTACTTTAGGAAATAAAATAGGTGACCATTATGTAATAGTTGATGGTTTAAATACAGGAGATGAAATTGTTACTCAAGGTACATTTACGGTTGATGCTGCTGCACAATTACAAGGCAAAAAATCTATGATGAGTACAAAAAACTCAAAAACAAAAGAGCATCATGCCGTAGATGTATCAAATGCAATGACAAAGAATGAAACATCGTTAAAATTTCAAGAGCAATTAAAAAAAATACTCGATGAGTATATACTTTTAAAAGATGCTTTGGTAAAAGACGACGCTGATATAGCTAAAAAAGCGTCGATTGCTATGATCAAAAATATAGAAGCCATCAATGTAAAATTACTTATCGACATATCGAATCAGAATCAATGGATACAAATAGAAGATCAAATTAAGCGAGCTACACATGCTATAATCAACGCACCTGATATAAAAGAACAAAGAAATCATTTTATAGGTTTGTCGATAGGGTTAACCAATGCAATTCAAACCTTTGGTATTTCCCAAAAAGTGTATAGTCAATTCTGTCCTATGGCAAATAATAACAAAGGAGCATCCTGGTTAAGTTTAGATAAAGAAATTCGCAATCCATATTTTGGAAATAATATGCTCACCTGCGGTAGTATACAACAAACGATCGAATAAAACATGGATTTAAGTTTCATGATGCATCGCTTTTGTCCCAAAGTAATTTTTGATATCTAGATCAGTCATAGGCTGTAAAGGCCCATATACTATTTCTTTATAGATTTTATTGGTTATTGTACCAGGAGATAGAAACTTTGATCCCATTAAGGATCTGATTTTAGTAACAATTTCTTCAGCAATATGTGTAGAATAATATTTTGATAGCACAGAAGTTTCAAACATCTTTTCTAATAGTACCGTATCTCCTTTTTTAAAATTCGAAATTGACACCCCTGTATATTTACATAATTGATTTGCAGTTTTATACTTCATCATTAATTCTCCAATACTATCCAGGAAATTATCTGACTCAGAAAGTAATTTATCATGTCTGATTTTTTTCCTGCTAAATTCCTTCAAACACAAAATAACACTTAACGCTGCTCCCAAATAAGGCGCAGATATCAGCCCCTGGAACCAGGATCTTTGATAGATCAATAACTCATACTTTTCCTCTTTGGCACTGTTTAATTTAATAACGTTATTGCTATTAACATTTAAATTATCGAATCTTACTGATTTTGTAAATGATCCTAACATTTCATCTCCGAAGGGAGCATCATGAAATGTAATTCCATTAGTATTTGACGACACAAAAAACACGAGCTTATCCTCTTTTGATAACTCAGCAGTAAACACTATATAATCAGCAACTTCAGACAAAGACATAAATGGTGCTTCTCCATTAACTATATAGTTGTCTTTTTCTATTTGTGTAATTATGTTTTCATTTATAGAAGCATCTTTAAATGTTCGTATCGAGCCCGTGTTAGCTATCAACAATTTTTCTTTTCTAATTTTTTTTAATAACATTTCTCTTTTCCAATATTCCATACTTTGTATAGAAAAAGGATATGATGATAAAGATGCTAAAACATAATAGTGCATTGATAATGCTACGGCAACAGGAATTGAAATCTCACCAATACTATGCAAAGTATCAAAACATTCCTGATAAATCGCTTTTGCCTTTCTTTCATAACAGGGTATAAAGGGAACTTGTGTCGTTTTTATAAAAGTATAAAATGCTTTATAATCCTTAGTCTTTTCAAATTCTCTGAGTTTTATACATATTTTTTCTAATTCGTTTATTTTTCTATCGTGTTTATTCTTGATTGTTATCGTATTCATCTTCTAATATTTTTAAGAGAAAATTAGTTTTTGATTGAAACTCCTTTATTATATACGAGGTAACCACATCCCCATAGTAGCAGCAAAAATCCCAATACCCATTAAAATGGTCAATACTCCAAAACCAGTTGCCATAAGAATACGTCCAAGTGCACCTGAATTATTTTGCACATACAAATAGAGTTCTAAAATAATAAGCGGAATCACATATTGCCCAAACCCAAGAAAAATAAGAAATGGACCTCTAAAGGTTTCTGGATCAAATCCAACAGGACCACCATGGATAAATAACCACAGCATCAGGCCTATACGAAAAAACCAAACACCATTTACTACTAAAAACAGACGAAGTACCCACCGACGATGCGCATCAAACTTACGGGCAACAGCGGTACGCCAAGCAAGTGCTGCAAAAAGCATAATAAGGATTCCATTAATACTAACACTAATGTCGCCTATCAAACCGCTAACAGTTCCTTTGCTTAAAACCATATACACTCCACTAAAACTAATCACGAAAGCAGTTATGATGTATAATCGACCATTCCAACGGTGAAAGGATCTTGCACGCGTTCTAAGTTGCGGAATAAACTGAAGTGGACCTCCTACCATCATAATCACAGCTAATAAAAGATGAATAGCTACGGCAAGATTCCCCATGGTTTCACCTGGCGTGTATCCGTGTGGTAATACCTGATTCCATTTCATAAGGTCGCCTTGTAGAGCTGCTCCTCCATAAAAGGCAGTTACATAATAGGCAAATAACCATTGACCTGCTACTGCAACAGTAAACCAAAAAGTAACGGTTGCATTAAGTACTTTATCTGCACCTCTTTTTTTACGTTGCGGTGTAGCGACAACACTATGTTGTAAACTCATAATATTCGTTTTTTAACTGATGATGATTGATGAAACGGTTCTTGGTCATTTTACCAAAAACCTAAATTAAATACGTATATATCTAAATAACTTTTATTATCTAAACTTAAAAAAGCCCTTGATGTAATGTATCCATACGTATCCCCATGGAATCACAATAAGATCTACTGGAATTGCAATAAGAAATGGTCTAAGAAAATCTGCTGAAACCGAATCCAATTGATCCGCCGACCATAAAGGATATGCAATACCTATTAACCATACCGATTTATAAAATAATTGAAGTAATAAAAGTGGTAGCATTTTTATCGGATATCGAATTCCAATACCCATCAAAGTGGCATACGCCGCCCAAAAACTAAAGGTAATACCATCATAAGGCCCCCATTTTTCACTAGGTATGATAATTTCTAACCATGAATTGTATCCTAAACTCAAGAACGTAAGAAGGTAGAGTCCTCTCATTAAATACAATCGTATTTTTGACAGTTTTTTTTCACTTTTAGGGTTGCGTTGTTGTGTGTCCACAACCTGATTTTCTGTGGTCATAATATTCGTTTTTTGATTGATGATGATTTTAACTGCCTTGTAAAAAGCAATTGTATTGATGATGTTAAATATATTCTACGCTTTATGTTGCAGACTTAGTAATAATTGCGGATGGATTAAATCCTTTAACCATAAGCCATATAGAAAAAAATAATAGATACACTCCATTTTGAACGTAAAAAATAAAGTTTACGGTATAGTCAAAAACCTGTAGCATCGATGCTGAAAAGACCATTATGACTGCAATAAGCCCCCATATTGATAAAAACCGTGGAATCAACTTTGTTTTAAATAATGTATAATATAAAATTGAAGCTCCTAAACTAAAAGTGATTAATATTAAAAAATGTGCCCAATAATATTCTTCTACTTTTAGAAGACTTAACACCCTTAAATAGTTTTCATCCAGAGCTACACCTTTAGCTAACTCCTGACATAATGATATAAAAGATAGATGAGTGATATTACTCATTACAGTTATTGTAAATCCTACGACCAATACACTAACATACCCAATAGCTATTTTTTTGTTGTATTGTTTTAGAATAGAAAATAGTATGATACCAATATAAACTCCAATACCACTTGCAATTAAATCTAAAAGAATGGCTATTTTCATTTGTATTAAATCTTCTAAAACTTGGTTAAAAAAATTTTGAGATGCTATAAGAGACAACGACAACCCTCTAAGTGAATTACCCGTGGCACCGGTTATAATCATAAGCAAGAATAAACCTCCTGCTATTTTTCCGATTTTTTTATGTGATTCCATAATGTTCGTTTTTTGATTGATGATTGATTGATGATTGATTGATGATGATTTTATATTTTAAAATTTAAAATTTAATTTTCATTATTTTTCATGATATGTGGTAAAGTTTATTTCCTCTGTATCTCCTGTTAACGTTACATTACAACCTGGTGCAGTTTTACATTGCACAGACTCATAATACAATTCTAAATTCCCAGTATTATCGCCGTTAAATTCTAGTTTTAAATCTTTTCCTGAAACTTTTCCTATGGTTTCAAAATGTACTCCTGTACCCATGTTAATCTCCTCTAACTTATTTGCAGAGACAAACACTTTAATTGTATCTTTTTGTTTTACCCTCTCAATTTTTTCTATTACTAGTTTTCCATCTTGTACTTCGGTTTTAACGTAAGGCATCAAATTTTCCAGAGTTTCAACTTTCAACTGTATTACACTGTCTTGGTGAAAAAAAACTTGAATTCCATGTTTTACTGATATTTTACTAAAGTCTAAAATTGATCTTTTTTCAGTTATAACATTTCTATTAATCACTATCTCTTTTTCTTCTCTCTCTTCTTTTACCACATATCGATGTACCGATAATTGAAATGCCAGAAAAAAGAAAAAAATGACAATTAATACACTTAATAAGATCAGGTTACTTCTCTTCATTATCCTTATTATTTAGATATTGGTTGAAAGCATCTTTTACTTCTTCAAATTTTATCTCCAGGAGTCCCATTTTTTTAAATATATCCGGAAGAATTTCTTCTTTAAACTCTGTTTTCTTAATACTAAGAACTGTATTATATCCGTTTTCCGAAACGAAATATCCTATTCCTCTTTTATTATAAATCACCCCTAGTTCCTGTAGGTGGTTAAAAGCTCTAATGGCAGTATTAGGATTAACCTCTACCATTACTGCAATCTCTCTTACAGAAGGTATTCGCTCTTCTTCGGGCCATCTCTTTGAGAGGATATTTTCATAAAAAAAGTCCACGATTTGTAAATAAATAGGTTTACTATTATCAAAATCCATGATCAAACTTCCTTTTCAATTATCTTAAAATATGCAGCCAGAAGCATCACTGGCACCATAATAATCACAAATAAGAATATTCCAATTCCCGAAAAGTCCTCTCTTGCTAGGGAAAATGCATTAGAAACTATCTGATCCTCAGAAAATATATCATATCCAATATTGAATATTGAAAAGAGTATTCCATTAAAAATAAATAGCCCAAAAACAAGCAATACAACAAAGAGTAATGTTTTTATAATTCTATTTTTGGTAAATAGTATGGCTCCCAATAAAAAAGTAGGTTGAATAAAAAAATAGAATGTTACACCTTGCCAATAGCTTTCTGAAAATATTGGTAATAGGTGAAAATTAGTTTCAGAAAACATACTACCCAAAACTATAGCTACTTGCCCTATCAAAAAGCCGAATACTGAAAATAGCAATGTATACAAAGCGCTAGTCGTTAACCATATTGCAGTTACTCTTTCATAAGATGAGATTGGAAGCGAAAAGTAAAAAAGGTTTGATTTCTTATGATGAGCCTCTCTAAAAATGGAGAACGTAAATAATATCCCCAATACAACATAAAACTTCATAAAATTACTTGCAAATTCTTCTTCTGATATTATATGATCTCCTCTTAAATCATATAAAAAAAAGAATAATAAAAGTACACCAACTACAGACAAGGTTGTAATTATTGTATTTCTAAGTAATACAATATCCCTATAGATAAAATTACCTATTCTTCTAATATTAAACTGCTGAGTCATGATGGGTGTTTTTAATAGCATTACTAATCCGTACAGGCTCATTTAATACCGCATTAAATAAAAGCTCAAGATCAACCTCTGTTTCATCTTTATCCTGACGTGAGAGTATGGTTTTACCTCCAAATGATGCTTCAGAGTAAATAATAGACTCATTGCTATCGCGTCTGGTTTTTCCAAACCATAAGCATTCAGAAATAGTTGAAAGCGGTTGATCAAAAGCAACTTTGGACTGATCCAGAATCACTATATGATTGATTAAACTATGCAAATCCCGAATTTGATGGGTTGAAATCACAACACATTTACCTTGATCTACTACTGAAGCCATAATTTTCCTAAACTGACTTTTTGATGGAATATCCAAACCGTTAGTTGGCTCATCCATCAGTAATAACTTAGTATTTGTAGCAACCCCAAATGCAATCAGTACTTTTTTCTTTTGTCCAAATGAAAGCGTAGATATCTTTTCGCCAGGTGAAAGTTTAAACTCTTTTAACAATTCATAGAATTGCTCTCTCGAAAACTCAGGATAAAAAGGAGAATTTATATGCTCATAACTAGAAATCTTTATTCCCGGTAACTCAAAATCTTCTGGTACGATAAACATATGCTGAAGATACTTTACTGTATTTCTGGACATAGCCTCTCCCATAACATGATATTTACCAGACTTTGGAAACAATAACCCTGCTACAATTTTCATCAAAGTACTTTTTCCTTCTCCATTTTTCCCAAATACTCCATATATATTGCCAGGAACAAAATCCAATGAAATATCATCAAGGATTGTTTTTCCCTTTGGGTAATAAAATCTTATGTTTTTAAAATGTATCATGATTAGTGTATTAGTTACCTAGTACACTTCAAAATTATATAAGTAAATCAAATAAACCAAACCTTTTTTCATTTTTTTGATTCGTCGTTAAGAAAAAAGAATAGATCATTCTTCTATTTTCTTAAAAGAATGGCTATCAAAACATTAACTCCTAAAAATCAATCAACATAATAATAATGATAGTTTGAGAAGGTTTAAGTCTTCTCTATATCTTGATCATTTTGATATCTTGATGAGAAAAAAAATAATTTCCATTCATCTATAGAAAACTCCCATTCATCTACACTAAAAATAGGTTTTGGCGAAAGAAATACTAAATCCATCAATAAAAAGAACATCTTTATTGTTGTTAAAAAACAATTTTTAACTTAACTTAATAAACTGAAACGAAATGGGCTTGAACATTTTATTGATTGACGATGACGAAATAGAACGATTAAAATTTGCACGAGTCTTGCAAAAAAACAATTACCCCCACAACATTATTGAAGCTATTAATGGTGAAGAAGCACTAGATGTTTTAGCTCAAAAAGAGAAACTCCCAGATTTAATTTTTCTGGATTTAAACATGCCAAAAATGAACGGTTTGGAGTTTTTAAAAGAACTAAAGGCAGATGCAACTTTACAATATTTACCTGTAGTCATATTAAGCACTTCTAACAATCATCAAGATCTTAAAGAGGCTTATAGAATTGGTGCTTCAGGATATATTGTCAAACCATTAAAATATGAAGATTATGTACACAAGATCAAATGTCTTATCGAATATTGGACTGTAAATGAGCTTGTAAAAGGATAAACTAAAAACATAATAATTATATGAAGGGTATTGTATTTACTGAATTTTTAGAGTTAGTAGAAGATAAATTCGGACTAGAAGTCGTTGATAAAATCATACAACAATCCAACCTTCCATCTCAAGGAGTCTACACTGCAATCGGCACCTATGATTTCTCTGAAATGTTAGGTTTACTTAAACATTTAAGTGAACATACCCAATTGAGCATAGATGACTTGCTTCTTGTCTATGCAGAACATTTTTTTAGCGTTTTAGCAAGTAGTTATCCCGGTTTGATCGAAAAATACAACGATCCTATAGAACTTTTATCCTCCATTGAGAACCATATACATGTAGAAGTTCGAAAAATATACCCTGACGCCGAACTACCAACCTTTGAAGTATTAGAAAAAACTGACACCAAATTGGTCATGATTTATAAATCGAGTAGAGCCATGTATAGTTTTGGATTGGGGCTAATGAACAAAACTTTTGAACACTTTGACACTACTGCAAAGATTACCTTCGAAAAACTCAAATCAGATGGAACGGAAGTAAAATTTAGCATTGTAAAAACAAATGAGTAATGAAGATGTAGACATACTAAAAAGAGCCCTTCAAAGAGAAAAAGCTGCTAGAAAACAAGCAGAAAATATTCTAGAAGATAAATCACTAGAACTCTACCAAATCACCCAGGAACTAAAAGAGACTAATGAGAAACTAGAGTACCTAGTAGGCAAAAAAGAGTCTGAATTACAAGGTGTTTTTGACAACTTAGTAGATGCCTATGTATTGATGGATATATCAGGCAATGTACTAGAAATGAATCATGCTGCCAATCAATTATTTGGATATGATATCAGTAAGGACACTCTAAATGTCATGACTCTTATCTACAAAGAAGATTATCAATACGCCATGAACTCTTTTCAAGAACTTATCACTAAAGGTTCTTTTTCTAATTATCAAGCCAGAGTATATACAAAAAATAATGGTATTAGAACCGTACATATTAATGCAAGTATAATTAAAGATAAAAACAAAAACCCTATAGGAGCTCAAGGAATTGTAAGAGACATTACTGAAGAACTTCTGCAGAAACAGATATTTGAAGAACAAAAAAAACAATTATCTGTTATTGTCGAGAATTCATCTCTTGGTATTGCGCTTACCCAGGGAGGTAAAATAATTCAAACCAATAAAGCTTTTCAAAATTTACTGGGATATTCTGAAAAAGAACTCGTAAAAAAGGAAGTGAAAGATATTTCTTTAAAAGATGAATATGTTGCTTCTGAAGATAATATGAAACGAGTAAATGATGGAGAGATTGACAGTTTTACAGTAAATAAAAGATATCTCAAAAAAGACGGAAATACACTTTGGGCAAAAACGAATGTAGGTGCTGTTCGTAATCATAATGGAAGTGTAAAATATCAGGTTGCACTAATAGAGGATATTACAGAGCAGTTAGAGTTTGAAAAACAAAGAGAAAAGTTAGTAACCGATCTCGAAAAAACTAACCAAGAGCTTAAAGATTATGCACATATTGTATCTCATGATCTAAAATCACCATTGAGAAGCATTTATGCTCTTGTGAATTGGATTAAGGAAGATTATAGTACTGTCTTTGATAAGAGCGGACTTGATCATCTTTCTATGATAGAAAAAACACTAGAAAAAATGGAAGTCTTAATCAATGATATCCTTAGTTATTCTAGTGTAAGTAATAAAGACAACCTCAAAAGCAAAGACATCGATCTTAATAGACTCATAAATGAAATCAAAAGCATTGTACTAATTCCAGAACACATTGTGGTTTATAGCAAAAAACAGTTACCTATTATATATGGAGATGAGATAAGAATACAACAACTTTTTCAAAACCTAATTGGTAATGCTGTAATTTATATGGATAAAGAAAAAGGGGAAATAGAAATAGACCATAAGGATAAAAAAACGCACCATCTTTTTTCTATAAAAGATAATGGTATTGGAATCAAAAAGGAATATCATGAAAAAATATTCAAAATGTTTGAATCTGTTGGAGATAATGAAAATTCTTCAGGAATAGGACTTGCTATAGTCAAAAAGATAGTGGATCTATATGAAGGAAAGATATGGCTGGAAAGTACTCCTGATATAGGTACTACATTTTACTTTACACTAAAAAAATAAGTCTTATGAAATTTCAACAATTTGAAAAGAAAAAAAACCAAACGTGGACTATTAAAGATCATACGCAACCAAAACTAAAAAAGCCTTTAGTTTTAGTTTTTGGAAATCGATACGCATTAGAAAAAGAGAGTATTTATCAAGAAGTTAAAGATTTATTTCCTGATGGAGAAATCATTTTTGGTTCTACTGCTGGAGAAATCATAGGAGGAAATGTTCTAGATGAATCAATAACATTAACTGCTATAGAATTTGAAAAAAGCACCTATTCAATATTTCGTGAAAACAGTTTGGATAACGACAAAGATGCTATACAAATAGGTCGTAAACTTATTAAAAAAGTTCCCAAACAAGGTTTAAAGCATATTTTCATTGTTTCAGAAGGGAGTTTTATCAATGGCTCTGCTTTGATAGAAGGTCTAGAAACAATGCATGACGAAATTGCTATAACTGGTGGTTTGTGCGGAGATGATTCGAGATTTGAAAAAACCCTTGCTAGTTATAACGAAAACCCAAAAGAAGGTGAAGTTGTGTTAATTGCATTTTATGGCGAGTCTCTAGAAATTAGTTTTGCTCAATATGGTGGCTGGACACCATTTGGACCAGAACGAATTATTACGAAGTCTGAACAAAATATTCTCTACGAATTAGACAATCAACCTGCTTTAGACTTATATAAAAAATATTTAGGCGATAAAGCTGCAGAGCTCCCTCAATCTGCATTACTATACCCTCTTAGTGTAAAATCAAAGGATAAAAAAGAGTCTATTGTAAGGACTATCCTCACCATTAATGAAGAAGCTAATGCTATGATACTAGCTGGTGATGTTCCCGAAGGATCTGTCGTGCAATTGATGATGGCAAATATTGATCATATTGTTGATGGTGCATTAAGAGCAGCAGAAATAGGTATGGAAAACAGAAAAAACAAACCAGAATTAGCATTATTAGTTAGCTGTATAGGTCGAAAATTAGTTATGGATCAACGTGTAGAAGAAGAGATAGAAGAAGTCATGGAGCATATTGGCTCTCAATCTACTATAGCTGGGTTTTATTCTTATGGCGAATTGGCTCCTTTTTCGGGAAACGTAAATTGTGAATTACATAATCAAACTATGACATTAACCCTATTTAGTGAATAATATGCATTCATTATTAGTAAGACAAATTAGAAAATTCTTGAATATCGATCCAGACACCAAAGAGTTTCTGGACATGGAAAAATTCCTTAGTGCTATTGATAAATCTTATCATAATTTTGAAGATCAATTTAGCATGTTGCAAAGAGCTATGTCTATAAGCTCTCAGGAGTTATTTGAGGCTAATCAAAAACTCCAACAAGAAGCAGAAAGACAAAAAAAAGTGATTACCAGACTAACCGACGCAACCAAAACTTTACAATTATTAACATTCAAAAAACAAAAAGGAGATCATCAAGGACAAGAACTCACCGGAATAGAACTTGCAACATTAATAGAAGAACAAGCAAATCAAATTTCGGAAGTAGAAAAACAGAGAGAATTACTACTCAAAGATCTTGAAAAAAGTAACAAAGAACTTAATGATTATGCGCATGTGGTCTCTCATGATTTAAAATCTCCTCTTAGGAGTATTAATACACTAATTACCTGGATAAAAGAAGACAATCAAGGGAAACTTGAAACCACAACAGAAAACAATCTTAATTTGATTGATCAAAACATTGAAAAAATGGATAATCTAATCAGCGGAATTTTAGAATATTCTGTTATTGATGATAAAGCAAGAAATCTAGAATCTGATATTAATATGATTGATTTAATTGAAGGAATCATAAACTTAATACCGATATCAGATCATATTACTATTAGCATTCCCAATACGCTTCCTATTATACATGCAGATCCCTCTAGAATAAAACAAATATTTCAGAATTTGATTAATAATGCCATACATGCAATTGATAAGGAAAAAGGAGAAATCGTAGTTCTTTTTGAAGAACTTCCTGATTTCTGGAAATTTGGTATTCAAGATAACGGTAAAGGAATTCTTAAAAAATACCATAACAAGATATTTGAAATATTTCAAACTCTTGATGACAAAAAAGTTTCAACAGGTATTGGATTATCGATTGTGAAGAAGATAGTGGAATTTTATAATGGTGAAATCTGGATAGAATCAGAAAAAGGGATTGGTACTACTTTTTATTTTACATTAAAAAAATAAGAAATGAGCGAAATCCCTAACCTTATATATATCAAAGAACTAGCTGCCGGTTCAGCTGTTTTCGAACAAAAGTTAATAGGAATCGTAAAACGAGAATTTCCTGAAGAAAAAAAAGAATTCCTTAACAACTATACAACAAATGCTTATAGTAAAGCAGCAGAAAATGTACATAAACTAAAACACAAAATTGGTATGTTTGGATATGAAGAAGGTTACCAGACTGCAATAAATTTTGAAGAGGGACTAAAAGATAATGATCCTTCATTATATTCAAAATTTATGTTAATTTTAGAATCCATAGAACAATTTCTTAAAACTATTTAAAAATCAAAATCATATGAATTGTATTATTATTGATGATGAAGAAACTGCAAGAGCTATTATTCAACAACTTTGTTCGCAAGTTGATGAATTACATGTAATTCAGGATTTTCCTAATGCAATTCAGGCTATAAAATTTTTAAATAAAGAAGAAGTTGATCTTATATTTCTGGATATCCACATGCCTGATTTTACCGGTTTTGATTTTATTGATACACTAAAAAACCCTCCGAAAATTATTTTAACGACCTCTGACAAGAATTTTGCTCTAGAAGCTTTTGAATATGACTGTATTGTAGATTATTTGGTAAAACCAATAACGTTACCTCGTTTTCTTAAAGCAATTCAAAAAGCTGAAAACGCTACTGTTTCGGCAAAAGTTGAAACAAAAACGGAGTCTTCTTTAAACCCTACTTCTGAAGAAAATGAACTCTATATTAATATCGATAGAAGATTAATTAAAATTAATATTCCCACTATTAATGTAATTGAGGCAAAAGGAGATTATATCCTAATTAAAACTGAAAAACAGAATTATACGGTTCATTCTACATTAAAAAAGATTGAAGAAAAATTACCTGATGACCTTTTTTTAAAAGTACATCGTTCCTACATTATCAATATCAAAAAAATCATTGATATAGAAGATAATAGTGTCCTTATTGCTAAAGATGTAATCCCAGTAAGTCGATCAAATCGACCTGAACTCATGAGAAGATTAAACTTGTTATAATGGATTGTATTTTTTTCTTTTAAATTGATCGTCAAACCTTCTTTTAAAGGGTAAAAAATGTTGTTTTTGACGATAGTCTTGTGTTGCAAAAAAAGTATTAAATCCACAAGCTGTAAAAATTTTTACAGAACGTTCAAGTAAAGGTAGAATTGGTTTTTCAGAAAAAATAAAAGTCACATCTTTTTCATCAAATTCAGTTATTTTACTGAATGTTTGAATATAAATATGTTCATTGTTTTTTTGATATAACTGCGCCAGTTTATACAATTGAATCACTTCTTCTTTAGGTTCAGAATGAATAATAAAAAAGAATGGTTCTTTTAATGGTAGTTTTTGTTTTGAATATTCAAAATCTTCCTGAATAGATAGGTATATTAGATTTGAATACTTATAATAATCAAGTTCAATCCCCTTTTCTAGTAAAATTAAATCGTCATAATGAGGACAACTATATTTATCAAAATAAGATGTTTTAAGAATACGAGTTACTATTGTTTTTTTTACATTAACTCTATCTAGAATACTAAGTTCTCCATAAAAACCACATGGAAAAACATCAACTACAAGTTCATAGATAGCATACTTTTCAATACATCGAATAAGTGTACTAAAAAACAACTCATGATCCTTAAAAAAAGAATCTGGATAACACATCATTTTTATTTCTTGCGGAAGAAATTTTTTATGCTGCGAATTGGTTAGAATAATACAAGATGAAAGTTTTATTTTTCTAATCTTGATATAACTAAGTATTCTATTAAGGTGTCCTAATCCTGATCCATATACATAAAATAAGATCATTGTAGCTGTGACAACAATTCTGCAAGAATGAATATTTTTTGATCTTCTGGGATTTCTTTTATAGCTAAAATGGCGTATGCATAGCTATCTTGATCAGAAGACAATTGGTATAGCGCTTCATCATTGATAATAACCGAGGAAGAACCTAATTGGATAGCGTACAGTTCTTCTTCATTACGCTTTATTTTGATTTTATCTTCGTATCTCTTGATTTCAAAAGCATTTTCATTTTCTTCATTGTTTGATATCTTAATTTTATCTGGATATATTTTAATTTTCCATAATAACTCTGAATTTTTATCTCTTAATTTAAAACCTTCACTTTTAAACTTAACTTCATACACCATTGACCCGTTGGTATAAAACTTATGCTTATCAGGTTTGTTCTTGCTTGTATGCTTATTTCCTCCTGCATAAATCGTTAAGGGATCCAGAGTAAATCCTCCTATTTTTTCTCCTGTTGCTGTCGAAATAACCATTTGAGCATCAACATTAGTTGTTTCTACAACATGGTTTGCTTCGGTCTCTTTTGATGCATTATTTTCGGTATTTGTTTTACAGCTACTTGCGATTAAAAATAAGCAAAGTAATGCTACAGTATATATCTTTTTCATAATTGCAGTTTAGTTAAATAATTTATGATCTCTTTTTCTTCGGTATATTCATTGTTTATTTTGTTAAATAAACGATTAGAAATTTCAGCTTTTGCTTCTGAATCTAATTTATGTACTTTCATGAGCACTTCTAGAAGACTCGAAGGTTGTAATGGATTAAATAAAAAGCCATCTTTTTCATGCTCGATTACATCTTTTATGCCTCCAACTCTTGAGGCAATAACCACATTTTTTGAAGCTCCCGCTTCTAATAATACATTTGGCATTCCATCATAAAAAGAAGGGATTAAAATAATATCTGCCGCATGATAAAAGATTATTAATTCATTTTTATTTACAAATGAAAAAAAACATACTTTAATATCGAGTTGATTAATGTATTCCTTGACAGACTCTTCTATATCACCAACCATCCAAATTTCATATTCTTCTTTATTACTAAAAGAAGAAAAAGTAGTTGAAAATTCTAATATCCCCTTTTTGGCTTTTAATTGTCCAACGATAACAATTCGTTTTCTTTCCTCAGAATTCTTTTTTAATGCATCAATCTGTATTAATTGACTATTACCAGGTTCCCATAGTTTACAATTAATCCCATTATGCGTAAAATACACATTTGGATGTTGTATTAGTTTAACAATTTTATCTCTTTTCTCATCGGTAACTGTGAAAATAAATTTAGATTGTTTTAATGTATATAACAAAGCTTCGCGTCTCTTAGAAAAAATTGCTTCATCAAAATCATTACCTCTAATTAGAGTAATTAATGGTTTATCTATCCATTTTGAAATAATTGGTCCTAAAACAATAGGCAGATGTCCACCAAACGCAACAACATATTTTATATCACTTAATATGGATAATCCTTCTATAAATTGAGAAGCTAGATTAAGCGTAAACTCTTCTGAATTATAAACTGGCACCGCAGAATAACTTCCTTGTACAGCAGCTTCTGTGTAAAACTTTTTTCTTCTATTTGTAAAGTGAATGACGTGAACATCAACCTTATGCTTTCTGAAATTACGAATTAATCGATCGCAAGATTCTGCCATCCCTCCTTTGCTAGGGTGATAATGTTGAGTAATAAAAAGAAGACTCATTTAGCTATCAAAATAAGAAGTTCCATCATCGGTATCATCATAATTATCATAATAGTCATCAACCATAAATAGTCCTCCATAATCCTCTGCAATAAAGGTCATATACTCATATTCTTTATGAAAACGTTCTATCATTTTTCTACGCCACACATATCGGTCTTTCGAGTATAACTCAATATCTTTGGTTAATCTTGTGTCTTGCTCTGTAAAACACGTTAAACATAAGTTTTGTGCTCCTATCTCTGCATTAGTATTCTCTAAAGGCTTAAATGCATGAATATTACATATGGGTTTATCACATCTTTTACAATTATGAACCATTGTTGTATCACATGCTCGCAAAACAAATAATCCGATAGTCTCTTCGCAATTTTTTCTTTCTTCCATATAGGTTTACACTCTTGGAGTTACACAACTATAACTTACGTTTATCAAATTAATTAATTCTAAAGCAAAATAATCAGAAGAAAACATCTCTATAGAGCTTGATGAATACGGTTGATATTTTTCTGGGTGTTCATTTTTAATATCAAATTTTCTAGTGGTTTTAACAATATAAAAGTTTGTGTCTTCTGCTAACTGTATATTAGACTTATCCACCTCTTTTTTAAGTATATATTTCGTTTTTGGAATTTTCATTTTTAATACAAAAGGATATACCGATTTATACTTCCGTTTTGTTTTTCGTTTACCACTTACACTCCCTCTTTTGGTAATAATACGATTTCTTAATCGTTCTGTAAAATTAAAGGAAAGCATGCATCCGTCACTTAAAAAGCAAGATCCCTTACTAATCTCTTTTTCATAATAATAATTACTTCCCGAAATGAACCCAGAAGTGTTTGCCTCATGTTTTTCTTGTTTTACCAAATTTGTGGATTGCATTGTGTTTTTTACATTAGCTTCTAACGAAATTCTGGATTGAGGTTGTAAATCCTCTTCTATTAATGTAAAAAAAGCAGAAAAATAATCTGAAAAAAAATCAAACCCGTCTGTATATTTTTTCCTAAACTTACTATTAACATTTACAGTAAGTAGTATTCCACCACCTATGCTCGCTATAATCAATATGACTACGGGAAAATAATAAAAATAATTAATTATAAACCCAAGAACAATTAATGATACTGCCCCAATCCATATTTTTTTAATTTCTTTTTTCTTTTTATTATTTGCATGTTCTCTTTGTAATACACAAGCTCTAAAAAAACGAATCCATTTTAATGGTGTCTTTTTTGATGTAAAGCCCCTATGTAAATGTGCTCTTTCTATAGGAGCTCCACTAAATTGTTCGGCAGTTAAAACAGATCCTTGTTTATTCATATTAATTTCTTAAATCCTCATACACTTGGTTTAACTTTTTTACTTGTATTTGCCAGGTAAACTCCTCTTTCATTTTCTTTAATGCTCTATCTGACAAAGCTATACACTCTTCTGGAGTATCCAGTAAAAAACGGATACATCGAGCTAGATCTAACTCCCTGTCTGGTTCTACTAACATCGCTTCTTTGTCAGATACAAGTTCTCTTACTACAGGTAAATCTGATGCTACAATCGTAGTTCCGCAAGCCATAGATTCTAATATTTTTAAAGGATTACAGCCTTGAATAATATTTCTATTGCATGCTTTTAAAGGGGCTATTGATAATTTTGCGAAATGTATATAATTATAAAGTTCTTCTCTTTGTAATTTTGACTTTACTATAACGCGTTCGTTAATTTCTAATTTTTCTATTAGTTTTTGTAATGGTTTAAACGCTTTTTCTTTTACAGATGAGCAAATCACTAATTTTAAATCTTCGTAGTCCTGTAAAAAAGTCATCGCTTTCAAAAGCACTTCTATTCCCTGCCATCGTTGTAAAGCTCCAAAATAAATGATATAGTTATCTGGAGCGTCATTTGGTCTTTCAAAAGACTCAGGAATATATGCTCCGTTAGGAATCACTTTAATCTTATCTTCAAGAACATTATACTCAGACACTAACAGCTTTTTTGTTGTATATGAAGGTGTAATAATGACATCTGAATTTGCGAGACATTTTTGTTCTAAAAACCTAAGTTTACTTAGAAAATCATCTGTAAGATTGGGGTATCGATAAGGCAATTCTATTGAAGTAAGTGCATTAACTTCAAAAACTGACTTGATATTTTTATGAGCTATGATTCCCATACCACTCCATATATCTCTGAAATGGGCTATTTCTATATTATTTTTATTTCTTTCAATTTCTAAAAATATTTCTTCAGAGAACAGAGAGGCTTTTTCTAAATAATTTAATCTTTCATTAGAATAGTACCTCTTGATTAAGATATTTTCGTGCTTTTGTACTGCGGGAAGCTTATCATTTCCCCTTAGACATAATAATCTAAGTTCATCCCCATGTGTCGATAACTCAGATATCATTTCTTTTATATGTGTAGATGATCCTTTAGAACTAGGAAATACATCATAAGCAGCATAAACATTTAACATCATCTAAAAAGATACTTTTGTTGGCTCTCGCTGTGATGTTTCCTTGATTTCAAAAAAAGTTCCCTTATTAAAGTTGAACATATTTGAAATAATATTAGAAGGAAAACTTTCTATTGCTATATTATTCTCTTTTACTGTACCGTTATAATATCGACGAGCCATCTCAATCTCTTCTTCAATAGCACTTAATTCATTTTGCATTTCGATAAAATTCTGATTTGCTTTTAATTCTGGATAATTTTCTGCAATTGCAAAAAGATTCATCATAGAATTTTTTAGTGCATTTTCTGCGTTACCCTGATCAGATACCGTATTAGCATTCTGAACTAAGTTTCTCGACGCAGTAACGTTTTCAAAAAGCTCTTTTTCATGACTTGCATACCCTTTAACGGTTTCCATCAAATTAGGTATTAAGTCATTTCTTTTTTTTAGAAAAACATCAATACTACTCCATCCTTCTTCCATAAGGTTCTTTTTAGTAACTAAACTATTATAAATAGAAATCCCTGCCAAAAACAACAGGATAACACCACCTAAAACAATAAAAACAATAATCATAATTCCACTCATAGCTAAAACAAAATTTAGTCATAAAAAATTTAAATTGACCATACTATATAGATCGTCATTTTTTTCATGATTTGTTAAAAATAGAAATAAATATTGACAGATGATTATATAATGGTCTCAGAATAGTATAAAAATATTCTGAAACAATACTCTTATCAATCTGTACAATAATACTATAGACAGATACAACCTGATACAAAATCCATTCACCTACAGTAAATTACCTCTGATCGAATAACTCCATGATCAGGTGCAAGTATAGATTAATTTTAACCATCTGAAAACTTAAACTATACCGCTATGAAAAAAATTATTACTCTTTTGATTTTATGTTTTGGAGCATTGGGCTTTGCTCAACAGCCTTTTGATTGTAACGAAGGTAATTTCTATCAGGTTATTTCTGGTGTAATGAAAGCTTATGATCCTATCACAGGTTCATATTCTGATGCTTTACATACCTATTCCTCCTATAATGCAGGAGGATATAATGTAGTAGATAATTATTTATATGCTATTAAAAATAGTGATAAACACCTTTTAAGAATCGCCAAAGATATGGTTATCGACTTGGGTGCAGTAACACCGTCAGGAACTACAGCTTTTGGAGGAGGATATGCAGCAGATGTAGATACAGATGGTAATCTTTGGGTTTTTCAGAACAATAATAAAAAATCATTTCATAAAATAACAAACCTAAAAGATTATAATGGTTCTTCATCTCCGGTATTTGAGGTGATCGAGGCTGATGTAGCCTCTCCCAGTACATGTGCGGATATTGCATTTATCAACGGAAACATTTATGGAGGTAGTAGAGGAAAGCTATACAAATGGGATCTTTCATCTGGTACACCTGTATTTTCTAGTAAGACTGTTAGTAATCTTCCAAGAGGTACTTTTGGTGCTGCCTATGCAGATGCTAACAACAGATTATACTTATCTGATAATAATGGCGGGTTATACTTAATAAATGATTATGAGGGTAACACCCCAACAGCTACGTTACTTAACCTTACAGAAACTACAAATTCTAATGACGGATTTAAATGTGCTAGTGGCATCTCTCCTTTAGACAAAGATCAAGATGGCATTTTGGATTCTATGGATGCAGATTGTGATGGCGACGGTATAGCTAACACCATAGAATGCAACGGACTAGATCCTTATGGAGATGATGACGGTGATGATATGTATAACTATTTGGATAACGATATAAGTGGTAATGGAGACAATGTGGTACAAGACGCCTTTGATAGAGATGGTGATGGCAATCCAGATTTCTTAGATATTGATTCAGATAATGATGGGATCTATGATATTGTAGAAGCTGGTCAAGGAGATAAAGACACTAATAACGACGGAATTTATAATGGATCTGACACTAATTTTCAGGATACAGATAATGACGGTATAGCTAATTCTTTTGATCCTGATCAAACAGGTACTACTTTTATTCCTTTAGATACAGATAACGACAACATCTATGATTGTTATGATATTGATTCTGATAATGATGGAATTGTAGATATTATAGAAGGACAAGAAAGTAATGCATACATTGGTCTTTCTAATATTGATGAGGATAAAGATGGGTTAGATGATGCTTTTGATACTGATTTTGGAGGAACAACAAACGGAACGGTAAATACAGATGGTACAGATGGGTATGATCATTTGGATACTGATTCTGATAATAACGGTATTTTAGACAGCACAGAAGCTTATGATAGTGATGGTGATGGAGTGGCAGAAACAACCGCTTCTGGAATAGATAACGATAATGATGGGTTAGATGATAGTTTTGACTTAAGAAAAAGTAGTTTTGCTCCTGAAAATGGAGGACAAAGCCCAGACAGTTTCCCAATTCCTGAAATTTGTGACCGATACAATTACTTAGGAGATTTTTCTTCTGATGGTACCCCATTATACTTTGACGAAAAAGACGTAGTGAGTCAGGAAACTATAGATATGATTAATGATGCTTTACCAGAAGGATACCCTGTACCAGATTTTAATCCACATTATATTTCTTCAGGCTATGATACCGATGTTGTTGTTCAAGAACAAGCTGATGTTTGGGTAACTTTTGTAGGAGAAGGAGCAGGATATAAAAATACTTTAGGTTTCTATACCTATGACATTAATAATCCATCACCATCTATGCCTGTCCCAGAAGATATTACTATTATTTTCCCTAATGTATCTGCTGTTGGAAGTGGAGGCGGATTAGAAGTTGGTGATAAAGTAAATATTGGAAGCTTTCCTCCTAACACAGGAATAGGGTGGGTATTACTAGCCAATGCTTGGTCTGATGGTTGTGTAGGAACAGGAAACTGGCAATTACATTCTAATCCTGATTATAATCCAGAAACCGATCCAGAATTAAGATATCACAATGTATTATTATCTGATCCAGAAAATGAAAGAATCATATTAGGTTTTGAAGATATCAGAAGAGATTATGCTTCTTGCGATCAGGATTTTAATGATGCATTATTCTATATCACAGCTAGTCCATACACTGCCATAGTTACCGATAATTATGTTGATATTGATACTGCTACTGATGTAACTTCTGCTAATGATGGTGGGTTAGAAAGTAACGGAGATTTAGCAAACCTAATTGCAAAACGTAACTTTACAAGAACAAAGACAAATTCAATTTTTAATACTAAAAAATCACAAAAAAGATTTCAACCAGGAAAAAAATCATATACATCTGGTAACAAGGATGATTTAAGTATATATTTCCCAAAAACAGGAATATTTGGCACAGAAACTACGTATGTATCTAGCCCAGAAGATCTAATTTCTATCACCAACGCAAATGCAATTTTCTCTGTAGATTATTACAAAGGAAGTAAAAGAGTAGCAGCAGCATTAGCTACCTCAACAAAGGGTTCTATTTATGATCATTCAAAAACGATATGTGATCGATTAAATGGTTCTAAATTATTAGATGTACGAACGGTAAAAATAAAAAATCATACCATAGTAAGTACTAGAATTGAAAGAGCTACTGGAGAAATTGAATATGCCTTGACGTTCTCTATCAAGAAAGGTGATTCTGAAAATGAAATCTATAGCTTATGGAACATCGGAAACTATCCTGAAGGCGATTATACGAACTTCCAGGTATGGGGAGGATCAGTATCACAGGTAGCTAATATAGCCAATCATATCTTAAATTCGTTTACAACAGACAAACCATTAAGAAGTCATAAAGTGAGTCATCGAGTACCAACCGTATTTGTAGAAAAAGGATCTTACACTAATGGTAAATTGACGTTAAATATTATTAACAAACATGGTTCAAACCATATCAACTTTAATGGAAACGTAAGAAAAACAGAACAATCCCCAGAAGAAAACATTACAAAAACAATCACATTATCCGGAGCGTATCACGAGCAGGTAACTATAGATACAGGATATTTGTTTGATATAGGATTCTCGATTACAGGAGAAAACTCTCCACAATTAGATGCATTGTATTTGGCCGATGGACCATGGGGTATCGACTACTTACAACAAGGGGTTACTATTGATACTTTTGAAGTAATAGAACATGATAAAGAAACCAAAGAGAATACATATATCGTAGAGCGTAATAGTATTGTAAAGGGTAATGTAAAAGAAACATTAAACCTATTCAGAAATATTTTAGCTGGGGAACTTACATTAGATATATCTGATTATGACGCGCTGCAATTCGAAATGTTTAATGATAAAGATGTCGAAGTGATATTGGTAACAGAAGGTCTTACCAACTGGAATAATAGACTTAGATACAAAATTTATGCAGCTTCAGAAAAAAAGACACATACAATCTCGTTCTCTGACTTTACCAATGGTAGTAAAGCAAATGAAACTTTTCAAAAAGTAAGAAGTGTAGTATTCTCTATACAGGGAGATTATCAAAACTTTGCACCATTTCATGTAGAAGTTTCTGATTTAGCCTTTACAAGTACTGTAATTATAAATCCAGAAATTGATCCAGAAACTCCAGATGCTGGAGATGATGAAAATGATGAAGTGGCACAAGTAATGGATGAACAACCTGAGACCATCAGATTAATGAATTATCCTAACCCATTTAATAATCAAACTACGATCACAGTACCAGGTGTACATAATGAATTAGAAATGACAGTTATTGATATTATAGGAAGAACCGTTAGACAAGAACGTATAGTTCCTAATCAAAACACAATAACTTTTGAGACCAGAGATCTTATTCCCGGAGTATACTATTATACTATAAGAGGTAATAATAAAGAAAGATATAAAGGTAATTTTTTAATACGATACTAATATCAGGTTGGTTTCAGATTTGGGTAATAGCGAGAATAGTCTTATGATTATTCTCGTTATTTTTTTAATCCCATTATCTTTTTATTAAAAATAGGATTTTTCATAAAATACCATTTTAGCCTAAAACCAAGTTCTACGAAGTCTCCTCACTTTGTAGCATACATCAACAATAAAACTCCGCGAAGCCGGGAGGTTTTGCGGAGCTGGTGCATTTTTAATCTTTAGCACCTGTTTTTGATAACGTTCATTATTAAAAAAACCGCCACATATACGTGACGGTTTTATGATTTGGAATTCTAATACGTTGCGATGATTTTTTTGTCTTCTAAAGCCCATTTATCCTTCTCCTTATTGAAGATATAAATCCTTTCGTCACCTATAGCTTTACCTCCTTCATGTTTCTTACTTCTTATAGAAGTAGACGATAATACAACTTTTTTAGAGTTTGATAGAGATATAATTTTAGAGAAAAAGTATACCATATAATTTCCGTTTTCTCTAATTCTATCATCACTTAATAACACTTCTACTTGTTTTTTTAGTTTAGCACAAGGTTTATAATCTTCATTATCTATTGATTTTGTAAACCGTTCTATTTCATCTTTACTAAAAAGTTTCATTTCTATAATAGAATTTACAACAAACTCACTTGGTTTGTAACCAATATCAATTTCTGCCGCTTTATTCTTGAATAGCTTTGAATCCTCAAAAGCGAATTTGTAAAGATTCTCGTAACAAGGTTTTAACTCGTCTTGTGCTTTAGTTAGACTTATACTAAAAACTAATGTCGCTAAAAATAAAATTGTTTTTTTCATAATTACCAGTTCCCAATATTTCTAAATATTATTCCAACATTACTTCTCCAAACCGTTTCACCAAATACAGTTTCTTCAAAAAGGATGCCAGCCAGTTCTACGAAGTCTCCTGACTTTGTAGCATACATCAACAATAAAACTCCGCGAAGTCGGGAGACTTTGCGGAGCTAGAGGCAAGTCTTGGTTGTTAATTTCATAGATGTAAAGTGTTAAAACTAAGCCCTGAAATCAAGGCTTAGTTTATGATTTATTCTATTATTTAGACCTGATTGTTGGTCTAAATTCTTTATTGTTTCTTTTAAGAATAATTTTATCATCTTTTTCTATAATCTTATAACTCCACAATTCATCAATGATATTGCATCCATGAGATGTGTTTAAGTTTACAACAATATTATAATCAGCGTTATAGTTAAGATAAAAATCATACTGTTCATATCCAATAACATACACATTGCATTTTTTTGGCACAAGAGACTTTTTAACTTTAAAATTAACGACACCATCAACTCCTACTGTTTTAACAACTCCACTACCTAAGTCAATATTCGTACTAGGAATTACTTCATTCTCCTTATTAACTACCTTAATACTAACATATATAGAGTCAGAAGTGTTTTTTTTTCGTTCTATATTGTGATAATTTCCGTAACTTTCTTTTGTTAAATCAAAGTGTAATCGTAATGAGTTTTTATTGATTTCATAATGACCAACTCCATAATCAGAGCCAACATCGCCAAATCGACAATGCCCTTTGTATATGAATTTATTATTTTCTAAAAAAGTAATACAATTATCAACTTTTTGTCCTTTAAAATTCATGCAATACGTTCCCTTTAAATTTTGAGAAAACGATGTAAACGACAACAAAGTTAAAAACACTAAACATTTAAGGGCATTTTTCCCCTCTTGCAGCTGATTTTGCGAGTCTTTCATTTTTTATTATTTTCCTGCTTTTAAAACTACAAGTCAAAATTGGATATAAAACCGGGATGGCTTTTTTCTGGTGGATAAAAATAAAGCGGCAGTATTATTTTTGTCTTTTTTGGAATTTTCAATATCGACCTATAATTATATACTTTTACATTATCCTCCAGACATTTCATTAATTGTTCTTGAATTTCTAAATTATCAAAATTCTTTATTGAATGGACTTTTTCTATAGACAAGTCTTTGTTAATTGTTACTTCGTAAAGAGCAAATCTATCATTTTTAATTTGTACGCCTCTAAATTGTTTTAAACATTCAGAACTAACGCCTACTTTTAAATTATATTCATTCTTGAGATTGAGCTTTTGATTTTTGAGATAATGTAAAACTTGTGTTTGTAACTCTATAGAGCGTTTATGATTTTCATGTGCATTTGGGAACATCTCTTTATTAAATCTTTGATCAATTTGTTGCGCTCCAGAACAATAATTAAAAACAAGCTGTCCTTTTTTATTGTAATCTGCAAAAATTAACCATGTAGAATTTTCCGGAGTTAAAAAAGAACAAGAAGAATTTAATACACTAAATATTCTTAAAGAAGTGGTATTTTTTCCCTTATACAAGTCAAGTATTTCAACTTCAATGTTATGATAATCATTTGATTTATTGTCTTTTGTCACCTTCAAAATTTTCGCACTAGCTATAAAATCACTAAAAATGAATTGATCAATAAGTGGTGTTGAATCACAATCACAAGGGAACAAAAAATTTGAAAAAAATAAAAATGTGATTACCGTTACTATCTGAATTTGTTTCATATCTATAGGTTTTAAGTTACTTAGTTTGCAGGACAAGTTTTGGTTGTTAATTTCATAGATGTAAAGTATTAACTAAGCCCTAATTTCAGGGCTTAGTTTGTTTTTTGTTCTAATCTTTGTAAACATTAACTTAATCTATAGGTTCATTAGAATAAGAAAGTACATCTAACTCATAGCACTCAACAAATTTATTATTTAAGTCAGACTCAAAAATTAAAAAAATGTTTTGTCTTAAATCAGTTTTATATACATTTCCATCTAAATATTCATAATAATAAGATCGTAGACGTATCTGTTTATGTATACTTGTTATATCTAAAGGGTGAATTTGTTGTATAAACTTCTTTAACGGAATAGCATTTCTTTTTCTTATAAAATTTTGCACCATTTCTTTAGGTAATAAATATCTAAACAAATTACGATGACCATTTTCAATATTATAGTGATTCATATTTATTTTCCATTCTCCCTTTTCACCACCTCCAGTTACTCTTAAATCAATTTTAGTGTTTTCAGGTCTATTTGAAATTTTAATTGAATCACTTTCTTTATTTGCAATTAGAAAAAGGCTATTAGAGGGCACTTGAGCATAAACTATGTTTAGTCCAATTATCACATAAAATGGTATAAAACTAATTAACTTCATATCTATAGGTTTTAAGTTACTAATTTGTAGGACAAGTTTTGGTTGTTGCATGAAAATATTCTTGCGTAGCGTCTATTAATCTCTGTTGTTCTTCATCTCCTAAATCTGTCCAAGCTTTTACACCTTGATTTCTTAAACCGCTCCATGCTAAACCTTGATAAAAATCATCTAAAGAAATTGTTCCGTTATTGGTTAGATAATTATAATCGCCAACTAATACGTTTTTATGAAATTCTTTTAGGGTGTTTGCTATTTGATTAACATATAATAGTGCCATTGTACTATGTTGTGGCTTGGGTTCAAAATTAGTCCTTTCAAACTGGTCAAATGTAAGTCTAAAATCAAGTACTTCTTGTGCTTGTTGATCGGCTGCATTCGTTTTTCTAAACATATCGGCATGAATATATTCATGTATTATTGTTCTTGCAACACTTAATGCAGAACGAGATATTGCTTTGTCTATACTTATTTCAATTACAATTATTCCATCTTCTGGAGGATGAGTTTTTCCACTTACTTCTTTCCCGTCGCTTCCAAACACTTTTTGTTTTGAAACAATTTTGATACCAAACTCGCTATTCCCTTCAAAATTAGCCATAATATCTTTAATAAAATTACTTCCTTTTTCTGCAAGAAATTCATGTAAGCATTTTGCTTTACCTGTTAATCCATCACTCACTATTTGCAAGTCTAAATCTACAAATTCCCCTGCCAAATATGCGATTCTTGCCTCGTTTGCAAAAGCTATACTATTTGCTGAAGAATTATTTGCGGTTAAATAATCAAAAATTAAGCCAGTTTCCGTTGGCATATTAATCAACTCGTTTTGTTGCGCAGGATTTAAATTAAGGGCTTGAGAAATATCATACACTTTCTTTCTAAAAGCAAAGTCAAAAGTTTCACCTCTGGCTGTTGCTAAGGCTCCTTCAACCGCATAAGGAATTTGTAACATTGAGGGGAAACTTAAACCATTTGCCCATAAAACACTTCCAACATTATCTTTAAAGTTTACCCAATATGTAGCTTCTCTTAATGTGAAATATTGTTCTTCTATGAGAAAATCAAATAATAAAGCGGTGTCTTCATAACTAAGTATGCCTTGCATATTGATACCATTATCAGACGCTATTTCTTGTATAAATTGACCTACTAGATTAGGTTTTACATTTGTCCTGTCAAGAACCTCAAGCATTTTAGCTAAACCATAATATTCTCTATTGGATGTTAAGCTTCTTTTGATATTAAAAGCGAGGTCTTGGTTTGATGCTGTTTGAAAATTAACAGGTGTTACAGAATTATATGTATAATTAGCATGAGGAAAAGGAGTGTCCGCATTAACCGCATTTAATAAGCTCTCTGACAAATTTAAAGAGTTTTCTTTATAACCTTGATATCCTAAATAATCTTTAACTCTTTTTCTTATATCAGGTTGACTGTTAAAAAAATTAAGCAAGTTATTGTTGTCAAAACCATTTATTGCATAATTAAACAATACTTCATCGTCCGAAGGTGTGTTTCCAAAGACAGGAGGAGAATAGCCTACTTGTGTTGGTTGTGCGCTTGCGCCTGTTCTTGCAAAAAGTGTCTGTAAGTTTTGTGATTCAGTGCCTTCTGCCGTTAAACTATAATCGTCAGCTTCATTAAAAAAAACAAGTGGATTCCCTTCAAAATCTGTTAAATTTTTTGGTGCATCATCAACCCCTGTTGCATTACGAATCATATAGGTAGTCATAAAACGAATAGCAGGTTCATAATCTAAATGATTATAATGTACAACAAGACTACCTGCCAAAAAGTTAGATATGTATCCGTCAGATTGCATACGCAATAAACGACTATTACGAACACCAAATCTATTCGCTGCCTCGCGTTGACTATTTCTAACCCCTAACTGCTCGCTATACAAAGAATTCACTTCATTGTCTGTTATGTCTTTAAGATATCTGTTGCGAAATTTTAAGTCTCCATAATTACCATTTCTTTTTCTGATATCTAATATACTTACAGCAGCAGTAGAAGTTTGTAATGTCGCCTCATTATAGTTTTCTATTGAAGCTATACTCGCTGATAATCTAGAGACATAATTTAAGGCAAGTTGATTGGTTTCAACACGTTTAAAATAGTTCCTTTGAACATCTGTAAAACTTTCAGTGGGTAAGCCACTCATAGCTGTTTTTAACAAGCCTTCCTGACCACGCAACCATTCTTCTTTTGTGTTATTTATGGGTATGGCAAGATTAAAGGCATTAAAATGAAATAATTGAGTACAAAGGCAGCCACTAGTTTCACTGTTTTTTGATTCACAATCAATACAGCTGTCTGTACCGTCATTAGAATATTGTTCTATTTGTGCATATGTAGCGTTTGATATTAGGCAGACCATACCTAATACTAATATTTTATATATAAATTTCATAATTATTATCTTGTATGGTTAGCTTATTCTTTAATTACAGTTTTAGTAAAATACTGCCCGTTTATCCTCATTTGTACAATGTATGTACCACTAGGTAGAGTACTACTATCTATAGTTACAAATTGTAAGCTAGTATCTGAATTATTTTGACTTGGTAAGCTTAGACGTTGTTGTCCAAATAAATCATAAATAGAAATCTGCACTTCTGCTTCTTTATCTAAAGAATAGGTAATGTTAAATTGATTCCCAATAGGGTTAGGTGCTATAGTAGCAAAGTTTTTATCCAGTTCTAAAGGTGTTGATGTTTTTATGTCTGTTTCTGCAATAGCAGCTATTGGGGTAATAGGTGTTTCTTGCGGGTATAAAACAAACCTAATAGGAGTATGTATTCTTTCTTTAAACTCTACAATTTCACTAGATGTAGTCATTTTAACGATTAGTGCTTCTTTTTGGTTAATTGTTTCTTGTTTAAAAAGCAAACTATTAGTTTTATAGGTAAGTGTGTTTTTGTCTGGATGGTCTTGTAATAGGTTTTTTAATGGCGGTACTATCAAAAATTTACCACCTCCTATATTCATTACAAGCTCACTTCCGTGATTAGTGCTTTTTCGAAGGGTTGCATTTACAACTTTTCTTTGATCTTCTATATCTAGCGAAAGAGTAATGTCCTTATGTGTGCCATAATCTTCTTTTGTTGTTATAGATGCTTTGACAGGGACATATTGTTTTACACCAGATGCCGTCCAGTCATAAATTATAAGATGACCATTAAAAATAGTGTTTCCATCGTTAATAACCGTAATGTCATTGTTGTTTGAGTTGTAATTTTCTAAAGAGGCTAAACGTTCCTCTGCTGAAATCGGAATCCATTCATTGTTTTGACTTTGCAACGTTTGAGCTAATGTCGTGCTGTTAAGAATATCATTATCCGTTAAGATTTGTAAAGCTTTTGTTTTGTCCTCTGGAGTACCATAACCAAAATGATGCATGATAGCTAACCAGTGTTTTGCCATTGGATGATTACTCGCTTCAAAGTGGGCTTTAGCTTTATTTATTTGGCTGACGTTTGTAAAATCCTCGTATGAAGTTAAGTTTTTAAGGCTTAAATACCCTAAAATATAATGTACTATGTCTTTTTTATAATCTTGAGCTAACAAAGGCTCAAGATTGTTAGCTATACTTACTGTGTTTACATCGTGTCCTCCTATGTACTTTCTAGTTAATAAATTAATACTATGGGTAAGTACTGCCGGAGGGTATTGGTTATATGATGCCCTAGAAAGGTGCAAAAAAGATAGTTCACGGATACTACCAAAAACTATAGCGTGATCTCCTTTTTTAAGATGAAGTAACCCTTTAGCATAACCAGATGCGGGACTAAGCCTTCCGTAGCCACTCTCTGCACATGGAGTAATAAAACTAATAAGCTCGTCAATAAACGGAGCAGGGTAATCTTTAAAACTATTTTTTAGCTCTAATACGGTTTCTGCTTTTTGATCACATTCGGTTTTTGTGAGTTGCGCAAACGTAGGTTGCGTAAAAGTTAGGGCAAGGCATAACAAGCCCCATATAATGGATTTGTTCATTTGTAATAATTTAAATGGTTATTAATTACACTTCGACAATGCCTGTCCTGAGCTTGTCGAAGGGCTCAGTGTGACATAAAGTATTCAAACCAAACATTGAGCCTTGATTTTATAAATACCTTATATCGAACTTGCGTTATGTTCATATTGGGGTAAAATCAGACCTAAAGTCACAATAAGGTCTGTTAAAGGAGAAACTCCTTTGTGATCAATAACTTGAATACAGCGCTATACTCTTATTGTTTTTTTCTATGTTATGATTTATTATGTGATTCTTCTAGTGAGTGTAATATGGTATCGTTTTCATAAGTTGGATTTTTATTTGTTATTATTTTGTGTTGTTATTCATTGCAATATTAAGATACGCCAGTTTCATTTTTCGGGATTCTGTAAAATGACATTGTTAATTAATCGTTAAAGTCAAACATCACTGAAGAACACTTTTCATCATAGGATTAGGTTTTGAGAAATTGATATATACGTCTATGTCTTAAATGTTAGATTTGTTACGTGTTATTACACGTTTTTTTTAATTATTTGATAGTAACCCCAGAAATTTCCTTGTTCATTGTAATAGTAAAACATGCCATTTTAGAAAATGTGGTTGATCTGGTTTTCTTCAATCTTTTGTGCATTCGAGATATATCTAGATTTCCTGATACCAAAAAAACTTAATAAAAAATTAGCCAGTTTCAAAAAATGAAACTGGTACTATGTATCCTTGTATCATAAAATAAGTATTAATCACTTAAAACCATAAAAGTATGGCATTAGAAAATCTAATTAGTGTTACGTTTACAGAAGACGAATTAAACAAACTCACTAAAGGATTACAGATTGTAAAAGAGGTTTTATCGAATAAAACAGTCAATCTTACTCCAGAACAACGAGGACAGTATGGACGTATTGCTAATCAAAACAAATTGATTGTAGATAAAGCTAAGAATTACATGGAGCAACATCCTGATTGGATTCCTCGATTTTTGGATAAAGAAGAGTTTGATCGCGATTATACTACTCGTAAACAAGTAGAAACTCATGTACAGCAGTTACAGAATTTATCGCAACAATTACTCGATACCAAAACCCTGCTAGATCATGATAACTATACCAATGCATTAAGTTTTTACCGTATGATGCGTTTTTTGGCTGGCGAAAACGAGCCTGGAGCCAAACCTGTATATGAGGATATGAAACTATTATTTAAACGTAGCAGTAGTACTAATAACGATGAAGGCTCTAATACATGATGTTATAGATAGCCAAGATAATATGAAGCTTTACAAAGGTAATTAGAAGGCGTATCATACTCCTTTGAAACACCTACCCAAGTGGTTCGAATGATCAAAAAGGTATTGCGAAGCGATCCTTAGGTAATTCGAACCACCTTTTTTTGGATTGACACTCCTCAATCTATCGCAAAAAACCGTAAACCTATCCCTTTTATCCCATAAAGTATCAAAAAGAAGTTTGAGCATATCGCTTCGAAGCCTGACATTATCCAATCGAAGCGGCACATGATCGGTGCTAATTACCTTTTGTTGGATTGGAGTCTCTTATGAGATAGCTTACCCCCTTGTCGAGAAGGGGTACTATCATTTATACATTATACCAACTTATTGCATTTCTATCTCTTATAACAAAGCACTAATATATAATACTGATCTAATACCGTCTCCCAAAATATAGTCTCAATGTCACTACGGTTCTAATCCCATTATCTTTTTATTAAAAATAGGATTTTTCATAAAATACCATTTTAATCTAAACCCAAGTTCTACGAATTCAAAACCAGCAGCAGTGGCAGAAGCAATGTTACTATATTTACCATAGATATTGGCATTAAACCGCTGAGAAAATTGATGACCAAATTTTCCTTCTGCCCTAAAAGTAGAAGATGCCGGATCATCCTCTACAAATTGTTGACCAAATGCTGCACTTGCACTATAATACCAATTCTTTTGTGGATCACTAACAACTTCTAGGAATACTTCGCCTAGATTAAATTGATCAGGACTAAAATAAATGGTAGGTACCTGATTTTTAAAAGTGATATATTGATAATTGAGCCCTGCCTTTAGCACTGGTTTTTGTAAAATAGAGTAATATAAAGATGTAAATAATAGATTCCTTGTATTCTCATCTGTCTGCGAAGTGTAAATATATTGTGTATACCAGCCTAAATTAAAATTAGTCCCTAAATTATAATTTAGGCTATAATTGTTCATTACAATTTCTCTGTTTAATAAATCTGCATTAAAATTTTGCAATTCTCTCTTGTACCCTATATCTAGGTTTTGTAATCTAAAAGGTTTTGTTTTTAATACTACCTCGGCGACCAACTCTGTATAATCTGCTGTAAATCCATCTGCATTTGTCAATCCTACCTTAGATTGCAAAGAAATATTACCGTTGAATTTATAAAGAGTTCCTAACCAAAAGTCATTCGAAGTTGCTTCATTTCTAGTGACTGTATTTTTTGTTGTTCTATAATCATATTGGGCTTCTGTTTTAAATCTAGTGGATAAGGGAACTTCTACTTTTAAAGTAATGTTTACCGCTTCATTGTCTCCATTATCAAAAGTATATGCCGTTTTCTCCTCTATAAAAGGAGTATGGGATTTTTTTAATGTTTTGATTAGTTTTTCGGTATCTGGTTGTTTAGGATAATACTCCAGGGTTTTAAAAGCATAGGTATAGGATTTGATATCATCTCCAACAGCTCTATATGCGTTTGCAATACCTAAATTACCATCAAAAGAACCCGCTTCTTTTTCTAAAATCGTGTTATAATTTTGAAGACTGGTTTTAAAACGACTAGTATACATCCCGTGAGTTGCGTATAATGCCAGTACTCTCGAATGATCAGGATACAATAGTTGTAATTGATCTATACTTTCTTTAGCATCCTTAAATTTTTTATTCCATAATAGGGCTTGTATATATCGTTCTGCGGTAGACAGATAAAGTGTTTTATCATCATCTTTAAAATGTTCTGCTTTATTTTTTGCTTGACCTGCAATGAATAATGCCTTTTTCTCTTTATTATTCTTATGGGCTACCAAAGCAAGGCCATTTAAAGATAGGATACTATCCTTAGGGCTAACAGCTAAAGCTTTATATGTATCCTCAGCATTTTCGAGATTATTGGTAATAAGGTAAATATTTGCTTTATTTAACTGTGTATCTTTATCATTAGGAAAATCAATCAGGTTTTGATCCAATAGTTGTAGTGCCTCATCATATTTTTTGTCCTGAGCTATTGCATTAGCATACCCCAAACGAACATACTTTCTGGATAACAACGCATTTGCATTTCTTTTCTGTAATTGTAATGCTTTATTCACTAATATTAATGCTTTCTCATATTTCTTGAGATTAGAAAGTGTATTAGCATATCCCAATACTGCCGGGAAACTTGTATCATCCTCTTGAGTTAATTTTTCATAGAAGCTCTCTGCTTTGGTAAATTGACGATCCCAAAGTAGCGATTCTGCATAATTTAATTTAATCTCAAAATCATCTGAATATTCTTGTAATAATGTTGTAAAAATAGATACTGCTTGCTTAGACTCTCCCAAAAGTCCTACTGCTCTCCCATAACATAAACGGGCGGTTTTGTTTTGAGGATATTGTTTTAGAATGTCTTCAAAAAATGTTTTTGCGTTAGCATATTTACCTGTTTCGAGATACTTAAAACCTTCTTGCATATTTTGAGCAAACAAAGATGAAAATGATACCAAAAAAAGGAAGCTATAAAAAAATGGTTTTAAGTGCATTATTTTGTGTACAAGTTGATTAATTATCGTTAAAGTAAGAATAACTAAAAAAATAGCGGGTAAAAACTCAATAAGTTTTATAAACTTTATATTCTACTCAACTCCTTTCTTAAGAAAACAGGTCTTTGTATTAACACAATTTTAAGTAATTATGTAAAAAATCAGGGGAAAAACCCCCTTAATTTAACACAAAAACCCGTTATTAATCTTTCATTTTATTAACATTTGTAAGATTTTACTTTCTTAAAAACAATAAACAAATGTTAAAGTTTCAGTGAAAACCACACGAATATCGACAAAATACACTGTTTTTGGACTTCACATAAACATTTTGTGGTTTTACCGTATTTAACTTTCAAAAACTGGTATTACTTTTACACCGTATTGATCACTAACTATTTATGATCAATTCAAGTTCAAAAGTAAATTCGTCAAAATGTAAAATAGTCTTCAAAAATCCCCAGAAGAATGTTTAACATAATTTAAAAGATCAGGGACCTAATAAAAAGAAAAGGTCACTTTTAAAAATTTAATACTTCTACTACCCCAAGAAGTAGCCCTAAATTTAAAATTGATATGACGAAAATTACCGGAATCATTGTTCCTTGTTATAATGAATATAACAGACTACCAAAGGAAAAATTTTGTAACTTCTTAACTAATAACCCTTCTTACCATTTATGTTTTGTAAACGACGGCAGCTCTGATAATACTTTGGAGATGTTAAATGAACTTAGACAATTCAACCCTCAAAAAATAACTGTACTCAACCTAGAGGTTAATCAAGGTAAAGCTACTGCAGTTCAAACTGGAGCTAATTATCTTGCAGATCTTGATTTTGTAGAAAACATTGCTTTTCTTGATGCTGATCTTTCTACATCATTAGAAGAAATGGATAATTTGGTACAAAAACTAAATAGTAATCCACAATTAACCATGGTCTTTGGATCTAGAAAAGCAGATGAGTCAGCTAACATCGATCGAAATATCATTAGAAAATTCTTATCTAATTTTGTTGGATTCTTCATTCGGTTTATTCTTCAGCTTCCTATAAAGGATACGCAATGCGGAGCCAAAGTATTTAGAAAAAGTATTATCGAGAATGTGTATAGCCAAAAATTCATAAGCAGATGGTTATTTGATATTGAGATTTTCTTAAGGTTAAAAAAACACATTGGATTAAAAGATCTTTTAAATACTATTAGTGAAGAACCACTGGATAGTTGGATCGAAGTAGAAGGTTCTAAAATCACTTTAAAAGACTCTTTCTTGATTCCTATCAATTTATTAGTAATCTGGTTTAGTTACTTAAAAATCAGAACTCGTATCAAAAGTGCTTCAACTATCTTTAATCTTAAAGCAGAATACAATATGGTAAAATAACTACTTTCTTCTTTTTAAAAACCGATTCAACCAAAATTCTAAATCATAAAAAACTGTCTTTAGTTAGTAATCTAACAATTACAAAAAAGACAAACATCAATATATACTATGAAAAAGACCATCATCCTTTTGGTAATTCTTATAGCAAACATTACTTATGCTCAACAACCTTTTGATTGTAATGAAGGGAAGTTTTATCAAGTAATCTCTGGAGCATTGAGATCGTATGACCCTATAACGGGTACGTATTCTGACCCACTCCATACACATTCTGCGTACAATGCAGGAGGATATAACCCTATAGATAACTTTTTATATGCGATAAGAAATAGTGACAAGCATTTATTACGTATTGGAACTGATCTTATAGTAGATCTGGGAGCAGTAGCGCCTAATGGAGGTATCAATTTTGGAGGCGGTTATGCTGCCGATGTTGATAGTGAAGGAAATTTATGGGTCTTTCAAAATTCATTGGATAAACAATCTTTTCATAAGATTATTAATCTACAGAGTTATGATGGTTCATCCTCTCCTGTATTTGAGATTGTAGTTTCTGATCAACCATCGCCAACGCCTTGTGCCGATATTGTATTTATTGATGGCAATCTATATGGTGGTGCCAAAGGAAAAGTATTCAAATGGGATCTTTCCTCGAATACCCCGACTTTTAGTAGTAAAACTGTAACTGATTTACCAAATCATACGTTTGGTGCATGCTATACTGATACCAGTAACAGGTTATACGTATCCAGCAATAATGGAGGATTACATCTGGTAAATGACTATGAAACTGTTACTCCTTATGCCACATTATTAAATAATACCGAGGTTACTAATTCTAATGATGGATTTAAATGTGCTAGTGGTGTATCCCCTATTGATGCTGATCAAGATGAAGTTCTGGATCCTTATGATAAGGATACTGATGGTGATGGAATTCCTGATATCGTAGAAGGTGGTGGTGTTGATCCATATGGAGATGATGATACTGATGGGATTTTTAATTACCTGGATCCTGATTTTGGGAATACTTGTAATAGTGGAGTTTCTCTTGCTTTTGATACCGATCGGGATGGTGTCCCAAATGTATTAGATCTTGATAGTGATAATGATGGGATATTTGACATTGTCGAAGCCGGTTTGGGTAGTTATGATACTAATGGAGACGGTTACTTTAATGCTCAAGATGCTAATTTTGTAGACTCTGATCTCGACGGAATAGCTGATATTGTAGATATTGATCAAACTGGGGTTGCCTTCTATCCCGCTGATACAGATGGTGATTTAATTTATGATCCCTATGATATTGATTCAGATCAAGACGGTATTATTGATCTTATCGAAGGACAAAATAGCCTTAATTTTATCACTCTTTCTGGTTTAGATACAGACAGGGATGGTATGGATGATGCTTTTGATCCTGATCAAGGAGGTACTCCGCAAGGATATATAAATACAGATGGCACAGATAAACCAGATTTTTTAGATACCGATTCTAACAATGATGGCACATTAGATATCGTAGATGGATATGACACCAATAGTGATGGCACAGCCGATACAGTTGCCATAGGAAATGATTTTGATCAGGATGGTTTAGATGATAATTTTGATCTAAAAGAAACTGTATTCGATTCTGATAATGGTAATCAAACTCCGAGTAGTTTTCCTGTATTGAGTATTGGAGAACGATACCAATATCCAGGGACATATGATGGTAATGGAACTCCTAATTATTTAGGAACAAATGAAATATTATCTACAGATTACTTAACGCGAATCAATGACGCATTACCAGAAGGAAATTCTGTCCCTAATCTCAATCCTAACTACATTTATTCTGGATATGATACTAATATCATCATAGAAAATACAACAAATATTTCAGTTACTTTTATCGGTGAAAACACAACTTATAAGAATACACTTGGATTTTACACTTACGACATTAATAATCCTTCTACTACCGCACCTAACCCCGAAGACATAACCATTGTTTTTCCAAACACTTCTGAAGTAGGAAGCGATGGTGGTTTAAATATCGGTAACACTGTGAATTTGGGTAGTTTCCCAACTGATACTGGTATCGCCTGGGTATTACTCGCAGATGGGTGGAATGGCACAGCTATAGATACCGGATTATGGCAAATTTACTCTAATCCAGATTATAACCCAGAATGTGACGAGACATTACGACCGCACAATATCTTATTGGCAGATACTGCTAATGAAACTATTGTTCTTGGTTTTGAAGATACAAGAAGGGACTATCCTGCTGCTGACCATGACTTTAATGATGTATTGTTTCATGTAAGCGCTGATCAATACTCGTCCCTAAAAACTACAAACATCCCCGAACTAACCGAAGAAGGTGTAGTAACATCAGGTAATGATGGTGGGCTAGAAAGTAATGGTGATCTTGCCAACTTGATTGCTAAGAGAAATTTTTTAAGATCAAAAACGAATACAGTATATAATCAAAAGAAATTACAACAACGCTTTGCTCCAGGTGCAAAATCATATAAATCCGGTAGCAAGGACTTGAGTATCTATTTCCCAAAAACTGGCGCTTCAGGAACCGAAACTTCTTTTGTATCTAGTCCAGATGATTTAATTGGTATAACCAATGCAACCTCTGTTTTTTCAATTGATTATTACAATCAAGATCAAAGAGTTGGTGCAGCCTTAGCGATGGCTACCAATGGATCAGTTTATGATCACTCAAAAACGATATGTGATCGACTTAATGGTTCTGTTTTAGAAGATATCAGGACTTTAAAAGTGAGAAATCATACCTTGGTAAACACCAAAATCAGAAGAGTTACCGGAGAAATTGAACAAGCTTTACATTTCTCAGTGAGAATAGATGAATTTCAAAATGAACTCTATAGTTTATGGAATATCGATCAATATCCTGAGGGTGATTATCTCAACTTCCAGATTTGGGGTGGATCTATACCACAAGTAGCTACTATTGCAAATAGCATCATCGACAAATTAATCGATCAAAAGTCATTAGGCAAAACATTTATTCCTATTAATATCCCATCAGTATTTGTACAAAAGGGATTTTATAAAGATGGAAAGCTTGTTCTGGACATTGTAAATAAATCTCAGGTAAGTCAATTTAACTTTAGAGGGAATAAAAGAGCTACAGAATTATCAAATGAAGAGTTAATTATAAAAACTGTAGCATTATCTGGTAAATACAAAGAAACGACCACTATAGAAACTGGGTACTTATTTGATATTGGTTTTGCTATTACTGGTGACGACCCCAATAAGGCAGATGTATTATACTTAGCTGATGGCCCATGGGGAATCGACTTCTTAGAACAAGGAGCAACCATAACCAATTTTGATATTGGTAAAAATACCAAAACTCAAAATAAAGAGAACGAGTATACCGTAGAACGAGATGTTAAGGTAAGCGGTAACCTTAAGGAAACTATGAATTTGTTTAGAAACATCCTTGGTGGTGATCTTACATTAAATGTTTCTGAGTATGAAGCTGTACAATTCGAATTGTTCTCTGATCAGGATGTAGAAGTTATATTAGTTACCAAAGACCTTACTGATTGGAATGAAAGGCTTAGATATACTATAAAGGCTAATGATACAAAACAAAAATACACTATTCCTTTTTCAGACTTTTATAGTAAAGCAAAACAGACTGTTGCAATTGAAGATTTAAGAAGTGTTGTATTCTCTATTCAGGGAGATTATGCAAGTTTCACTTCTTTTGATCTAGAAGTTGCTAAACTTAAGTTTACTACTGATGAAAAAGAACTCGAAGAGGTTACCGATCCTGTTACAATCAATAATAATAATGACATTGAAAACATTATAATAGATGATAGTGAAACTTCCATAATCAACTCTCCAAATCCATTTAGTACACAAACGACAATAAAGATGCCTAAAGAAAATCAAAAAATAACAATTTCTGTAATTGATATGTTAGGTAGAATTGTGCAAGAGGAGGAATTAGGAAGTATAGGAACCCCATCAAAGAATTTTATTTTTACAGCAAAAAATTTAAGACAAGGAGTATATAAATATATCATAAGAGGAGATAACTTCAAAAAGAGGTACGAAGGAAGTTTCCTAATAAAATAACAATCAAAAATTACTATGCTTTATAAAAACATAAGGCATAGTAATTTTATAAAAAAAGGAAGTATCTTTAAGAACATCTATACATCCCCAAAGAATAAAAATTGAACCTAATCAATGGTAATTAATAGCTCTCTTCTAAAAAAACTAAGCGCTGAGCAAAAATTTATGATCAGTGTTATTATCGTTAATGGAGGGAACTATCTATACAATCTGCTTTTAGGTAGAATCTTAGGGCCTGAGGAGTTTGCTGATGCTGCATTATTAATTACCTTCCTTCTAGTATTATCATTTGTAGCGATGACATTTCAATTATCAACTGCAAAATTTTCTGTGATTTTTGAAAAAGAAATATTCAAGAGTTTTATTAATATCACTTATAAATATTCGAGTATTACCGGGATTATTTTTGGAGTTCTCATGATTGTTTTTTCCAAACAACTTCAGGCAATTTTTAATACACAATCTTCGACCATGTTTATCCTCTTTGGAATTGGTGTTCCTATTTATTTTATCATGAGTGTAAATAGAGGAGTTTTTCAGGGAAGTAAAAAATTTGACAGCCTTGCCATTACTTATCAGGGAGAGATGATAAGCAGGCTTACTATTACTCTTATTTTAATTTATACGATTACTACTTTTCAATCTTCTGTTTTAGTAGCTTCAGGTATCGCCATTTCCTTTTTATTTGGTTTGATCCCTTTTCGTTCGAGAGATATAGAAGTAGCCAAAAAACATAAATTACCAAAGGCAGAGTCAAAGTACATTACCAAATTTTTTATCTTAACGGCATTCTACGAACTCACCCAGATCATCATTAATAATAGTGATATTTTGATGGTTAAACACTATTTTGAGACCTATGAAGCTGGATTGTATGCTTCGTTAGCTCTTATCGGCAGGGTGGTATATTTTGTAGCCTGGATGTTTGTCATGCTGTTATTGCCCAAAGTCGTACAAAAACAAAAAGATGGAGAATCTCATGCTCCGATACTATTTAAATATGTACTTTATATCACATTATTGTCTGCAGCAATTGTACTAGGATGCTTCCTATTTCCAGAGTTTGTAATCAATATCATGTTTGGTCCAGAATATATAAGTGTTGCTCCACTACTTTGGAAATACGCTATTGCAACCTCTCTTTTTGCTATTTCTAATATTTTTGCATATTACTTCTTATCCTTAGATCAATATATTCCTGTAATACTATCGGCTTTACTTGGAATTTCTCAGGTAGTATTGATCATATTTTTTCACGACACATTATCAGAAGTTGTTATCATGCAAATCATAGCCATGGCTATTCTTCTCACATTTCAATTATTCTTTTTTATAAGCTATCAAAAATTGTCTAAAAAAGAGCTCAACTAGCGATTAAATCGATTCGTCGAAAGATATCCGCAACTCAACAGAATTGCATCAATAAAAAGAAAAGATTAATTGATCTTTGAAACAATAATAACCTATAAAACAAGATATTATGGCCTTGCAAATTACTAAGAATCACGAAATTTTTGAAATCAAAGGAAGTATAGTTGCAGAAAACGCACAATCCCTTCAACATCATTTTGAGAAGTTATTATTCGATTGTGATAAAGTAATATTATGTATTGATAAAGTTAAGAAAATTGATGCCTTTGGTGTTACCGTATTGACAAAATTATTCAGGAATGCTATGAAAAATAACAAAATATTTTTCATCATAGGAAAAGAAAACAAGAACGTAAGTAATGCTTTTGGCAATGTAAGTTACATCTTAAGAAGTGACTTTGTATAAAATATAACCTCCCCAAAATACCTATATTATGAAACTACAAATTATAAATTCATCTGGAAAATTTGAAATCATAGGAAATTTCACCTTAGAAAACACAGACACAGTAAAGGATAAATTTAACTATTTATTGGATCATTATGAAGAAGTAGTCATGTCTCTTAAAAAAGTAAAAAAAATTGACCAAAAGGCGATAAATGTTTTAAAGGACATTTATGCAAAAGCAAATAGAAGAAGTAAAATACTCTTTGTATTAGGTAAAGAAAACAAAATAATTACCAATGCTTTTAAAAAAAATAAAGTAAGTCATATTTTTAGAGAAGATTATTAATGGTTAGTATAATAATAACTTTTTACAAAAGTTGTCTAAAAAACACCGAAGATGCTTATTATTATAAGATTTCAGTTGCTTTTTTAACAAGGTTATTATAAATTGTATCTCAATTAAATTAAAAAAGACGTACTACCCCATTCGTCCTAAAATCTTGAAACCTATACTACCCCATAAGATTTCTTTACGATTTTAATTCGTCTCAGTCTATTTCAAAGAAAATAACACAAACATTTACAGATGAAATTAGCTATTGTAACTGCCTACCCACCTAGTAAAGTAACCTTAAATGAGTATGCGTATCACCTGGTAAAATATTTTAGACAGCATACAGAGGTCACCGAGGTTATCCTATTAACTGATATTGCTCCAAAAGAGGCTGATGTGCAGTTCGCAGAAAAAGGATGTAAGATTACTGTTAAGCAATGTTGGAAATTTAATAGCTATAGCAATATTTTCTCTGTAATGAAAGCTGTAAAGCAAACAAAACCAGATGCTGTATTGTTTAACCTTCAGTTCATGAAATTTGGAGATAAAAAAATAGCTGCTGCACTTGGGTTATTGCTTCCGAAACGATGTGTTTTAAAGAAAATACCTACCATAGTTCTATTGCATAACATTATGGAACAGGTAGATTTAGAGAGTTCTGGATTCACAAAAAACAAAGTTTTGCAAAAAATTTATAATGGAATTGGAACCATGCTTACACGGTTTATTTTATCTGCTGATATTGTTGCTGTAACCATTGATAAGTATGTACATATCCTAAAAGCAAAATATAAAGTTGAAAATGTAGTACAAATTCCTCATGGAACCTTTGAACTCCCTGAAGAGCCAAAATATATTCTTCCTGAGGGACCATTACAAATAATGACCTTTGGAAAATTTGGCACCTACAAAAAGGTTGAGATTATGATCGAAGCGGTCGAAAAAATCCGTTCAAGAACAGATGCTAATCTCGAGATTGTAATTGCAGGAACTGATAACCCAAACGTTCCTGGATATTTAGAATCAATGAAAAAGAAGTACGCTCATGTACCTCAACTCACATTTACTGGTTATGTAGATGAAGCCGATGTACCTCGTATTTTTACTGAAAGCGCTATGGTTGTATTCCCTTACACTTCTACTACCGGTAGTTCTGGAGTATTACATCAAGCGGGGAGCTATGGAAAAGCTGTAGTGATGCCAGATTTGGGTGATCTAAGTATTTTAGTAAAAGATGAAGGGTATCAAGGAGAGTTTTTTGATGCCGAAAGTGTAGATAGCTTAGCTGATGCTATAGAAAAAATTGTTTTAGATCCCGAATATCGGAATGTATTAGAAAAAGCAAATTATAAAGCAGCAACAGCCTATCCAATGAGTAAAATTACTAACATGTATATAGACCAGTTTACATCTATAAAAGAAGAAAAAAAACCTAAGGTTAAAAAGACATATGAACAAGCATCCTTGTAAAATATATCTTTAATTATAATATCCAAAAAGCGGAAAGATCTTCGATACTTTCCGCTTTTTCAATAATGTAAATAAGTTTATAATACTGTTGTCTATTTAATACACAAACCTCAATGCTGTTCTATCCGAAGCTGTAAATGGACGATCAGTTCCTCCACTACATGCTAGCATCCAAGAACCAGCTTCTGCTCCTCTAGGTGTCCCTGGAACAAATAATGCTCCTAAACGACCTTCTGGATCAAAATCTCCACCACAACTAAAGGAGCGATCTGCAAAATCTGTATGACGAAAACCAATGGCATGACCAATCTCATGCGCAATAACGGTAGGAGCATCTGCACGTACACTTGTACCTCCAAATACCCGAGAATTTAATACGATCGGAGTAGCAGGTCTTTCATTTCTTGGAAATCCAGCACTTCGACCTAAAACAGTACCTCCTCTTGGGGTATTGGGTATGTTTTCTGATAATATTGCAATATCAGAACTACCTTCCTGAAAAGTTCTTCTAAATGTAAGATTTAAATCCAACTCGTTATAGCGAAGTAATGCCTCATTAAAAGCAGCTACCATCGTTGAACTAAAATCGGGGTCCAAAAACACATCAATGGTAACTGCCCTATTCCTTGGTAATAGATTAGGAGTTACATAGTGCTTTTGATTCACTCCATTAGTTTCTGCCTTTTTGTTCTCTAAAAGGTCATCAATCATTTCCTTATTTAAGAAAATATCTCCTTCTATAACAAAACCATTTTGTCCATTCATTTCAGTTTTATACATACCTTCAGTACTAAAACCTAAAGATTTGATTTGAGAAGCAACTAATAGTTGTTCAGTTTCTTCTACGTTATCTTTTTCTGATTCACAAGATACCAAACCTAGGGTAGCTAAACCTAGACAGGCATAAAAAGCAATTTTTTTCATAATGTAAAAAGTTTGAGTTTATGTTTAAATTATGAGTCGAATATATGGAAATTCAAAAAACAAAAAAATTAACAACCCCAGTAATAGCGGGTGGTTTAAGGTGTAACAAAACCTTTTCGTAAGAATGGATATCCCGTAAAAACATAACAATCCTATAGAATTACTATAATTGAAAAACTAACAATCATCTATTTGATTACTGATAAGTTAGGCAGCATAAAATAAAGTTTTGAAAAGGAAAAATATTAAACTTTAAAAAATGTTAAAAAAAGGGTTAGCATTATTGTATTCGGTCGAATTCCTAGAACAAAATTTAACTTTCTAACTTAAACATTAACATATAATTTTGTTAATTTATATTCAGATTCTCAAACCCCAGGTCTTTTTACATAATTTAGATGAGTCTTTTATGCTTTTAGTTTGCAATAAATTCAAAAGCAGGTTTCTTATTTCCATTGCGATCTATAAACCCAAAATGCTTTTGTTTATGTTTTCGCCAGGGTAATTTTCCGACAACAGCACTCGGAACTTCTTCAAAATCATATAATGTCCAAGAAAGAAAGTGTATATTTTCTTGTTTAATTATCTCTTGAAATTGTTTATGATACTCTGCTTGTCCTTTTTCTGAAGGACCAAACGGACTCCAAAACCCTCTGCTTGACGGTAATCCAAATTCTTGTAATACCATCGGTTTATTTATTTGGGTATTCAATTGATTATAGGCTTCGATAAAATTATTGATATCCCTATAGTAATGAAAAGACACAATATCTATTTCTTCTTTCAGTAAACTTGCAGATTCTACATCAGACCACCCGATTGTAACCAGATGATTTGGATCAAATTGCCTTATTTGTGATATCATTTCCTTTAACCATGCTACTACATTTTCTTTCCCTCTACTCTCAAAGTCTAAATTAGGTTCATTCTTTATATCCCATGCAAGAATAGCTTCATGATCTGCCAAAGCAGTTACAATTTGTTCTGCATGTCTATGTGTTAATGTCCAATCTAACACAGAATAATTTCCGTAAAAATCAAATAGCGTAACAATAACTTTAAGTTTTTTATCCTTGGCTTTATCAAGTACTTGTCTTAGTTTATCTAATTTTTCGGTTTCAACTTTTGCTTTACCAAAACCCTCATACGGCACAAAAATTCGAATCGTATTTAAGCCCGAATCATTAATAATATCAAAATCCTTAGCGATCACATCAATATCAAAATCATCTCCAAACATATTCCATGGTGTTTTCTGGGGATAATAATTTATTCCTTTAATTTGATATTCTTGATTCTCTATAACAATCTTACCCTCTATCACTCTGGCCAAAGTTTTGTTTTGTAATATTGTATCTAATGGTCGGGGTTCTTCTTTTACTATATGACGGATACGCCAGAACCCATCTTCTAACATTAACATAACCTGATAATCTGATCGTAGTTCTGCTTCGAGCAGTACTTCATCACCTTTGTAAACTCTTTGATATTCTTTTACATTTGTATCAGATAATACTGCCAATTGCCCATCTGCACTATAAAAATCTAATGCAATGTTGTGATGAATCGTTGTACCATGTATTGAGATATCTTTCTTTTTATTAGAACCTATTGATTTTAAGAGGTTTTGCCGAGCACTTTTGGTATAATAATCTTCTATTCCTTCTTTTTTATTTGTTTGATATGCCGCATTACGTATATACCAGGCATTAAGATAATCGTGTTCTATATCGAGCAATGTTTGTTTTTCTATTGGACGTCCCGGGTTTATGGTATCCTTCCATTCTAATTTAGGTAAATACACCTGCTCTTTGCTCACTGCTAGATGAAGCATAGAAGTTCTATCTGCTCCTGTGTTAAGATATGATAGTACTTGGCTAATTCCGAAAAGTACCAAAACAACAATACCTATAAAGGAAATGATAATAAACGATCTATATATATTTCTGTTCCAACTTGTCATTGTAGTATTGTCTTCTTATATTCTTTTTGAACTCCTAAAGCTTTAATTTGAATATCGTAACTACCAGAAGGATAAAAACCTTCTTGAAGTAAAAATCTAACTATTCCTTCTGAAGTAGTTTTGATCTTGGTATCGATTTTTTTTTGTTCCTTAAAAATATCCATCCTCACCATAGCTCCATCTGGAATTAATTGCTCCATAAAACTCTGTAATGGCCCTATGATAATCTCACGATTATTATTGTTGAATTGCACGTTAAAATCCTCCAAAACCTGGGTATATGTTATGCTTAGCGTATTACTTTCTGCCATTCCCTGCACATAAGCTTTAACCTCCCAGGTTTCTTTTTTATCTGGGTGTAACATTTTGGCAATTGCCTGTCCATTAATTGTACTTCCCTGGGTGTGCAACATTACTCCCTTTGTATCCTTAATTACAAAATCCACCAATGTACCATCGCTTATAACGTTATCATATTCGTCCTTTATCTCAGAGGTAATAAATTGAGTAATTTGATTTCCATCAGCATACATATGTTTACGTTTACTGCGTATTTGAAAATTTTCGGGTAACGCAGGGAATACATCAACAGAAAATTCTTTAGAAACTTTTTTATTTACCTTAGAAAATAATAATAATCTTCCCGATGGATTGTATGAGAATATATTCGTCCATCCTATCATGTCTTTACTATATATGATCCTTTCTTTTTCTGTCTCTAAGAATTGATGCTTCATCACTATTGCAGTGCTATCTGGTAATGGATTATCATAAGCATCTGTCGGGACAACCACATGCATCGTATAATCTTTTCCACCTGCTATGATACTTGGCGGACCAATATAAGATTCTAGATATATTTGGGTTGTTTCATTTGAAGTAATTTGTATTTCTCCTTGAGTAAGTATTTTGGATTGATAAAACAATGTATACGTTACTATTCCTTTTTTATTTGCTATAAACGAAGGAATTGTAAATTGACTCCCTTGGTGTGTATCTGGATTGATAACTGTGCTTCCATAAGATGAATGTACAAAAAGCTGAGTTTCTGAAGGTATATTAAGTTTAAACTTAAGTATAATGATGCTTCCTGCATTAAACATCGTTTTTTTTGTGATTAAAGCAGCCGAAACCTCCTCTGTCTTCTCCAAAACAGTTGTAAATGCTATACTTATACACAGTACCAGTACAATTAAAAGAGGAGTTATATGTCGTAGTTTCACCTTCATTATTTAGGGGCTCCTATATATGTATTGATTTCTAATTTTATATAACTAAATCCTTTTCCATCTACTGATATCATTGATGCAAATTGATGATCATATTTTCGTTCGGGGACTACTTTATCACTAATGACAGTATTTGACAAGCCATTTACAAAAACATTCTTTAGATTGTTTTCTCCTTTTTCTATTTCTGACAAGTTTAAAAATCTATAGTCAAAATACTGTTTTCGCTGTGGTCGAATACCTTCTGGAAGATATTGGTGATCTACCCATATTAATTCTTTATTTTCATCATAGTAGGAGATTAATAATAAGGGGATTGTAACTTCTTGCAAACCCGAATTAAACAAAACTCCTTCAACATGATCTTTTTGAACAGAAAGTTCATTAATCGCAACTCCCTTATATAAGTCTACAGTGGCTACATTTCCTGCACATTGTAAATCAAATGTATTTGGTTTGTCTTCAAAATCCATAGGGGTAAATTCGTCTGGATTAAAGGTTTCTGGCTTACGTTCTTTTTGATCCACCCATGCGATTCCTTCAAAATTAACACGAAAACTAGTGGTCTCTTTTGGTATCAATTTATGCTTCATTTGATGTTTGGCATTATACCTTGCCAATAGTATATCGTTTTCATATAATGTACCGGTTATAACAACATCTGCCGGTACATTATCAATATTTTGCAATTCACCTATAATCACATGTCGCCCCTCATAAGTGACAATCTTTGCAGACAACACTTCTAAAACTGGTTGTTTTAATACATCTTCATGATATGTTTGCTCTGAGCTTATTCTGCGTCTTCCGTGGTTATGATATTCTGCAGTATTTTCTACAAATAATTGATCTGGAGGAATATCCAAATCATAGAGAGATGGTTTTACAAACCATTTTTTATTCTTTTTCACCAATTCATGATAGAATGTTTTATCTATCTTTTCTAAAGGCGTAATCCAACTCGTTAGCGCTTTTACTTTGGCTGTACTATCAGTCTTGTCTGTTATATTTACTTTAATCTCATCCAGTTTTGCATACGAACTTAACAAACCATCAGTAACAGCAATCTCTAACATAAATTGATCTTTGGTTTTATCACTACTGGGATCCAGGTAGGAATACGCACGTTCAAATTCCTTAAAATCCAATGCATCATAATAGGATTCTGTTACGTTAACCGGACTAATTTGCTTTGCATTTTTTATATATAATTTATAAAACCCTATTCCAAAAACAATAATCATTACACCTCCCCATAGATGAGATATTTTTAAAATTCCTTTATGAAACCCTTCATAAGGAATTCCGAATTTAAAATAAACAGGAAAGCTCTTTTGTTTTGATTTTAATCCATGAATCCAAATCAATTGTATATTAATAATGAATGCAAACAACACAGTTCCAACAGGAATAAGGCCCCACATCAGTTTTTGAAACATCGGAACATCTTCTTTGGGTAAAATACTGGATAATGGAGGTACATTTAATTTTTCCCAAACCATAATTCCATTTTCTAACTGTCGTAACCTTTGCCATCCACAGAAATACAAAATAGGATCATAAAATTTATCATTAGAGAATACATACTTTAAATTGTATTTCTCGGGTACGGTAAGAAATTGCTGTAAAGAACCTATTCCTTCTACCCCTCTAAACTTAGAATTCTCTAGTCGTTCAACTGCTCTTGTAGTTAACTCTGGCAATCTACGTGCAGAGTGATAATTTCCATCAACCGTCATTGCATTAGTCTGAGCAGATAGCCATGCCATTTGATCTCCGAATCCCAAAGGTAAATACCTCCAATGATCATGTTGATCTTGTTGTAAAAAATTAAGAATGGGTAGCATTTTAATTTTTTGAGGCTGAAAAGGTCTAAAATACCCAAGACTCATAGTAAAGAAAACAATGAATACAAAAGTCCCCATAAATAAACCTCCTAAAATTCTGCGATATACCCCACCATATCTATCCTGAATACTTTTTTTAAGATCACCCTCTATAAAACGATAACCAAATTCCCCAAAAATAGGTAATGCCATAATCGATGCCCACAATGTAAACCTGTCCAGTGTAAGAATATTAAAGGCATTTTCTCCTAACATCATTCTAGGTATTGGTGTTGTTCCACCTGTTCCTAAAATTGTTAAAAGGGTAAATGATAAACCAAAAAACAAATATCGTTTACTATAAAATCGATACCATACATAAGGAAGAATAAACAATAAAATTCCCCATGGAATTAAAAAAAACACTAGCCCAGAAGAAGTAACTTCAAAAAAATTATCTCTTGAACCATGAGGGATAGGTACCTGGGTAATAGGATTGTTTTTGGTGTTAATCCAATACGGAAGAATACAAATTATGATTAACAATAATGATCCAAAACCAAAGCTTACAATTCTTTTAAAAAGAGACAGAAATGTTTTAAAGAACAATAAAAACCTAACTTCTTTATATGAATTTACCTGCTCTCTGGATGCATCCATAATGATCATTCCTATTAACGGGAAAATAAAAAATACCATCCCAAAAATTGGAGTCACATGATGAGAAGTAACTGTTACTGCAAGAAGACTTAAAGCATTTACTAAATACTTATACTTACCAACTTTTATCCAAAGATAAATTTCTGGCAATGCATGAAGTAAAATAGAAAGTCCGATTATACTAGGAAGTTGACCAAAAACGTGTAGTGTTTCTATAAAAGTAGAAGAAAACACTGCAAAGATAGCTGTATACCCGGCAACATTCCTATTTGATGTTAGCACCAAAGCAAAACGATATATTCCTGTTATAAAAAGAATAATCCCAATAATAGCAACAGTAAACAGACCAAACTTTAATCCACCTATGTATGACAGTAATCCAATACTTTGATGTACCAAAGGTGGATATCCCATGACTGTAAATCCAGTATACCAACTGTAATTCCAAGGTTCGAACCAGTTATTTGCATAATGGTTTCCAAAAAAAAGATGAATCAGTGCGTCATAGGTAGACTCTAATGTAAAAAATATTGAAGTACCATGAAAGATTACTCCAACCAGTAATGCACTAATTAAATACTTATTTGTGGATTTATCCATAAAGACTCGCCGTAGTTTTCGATTTAAATATACAACAAAGGTTTGGGTTTAGACGAATGGTATGTCTTTCGATAAAAACCATTCGTCGATAGCAATTTTCTGCTCACCGAAATACCTGTTTTTAAGGCCCAAGACACTACTACATTTGAAACATAATCCCAAAATAATCTATTATGAAAACTGGAATCATCATACCTTGCTATAACGAAGAAAAGAGATTAAACGTGGCTGCCTTTGTTAATTTTGTTCAAAAAGAAAACAATTTTCATTTATGTTTTGTGAATGATGGAAGTAAGGATAACACATTAGAAGTGTTAAAAGATATTCAATCTTATAATTCCCATAAAGTGAGTATTATTGATATGAAAAAAAATTCAGGTAAAGCTGCTGCAGTAAGAGCAGGTGCCAGATATTTACATAGTAGAGGAGATATGGAATTTATTGGTTTTATAGATGCAGATTTATCAACAGATTTTGAAGATTTTGACGGGCTTTTAAAAACGTTGAAAACAAATAGAAGATTAAATTTTGTTTTTGGTTCCAGAGCAAAGGAAGCTTCAGGAAACATCGAAAAAAACGGAGTTAGAGCTATAATATCAAAATTCATCAATATTCTTATTGTATTGATACTGGGATTATCCATTCAGGATACACAATGTGGTGCTAAAGTATTTAAAGCCGAATTGGTTCCTGTGATTTTCAATAAAAGCTTCTTCAGCAGATGGTTATTCGATGTAGAAATGTTTATCAAAATGAAGAAACATTTCGGAAAAACAGAAATCATGAATAAAATATATGAGCAACCCCTTAAAAGATGGGTTCATATGGAAGATTCTAAATTGGGATTAAAAGATTCATTAGAAATTCCTTACAGACTAATATCCATATGGTTTAATTATAATGTATTAGAATCTTTACAATCTTCTTTTACTGAAGACACCCTAGAACCTGCGATAGAAATATATGGAATGCCTACCAGGGTATTAGCTGCATAATACTACTCAAAAGCATTTAAAATATTATCCATAAAAGATAATCTAAGTAAAACCCTCTTGTTATTTCAAGAGGGTTTTACTTACATAGAAGCCTGATTTACATATACCATACCTAAATATGCGAACCTTATAAAATTAAACTCAGCCTAAATTTTGGAACATAACTACATTTTTTTTCATAATACAGTTAGGGTAATTTCTTTTTGAACTGTTCATATGTAAATGAACAATTATTTGACTAAATGAACTGAAAAACACGGAAATAAAAAAACTTAACAATTTTTAACTAAAATTTGTCACGTTTTACATTTTCGCACCTTATATGGATACATAATTCAATAATGAAACCGTTTTTTTCTTAGTAAATTAGTCTTATATCTTATGTACCCCTTTGGAGACTAAACCAAATAAGAATGAAACATAAAAATTTTGGACTAAGTGAGACATCATTTGAAAAACTGATAACAGATCTAAAAAGAAATGATTCACATTTTTTTGAACAAGTCTTTCTAAAACAATTTGAAGAAACCATGAAGTATCTATGTAGAGAACACAAATCAAGCCGTGAAGATGCATATGACGCAACAATGGATGCCTTAATCGAATTTAGAGCACGATTTGTAGATGGAAAATTAAAATACGGAAACCTTCGCTTCCTTTTCACAAAAATGGCTTCGCAAATGTTATTTAGAAATCTTAAGAAAAATACATCCAATATTGAAGGCGTAATTACTTTGGCTCAAGAAACCGAAACAGAATCAATCGATTCAGAAGAGTTAAGCTTACTAAATAATGCTTGGCAAATATTAGGAGATTCTTGTAAAAAGCTACTGACCTGGCATTTTTATGGAAAAATGAAACTGTCAGAAATAGCCACAGAAACCCAAAAGAGTCCAGCAACAATAAGAAAACAAAAAGAGCGATGTATCAAACAACTCAAAGAACAATTTAGTTTAAAAAAAATTGTATAGTCATGAAGGATAAATTAAATAAACTTTTAGACCCTGATATCTCTAGAGAAGAAGAAGATCAAATCTTTGAAGACATACTAAAGCAGAAAAATGATAATGATTTAAGAGTCAAATGGAAAAAAATACTAGCTAATGATTATGATATACAAAGAAGTAAAAATGGAAAAAGAAAAACGACATCATCCTCTAAGTATATAAAAATCTTTTTGGCAGCAGCAGCCTGTATCAGTTTAATTGTAACCTTGCAGTTGTTAAGTACACCTTCTATAGATTCTAATGCAATGGCCCAGCAATATCTGGATGAACAAGAAATATTGCACCCTGGTGCCTCTAAAGGTTCTATAGAAGAAGATCAAAATAGAATACTGGCGATTCAGGCATTTAATAGTAAAAAATATCAGCAATCAGTTAAACATTTCCAAAATCTGAGGATTGCGAATGAAGAAGATCAATATTATTACGGATTAGCTTTACTATTAAATCAGCAATATACTGAAGCTATCCAAAAATTTGAGGAGAACAACCTTAACAACAATAGGTTTAAACAAGAGCTAAATTGGTATCAATCTTTGGCATACATACTCAACAAACAAAATGAAAAAGCAAAAATACAATTGAAGAAAATTCGCAATACCGATTGGAAATATAAAGATGCACAACAATTCTTAAAAAAACTCAATGAAGAATAACTAAACACGATTATACATTCTTTACATAATAGGATATTCGACACCAAATGTAAATTCTAATTTTTAATAAACAGTATCTAACTAAGTCTACAAAAATAGCGCTAAGACTAGTTAGAAACTGAAATTATCAGGCACAGAATAGTCACTCTCTATTTTGAATGCCATGCTATAGTACACTTTAAAAAGACCATTTCACACAATTAAAAACCATTAACTCACTTGAACATGAAAACTCTAAAAAAAATTTTAATCCTAATTCTTTTATTATTGTTTCAACTCCCAATTCTAGGTCAGCAAAAAAACACTACACAAAACCATGTGCCCAAATCAGTGGATATATCCAAAAATAATGACGATGACGATGACGATGACGATGATGATGAAGATGAAGATGAAGATGAAATTATTAAACACCCTACTTTATATTTTGTAACACTAGATCCTTCAATTAATCAAAGTGCAGTTAATGACTTATTAAGTGAATTAAATTCTGAAGAAATTTGGTATCGAAAAGAAATCAATCTAAGATTGTGGAATACTACCCAATTTCCATATGTTTCTGCACATGGCCAAACCGTTACGAATATAGATGGACAAGTACAATCTGCAGAAGGAAAAACTGATATCGATGGGGTTGAATTTAATATTGGTCATATTGTACCCAACCCTCCTGTAGATATACAAAACTTCTGTTTTAATACTATAGTCCCCCAATATTCGCTGGGTACAAATCCTATAAAAATTTCTATTTTCGATACGGGAATTAGTACGCAATCAGATGCAAATTTCCCAGGATATTCTTTTAATATAGATAAGTATACCGGATATGATTATATTGACAATGACTCAATACCCAATGATCAAAATGGTCATGGTAGTCATATTGCAGGCATTATACAACACCTTTTACATCATCAAGGAACTACAAATTCTCCTATCTCGTTCGATATTAGGAAAACTCATGATCATTTAGGAAGAGGATATGTTTCTAATCTCATTCCTGCTATTTTAGATGCTGTAAACGAAGGTAATAATATTCTAAATTTTAGTTTTAGTTACCAGAACTACAATGTAAACCCAACAGATAAGCCACTAAAGTTAGCTATCGACTATGCAGAGCAAAACGGTGCTATGATTATAGCAGCCGCGGGTAATACAAATGAAAATAATGATACAGATAATATTATTTCGTTTCCTGCCTCCTATCCTAACGATAATATTTTATCTGTAGCATCCACAGATTGTGATAATAAGCTAAGCCAATTTAGTAGCTATGGGCAACAAAGAGTAGATGTAGCCTTATTAGGTGAAAATATTCCTGGCCCTGGTTTAAATGCAGCTATAACCAACCAATCAGGGACTTCTTTTTCTTCTGCAAATGTTACAGCACTTGCGGCAATTTTAGCCACACATCAATCTCCATTTAACTACCAACAAATTAAATGTTCTTTAATTAACACTTCTACTACCTCATCAGATTTATTTGAAAAAGTAGTTGCCAATGGTGTTATTAACTTTCAAGCAGCATTCGAACAACTTAATAATGCTTGTCAACTCCCAATAAATAAATCTAGCGGATCTACAATTTCCAAACCAAAATCTATGTTTTTCCCAAATCCTTTTAAAGAAATACTTCAATTGCACCTTAAAGAAGATTCAAAACAACAAATCACCGTTTCAATGTATAATCAAAACGGAATATTAACATTAAAAAATCAATTTCATATCTCTCCAGGAGAAAATCAAATTGACTTACCACAAACTGATCAGCTACAACCGGGAATGTATTTTATTAAAGTAAATACAGAAAGCAATACAACGATGCATACTATAATAAAACAATAACCACAACGTTCTCATTACCTAAACCCGCTGTACGTTCTGGGTATTTTCAAATCTAAAATTCATTAATTCTTGCATCCAACAGCATGGATACAAGAATTAGTGACTTTTTTAATAGTAAAGCTATTGAATTCGCAAGGTATTAAGTGATTTTATTAATACTATTTTTCCCTAAAAATTACTCGAAACATATACTCCTTGCACTAAAAGAGATTGAATTATGATTTTAAAAATACCTTTCATTTGCATTTTCATTTTTTATACTTCAATGTCTATGGCAACTGTGCAAAATGATGATTTTTTTAATAAACACTATCAAGAAATTAATCAGAATATCAAACAGAAGCGTTATGAAGATAATCTACAATTGATTGAGAACCTAGTAAAACAAAAAGGTTACAAAATGTTGGATTGTTATTACAAAGGAAAGATATCGCACAAAATTGGTGTATCTTATTATCTTCTCAATAGAGAATCAGAAGCGATAGCTTATTTTAAGGAAGAAGTCTTAAATACTTGGGAAAATTGTGCTAAGGTTCCTCCTTCAGAAAGAGCTAATACTATATACAATATTGGGGTTTCTTACCAATATCTTAATGATATAGAAACAGCTAAATTATATCTAGATGAAGCTCTTTACATTTTTGAAAACGACACACTTTATTCTAGCTATAAATTAGCAAATAAATATCATGGTATTGGTAAATTTTATAAGAATAAAAATGACTTTTTTCGTGCTGAATTATATTTTAAAAATGCAATAAACCTGTATAAACAACAAGATAACACTAAAGCTAAGCAATTTGAGGTCTTTAATAATCTTATTGCTATGAGCAAGGAGTTCAAAGAATATGAAAAGGCTAAAAAGTATATTGATGAAGCTTTATCTATTCATGAAAACTTTCCCGAAACAATTCCAAAACTTAATTTAGCCTGGGTATATCTAAATGCCGGAACAACCCATCTAGAGCTCAAGGAATATAAAACCGCAAAACAAATGGCGCAAAAGGGCTTAAACTTATTAACTAAAGAAAATAAACCCTATTACTTTGCAATCGGCCTCGAATTAATGGCAATGATATATTTAGAAGAAGAAAAATTTAATCTTGCCGAAAAAAACCTCATGAGATCATTAGATATCAGAAATACTATGATTGAAAAAGGAGAAAGTAAATTGTCAATAGTTCATGCCTATGAAAATCTTACCGATATATTTATTAGAAAAGGAGATATAGAAAAAGGAAATCATAATCTAAATAAAGCCTTTGACATATTAGTTCCTAATGCGAGTTTTGACAAAGAACACTTACCTATTATTAAAACATCTAAACCACTAGATAATAAACATTTAATACGACTAATTGAATTAAAAATAAAAATATTTAAAGCTAAATATAAAAGATCAAAAGATATAAAATTTCTTAAACAAGCTTTGAGTACCCAACATAAGATTGATTCGGTAATTAATAGAAGCTTGGTTTCTTTTCAATTTGAACAATCCAAATTAGATTTTTTAAACCTGAAATTTGAACATTATGGCAAGGCTATTGAAGATGCTTTGGAACTACATCGAATTACCGGAGATCCTTTTTATCTTAAAGAAGCGTATTATTTTTCCTCCAAAACTAAAGCAATAGTTTTGCAATACGAACTTAATCAAGCAGACGCATTTCAATCCAATGTTTCTCCAGAAATAGTGAAGCATGAACAAGATTTACGTGCAGAAATGCATGCCCAACAAGTATTACTTTCTGAAGCTACTACCGATAAAGATTCTCTTCTACAAGTGTATACCAAAGCTCAATATGCATTAGATAGTTATCTTAAAGAAATTGAACAAAAAGAGCCTACCTATTTTAAGGAGAAATATGCTTTTATTCGACCTCCAAAACTGAAAGATATACAAAAGGATTTACCAAGTAATATGGCAGTAGTAGAATACTTTATTTCTGAGAATAACATCTATAGTTTTTGGTTAACCAAAAATGATTTTTTTTCAATTACTACTCCTTATGATCCAACTATTATAAAAGCGCTGGATAACTTTATTGTACAATGCCACGATCCAAAGTCAGAAGTATCAGAAAAGCTTTCTCAACTCATATTCGAGAGATGTCTCAAAAAAGGCATTAAAAAGATTGGAAAAGACATAAAACGTCTATGTATAATTCCTGACGGCCAGTTACACAAACTCTCTTTTGAAGCACTAATCGATAGCGATAACAAGACTAAAAAATATTTAATTGAAGATTACACGATCTCCTATTCCTATTCGGTAGCTTTACTATTTCGAAAACAAAATTCGTCATTTCTGGAGAGTTATATCGGTTTTAGTTCAAGATACAGTGGTCAACTCAATCAAAAATTAAAAGCCCGTAAACGTTTTTTTGGAAGTGAAAACCTGATGCAACTTGTTCTTTCTGATGAAGAAATAAAAAGAGGAGCAGCTATTTTTGATGGAGAAATGTATATTGATAATGAAGCTTCATTAGAAAATTTTTTAAAACATAGTTCTGATGCAGATATTATTCATCTTTCCCTGCATGGCTTAGTCGATTTGGATGATCCAGGTAGATCTTGTATACTCTTTGATGACAACCAGAAAGAATTTATTCTTTCTGCCCAAAATCTATATGGAAATCGGTTAAATGCAGATTTGGTACTTCTTAGTACTTGTCATTCTGCAAGCGGAAAAATATACAGTGGAGAAGGAGTTCAAGGAATGAGTAAATCATTTTTATTAGGAGGTGCTCACAACATTATGTCTAGTTTATGGAATGCTACAGAAGCAAGTTCTATAGCCATCACTACATCTTTTTTAGAAAACATACATGACGGTTTACCTAAAGACCTTGCATTACATCAATCCAAACTGGATTATCTTTCCAGAACAGAGCCAAATAAAAAACACCCTTATTATTGGGCTAATTTTATTTTATTGGGTGAAATTGACAAAACCAAAGAGTCCATAAGTCCAACTATTTGGATAGTAATAGTGGGGTTATTTGTACTTTTCTTTTTCATATGGCACTATTCAAAACGATTAAAATAAGTATCAAAATTATGTTTTCACAGTCCTCCTCTTCTCTTTTTTAGACGTTTCTAAAAAAAAATAAAAATAGTCTGTCACACTATTACCCTTTCTCTCTTATAAGGGTAACGTATCAACAAAGTATTAACTCATTAGATATTACTACTGTGACTAAACTAAAAATAATAACTATACTCTTCTTCTATTTTTTCGTTACCGCGACCATGGGACAAGAAGATCTTAAGGTATGGACTGGACATAGTGCTCAGGCAAAACTTACCAAAGAATGGAGGCTTAACGTTGGTCAATTATTATTATTTAGCCAAGAACCATTCGAATTGGCCTCTCTGCAAAATAGTGCCAATATTTCCTACAGATTGAATAAGAGAATTCGGTTTGGAGTAGGCTACCTTAGATCGTCTGACCCTTCTGACCCTGATCAGGAAGCCAGAAATAGAATTACAGGTCGTTTTAGGTTAGATCTAAAATTAGGCAAATTTCGTATTGCAAATAGCCTTAGAGGAGAATGGCATTTCCCCGAACGAAGTAAATTCGAATACCGCTTACGTTATGGATTTCGAGTTCATCATGGTAATTGGGGTTTACCTTTTAAAACCACTCCGTTTATTACAAATGAATTTCATTATTACTTATCCGGAAAACCTCTACAATATAGAGATGAATTAGGAGAAAAAGTAGTTAAACAATCTCCTAACGGCCTTCATGCTCATAGAATCACTTTAGGGGTTCGTTTTAGACCTTTTAAAAGAGCAAATGCTAGTCTAAGTTATATGAGGCAAACAGAATTCAATATCGGTAATAAATATCGGGAAATTAATGTAACAGATCCAAGAAACGGTAAAATCCGTAGAGCGTTTAACCATTTTTCTGTTGTGATGTTTCGATTTTCTTATCAACTAGATTTAAGAAAAAAATCATCATCAACATCTGTAGGAAGTCATTTCTCCAAAATCAATGCTTTACAAACAACACTAGCCTCTAAATAAATTTAAACACTAATTAGAAATTAATTTTTAACCAATATGTATTATGAAAACAATCAAAAAATCTAACATCTGTAAAAATATTGTCAATTATAAAATTGACCAAACCATTGTCAAAAACCATCAACCAATAGCTGGAGATGTGGCGATATTTGAAGTCATTAGTATTGGCTCTTTAAATGCAATTCAAGATTTTGAAGGAAGAAACTGTTATATTTTCGAAGGAGACAAAATAATGCTGGCATTTGGGAATCGTTATGCTAGCAATCAATTCGAAGGATATGTTCCCGAAGGATATCATCAAGAATATGATCTTTTGGGTAAAGGCGGTGTAGCCGGCATCGTAACCTCTATGTTTTACAAATTAGAACTTAAAGGTCCTACTAAACTAAAATTAGTTGGATATGTTACCCAACAGCATGGCAAAGTAATAAATACTATTTATCATCATAGAAAACCAGTAGAGTTCAATGCCAAAAAAATAAGAAACTTTAAAACTATCTTATCTATAGGTTCTAGTATGGATAGTGGTAAAACTACTACTGCAGCATACCTTTGTAGAGGATTAAAGTCCTCTGGATATCAGGTAGCATATATAAAACTTACCGGAACTGTTTTTAATAAAGACAGAATGTTAGCATATGATTGTGGTGCAGATATTGTTAGTGATTTTTCAGAATTTGGTTTTCCTTCTACGTATCTCTGTTCTACTACTACCATAATGGATTTATATGAAGGATTATTATCCGATGTCGCACAAGCAGATCCAGATTATGTGGTCATTGAAATAGCCGATGGATTGTATCAACAAGAAACCAAAGCACTATTAAACCATTCATTATTTACAGAAACCATTGATCATGTTATTTTATCCTGTTGTGATAGTCTAGCAATACATAGTGGTATACAGATGTTATCTCCAATTTTTAATGACCGTTTATTTGCTTTAGCAGGCCTGTTTACTGGCAGTCCTCTTCTAGTCGCTGAGGTCCAGAGTCAATTTTCAACTCCTGTTCTTTCACTTAGTAAATTAGTACAATCTGACATATTGATTGATCTGCTATCACAGGATGTGAATGTTGCTGTATAAAAGAATAATTCATCAAAAAAACTCTTCACCATGAAATATTCTCAAAAACAAGCTATGTGGGTAAGTATATTAATTATTGCTTTGATTTTATCACCTGTTGCAGAAAACTGGGCTAGTAAACCAAAAGACAATTTTCCTTTATCGTATTATCCAATGTTTTCTAAAAAAAGAAAAGCGACCTATGGTTTATATTATTTTGTAGGGTATGATACTACTCAAAAACGACATAAGATCTCTTACAAAATTGCAGGAACAGGAGGTTTTAATCAAGTTCGAAGGCAAATAAGAAAAGCGGCTCGATCAGATAGAGCCCAGACATTCACACAAAAAGTTGCAGAAAAAATCGCCAATAAAAAGGGGTATCCTTATTCCAATTTAGTGCGAATTGAATTAGTTAAAGGATATTATCATTTAGAGAATTATTTTCTAAAAAAAGATACACTCCCTGTTCATGAAAGAAAAATGGCTTTTTATAAAATTGAAAACCATGAATAAGTATTTAAAAATCATACGAGATCACTGGTTTATGACCGTGACTCCACAACGTCTTGCTCTATTACGTATTGCCACAGGCTTATTTAGCTTATGGTATTTACTTTCTCGTTTTGATATGCTTCAAAAGATGGGTAAAAATTTAGAAGCTTTTGATCCTATCGGAGTATTAAGTTGGATGAAACACCCTATATCTCCAGAATTATTCTGGTGGATAAGTATAGGAGTAATCCTTTTGAACATACTCTATATCATTGGCTGGAAATTTAAAAGTATCGGCCCTGCATTTGCTATTGTGGCCCTATTATACTTTACCTATCGTAACTCCTGGTCCATGATTTATCACAATAGAAATGCTCTCATTCTACATATTATAATATTAGGATTAGTAGCATCTGCTGATGCATGGTCATGGGATTCCTGGAAACGAACGAAAAAGGGTTTTAAAATCCCCAAAGCCCATTGGCAATATGGTTGGCCAATTCAGCTCATTTGTGCAGTGACTGTTGGTTCATATTTTCTTTCAGGTATTGCTAAGCTTGCTGGTGATCTTGCGCTAGAATGGGCTAATGGAAGTGCTATGCGTTCGCAAGTAGCTGTAGATGCAATACGCAAAGAAATGTTAGGCTCAGAAAGCGCCCCCCTTTTCGACTTTTTATTTGAGCACACCTGGTTATTTCTAGGAATGGGTATTTTGACCTTTGTCCTAGAGCTGGGAGCACCACTGGCTTTGGTGAAAAGGAGATGGGGTATGGCTTGGGCCGCCTTAACCTGGATGATGCATTGGGGTATCTTTTTTATCATGGGCATAAGTTTTCGCTATCAAATGAGTGGATTGATCTTCCTATCATTCTTTGATCTGGAAAAACTATGGAACCCTTCCAGAAAAGAAAAAGTCAGTGAATATGCTAAAAAAGAGACAAATAATGGAGTTTCAAAACCCGTTATTCTCTTTGACGGAGTATGTAATTTATGCAACGGATGGGTTAAATTCATTCTAAAAAGAGAAAAAAACCAGCAATATCTCTTTGCTTCATTACAATCAGAAACTGCCAATAAACTACTAGTTGATAACAATATACCCCAAAACCTATCATCCATCATTCTTATAGAAAATAACACTATTTATCATAAGAGTGATGCGGTGTTGCGTATCTGCAGAAACCTCAATTCACCATGGCATTTAGGAAGCTTTTTTGGGGTCATCCCCAAAATACTTAGAGATTTCATATACGATATTATTGCCGCCAACAGATATCGATGGTTTGGCAAACAGCAAAAATGTGAGCTACCACAAACAGATCAAAAGATGAGATTTCTGGAATTATGAATAAAAATTCAAGTGGCGGGTCAAAAAACAACTCTGAAAAGAGATTTAGAGTGTCCTTTTCAGGGTTTGGCCTTCCGCTTATTTATTTTCTTAAAAAAGAACCTATTTAAATTCATACTATGTTAAGCAATAAATGGAGTATTATCAAAAATTTTGGGCGTAAGAATATAACATTAGTAATCTTCGCTTTTCTTATGGGGCTTTGCTATAATATCCTTACAATTATGATCCCAATCAGTATTGGAAAATTTTATGAACTTAGTTTTGGTTTTTCTTCACATCGTTTGGCCGCTTTCAAGTTCATTCCTTTTATGGATGCTCCTGACTTTAGCTCTTTTCTTGTCTTTTTCTTTTCATTAGTCTTGTTACGATTAGTATTCGAATACTTTAATCGATATGGCATTGCTCTTGTCGGAGAACGTTTTACCAAACGATTAAGAGAGCAGCTTTTTATCAATCAATTACAGCTAACAATGGGAGTATATGATAATAAAGGGATCGGAAAATACCTATTGAGGTATAGCGGAGACCTTAAGAGCATTCAAAATTATATGAGAAATGGATTAATCAGGTTTTTACAAGATGTATTCTTATTACTCATTGTAGTCATTGCCATTGGTTATTTTGATGTGTATTTGGCGTTGATTATTGCTGGATGTATATTCATTTCCTCTATACTGCTTTGGCTCATTAACAAAGCGTTATATGAGGTTTCTCTTGACAGACGAAATAGTCGTTCTGGAATGCTAACTTTTGTTAACACCAGATTGAGAGGGATCTTAACCTTAAAAGCTTTTAATAAATATCAGCCCGAGGAAAAGCGATATCAAAAAAGATCAGATCATCTTTATACTATAGGAAAACGTTATGCCAAAATTGTATCATTGCTACAAGCTATCATCCCTGCCATTACCTATGCTATGTTAGGAATTATTATGTTATATGTATTTATATCTGCAAAAAACCCTGATAAAATTCTGAGTGGATCCTCATTATTAGTACTTATATTACTGATCATTTCTATACTTCCTGTATTGAGAAGAAGTTTAAGAGTAAGCATCGTCTGGAAATTAGGAGAGATCTCTTTTTCTAAGCTTATAGATATCTTTAGCTTACCAAAGGAAAATCAATTACCATTTGCACACTTAGTGCTTAATCAAGAAGAAATTGTCTTTAAAGATGTTTATTTTGGCTATCCTAATGCTTCAAAACCCGTATTTAAGAATTTTGGTTTATCGATCTCTGCAAAAAGCACTACACTCCTGCAAGGTAGATCAGGAACAGGAAAATCAACTTTCATTCGTCTAATACTAAAATTAATGTCACCATCTAAAGGAAGTATTTCTATTGGAAATCATTGTTGTAGTAAATTATCTGAAAAGACAATTAGAAAGAACATCGCTATTGTATCTAAGGATTTTCCTTTATATGGCAAAGACGTATATGAAGCTGTTGTTTACAACAGAAAGGATCGTAACAAAGAAAAAGCAGAACTCTTACTAGAACACCTCCAGCAACACGAAGACAAACAAAATCAACTACAACTAGAAAGTAAAATAGGAGACCTTGGAGCTAACCTAACCTCTGGGCAGCAAAAAATACTTATGTATTGTAGGGCTCTGCTCACAAAAAAACCTATTCTTATTCTTGAAGAGCCATTAAAAGAATTGAATATAAAAACTCAACAATTAATACTTCAATTATTAAAAAGCATCCAAGATCAAACCACACTTATTTTATTAGATGACCATGAAGTAAAAGGGTTTACTATTGATAAAGTACATTATTTATGATCTGTTTTTGAACGTAGTATTTATTTAAACCAAAAGCCCCATAATAATGCGAGGCTTTTGGTTTTTTGAAGTTAGTATCTAAACAGTAATAATTACTTAAAATCATTTTTCATTTCTAAGATACTATCTCCAATATCCATTAGCAGCAGAAATAGTTTGAAAGTTCAATGCTATAACATGAGAAGCTGCCGTAAGTCCAGAAGCACTATTTGCATAATCTGTACGCAATCGTTTTAATACTTCTATATCTGGTTGAGTTGATTTTACTCCCATTCTAGAAAGTTGTATAGCCAACTCGTATCCTTCTTGCGGGCTTTCTGTAATCAGACTTTTTAACCATATTTCTTTTTGTTCCATATCTAGATTATTTGGTTTCATAACTATTTATGTTTTAAGTTTTATACAAAAATAGATCAGTACTCCTATTAGAAATAAGGAGTATATAACCAAAACATGGACAATTAAACCAACCTATTGTTTTTCAATTGTTTCCTAAACTCTTTTGGGGAAACTCCGCAATGCTTCTTAAAAACTCTACTAAAATAAAGAGGGTCATTAAAACCGGTTTCATAAGCAATATCTTTAACAGGACTATTGGTTAAGAATAGCTTATTTTTTGCGATTGCAATTCTTTTTAGATTTAGAATAGTAATAAAACTATTTTGAAAATATTTTTTACATAATCGATTAAAAGTAGTTAATGAAATCTCTAGCTCTTTTACATAAAATTCTGGAGAAGACTCCGTAACAAAATTATTTTCTATTAGCTTTTCGATTTGGTGATGTACATTATCTTTGGAGGGAAGTTCTTTCTCTTGTTTTCCTTTTTCAATTCTAACAGCATTAATCAAAAATATTTTTAACTGACTTGACACCATGTCTAACTGCCCTATTTCTTTCTTTAGTAGTTCATTTTTTATAAAGACATGAAAATCAGATAACTTATTAAATTCTTCTTTAGCGCATCGCAACAAAAAATCATTAAAAAAATTATTGAATAACAATCCTTGACAACCAATATCTTTAGCATGAATATCTATACAAAAGAAATCAGGATGAAATTGAACAAAAGTTCCTTCAAAAACTCCTTCTAAGGATAGTTTCTGATATGGATAATAAAATAAGATATAGTGATCCTTAATTTCAATTTGTTGCTGATCAATAACTAATACTCCTTTTGCTTTGGTAAAGAAGAAGACTCCATAAAAATTAGGTCTTTCAAATACAGAAAAAAAAGAGTTTTTAGAAAGAGAAGTTATTGTTAATACTTTTTCCTTTTTCTTATTGAATAAAACATACTCCATTATCTATTAAAAATATAACTTTTGTAGTTTATATATATGAAACTAACCATCAATGCCAGCAATTCATTTGAAGTGATCTTTTCAAATTGAAATCGGTATAAAAATATATCTCTTAGATCATATAGTAAACCACTCTTTTATTTCTTTCAAGATATTATCATCCCCAACTCCTTCTACTTCAAATTCATTGGTTTTAGGGTTGTATGTATACGATGCACTCCAATCGTCTATATTATCTACAATTTTATGTATCGCGTTACATGTATAAATTAGTTGTTCATCTGTCAATGTCGGATGTAATGACAATCGCACCCATCCTGGTTTATTTGTCAGGTTATTATTTAATAGATCCTGGATCATCTCTTTTGAAGAATCAGTTTCAATATTAAATAAATGATGTCCATATGTGCTGGCACAAGACCATCCTCCTCGCACCTGTATCCCAAAACGATCATTTAACAAACGAACCATCAAGTTATAGTGGATGTTTTCTACTCCGAAAGAGACACAACCAATTCGTTTTTTATCGGTATTTCCCAAAACATATAGACCTGGAATCTCTTTTAACTTCTCAAAGCATAGTGCTAATAGCTCCTCTTCCCTTTGAGCAATTTCTTTCACTCCCATTTTTTCTTTCAACCGAATTGCCAATGCAGTTCTCATAACTTGTAGAAACCCTGGTGTACCTCCATCTTCTTTGGTTTCTATGTCATCATAATATCCATATTCTCCCCAGGGATTTGTCCATTTTACATTTCCTCCACCAGGAACATCAGGGCAATTAGTATTATACAATGCTTTATTAAACACTAAAACACCACAAGTACCTGGTCCTCCCAAAAACTTATGAGGAGAAAATAAAATTGCATCTAACTGTTCTTCTGGATCCTTGGGATGCATATCGATCTGTACATAAGGAGCTGAAGCCGCAAAATCTATAATACACAAGCCATTATGTTGATGCATGACTTTGGCTAACGTATGATATGGTGTTATAATTCCTGTTACATTTGATGAAGCCGTAAATGCTCCAATTTTTATAGGTCTTTCTTTATATTTCTCAACTTCTATTTCAAGACGATTAGGGCAAACCAAATTATTTTCATCACAAGGTACAATGACCACATCTGCTATAGTTTCCATCCAGGGAACATGATTAGAATGATGCTCCATATGTGTAATAAAAACAACCGGACGTGCATTTTCTGGAATATTGATTTTTTCTTTTACTACATCTGGCCATCGCAAGCTCATGATACGTTGTAATCTTGACAATACTCCTGTCATCCCCGTACCTGCTGTTACAAGAATATCATTTTCATTTGCATTTACATGCTCCTTTATGATTTGACGTGCATGCTTATAGGCATATGTAGAGGCTTTACCTGTTTCACTCGAAAAAGAATGTGTATTAGCTACCATTGGACCAATCGTATCACGCATTATATCTTCTATCGGGCCATATAATCTTCCACTAGCAATCCAATCTGTATATAATAGTTTTTGATTCCCGTTTATAGAATCAAAGGAATGGTTATTCCCTATAATATATTTTTCAAACTGTTGAAAGTGAACCGCCAATGTAGAAGGTTCTTGTTTTTTACAATCACTATCTAATTTCATAAAAAGAAGAGTTTTAAATTTTTCTTTTATTCCAAAAACGTAAGGTTATTTATCAAAACAACATCCTGTTTTTATATTTTCACTAATAATTAATGCAAATAAAACAGTATTTAATAAAAAATAGAGGGTTTCTTAGTTTATTTTAACGATTCTTTATTTTGAGAGTTAAATCTCTTCAGGGAAAATGTATAGCTATCTTCTGCTTTTGTTTCTTCTTACATCAACCACATTAAAAATCTTGGCAATATCTTTTATATGTACTTTACTATCTTCATAATATTCATTTAGGGAATGGAGTGTAAGTACCCCTTCTTCTACATTATGATCTGTAATTCTCTTTAAAAGTATCCCTTCTGTCTTATGAACAATTACAAAATCCCATTTATTAATATGTAATTTACTCATCCAAAAGTCTTGCCGTACATCTCTACAGAGAATAAGATCACCCTCAAGGTAACTTTCATAGCTTGCATTATCCATCGAATCTCCTTTCACCTCAAAAAACACATAATTACCTTTATATTCTCTATCTGCCAAATATGGTATTTTTGGTAATTCTTCTACATAACTTTCATCTTCAAATCCTCCCAAATATCCAGCATACGCATATTGATTCACCAAAGGAATCATCATAACATTAACGTTCTCTGGTACTTTTTGAGAGATCTCTTTATTTGACCCAATCTTTTCAAGAAATTGAGTTGCCTTAGTATCGAGTTCAATATTTTGAACATACGAAAGTAGTTCTAAAGAAGAAACCTGTAAAACTTCTGAAATTTTTAAGAATGCTTCTAAGGTAATAGGAGTTTTCCCTTTCAAATAATTAAATAGCGTTCCTTTCTTTATTCCTGTCTCTTCAATTAAATCTTTTATTTGCTTACCCTTTTTATCGGCTAACTCCTTGATTTTATGTAATTCCATAATAAAAATAAAAATTCAAAATCTAAACTTTGATAAAATACAAATGTGTTAAAGTTTAAAATATTAATTATTTAATTTTTAAAAGTTTAATATTTTGAACTATATTTGTGTTCCTAACGCTAAAATATACAAAAAAATGAACACTGACAACATTCTCATCCTTTCCATGCAATATCTATATTATATAACCACTTCGGCATTTTATACCTATAGGTTGTATAAAATCTTAAACTCTCAGTCTAAAAAACAATAATAACTCACAATGTACCCATAGACATCGTCATATCATATAAATACAATCAAAAGTCATTACTAACAACAAAGGGATAAACTATATGAATATTATTATTAAACATGTCGAAATTATAGAACGAATTGATCAATTTATTAGACTACAAGCTACAGGTTCCCCAGAAGAATTAGCTTCTCGTCTACGAATTTCCAGAACAAAATTGTACCGTATCATTGATATCATGAAAAAATTAAATGCTCCTATTGAATATGATATAAGTACACAAAGTTATGTGTATGTTGAAGATGTAGGATTTAGGTTTGGGTTTTATTCAAAAGAAAAAAACATCAACAGATTAAGTTCTAGCATCTCATGAGGCTAATTATTGTTTGTATTTATTTGAAAAAACAATTAGAATTTTGGATGAATTAAAAAAGTTTAAACCATTTCTATATTCTATACTACATTTTCACCATTTCATACCTATAATCTCTGGTCTTATTCCTTTTTTTTCTAAACCATTAGGTTATTCTGTTTTCTTTGTAGTGTTACTGCTAGTCAGGTAACGGTAATTAACAAGAGTCTATTTAATTATTAAATGTAGTACTTAACGAAATAAATATTAACCCTAAAATAAATTATTATGTGTGCTAAAACCCCACCACCAGGAACATGGAAAGAAAGTATTTCAACAAATAATAGTCCAGCTATTACACTTAATTTTGGTTCTCCATCATTTGAACTTTTACCTCCACTGGTTAAAGTGTCAAATTGGGGTAGTAGCCCTTTAAAAGTAGATATAATAGTTTTTATAGATTCTATTATTTCAAGTTCATCTCAGTTTAAACAATTTATTATTTATTATGAACGTACTACTTGCGAAGCAGGAACTCCTCAGTTAACTATTTACATATCTTATGACTTTAAAGGTATTCCAGGTACTCCAGGTACTCCATCTGTTCCTGCTAACCCAACTAGCAATTCGTATGTTCTTCATTCAATAGAATTAAGCTTTGATAAAAAAAAATATTCATTTATAGAATCTATTCAAAATGTAAAAACTTTTCTTTGGAATCAAGACCCAGAAACCTCAAGAGGCACAGTTACTACTGTCCCTCCTCCTACAGAATAAAAAGAAAATTGAATACAACATATCAAAAAGCGTTGGGGGGCGGTTTTTGAACCTGAAGCAGAGGGTAATATATCCTCTGCTTTTTTTATACTTCAAAATTAACTAAATTGCTCATAAATTAGCATATGGGCATTAGGACTAAAGCAATATTCTTCCCTCTATTTCTTACCATTTCTACATTGCTTTTTTCTCAACAAAAAACAAATACAAGTCTTTTTGAAAAAGAAATCAAAAAAAGGAGTACTCAATTTAGTGACAAACCAAATTTTAACAAAGCGCAATCCTTCTACTTAGCAAAGGAATGGGACTCTACTTTGGTGTATACCATGAAACAGTTAAATGTCACTACAAATACTGAAGAACTTAAGAATTATTGTCACCTTTTTAGAGGACATAGCTTCTTCCAAAAAAAGACATTAAAAGAAGCAAAAAGAGAATTATTGATGGTCTCTAAAACATTCTATTTCTACAATCGGGTAAAGATGATTTTAGGGACAATCGCATTAGAACAAAGCAAATTTAAAGACGCCACACACTATTTTAAAGAGATCGAACACCTAAGTACTTATGAACTTTATGGTATCAAAAAAAGTAACATCGAACATAATTTAGGTATTTGTTATTTACATCTTAAAGAATTTGATGCCGCAGAACCATACCTAATTAAAAGTCTAAAATTACAAGAAGAACAAAAAGACACTTTAGGATTAATAGGGACTTATGGTAATATTGCCAGTTTATATTATGAACAATATAAGGACCAACAGGCAATCCCTTATTTTGAAAAAGCATATCGCCTTTCTAAAACAACTACCGATTATACGGCTAAACAAAATACTGCACGTAATATGGCTGTGGTCGAAGAAAATCGTAAAAACCTCTCTCAATCTCTTGTCTATAGAAAAGAATATGAAAAATGGAGAGATTCATTAAACGACCAAAATAAAATTTGGGAGGTAGCAGAACTCGAAAAACAATTTGCTGTCAAACAAAAACAGAAAGAGGTACAGGTCCTACAAGCAGAAAATAAAATAAAAATAGCCGAGAGAAACGGATTCTTGTATTCTGCTATAGTATTATTAGTGGTATTAGCAGCAGGGGTTCATTTTTATAGGGAAAAAGTAAAAACCAATGCCATTATCACCAAACAAAAAGAGACTCTAGATGAGCTAAATGCTACAAAAGACAAACTCTTTTCTATTGTGAGTCATGATTTACGCTCTTCTGTACATGCATTAAAAACAAGTAATACAAAATTAGTAGACAATCTAGAAAATAAGAACCTGGAAGTATTAGATGGCTTATTACAAAATAACAGTGCTATTGTAAATGGAGCCTATAATTTACTCGACAATTTATTGCATTGGGCCTTATTACAGACGCAACAATCATATTTTGAGATCACATCTATACGTCTATTTTTTATCGTAGAACAAATTGCCTATAACTACAAACCTTTAATGCTAGAGAAAAATATAGATTTTAAGAATAAAGTATCAAAAAGTGATATGGTTTATGCCGATCAGGAATCTTTAAAAATTATTTTAAGAAATCTAATAGACAATGCCATCAAATTTTCTAATCCTGATGGGGAAATTAAAATCTATTCCAGAAATACAGATGATATCTATTGCGAATTAATAGTAGAAGACTCAGGAGTAGGTATGAATGAAAACACTCGTTTAGATTTGCTTAAAGATTCTGTTTTGCTTTCTAAAAAAGAAAATGAAAATATTATTGGAACAGGTTTAGGTTTGCAATTATGTAAATCAATGATTAAAAAAAACAAAGGGAAATTTTCTGTTAAAAGTGAATTAGGAAAAGGTACAAAAATGATCGTATCTTTACCTAAAACGCCTCCTAATGGATAATGTAAACATACTTATTATAGAGGATACTCCCGAAGAAAGTGATGCTTTATCAAACGTACTCTTGGCTAATAACTACAATATTGTAGGTGTCGCCAGAAGTTTAAAGGAGGCACTGACCATGTTTTACAATGCTAAAGTAGACATTGCGATTGTAGATGTTTTTCTAGATGGTACTCCAGATGGAATTACTTTTGCCGAAACTATTAATATTGTACCTGATGCACGAAGACCATTTGTGTTTTTAACCAGTTCTACAGATCGCCAAATCTTTGAAAGAGCAAAACTTACACAGCCTTTTAGCTATCTTATAAAACCATTTAATGAACTAGAAATTTTATATGCTATTGAAATGGCCGTAGAAAAGTTTTATGGACAAACTGATGTGTTTCTAAGCGAAGAAGAAGATACCGTAATAAGTACTGAATATTTATTCATAAAAAAAGGAAAAGCTTTAAAAAAAGTATTTCTCTCTGATATTATATATATCGAAGTAGAAGAAAAATACTGTAACATCATTACCGAAAAAGAGAAGTTTGTGATTCTAATATCACTCACAAAAATTTTAGAATTACTGGACAATTCAGATTTCTGTAGAACACACAGAAATTATATTGTTAATATAGAAAAGATAACAGAAATAATTCCTGGTGACAATCTTATTTTATTGTCAGGAAACCACAAAGCTACATTAAGTGATACGTATAAAAATATTATAAAAAAGGTACGCACACTCAAATAAACAACGAAGTGGTAATCCCTCAAACACAAAGATTATTCTATTTCGCGAAATTTTAACAAGCCCTTATGTTATTGGATTGCTCCCCAAACAGGTGTATACTCGGATTCTGGTGTTTCTGTTATTTGTTTTAAATTCGATCCGTTTTTTGCAATGGTGAATACATCAAAATTATCATTTGTAATATTAGAAAAAACCAGTTCTTGTCCATCGGGTGACCAAGATGTTTTTACTATCCAATATAGATTAGAATCTTTATAATAATTATAGGTATTGTTTTTATTTTGAAGGTTAGCTGTTATGTTCTTTTGATTTGCGCCTGTACTATCCATTACATAAAGATCCAGATAGCCATTCCTATCTGAGAAAAATGCAATTTTTTTTCCGTCAGGAGATACGGCAGGAGCAAAATCATTACCAGAAAGATTATTAGTCAGGTTTGTTATCTGATTATCTTTTATAGTAACTTGGTAAATATCGTTTACCCTATTCTTTTCACTATAAAATACTATTGATTCTCCATCAGATGACCAACTGGGTATTCTGTTTTCATTCCCCATTGTTCCAGTAAGCATTTTTTCATTATTTCCATGTTTATCAGCTATAAAAATATGAGTACTTCTTTGAACATTTTTTTCATATGCAATCATTTCTCCATTTGGAGAATACACACCATTAGTGTAATAATTAGAATTAGGTGAAATTCTTTTTGTTGTATTATTTTCTATATCATGAGTTGCTAGTTTCCAACCTCCATAACGATATGTATTGAAAAGGATGGTTTTACCATTTGGAGATATCTCGGCATTATACTCTCCCATTCCAGACTTAAAAGGGATTAACACTTTTTTATCTGAACCATCAGGATTCATCATATATATTGACCAACCGCTATAGCTTTTGTCTTTTTTAGAAAAAAGGATTTTTGATGATACTGATATTTTGTCTCCTGACGTATGATTCTCAAATTGTGAATTATAAAATGATAGTATACATAAGCATCCTAAAACAAGCTGTTTCATAGTATTTTAATTCATCCAATAGGGTGTCATATCGGTATCATTATTATGAGTTATCTGTTCTAAACCTGATCCATCGCTATTAATAATAAAAAGTTCTAAATTACCTTCTAACATGATATTAAAAACAATCTGTTTACCATCTGCCGACCAACTTGTTTTATAAGCCCAACACTCTTTTGTTTTAAAATCATCTGTTTTTAATTTCGGAGTCAAATTCATCATATTCTTACCTTGTAAGTCCATCACATATAAATGAATTTGTCCTTTCCTATTTGATAAAAATGCAATTCTATCTTCTTTTCTAGAAGTTGAAGAAGCAAAATGATGCGAAGTATCATCAGTTAACCTTTTAAGATGCATGCCATCACTACCTTTACTGTAAATATTGTAATATTGATCTCTTCTGGAGGCAAACACAATTTGTTTACTGTCTTTGCTCCAATCAGGAGTACGATGACTCCCCAAAGCCTTTGTTAATTGCTTTACATTTTTACCGTTGATATCGGCTATAAACAAGTTTGCATTACGAGTATTCCAATTATATTCCTGGTAAACAATGTGTACCCCATCAGGAGAAAACATTGCATTGTATTCGTAGTTAGAACGATTCGTTAATTTTTTTACATTATGAATTTTTCCATTTTTAAAATCTGCAATTCCTAGTTTCCAACCACTAAAGCGATAGGTATTAAAAATTATTTTGGAATCATCTAATGAAGTTACAGCATTATATTCTCCTCTCCTTGGTACCGTTCCTTTTAATAATAATTTTGTGCTCTTTGTTTCTGTATCATACATCATTATCCCTGGTGTTTCTCCAGTATTAAGTCCTCCCAGGCTTCTTGAGAATATTATTTTTGATTGGGCATTACCATATAACGTTAAACTGAATAGAAGTATGAATAGCAATCTCATTTTCATAACAATTTTATTCTTTTTCAATTTTAGCAATAACTCCATCTAAATATGCATATTGATTTTGAGGTGCTTTTTGTTTCGCTTGCTTATAAAACTTCAAAGCCATTTTTTTATTTCCACTTTTTAAATACGCTTCTCCTAAACTATCGGTAAATCCCCAAATAAAAGGGTGACTCTGATTTTGTTTGATATTGAAGGAAAAAACTTCAATTGCTTTTTTAGTTTTACCCATGTTTAACAACTGGTAGCCGTAATTATTCAATTGATTTGGAGTCCCCATTGGAATGGCCTCTTCTATTATTTTTTCTGCAAGATCTGGTTTTCCTTTTTTCATTAGTAAACCGGCTTTAACCTGTAAGTTACTAAATCCTTTACTTGCATTTATAGACTTGTCAATCCAAGCCATTGCTTCTTCGGGATTGACATCATTTTGCAAGCAATAATTTGCGGCCTGCATATGACCACGCCAACCAAAACCTGCCAATCCTTTTAATTCTTGTCGAATATTATTCAATACTACGGTAGTAACATCAAATTCTATTTTAAAAGGTATTTTAGTTTTTTCCCATTGCAAAGAAGCTGTTAGACTTTTATTTCCACGCTCTGTAAAATCATAGTTTAACCATTCTTGAAAAGGAATTGTTTCTGGTTTTACAGTTACTTGTAATGCAATCTCTTTTTCTAAAGGGATATTCGTACCCCAGGATTTTGAAAATTTTGAAAATAAAACTTTAACCTCATCTGTATCAGGAATCATATATAACCCATAAGTACCTGCTGCTATAGGCTTGCCTTCTATCATAGCATCGTGTGTAAAATGTATCGTTGTATTTTCGTTTGCTCCTGCGCGCCAACCTGTGCCATAGGGTACTATGTTTCCAAAGATTTGCCTCCCTCTTACACTAGGACTATGATAAGTAATCGTTACATCAGAAAGCCCCAAACGTTGAGTTATTGTTGATTGTTGACTCACACGAGGTAAGCTAATATTTTGTGAATATGTGATTGAAGTTATTACTGTAAAAAACAATACTAATACTATTTTTGATGCTACACTTTTCATGATTGTATGGTTTTATATATGTCACAAATGTATTGGACAGGATATGTTCATACCATAAAATTGTGATCAACGGTTAGTTTTGTGATCAACCGTTAAAAAAGAAGAAGTAAAGATTATATTGTATAGCTTCTGATAGATTAATTTAAGTAAACTAACCATCCATCACAAAACCAACAGAACGTCACATTTACATTTCCTGAAGATTGTACTTCAATTAATTTTGTGGATTAATAATAGAATTATGTTAATTAGTAGTAAACCCTGCAGAAATGATCTCTCTTTTAATATCATATTCTTTATTATCATAACATAATATAGAATTACCAATAGAGATTTTTTCGTTAGGATTTATGGTATACGCTCTAACCATAGTTGCGTTGGGGTTTCCAGGAAAATTAAAACTAGCTTCTATGGCTAATGTTATAATTTTATCGGCAGTATTCGATAAAAATAAAACATTACCACAATCACTGGGGTGTTCGCTTATAGATAGATTAGAAATTGCTTCTTGACCATATAGATCACCATGTGCATCAAATCCTCCACTTTTATTGGAAAAAAGTTGATGATAAATTTCAAGATAAGATAATTCACTAATGTCTTTCTGTTCTTTTTCAGTAGAATTTACATTAATTTTATCCGAATTTTGTTTATCACTTTTACAATTTGTAAAAATTGTGAAAGGTAAAAGACAGAGTATAATAATGTAAAATTTCATTTGGAAATATTTAAAATTGAACTCATAACAAATATATTGATAATTTTAAAGGATACTAATTAATGACCTTCGATAGGGCAAAATTGCTAATGTCAATTTATGCATTTAACTAAAAAGTTATATTATAAAAATTTACCTATATCTATAAAAAAAATAGTTTGGGGAGCATTGGCGACAAGTATATTTTTTGTTTTAAAAGCATATACCAACCATTTAATCAATGCATACAATTATGAGTTTAGCTGGGTACTAATTTCGTTAAAAACAGGGATTACATATTTTATCTGGGTGGTTTTAACACCTTTAGTCTATCAACTAACTAATACTCTTCAAAATACTAAAGTAAATATTAGTATTAAAATCTTTAAATTTTTATTAGGAGCAATGCTTCTTGCTTTTTTTCATCAATTACTTATTTCGAGGTTGAATGATGGTATATACTATCTTAATAGTGGTTATTTCAAATCTTTTTTGGGGCATAATAACCTTGTTGTACTTGTGATTGGTAGTTTTTCAAGTTTTATAGAACTTCTTGTGATTTCGGCCGTTTTTTTGGCTTCGGACTATCAAAAAAAATACATATTAAATCAAAAAGCACTTATAGCTGCCCAACTTAATGCTTTACGAATGCAATTACAACCTCATTTTTTATTCAACACCTTACATTCTATTGCCGCAATGATCGATATTGACACCAAAAATGCTCAGAAAATGTTAAGTAAATTAGGGCTTTTATTACGCAATATGTTAGAGTATGATGCAGAACAAATGGTAACCGTAAAAGAAGAACTCAACTTTATTAAAGATTATCTGGATCTTGAACAGGTGCGCTATCAAGACAGGATAACTATAAAATATAATATTTCTGAAGAGACTTTATCATTAAAAGTACCTAGTATGATTTTCCAGCCTTTGGTAGAAAATGCAATCAAATATGGGGTCATTCCAACTGTAGATGAAGGGGAAATTAATATCAATATACATTTAGAATACTGTGATATACTGCAAGAACGAGGGTTAATATTAGAAATAACCAATACCGTACATATACAAAATGGTTATAAAAAACCCGAAGGAACTGGCTTAGGCCTTAAAAATGTTAATAAAAGACTGCAACAGTTTTATGACAATGCATATACTTTCAATGCTCATTTTGAAACTCCTGATGTATACATAGCAAAAATAATAGTCCCTATAATCAAACAATTATGAAACTTAGATGCATTATAATTGATGACGAATACTTGGCTAGACAACGTCTACTAAAACTTCTTGAAAATTTTGAAGATCTTCTGGTGGTTGCGACATGCAAAAATGGAAAAGACGCTTTAGAAAAAATTACGTTGAAGGAGCCTGACTTGATCTTTTTAGATATCCAGATGCCTGATATGAATGGGTTTACTGTTTTATCAAAATTACATTTAAAACCTTATGTTATATTTACCACTGCTTATGATACTTTTGCATTAAAAGCATTTGAAATTAATGCAGTTGACTATCTCTTAAAACCATTTGATGAAGATCGCTTAAGTATCGCAATAGAGCGTATTATCCAGCTAAAAAAAAGAAAAGAGTCCTCTCTTTTAGAAGATCAAATCAAGAAACTTCTCTCCACATACCAATCTACTCAAACAAATTACTTACATAAAATTACCCTTAAAACCAGAGGTAAAGATGTAACTATTTTTATTGATGATGTTATCTGCTTTAAAAGTGATGGAAATTATGTTAAGATAATCACCGAAGCCAAAACTCATCTTCATAGAATTACAATGAACACTTTATATAAAAACCTGGATACTAATCAATTTTTGAGAATTCACAGATCCATAATATTAAATAAAATCTATATAAAACAATGCACATATGTCAATAACAATGAGTTTAGATTTGTACTAAAAAATGGAGAAGAATATATTTCTTCTCGCAAATACAGTACTTCTATTACAGCATATTTGTCTTAACTAATTGCTTTTTACGTTACGGTATTTATTTATACTCTAAATGAAGTGTTTTTTTATTTAATTCTCATCTTTTTATCTTCATATCAATGAGTTTGTGAATCATTGTATCTAAGGTTTACAGGTTCTAATATTTCTATGGTATCTCCTAATATAATCTTCTTTCCTTTTTCTGTATCTGGTAAATATGTATTCACAGTTAAATGATACATACTTCCGTAGTGTGCCAAATCACTATTTTCTGGTAAACTTTTGGCTCTGCTTTTCATCATTTTTCTAGCAAACGATCGATCTGATTCTCCTGTAAAAGGGTCTTGTGGAGGGACATTGCATCTCGCTCTTGGGCTTACTCCTATCATTTCGACATCACCTATTTTAAAACGCATTCCAATTCCTGGAGTTTTAAATAGTTTTTCTTCCCAAAATTCGGCAACAGCTTCGATTTCTATATTTGCTCTAAAACGTAGTCGAATATTTTCAAGTGAATAGCTATTTAGGTCTTTGTGTATAGAAACTAAAGACTTTTTACTCACTATAGTTACACTACTTGCTGAAGGAATATCCATTAGTTCTCCTTCAGTTCGATGTATTAGAATTACTTTTAGATCAAAAAAATTGGATAGATAAACATCCAGATCTGTATTACCTTCTCTAAGTTCGAATTTACTTATATCACCGCCTTCTCGATGGGATAATTGTACAATTCCTTTTTGCAGATCGTATGTAGCTTTTAATTCATTGACCCTACCTGTGCGTTTACCATTGACATAGCGACCATCTTCAGCAACCATTGCATAGGCTCTATCATACTTAAGAGATCGTATTCCTATTTCTGCTTCAGATACTTCAATAGGGTCAAGAGATTTTATTGGATAAATACGAATTTTGGATACATAAGGATTTTTCATAATTTATAGTATACATTTAATGCCCATGACTATAATTTTCTATCCTCTTCAGAAATAGGGAGGTCGTTAATACTAGCATAACGTTTTTCCATCAGTCCGTTTTCATCAAACTGCCAGTTTTCATTTCCGTATGCTCTAAACCATTGGCCTTCGTTATTGCGGTATTCATATTCAAACCGAACAGCGATTCTATTTTCTCTAAATCCCCAAAGTTCTTTTTTAAGTTTATACTCTAACTCATGATCCCATTTATTTGCTAAAAACGCTTGTACCTCATCTCTACCATTGATAAAATCAATACGGTTTCGCCATTCTGTATCTTTACTGTAGGCCATAGATACTTTTACAGGATCTTTACTATTCCAGGCATCTTCTGCCATTTGGACTTTCTGTTTTGCAGTTTCCTCATTAAATGGAGGAAGTGGATGTTTTTGTTCCATTATTATTTTATTTTTTAACCTTTAGCTAATATTCTTTCTTGTTGAAAACATCTTAGTCGTATCAACATTACAAAGCTTAGAAGTATAAATACCTTTTCTTTAAAAAATAAATATGGAGACTCAATTTTTAAAAGTGAAGAATTGCTTTAATATGAAAATAATGGTTATTTATTCATCCATTCTTTAAAATCACTTGTCTTTTGTCTGCTAACAATAAACCCTTGATCTCTTGGATTCAAAACAGAAAGCTTAACTCGGTGATTAAAATATGGTTCTATTTTCTGAATTGAATTTTTAGAAATAATTTGTCCGCGATTAATTCTATAGAATTGATCATGATCCAAAGAGTTAAATAATTGATCCATGGTCTCATCAATAATATATCTTTTACCAGAAGTTACTCCAAAAGTGATGCTTTCTTGAGAATAAACATATAAAAGATCTGAAATTCTAATTTGTACAAATCCGTTTCCATCTTTAACAAGAATCCCTTCTCGTATATTGGTTGATTGTATACTCCCCAAGAGTTGTTTTAATATAGCAGGCTCTAATGCATTTGGTTTATTTGATTTATTGAATTTATTTAACGCAATACCTAATTCATTTTGTTGAATAGGTTTTAGTAAATAGTCTATGCTATTTACTTTAAAAGCCTGAATAGCATATTGGTCAAAAGCTGTTGTAAAAATAATTGGTGCTTCTACGTCAATTTTCTGAAAGATTTCAAAACTCAATCCATCAGCCAATTGAATGTCCATGAATACTAAATCCGGGGTAACATGTTTTTGAAACCATAATACCGCGTCTTCAACCGTATCAATTATATCTAACAGTTGATAATCGAAATTACATACTTTTAGCATGTTCTGTAATTGATTTGCTGCTCTTGGTTCATCTTCAACGATCAGTATATGCATAGTTATTTTTTTGATTAGACAATTTTAATAACGGAAGGGATACTATAAATCGATTTCCTTCATTTTTGATTTCAAGTGTTTTACTAGAAATTAATGCGTATCGTTTTTTAATATTCTTTAACCCAACTTTGGTTGATGGTAGTTGAGTAGATTTTGGTTGCATCTTATTATCAACTATTAAATGGTTATCCTTTACTCCTACATTGATTACTAATGGTTTTGCTTTAGAAATTACATTGTGTTTAATTGCGTTTTCTAATAAAAGTTGCAAACTCATTGGCACAATCATCTCATCTAATGAAACTTCAGAAATATTCCAATTCAGTTTTAAATTGTCTCCAAACCTTTCTAATTGTATATGGATATAAGCTTGAGCAAATTTTAATTCCTCTCGTAGCGAGGTAAGGTTAATCCTTCCAGATTCTAATATAAAACGATATACATCTGATAATTTATCTACAAATTCTTTTGCTTCCTTCTTAGAATTTTGATCAATAATATCTCGAAGTGTATTGAGTGTATTGAACAAAAAATGAGGTTGTGCTTGATTTCTTAGTGTGTCTAATTGCACTTGTACAATTATTTGTTTTGCCTCTTCCTCTTCTCGAATAGACTTTTTAAGTCTTAAATTATAATAAATGGCTTCATATATTGCCATAGTCATTGTACTAATTATAATAATAGGTAATAATACTTTAGAGGCGCTAATAGGATTATAATTTTTATCAAAAATAAATGACAACAGTCTATTTCCTAATACATCCACCAATATTACGGTACTAACAATGGCAATAAACAATAGTATAAGTCGCTTTAAGTCATCTTTTAAATCAGGGTATTTCTTTCGTAAAAGAATGATTATCGCACGTATAATAAACCAATCACAAATGGTCATGAATAGCGATGTACTCCAATTCATAACAGCTTCTGCAAAAGGAAAATGAACAAATGAATTATTAAAGAGAAAGTCTGTAATAAAACTTAGGACTAAAATACCAATCACAACAAACCAAAAATCATTAAAACCTAAATATTTTATACGTTTCTCCCTGTTGATTAGCATTATAATTTAATTACAGTTTAATTAAAGCCATACCTTGTTTGGCTTGATAGAAAGTAAACCCAATCCATGTTGCATATAATAATCCAAAAATAGTTACAGCAATAATCTGATTTCTACTTTTTGTATTCCATTTCTTAGATAGCCATAATGCGAATAACGGAATTATTTGTATGCCATGCAATCCAAAAAAGTGCGCTATCCTTAAATCCCCTCCAACGGTACTCCAATTAACCAATGGCAGCCCCGCTCCACCATCTGCTACACCAACATTATGAGACAATTGACTTATCATTTGACCACCTATCCAGCTGCCTATAACTATAATTATCCAACCTAGTAATATTGCCCATTGTACCGATGCGGTAGTTTTTAATTTTAACCTAATAGTTTCGAAGATAAACAATACCATGATTAAAACATTTATTCCAATCAAAATACCCATCGCTGCAAAAAGCAAACCATCAAACAAGGAAGATTGGTTATAATGAGATTGTACCCCTCGAGATGCCTGATAAATGATAATACCTATTTCTAATAATAAGGTCCATGAATTGATATTATTTAAAATATTTTTCTTCCTTTTAGAAAAAGGATATAATGTCATAAGGTATCCTACCGTCAAGATATAAATACTACCAGAAATTGAGAATTTCAGTGGTTTAATCCAAACATTCACTCCCATTAGTGTTCTATCATCTACCAGAAGTCCTATTATACATCCAATAACAGAAATTAGAAGGGTAATTACTATCCAATATAATATTGGACTTTCTTCTTTTACTGTGCTAAATATTTTTTTAATGTAAATCATGATTGTTTTTGTTTAAATGCTCTGATAATCATAAAAAGTAGGAACCCAACCGGACCAAACATAAATGTTGCAAAAAGACAGGGAGCCATTATCAATTGATGAATACCTAGTTTTTTATTTTGATCTAGCATCCACATACCTACTACAAGATCAAAAGCGAGGTAATGCACCCAGCCGGCGAGAACGGCATTTTCTTCTGTAAATAATGCCATGACCGAACTAAGGCTACCAAAATCCATCATCCCACCTATCTGTATCGCTAGAAAAATATAGATGGCATATACTGCGGATAACAGCAATGGAATTACTTTAAAATCAATTAAAAATCTGGTGACTTTCCATTTAGGTAACAGGATCATCAAGATCCACATGGGCATAGCAGTCATATTTGCAAGTGAAAAAACTTCTGTGGGTGTCATATTTATTTATTTTTAAAAAAGGTATAATTTGATTAGTTGATGGTTCAAATATGGAATGGTTTGACAGAAAATGAAATGAGTTTAAGTTCAACCGTCGTTAAATCCACTTGAATCGTAACATTTCTCTTTCAATCCAAAATGGTGCTCTTCCAAATAATGAATGACCCTGCAGGTTGATACTAAAAGAGGTATCAAATTACTGATCTACCAAAGCATGTTAAATGTATTTTTAGGATCAATCCCTTTAATAAAAACCACCCTGCTTTCCTTTTTATAAAATAAAACCAGTCTATAACTGTAACCTTACTCATTTATATGTATCTATACTTTATAACACTCAATTCAAAAAAAGTAATGAAAAAGATATACCTTATCCTGATGATTCTTTTATCTCTTCCAAAACTATATACGCAAGAGATTAATATTTCATATGATTATTCTTCTGTGAAAAAACTAATAGAGATATTGGATAGTGATGAGCTTAATGAAAAGGATTTTAAAGAACTGGTTGCACTGCATGGTACCAAAGCTTATTTAAGAAAGTTGTCTACTTTTTTTCCAGGGATTAATGAATCTAGCTTTAAAAAAAGTTTAACAGCTGCATTAAAAGGAGAATATCTGGACAAAGACCCTTTTATGTTTAGCAAACTGACACCTCTTATTCCACATGCACAAAAACTCCTTGCAGAAGTGATTCAAAAAGAAAAAGAACTTGCCAAAAATTCAGTATTTCTATTAAAAGAATATTCTCCTAAAAATGTAAAGTTGGATGTTACTGTATATATGATTTTAGGTGTTATTGGTGGTGGTTGGACTTTTGATGATGCTCCTAATTCATTTTATGTTGATTTTGCTTCTATGAAAGGTGATTATAATGGATTATCATACTTATCAACACATGAACTATTTCATTTAGTCCAATATCAATACATGAATGAATCTCCAGAACAAAGTTCTGATAAAGTGAATTATCTTTTGGATCAAATGATAAGAGAAGGAACTGCTACATATGTAGCCGATTTTTCAAAAATCTCATCTTCTGGACCGTATATTGATTTTAGTAAAAAAGAATATAGTAGAAATTTTAGACGAATGGAAACTAACTTTGCTCTCCTGGAGACAATTCTATTCCGGGCAAAACATGATGCTACTGTAAACATCGATTTGCTTTACAATATTGGTCTTAGTGGAATGTACCAAAGTCCAATGTATTATGTAGGATATCATATGATTAAATTAATTGAGAAATATAATGATAAACCAGAACTTTTAGCCTTATTACGCAAACCTCCTGTAGACATCATTCTTAGCTATATACAACTATGCGAAGCTTATAAGGATAAAGATAATGAGTTTGTAGTATTTTCTGAAACGACTGTAAAAATTCTGGAATCAATGAAAAGTCAAGAAAGCAACAAAAAATAAAATGATTCAATTAAAAATCACCATTACATTATAGTTTTCTTTTTGTTTAAAATAGTACTATTTAAATATAAATAAACTTAAGGGTAGTATAATTTTAATCTGAATTAACATATGGCCCTTAACTCTTCATACATTGGGTCTTTTTCGATCATTTTTAATAATTGTCTTTTTGCCTCGAATTTCTTTTTTCTAGTATACCCTTCAGAATACCCTGTGATTATCGATATTTCTCTCATTGATTTCCCTTCAAAAAAAAGATATAATAGTTTCTTATTATCTGCACTCAGCTTCTGAAAGTGTTTTCTATAGAGGTGTTCTCGTTCTTGATTTTCAATATTAGCTATTAAAGGATCATTAATTCCTTCTTCAAAACGATTTTGTCCATCATCGATAATAAGTTTTTCTTTTTTCTTTAACCGATTTCTCCAGAGGTTTCTGCAAATACCATAAAAATAAGTTTTTATAGGTACTCTAATTTCTAAAAGACCTGATCTTAACTTCTGATATAATACAACCAAAGCGTCCTGAAAAACATCTTCTACATCTTCCAGGTTTCCATAATTACGAAGAATATACCCTTGGATATATCGTATATTATCCCTGTAAAAACAAGTTAGTATTCTTTCATCTCCTTCAATAATTCCAGCTATGATTACTTGATCGTTGTTCATCGTTATAGTTAGTTTATACCGTTTCGAGATTATAGATAAGCTCTTCACCATTGATCATTCACTTGCTTTTACGATGCAAACATAAATTGACTATAACATATGTCCTTACAGATTTCTGTAATATGGTCTATTTTTTTGAAAAAAAACGTACCCTATACATTTATTAATCATGTTTAATACTTTATCAATCAATTTTAAAAATTGGTAAGAAGGAAGAATTTCTTTTACCTAATGACCCAGAGTATCAATAGGTTGATATTCTCAACCATTTATATAATCTGTCGTGTATTTTAAACCTAGGTGGTATATACTACAACAATCCTAAATCCTTTACAATAGCTACCAAATGAGTAGTGTTTTTGGCTTTGAAATCATCAAAAAGTTTACTGACTCTTTTGTCGATAGCGCTTTCACTATTCGGAGATATTTTTTGTTTTTTAAGCTTGATTCTGATTTCTTTTTTAGTAAACCCTTGTGATAATTCTTCTAGCAACATCATATCCAAATCATCAAGATGAATCATTGTATTTATTGCTGTATTATTAGTTAGTTCTGGTGGTCGTACAGTATTATTCTTATATACTCCATTCACACATGTTATTAATTCTTTTATTGCGTGCTGACCTTTACAGACATATCCATTGATGTCGAGTTTTTCGAATAACATATTAATTTTGTCTGGTCTATTTTCTTGAGAATATACAATTACTTTGATATCTGGTTGTACACTTCTAATATCCTTTATCAAATCGATGCCCGAAGCTCTGGTTTGAATTTTATGATCTTCTCTAAAAGAAAGATCTGTAATTAGTAATTCGAATGCTTCCTTGTCATTATAGGCTTTTCTGAATTTTAGATAAGCATCATCACAGTATTTGGCCTCCTGGATATTATGAATTCCAATTTTATCATTAAGTATTTTTATAATGCCTTGATTGGCAATTTCATAGTCTTCTGCCACCAATACTTTAGTAAACATTTTGCTAACTTTTTAATTAGGGATTTGTATCACGGCCTTGAAGCCTTTATCTTTTTCTGAATCAAAGATAAGAGTTCCACGTATAGCCTCAATACGCTTTTCTGTATTCCGAAGTCCATTTTTGGATTTTACATGTTCTTCTGCCATCCCTACACCATTATCTGAATATTTAATCTGTAATGTATTATTTGTATTAGAAAACATTAATTTAACTAAACTCGCTTGACTATGCTTCTGCATATTCGTCATTAATTCCTGTAGCACTCTGTATACAGTTAGTTTTATGGTTTTATCCATATCATTCCAATCCATTTTATCAAACCCAATGACAATCAATCGAATACCATTCTGCGCATAGTTTTGTAGCATGTTATTCAATTCTTCAGCATAGGCCTCCCCGGTTTCGAATTCATTATTTTCACGGGATATATCTCGTGCTCTTATATAAGTACTATTGAGTTTATCTTTAATTTGGGGGTCATGTGGATCATTCTGATATTGCAACATCACCTGGAAAATATCATTCCCCAGCTCATCATGTAAGCGTTTAGAAATACGAGTCTCTGTTTCATAACTAGCTTCAAATTGTGCTATTTTATTTTGCTGGTTGAGATGACGCATTTGTTGTCTAAAAAAGTAAACCACGAACCCAATACCTGTAAGTAATAATAAAATCCCAAGTAGATATATTGCGTTTTGATTACGAACTCTGGAGATTTTCCTGTTTTTCCGTTCGTTCTCCTTTAGTAGGTTTTCATTCTCAAACCGTGTGGGTGCATAGATTTCTCGTGTCTTTTTTCTGAGCTCCATGAGCTGAAGGCTTGCTTCTTTAAAACGTTGATGGTCTTCTAAAGACTTTGGATCCAGTTCTGTAATCAAAGTCAACACTTCCAATAATGCTTCATAGTCACCAACATCTTTTATTGTTTGATAAGCTTTATGAGCATGATATTTTGCTTTTTCTATATCTTTATTTCTATAGTACTTAGTGAGATGTATATAGCTTGCAAATAAGCCTAATATACTTTTTCCTTGTTCCCTTATATTGAGGGCTTCTAAGAGCATCTTTTCACTTTCAGAATTATTAGGATTTTGAAGGAATTTAATATGTCCAATATTACTTAAGATTTGTGCATATCTCATTCGTTTTTGAAGTACATCCTGATCCTTCAACAATGATTGTAAAATATCAATACTTTCATCATATTTTTTTTGCCCAGCCAAAATATTTGCACGCGTATTTTTAAAAATGGGTAGATTCTGAATTCCAATCCTATTTTTAGCAATTGAATCGTTAAGTAAGTTTAGAACTTTAGAATTCCAAAGCAAAGCTTCTTGAGGGTTTTTTAGTTGATTAAAAGATATTGATATACTGTGATACAATCCGGATATTATTTTGTATTCTGAAGAGTTTTCTAAATATTTTAAGCCATCAGTAGCTGTTGTTTTACTGGCATTATGATCTCCTAATACTCTTTGAATATTAGACATTGCCATCAAACATCTCCCTGCGTTGATACTATCCTTTATATTTCTACTAATTTTAAAAGAATGATTATAGTACTCGAAAGCTTCTAAATAATTATCTAATTTTTTGTTATAAAACCCTAGTCTATACAATGCTTTAGCTATGTAACTACTATCCTTATTTTGTTGAGCAAGTTCCAACAGTAAATACGATTGGTCAATCGCTTTTTGAGGCCCCTCATATTTATTAAAAAGTTTTGCTTGTAAAGAAAGTCCTTTATATCGTAACGAGTCCATTTCTAATTTCTTGGCTCCTTTTAAAAAGTTAATTAAAGCTTCTAATTGTTTTTCCTTAGTTTGGCTAGTATTAGAAGCAATCTCAAAATAAAAGTTTAAAGAATCAATCTTCTTTTGTTTTACTAAAGAAATATGACTACTATTTTGATTATCTGGACTGCATGAATTATTTAAGAATATTAATATTATATATAAAAAGAAGAGGGATGTAACAGTCCATTGTTTCATCCCTCAAAAGTACTAAATTAAATTATGATGAGTTAATTTTCATCTTCCTCTAATCCTTCATCTTCTCCAGTAGTATTTAACACCTCAGTATGTAGTTTTTCATTTTCTGTAACACTATCATCGGGTGTACATGAAGTAAGGTTAACGCATAGGAGTAGAGCTAATAATAATATGTGTTTTAAGGTTTTCATTGTGCTAAATTTTTTGTTTTCCAATTGTTTGGGGTACGCCCATAGGTGTCAACCCCAGATTGATATACTACTGTATACCCATACCTATGGGAATTAATTGATCGTTTTTGGGAAAGTGAAATCCTATACAGTCACCATACCCTACTTTCCCCTTTTTTGGGTAGCAGTGAGCTGTAATTGGATTTTTTTGGTGGGTCAGTTTTCTGTATTCTCTATACAATCCAGGTGTAAACCAAACATTTTATTAGGCTCACATATACTGTGGGTATCGATTTTTAGATATACTCCGTTTTTAGGGATCATTTATCCCAAGAAAACGTTATATAGATCTAAAAAATCTACATTGCTATAAAAAATACTGACTATTGATGTCGGTAACAGTTAGAGTACATAATCAAATACTAAGTGATTCTAAATAGTAGGTATATCGTTGATTATCTTGGTTCGTTCTTCAAATTAGCATGCTAATATGATCTATTGATTGCTCCTAAAGAAATCGTTGTTTTTATTACTATTTTTCAATTTGTCTTGGGAGACAAACTCAATCGCTTATAATAATTACTCTTATAAAGCTTATGAAACTATAGCTTTACAAGAAGTGTAACTGCCTTTGATTACTACTTCATCTTCATGGAAATTCTTACTTATAAAGTGAAGTGTTTTTTCCAGTTCTTTGTTACCATCAGATTGGGTCATCTTTTCTGGAAGAGGATTTACAACCGAAGTATATAAACCCATTCCAAGGATGCTTCCGAATACATCGGCTAACAGGCAATTTCTGATCTCCTGCTCCTTGTTATAAAATTTATTATACTTCATTGTTTTTGTCTTTTTTTGTTATTGTTAATCGTTCTACAAAGATGCGAATATTTTTTAATATACGCAACTATTTTTTGAGCTTATTTTACTGAAAATCAAATAGTTAAACTACAAATTAAGCATAGAAATCCCTGTCCGTTTTACAACGAATTTTGGGTGTTTTGGTAATTATCTGTATATATGATACTTACTTTCCAATTTCTATTTTTTATGTACTAATCAATCTTTATTCATTCATTTAAAAAGTTTTACAATTTTGTTTTAATTCATTTAATTATAATTGACATTTCAATTCTTTTTATAGTATACTTACTATTCTACTTCATGATTTAGAATAGATCTTAAGGTTTTATTTTACTTTGCATCAAAAAATACTCCATAAAAAAAGCGTCCAATATATTGGACGCTTGCTATTCTGTATTAGTTTTCTAATTTATATCATTCTAAAAAATGATTAAAATAGCTACATAGCGTCCGATCATCGATAGATACTTCAGTAATCCATCGAGTATCACCTGTATTAAACAGTGACTTTATTATGATATGTATACTATTTGGTTTCATTGTGTTATACAAATATTAATGATTCTAGTATTATTTTCCAAATTAAATCTTAAATATTTCTAACACCTATTATATTTTAGATACCACAGAATAAAAAAAACCAACTGTTTGAAGCAAGTTTAGTTTTTATGAGACTTGATATGTAGAAGTCGAGCACATCAAAATTGTTATCATAAACATATTAGAATTTCCTTTTTCATTTAAGTTATAATAGATAGTTTTGTTAGGAATCATTTTTGACAAAATTTATGGCTTTAAACACTCAAAAAATACCAGTAACGATAATTACTGGTTTTCTAGGATCTGGTAAAACAACGTTAATACATAAAATCGCTAAAAATGCCAATGGTAGACGATTAGCAATTATCGTTAATGAATTTGGAGAATTAGGAATGGATGGTGAGATCCTAAAAGGAAATGATTGTGGATGTGAAGAGGAAAATATACTCGAATTGAGTAATGGATGTCTTTGCTGTACAGTTCAAGAAGAATTTCTCCCCACAATGCTTCAGTTAATGGAGCGTAAACAAGATATTGACCATATCATTATAGAGACTTCGGGGTTAGCATTGCCTAAACCATTATTGAAAGCGTTTAATTGGCCGGATTTAAAACCTCAAATAACAGTAGATGCAGTAATTACAGTTGTAGATTGTGTAGGACAAGCGACTGGAGAAATTTGTGATCGAGATAAAGTACAATCTCAACGTTTGGATGATGAAAACTTAGATCACGAATCTTCTATCGAAGAATTATTTGAAGACCAACTTTCTTGTGCAGATCTTATTGTAATGACCAAATCTGATTTGATTGATGATTCAGCATATAAACAAGTACATGATATTATTCAGAATCGTGTAGGGGACAACATAAAATTAATTTCTGCTGTAAAAGGAGATATTCCTGTAGAAGTATTATTAGGAATCGATGCTAAGGCAGAAGATCATGTGGATAGTAAACATTCTCACCATGAAAATCATCATCACCATGATCATGATCATGACCATCACCATGATCACGATCATGACGAAACCATCAATTCTATAGTAATTGAAGTGAAAGCCCCACATACTCCCCAACAATTAGTTGATACGCTAAAATCACTAGTGGTTGAGCATCATATCTATCGAATCAAAGGGATTATTCATGTTCCTGGAAAACCTATGCGTATGATAGTTCAAGGAGTAGCTGATAGATTTGAGAATTATTTTGACAGAAAGTGGGCTGATGACGAAATAAAAGCTACACGATTAGTAATAATAGGAGAAGAAATAGAAGAAGAAAAATTACAGCAAGCGTTAGAACAAAAACTAATGACAACTATAGAAGCCTAGTCCTATGAAAATATATACACGAAAAGGAGACACTGGCATGACAGGTGTTTTTGGAGGAAAAAGAGAATCTAAGGATTCAGCTCGTATTGAATGTAATGGAGCATTAGACGAAGCCAACTCTACTATCGGGTTACTGCGATCAAAATTAGGCAATGATCATGAATGGCAACAAAACTTGCATAAAATCCAAAAGGATTTAATGGATATGATGTCTCATTTGGCAAGACCCTCTGATTCTAAAAAAGAAAACCCTAATCCAAAACCTATAGATGGAGCCGATTTTTGCGAACAATGGATGGATGATATGGAATCTAAAATAAGCTCTCCTTCAGATTATTTTCTACTACCAGGTGGAAACGAAATTTCAGCACTATGCCATGTATGTCGCACACAGATTAGAAGAGGAGAGCGCAGATTGGTAACGTTAATGCGCGAAGATCCTGCATCTGTAGAAGAATATGTAGTCGCTTATATTAACAGATTGTCAGATTTGTTCTTCACCATGGCCAGAGCCGAAATGGATAAAGCAGGTGTTGCAGAAGAAAAATGGCAACTCTTCTTATATAAGCGAAAAAAGAAAAAAACGACATAATTTTGAATAGTATATACGGAATTGCCTTAGGGCCAGGAGATCCAGAGCTCCTTACCCTAAAAGCTTTACGAATATTAAAAGAAGTAGATCTTATTTTTTATCCCGGATCAATCACAGACGGAATAAAAAAAAGTTTTGTGTTTCCTATTCTAAAATACCACAAGTTAGAAAACAAAGAACTAAGAGGTTTCTTTTTAAAAATGTCGAATGATAGAAAACAGGCTTCAGAAATTTATGACTCCACAGCAAAAGAAATTCAGGAAGCGTATCATTCAGGAAAAAAAATAGCCATTGTTTGTGAAGGAGATATTAGCTTATATGCCTCTTTCTCCTATATATTGGCCGAACTTCAAAACTTACAATTACCTGTATCATTAGTCCCTGGAATCAATTCTTTTTCTTTAGGAGCAGCGCAACATAGGATTCCGTTAAGTTTGCTCAATGATAAAATAGTTGTTATCCCCAGAGTTAAACATATCACAGAAATCACTACATATTTTTTAGAGTTTGATACCGTGATATTAATGAAAATAAGATCTGGGTGGAGTAATTTTCAATCAGAATTAGCAAAAAAAGATTGGAAATGTTACTATTGTGAACGTTTAGGAACCAAGCAGGAATATATAACAACAGATTTAACGACACTGACTCATAGAGAAATACCATATTTCTCTTTATTAATTATTAAAAAATGATCAAAGTTGTAGGGCTTGGCCCTGGACATTCAGACTATATTATCCCGATGGCTACACAAGCAATTTCTGAAGCTACGGTAGTAATTGGGTATCACTATTACTTTCAATTCATACAACATCTGGTTCATCCTGATGCTTTATGCATCGGAAAAGAACTTAGTGAGGAGGAAAAAAGAGCAGAAATTGCAATACAACATGCCTTAGAAGGAGAACATGTGGTCGTGATTGGTTCTGGAGATGCTAGTATATATGCAATGGCATCTATCGTATATCAAAAAGTTGCTGAGCAAGCATTAGATATTCCTATAGAAACAGTACCTGGGATTTCTGCTTTTATTACAGCAGGGAGTAAACTGGGTGCAATACTAGGTCACGATTTTTGTTGTATCTCATTATCTGATTTAATGACACCATGGACAACTATTGAGAAACGTATTCGCGCTGCGGCAATGGGTGATTTTGTAACAGGGCTATATAACCCTAAAAGCAAAAAACGATACTGGCAACTTCAAACTTTGCAACGTATTTATCTGGAGTATCGCTCCACTGAAACACCAGTTGCTATCTGTAAACAATTAGGAAGAACAGAAGAAGAAATCAAGATCACAACCTTAGGAGATTTTGATGTCAATGATGTGGATATGTTTTGTGTAGTACTTATAGGGAACAGTCAAACGTTTAACTATAGAGATCATTTGATCACTCCAAGAGGCTATTTAAACAGGAAACCAGAAACGGGATCAGAAATTCAACAAGCTAGTTTTTCTGAAATAACAAATAATATACCTCAAAACACACTAGAAAAAGATGCCCTTTGGGCGGCTATACGATGCATTCACACTTCGGGAGATTATGAGTACATCAAGTATTTGAAAACTTCAGAACAGGCAATAACAATTTGGCATAAATATCTTCAGGCTGGAGGTACAATTGTGACCGATGTTACTATGGTTCAAGCTGGTATCACAAAAGGGTATATTTCCAAATATAACAATAAAGTAGTATGCTTATTAAATGATCCTGAAACATTAAAATTAGCTGAAGAAGAAGGCTTAACAAGAACACAAGCTGGTATAAAACTAGCAGCAAAAAAATATCCAAAGGCATTATTTGTTATTGGCAATGCTCCAACTGCATTAATTGAAATCACGGATCAAATCCAGGAAGGCACCCTATCTCCAACAGGAGTTATCGGAGCGCCTGTAGGGTTTATCAATGTCATCGAATCTAAAGAAAGATTAAAAACAATAACAGAGATCCCATATGCTCTGATTACAGAAAAACGAGGAGGAAGTAATTTTGCTGCAGCTATTGTAAATGCAGCTTTTACTCTTGAACAAGCTAAACTATAAGTATTATGGAGGAACAACCACAACGCATATTTACTAAAGAAGAGCAACAGTTACTCGAAGAAATCTTGGCACATCGAAGAGATGTTCGAGGAAATCATTTTCTAAATACTCCTATTCCTCAAAACGCTATTGACACTATTTTAGATGCAGCGCTTGCAGCTCCTTCTGTAGGCTTCTCACAACCTTGGGAATTTGTATTAATTAAAGATCAAACCACAAAACAAGCAGTAAAAGCAACTTTCTCTGAAGAGACACAACGAGCAGCTCTGTTGTTTGAAGACCAAAAACAAAAAGAATATATCAAACTTAAGTTAGAAGGGATTGTAGAATCTCCTCTAAACATAGCTGTATTTTACAAACCAAAAGATGGCCCTGTACTAGGACAAACTAGCATGCCTAATATGGGAAAATACAGTGTAGTTTGTGCAATACAAAATATGTGGCTCATGGCTAGATCTCTCAATATTGGAATGGGATGGGTAAGCATTTTGGATCCTGAAAAAGTAAAAACTGTACTTAACGCTCCCTCTGAGAATCAATTAATCGGTTATTTATGCTTTGGATATACTGATATGTTTTATAATCAACCTGAATTAGAACTCAAAAAATGGGATCGCAAAAAACTCCAAAAAGACGTAGTCTTTGAAGAAAAGTATAAATCTCCTTAGATTACAGAATATTATATTGACATTATGATGATTTTTCATGTAATAGGTATCGCAAATAAGACACCCAGTTTCACGATAGAGCAGCAACAGGTGATTCTTAACACTGCAATATTCAGCGGAGGAAAACGCCATTATAAATTAGTCAAAAACAAACTTCCAGAAAATCATAAATGGATTCACATTGCATCACCAATGGCAGATGTATTTAATGCTTATCAAAAAGCAAACGAACCTATTGTCATTTTTGCCTCTGGAAACCCTTTATTTTATGGATTCTCAAACACATTACAACATAAATTTCCTAATGCAAAAATTATAACCACACCGTATTTTAGTTCAATTCAACTACTTGCCAATGCAACAAATACAAATAGTAATCAATTACAAACTGTAAGTGTTCATGGAAGAAACTGGAATGCTTTTGATGCTATTCTAATTCAGCAAAAAGAATTGATCGGTGTATTAACCGATACAGAAAAAACTCCGACCATCATTGCGCAACGCATGTTAGAATATGGTTATTCGAATTATGAAATCATTATAGGAGAAGATATTGAAGGGGATCGGGAACAATTTCATGAGTTGACGTTAATAGAAGCTTCAAAAAAAATGTTTCATCCATTAAACTGTGTGCTACTCAAAAAGAAATTTCATCGTACTATTGATTTTGGAATAAAGGATCTTGATTTTATAGGTTTGACGAATAGGCCAAATATGATTACTAAGATGCCTATTCGACTAACAACATTACATCTTTTAGAGGTTATAAATAGTAACATACTTTGGGATATCGGATTTTGTACCGGATCTATAAGTATTGAAGCAAAACTAAAAAATCCAAACCTCGAAGTCATTGCTTTCGAAAAAAGACAAGAATGCGAACGTATTATCATAGAAAACCAGAAACGTTTTGGTGTTCCTGGTGTTAAGATAGTAATTGGAGATTTTTTTGAACAAGACCTTAATCAATTTCCAAAACCAGATGCTATTTTTATTGGCGGACATGGTGGTAAATTAGAAGAACTCTTTCTCAAAATTCATCCTTTTCTAAAACCAGAAACCAATATTGTCATTAATACAGTCAAAGAAAACTCAATAGAACTGTTTAAAAAAGGTTGTTCAAAAATCGGATACAGTATCAATAATACTCATAAAATAAGCTTGGATTTACATAATACAATTACCTTACTAAAAGCCAAAAGGGAAATAAAATGATAAAAAAAATATTCTTCTGGGGTTGTGTTTTAATCGGATATACAGTTTTTGGGCAGGATATTGTAAAAAAAGAAGTTCTTAAACAAGAAGTAGATACACTACATTTTCAACCTGGAAACTTCACCACAGTAAGGCAAATTTCAGTACGTATAGGTGCAGGGTTACAAAATGATTTTTATTCTGAAGTTGGAGCAGCATTACATACCTGCAGATATGGAGATACAGGTTATTTTTCTAAAGCTTATTATGCAGCTTTAGAATGGATGCCTGATCAAAACAATGATATTTATGGCATAAAAATCGGTTACGAGACAAGTGCTTTATTATTAATTACAGGCTTAGAAATAAAATATCAAACAGATTTTAAAATAAATGATATTGTAATCACTCCAAAAATAGGTTTAGGTATATTTGGTGATGCCAATATATTTTATGGATATAATATATCTACAAATAACACCCCTTTTTCTAGAATAAGGAATCATCAATTTTCGATTGTATTTAATTTAAATAAACATTTTCTAAGATATCCTTAACCAATATCTTTGACAATTAAAAGGTCCTAATAACATACGCATGTCAGAACCCATTATAAAAGTTGCAATACTCTGTTTTACAGATCATGGATTATCTATAGCTAAAACATTACAAAAAGAGTTTTATCGTTCCAAAATTCTCACAACCAGAGATACTACTTCCAGTAAGGATATCAAACAGATTGATTCTGTAGCCGAGCTAATGAAAAATTCTTTTCACAACTATGATGCTTGGATTTTTATAGGAGCTTTGGGTATTTGTGTTCGTAGTATAGCACATCATATTGAGGACAAAACTAAAGATCCAGCTGTTATTAATATAGATGATCAAGGAAAATTTGTCCAGTCGGTATTAAGTGGTCATATTGGTAGAGCAAATGTTGTTACCAAACAAATAAGTAAAATACTAGATGCACAAGCTGTAATATCTACTTCGAGTGATTTGCAAGAATTATGGGCATTAGATACACTTGCAGAAAGATATCGCTGGAAAGTAAAAAGTTCTATTAGCACCAATGAAATTATCTCTTTGTTTGTAAATAGAAAATCAACTGCACTGATCCTAAAAACCAAAGACAAAGGAACTCAATACCTCGAAAAAACATGTCCAGATTTTGTTGACATATTTTACAACCTCGATGATTGTGATATAAATGAGTACGAGTTACTAATTTATATAGGGTATGAAGTTTTTGATAGTAAAACTCCAATAATCTCATATTATCCTGCTTGTATTGCAATAGGAAGTGGTTGTGCTAAAGACATAGAACCTTCATTATTAATCAAGGGATTAGAATCTGCATTAGAAAAAGAAAATGTCGCTATAGAAAGTGTATATGCTATCGGATCTGCAACAATCAAGAATAAAGAGCAAGCTTACCTTGATTTTGCAAAACAATATAACATCCCATTTATAACATATTCAGGCGAAGAACTTAATACTATTACCGTAGCTAACCCATCAGAAGTAGTAAAAAAGAAAGTTGGAGTATATGGCGTTTCTGAAGCAGCAGCTGCTTTGATTGCTGATCAGTCAACTTGGCTTACAGAAAAAACAAAAGTGTTGACTCAATCAGGTAAGAAATTCACCTATGCTTTTAGTTTATTAAGCGTATATGAACGTAAAGCTAGTATTGCTATTGTAGGTGCTGGATCTGGAGATCCAGAATTATTAACTCTAAAAGGGCAATATATTTTAGAAAATGCGGATTGTATTTTATACGCAGGTAGTTTGGTCCCAGAAGCATTAACTCATATGGCAAAAGAAGGAGCTTTGGTTCGTAATTCTGCCTCGATGACCTTAGAAGAACAAGTAGCAATAATAGATCAATATTATGGTCAAGGAAAATCCATTGTTCGATTACATTCTGGTGATCCTTCAATTTATGGAGCGATACAAGAACAAATGACCATTTTTGACGAAAAAGGATATGAATATTATATCGTTCCGGGGATTTCATCATTTCAGGCTGCGGCAGCGCATCTAAAATCAGAATTTACTATTCCCGAAATAGCGCAAACTATTATCCTTACCAGAGGTGAAGGTAATACTCCAATGCCAGAGCATGAGAAAATAGCAGATATGGCAAAATTGAGAGCTACCATGTGTATTTTCTTAAGCGTGGGTATCGCAAAAAAAATACAGGGGCAACTCTTAGAACATTATCCAGAAGACACTCCGTTAGCCATATTGTATCGAGTGAGCTGGCCAGATGAGCAGGTATGGACAGGTAAACTTTCAGAGTTAACTACAATAATTAAAGAAAATAAACTCACTAGAACGGTTATGATTGTAGTAGGAGAAGCTATTGGAGCTCGAAAAAATCGCTCTTGGTTGTACGATGATAAATGGCATCATATTTTTAGAAAAAAAGAAAAAACAATTCAATCCTGATGATACTTGTATTTGGCGGAACTACAGAAGGTAAACGTGTTGCTAAAACATTGGATGAACTAGATATTCAATACTATTATTCTACTAAAACCAAAGTAGAGTATATTGGAAAAGGAATTCCGATATTTGGTGAAATGACTACAACGTTATTAGAAGCTTTCTGTAAGAAACAGAATATTACTCATATCATCAATGCTTCTCATCCTTTTGCGATACAATTACATCAAACCATTGCTAATATTTCTCTGGAATTACCTTTAATACGTTTTCAGAGAAAGCATTCTCCCAGAACTTTACATCGACTTGTTTCTTATGTTGATACCTTTGAAGAAGCCATACATCATTTTAATAAAAACCACTATCAATCATTACTTGCTCTATCTGGAGTACAAACTATTATAAAGTTAAAAATGTATTGGAAAACCCATCCTACTTGGTTTCGAATTTTGGATAGAGATTCTTCCCGAGCAATAGCTACAGCAACTAACTTTCCTATAACTCATTTACTATTTGGGTATCCACAAACTAAAAATGAAGAAATAGCTTTGTTTACTAAAATAGCGCCAGAAGTAATTTTCACCAAAGAAAGTGGAAATAATGGAAAATTAGAAGAGAAAATACAAGCTGCATTTGCTGTAAATATTCCTATTGTTATTTTAAAAAAACCAGAAATTTCTAATAGGTATCTTTGTGTTGATACAGCAGATGAATTAAACAAGTTAGTAACTTAATTTTTGGGAGAACTAAAAGACATACCAGATAAACCATTACGTAGAGGTTATACTACAGGAGCTTGTGCAACTGCTTGTACAAAAGCAGCTTTATTAAGTTTAGTCACTCAACAAAAAATCAAAGAAACACAAATACAATTACCTATTGGGGAAACGGTTACATTTCTGGTTGAGTTAGTTTCACTCACCCAAAAAGAAGCTACATATTCTACCATAAAAGATGCTGGTGATGATCCTGATGTAACCCATCAGGCAGAGATTATGGCTACTGTCAATCTTAATACCGCGGGGGACATTATTTTTAAAAGAGGAGAAGGGGTTGGACTAGTAACACTTCCCGGGTTAGAAATCTCTGTAGGAGAACCTGCTATTAATCCAGTACCCAGGGAAATGATGAGCATCGTTTGCAAAAAAATACTATCTGATTACCAACTCGAAACTAATGGTGTGACAATCACAATATCTGTAAAAAACGGCGAACAATTAGCAAAAAGAACACTTAATAGTCGTCTGGGGATTTTACATGGAATTTCAATTTTAGGAACCACCGGCATTGTGACTCCTTTTTCTGCTGCCTCTTACATTGCTAGTATTCGACAAGGAATAGATGTTGCCATAGCTAATGGAAAAACTCAATTGTTAATTAATTCGGGGGCACGTAGTGAAAAAATGTTGAAAGCATTATTTCCTGAAATTGATGATATTTCATGTGTGCACTATGGTAATTGGATACAAGAAACTTTTGAGAAAATTGACAAATCCCCGCAGATTACTAAAGTATTTATGGGTATAATGTTAGGTAAAGCAGCAAAATTAGCACAAGGTAATACCAACACCCATAGCGGGAAAACAACTTGGGATAAAAACTTCATTCATCAACTGGCTATAGAAGCAGGCTATCCAAAAGAAATTGCCAACAAAGTTTTATCACTAAATATGGCAGGACGTCTAAGGGAAATTTTTACTTTTACAACCCAAGAAAAATTTTATCAAAAACTAATAGAACGATGCCATTACCATTGTCAGAAAATAGCTCCAAAAGTGCAGCTTCAAATATATTTGATCAATAATGATGGAATCCATATAGCATATACTTTATGAACATAATGAATCTTGCCCGACCGCTAATCGCAGGAGTATTACATTCTTTTGAACCCGATCATATGTCCGCGGTTTCTGTATTGGCAGCAGAAAATGCTATTAAGAAGAAAAAAGTATCTTTCAAAACTGTATTTACAGCATCTCAGTGGGCATTAGGACATTCTGTTACTTTGTTAATGTTTGGTGGAATTGCGCTAGTATTTAGAGCGGCGTTGCTCACTTTTGTTGAAAGTATTTCCTTCTGGGCAGAATTTTCTGTTGGTCCTATTATGATTTGGCTAGGTGTAATGGCAATTCGTAGAAATCATAAGATCAATGCAATGATGGCTGATCATAAAAAAATAGAAGCCCATGAACATCTTGCTAATAACCCTATTCATTTACATGGTAAAACCGGTGAAGAAATAGCTATGAATCCTATCAATCGATCTTTTTGGATCGGTATGCTCCATGGGTTAGCTGGAACTGGAGGTGCACTTACCTCAGCACTTATTATTAGTGCTGATACTATATCCGATGCAATATTAATCCTAATTGTAGAGTCTATTGGTATTATTTTCTCTATGGCTGTCTATAGCTATGTCCTTATTTTTACCATGAGCCGTTTTATAGAACGTAATATATCCGTTTTTAAATGGATGAATGGTGTAATTGGTATTATTTCTATACTAGTTGGATTGATGGTATTACAAAGTGTACTTTTTTAATAATTCAAATAATTTTGTTTATCACGTTCTAATCAAAAAATCACTTCAATGGAACAACCAAACTTATCAGAGATTAATAAGCTATCTAATGGGGATAAAATTTTTGAAGAAAAAATTTTTAATGTTATCAAAAAAGAGTTCCCGTTAGAAAAAGATCAATACTTCAGTAATTTGGAGCATAAAAACCTTATAAAAGCTGCAGAAGACGTCCATAAATTAAAGCACAAAATCAGTATTCTCGGACTTGAAAAAAGTTATGAAATTGCTACTGATTATGAAAACAATTTAAAAAAAGGAAGTTACAATCTAAAGGAAGATTTTGAAAAAACTCTACAAGTGATCACAGAATATATAAATACGCTATAATTTATACCTATTTCCTTTTAGCCATACCACTTACCTAACCTTGGATTTGACTTTAAAGTTATAATAATAAGCAATTTGGGCAAGCTGCCCCACAATTTTCACAGAATCTTTCATAGATAGTTTGGAACCATCTGCATGTATCCAACGTTTAAGAGGTTGCTCACATATATAGGAAATTGCTTTTTCTCTTCCATAAAATTTACGCATCTTCATAAAAATCTCTACATCAAACAACCATTTTGTTATAAACTTCTCTCGAAACATTTCATTCGCTATTTCTTTATCCATGATTTTAGCTCCACATTGTGTATCATTAAAAGACATGCTTAAGATATTTCGAATAATCAAATTAATGGTTTTACTGATAATTTTTCGTGCTGACTCTTTGGTAATGTTTGCTCCCATCCTACTCATTCTGGAGCCGCTTACAATTTTAAACTTGGAAGATTCTATAGTTTTAACCAAATCATCAAAATCTTTAAAATCTGTTGATAAATCAGCATCCAAATATCCTATATAGTCTAACTGTGAGTCCTTGGCAAGATGAAGAACCCCTTGTCTTACTGCTTCTCCTTTTCCACCATTTTTAACACAATTATAGACACTAATGTTATCTTCTCTACCTTCAGATAATTTTTTTAACACTTCTAATGTATTGTCTGTACTTCCATCATTAACAAAACATAAATGGTATCCTAGATTACTATGGGTAAAATCAATGAATTCTTTACTTAAAATTCTTTTTTCTTCGTTATAACAAGGTATTACAACACCAACACAATGTCTTTGTAACATTTGACCTTTAGAACTATTGTCTAACTTTTTTTTAGATTTTATACCAAATATTCTCGCTATTCGTGCCGAAATTTCATTCAGAGATAATGGCTTTTTCATATAATCATCTATCCCCAGATCAAATCCATCTACGATAGTATCCTCATTGGTATTACCAGACATCACCAAAATCTTAACATCTGACTTTTTTTCTTGACGAATATTTTCAATTACTTCAAGACCAGACATTCCATCCATATTAATATCAACGATTACAATATCTGGTTTAAAACTATCAAAAAGTTCTAATCCGGATTGCCCATCACTGGCACATTTAATAGTGTATCCTATATCAGACAGATGTTTTTCTAAGGATAATAAAACAAGTTGTTGATCATCTATTGCCAAAATTTTTTTCATTCAAAGTAGGTTTTACGATATAACCATCCAATACATTAATACAGAATATATCGTTGTTCAAAAACTAAATAGGGGTAATTAGAAAAATGGGGATTTTAACGTACACGAACCTTATCGACTTCCGTATTCGTTTACATTTTGACAAGAAATAACTAACTCTTTGTTATCAAAGAAAAGTAATAACTATTCTAAAAATAGGAAATTATTGGGGAATTAAGTTTGTAAAATATTTATATTTTAAAAAACACTTCTTAATTTTTGTCGCATTTAAATCAAAATTAGAGATGTGTTTCAATTTATTTCTATCATAATTCTCATCTATTTTTAAAGATTTATTTCTTAATAAAGACAAAAGGTAAAATTCCTAACCAAGAATACCCAGGTTTTAAAGTGCTAACCAGAAAAACAGCGTCATGTTTGTCCTCTAGCTTTTTTTTAATTTAATTTGTTTAACAAAAAAGAAGAGGAAAGAAAATTCGAACTATTCAAAAAATAATGGATGTTGTATATTCTTCAGAAAGAGTATGGTGCCAGGTGTGTTTATTTTTATCTTAGAGGCCTAATTTTGAAAAAAGGGTGTTGCTTATACCATATGCACCAAACTTTTCAATTGATGAAAGTTCTATCAAAACAGGAATAAATTATTTTCCATCAAAGATTGTAGAAAGATTAAATGATTGAACTTATAAAAAACCTTAATTCATAACTGTTATAAATCCGTATTTTTACATTTCATATAAAGATACAGATGCCATCAAAATATAGTTATCCTTTTACTGCAATACCAGCTCAAGAAGATTTGAAATTATGTTTACTACTCAACCTAGTAGATCCTAGTATAGGAGGAGTTCTGGCTACAGGTGATAAAGGAACCGCTAAAACAACCATGGTACGTGGATTGAGTCAATTAATGGGAAGTGATTTTCCATTTGTGAATCTACCCATTGGTGCTACAGAGGATAGAGTACTGGGGAGTATTAATCTGGAAGCTTTAATTAATCAAAAAACAACCGTTGTCGATAAAGGTTTATTAGCACAAGCTCATCTAGGTTTTTTATATATTGATGAGGTTAATCTATTAAATGATTATTTAATGGATGTTTTACTAGATGCATCCGCAACAGGTGGTTATCATCTGGAGCGAGAAGGAATCTCCCAATGGATGGACAGTCGTTTTTGCCTGGTAGGCACTATGAATCCAGAAGAAGGTTCGTTACGTCCTCAGTTATTAGATCGATTTGGTTTGAGTGTTACAATTCAAACCCCTACAGACAAAAAAATACGTTCTCAGATAGCAATGCAACGTCTTACCTTTGATAGTGATCCTGTTGGATTCTATCAACAATTTGAAAAAAAAGAACAATCTATTAAAGAACAGGTCCTTTTAGCAAAACAGCAATTACAAACCATTCAAATTCCTGAAAGTGTTCAAGAACTATGTGCAGCATTAACAATTACTAACCAGGTAGAAGGAATGCGCGCAGATATTTTGTTACTCAAAACTACCAGAGCTTATGCGGCTTATCATAATCACTCAGAAGTGACTTCAGAAATGGTAAATATCATTGCTCCTTTCGTTTTACAACACAGAGCTAAGGAATATACGCCACCAAATGATCCAGGTACTAACGATAATAATGATAAGGAAAAAGAGCAATCGCAAGAGGAAACAACACCTCAACAATCATCTAACAATTCTGAATTTCAATTACCCGAATCTGTACAACAAGGCCTGCAATTCTCTGCACCAAAAAATAACAAAAAACAAGAGATAAAATTGGATGCCCTTGATACCGTTTCATTAGCTTCTTATCCTGCAAAACAACATACCGAACTTGCTATAGTAAAATCTGTAAAAGCATATTTAAAAACAGGAATATTTAACCCTGTTTATAAACAACTCATTCAAAAGTCAACGGCTCGTATTGTATTTTTGGTCGACACCAGTACTTCTATGGCTTTAGATCACCAAATGGGGTATTTAAAAGGAATTATTGAAAAAACAATAATATCATATCCACTACAAAAGATACAATATGCTATTGTGGGGTTACACAATACAACCGCTAAAATTCTACAAGAATTCACATCTAATACTAAGCAAATTGTTACAACTAATTATCAATTAAAAACTGGTGGAAAAACCAATTTGGGTGCTGCATTTTTTAAAGTATATGAATTATTGAGATCTTTGAATATTCAAACTACACAGTTATTTATTTTTACAGACGGAAAAGCAAATACAGGAGCTAAAGACCCATTTCAATATGCTATAACTACATACAAAACATACCTTAGTAAAATACCAAAAACTACCGTTATAGATACAGAGCGTGGTTTTTTAAAATTAGGTAAAGCCAAACAACTAGCAGAGCAACTAAAACTCAATTATTCGGTAGTTTCTGATTTTTAATATTTATACAAATGTCCAAAGCATTTTTAATAGCTGCTCCATGGAGTAATTCAGGAAAAACAACACTTACCTTAGGAATACTACGTTGGTTTCTTAATCAAGGATATAGAGTGCAACCCTTTAAATGCGGACCTGATTACATCGATACCATTCATCATAGTACTGCTGCCAAAAAACCAGCTATTAACTTAGATACGGTGATGATGCCAAAGGAGCATGTGATATCCATTTTTAACAAATATCAACAAGCTACGGATATTAGTCTTATCGAAGGTGTCATGGGATTGTTTGATGGTGCTGTTAAAGATCAAGGAAGCTCAGCAGAAATTGCCAAACTTTTAGACATACCCGTAATTCTTGTTGTTAATGCGAGTAGTATGGCTTATACTATTGCTCCTATTTTATATGGATTAAAAACATTTGACCCCGAAGTTAATATAGCTGGAGTAATTTTTAATTTTGTAAAAACTGAGTCACACTATGCCTTTCTTAAAGAGGCATGTGATGTTGTTGGAATTCCATCTTTAGGATATATTCCTCCTAACGAAGAAATTGCTATTCCATCTCGTCATCTGGGGTTACATATTGATCATACTTTTGAAAATGTTATTGAGAAAGCAGCTTCTCATATAGCAAATAACATCTCTATACCTAAACTATTAGAATCTATAAAAGACACTAAAAATGGTAGGAAAGAAAAGCCAGTAAAAGAGATAACTCCTAAAACAAAAACGATTGCTATTGCTAAAGACGAAGCCTTTAGTTTTACATATTTAGAAAACCTGAAATGGCTTGAAACGATAGGAAATGTCATCTATTTTAGCCCAATACACGATACAAAACTTCCTGATGCTGATTATATTTATTTAGCAGGTGGGTATCCAGAATTACATCTTCAAAAGTTATCTAAAAATACAGCTATGAGAGCTCAGATCAAAGCAGCAGCTGATCGAGGGGTTACGATTTATGCAGAATGCGGAGGGATGATGTATTTGGGAAATACTATTATTGATGAGGATTCAGTCGCATACCCTATGGTCGGGGTTTTTCCATTGAATACTTCTATGGAAGGCAAAAAGTTGTCTTTAGGGTATCGAAAAGTAGTATGGAATGATTTGGAAATATGGGGACATGAATTTCACTATTCCAAGGTCTCAGGTGATGATACCATTCTTAGTACGGGGAAAGTATTTTCTGCAAGAGGAAAAGAAGTTCCCACAAAAATATATACCTATCAAAACGTATATGCCAGCTATATTCATTTATATTGGGCGGCAATAAACCCAAATTCTATATTAAGTTTTTTATTCCAATCTAAATCTACTTCAAATACTGATACATAAACCAATTTTGATTCTCACCGTAGCTATTGGCTACGCTTTCAAATTAAAATAGATTTGGAGCACCACTCTTTATTGTATATTTGGTTTTCATTACAAAATCCCAATACAGAGTTTGGGTTAAAACAAGAAAACCTATGCATTTAGTCGCAACCATACCCGGTGGATGGAATCCAAATGATGATGAAATTTTTTATATAGATCAGCAACCGGGCGATATTGTATTTTTAAGTGCAGGAGATACCGAAATTCATACGCTGAATGAAGCGTATAAACAATTATACGAAATAGATGGAGAATCCTTGCCAAGTTTGCGTATGACCAACCTGGTATATCTTAAACAAGAATTAACAATCGACACCTATCTGGATGAAGTACTTGAAAAGGCTAAGGTAATTGTATGTAGCATGTTAGGAGGCATTAGTTACTATAAATATTTGGTAGAATCCCTGGTTGCATTGCAAGAACGAATTGGTAATACTGTACTATTTTTACCCGCTCATGAACCCGATTTTGAATTGATGAAATTATCCTCTGCAGATATTCATATTGTGCATCAATGCAGGCAATATTTACAAGAAGGAGGAAAAGAAAATACTATTGCGCTTTTCAATTACCTACGGCATACCTTTTTTGATGCACAACTCACTATCACTCCTGCTCAATCAATAGTCGATACTTTCTTATATACTGCGGATAAAGGAATGCTTACCCAAGAGGCTTTAGAAACTTCTTTGGACACTGGCAAACCCAACGTGGTGATATTGGCATATCGCACTCATTATCTTTCTGATAATGTAGCTCCAATACATGAGATGAGTGAAGCATTACATGTTCGAGGAATGAATACTTTTGTAGTTTTCGCCAGTAACTTAAGAGATGCAAAACTAGTAGAACAAGTGCAGCAATTAATAACACATTCTGGGAAGCGAGAAGTCCATACAATTATTAATACTACAGGGTTTACCATCAAACCGATGGATGGATCCACTTTTATTTTTGAAAATCTAAAAGTTCCTGTATTACAAGCTATATTTTCTACATCTAATAAAGATGTTTGGAAGGATGGCCTTTTTGGATTACCTCCTACAGATATTGCCATGAATATTGCATTGCCAGAAATTGACGGACGTATTATAGGCCGTGCAGTATCTTTTAAAAAAGAAATAGAAAAGGATACGCTTACTGACAGTTCTATTCTAAAATATGAAGCCTATACTCCTGCCTGCGAATTTATGGCAGAATTGGTGCAGCATTGGACAACACTACAGTATAAAAAAAATAGTGAAAAGAAAATAGCCATTATTTTACCCAACTATCCTAATAAAGATAGCCGTCTAGCTAATGGTGTAGGGTTAGATACTCCAGAAAGTTGTATTGTTTTACTAAACGCTCTCAAATTGAAAGGGTATAACGTAGGAGAACAGTTACCCAAAAGTGGAACCGAGTTAATGCATTGGATCACACAAGTAACTACCAACGATGTAACCACAACAATAACCAGACCACATGCTTTGGTATTTGACCATACAGCATTTCAACAATGTTTCTCTGCATTATCAGAAGAACTCAGAAACAAAATAACTGAGCATTGGGGAACACCAGAAGAGGACCCATATCATACAGGAAAAGGGTTTATCATTTCTGGGTTTTTATTGGGAAATATCTTCGTAAGTATTCAACCTTCCAGAGGTTATAATCAGGATCCACAAGCAATTTACCATTCTCCTGATTTGCCTCCAACCTATCAATACTTAGCCTATTATTTTTGGTTACAAACAACATATGGTACTGATGCGGTGATCCACTTAGGAAAACATGGTAACCTCGAATGGTTACCTGGTAAGAGTGTGTCATTAGATCCTGAAACTTGCTTTCCGGCAGCAGTATTTGGAGCATTACCCCATTTTTATCCTTTCATTATTAATGATCCGGGAGAAGGAACACAGGCGAAAAGAAGAAATCAAGCTGTGATTATAGATCATCTGATTCCGCCAATGACTCGTGCAGAAAGTTATGGTAGTTTGATGAAGTTAGAACATTTGGTAGATGAATATTATGAAGCTGCTTCCTTAGATCCTAAACGATCTCGTGCATTAGAAAAAGAAATAGCGACACTGGTTAAAGAAACAAAACTGAATGTAGATTTAGGAATTGCTTCTGATGATGTGGATGAACTATTAGTGAAGCTGGATGGGTATTTATGTGAATTGAAAGAAGCACAGATTAGAGATGGATTGCATATTTTTGGAAAAGCACCTATTGACGAACAGTTGATTGACTTATTAATCGCTTTGCATCGTGTCCCTGGATATGGAAAGGAAGGTATTACCCAGTTACTAGCCAAAGATTTCAATATTACAGAAAATATCTTAGAGATCCCATATACAGAGGTGATGAACCTAACTATTGAAGGTACATTTTGTAAAACAGCAGGTCAGGTTATTGCTCAATTAGAAGATATTGTAAAACGATTATTGATTTCTTATTTAGAAGAAAGTAACATCCCAAAACAATACCCTCTGACTGCTCAGATGTTAGAATACATTAAATTTAACACCTTACTAAAAGTTCAAAAAACAACTGATGAATTAGACTTTTTACTCTCTGGATTAGACGGTCAATACATACCTTCTGGTCCTTCTGGAGCTCCAACCCGTGGTCGATTAGATTTATTACCTACCGGTCGAAATTTTTACTCTGTGGATGTGCGTACCATTCCTACCGAAACTGCATATCGATTAGGCGAAAAAAGCGCACAATTGATTATTGATCGATACTTACAGGAAAATGGTGATTACCCTGAAACTATTGGGATTTCTGTATGGGGAACATCGACTATGCGAACAGGAGGAGATGATATTGCTCAGGCATTTGCGTTGATGGGTGTTCGCCCTATTTGGAAAAACGTAAACCGTAGAGTCACTGATTTTGAAGTCATCCCTTTGATTACATTAGGAAGACCCAGAGTGGATGTTACCTTGCGTATCTCAGGTTTTTTTAGGGATGCCTTCCCAGATGTGATCAACCTTTTTAATGCTGTAGTTACTCGATTGGCAAATCTAGATGAACCTATCGAAGATAATCCAATTCGAAAACGTTTTTTAGCAGAGCAACAACAATGGCAAACACAAGGATTACCAGAGTCAGAAGCTTCGCAACGAGCTTTATATAGAGTGTTTGGCTCTAAACCTGGTGCTTATGGAGCAGGATTACAAGCTGTGATTGATGAAAAAAACTGGCAAACTCAGGAAGATTTAGCCAAAGTATATATTAACTGGAGTGGGTATGCATACGGGAATTCAAAAAAAGGAGTGTCTGCTCACGAATCTTTTCAGAATCGATTGCAGGCCATGCAAATCGTAATGCAGAATCAAGATAATAGAGAGCATGACATTTTGGATAGTGATGATTACTACCAGTTTCATGGTGGATTGGCGAATGCGGTGAAAACTGTAAAAGGAGATGATGCCGAGATTTATTTTGGGGATAACTCCAGACCCGAAACTCCTAAAGTAAAAACCTTAAAAGAAGAACTACTAAAAGTGTATCGATCTCGGGTGGTTAATCCAAAATGGATTAAAGGTGTACAACGACATGGGTATAAAGGGGCATTTGAAATGGCTGCTACCTTGGATTATCTATTTGCTTATGATGCGACTACCAATCTCATTGATGATTTTATGTACGAAGGTATTACCGAAAGTTATCTATTAACTCCAGAAAACAAAGAGTTTATTCAACAAAATAATCCTTGGGCATTAAAAGACATGAGTGAGCGTCTGCTCGAAGCTATACAACGTGGCATGTGGAAAAACCCATCAGATGAGATGAAACAGGAGTTAGAAGATTTATATCTTAAAGGTGAGGGTATTGTAGAATAATTTAAAAAAAAAAGGTAGACCAATGCTTCTATTGGTTCATTTATAAGTTTAGTTTTTTATTGATTTGTTATTTAATAAATCAAAAAACATCATCATGTACTTTCTCTTAAAAGAAATCGATACTAATTCTTTAAGTTTTAAATTTCTAAATTGGACTTCAATTCCGTTTGATAATACCCTAAAAAAGATACAACAGGTAATATTACTATTATCTATTCTTTTTATGATTCCATCTTGTCAATCAGATGATATCGTTTCAAAGAAAGATAAGGAATTAAATCTCGAATTAGAACAATTATACAAGTCATCACCTCTAGTTGGGTTTTCTGTATCTATTGTAGATGATAATGATGTTTTATATCAAAATTCATTTGGATATGCTGATACAAAGGAAGACAAAAAATATACAGAATATACTACACAAGCTATTGCATCCATCTCTAAAACGGTTATTGCGTTAGCATTAATGAAAGCTGTCGAACAAGAAAAACTTGATTTGGATACCGATATTAACCAATATTTACCTTTTGAAGTAAAACATCCACATTATTTAGAGAAACCTATCACAATCCGCCATTTAGCTACACATACTTCAGGAATTAAAGGCGTTCAAGAAATAGATTATAGGTCTTATATTTTTGAAAATCTTTCTGAAATTGATCTTTCCATTTATCCTCCAGAATCTAAACCTTTTTTTGACTTTGTAAAAGCAAATGTTGATATAGATGATGCTACCTATTTAGAAAAAGCACTTGCTATAGATGGCGAATGGTATGACGTTTCTAATTTTTCAATGAATGCTCCTGGAGAAAAATATGAATATAGTAATATAGCTTCAAATTTAGCAGCATATGTTATCGAACACGCAACAGGTATTTCTTATGAAGAATATACCCACCTATACATATTTAAACCTTTAGAAATGAATACGACCAGTTGGGGAAAAGATAACATAACTGCTGATACCCATGCCACATTATATTTGAATAAAGATTTAGAAATCCCTAACTATACTAGAATAACTGTAGCGTCTGGAGAGTTAACAACAAACAATTCAGACTTTAACAGGTATTTTATAGAAATGATTAAAGGGTATAATGGAAAAGGGAAATTATTATCAACAGAGCATTATAAAGAAATATTTACCCCTCAAGCAACTCATGAAGAAATAAAGGATACTACAGGGGGATTATTTTGGATAATTAATAACAAAGGTAATATTGAGCATTCGGGAGGGGGTCTGGGAATTGTTACATCTTGTCTTTTTAACCCTACTACAAATAAAGGATATTATTTTATGACTAATATATTAGAAGATGCTGTACTCAACCCTGATGTTTCAACACCAATTAATAAAATTTTGGAAACCTTAGATATATATATGGATAAATATTAGTTTAAAGGATTCAGTAACTAATAGCTGTAAAGAATAGGTTCTTTACTTTTAAATTTTTTTTCTATTATCCCCGTACTGTCGACAATTTCGATTTCATTTAATTTTATCCAGCATATCCTCAAAATCTTTTACTAATTCTGAGTCTTTGTTCCATTTAATATTTTGACCATCTCCTCTTTTTCTGGGAACAATATGGAAATGAAGATGAAATACTTCTTGTTGTGCAACTGCTCCGGAGTTGCTAATAATTTGGATATTATGAATTCCTAGTTTTTCTTCAAATAGCTTAACAACTTTCTTTACAGAAGTAATTACGCTACGTAATTCTTGCTCTGGAATATCAAAAATAGTAGTATAATGTTTTTTGGGAATGACCAAAGTATGATATCTAGTTGCCGGATATATATCAAAAAAAGCATAGGTATCCTCTGTTTCATACACTTTCCAGGATTTGGCTTCTCCTTTTACAATTTTGCAGAATATACAATCACTCATGAGTTTTTAATATAACTGTACAAATTTTATGACTCAAATCCCCAATACCTTTTTAATTTTACTACCCAAAGAGCTTTTAACCTCACCTGGTTTTTCGTCTTCCTCAAAAAGAATTCCTTTTACATTAAGATGATGCCCCACTTGTTCTTTGCCATAATCTTGTTCGAACCCTACTACTTGTTTTCGATATTTGCAGAGTTGACAATTCATAAAGGCTGTTCCTGTTTTGGCTTCTTCCAACCGCTCATCAAAAGCCTTCATCAATAATTCATCAGTACCAAAAGGAGCAGTATACACATATTCTTGATCAGAGGTTTCATTCATATCGGTCACATGACCATAAATACGCTCTAACAAAACTCCGGTAAAAAAGAAAAAAGGAATGACAATCGTACGTTTAAAACCTAGCTTTTCAATCATTTGCAGAGATTCATCAACCTTTGGATATGCAGTACCACTATATGCTGTGGTAGCAAACCCAAATCCCATTCCTTCCCACAGCATACTGGTTAGTTTACATACATCGCTATTTGCATCTGGGTCAGTTGTACCTCTACCAACAACAACCAAACAGGTTTCTTTTCTATCCATTGGAATTAATGTGGCTTCAGTTTCCTGAATTCGCTTCACAGCAAGATCCAGTAAAAATGAATTCACACCTATGTGTTTCCCCATGGTAATGGTTAAATCTTCGTGATATCCTTGTATAGTATTGAGTTCATAAGGAATATCATTTTTTGCATGGGATCCTGCAAATAAAATAACCGGGAGCGCATATATTTTTCGAATTCCATTAAGATACATACGTTCTACGGCGGCTTCATAGGTAGGATGATTAAATTCTAAAAAACCATAATCAACTTCATAATCATTTTGATAACGATCTTTTAAAATAGTTACTAATTTTTTAAATGAAGTAATGGCAGCTTTTCTTCGGCTACCATGTCCGCAAAGTAATATACCCTCTTTCATACACTTGATTAAAATAAATATTCAACAACATCGAAAATGGATTCCAGCCTACCCTGGAATAACAAACTTACTTATAAAATTGGATTTGCTCCAATAATTAAAACAACAGGCATTTGCAATGCGCTATTTTTAATTTGTTCTTCTATACTGCCCAAAGTCCCTGTGATTATTTCCTGATGAACGCGGGATACATTAGATGCCGCATTTACAGGAATTGTATCATCTTTACATACCTCTAATAGTTTAGGGATAATTCTATGTAAGCTTTTTAGTCCCATATATATAGAAATTGTATTTCCAGCTTTAAGCATATGCGCTATTCCTGTGAGTTGCTCAAAAGAATAATCTGCGGTATGCGCTGTGCAAATAAGCATAGCATTAGACTTATTCCTTTCTGTAATTGGGATATTAAAAATATTAGCAGCTGCTAATGCTGCAGAAATACCAGGAATAACTTGAAAAGGAATTTTTTTTGATGTAAGATATCTTGCTTCTTCAGCTGCTCTGCCATAAACATAAGGATCTCCTGATTTAAGACGAACTACTTTTTTACCTAAAAGATAATTTGCTTCTAATAACTCATTTATTTTTTGTTGACGTTCTATTTGATCAGAAGTATCTCCAAATTTACGTCCTACATATATTTTTTCTCCATCTGTATTTATAGTCATGATTGTGTCAGAAACCAAATTATCATGAAGAATAACATTTGCTTCTTCTATAAGTCGATGTGCTTTTACAGTTAATAAATCCGGATCTCCAGGACCGGCGCCAACAATAGATACAGGGTACATTTCTAAATTAATTTTAATGGATCAGGATGTATATATGTATACTCCAGTAGTTTTTTACTCTTCGTATTAGAGATAATTTTATACGCGATGTTTTTTTGTTTGACAAAAGTTGGAGGGGTAAGTTTAATTTTGTTTGCCGCCAAAGTATAAAAATCTTTGCGCAATGGATGATGGTCTGCACAACCATTAATAATTTCTCCCCAAGCATCTTTTTCTATCACAGCATTAATAAGTCCGATACAATCATCTCTATGAATAACATTGATGGGAGCATCTCCATTTTGAACCTCCTTCTTATTCGCAAGGAATCGCCCAGGTAAACGATCATATCCAATAAGACCACATAATCGAATAATTGTTAATCTTTCTCTTAATTCTTTTTGTAATAGCTGTTCTACAATAGCAACCGCTCTTCCTGATTCTTTTTCAGGTTGAATTTCTATAGTCTCAGTAACCTCATCATTTGTATTCTGATATACAGAAGTAGAGCTAACAAAAATAACTTTCTGGGTTGATGAAATGTATGGAAGTATACTTTGTATCTGTTGTTGGTATATTTCTATGATATTGGGGATACGTTTAGGTGGGAAATTGATAATAACTACTTCACTATCTAAAAGAAAATCCTTATACATTTCTTCAGAGGCTTCACCTAACTTCAGTAAAAATGCTGTAATTCCTTGTGCTTGAAATTCTGAAATTTTACTTGCGGTTGTTGTAGAACCTTTTACAGTACTCCCTTTTGAAATTAAATCAAGAGCAAGTGGTAATCCTAACCATCCACAACCTAATATGCTTATATTTTTAGGAATCATCTTCTACTATTCTAATGTGATCTGGTGACATTGACAAATATATTTTCAGGATATGCTCCCAAGTTTTATTGTCTTCTTCTTTTATCCACATGGTCACCAAATGTTTTCCTTTTTTGTTTTTAAGACGTAATGCCTTGGTAAAGATAGCCTTTTTTTTCAGCCAGATCACTTCTGCAACGCTTACTTTGCGATCTGCTATCTCTTCAGGAATATCTTTAGGAATGCCGGCAATAGCTAATGTTAATTTTAATTGTTCTCCTGTTATTTTTACTTCGTATTTATCACTATAATCCACTTGATGAGGTTGATCAATATTCAACATAGAGTCTTCTCCAACTTGCACTGCTATTGGCCTGGGAGTTTGAAAGAAATATTGAAATAATGGATATAAATGTTGGTCTGAAGCAAATGCTCTTGCTATTAAGATCTCATCATGTATCTCTTCAGTTTTACATTTAAAAACGGGAGGGGATACTATTTTTTCATTTTCTGTTAATAATACAGACCATCCTTCCTGATACAATAGATATTCTTCAGTTGGTTGATTCTCCTGGGTATGAGATTTCATAATAGTTACTGCTTTCTCAGGAGTTAAGTTTTTATACCAAAAATTACCAGGTTGTACTATCCAGGTAGGTGCATCTTCACATCTACCGTTACACCTGGTTTTTATGGTGTGTGTATTATCCCACAACCCTTCATTACGAAGATATGCTCTTGCTTCTCGCACTGCTATTTCGCTCTTAGCTTTTTGACAAGAACCTCCATCACAAAATTGAAAGGTAGTTGTTACTTTTGGTATGTTTTTTCCCATAGTATTATTTGTAAATAAAAAACAGGAAAAGTTGTAGGAAGAAAAAAATAGTGAGAAGATATGCACATCATTTGATATGCGTATTTCAAGAAATACAAAGATTATCCAATCTATCTTTTTATATCCAACCCTTTACCCGAGAGTTTATATAATAATTATATGGCAGGTCTCCTGACTTACGCATTACTATCGCCTTCCCATATAATATACAGTGGCATTTTGATAGTAATTCTTAAAGCGCATTACAGTTGCGGGAACAGTTTTGGATTTTCACCAAATTCCTTTTTAATCTCATATCACTACAAGAACCATAAAATCAGTAGCGAAGATACTTTTTTTGTTTAAATAATTGATCTTATAAAATCAACACGTTGTGTTAAAGTTGTTTTTGGTAAGATTTCTATATTAAAGTGTAATTCTTCATAGATTTCTATAAGATGTTTATGGATTTGTATTGATTCTTCTCTAGATTGAGGACGTTGAGGATCATTAATATAAATTTCTCCCCAAGGTGGTGCCAGAAATACAGTACTAGCGTAATATGTTGTATAAGGAAAATCTAACAGATATTGTGGAGTGGAACAGAGTTTTGTTTTTAAATAAGCAATAGTATCAGGTAATCCCCGATCCACAAAAGTAGTTTGATTAACAGGGTTTTGTAACTCTTTTATTGTCTGTTGATATACTAAATCTACAAAACCAGAAAGATCTCCCCAAGGGGTTTTATTTTTTCCTATTTGTTGTTGTTCTTTGATTATTTTCCTTGATATTTCTTCATAACACAAATATCCATTTTTTTGTAGCTCATTAATTAAACTTGTCTTTCCTGTACCAGGAGCTCCAGTTATGATATATCTTCTGTTCATGGTAAGAAAAAATATATGCTACAAATTATTGCAACAAAAACAAAAGTTACTTTTTGGTTAATTTCTGCTACAGCTTTTATCTCACGATCTTCTATCATTCTATCATTTGTTCCTATATAAGGTTTATTTACCAGTTTTTTATGATAATAGTTTGGTCCTCCAAATTTACAATCCAGAATTGCTGCCAATGCGGCTTCTGGATATCCTGCATTTGGACTTGCATGTTGTTTCCCATATTTAAGCACAAAAGGAATCTTATGAAGTTTAGCAGTTACCACTAGCATTAAAATTGCAGTGATTCTAGCAGGTAGATAGTTAACAACATCATCCAACTTAGCCGCAAATTTTCCAAAATTGATATAGCGTTCACTTTTATATCCAATCATAGAATCTAATGTATTAATCATTTTATACCCCATAGCCCCAGAAATTCCAAACAACGCATAATAAAAAAGTGGTGCAATAACACCATCGCTAAGGTTTTCTGACATCGTTTCAAAAACGGCTGTTTTTATTTGTTGTTCATTTAACTGATCTGTCTCTCGTCCTACTATCCAGGATAATCGTTTTCGACCTTGATTTACCCCTTGTTTTAAGGCTTTAAAAACTGCTTTTCCTTCATCGATCAAACTCTTATTTGCCAGAGCAAAAAACACAAATACGGAGGTGAAAATATAATACCCTATCGGAAAAAGTTGCAACAATTTTTGAGCCGTATAAAAAAAAAGTAATACAATACTTACTAATAATAATGTAAGTAACATTCCTTTGACAAAAATAAAGGAGCCTGTATTCATTTTTTTTTCTCCGATCGCAATAGTGTTTCCAAATAACCGTATTGGATGCGGAAGCCATCTTGGATCTCCAAGTATTAAATCAAGCACGTATCCAATGATTAAAGGAACTATTATTAATGTATACTCCATTCTTTCAAAGCATTAATCAGTAGTTCATTCTTTTTAGAATCTTGACTTGCAATTCGAATATAATGCTTATCCAAACCTCTAAAATTTGAAGCATCTCTTATTAATAATTGATGAGTATATGCTAAATAATCTTTCAATTTTGCAGCATCTGGTGTTTTTAGTTGTACTAAAAAATAATTTGTTTCTGAAGGTATAACCGTAAAATGATTTAGGGAGTCAATTTGTTTTTGCAAGGTTTTACTATATGTTAGGAGTATCTCCATATTTGGGTATATTGTGTCGTAATTATCAAAGATATATTTACCAGCTTCTATCGCCATTGCATTAACACTCCATGGCATTTTAGAGTGTTGAAGTCTATTTTTTGTTTCTGGATTACATACGATATACCCTAATCTTAACCCCGGTATAGAGAACAATTTGGTCAACGATTTTACGATAATAAGATTATCAAATTCTTCTAATAAAGGAATGCAAGAAGTAATCTGAACAGTAAAATCTATATATGCTTCATCGATTACAAATATTGTATCAGGATATTTGATTAATAATGCTCGTATTTCTAAAATTGTAGTACTAAAACCATCTGGATTATTCGGATTACAAGCAAACACTAAATCGTCTTCAAAATTTGTGTACTGTAGATCTACTCGTTTATAATACCGAAGATGCATTTTGTTCCTTGCACAGGCATCTTCATATTCAGAGAATGTGGGAACGCCTATTGCTGCTTTCTTATCATAAAATAAAGTAGCAATTAAATAGAACGCTTCTGTTGCTCCATTCGTAATTAATATGTTATCCGGTTTCAACTGATGATGTGATGCTATTTTCTCTGCCAATTCATCTGCATTAGGAGTTGGATAATTTGCTATCGCGGGCAGATGTTCTCTAAGATGAGATAAGAGTTTCTCAGAAGTTCTTTCATACCAAACATTAGAACTAAAATTAGCTTTAAAATCTGTTGCATATCGATATCCATCATCGCCGTGTCCGTAGATCATGATGTTAACTGCATTTCTAAGATTATAGCTTCTATGTTTATGTGCTTTTCTAATAAATTAGCGAGCTTATCATAATTCTCTTCTTTATACGCTTTGTAATTAAAATTTGTTTCTGATTTTTCTGAAGAGAAATTTCTCAATATATCTTCTATCACAACAGCATTATCCAAAATACCATGAATATAAGTACCCCAACAATTTTTCTGTCGATATCCTTCAGTCTGTTCTCCTATTTGATTTAAAGGTGCTGTATGTTCAAAAGTAGTTTCTCCCATATGAATCTCATATCCTGTACATATTTCTGGATATTCTTTGAACTTGAAACTACATTGTGTAGTCGTTTTTTCTGCAGTCAATTTGGTTATAATGGGTATAATCCCAAGCCCTGGAAGCGTCTTTACATCACTTTCTACTCCTAAAGGATCATCTATACGATTTCCTAACATCTGATACCCTCCGCAAATACCGATAATTATTTTTTGGGATTCATGAGCTTTCAAAATCACTTCTGCAATTCCCTTTTCTCTAAGAAATAAAAGATCCTGAATAGTATTTTTACTTCCCGGAAGTATAATAACATCTGCTTCTGCAATACTTTTAGGATCATTAGAATAAAACAAATGCGTTCTTGGATCTTTTTCTAACACATTAAAATCAGTATAGTTAGAGATATAAGGAAGTAATACGATTGCTATATTAATACTTCCACTAGCAGCAGTGTTCTTCTTTTTTTGTAACCCCACAGAATCTTCTTCTTCAATATAAATATCTTGTGCGTAAGGCACGATTCCTAACACAGGAATTCCGGTAAGTTTTTCCAGCATATTTTTTCCTTCTTCAAATAAAGAAATATCACCTCTAAACTTATTAATGATAATTCCTTTTATCAATTTCTTTTCCCAAGGTTCTAGCAAAGCTATAGATCCATATACACTTGCAAAAACACCTCCTCTATCAATATCTGCTATCAAGTATACATCTGCATTTGCGGCTTGTGCCATCCTCATATTGACAATATCCCGATGTTTTAAATTGAGTTCACTAATACTTCCAGCCCCTTCTAAAACAATTGGGCTATATCTTTCTTGCAATCGAAAAAATGCAGTCTTAGCCTCTTCAAACAAATGTGTTTTATTATTTCCTAAAAAATAGTCCTTTATGGTTTGATCACCAATAGGTTTACCATGTAATACTACCTGAGATTTATTTGCGCCAGAAGGTTTTAACAGGATAGGGTTCATGTCTGTAGAACAATCAATATTACAAGCTTCGGCTTGCACTGCCTGCGCTCTTCCGATCTCCAGTCCATCTGGAGTTACAAAGCTATTAAGCGACATATTTTGTGCTTTGAAAGGAGCTGGAGTATAACCTCTTTGTTTTAAGAGTCTACAGATACCCGTAACCAACATACTTTTTCCAACATCAGAGCCCGTGCCTACGAACATAATAGGGCGTGATTTTTTCATGCTTATTTACTCGGTGAATTGATCCCAAAATTAGGTAAATAATTTGATTTTTGTGGTCTAAGCAGAATACCTTTATATTTAAATTAATTATATCTGGCATCTTTTCATAATCCATTTTATTTGCCCTAGATGACTAATTTCATCATCTACAAAATGTTTTATCATATAGTAATTATTTAGGATCGGTATATGTTGATTACGAGTAAAGACCCAATTGTCATCATAGTTTTTAAGGTTTTCCAAAGTATGTTGTCTCACTTCATATAACTCTGATAAATAATATTCTAAATCATTGCTATGAATTTTTCGTGTATTCATATATTCTGGGGCTGCATCTTTATGTCTTTCTTCTTCTTGAGCATTGATTAATCTATCATAAAAAAGAGGTCTTTGATAATAGAATTCTGAGCCAGCAATATGAAATAACAACATCCCAATGCTATTACTCTTATCATCTACATAAAAGTCTAATTCTTTGGGTGTTAAATTTTTCACTATTCGCAAAGTAACATCTCTGGTATGGTTCATCTGGGAAACTAGCATTCCAATATGAATGTCGTATTCTTTACTCGGTAAAAGTATCATGATACTATGTATTTTAAAACAAAATGACTACTGAAGGGCAAAATAAAAGAGATCGACTCAATGGCTATAAGACGATCTCTTTTGTTATCGATATTTATACCATATTCTACTTAACATGATCAGTACAACTCCTATAATCTGTTTGACAATCATCACAAGTACCATAATCATTTGTACAAAATAATGCTGCTCTACCACCATTAATAGTGCTACTTTCTAATTTTGAAATCTGAATTTTTTTAAGACTCAAACCGATCTTTTTTTTATTTTTCATCTTATTTCTAATTTAATTACCTCTTACTCTATTACACAGGATTTTCAGAAAACTCCTCATTATTAAACTTTAATATATACTCTTCTTTATTCTATGATTTTTTCAGATTCTACTTCTTATTTAACATAAATATATAGACAAAGAAAACAGGTATCATACAGAAATACTTATTCCATACTTCCTGATATTTATTTGTTTATGATGAGTCAATATTTGTTCTAGAGTTATCTTTTATTTTTAAAAATCTAGAAGTAAAAAGATCAAAAGCATTTATATTGAGCTCATTATCAAATCTAAAAAAGGTCAATCTCCTATTCTATATTTCTTACATTAGCTACTACAATCAATTTTCACATGATAAAATATATTCAAGAGCTATCTATAATTTCAATTCTAACTATTATTTTGTTAGCTCCTGCTTCTTCATGTAGTCAGGATAAAAACAGGATTGAAAAACCAAACATCGTTTGGATAACTTCTGAGGATAATTCAAAACATTATCTAAAGATGTTTGATGATAATGGAATTTCGACTCCTAATATTGAATCACTTGCAGAGCATGGTATAGTTTTTCATCGGGCATTTTCAAACGCCCCAGTTTGTAGCGTTGCTCGTTCTGCGATAATTTCGGGGATTTATGGCCCAAAAATAGCTGCTCAATATCATAGAAAAATAGCAACAGTTCCTATGCCTGATTCAATAATGATGTTTCCAGCTTATTTACGTGAAGCAGGTTATTATACTACCAATAATAGTAAAGAAGATTACAATATAATTAAAGGGGATAATGTCTGGGATGAGTCCTCTAGAAAAGCATCATGGAGAAATCGATCAGAAGGACAACCATTTTTTCATGTCTTTAATATTCATGATACTCATGAAGGAGAATTACATTTTACAAAGAAGGAAATGGAATCAAATCCGACTAAAACAGACGAGAATTCTTTCAAAGTACAACCCAATCATCCTGATACTAAAATTTTTAGATATTCAAATGCTCTTTATCGCGATAAGATTCAAGAGATGGATGCTAAAGTAGGTGAGGTAATTAACGAACTTAAAAAAGATGATTTACTTGAAAACACATTTATATTTTATTTTGGAGATCATGGAGGAATTTTACCCGGAAGTAAAGGGTATCTATATGAAACAGGACTACATGTACCTCTTGTAATTTATGTTCCTAAAAAATACGAACACTTAGGGAATGTTAAAAAAAGAAGTGTGATTAAAGGGATGGTAAGCTTTGTTGACTTAGCTCCAACTGTATTGAATTTAGCAGGAGCTCAGATTCCGGAGGGATTAGATGGAAAAGCATTTTTGGGAGAGAATATTGACCTTGAGGAAGTCGACACTAGAGATGAAACATTTAGTTATGCCGATCGATTTGATGAAAAATATGATCAGATACGTGCCATTCGTAAAGGAAAATTTAAATATATCAAAAACTATCAGCCTTTTAATTATGATGGTATTATGAATAATTATCGATACAAACAATTAGCTTATCAAGAATGGCAATCCTTATATGAAGAAGGCAAATTAAATGACATACAATCTGCTTTCTTCAAAGATCGTGAGCCAGAAATGCTTTTTGACGTAGAATCTGATCCATTCGAAACTAAAAATCTTATTGATGATCCAAAATATCATGATATTTCTAATGATATGCGTCAACGATTAAACAAATGGGTAAAACAAATGCCTGACTTGTCTTTTTTTCCAGAACATTTTTTAATCGAAAATGCTATTGATAACCCAGTCGAATATGGGAGATTACATATCGATCAAATCCATAAATATATAGATATTTCGAACTTATGCTTATCAAAATTTAAAAATGTAAAACAACAGGTCATTACCAGCTTAACTTCTGAGGACCCTTGGGAAAGATACTGGGGATTAATTACATGCAGCAACTTTAGAGAAGATGCTAAATCTTTGGAGTCTATAATACAAGCTATTGCTCATAATGATCCAGAAAATTTAAATCGTGTTCGGGCTGCCGAATATTTGGGTATAACAAAGCGTGAAGATCCTTCAGCTATTATGACTACTGCATTATACAATTCTAAAAAACCTGCAGAGGCACTATTAATATTGAATTCGATTGTATTGATGCAATCCAATAAGTACAACTATAAATTTGAATTACAACTTAACAATATTTCAGCAAATCTTATAAAGAACAGAGATATTAAAAGTAGACTAGAATTCTTAAATATTTTATAGTCTTAATTTTTATCTATCCAAAATCTGATGTTTGCGCTAAGGTATCTGTTGTATAGGACATAATTAATAATATTATGAGGGTTATTCTTTTCATTTTATATATGGCTTAAAAGAATTGTTCTACAGGACGATTTGGATCTAGTTTCCATATAGAGAACGACCCATCAAACAAACTGGATTGAATACCTAAACTAGCCAAAGCCAACATTGCAACAGTTCCAGAATAACCTGCTCCACAAGAAGATATGATTTTTTGAGTACGCCAGTTTGGTACAGTGTCATCAAATAATGTAATCATTGCCTCTTTTTCTAGAAAAAGTCCGGTTTTTTTATCTACAATTACATTGTAAGGAACACTGTTTGCACCAGGAATATGACCCGTTCTAGGGTCTTCTGGTTTGCCATTATACCCCACTATACCGCGACCATCTAAAACACAAGCATTGTGTTTTTTGATCAAAAAATCTTCCAGAGTTATTCTCAAATGCTCTTGACACATGGGTTCAAATGTACCTATTGAGATTTCAGGAATTTCTTGAGAGATTGGTAAATCTTGTGATTGCCAATATTTGAGTCCTCCATTAAGAACACGCACATTATCAAAGCCCCAATATTGCATAGCCCACCAAATTCTGCCGGCAAACATATGGTAATCATCATCATAAAGTATTACCGTATCTTCTTTATTAATCCCCAAATTCTTAAAGGATTGTTTCACTTCTTCGAATGATGCTACTTGTGCCAAATTTGGCACTATATCTTGCTCTATAAATTCTTTTCTCCAATCCAGAAAAGTTGAGGTAGGAATATGCCCTTCTTTATAGTCATTATATAGTGATCTGGGATTGTCTCCCCAAGTGCCTCTAACATCAAAGACTTTGACATTAGCTGTACCCAAGATATCATTGAGTTCTTTAGCAGATATAAGAGGGGATAAAAAATTACCTTCTTTAACTGTATTTGATTTTTTTTGTGTCATAATATTATACGTTTATCAATAGTCAAAACATTTACTATTGTGGTTTATATACCTCTACTTCAATTTCGATCATAAGTTCTGGCATTGCTAATTCTTTAACACCCAGCCAAGTTGATTTTGGGTAGCGATTTTCTTTATATAACGATTTTCGATACTCTAGATTTTCTAAAAATAGAGACATGTTTGTAGTGTAAATGTTTTCTACAATAACATCGTCAAAAGTACAACCATAGTGCGTTAGCATTTTCTCAATATCTGCATAACAATTTTTCATTTGTTGTGTATAATCCCCAACAGCAGTTGGTTTTCCTTCTTCATCCATACTTACTGCTCCCGAAGCTTTAATAAGGTTTCCTATTTTTACCGCGAATGAGTATCCAAAACCATTTTCGGTTTTTTGTGATCTGCGCTGATAATATTCTGGTTGATCTATTGTTACTATTTTCTGTGTCATTTTTTCTATTTTTTAAGGTTTTTAAAAATTAAATTGCAAAGATGAAGGTCATACAAAAATATATCGGTTGTACATTTTAAAGAATGGATAAAAGGATACTTATCTGGTACAATTAGGTTTTATTGATTCTTCTAATATCATTTACCTCCTGTGGTTATTACCTCAAATTCTGTTTCCCAAAAAACATAGATAACCCAATGAATGTCAAACTATTTTTGTTGGATCACATGCCATTTTTTTTGTATTGTCGTACTTCTTAATCTAATTAGCTATGCTCTATATACTTTTGTTACCTGAAGTATTTATTTCTCGAAATTCGGTTGGTGTCTTTCCTGTAAATTTTTTAAACAATCTGCTAAAATATGTAGGGTACTCAAACCCTAAACTATACCCTATCTCTGAAATAGGTTTATTTGTAGATTTTAAATCTTTTTTAGCAATTGATATTGTCTTTTCATGAATGATTTCAATGGTAGTTTTTCCGGTATGATATTTTATTAAATCACTAAAATAATTAGGTGACAAATTCAGGTTTTCGGCAAAATAATTTACTGAAGGAAGTTGATTTGGATTATCTAAGTAATAAGTATTCAACAGTTTTTTAAATTCTACCACTAATTTATTATGTAATGGTTGCCTGCTATTAAATTGTCTATGATAACATTTTTGTACATAGGTAAAAAACAGATTACAATAGGCCATTAATAAATCCATCGAATAATCATCTTTTAGATATTCATCGTTTATTTGCTCAAACAATGTTTCTACTCTCATTTGTTCCTCTTCTGTAAGGAAAAGTGCTTCTGAAATTTGATACTTAAAAAAGTTAAAATCAATATTAAATTCTTGAAGCAATATGGGAGAAATCATAATATGATAACCACTCCATTGATTTTTGGATTTCCATTCAATACGCTGGTTTGGACTTAAAAAATATAAGAAACCAGAATTCTCATCATATTCTGTATTTCCGTACCAACGCAAATCACTCATGTTACGTTTAAACGCAATCATATAATAGTCAAAAGTAATCCCAGCAGACTCTAATTTTAAATCATCATAGTCATCATATTTAACCACATCTATGAGGTCTTTTTTAGGACTCTTTAGATTAAGATACCGGTTAAAACCTTTTATACTATTAAAATGTGGGATCATAAAACGAAATAAAATGAACCATAAATCTAGTAAAATAAATGTTGCCAGATTTATGGTAAATTAACTATATGAAATTATTAAAAATCTTGCACTGTAGGACGAAGTACTATTTCATTAATATCAACATCGGCAGGTTGTTCTATTGCATATGCAATTGCTCTGGCTACTGATTCTGAAGGAATGGCTATATCATAAAATGCATTAAGGTTATCAACACTTTCTTTATGAGAGCTCCCATGTTTTAATTCAGAATCAACAGCTCCAGGCTCAATAGTAGTGGTCCTTATAGCTCCTCCTACCTCATGCCGTAACCCTTCGCTAATAGCTCTTACGGCAAATTTTGTTCCGCTATATACTGTTCCTCCTGGGCTAAATACTTTAATTCCTGCAACCGATGCAATGTTAATGAAATGCCCTGAGTTTTGCCTTTGAAATACAGGTAATGCAGCTGCAATTCCATAAAGTACTCCTTTAATATTAATATCAATCATTCTATCCCATTCTTCAACTTTTACCTCACTCATTGGAGCAATAGACATTAGACCTGCATTGTTCACTAAAACATCAATTTTACCAAAAGTATCCATGGCTTTATTAATTAAATTCTGTACTTCATCATTTTTGGTAACATCGGTTTTTAAATAAACAGCTTCACCTCTTTCTTCGGCATTTATTTCTTCTGAAATCGTTTTTAATGAAGCTTCTCTACGAGCTCCTAATACAACATTAGCACCTAAAGCAGCAAGGTGACGTGCTGTAGACTCTCCTAACCCACTACTAGCACCTGTTATGACAACAACTTTGTCTTTTATATTTTTAGATAATTCCATATTAATATCTTTTAAATTGATTACAAAAGTAGATTCAGAATCTAAAAAAAGACTAAAACATAAAAAGGAAGTACTGAAACAAATTACTCACTATAAATCTAGGATATAATTTAGTTCTAACGTTAGCTTGAGTAGCTAATGATCATGCTACGTCTTTTAATAATCAGATTATTTACTGTCAAATGAAGTTAAAGTCAAAATGTATGATCGAAATTATTACTGCCTCAATTTTGAATACATTGTTTTTTCGGACGCTCACTACCCTAAGGAAATGCGGTTATTTCTGCTAACAAAAAACCAACGTTAAGATATCTAACCTATACTTACTCACTAAACATTATTATGTTATCTCACAATGTCATTTTTGCACTCATATGTATGAAATAAGTTAATTACAATCCTATTCTCTCTTTTCATTTTTTTCTATGTAATTTTGGAAAGATTACACGAACACCATTGTAAACCTATTAATGTATAACACTTGTCACAAAAAAAATCTAGAATTCTCAAACTTGCTCTATTTGCTACAGGACTTTCTGGAATCGTAGCAGAGTACATTTTATCTACTCTAGCCACTTATTTTCTTGGGGATTCAGTTTTTCAATGGACGATGATACTCTCGATTATGTTGTTTTCTATGGGAGTAGGAAGTCGGTTAAGTACACTTTTTACAACAAAAATTTTAGAAAAATTTTTGATCGCTGAGTTTTTATTATCACTACTTACATCTACAGCTGCACTCACTACGTATTTCTTGATGGGAATTACAGAAAATATTGGAGTAGTCATCTATAGTTTTAGTATTGCTATTGGACTATTAATCGGTATGGAAATTCCGTTAGTAACTCGTATTAATGAGGACAATGAAGAGTTGAGAACTAATATTGCTGGTGTTATGGAAAATGATTACTATGGTAGTCTCATCGGTGGTTTATTTTTTGTTTTTGTTGGTTTACCTTTTTTGGGTTTAACCCATACGCCTTTTATTCTTGGTGGGATTAATTTTTTGGTAGCTATTGCTCTTTTTATACGACTCAAAAAATATATAGACATATCTTATCGCATACCTTTTACTATTACCATTCCTGTCATATTATGTACCATTCTATTTTTAAGTTATAATGCAGACGAGATTGTATTGTATGGAGAACAAAAAAGATACAATGACAAAGTAGTATTCTCTAAGCAAACACGTTATCAAAAAATCACCATTACACAATGGAAAGAACATTATTGGTTGTACCTAAACTCAAGTAAACAACTCTGTACTTTTGATGAGTTTCTATACCACGAACCACTAGTGCATCCTGTTATGAAACTAACCAAGGATCCCCGTAATGTACTGATTCTTGGAGCTGGTGATGGCTGCGCAATAAGAGAAGTATTAAAATATAAGGATGTAGAACAAATTACATTGGTAGATATTGATCCTGAAATGACAAAAATCGGAAAATCAAATGAAATCTTCACCACGATGAATGATAGTGCATACTATGATCCAAAAGTAAAAGTAGTGAATCAAGATGCGTTTCAATTTTTGGAAAATACTACTGCATTCTATGACGTGATGATTCTGGATTTTCCTGATCCTAAAAGTATTGATTTAAACAGAGTATATACTAAAGAGTTTTATCGACTTTGTCATCGCAGGCTTAGACCTTTTGGACATATAATTACACAGGCAGTTAGCCCTTATTATACTACAAAAGCTTTTCGATCGATCGAAAAAACAATAAGTGCTTCGGGTTTTACAGCATTTCCTATTCGCAATCATGTATATTCTTTTGGAGAATGGGGTTGGGTGATCGGATCTAAACAAGAAAGCAAAGGTGAACTCAAAGAACGTCTTTTGGATATGAATTTTGAGGATATAGAAGTAGAATGGATTACCAATGAATCTATGAATTTAATGACTTCCTTTGGTAGAGATTTAATCAAAATAGACAGTGTAGAGATAAATACAATACGTAATCCTGTGCTCTATAAATATTATTTAGATGGTACATGGGCCAAATTTTTATAACACACATCGATGGATAGACGTCAATTTTTATACCTTAGCGGAGGATTAATAACCATTACGGCTTGTAAAAAATGGAACAGAGAAGCTATATCTAAACCTAATTTCCCTATTCATATTGATTCTAATAGCGCTACAGGACATCTTGTTAAATCTGCAATTCAACTGCCTATAAATTCTACTTTGACCACAGAAACACTTATTGTAGGTGGAGGAATCTCTGGACTCGCTGCGGCCTGCTCGTTACCATCAAATGATTTCTTAGTTTGTGAGTTAAATTCGAATTTGGGAGGCACTTCTAGCGCTTTATCTATTAATAATGTATTGTATTCGCAAGGCGCACATTATGAACACACCTATTTACATAATTATGGACAGGAAGGATTAAAATTACTAGAGAAATTAAATATAATACGATTCAATTCACATACCAATTTGTGGGATTTTATCGACAGACAATACCTTATTGATTCTGATCAAGAAGAAGCTTGTTATATGCACGGGGAAATGAAAACTTCTGTATTACTAAACTCTGATTTACGTAAAAACTTCTTTTCTTTATTACAAGACTTAAAGGGAAAATTTCTCTTACCAAGTACTTCGATTTCTTCAGAATTTTATGACCTTGATCGTATTACATTCTACGATTATCTAAATAAATACTTACCTATTGACAGTTCGTTTATTAATGCTATAGATTATCAGATGCTGGATGATTATGGAGGTACTTCTAAACAAGTTTCGGCTTTAGCTGGGATTCATTATTATACATGTAGACCATATTACACCAATAAGAATATCAAGGTATTCTCACCAACACAAGGAAACTACTATTTTATAGAAAAAATGGCGAATCAACTTCCTTCTGATAATATACAATGTGATCATTTAGTTTTTGGAATGAAAAAAGAAATCAATAAATGGCATGTTGACATATTAGACACCAAGAATATGATTAGAAAAAGGGTAGTTGCTAATACTGTGATTTATGGAGGGCAAAAACATGCCCTAAAATACATTCATCCCAAATCTCATCTTCAATTTAAGGATATTTCTTATACACCTTGGGTAATTATTAATGTGGTGCTTAATGAGACAATTACACTACCTAATAGTAAATGGCAAAATGATTTTATCTCTACAGACACTACCTTTTTAGGTTTTACTGATTCCAAAATTCAGAATCAAAAACAGGAGCGTGTACTTACGGCATATTACTGTTTTCCTGACATGCATCATTATAGTGTCCAAAATATCGAAACTTCTTATGATACTATAGTATATGAAACAATACAAAAGATGTCTACCTATTACAAAAAAGACATCATCATTGCTGTAAAAGAAGTATACGTCAAGCTGTTAGGACATGCTATGCCACTTCCTAAACCTGGATATTTAACTAAATCCAGAACTCTATTAACAGATGGTCTTGCCTTTGCAGGATCAGATACTGGACGTTTGCCTCTTTTATTTGATGCTATGGATTCTGGGATACAGGCTGCAAAAATGGTTAATACTGCTTTTATCTAATACATATCCCAATTACCATCTAAATAATATTTATAAAGCATTGGTGAATTAATTGTATTAATTTCGATCTTGGTTGTATCTATGAGGGGTTTACCAAAAGAAGTGATTAAATCTATCGATTCTTTATTTAGCCATTTATTATTAAGTCTTTCATAAGAGGTTTGTTTTAATCTCTTTATCATTTGTTCTTTGGTATATTTTTTACTCCCTAAGATCCAACCCCACTCTCCCAAAGTCAATACCTGATTATGCATTTGCAAGTTTGTAAATCCTGCAGCTTTCATAGTTTTATCAATGCAGTAAAATGCTTTTGTTGCATAATATGGACTACCTGCCTGCGTAATTATATGACCATTTTGTCGTAGTGCATGATGTATCAGATGATAAAACTCTAAGGAATAAAGCTTATTAATTTCAATGGTTTTTGCATCTGGTAAATCAACCAGAATAATGTCGTAAAAAGCTTCGTTTTTTTCTAAAAAAGTAAACCCATCCCCATTAACAATGGTTACTTTAGGATCACTTAATGCTGATTCATTATATTTCACAATCCCTTCAAATTCTTTACCCAAGCGTGTCATGGCTGGATCTAAATCCACTAATGTGATGGTTTGGACATCTTCATATTTTAATAGTTCTTTTACATTAAAACCATCTCCTCCTCCTATTATCAAGATATTTTTATGCTCTGGAGTAAGCGCCATAATAGGGTGTACCATCGGTTCATGGTATAGAAACTCATCAAAAGTGCTTAATTGTTGATTCCCATTAATGTACAACCAATAATGTTCTTTCCATTGTGTAACAGTAATGTGTTGATATTTAGACTGTTCCTGATAGACTATCTTATCTTTATATCTAGATTGCTCACTATATAAAACTATGTCTTCTGACTTTATAAACCCTATACTTAGTAAAGAAACCAATGCTAGTATACTGGTAATTATCCATTTTTTTTCTTTGAATAATGTGTTTCGATAGTTAAGAAATAAGAGTATGGCTACTACAAAATTAAGAGCTCCAAAAACAAATGCGGTGTTCGTAATTCCCAATTCTGGCAAACCCCAAAATGCAAATAACAAGCCTCCAATAAGGCTTCCAATATAATCCCAGGACATAATATTGGAAATATTTTTATTTAAAGGTTCATAAGTTTCATTTAATCGCGTTGCTAAAGGAATTTCGAACCCTATACAAAAACCTACTAACAATGCTAGCCCATAGATAATAATATGTATAAACTCTGTTTTGGAAGCTATTGCATATACTAATAGTGGTGAAAAACTAATTAAAATTGATAATAAAAATTCTATACCAAGAAACGTGAGCAATATCTTTTTGGTTATCAGCCGACTCATTCGACTACCGATTCCCATGGCAAATAGCATTATGGATAATACAACAGTCCATTGCACTATTACATTTCCTATAAAATAAGAAGCTAATGTGGACAATATAAATTCTGAAGTCAATCCAGAAATTCCAGTCGCAAAAATGGCAATCTTAAGCCAAAAACCCTTATTTATTTTAACCATCGGAATATTAAAAAGTGAAGCTTTTATGAAAAGCTTAAACAGATAAGTATCGATCCACCGATATATGAAAAGGCTTCGATAACGGCAGCTCCATTATTAGGTTTTTTTTGATTTATAATCTCATCAGTAAGCCTTCTTTTGGGTAATAATATTTTATCGGTTAAAAATCTTGCCAGAGGCAGTAATAACAGACCTATACCGGTTTCAAGTAAGAAATTTTCACCAACTATAATCCAACTATCTGCTTCCATCTGCGCTCCAAAACGTATGAGATTAGCAACAGCTATTATGGCTCCAGAAAACCCTATCCCCACAGCTACATTGTCATTTTTGATATGTTCATGAATATCATATGGTGTTATCTTATTATATACCAGACTTACTAGTGCTAACACAAATTGTGAAATACCCCACATTATTAAAATTTCGATAAAACTATCTTGATTTTCGGTAATAACCCCATAAATCACTAAGCTATTAGCAATGCATATAGCAGCTTCTAAGACACCTACTCCTATATTCTGATCTTCTATAATTTCTTTCTTAATTGAAAACTTTCTTAATATCAGTTTATCAGAAATCAAAATAGATATATTGAGTAAAACAATAGATAATAAGCCATAGATTCCAACTTCAATAAGATCATCTATGATATGGCCAATCCCATCACCAGAATAAACTGCAGATATTACAATAACCAGCCCTATATAATAGCCAACATTAGCGAATGAAAATGCCAGATTATCTTTTTCTACTAATTCTTGATCAATATTAACACTCTTATGTAAGAGTTGATATACTTTTTTACCAACTAAAAACAAGGCAAAACTTACAAATAAATAGATTAATGCCGTAACCAAATTATCTATAGTTTCTAAAAAATTAAACTGCATATCTTCTTGAATTAATAACTTGTTATAAAAAGATTATTTACCAAAACCTGTACTTCTAGATCTACTCCCTGATCTATTCCTTGAGGAGGACCAACCTGATTTGGAAGCTCTGCGCCTGAAAAAATTAGGTTTTTCTTTTCTAGTTTGTTGAGAATTTGTCCCATAGAGTTGGCCATTCCCTTTTTTAGGGCCATAATAATTTCTTTTTCCATAATACCCTCCACCACGATACGTATCATAGTCTTGTCGATATACAGGTCTATTAATCATGCCGAACATTTGATTCATAAACATGTATCGCCCATAGAATCCCCAAAAAGTAATACCATTATGTGTTCTCCATTCACCATATCTATCATCACCTACATATCGATATCCGGGAGGAGACGCGGCTTTAGAAATCTTCCCCTGACCTTGTTTTTCTAAAATAACCATTCCTAAATTATCTTCATGTTTGGTAAAGAATTTTTCGTCTACTTCAACCCAATCAGAAACCTCTTCAAACGGCATATCATCTTCTTTATGCTTAATTACTCTATATTTATGCATATACGTATTAAAAAAAGTACCTTCAACATCCATATCCTCTAAAATTACAGAGAACTCTTCTTCACTACTATTTTCTACGATATAATTATCTAATGGTGTTTTTTTAAAATTCTTTGTGCTACAACCTGCTATAAAATTCAATATAAAGAATCCTAATACTGTTACTTTTACAAAATTTGATGTGCTCATTCTTTTAATTTTATCTTGGTAGAATATTGGAAAACTCATATTCTTTTACATAACTCCCGTGAGAAGCTTCGAATTCTTCTTCTCCAACTCTACTTATCGAGATCAACTCTTTAGTATCTCTATTCTGATATGTCCAATTGATTAGTTCGTCATATTCTTCTTCCTCTCCTTCTTCTATACAATGCCCCATACTAGAATCTATTTTTGTAAAAATACTATTATTATAGTTTATGGTACCAGGGGCATCATCATTAGCAATAATACTTTCCATTATATTAGATTGAATGTCTAATAGATCCATTTTTTTCCAAACAGAACAGATTAATTCATCATCTTCTTCAATATAAAGATACAAGGATTCATCCCCAGAATCTAAAAAACATTCTCTTGCATAAGAATTATTTCCCCAATCATATAAATACACAGATTTAACTTCCCATGTTTTTATGAAGTAATCAACCATAAATCCTTTTTTGAGATCATTCACTGTGAAATCTACAATGCTTTCGCTTTTATCCTTCTTAAAAAAATCAAATATTCCCATATAAATTAATTTACATTCTTACCACAATGTTTGCAGGTTTTATTTTTATTTTCCAAAGTATCGCCAAATCCATTTGCTAAAATTCCTGCAGGCAACGCAAATAGTCCAACCCCCAAAATGGCCATTATCCCTGCCATAAATTTACCTAATGACGTAATTGGATATACATCTCCATAACCAACCGTTGTAAGTGTAGCAACTCCCCACCACATTGTTGCTGGGATACTTGAAAAAGCTTCAGGCTGTGCCTTATTTTCTACAAAATACATTAGACTTGAGGATACTACCAATAATGTTAATACCGCAAAAAGCGAAATTATTAACTCTTCTTTTTTAGATCGAATTACAGTACGAATGTGACTAAAAGCCCTGTTATATCTTGATAGTTTCAATATTCTAAATAAGCGAACTAATCTTACCCCTCTGATAACTCTAGAATCGACAGTAATTAACAAAGGAATGTAAGCAGGTACCACAGCAATTAAATCGATTATACTATAAAAAGAAAATAAATATTTTAATCGTCCCATTACTGGTTTCGAATGCTCTTTTTTTTCTGTAATAGACCATATTCTAAAAACATACTCGACCGTAAAAACACAAATAGAAAAAATCTCAATAGTGTCAAAGACAGATTGGTAATCTTTTTTTAATGAATTAACAGATTCGAGAACGACGGCTACTACATTCAAAAAAATTAATGAAATAATAAATAGGTCAACTCTTCTACTCCATTTATCATCAGGCGCTCCTTTTTCTAAAATCTCATACGAACGCTTTTTAAATCTTTTATAGTTCATCTAGTTGCTTTATGTTACTATTTATCAAACCACGTTCTACACTTTTATAATTATGAACTTTAGAATTTAATGCTTTGGCTAATAATTGATACGATGTAAGATAATCCATATCAGTATTACAAGTAAAGAAATCTACCGCAGCATACCCGTGTTCTGGCCAAGTATGTATTGCCAAATGACTTTCGGCTACAACAACTACTCCTGTTACTCCTTGTGGTGCAAATTGGTGAAATACTGATTTTATTATGGTTGCGCCAGCAACATTTGCTGCCTCATTCATAGATTCTTCTAATACATCTAATTTATTAAGAATAGTATCAGAACATTCATAAAACTCCATAAGTATGTGTAATCCTAGTCCATTCATTTTTGTAAGTAAAGTAGTTTAAAGGTTAGCTTACTAGCAACAATTAATTACGAAGTGGTTTATTTTTTTATTCTAGCGAAAAATAATGATTTTTTAACCAAATCTAAACCGCTTCATATGTAACACCTGTAAATAAAAACCAACAGGTCTTTGGCTTCATTATTTTTTAGTTATCCTTATTTTTTGAAGCTATTTTTGCTTTTAATTCAGCCAAATTATCCGACACCTTATCATTAGTACTATCCTGTAGTACGCTATTTATTTCATCATCTATTGATTTTCCCTTATTAGCAATACTTCCATAAGCGTCAGATAAGGCTTCTTCTTGTTCTACCTTTTCTTTCATTTTTTCTAATAAAGAAATCGTATTGGAAGAATCAATCTCAGAGATTTGTTTATTTAGATTTTTGGTAGCAGACGCTACTTTCACCCTTGCCTTTAAAGTTTTCAATTCGTTTTCCCAAGAATTAATATTGGATCTTAATTCTTTTACATTACCTTCTAACTTACTAACATTTTGGCTCAATAATAACTGTTCTTTTGAAGTTCTTTCTACATGCTCTTCACATGCTGCTTTTTTTTGTAATGCTTCACTAGCCAAACGATCAGCTTCATCCGATGCTAATTGACCGTCTGCCGCCTTTTTAAGTAACAAAATTGCCTTTTTTTCATAATCTTCAGCCCTTTGAGCATCTTTTCTAATTTCATTTTTAGATCTAATTTCTAGTGCTTTAACTTCTGCTAAAGCTTTTAGACTATTTTCTAGATCTTTTTTCATATCTCGAATCCCTTGCTCTGTCATTTTTATAGGATCTTCCAATTTATCGACTATTGCATTTGTTTCTGCTTTTCCTATAGTAAATAATCTCTTAAACAAACTCATATAACATCTATTTTATTGGTATGCAATGAACACATTACATATTTTCATTCTATTTAAAAAACAAATATAATACATTTTTTTACGTTTGCTAAAAAAATTAGCAATAAAAATATTATTATTTGAAGCTAGCGCCTTCAACAATATCTACACAAACAAAAAAACACTATAAGCTACACGAACAATAAGATAGTACTACATTTATTTTACTCACAAATAGCTAATTTTTTTAGCACATCTTTCTTGTTTTAAAGGATTCAGGCTTTAAAACCTAGTCAATTATGATTTAAAGTTAGACTTAGAGTTAGCTTTTCATCCTGTCAAGGCTAATAAAATTTTGGCAACAAAAAAGCTTCAGAGATATTCTAAAGCTTTTTATTTCGTATTAGAAACAGGCTCATTAGCCTCGAATCTTGCCGTTTGGTTTATAAATTACACAACCTGCAAACAATATTATATTATATCGATTCTAATGCATACAATAATAAAGACGTTTTGAGTAATTGACATTTTGCATTTGCCCTATGCGGACATTTTTCTTAGTTCTTGCCATTGTTTTAGGTTTTGTTCCATCTCCTCTATAATTTCTTTGGGTACCTCTGAAAATAAGGCAATTTGCTCAGCTGTTTGGCCATTATCCAGCTTTCGTAACACTTCGATATTTTTAATGGTCTTTAAATCAAGACTAGAATATAAACTTAACTCATAACTGGTTATCTTATTTTCCATTCCATAAGCAACTTGTATTATATATCTAATTTTTTCTTTTTCTTTTACAGCTTTATCTGTATCATTTAAAACAGTATCTGTAATCCTTTTTAAATCACGGATATTACCTTTTTTCATTCTTTCTGCTAAATCATCATAGATCATATTTAAATTTCTGATTTCGACAGTTTTTTCCTTGACCGCCTTCACTATGAGATCTGGATATTTTGCACTTTTTTTATCAATTAAGCCTTTTGCTAATAATGATTTGCCAAGATCTTTAAAAAATTTGTCCATATTCTCTTTTGCTTTTTGAAGTGGGATAAATATACTTTCATTCATAGATTTATGAGCAGTACGAGCATCTCTTCTAAATTTTTCAAATTTTTCCTTTCTTCGTTCACCAGAAAGAATTCCAGATACAATAATCAACAACAATCCAATTGCCATTTCTGCCGTTGCCTTCTTAAAACCCATTGTTTTTAATGAGTTAAATGTTTTCAATACAAGTGCTTCTCCTATAGCTAATATTAATTCTACTTCCCAATCTTTTTTGAACTTTGGCACTACAGGTATTTGAGCTTTTATAATTGGAAAAAAATCTAAAATCATTTTTCTCCATTCCTTCATATACTGTCCAATAGCTAGCAACTCATCTTCATACTTAACCAAATAAGTAATTAAACGCTCTGTATTAAAAGAGATATCCCTTAAGCTCAATATCTCATTTAAAGCCTCATGTTTTCTACGCCTGTTATCAGGTCTAAAAATATTATCTCCTAAAAAACTGGCTACATTTATCCTTTCATTTCTAATTCTATTATATAGTAAATTTGAATCTTGGGTAGTTTTATTAATTTTACTCCGTAATTCAAGAAGCATCTCTTTTTGGACACCTAATTCTTTCAAAAAATCTTCTAATGGCATATCCATTACCTTTCTAATTGATGAAAACTCTTGTATTTGCAAATGATTTGTCATGATCTTGGTTTTAAAAATGTTTAGTGATAAAGTTCATTATCTGTATTAATGATAAAGAGTAAAACTCAACTACATCCTGTTGAGCACTACACTAAAATAAACACTAAAGCATTGTCTTGGATGCAAACCAGCCTAAAACAGAGGAAATCACGTATCAAATCAAGTATAAATACGTGTGACATGGACAATAATATGGAATCAAATTTTTCAGACATTAAGTCATTGGGATTTGTCGCTTGCAAACTCATGGTAATATACTTCCATTTTAATGAGCCTCTATTACAGATTTAGTAAATTTTTCTATAAAAGGATCAACATCAGGTTGATTACCTATAAGTTCAAGATCAAAACCAACTATAGCAGGATAATCATTGACTACCTCATTGAAATCTTTATCAAGTTTATCTGGCATTGGAAAATTATTACCAGCTCCAAAGGGCTCTTGTTGACCAAAAGCAATACCCTTTTGTGTTAGTGTTTGTAGTCTAGTGTATAAATCTTTGGCTTCTTGATTTAAATTAGCCTCAGCAAAAATACCATTATTCGTGTATTGGATACGATTGATATATTCAATTAAAAATTAAAAAATGTGATGAGGAAGTAAAATGTAACAGAAATGAATTTTGAACGTTTTTTATATAATTTAGCAATACTAACCTTTACTAAATTATTTGAATAAAAAAATCAAATCGAATTCTATCAAAGAGGCCAAATTTTCCAATTTGTTTGACAAGCATTATAACAGATTGTACAATTATGCCTTTAAAGTTTTAAAAGAAACTGACCTTTCTGAGGAGTTAGTTCAAGAAACTTTTATCAAGCTATGGGAAAATTTTGAGCATATCAAGGAGTCCGAACGTTCTATTGAATCATTTTTAATCACAACCCTCAAAAATAAAATTATAGATGATTATAGAAAAAAACAGACCAGGGAAAGACATACTAATTTATATGCTCTTAACACCAGTATAGAAACCCATATTGATAAACAATGGGAATTAGTACAGCGTATTGAAGATATTTATACTACTCTCGAACAAAAGACAACAGATATTTTCAAACTATCAAGAGATAAAGGTTTGACTTACAAAGAAATTTCTAAACAAAAAGGCATTTCTATAAAAACCGTAGAACTTCATATTTCAAAGGCTTTAACAGCATTTAAGAACGGCTTAAAGGATTACTTTTAAGAAAAAAACGGGTTTTTAATAGGGAGACCCTGCTTGGCAAACGTCTTATAAGTAGTAAACACCTTTTTGGTATGGAGCATTTTAAAATTACGGAAACCGAACTTTGGGAATATATCTCAAAAAAGGCTGATGATATAACGATTCAAAAAGTAGAAAAATGGATGGATTCTACAGATTTTGATGAAGATTTATTTATCAAAATAACTACCATTCATAATCATACTTCTGAACAAAGTCCTTCTATCGAACAAGCTAAAAAACGTTTTTTTAATACTGTCAAACCAAAGACAACTGGTTGGAAAGACATGCTAAAATATGCAGCCATACTGATTGTAGTAATTTCTGGAACATATCTATACAATACTTTATTATCAAATAACAATCAAATAGTCGTACAAACAACTTTTGGTGAACAAAAGAACATAGAACTATCAGATGGCTCCAAAGTCTGGTTAAATGCATCAAGTAGCTTATACTATGATGCAGAAACTCCAAGAACTTTACACCTGGAAGGAGAAGCATTTTTTGAAGTTGCAAAAGATACATTACACCCCTTTACAGTTACCACACCAGATCACATTACAGTAAAAGCTTTAGGTACCAGTTTTAATGTTAAATCGTACATGGATAGTCCTATTACAGAAACAAAATTACTTACAGGTAAAGTAGAGGTTACTTCTGATATACAGTTTGAAAAAAGTGTTATAATGATTCCGGATGAAAAAGTAATCTTTTATAAGAACACCAAAAAAGTAGTAAAGTCTAAAATGGATCTTAATGAATCTAAAATTGCCTGGAAAGAAGGAAAAATACAATTCGAAAACAAAACCTTTAGAGCAATAGCTATTGACCTAAAAGCTCAATTTGGCAAACAAATCCACTTTAAAAATGAAGACATTGCAAATTCTAAATTTACAGGTTCTTTTGATAATACAACTCCTATAGATGAGATTTTTGAAATCCTTAAAATCTCAAAAGATTTTACATATAAACTAAATACAAAAACTAATGAGTGGATAATCCAATAAAAAAGTGGGAAAACTGCCATTTTCCCACTATAAATGCTAAAAAATTCTAATCGCGAAATCAGTAAAAATTAACAATATTCAAATTTATGAAAATAAACCTTTTTGAGGTCATCCCATGGCTAAAAAATAGTTATGGAAAAACCATTTTCTTAATGAAATTATCCTTCTTTCTTTATCTTGTTTTTTGTTTTCAACTCTTAGCATTCAATGGCTTTTCTCAAAACAATGTCACACTAGAGGAAGAAAATAGTTCATTAAAATCAATTATACATAAAATTGAAGAACAAACATCTTACAATTTTATTCTAAATAACGATATAATCGATGTTGATCAAAATTTTAGTATTAACGTTATAGAAAAGGATGTAACAAAAACAGTTGCATTACTTTTTAAGAATTCTACAATTTCTTATAAAATCAAAAAAAATCATATTATTCTTTCCAGAATCAAAAAGAAAAATGGTGATTTTACCATTTCTGGAGTTATTACAGACGCAAGTTCAGGCGAAACACTTATAGGTACCAGTATTATTGTCAAAAATAGTAACAAAGGGGTATTTACTAATGAATATGGTTTTTATTCTATAACATTACCAAAAGGAGATTATCTTTTTGAAATTTCACACTTGGGATATGCAACCAAAGAAGTTGCAATACAATTGCAACGTAATATGAACATAAAGATAGAACTTCAACCCTCTTCAAACGAGCTAGATGAAATCATTATATTATCAAATCAGAACAATAAAAGTCAGGTAGCATCAATTCTTGGAGGGACTTCTAATTTAACAACATCAGAAATAAAAAAATCACCAGCTCTTTTGGGAGAACCAGATATTACCAGAACGGTATTAGCGCAACCAGGGATTAGTAGCGTTGGCGAAGGAACCAGCGGTTTTAATGTAAGAGGTGGGAATGTTGATCAAAATTTAATTCTACTCGACGAAGCTCCTTTATACAATACCTCTCATTTATTTGGATTGTTTTCTATTTTTAATGCAGATGCTATAAAAGTTATACAATTATATAAAGGAGAAATCCCAGCACGTTTTGGAGGTAGAGCATCATCGGTACTAGAGGTTCGACAAAAAAACGGAGACTCAAAAAGAATAAAGGGAGAAGGTGGGTTAGGGTTATTGTTTTCTAAATTTACTATAGAAGGCCCTATTAAAAAAGATAAGGTAAGTTTTTTAGCCTCTGGTAGACGATCTTATTTTGATGTGTTTTTTCCTTTTTTTAAAGGAAACGAAGCTGTTGATAAATTCCATTTTTATGATTTGAATACAAAACTTACCTGGAACATCAATAAAAACAATACGTTGTATGCCTCAGGTTTTTTTGCTGCTGATATTATAAAATTTAATCAAGAAGAAGATGGTGAAGGGGGATTTGATTCTGACTTAGACCTTGGATGGACAAATACTACTGCTACCTTACGATGGAACCATATCTTTTCTAATAAATTATTTGCAAATATTACAGGTATTTATAGTAAATATGATTATTCATTTGGAACCAGACAGGATCTTGGAGAAGAAGACATAGAAGACACCTTTAATAGGTCTATCAAAAATTGGATTTTTAAGCCTGATTTCACTTATTATTCAAATCCTGTTACAAAAATGAGATTTGGTCTTTCTGGTAATTTATATCAATTTATTCCAAAACAAAAAATACCAGAAGGCAATGTTCTTCTTGACAAAGAAAAAGCAGTACAACTAGCAGCGTATTATAGTATTGAAAAGCAATGGAATAAATTATCACTGCACACAGGTTTACGGTATTCCTGGTTTGCAAATTTTGGTGCAGAGAGTATAGCGATCTATAGGCCTGATTTACCTCAAACGCCAAGTACAGTTATAGGCTTTAGAGAGGTTAAAAATAACGAAATATCTAAAAGTTACTTTGGACTAGAACCACGCCTGGCCTTAAAATATGATTTTAATGATCGAAAAGCTTTTAAAATAGGATACAATAGAATGTTTCAATACATCCATTTAATTTCTGCTCAAACTATAGTTTTGCCTAATGATATATGGAAACCATCTGGAGAGTACATTTCTCCCTTAGAAGTGAATCAGTTTTCGGCCGGATATGCATATGATAGCAAGGATCAAAACTATAATTTTTCAATAGAAGGGTATTACAAAACATTTGACAATATAGTAGAGTATAAAAATGGAGCTAGGTCAGGAGTGGTTGACAACTTAGAAACCGAGTTAGTTCCCGCCAAAGGTTTTTCTTATGGATTAGAGTTAGCAGTCCATAAAAATAAAGGGAGACTAACTGGAAATGCAAATTATACCTATGCCGTATCTAAACGGAAAACAAAAAGTAATTTCTCTTCAGAACAGATTAATAACAACGCATATTTTCCTTCAAATTTTGACAGACCTCATATATTGAATATTACAGCAAATTATAAATTATCTAAAAAGTGGGAAATGGGAGCTTTTTTCACCTATCAAACAGGAAGACCCACTACTCTTCCCAATGGTAGACTGAGCATAAACGGAGATTCATTTCTTACATTTTCTGATAGAAATGCCTTTAGAGTTCCAGATACCCATAGAGCCGATATTTCGTTTACCTATACACCCACAGGTAATCCTAAAACCAATTGGAAAGGTAGTTGGAGTTTTGGGTTATATAATGTGTATGGTCGCAAAAACGTTTTTTCCATTAATTCTACTTTGGACGATAACAAATTAGAAACTGGACAAATCTCTTTGATTCCAGCCCCAATACCCTTCATATCTTATAATTTTAAATTTTAGAATCATGAAAAAACTATCTATACATATAATACTTGTTTTCTTATGTATTGCAACAAGTTGTGTTGATGACATCGCTCCAGATTTTGAATTTAAAGAGCAAGTTTTTGTTTCTGGATTGCTTACCAATGAAGAAGGTTTTGTGTCAGTTCAAATTCAAAAAACAGTAGCGGTAACCGATACCACCTTTGGTGCTATAAACGATGCACAAGTATCCTTATTTACAAGAGATGCATCCAATACAGTCTCGTTGGTTTCGGATTCGTTTACAGTAAATAATGGTGAATATAGAACATCAGCAATAATTACTCCCATAATTGGAAATACTTATTGGATCGAAGTCATGCTACCTGATGAAACTGTACTCATATCAGAAGAAGAAATTTTAAAATCACCCATACCCATTATAGATATGGTAAAAAACGGAAACACGGTTCGGGTAACTTTTACAAGCCCAATCGATGAACAAAATTTCTACTTAATTCGCTCAGAGGTACTTAAAGATGGTGAGTTAATTTCTGATGAATCAGGTGTATTTGATGATAGAGCTATAAATGAAGAATTAGAAAAAAATCTTGACATTAGTTATAACATAAGTAATGGTGATGCATTAAGGATCAGTATCAACAATATTAACTTTAACACGTTTCAGTTTTATCGCAATGTACTTGGAAACCCAGATGATCTGGAGCTATCATCTTTATTCCTGCCTATTAACATTATCGGTAATATTACCAATACTACAAATTCCGAATTGACATTTGGCAATTTTGGTATAGCAGGATTTAGTACCATGACTATTAATTTCTAAGCGAACACTTTTTATAAATACAATTTTTTCAAAACTAGTTGAGGTAATAAATTACCCCCGGCAGTCTTACCCTTCTATTTTAAAAAAATAACACCTTTTAACAATGTAATTCACTTATTAAAAAGAGGTTACCCTAAACAAGGTACCCTGTCAAATAATTATAAACAACATAAAAATTAAAGTATTATGAAACATTTTAGCAAGTACACAACAACAATTATTTTATCATTACTTTTTATTAGCTGCAGCTCTGATGATGCCAATCAAACTATTGGAATATCTAAGGAAATTAAAGATTTAATTTATTTCAAAGGAGATGAAGGTGCATCTACAGTTATAGTAAATGCCCAAAGTGGACCAGATACAAAACTCAGCACAGGTGAAGTTGACGAAATTTTTCAAACTTTTGATACTACCGACCTTTTAGTGGTCAATGTACACCAAGCACAAACATTAAATCCTAGTCTATTTGAAGCAAATGATATAACATTTGATCGAGCTATTGATTTAAATACAGAAAGTGTAGAAATGATTTACAAGGTCGTCAAATATTTTAAAGATCAAGGAAGAACCGTTTATGTTTTAGGAATTTCGTTTGGTGCATTTATAGCACAAGATCTTATCGCAAAAAAAGGAGCAGATGCAGCAGATCAGTATCTCATTATGGTAGGTAGACTGGATATGAATGCTATTATGTGGCAAGCATTTTCTGAAGGAAGGCCCGGGTATTTTGAAAACGGAATTACTCCTATAATTGACCAAGAAGTTGGTGCAGACTTAATTGATAGAAATTTGGATCGACTAGCCGCTGGATTGTCGATGAATAGATATACAGAACTTCTTAATACGTTTGAAGATTTATCCAACATCACCTACATTTATGGAGAAATTGACGAAGCCGTTGGTAGACTTACCGATTCAGAAATTGAATTTTTGCAGTCAAAAAACGTTAACCTAATCACTAGCAGTGGAAATCACGATGACACTATTAATGATTTTGTTGTACAAGGTTTTAATGAGGCATTTGGAATACAATTACAATAATTAATCATACCATAGGTACAGTTGACAAGAAGTTACTAATAATTTCACAGACTATTTTTCATGATTAAAATACTGTAAAAATACTTTTCTGGTATTTTTAATAAAACCGATGTTCTTTTAAAAACAAAAATATTCACAAACAAAAATGACCATCTCAAAATGAGGTGGTTATTTTTTTTTAGTATTTCTAATAAAACCAACAAGATTATACTCTTTTGTAACAAAACTAAAACGGAAATTTTATAACATTCTAAACTATAAAATCTCTACAATGAAAGCCAAATTCTTATCAAACTTAATAACAAGATATAGTTATAAAACACATCCGAAGTACAGAAAAGCAGAATAATTTTATCAATTTTTAGAATACTATATCCTTTTTCAATCTTATTAAAGTTGAATCACAACAAACCAAAAAACTGAGATTATTTCAATGGTAATAACTTATCAAAAAACAAATAAACCATTGATTATCAGTAAAAAAACAAAACATCAAGATTGATCTCCAACAATTTTTAGCTAGAGAAAATAACTTTTGCGAACATAAAATATTTCAACTTTTTTTACATATTTAGCGAACGTTCGCTTTTTTTATCAAAAACTTTTTTATAATATTGTCCTGTAATTAATTATGAAAAACAATAAATCATTTGTCTAAACTATATACAGCTTTCATAAAAAGGTGATCTAGAAGTATTGAAAAAATGAGGTTATGATTTTCTTAATCGCATTGCAAAAAAAAGAACCCCACAAATGCTGTTTCGTAGATATTGATCGGGATTCAAATTATTAATAAAATGGTAAAAATCTAAAGGATGAAATCTCAAGCAAAAACTAAAACATTGGTTACAAATTGGGCTATTAATAATACGATTGACTACAATAGTTATGATTACAATGCTCAAAAAAACAATAGTTAAAACAAAGACATTAACCTAAAATAAAAATTAAAAACAAGATTATGACTACTTATAATTCGACTCTTGATATCGTACGTAAACTAAAGGCAAAACATGGAAATACCTGGGCAACCATAAATCCAGAAAACGCGGCGCGTATTGCTGTACAAAATAGATTTAAAACAGGATTAGATATTGCCAAATACACGGCTTCTATCATGCGCAAAGACATGGAAGCTTATGATGCTAATAGTGTAAATTACACACAATCCTTAGGTTGCTGGCATGGTTTTGTTGCCCAACAAAAAATGATTGCGGTAAAAAAGCATAAAGGCACCACAGATAAAACATACCTATATCTTTCTGGTTGGATGGTAGCAGCATTACGTTCAGAATTAGGGCCTTTACCAGATCAATCCATGCACGAAAAAACCTCAGTTCCTAAATTAATCGAAGAGATATACACCTTCTTACGTCAAGCTGATGCTGTAGAATTAAATGATCTTTTTCGTCGTCTGGATGCAGGAGAAGATGTTCAAGCCGAGATCGATAATTTTGAGACCCATGTTGTACCTATCATTGCCGATATTGATGCTGGTTTTGGTAACGAAGAAGCAACGTATCTTTTAGCCAAAAAAATGATTGAAGCGGGTGCTTGTGCACTTCAGATCGAAAACCAAGTGTCTGATGCTAAGCAATGCGGTCACCAAGATGGTAAAGTAACAGTACCGCATGAAGATTTTATAGCTAAACTAAATGCCCTGCGGTATGCGTTCTTAGAATTGGGTGTAGAAGAAGGTGTAATTGTTGCCCGAACAGATTCTGAAGGTGCCGGTTTAACACAAAAACTACCCGTATCTATGGAGGATGGAGACTTGGCATCACAGTACATGGATTTTGTTGAAGCAGAGGAAGTTCTTATAGATGAGGTTAATGAAAATGATGTCTTATTCAAACGTGATGGTAAATTGGTTCGTCCGGTACGCATGCCAAACGGTTTGTATAAATTTAAAGAAGGTTCTAATATCGATCGTGTTGTATTGGATTGTGTTACAAGTCTAGAGAATGGTGCAGATTTATTATGGATTGAGACTCCGACGCCAAATGTTAAGCAAATTGCGCATATGGTAAACCGAGTTAAAGAAAAGGTGCCAAATGCCAAATTAGTATACAACAATTCTCCATCTTTTAATTGGACGATCAACTTCCGTCAGCAGGCATTTGATCTTATGGTAGAATTAGGGGAAGATACATCTGATTATAACCGTTCTGAGTTAATGGATGCTAAATATGATGGTACTGAATTATCAAACCGAGCAGATGAAATGATTCGATTATTTCAAGCAGAAGCATCTCGTGATGCTGGTGTATTTCATCATCTAATTACACTACCAACATATCATACGACTGCGTTACATATGAACGATCTTGTGGAAGGTTATTTTGGAGACGAGGGAATGTTGGCTTATGTAGACTCTGTTCAACGTCAAGAAATACGAAAAGGTGTATCTTGTGTAAAACACCAACGTATGGCAGGTTCTGACTTAGGAGATGATCATAAAACATTTTTTGCTGGTGAAAAAGCGTTAAAAGCTGGCGGAGAGAAAAATACCAGTAATCAATTTGAAATTAAAACAAATATCAAAGAGCCAGAACTGGCTTTAGATAAGTAAAATTCATATTGAAGTTATTTAGAAAGGTGACCTTATTGTTGGTCACCTTTTTTGTAGTTTTAAAAAATAAAAGAAGCTGTTGAATTACCTTAGTAGAAGTGAAGTTCTATAGTGTTAGCTTGATCATGAACAAATTAAAACATTGAATCTACATCTAATATTGAAAACGAAAGAGTAGTTTAATTACGGCTACTCTTTTGTTGATGAAAAATTGTAATTAATAATCTGTATAACCTACTTCGCCAGGTGTATAGAAAGTATCAGGATTAGGATCTATAAGCTCTTGATTATTTTTTAGCTTCTCAACCAGATTTGGATTTGAAATAAATGGCCTTCCTATATATACTAAATCGTATCCTTCATTAAGTAGTTTCTCAGATTTAGATATGCTATCTACATCTCCTCCTACAATTATATTTCCTTCAAAAACAGTCTTTATCGTTCGTTTTATATTTGTAGTAAAATCAGGAGCATTCATAGCAACTCTTTGATCAACGATATGAATATAAGCTATACCTAATTTACCAAGCTCCTCTGCCATATATGTATAGATATCTACCAGATCATCATAATCTCCTTTCATATCATTAAAAACACCATAAGGAGAAACACGAACTCCAACTTTATTACTTCCTATAACATCTGCTACGCGTATTGCCAGTTCCAGTACAAAACGGGCTCTATTTTTATAATCTCCGCCGTATTCGTCTGTTCTAACGTTAGTTTTCGGATTAATGAATTGTTCTAATAAATATCCATTTGCTGCATGAAGCTCGACTCCATCAACACCTGCATCAACCAATTGCTTTGCAGCGTTCACATAATCGTCCTGAACTTTTTTGATATCTGCAATAGTCATTTCTCGTGGTGTATCATGTGGCTGAAACCCTTTACTGTCTGTATATATTTCTCCTTCTAGCGTTATCGAAGATGGTGCAAACACTTGTGAATTTTGAGGTAGGTTTAACAGTGATGTTACCCGACCAGTATGCATTAGTTGTACAAAAATATTTCCTCCATTTTCATGAACCCCTTCTGCAACATTTCTCCATCCTTCAATCTGCACTTTAGAATATGCACCTGGTGTTCTGGCATATCCAAGACCATTGGGCGAGGGTGAAGTACCTTCTGAAATGATTAATCCAGCGGTAGCTCTTTGTGCGTAGTATTTACGCATTAATTCATTTGGAACATTATTAATAGCTCGATTTCTTGTTAAAGGAGCCATAACAATTCTATTATTTAATTGTATATCTCCTAACTTAAATTTTTCAAACGTTTTCATATTTTTTATTTTTTTTATATCATCGTCTTTAGACTACTTCATGAATATAGGCGTATCAACTATTATCTTTCGTTAAGCTGAAACAAGGTTTTTGACTATTTCAGAGGTAACCACATTACCTCCAATACTCCAATTAACTGGATCTTGTTCATCTATGATTACTGTAACAAACTTGGCAAAATCTTCATTGCCTCTTCCTTCTGTTTTGATCATCAATTCTGTTATCCCTTGATGGATTTCTTTTTTAATTTCTTCTGTAAGCATTCCTTTTGGCGTACTAATTTTTACTGTTGGCATTTTTTAAGTTATTAAAGGTTTATAATTTATTTACATTTTTTTATGAGGAGTGATATAGGATTGTTTAAATAGAAAATATCCTTCTCTAATCTCACATTTTACTTTTATCCTCAGAATATTATTTTAAACTACTTTGCGTAGATGTTCATATCAATTTTAGTATTAAACTTGATATTTGTCCAATACGTTGTCGCCCATTTTTTACCCATGACTTCACCTTTCCAATTAGATGAAATTTCTACACGTTCTGTAGGTACTTTTATACCATCGATTGTCTCGTAATGAAGCTTTAACAATTCTGGTTCTGTGATTCCAAATGCTACGACTGTAAACAATAATTGATCAATTAGTTTTGTTTTTTTGTTAACATATAACACATAAGTATCTTGAGAGTCTCCAATATTATTACCAAATGTTACTTTTATCAGATCATAATCACGTCCTTCTACTTTTTTGTTACCAATATGTTGCAGATTTAATCCTTTATCCTGTAACTTAAAGAACATGGCGAACCAATAATAATTTGTCTTTCTCCAAAACCGTGCTATTTGATTTGCTTGCTTATCATTAGAAATTTTATCATCAAACTTTATCCAAACATTTTCTCCGTCATACGCTTCTGTTACTTTACCTTTTCCTTTTAACATAGAATGTTCAGAATATGTTGCAAAAGAGCGCTCTTTATCAAAAACATAGATTTCCTTACTCACAAGAGACATTGGCATATTTGGATCTTTATATTCTACATCATAAGTGACATTTTTCATATTGTAGAAAGCATTCTTGCCTCCCAATTCATTAATCATATCTGCTATTATTTTTTCAGCATTTTGAGCAGATACCATAGGTATTGTAAAGATTGCTATCAGTAGGGTTTTAATTGTGTTTTTCATTTTTTAATGTTTATTTTATTATTTCTATTTTGTGGATTTATTGTTGTTTTTATGCATCGGTCAATACTTCTAGAATTTGTAAGTCTATTTCTGAAAAAAGCATAGACCTAAGTATCTTAAAATCTCCTGTTCTATTTCTCCACTCTCCATAATCCAGGTAGTGCTGACTAGATTCCCAATGCTCTATGAGGATAAACTTATAAGGTTCCATAGGAAATCTTGATATTTTTGCACTTTCGCACCCCTTATAATCTCTTGTGTCAGGAAGTATTCTTTTAAAAAAATGGTGGACTTTTTCAGTGTTTTCTGGTTGAGCAACTAGCTCTATTTTTACCATAATTTTCATAATATCTGCTTTTTGATTACATAGAGTATTATAATGACCTTAATGCTCTGTCGAATTTCTATATTTTATTAATTTGTTATTGTGTATGTTTTTCTCACAATCTTCAGATTATTGCTACCCTTCAACACTCATTCATATTTGACAAACAATACGTCTTGTGTTTAAAATTAAATTGGTGTATCGGCTATTTTTAACAATATTTATAATAGCAACCTATTTCAGTATTAGTTTTTAAGAAAAAGGTTATTATTATTTTTTACCAAGACTTAATGGATTTAAGAATATTGAAATAAAGTCCCATCCCTAAAAATGGTGTAGGATCATCTCCAAATGTGCCTCCTACTTCGATGTAACCTTGAATATAATTTTCTAATATTGGCGTGGTGAAACCCAAAAAGTAATTCCCTGTGTTTCCTGTTAATATTTTATCTATTGCTATATACGCTCCAAATTCATTTGAGATATTATAGTTAACAAAAGCACCTGCTCCATTTGAACCAAAATTATAGTAGGGAGCTATGGACCAATCCCCTTTTACAATAGCAGCAGTAAAGAATAGTGAAGTGTCTACAGAAAACGGCGGATCTCCTTCAAAAATAGTCGTTGCAGAAGGTGAAAAAATAAAACCAACAAGTATTTCTTTAGACAGTTTTTTGTCTTGAGCTATCAGGTTTATTGTAAACAAAAACAAGAAACCCAATAAAAATATGCACCTGTACATCACTAATTTTAGGTTGAGCTTATTTATAAATTGAGGTGATAGTAGGATCCACATTCCAAATATCAACAGCCATTTTCCATTCCCCTTTTTTATCTTTTTTCCAAACCGTAACGACTTTTTCAAATAGACTTACCGTGTTGCCATTTTCACCATCAAAATTCACTAACATTAGATCTATTGTATAACCTAAATCAACACTCTTAGACACAAAAGCTTCTTGTGGTTCCCAAGCGACTTTAAAACCAGGTAATGATTGAAATTCTTGTAATATTTTTCTAATCTTTTCATGACCTCGTATCATCCCTTTATCTGGAGCCATCATTATACCATCCTTTCCAATAAAACTAAAATATTCTTCGGTTGAAAATGTTTTAGACCACTTGCGACTGGTTTCCATTAAATTGTCTTCTTCATACTTTTTTTGTTCTGCTGTTTGCTCAGCTAATGGTTTTACTACATGTTTTACTTTTTCCTCATTTGCACAAGAGGTTACTAAATAACCTATTAATGCTATTAAAAATAATTTTCTCATTTTTCTTTATTCATTATTATTATTAAAAATTATTAGGGGTGTTTAATTAATTACGAATACTCTTAGTTACCTGATTTATAAGTTTTCTATAAAGCTTATGTAGTTTTTGGTATTCTCCTCGATATCCTCTTGAGTTGGATTATGTTCTTCGCCATAAAATGCATAGAGCGGTTTATAATCTGCTTTGACATACTTAAATGTAGTTTCAAAAGGTCTGGTTAGTTCTTCGAGCGTATATTCGTATTGCCCTGTTGCCTTATAATCCTCTTCTTTAATACCCGCAGTAACAGCTAATGCAAACTTTTTACCAGCAAGTTTATAACCGCTATTTTTACCAAATGCCCATCCATGAGTCAAGACATCATCTATCCATTTCTTTAAAAAAGGTGGACAATTGAACCAATAAAACGGGAATTGAAGCACAATTTTATTTACAGATTCTAGTAAAAGTTGTTCTTTTATGACGTCTATTTCCAGAGTTGGGTATGTAGAATGTAAATCATGAATAACATATCTATCTGGGTATTTCTGAAGTTCTTGAATCCAACGTTTATTTATTTTAGAACTCCCTAATTTAGGATGCGTTACTATAATTAATGTTTTCTCCATACTCATTTGTTTTAGAACACATTTATTGAATCTTTTTATGTGTTATTTGTTTTATAAAATGTTTCTAAAACAAAGGTATTGAGATCAAATGGGCAACAAATGGAGGAAAAGTCCGCAGATATGGATTATAGGTTCAAGCTATATTTTTTTGACGATACTCTGTTGGAGAACCGCCAATTTTCTTTTTAAAAATTCGTGTGAAATATAAAGGATCATTAAACCCTACTCCGTAGGCGATTTCACTGACAGGCATTTCTGTAATACGAAGAAGTTCTTTGGCTCTTTTTAATTTTTGGTCAGTTATGTAATTATTAGGAGTGTCATTAAACACTTTTTTGAACTCTCGTTTAAAAGAAGACAGGCTCAGATTACATAACTTAGCCAATTCATCTAATCCTAAATTCGAATAACGGTGCAACTCGATTACATTTTTTACATGAACGCTCCTAGTTGAATATAGATCAGAGATTAATTCTTGTATAGAACAAACATTTTCGGATTGTATAAGCAATAACACCAGTTCTTTTATTTTTAACTCAAGTAGATCGTTATTTATCAAAATTGGATTCTGAAAATAGAACTCTAGAGATTCTATAAATCTCGAAATAACCTCTCTTGACACTACTACTTTACTTTGTATATTACAGTCTCCTTGCTCTATTATTTTAGGTAACTCGTTTGCATATATTTTCTTTAGTACTTCCGGATATAAATGCACGACCATAACTTCAACTTGTTCATCATCGGTTTTCTTCAACATATCCAAAAAATGATTTCCGCACTTTAACAAAACTGCTTCTTGACTATTTACCTGAACATTCTGTTCTGCAGATAATAATTTAGGTGCTCTATCTTTAAAATATATAAAACAACCACTGTTTTCAAAAATAGCCTCATATCTAAAAGGAGTACCAATTTTCACCTTTTCGATAAGGATTTTATTGTCATATTCAAATGTAAGTCGCTCAAGAATCATTTAGTTATTTTTTATGAGTCTATTTATATTTAATTATATTAATTAACCAGAAATAGTATTCAATATAAATATACTATTTCTGTTCTTCTTTCAACAAAACATTTATGATGGATTGTTGGGTACTACTACACACTGCAAAAGAAAGATGCCTGTTATTTAAGGTTACCACCAAGGTACTCGCTATAACTTTTTTCTTATGGATTCATCTTCAATGACAAAAACTTTAAATAGCAATAATCCATAAGAAGAAGCTGATCGATGGATTGATTTTTGCAAATCATCATGATTAATTTCATGTGATATATTGTACAGCATAACCCGCCTATCTGGCGGGTTATAGGTTACACCTTATTTTTATGTATGTGCTATTTTGACTCTTGTCTAGTATAATATATTTTACTTACTATTTTCCACTCTCCATCAACTTTTAACAGATGCATAAAATCTATGTATGTAAAGGTTGGGAACTGAATTTCCAATTGTGCACTCGCAGCGTCACCAGCAATGTTTACTGAAACAACACGAGTATTTATCTTTTCCTTGTGCGGAGTTCCATCCATACCTTCTGTTAAGCCTTTGATAGCATTAACTTCTTTATAGTCATCGCCAATCCATTTCATAGTCGCCGTTGGATGATATGCCTTTTTAAGTGTTTTAGCGTCGTTATTCACAAGTCCTGTTAGATAATAATTCACTGTTTTTTCAACAAGTTGTAAATCTGTTTGTTGTGCTTGAAGTTCTGTTGTTATAGTTGTTACTATAACCAATATTGATAAAAGTTTTTTCATATTTTTTTATGTTTTTCTGTTTTATATAATCATTTAATTTTCAACAAAATCGGGCCATGTTTTCATTAATGCAATAAATTTCGGACCAAGGCCTTCTTTTTTAAGATGTTCTGCCGACACAGGAAGATTTAAAGGGATAAAATCTTTATTATTTAATACTTGTTTAGGAAAATCGTGATGTACAATGCCAGACTTTCCTATGGTTACAAAGTCTACTCCAGAATTAAGAACCTTATGTACTTCTGCACCACCAGTTATTTTACCAGCCACAGTAAGCTTAACACTTTTATAGTCTAATTCTAAAAAATGATCCAACAATGATTTATTAGCTTCTGTTTGCCCTTCAGGAACTTTAAAAACATCCCATAGCGAAAGATCTATAAAGTCAATTTTATCAGTATTAATCAATCGTTTAGCTATCAATTTTACTTCTTCTAAAATCATTCCGTAACGTTCTGGTGATAAACGAACACCGATAACAAAATCGTTTCCACAAGCAAGTCGTATACCATCTACAATTTCGAGTAATAACCTGGACCTGTTTTCAAGACTACCGCCGTATTCATCGGTACGATGGTTAATCTCACTACTCAAAAATTGCGCGATCAAGTATCCATGTGCACTATGAATTTCTACTCCATCGTAGCCTGCTTCTTTTGCTCTGACTGCAGCTAATATGAAATTATTTCTTACCTCATGTACTTCTCTTAAAGATAACTCCCTTGCATCAAATTCTTTGTTGATTGAAGGACCTACTGGTTGCCCATCTATTAAATCTTTAGGAGAACGCATACCTCCATGAAAGATTTGTATAACCGCAAGACTACCATGAGCTTTAATACTCTTTGTTAGTTTTTGATGTCCAGGTATCTGATCATCAGAATAAATACCTAACTCTCCTTCCCATACTTTTCCATTGGCCATTACATTTGAGGCACATGTCATCACCAAGCCAAATTGTCCTTTGGCCCTCATTGTTAACCAATGTAGTTCTAGATCTGATAATCTCCCATCGTCATGACTTTGTTTATTGGTCAAAGGAGCCAACATAAACCTATTCTTCATGACTTTTTTGCTAGTAAACTTTAAAGTTTCATTAGCTTTATTCGCTTTGTAATTAACTACGCTCATTTTGATGACTAATTCTTTTAAATATCTAAATCTGGAGAGTTATCTTTTAATTCATTTCTAAAGTAGAGACAATATCCCATTCTAAAATCTTGGACACTGGTAAATGGTCATCATATGTATTTCCATAGTGTGCTTTTACCACGTTTTGTTCTTCATCAATCAAAAAGTCTGCAGGTAAAACAGGGTCTTGAAATGTCGTTTTCAAACTAAAAAAACCTCCGGTTATAGCTTTGGATACTTTACCCGGATTAAACATGGTTTTTAACATGCCCTTGTAAGAAATATCGATCCCATATTTTTTATAAATATTGTATTTCTCATCAGGAATGATCGGGAATGGTGCCTTTTGTTCTCCAGCGTACTTTAGAATCTCAGCTTTTGATGAAGCAAAAAGAGCAACCACCTTTATCCCTTTTTTTATAAATTCATCATGTTTTTTTATCAATTCTCTAACTCCCATATTACAAAAGGGACAAGCAGCTTTCCTAAAAAAAACCAGATATAATTTTTGCCCCATGTAATCAATTAGATTTATCGTCTCTCCATTGATATCTTCTGCCTTAAAAGGTATTAAAAGGTCATTCTCTACTATCTTTTCCATTGTTTTTAAAAATTAGTTTCTTAGTAAAAAAGGCATATCTGTTTTATTAATGACTACCTCATATGCTCCCGTTTCTATTAAACCTGTAATTCATTCTTTTATCAGAGCTTCTTTCTTACACGTGATTAGTCATTTTCTTTATTAATCAACAAAGGCTGGATATCATTAAGTACACCATTCATATCAATCCATCATAATATAACCAGCCCTCGTGTATAGTTTTACACTACGTTAAATTAATTTTTTGCGTGTGAGTCATATACCTTCCCACTTATTTTCCATTGTCCGTCTTTCTTGTATAAAACAAAGAAATCGGTAAAACGAAAACCAAGCCAATCAATGAATTCTACCTTTGCTGCTGCTGCAGGACCTGAAATATCAATCCAGGCAATATGATGTTTTACATTTTCTGACGCTCCTAGAGAACCTACCGCTTCGGCAAACTGATCGGCGGTATGATTTAAATGATCCCCATTCATAGATCCTACAATATGTGCATGATCATAAAATGCTGTACGAATCACTTTCCCGTCTCCTGTCTTTGCACTTTCGATATAAGGTTGAAGCGCTTTTACTACTTCTTGATATTCATTAAAATTTTGAATCTCGTCTTGTGCTGTCTCTTTTGTTATTGTTTCCATTTTTATTTTAGATTTTTTTATTAAATAAACTATTTGATTCTATCAGATATTCTTAGAACCTGATTACGACAACAAAGATATCGTCGTTATGCAAACAAGAAATGGAGAAAAAGTTCTTTGATATGGACAATACGTTCAGATAATATATTGTCTCAGACACATTATTAAAAAGATATCTTATACCATTTATTAAAACAATATCTAAAAGGAAATAGGAACTTACCTCATCATTTTTGAGAAAGCGATCAAATTTGACCCAAATATCCATACATAAGGACTATTTCTCCTGTTCAATTCTAAATACTGCATCTACTTTTGCCCCTGATAATAACAAATTATTGCGGCATACATTGAAATGCTAAAACATTAAACTTTATAAAAAAAACGATATGAATTTAACAGACAACATTACAGGAAAAGTAGTAGTAATTACAGGAGCAAGTAGCGGATTAGGAGAAACCACAGCTCGTTATTTGGCATCAAAAGGCGCAAACGTAGTTTTAGGTGCCCGACGAGAAGAACGTCTACAAACGATCACAAAAGAAATCAATGCTCAAGGAAATGGCAAAGCAATTTATGTTAAAACCGATGTAACTAAAAAAGAAGATGTACAAACTTTGGTTGAAGCAGCGGTAAGTGAATTTAGTAAGTTAGATGTGATGATCAATAACGCAGGATTAATGTCTATTGCTCCTATGAGCGAAGTTAAAATCGATGAATGGGATCGTATGATTGACATTAATATAAAAGGTGTTTTATATGGGATCGCATCTGCTTTACCAATTTTCCAAAAGCAAGAATCTGGACACTTTATTAATTTATCTTCTGTCGCTGGAGTAAAAGTATTTAGTCCAGGAGGAACTGTTTACAGTGGGACAAAATTTGCTGTTCGAGCAATTTCTGAAGGTTTACGTCATGAAGTTGGTGGAAATATTAGAACAACCTCTATCGAGCCAGGACTTGTAGATTCTGAATTAAAACATGGTAGCTCACACACAGAGAGTTCTGATTTTGTAAAAGAGTTTTATCAAATCGCTATTCCATCAGATTCTATTGCGAGAACCATTGCTTTTGCGATAGAGCAACCCGCCGATGTAGACGTCAATGAAATCGTTATTCGTCCGACAGTTCAGGATTTTTAATCCGTTCAGTATTTTCACAATCAGTGGATCTTAAAAAATAGCTTACACACAGAAAACCAATGACGAGATTCATCAGGTTTTCGGGTATAAAAAAACCATGCTCCAAAACGGAGCATGGTTTCATTTATATCGATTATTGCCAAAGTTAATACTTCGATTTGTCTTCTAACTCTATTTTTAATCTTTAAACAACTGTATTTGATAACATTTCATAGTATTTGGATACACAAAATCCCTGTATATTTTGATTATGTTTCAATTAAAAAAAATCAAGCTTCTGTAAATATGAATTTTCTCTTGGCCGTCTCCAATAATGCTGTGTAAAAAGAATTTAGAGAAAACATCTTAACAAATTAATAAGCAACTCTATACCAATTAATTACAACTCTAAAAGCTTTTATTGCTTATATCAAACATACATTATTTAGGTAAACTCAAAAACGCTCCTGGTTTTAAAACAAAGTCCTGAATTGATTTTCCCGAAATTTTTCCTTTAATTTCTTTATCACTCAAATTGTAAAACGTAGTCTCTCGATCATTTTCTTTAATAAAAATATCACTTTCAGCATCTAATGTAATCTCCAGATCTTTCCTTTTTAAAGATTTTAAGTTAAAAAAATACCATTCATTACCTTTTGAAATTGATGTCACCTTATTTCCTTTAACTTCATAATACGTTTGATGTAAACTCCATTTTTTAATTTTTGGAACTGCTTCTTCTTCATCAATTCGATTATTGTATCCTTTGTACGGATAAATTAGGGTGATAAATTCAAAATTTTTAGATGGCGCTGCCTTAGCGATATTCCAATTTTTTCCTCTAGTACCTCCTTGCTCTACACTATCTATTGTATTGATTTGATAAATATCACAACCTGAAGCATAATCGTAAATGGCGCGTAATAAATTTGGGCTTTTTTCTTGAGTATAGTGACCTTGCCATACTTGCTTATAGCTATGCTCTTCATTGGCTTTAAAATTATCTTTTACAATCCAAAAATCTCCTTTTACATAGATTACTTGCCTGCTATAATTAACTCCCAAGTCAGAAAAACCATCATGACTTCCCGTAAAAAAGTCGAAATCAGAATTTGTCTCCCAACCGATCACTTTTGGAGTGGGTAATGACTTGAATTTCCCAAAACCACTTCCTCCTTTGTTTGAAGTCCATTTTTTTCCTTGCAACTCATCATCTACCAAAGCTACATTTTTAGTCATTGAATTTTTAAATATCTCTAAATCTTTCAACGGATAACGTACTTGGTAATTTGGTAAAATAACTTGGGTATTGGCAATAGCTTGTACTCCCAAAACATCCCCGTGTTGATGATCTGGTTTTTCGGTATCCACACCAGCACTAATAATCATCATTTGATCTTTGGTATTCCACCCTTTTCGCATCACATAGTATTGGGTTTCGGGCAATGTTAATGATTTAAATTTGGGCTTTTGAGCAGCTATATCCTTTAAGGATTCCAGCTGGTTCTTTCTTAAAAACCAATAAATTTTAGAAGCTACTTTATCTTTAGAAAAATACCCCATCACTGGATCATCAAATAATAAATACCCTAAAGTCATTGCACCTGAAATATCATTTTTTTCTGCCCAAGGAATATTGGTGTCATCCTGCAAAACAGGGGCTGTTTTATCAGGATACGCAATTTTTATTAAGCTTATAAAAAGTGACTTTAACTTTTCCTCCCACAGTGTATCTATTTTTAAATCACTAATTTTTAATAACTGATACACGTAAAAATAATTTTCAATGTCGCTTATATGATAGTGTACGGATCGTTCAAATTGAAATCCATCGGGATTAATTTCTTTGTCCAAATGTTCTTTTAATCGTTTCATTGATCTTTCACGCCAAAGATCAGCATCTTTAAAATCCCTAAATAAAATAGAAAGCATTGTCAGTGCTGACATCCCTCTGGTTTGATGATTCCCTGCTCTAAATTTTGAATTATTTTGGTATAAATCTGCCGCATGTTGTAGTAAAGTAGCTATGGTGATCAATTGCTCTTTATCATCATAGCTCTCTTCACCAATAAACATATTGTGAATTTGAAGCCAGTTTAAAATTCGATAGCCCGATCTAAATACCTCATATATTCCATTGCCTGAGTCCAAGGTTTCTACTTTTTTATTAGCAAGTGCTTCATTTAAGGAATTTCGTTGCTCTAAAAAATAATTCAAATATTTAGGATCTTTGTTTGAATTAAAATAATGAAAAGCAATATCAACCATTTTATGTTGCCTGGCCAAATGCCTAAGTGCATAAGCATTTACTTCTTTTTCATTACTATAAGTAAAAGGCAACTGCCATTTGGTTGTTGCCGAAAACTTCCCCATATGATCTTCTGCTCTACTCCTATGTTGTTCTAGAGGTGCATACATAGCATTATAATCTTCTAAACGCGCTGAAAAATTATTCCAATCTGAAAAAAAGCGTTCTGAAAACTTCAAACGAAAATAGTGAGCTAAATCACTTTCTGAATCCAGTTTTGTTTTGAGATCTTCTTGCAAATAGTTTTTCAATTCTGTATTCAAAAGTACTCTATCGGTTGGTATTTGTGCTTGACCTATCATCCCTACTATAAGGAGTAATAAAAAACACACTACGGTCTTATATAATGGTGTCATAATTATTTGCTTAGTCCCTTTTTAATGAATTCTATATCTTTTTTCATTTGCTTAAGAATTTTTTCTTTCGGTATCGTAGGTACTTTTCCGAGCTCTGCTCCTCCCAAATCATATTCATAATGAACTGAAATGGGTACGTTGATTTTATATTTTTTCAATACTTCAAAATAGGTATCAAAATCTACCATCCCTTCTCCAAGTGGCGTATATTGTTTTTTCCAGATTCCATTATTTTCTACCCATTTAAAATCTTTAATCACCAAAGAGTTAATATGTGGTTGAATGAGTTGAAAATCTAACTCCCAACTTTTAGCACCTTCTAAACTGGCATGCATAATATCGTATTGACATCCTAAAAATTTAGGATTCATATCTTTTAAAGCAGTTTTTAAATCCCAAATAGGAGCCCCAAAATATAAACCAGAATGATTTTGATACGCACCGGTGATCCCAATATCTTGGTTTAATTGAGCTAACCTTTGTAGCTGAATTGCATAAGCTTCTATATCCCTCTCTATCGCAATATCTTTGGGATATTTGAACCATCCGGTTCGATAATGTGAATAACCAAGCTTTGCTGCTACTTTTAAAAGTTGAATATTTACAGGGTCCTCTGTGTTTTTTACACTAGAGGAAATCAATTTGGTTTTTAAACCATACGATTGCATAATTTCTGTAGCCTTTGGTAACTCTCTCGCTACATTTTCTGGTAGAACATGCCCTTTGGGTCTTACTGTAAGATCTAAGCCATCTGCTCCAATCTCTTTTGCCGCCACACTCATTTCTTTGTAGTCTAAAAATTGTAGGGCTTTAGAAAAAATATATAATTCAGGCGTATGCGACTCTGGTTCAAAATTAACCAGTTTTTGTCCCATTACACTTGTAAAAGAAAGACCTCCGATGGTTGCCAATGAACCTTTTTTTATAAAATCTCTTCTACAATGATTATTTCTATCCATCATTATTTTCTTAAATTGGTTAACCAATTTAAGAAAATGTATCATCTTACCCTTTTTTTTGGCTTAAAATTATCATTTTGATTTCCAGAAATAAATTCCTGTATCCCTAAACCAGCTATTGCCCAATTTAGGAGCGCTTACACTTTCAATGAAACTTCTGATTCGTGTTGTTTTAAAACTTTGACGATTTGTACTTAGCTGAATCTACTTTTTTTCATATTCTAAATTTACAGTTATTATCCTTATTGTAACTGTAGTAGGCTTCAGGAATACTTATACCATCGTGCAAACTATCTAATGGTCACAAATGCTATAATACTCCATCAAAAATTTAAAAACCAATAATAAACTCATTTTCAAAAAAATTAAATTCAGTTCTCGAAATGTTATTTTATTAAAAACTAAACTAATCGTTTTATTGAACTTTTTATGATTTCATTTTCACTTTAATATTCTCTCCTATTTTTTGAAACTCAGGTTCAATTCTCTTCAGTAGATCCTGATACTCAATTAAAATTTCAAATGACTTTTAAACCAATTGACTATTTCTTGAAAGGAATCAAATTTTGAATACGGTAAAGAGTGGCTTTTTTTGTCATAGATTTTTAACTTAAATTCTTTTTTGTGAAGCTGCAGTTGCCTTGCCATTTCAATCGCTCCCATAACAGAAACTCTTCCATCTTGACGAGAGTGTAAAATGTATACCGGGGTGTTAATTTGATCAGCCCATTTTACAGCAGAACGCATATTTAAATAATGTTCTTTGTTGTTTTCAAAATCAGGTAAAATATTCTGTAACCCTTTATAATTGTATTCTTCTTCCAGATCAGACCAACCGTCTATAAAAATAGGTCTATTTTTTGCCTGTAATTCGAGATCTGCCACACCACCCAATACGGCGGCGGCATTTAATTTGATTTCTTTAAGACTTTGATAGGTCATTTGACCGCCTCTGGAAATTCCCATCATAAAAATATTACTAGTGTCTACAAATTCAATTTCTTTCACCAATTTGATAAGATTTAGGACATCATTAACATCATCACCTCCCACTTGATCTACACGACCTAATTCGTCCACAAAACGATAGTTTGATGCAAATACTGCAAAACCATTTTTAGCTAACCAATAAAAATCTGGTAAATCTTCTGCAGACAATCTCCCATAATTTCCAGTTCCGCCTCTATTATAAATGATCACCGGTATTTTTTTGCCTTTTCTATTTTTTGGAATACAAGATAAACCTTCAATCTCCAGACCATCACTCTTATAGCTAAATTTTTCGTAGATAAACTGTTTTTGACTTTGAGCCTCCTGATAAGATAAGCTGTCATATCTATATTTTCCTAATGAACTGATCTCCTCATAAGGCTGTTTTAATTCAATTTCTATTTTATTATATATTTCAGTTTGAGAAAACACCTGAAGAGATAATATCATTAGAAATATTAAAAATTGATTTTTTTTCATATATCTATATTAATTTTAATCATCTAAGTTTAAAATATTGCATAAAAACTTACATAAACCTTGAATTAAGACTAACCCTTATTCGAAAATGTACTAGAATAAGGGTCAGTCATTAAGATGTTTAGTGTTCGTAATCAGGGTTCTGATCACCTTCTAGTGAAAAACCATTTTTCATCATACTGAGAACTGGCGAATTCAATTCGATGGTATGCACGTGAGAAAGATTCTCTATTTTAAGAACTTTAATCTGTGTACGGTTAGGTGCTAAAACGTATAGAAATTTGTTAGAACATACTAGCACAGGGCTAGGTTCTTCCATTTTTTGTAAAATCTGAATTTCAGAATTTTCTCTTTTTGAAGATAATTCTGGAATATTTGCTATCTCTATATTACGCTGCGTAATCTCATTTCCGTTTTGCGCATCAAATACTATAATTTTATTCTCATTTGTATGTACTAAAAAATAAGCACCATCAAAACTAAACATAGCATTTGCTACATCTTCTCCTAGATAAATGCTTTCAAGACTTTTTGCCATAGGGTCAATCTTAAAAACACCAAGATTTCTAGATCTACCAAAGAATAAATTTGAGTTATCATGTCCTTTCACAGTACCTAACCAATTTCCTGATTCAGCATTTAAACCCTCAGCGTTTGCAATTAAATTGATATTATTATCTGTATCAACAAGTATTATTCCGTCAGTAGAACCAAATACTCCGTAATCGCCATTTACAGCATCCCCGTGAATACCGCTAACCTCAACGCCACCATTATCGTCAATTACTTCACCTTCGCTAGATATATACTTAACCATCTGCGGACCCCATTCATACCCTTCAGGAGGAGTTTCGCTTTGGAATGTTACAGCAAACATCCCATTAGTTAATCGAAAACCTGCTCCGTGATGCGCAACGGTATTCGTAAAAGTGAAAGTTTCAGGTTGATAGGATGGAATTTCTAATTGTGCTTCATTGATGTAAGAAATAGAACCGTCTCCATCATTAAATATAACTATATGTCCTTTAGATCCTGCATAATGTGTAGGAAGCACTGTATTGAGTTCTGCATTTGCCCATTTGGCTTGATATTCGTGACCGTGATCTTCATGGTTCACTATTCCAGAATCAAAAAATCGCACAATGCCTCCAGCTCTATCTATGACAGTAAGATAACGCCCAGAGTTACTGGTGTAATAACGAGCATCCTCTGTAAGCGGAGTGTCTAAGTTATATTTCATTTCTCCAGAATCTGCTTGCATGACCTCTAGTTTGCCTTCACTCATCAAAGTCAGGCGAACCCAGTCACTTTCCATATCTGCAAAAGTAATTGGTTCTTCTACTGTTCCAGAATCATCATCATTACTACATCCTATAAGAAAAATGATACCTGATAAAATAGTTAAGAAGTTTAAAAAAAGTTTTTTCATGATTTATATTTTAGTTATTAAATTGATGTACTGATATATTTCCATTTGTATCTTCAGCCCAAATGACTAAGCGATTTCCAGTTAGATTGTTAAAAAAGTCAGGATCATCTTCAAAAAGAGTCTCTAGTTGAATTTCATCTACATTTGGAAGGTCTTCTCCAGAATTAGGACGGAATTGGTGAGGCCAATTGGATTTTCCAAAGATTTTTTCCTTTAAAACAATTCCTTCTTGATCAGGATTATTCTCATCAGGATCTTCTATATATATCCAAAGAAAAGAAAGGTTAGAATTTGCCGGGTGTTCATTATTTCTATAAATACGTCCAGAAATCGAACCGCCAGATGTTCGAATTTCTGAAAGCTCTACCTGTGGTGCGTAAGGTCTATGGATATAAACTGTGGTATGATATGTGGTATTATCTGCATACGTTGTCTGATTACCTTCAACATCAGTTGCTTGAATCGAAAAATGGTAAGGTCCCGCAATTATAAGTTCATCGTCTGCTATTTCAGGATTTCGATGATCTGCAAATACTTCAGAACTGTAAGTGATCCGCGTTTGATCTTCAAATGTTTCAGCATCCATAACCTCATTGAGACTAAACAATTTAAATTTTTGACCATCATTTTGTACTGATTTTCCGTGAGTATGGCCATCGAATCCACTATGTGATTCAATTTTTATCTCCTTAATTCCAGAAGGGTCTTCTATACTGAAAGCAATAGGTATATTTGGATTTTCTGGACTCGTAGTGAAAAAATAAGAAGGTTGGATTCCACTCGTGCCTTCCATAGCTTTAATGCTAGGAGCCCCTAAATCGACATTGTCATCTGAATCTTCGTTTAAGCAAGAAATAAAGATGCTCAAACAACATAAAGGTATCCAAGTGTGTTTTTTCATTTTATTTTTTTTAGTATTAAAATCAATAATTGATATATTCAAGTAACAGTTTTAAAGCGAATTACTTCAAATCGATATTTAGAGCTAGAAGTTGAAAATTGCGCTCTTGTAAAACTTTAAGGTGTTACTTTTTTGTTTCTGTTCTATTCGTTTGACGTTTATTTTAATTTTATTTCATAGGCATCATTTTTAATGGTTTATATAGTTATTGGTACTTTTAAGGAGAATATGATATTACGACCCTGCTCGGGCAAATTGAGCAATCGGTATCGGCTTATATGATTTAAATACCTAGCATTCAATATATTGTTTACACTTAATCTTGATGTTAGCTTTTGTCCTAAAAATTTAAAATCCATAGTAATGCCCGCGTTCAGTATAAAACTGTCTGGAGTAGATCTTTCATTGCGATCTGTACGGTTTTGAGAAAAGTTATATCTACCTGATATAAATACCTGTCCATTTTTTAGCTTTTCCTGGTTTTGCAAAAAAGAATAATCTAAGCCTAAGGTGATTGAAGATGATGGAGTTAAAGGCAGCGGTAAACGACTGTTAAGATTTAAATTTTGTACAAAATCAGCAGCCATATCAACCTGAAGTCCCATCGCTATATTGTACTGTGCAGAAAACTCAAAGCCGTTAAAAACCGCATCATCTTGACGATATTGCCAAAGTGTACCTCCTGAAGCTAGCGGTGAGAAATTTCCTGTAGGCGCTAGATAAATATAATCGGTAAAGTAGCCATAAAAAGCAGATGCCTCGAGAAATAAGTCTGAAGATTGAAACAAGTAAGTCAAATCTCCTTGATACCCTCTTTCGATACCTAGATTCGAATCTCCACGTTCGTGCCTGAAATTTCCGTGATGTACTCCGTTACTGGATAATTCAATTGCTGTAGGAAATCTAAAGCTATTGCCTAAATGCAGCTTAAAGATATTTTTTCTATTCCGCTTAAAAGTTGCTCCAAATGCTCCGCTGATATTATGAAACTCTCTATTAAAGTCTGGAGTACGTTCTTCAAATTCCCCGGTAGGCATTAATGTGCCTCGATCATATATGGGTTGCAAATGCTGATCAATATGATGTAAACCTATATCATATCGTAAACCTGCATTGATCTTCCACTTTGTTTTCAATTCCCATAATTGATAATGAAAGAAACCAACTTGAAAACTGTTAAATACAGGTAATAAAAATTCAAAACCATCTTTTTGATTATTCATATACTGCAATTGACTACCAAATAAAATTTGACGATCATCATTTGCATTTATTTCATAGCGCAGATTAGCGGTGTATGTATCTAAATAAAGACCTAAGGCTAGATTAGATCCAACCAATTCAGGTGAAATACCGTGTGCTCCAGGAAAGGATAGCTCCTCCCGTATATTACGCTGGTAACCTAAATCTATCTCCAGTTGATCAGAACCTATTGCAATTGTGGTGTTATTAGTAATCATATGATGCTGATTCTCTTGTCTGGGCACATCAATATTTCTAAAATCACCATTGTGCCTGAGATTGTAAGCTCTAGGTAGACCTATAGCACCGGTAAAAATTCCAGCTTTTTGGTTAAAGCTTGAGATCCTAAGCGTTGAAGAAAATGTTTTTGATTGATAGTTTAAGTTACCACTGAAATGAAACTCATTACCTGCTGTATTTTTCAACCTATTCTCAAAGATGGGTAAATCAAAACCTGCATAAGAAAAATCATCTGCAGGAACGGTATAGTCTCCATAATCCTGATGAGTAATTCTGTTTCCATAGCTCCAGTTCCCTTTTTTTCCTTCCCAGTCAATAGTATTTGATATGGCTCCATTATTAGACTGATACATTCCTAGATATTCTAAAAAATGCCCATCCTTTTCTGGAACACGATCATCTTTTATATTGATAACGCCTCCCAAACCATCGGAACCAAAAAGTAAAGAAGCAGGACCTTTAATAATCTCTACATTGTCCACGTCAAAAGGATCTACTTCAAGACCGTGATCTGCACCCCACTGTTGACCTTCTTGTTTTATTCCTCGATTATTGACTAATACTCTATTAAAACCCATACCTCTGATCATAGGTTTGGCTATTCCCACACCTACATTCATAGTATTAAGACCAGGTAATGCCGCTAATGCTCCAGAAAAAGTGCCTGTATTATTACTTGAGATAAAATCTTTATCTAATATCACTACAGACTGAGAGTTGTTAATCACTTCTTGCAATATGCTTTTTTGTACTAAAGTAACTTCTGCCAGATCTGTAACTATAGCCTTCATTCTAATTTCAATGGAGTCTAAATTTTGTTGAATCGATAAGGGAATTTGTTTTTTGAGATAGGCCAAATGGTTTACTTCCAGAAATGAAATACTGTCTTTTTCAGCTATAGGAATATTAAATCTTCCTTGTTTATTACTAATTGTTGCATTTCCTGAAGGAAAAACCTGAATTGTAGCAGTTTCTATAGGATGCCCTGTCTCACTAAGGATTACTCCAGATATTTGCTGAGCTTCCATTATATAGCTTATCAAAATGATTAAAGGACAAAGTAATTTGCGTGATAGGGTGATCGACATTCTGTTTAGTTAATAAGGAATTAAAATCTTTTATGTAGGGATCGTTTTTAGAACAACTGCGATACAGAAGCTTGTTGAAATTTTAAAGTGTTTAATCCTCTTTAAAATTTCAAATTACTTTCATTAATCGAAGTCAAAGCAAGTTGAAGGATATTTTACTTGTTCTATCTAGGAAACATAAAGGGAAAAGTTAAATCAAATAGAAAACCTAATTCCTGATAGCAATTAGACATATGTCTATCAGCCACAGGTATCCGCAGTCTTTAATTTTTAACTATTGGAAATTGTACTTTTCCTTTATATAATAATACCAGGAGGTGGTTTGTTATAAAAATTTTCAAAATAAAGTACTTTAATCGCGGGTGAAGTGTAATAACCAAACTCATTTAGATTAAAAACATTACTAATATTTTGTTCAGGAATACTGGGCGAATCTGGACAAAAGTCTAAAGTATTAGAATTAGATTGTGTGATTAAATCACATAGTTCACAGTGTTGAACATCTTCTTCATCTTCGTTGAGATGAGAGAAAGAGTGAAAATTTGCAATTCTTAGAAAAAGAAAAGCAGAAAGAAAAAAGAGTGTAATAGTATTTTTCCAAAAACCTATTTTCATCATACAAATATAGTGATAAAACATAGATTTAGTCCTCTTTTAAATTCTAGAAAAAGAAAGGACTAAATTTCGTACAAATTTGATAGATTATTATTTATTTAAAGAAAACATAAACCCTTGTAAACATCTACATTCACAAGGGTTTAAATTCAATAGTAGCGGGAACAGGACTCCCTTCGACTCGTACCTCGTTTATCCTGAGCTTAGTCGAAGGGCTCAGGATAAACTTCTCGTCCTGTCAAGTCTTATTAAAATATTAGCAATAAAAAAAGCTTCAGAAATTTCCTGAAGCTTTTACTTAGTAGCGGAAACAGGACTCGAACCTGTGACCTTCGGGTTATGAGTATTTTACCCTTATGTATCAAATTAACATAAATATACTGAATATCAATTAATTATATTTTAAAAAATACTGTTTGATATCAAATAATATCATATAAAACCATAAAATGTTGTACCTATGTTGTACCCAAAATTTGTATCTTTACAATCTAGAGGTTTTAATATGGCAACGGTAAGAGCAGTTTTAAGGAAGAAGAAAAACAAGGCTGGTCTATGTCCAATTGCAATTCGTATTACCAAAGACAGAAAAAGTACATTCGTAAGCACAGGTCAATACATTAATGAAAAATTTTGGGATGATAGAAATAGAGCAGTTAGAAAATCACACCCTAATAGTAATGCTATAAATAACTATATCTTAAGTAAGGTGGCGGAAGCCAACCGTAAAACACTTGAAGCCGAAATGAAAACCGAATATCAAACGGTTTCTGAAATTCGCAATAATGTGATTGTTAAAAAGGAATTAGATTTCTTTGCTGTAGCTAATATTCATCTTGAAAATCTAAAGGGCAGAAACAAACATCATCAATACGATACTGAGGTTGGTCGTTTAAAAAAGTTTAAAGCGTTTTTAAGACAAGACGAACTTTCGTTCAGTAAATTAACTCCTTCCTTGCTTAAGCGCTTTGAGGGTTATCTCTTAGAAAATCAGAAGCGTTCACCAAGAACTGCGGTTAATTATTTAATCTTGATTAGGACAATCTACAATCTCGCTATTAGCGAATCCATAGTTGACAGAGGTCGCTATCCATTTGGAAAAGGCAAAGTGACGATTCGCATTCCAGAATCTCAAAAAATAGGATTGAATAAAGAAGAAATTCAGAAGCTTGAAGCTGCTAATAATCTTTCGGAAGCACAACAGAATGCCGTTGATGTTTGGCTCATTAGTTTCTATTTTGCAGGTATTCGAATTGGGGATGTCTTACAATTAAAATGGTCGGATTTGGTCGATGGTCGTTTACTTTACAGAATGGACAAAAACAGCAAGCTTGTTTCTTTAAAGATTCCAGAAAAAGCCAAAACAATATTTACTATCTATCGAAAATTACAGACACTAAACGACCTTATATTTCCATATCTTGAACATACTAATTTGAAGAACGCTGAAGAAGTTTCGGTAAGAACACAATCTGTAACAAGAAATCTGAATAGAGCACTAAAGCGAGTAGCAAAACATTTAGACATCAAAAAGAATATGAGTATGCATATTGCCCGACATAGTTTTGGAAATATTTCAGGGGATAAAATTCCTATTCAAATGCTACAAAAACTATATAGACACTCTTCAGTAACAACAACTATAAGATATCAGGCAAACTTTATTCATAAAGATACTGATACAGCTTTAGATAGTATTATTAATTTCTGACTTGATTTTTACAAGTCATTATCAGTAGTCTATATCCTCTTTACTTTTTAATTTATTTACATAGCCAGAAATTGGACTTGTCATTTTCGGTTCTTCCAATTTAAAATCGTTTTTCACAAAAATCTTCGCAATCGTTTGCCAGTTGTCTGTCTTCCATTTTTTCGATTTAATATAGGCGTGAAATTTTAGGGGTAACCGTTTGGTAAACCACGTATTGTATATCCTTAGTTTACCAAACGGTTACCTCTATTTTCTCATCTTAAAAAGTTTAAGAGGGCAAACCTAAAAAATAGCTAAGACTTTAAGACTTTACAATCGTCTTTGACGATGATTTTTCAAATAAGAAATAAATTTAGTTATAAATTTTATTCACAATTTTGATATCTCTACCACTAGGCTTATCTCTTTGAACAGAAAATGTACTCCCATCTTTTCTTACAATAGTAGGCAATCCATTTTTAGAAAAAAAATAAGACCCATACATCATTATAGACTTAAAATTGAATTTATTGGTTCTCACTGATGAAGGAGCTTGAGGATAAAAATTACCATAATAATCTGGATTTATATTTTGGTAATTTACAGTGATATAATTATTGTATTTAGGATGTGATTGTTCATGGAACAAACCAATTGCATGTCCCATTTCATGAATAGTATTTCCTATAGTACAAGCATCGGCTAAAAATATACTTTGTACACCTCCTTTTTTTCCTATTGATGACTTACACATATCATCACTTCTACGAAAACGAATATAATCTGGTTGATTGTCTCTTCTCAAAACAAACCTAAGTTTAGTGTGTGCTTCCCAGTGAGCAATAGCTGACAAAACCCTATTTATATTAGGTAAATCATCATCAATGGTATAAGGAACTTCATAATTGTTTCCCACTTTAGGCCAATGTTTAACCATCGTTTTTATTATAGTTCCTTTAGCATTGATATTGTTAGATTTTGTAACTTGTTCTTCGGTAAATATGATATCCCCCAATAGGTATTCTCCATTAATTTCCTCAAAGGTAACATCCTTACCAAAATATTTCTGAATGACTTGTTTTCCCCTTGGTAAACCTGTATAGATTTCTGCGGCTGCAGGAGAGTTCAATAAATTTTCTGCGGCCTCTTCACGTATATTTCCTTTTTGGCAATTTATACACGTAAAAACGAGAATGATTGTTGAAATTATTGAAATGAATTTTAATTTTAGATTTTTCACGATTTTGAATTTTAATGTTGATAATTAGTTTACCCCACTTTATGTAATAGATTTTCTATTACATAAAGTGGGGTAAACAGTATTTTTATTGAGTTCAAGTAATGGAGAGGTAATCTATATCCCAAATGTTGCTAGGGAAAGATAAATTTTATTCTAAAAAAGTAATCTTTGAACTAGAATCTACACCCTCTATAACAAGTTTTAGAGGTTCTTCAAAAATTGTAGCTTCTCCTTCAGTAGTATGTGTTAACGGGAATTTGAAGTACCAATTAGAATTGTTATCCTTGCAATTATCCAACGGGCCTTTAAAACCAATACCTTCATTTACATAGAATGAACCGTATTCTCCATAGTTACTTAGTTTATTTACTCTATTAAACATCTCATTGTTTATGATATTTCCGTTTTTATCAAGCCATTTAAAACTAACTGCATGTGTTACTTTGATTCCGCAAAAATTTTCAGGAAGAATAATATTTCCTTCATTATCGTGATAATTATAATCAGGATTGTTGTCCTTTAGTGCTTGCCAATCAATACTTATTTGTGGGCTCGGGGAATCATCAGGAATATTAATAAAGTCAATAATTATTTTACCTTCATCATTAATACTAACATAATCTGGAATCACATCTCCTCCTCCTCCAGGAGTGGGGGTTCCTCCTCCTTCATTTGCTTTTTTATCCATCATAAAATCAAACTCATCCAGTTTCATTGCATTTTTCACTCTAATTCTAAACGATCTTTTCTTTGATGCATTTTTATAAAATCCATATGTCTTACGCTTATTTGCAGGTATTTCTATGCCTTCTTTAATTGATGCGTCGATTGGTTTCCAAACTCCATCTTTTTTAAATTCAAAATATAATTTAGGACCCCGATATCCTGTACATGGAGGATTCAGACATAGTATATTAGAGAGGTAGTGATCATTGTTTGAATTTTGAATAGATTTTGCACATATTTTTCCTCTCCATTTTTTAATATTTTTAAAAGTGGCTGAATAACGATATCGTTTTCCTTTTTGACACATAGCATCAGATAAGTTACTACAATCATTTTTAAAACTAGCGTAATTAATTGGTTTTTTGTCTAGTCTCACAAATTCAGGATTTCCTAAAAAACCTCCTGCAATAGAGCTGGTGAACTCACTGTTTTTACATGCAACTACAGTACTTGGTCCAGGGTTTTCAATACCTTTATTGATAGAGGTCTGGACTTGGTCTCTTGCCCATCCCTGAGGCTTAGCAAATGTTTTTCCAACATTTTGTCCTGTTTGTAAGAATGCAGGAACTCTTTGTCCTGTTTTTGACAATGCCCAAAAAATCTCGGCTTCGGACCAATCTTTTTTTGAAAGAGAAGCTAGATTATCCAGAGCAGAACAATTAGAACAATCACTTTCCTCAAGTATAAAAACCTCGTTGTCGTCATAATTAATAAAAGAAAGTTTGTTTTGGTTTTCTAAAATTAATGAGATACTTTTTTCTTTTTCAGTAGATTGCTGTATAGCTTCATAGGTCAATAGATCAGTTTGCTCACAAGAGAGTAAACTAAATACAATAAAAATGATGTTTATGATTTTAATTGTTTTCATAATGGTACGGTTTTAAAAGTTAATGTTTGAAAAATTATTAATACTATGTTTATTTATTTCCACCACAGTGCGGCAAATCGGTGTTTTGTTCCTTCACTATACCCTGTAATTGATTTTAAGGCATAGCCTTCTTCACTATTTTTATCAAATACTTCTTGATACTTTACAGGCCCTCTGCCTACAGAATATGTATATTTTTGTTGTTTCTTTTTAAAAATGGCAATGCAGTAGTTTTTACCTTTATGGGGATAAGCATTTACAAATACAGGGATCATGCCTTTACTTTCCATATCATCTATTGTTGGTTTCAGTTCTGAAATAGGTAAGGAATGTTTTACGTCCCAATTAGAATCTGATATCTTCTTAAAGGAAGCTGCGAATATTTTGTTAGTACCATTAGAACTACATGTAATACTCACAGGAGCATATCCATTATTTTTATAATGCTCTAATTTTTGTTTAAAAACAGTAAGTGACTTATTATGAAAAGCTTTGTAATCTGTAACATTAGTCTTTTCCATAATAATAGAATATTTAATCTGGTTGTTTTTATTATATGTATCAATATGGATTGGTCGGTACCCCTTATTCCAATATTCATCAAAGACTTTTTGATATTCAGAGGCAGAAAGATCATGCCTTGAAAGCCATTTTTTTATAGCAGGTTTAAAAATAGCATTGACATATATTTTTCCATTGACCTTATAGAAATCTGCATATTTTACAGCGCTTCCTTCTTTATCCATTACTTTTAAAATTCTATAGTATGCAGTTTCAGAAATACCATGTCTGATTAGGCTAATAGGCTTCCCTTTGGTAGCTTTATAGAAAGCATCAAAAACTACTTCTTTTATCACCTTATTAGTAATATCCTTCTGCTCGCCATTTCTATTCTCTAGTATAGTACTATTTACCATAATGATGGCATAATGATCATTAGGAAGTATTGTAAATACAGCTCTATATTGACCTTCTGCTCCATTATGAGAGGGATAATAGTTTGTTTTATCTTTAAATCTATTGTCAAATTTCTGACCAGAAAACACGATCATATCATCCCTTGTTTCCTTTGTGTCATCGATATAAAGTGAAGCCCTGGTTACAGGGCCAAAGAATGTATTAGTATGATAAAAAGTTCTGGCAAAATTTGCGTAATCTTGTGCAGAAACCATCCATCCTCCTTGAGTATGTGCGTGGGATTTATTAATGACTTGTGAAGAACCATCAGCATTATATGATTTAGCATATTTAATGTTGTTTGTTGGTTTATATATAGGCCTCATTTTTGGATTTACTTTGTTGAAAATATACGCTCTTACATATTTCTCATATAATGCTGCATATTCTACCACCATTTTCTGAGAGTGTATTTTAGGGTCATTACTACTGTTATATTTATTCTGGATCTTCTTTGTTTCCTCAGGATATGCTAATGAGGGAATTAACCAGACTAAAAGCCCTATATTAGTATTCTCATATTTTCTTTTAATTCCTACATTTGATTTTTTAAACCCATATGACATATTGAGATAATGATAAAATCCTTTCTCATAGACATATCCAGCATTCTTTGCCTTTTCAATCGCTTTAGCATCTTTACTGATTCCTGTTTTATGAGTAAGTAAATCTCTGTATGAAATTTTTTCGATCCCCGTTCCCATAAATTTAGTTTTCCATCTATCAGGAAGTTGATGAATTATATTCATATCTAATTGTTCTTGTACCGTTTTAGAGGAATGGATATGACGACTAAAAATATTTAATAAGGCTACTGCTGATATAGTTTTAAAAACAGAACCAATTCCTGATGCAACATCTGTTTTCATAGGTAAATTTCCATCACCTGGTATTCTTGCCCAACCATAAGAAACATTGGCTTGTATCTCTTTTTTATTCCCAACAACTATAGAATATCCTTTTACTTTTTTAAATAATTTTTGATGCACTACTTCCTTAAACAAGGCATCATTAAAAACAAAAGAAGAGGATATGTTCTCGTGTGCTGTTTTATTACTTACTTTGGTAAATCCCATACTGATATATACCAGTACTAGAATTAATGTTACTTTCTTCATTTTTATAGTGAGTTTTAAAAGTTATGAATTGACTAGACTAAATGGGGAATATTTTTCTTTAGGGGGCAATTTATTCAACTGTATTTTTTATAAAATCAAGTAATGAAGGGGTAATAATAGTTTCATTTTCTTTACCAATTGCATCATTGATCTCAGAATGTGTATACATACTTCCATCGATTTGAGAAACCGAAATAGAAACATTTTTTAATGCATCAATAAACTGATCCGCAATTGCTTTTCTCTCAATAGAACCTCTTTTTGCAATAAAAAAACTTGGATACGTAGTATTATATTTAAGATTATATATTGGTGAAGCATCTATATGCTGAGATTGATTTATACCAAATGCATTAATGTATAGGCGGTTTACATATTTACTATTCGTTATTTGTTCTAAAACGTTGTATCCTTCTGTATCGATAGAGGCTATTCCTCTAATAACGGAAGGTGATACTCCTCTTTTTTCTAAAAAACTTTTATTTGTACCTATTAACGATACCAAATGTGCTCCAGCACTATGTCCCAAAAGGATTATTTTTTCTTGATTTCCACCATATTGGTCAATGTTGTCATAAATCCATTTTATAGCATCGGCTACATCATTATTATGATCGGGATATTTCACTCTATTTGGATTAGCCAATTGAAAAGGAAATGGACTCAGCCTATAATTAAGACTTATGAAAAGCCAATTTTGTGATTGAAATAGTGATACTTTATTCTGGATTTTATTGTTTTTATCACCAAAAATCCAACCACCTCCATGAACATAAACAATAATAGGTTTTTTCTTATCTATAGAACTAGTATAGTAAATATCCAAGCTTAAAAGGTTATTATCTATTCCAGGTATAGATGCATATGATATGGTTTTCTTTAATGAAGTTTGTACCGTGACTTTATTCGATTTTTCTAATTCATTTAAAATGAATGCATCATCCGTATGGCAAGAATAGAACAATAGAAGAAAGCAAATCAATATTGAGAATATTTTAATCATCTTATTTAATTTTAAAAAAAAGGAAAACCTGATAAAGTTAATTAGGGAGTAGATTCTTTAATAAAAAGAAAGTATTATTAACATCTATAGTTTTAATACAACCGCAAGGTATTGGATAATGGATTAAGCGTATTGTACTCAGGTTACCAAAACTTGTATTATGGTTACAAATACAATAAAATGTAGGGGGAAGAAGATTAATTTCTGGATTGCGAAGGAGTTTTTCCGAATTCTTCTATATAGACTCTGGTAAAATATGCGGGATCTTTAAAGCCAGTTTGATATGCTATTTCTGCAATAGTCAGTTCTTTTTTGCTCAATAAGTTTCGCGCATGTTGTAATCGTATACCTCGGACTAATTTAGTAGGAGACATACCTGTTAAGTTTTTAATTTTCCTGAATAAGTGTACTCTACTGATATGTAATTTATCTGCTAGTTTAGGAATATTAAATTCATCATTATCCATGTTTTCACGGACCACTTCCATAACTGATTGTATAAAAGCATCAATATTTTTATTATTAGAACTTGCGTAGAAATTGCCTTGTTGGTACTTTTCTCGTAATTTATTTCGATTATCAATCAAATGATTCACTCTTATCAACAATTCATCTCTATCAAATGGTTTAGTCAGATAAGCATCAGCTCCTATGTTTAGTCCTTCTAACTTATCACCATGATTAGTTTTTGCTGTTAATAAAACAATTGGAATGTGATTAGTGGCTATATGTTCTCGCATAACTTTACCTAATTGCAATCCATCCCACTTTGGCATCATTACATCAGAAATAACCAGATCAGGGATATGTTCTTGACATAATTCCCAGGCATCACTACCATTGGTTGCAGAGAGTAACCGGTAGGTAGATTTTAAACAAAACTGAATGTATGTGTTGACTTCCTGATGATCTTCGGCTATTAGGATCAATGGTTGAGGTATTCCTTCTATGATTTGAACACTTGTTTTATTTAAAGTTTGTGGCTTAGAGTCTATTTCTGTTGCAGGGACCTGTATAGTAAAAACACTTCCATTCCCTACTTCACTTTTTACAGTAATATTCCCTCCCATCAATTCTACAAGCTCCTTGGTTAATGCTAGACCTAAACCTATTCCTTTAACCGTACTTATTTGCTCTCGAGAAAAAGGTTCAAATAACTGTGATATAAATTTAGGAGATATACCTATCCCTGTATCCCTTACAGAAAGCTGAATCATAGGTTGCGATCTTAAATGCACAAAATCAGCAGTGACTACTACATATCCTCCTTTTTTAGTGTATTTAATAGCGTTAGATATAAGGTTTGTTGTGGCTTTCTGCCATTTATCCTCATCATATGAGATATACAACATCTCTTTTGGCGAAGAAAACTTAAGTTGTATTTTATTAGATTCTGCTAATGAAGAAAAAGACCGTAATAGATATTTCTGAAAGGAGATAAAATCTCCTGTAGTATAATGTAACACTAGTTGACTATCTTTCATTTGGGCAATTTCCAGAATTTGACCTACTTGTTTGGACAAGTGCTTAGTCTGATTTTGTATTTGTGTAAGATGTTTGTCATTTTGATAAATAGATGAACTATTTAATTTATGCCTAATTTGGTCTATAGCACCTAGTATAACGGTTAACGGTGTTCTAAATTCGTGTGCAATCTGATTAAACCATCGTGTCTTTTTTTGTGATAATTCTTGCATATATTCTTTCTCAGAAAGTGCTGTTTTTCTTCTTAATTGTAAAAAATACCCTGTAAATAGTAGCATTACTATGCTTAATACATATAATGCATATGCCAAATTTGTTTGATACCATGTTGGGATTACCTGAATATGAATAGGAGGATGGTCAACATGCCAACTATCGTCAATGGAAAATGCTTCTACCATTAACTTATATGAACCTTTAGGGATATTAGATATTGTAAACATTCCGCTTTTCTGAACAGGTAACCAATTTTTATGGTACCCCTCTAACCGGAATCTATATCGGGTTTTTTTTGGTTCTTTATATGTTAATGTAGAAAATTGGTAAGTGATACTCTGATCAATCGGAGTGATCTTAATCGGATTCTGTTTAGTGATTTCTTTTGAAGGAAAACGGAAGACTTGTAATGTATTAGATTGGTGTTTGGTATAAGATAGCCAAACTAAATTAGGCTGAATTATAGATTGTAGTGTCACCTCGTCAGGATGGAAATACAGCAAACCACTGGTACTACCCATCCATATGTATCCATTTTCGTTTTGAAAGATAGAACTCAATAACATAGAGTTATCATACAAACCATCTCGAGAGGTATATGTATGGTATTTTTCTTTATCTGGTTCAAAGGAAGTAACTCCATGACTGATCGTACTCAGCCAAAGAGTTCCATTTTTGCTGCTGGTTATATTTAGAATTTTATCATCAGGCATTTCATCACTTCTTAGAAAACGTTGAAATTTATTGCTTAGAGGATCAAAACAATTTAAGCCTCCATCTGTTCCTATCCATAATTTACCATTCTTGCTTTGATGAATAGATTGAATTAAATTAGAACTTATACTATAGGGATCATTTTTGTCATAGAGAAATTGTTGATATACAGGGTTTTTATTTTCATCATGATTACTAATGTTAGAGATTTTTATAAGCCCTTCACTCATAGTGCCTATCCAAAGGTTATCTTCATTATCTATAAATAAATCTATAATTCGGAGCTTAAGATCTTCATGGTTTTTCGTTAGGGAAACTTCAAAATAATTCTGACCTTTTAGATCATAAGTGACTATACTATTCCATTCCGCGATCCATAAGCGTTTATTTTTGTCTTCTACAATCTTCCAACAGACAGAGGATGGTAATGGAATAAAAATATTTTCAATTGCTTTGGTAGTAGTATTAATTTTTAATAAATGTATTTTCTCTAAACTTTTATTAACTACCGCATACAGAAAACCATTACTAGCGCAATGCATAGAATTTATTTTCTTTTCATACAATAAACGAGGTTTCTTGATTTTTTCTTTTTCCCATACATATAAACCTTCAGGAATTGCAAACCAAACTTGATCATTACATTCTACGATTTCTCGAACTCCGCCAAGACACTCTTCGAACGATTTCAAGATTGGATGCCTAAAAGCTTTATGTTGGATAAGTTGAAATAAACCCAGATTGGTTCCTATCCAATAATTATCTTCGTGATCCTGAAACATACAATGTGCAGTTAACCTATCAGAACTATTTAAATTTAATAATGAAGATATTTCAAAACGTTCATACGATTGAAGGTCAGTAGAGTATTTCCAAATCCATTTTCCTCCATTAACCCAAATTTGATCGGCCTTATCTTTAAAAATAAATGATCTTGAATTATTATTGGAAACAATTGTAGTTTTAAATGGTAAATTCTCACGATACCATTTATTCTTTATTTTTTTTAGAAGATATAAAGCAGTATCAGTGGTCGCTAAGACACTGTCTTTTTTTATTCTAAAAATAGAAGTAACTTTTTTATTTTTTAATAACGGGAATTGATATGTACTGTCCTTTTCTATAGTGAATATACCTTTAGGTGTTGCTGCCAGAAGAGAAGTATCATTATGTACAGAAATATCTAAAGTTCTATATTCATATAATTTTTTTAGGACTTTACGTTCATGGTTATAAAAAAAAGTACCGCTTGAGGAGGAAATCCAAAGATTTTTCTCTGTATCCTTAACCAATTTATTCACAACAACAATTTTCTCTTTGTTTTTAAGTTGGGATAATGGATTAGAGAATGTTTCTAAATACGGGTCCATTTGATTTATACCCTTGCCGTGAGTGCCTAAAAAAAAATGTTCATTGTCTAGTTGAATGATCGATCTTACCCAATTGGCGTTAAGACTTGTTGAATCTCCAGGTCTGTAAGTATAGGGCGTAAAATCGTTACCATCAAATCTATTTAGCCCATTCTGAGTAGCACACCAGATAAAACCCTCATGATCCTGAAAAACATCTGATATCCAGTTGTTTGATAAACCATTAAAAATATCATAGTGTCTTACATAGTATGAATTTTGTTCTTGAGCAAAAACTAAAAAACACATATTAAATGTTAATACAATATTTATGTATTTCATTTATATTAATTTTTAGAATTATAATTTGATTAATATATTGAATATTAGGAAGATTTATTAGAAAAAAGATAAACAAGTGCATATCTTTTCCTGTATAAATATGTATTCCTACTAGGTTTAAAGTATCAACAAAAAGAAAAATACCATTCAGTAAAATGGCAAAAGTACATGAATTGATAACATTTATTTTATGATATTCTCCAATTGTTAGGTAGCAGCTCTTGTAATTGATTCACTTTATATTCCTGGATGTTTTCAAGCACATCTTTAAGCCAGATATAAGGGTCAATAGCATTGATTTTACAACTGGCAAAAAAAGAATATAAAATGGCACCTTTTTGTGCCGCTTTGTGAGATCCAGAAAATAAATAATTCTTTCTGCCCAACGCCAATGGTCTGATAGTATTTTCTACAAGGTTATTATCAATCATGTAACAACCATTAGTGGTATACCTTTTCAGTTTATCCCATAATTTTAGTGTATAGCCAATAGCTTTACCGATGGCGCTTTTAGGAAGTACTTGCAAAACTTGTTCTTTTAGCCAAATTTCTAATCTATTCAAAACAGGGATTGCGTACAACTCTCGATAACGTTTTATGAGTGTAAAGTTACTTTCCCGCTCTCTGGTTTTTCGTTCCATGGCATACAACCGTTGAATTTGTTCCAATACATAACTGGCTCTGGATGCATCATTATCCAGTGCTTTTTCAAAATACCTTCTTGCGTGTGCCATACAGGCCAATAGCGTAATACTTCCTTTAGTAGTAAGATTTATATATCCTGAATATCCATCGGTTTGAATGGTTCCGTTATAGTCCTGTAAGATTTCTTCTGGAACTTTTCTTGATCGACTTGGATCATACTTAAATAATACTAAGCCTTCTATAGGAGCATGATGTACCCAATGATATCCCATATGAAGTTTTCCTTTTTTAGCAGTATCCTGAACTCCGATAGGGGATTCATCTACCTGAAGATAGTTACTTTGTAAAAGTTCCTTTTGTAAGGTGTCATATAAGGGTTCTAATAATCTAGTGGTCGCATTAAACCAATTACAAAGAGTACCTCTGCTAATAGCTAAGTCTTGACTCTTAAATATTTGTTGTTGTCTGTAAAAAGGTAGGTGATGTACAAATTTACTAACCATGATATGAGCTAATAATCCAGCTCCTGCATTTCCTTTGGGAATAGGAAGTGATGGTAATGGAGCAACTACGATGTTTTCTTGTTCAGTCAAAATGTATTTAGGACGTATGATTCTCCTAACAAAAATAGTAGAGGGATTATATTCTAATATCTCCGTAACTTCCTCTCCTATCTTTGTAGCTCCTGCTAGTATATTATCGGGCTCTATGATTTCTTCTATTCTTGGCAAATGAGAGGGAAGTACCTGACGAACTGCTTGTTGTTTCTCCTGTACTTGTTTCTCTCTTTTGTAGCTAATTTCAATAGATTCAGAATTATTAATTGAACAAACATCTGATTGAGCTACAAATAAATCTAACTGTCCATTTTCTAAAGGAATATAACGTTCACTTTTACTACCAAAAATCAGATGTTTAAGTTCGGATAATTGTTGCTGTAAATACTGATAATCAAATTGTAGTTTTTGATGCTCCTTTACAAGAATATCATAGGATTCTTGCAATAAAGATTGTTGATCTAGCAAAGGTGTATCAGGTATTATTCCCACATAATAAAGATACCTAAAACCCATAAGTTTCGCAACAAAATCAAGCATTTTTAGCTAGAGATTTATAACGTTTTCTCTTATTGATATTGGTAATAGAAATACCATCTATGAGCAATACTAATTGTGAATATGATAATGAGATACTTTCCACTTCAGCATCATAATATGGAATCTCAAAAGTACCAGATTCTAAGCGTTTATAATAAAGCATAAAACTACTGCCACTCCAATGGAGTAATTTTACTTTATCACGGGTTTTATTGATAAAAATGTACACAGATCCATTCGTTGGAGATCTAGAAAGATGATTCTGTATCACTCCACAAAGTCCGTTAAATCCTTTTCGCATATCGGTGGGTTTACTATACAAATGAAATGTATGGGTAGTTGTGAGTCCAAACATTAGAAAAGGTTGATCAGATTTTTTAATTCTTTTTTACAAAGATCAGAAGGACATTGTAAAAAAACGCCATTGGGATAATGAATCTCAATAGGTACAATCTTAGAAATCGATACTGGTGTGGAAACTTCTACCGGAATGAATGCTGTTTCTTTCTTAGATATACTTTTCTTAGAATCTGGATATTCAGCTCTATACTTTCTATACCAATATTTCATGATCCCATAAGTGATGCCTTGTTTTTCACCATAGTCTCTTAAACTTAGACTACTCTTTTTCCATTTTCTTAGAATGGTGTACATCTCTTGTTTTCTCCTTGTGTCTTCTTTTTGCATAGCACAAAACTAAAACCTAATAAGAAGCCAAACAATATGTAGTTTGCCGAACGCTTACTTTTAGGGCTTCAATCTTTGGCCAATTATTTTTCTTGAAAAATAAAGTGACTTCACTTTCATTAAAAATAACCTTAGACTGTTTATTTAAGTTTTCTTTTGTTTTATGTTTATTAGAAGATACCAATTTTTGGCTGGGTTCTGGAACGCAGTTGTCCAAATTTTGGACTTTCAGTGTACTATCGCTTGTACCACTTTTGGGACAAGCTCTGGTCATCTTAATTTTAGAACCCCTTGATGGATGATATGATGGATAATAGGTAAGATATCCCCAAGCATCTAAATCTCGCAAATGATTATGATAAGTCGTTTTTGATTTCATTTTTGCCCGTTCCATTATTAGCTCACGATTAATGGTTAAGGTCTTTTTGAAAAACTTTCGATTCCATAACTGAAAGAATGCCAGATACAAGGTGATATGCCCTTGCTTAATACGCTCATCATTATAGAATCTTTCCAAGACAGTATTAAGGTGCGAGATGTAATTTACCTTTTCCATCGGTTTTAACTTTTAGACTTTTCAATTGCGCTTACTCGAGAATTATCTGAAAATGTTTTGCCTGGGTTCTCTTCTTCAAAAACCAATCTTTTTTTTTCAATCATAAGCGGTCTTTCATCTTTAGGCTCTGCTTGTTCAAAAAGAGATTGCAACATTGCAACAGTCGGTTTGGTTTGGTTCTTTTCAATATCTTTCATTATGGAAATCATTCCATTCATTCGCTTTTTGATGAGAAGAGAAATTCGCTTTTCTAATGTTTCCATATTTGGTCCCATAGACTCTGCTGGGGAAATACCATTTTCCTCAAAAAAATCAAGCATCATAAGTAATGTCATCGATTGTGATTTAGACATTTTCTTGCAAAATTTCCGAAACCTGTCTGCTACCGAAGCCTTAATCCCTAGCTTCTCAAATCGCTCTTTTTTAAATCCTTTATCCATTTTTTCTGAAAAAATTTGTTGTTTTTATTAGGCTGCCACGTTTTTTTCTGAAAAAACGATGCTAAAATACTAATCTTAAAAACAATCAATCGCTGTCAAGTACTGATTTTACTGGCGCTTTGAAAAAACTGAGTTTCGTAACATCGCGCTAGCGTGTTACCCTCTTGCTATACAACCCTTCCATTTTATTTCAGGTTTGCAGTACTTTATATCTAAAGCTAAAAAGCCTTTCAACTTAAATACTGACATCTCTATTTTTTAAGAAAAATGTACCACACTTTTATTCTATTCTTATAAAATAGCTTGAAGCGTTGATGTTTTTTTTATTCTGATTATAAGGATGTTACGTCAAAACCTAAGCCAATAATATATGGTGTCAATTGGTTTCAGTTAGTTGCCACAATGGCATTTATTCACATACTTATTATATCTTGAGCGTTTTCCTTTTCTTTTGATATTGAATTCTATGTATCCTGACTAATACCTCATTTATTTGTAGCAAAATGATACAGATTGCGATTCAATTCAGTTTTATTCACTTACTTCCCATAGCGCCATCGCCGTTACCTTTTCGGTAACCGACACTAAAATTGTGAGCGAGTAAGAACTTATAAAAGTGAGTGAGCGAACGGTTATGCAGTTCGTCTCGGACAGAATTTTAAACTTTGTGAAGAAATAGGTTGTCGTAATCTTTTTGCTTGGCGAACGCTGTCGCTTTTTCTGCGACTGTGTTCAAGATTGCCGTAGTGAACCGCTTTTCTCGGAATGAAGTTTTTCGCGAAATGAAGAGGAATGTGGTGTAACGGTTAGCAATTACCACACAAATTTGGTGTTATGAGCCGATTAGTCATTCTATTATGTTCATATTTTTATAGTGTTCAGTAACAATGAACAGCAAAAATAATGAGCAATAGAATCTAATAGTATGCTAAATCGGGTATAATTTACATTTCAAACAAAATAATATACCCAAAAAGGTATATTTTATGTAAATTTTAATATCTTGCACCCATATGGGTATAAATATGAAAGATTGGAATCGACATAATGCTATAGCTGATTTTGTTAGAACAAACAGAAAGGCAAGTAAAATGACACAGACAGAGTTATCTGACTTGACTGGCGTTGGACTTCGCTTTGTACGCGACCTTGAACAGGGAAAACCAAATTTAATGACCGATAAAGTAAATCAAGTATTGCTATTTTTTGGCCATACATTAACACCAACACCTATAAGCGATGAGACAAGGAGAAATTTGGGTGCATAAACAAAAAGCAGGAATGCTTATTGAAAATGACGAAGGTTATCTTTTTCAATATGATAAAGCATATTTGTCATTGAAAAATGCTACCCCTGTATCATTAACATTTCCGCTACAGGAAGCACCTTTTATATCAGATAATTTATTTCCTTTTTTCGATGGACTAATTCCAGAAGGATGGTTGCTAGATATTGCACAAAAAAACTGGAAACTTAATCCGAGAGATCGTATGGGATTACTACTAACCACCTGTCGAGATTGCATAGGTAACATAAGTATTATAGAAAATGAGTAGTTGCTTAGCCTGTCATAAACCATTAGCATCAGGGGATCATCAGTATCACCCTGCCTGTCTTGCTCGTTTCTGGGAAAGTGATACACCTGTATTTCAATTAGACTATGACGTATCACAAATAAATGAGCTTGCTGAAGAAAACGTTGCACAGCGTATTATAGTAACAGGTGTGCAGCCTAAATTGTCAATGGGCTTTACAAAAATTGCTACTGAAGAACGCTTAACCATAGTTGGGGCATTAAACGGGAGATATATTTTAAAACCACCTTATTCTGCTTATCCACAAATGCCAGAACTAGAAGCCTTGTGTATGCTAATGACCCAAGCTTGTGGTATTGAAACCGTTCCTTTTTTATTACTGCCTTTAAAAGGTGGAGAGTTAGCTTACATAACGAGACGCATAGATCGTAATGCACAAGGTGAAAAGTTCGCCATGGAAGATGCGTGTCAATTTAATGAGCGACTAACGGAGCATAAGTACAGAGGATCGTATGAACAAATTGCCAAAGGCATCATCGCCTACTCTAAAAACCCTATAAAGGATGTTGTTCATTTTTATGAACAAGTGATAGTGTCTTTCTTAATAGGAAATAATGATATGCACTTAAAGAACTTTTCGCTTATTGCAAAAGAGCCCAATGCATACGAACTCACACCTGCTTATGATATGGTCGCTGCACAATTATTATTGCCAGACGATCTAGAAGATTTAGCACTAAATCTAAATGGAAAAAAACGAAAACTAAAGCGAGGTGATTTTAACGAAGCCATGTTAAAAGCACACATACCAGAAAAAGCAATTGAAAATCTTTGGAAACGGATTGAAAAAGGAATGCAGGAATGGTCAGGATTGATTGACCACAGCTTTCTTTCACAAGAACGAAAAGAGAAATTTAAAGAACTAATAAATAAAAAAACAGCTCAATTGGCGCTACCATTAATCTAACCAAAGAACAACAATATTTCACAAAAACTAAATGACCTTCGAAAAAAAACATAAACTAACATTGCCAAGGTTAGAATCACTTTTACTTAAAGCCTGTGATGAACTACGAGGTAAAATGGACGCTTCTGAATATAAAGAGTTCATTTTTGGGATGCTCTTTTTAAAACGTGCCAACGATAAATTTACCGAAGAGCGGAAAAAACTTAAAGTCGAATACGAAAAAAGCAATATGCGAGCTGACCTTATCAAGCGTCAGCTTTCAAACCCTTCTAAATACGATTTTTATGTGCCACCTATTGCAAGATGGACGCTTACAGATGACGAAAAAGACCAATTAGCCAAAGATACGGACGAAGACAACCGAGATTTCAAAGGTATTCTTCACTTAAAAAAAAGTGTTGGTTCTGGCTTAAACAAAGCATTGCACGCAATTGAAGACGCAAAGCCAGAGGTTTTTGAAGACGTACTTAAAAACATCAACTACAACCGTAAAGTTGGAAAAAAAACCATCGATGATGCCAAATGGGTGTCGTTCATAGAAAAGTTTAATGATATTCCTTTAAAAGATGAAGATTTTGAATTCCCAGATTTATTAGGTGCTGCCTACGAATTCTTGATAAAGTATTTTGCGGATAGTGCTGGTAAAAAAGGTGGGGAATTCTATACACCTTTTGAGGTGGTTAATTTAATGACCAGAATCCTTGCGCCAAAACAAGGTATGAGCATTTATGATCCCGCAGTTGGTTCAGGTGGTATGCTCATTCAAGCAAAAGACTTTATCGCAGAAAATGGAGGAAACCCTCGTGACCTTTCCATTTTTGGACAAGAGGACAGTGGAACCACTTGGGCAATTTGTAAAATGAACATGATTCTTCACGGAATTCGTAATGCAGATATACGTAATGAGGATACCATTAAAAGTCCTGAACATATTGAAGATGGTAAATTAATGACCTTCGATAGGGTAATCGCCAATCCACCGTTTTCTCAAAACTACTCAAAAAAGGAAATGAAACATCCTGAACGTTTCCACACCTTTATGCCAGAAGGAGGTAAAAAAGCCGACTTTATGTTTGTGCAACATATGGCTAGTGTGTTGAAGAACAAAGGTAAAATGGCTGTGGTTATGCCTCACGGTGTACTCTTCCGTTCTGGAGATGAAAAAGAATGCAGAGCAAAGTTTATTAGTAGAGGAATACTAGAAGCAATAATTGGTTTACCATCTGGTTTATTTTACGGTACAGGAATCCCTGCTTGCATTATGGTTTTTAATAAAAAAGGAGCAAAAGACCGAAAAGAAATTCTCTTCATCAATGCTGATGCAGAATATAAAGAAGGGAAGAATCAAAATAAATTACGACCAGAGGATATTGAAAAAATCACCAATACCTACAACGCTAAAGCAGAAATACCTAAATACAGTCGTCGTGTTCCTATAAGTGAAATAAAAGACGAAGATTACAATCTTAACATTCGTAGGTATGTAGATAATTCGCCAGAACCTGAACCTCAAAACGTAAAAGCGCATTTAAATGGCGGTATACCTTGTGAGGAAGTAGAAGCGCTCAACGAACAATCTGAAGCATTGTTTGGTTTAAACAAAACCTTATTTGAAATAAGCGACAAGGAATTCTTAGCTTTCGCGAAATCTGTAAATAGTAAAGATGTCATTAAAGACATTATAGAAGCTAGCGATAATGTGAAGCAAAAATACGCCGAATATGAAACGCACATAAACGATTGGTGGGATAAGTACCATACAGATTTTGAGAACTTACCTGAAACTAAAAACCCAGCGTTACTTCGTAAGAAAGTAATGCCTGCTATTATTGAAGATTTAAACCATTTTAATGCCTTAGATGAACACGAAATACGTGGAGCGTTTGCACAATTTTGGGATGAATTAAAATTTGATTTTAAAAGTGTTGCCGCTAGTGGCTGGGGACCCGAATTAATTCCTGAAAAGGATATTTTACATAGTCAATTTCCTGAAGTTTTAGAGCAAATTGAAAACGATAAAACACGTATTGGAGAATTAGAAAGCTTATTCAGTGCGGCAGATGATGAAGATTATGAGGATGAAGACGATACAGGCATTTTGTCTAAAGAGACCGTAAAAAGTTTAAAGACGAAGCTAAAAACGCAAAACACTAACATTAGAACCTTTAAAAAAGAACTTAAAGAACTAAAGGCAGCACTTAAAATATTAGGAAAAAGCGAGTCGGTAGATGTTAAGGAGATAGCAAGTATTAAACAAAAAATTGAGCATCTAGAAAGCAAACAATTAAAAAAGGCTGAACAGAAAAAAGTAGAAATTGACTAGCAATTAGAAAAACATAGTGGGTTAGCGAAAGAACTTAGAGATTTAAAAGCCAGTATCAAAGCAGCCGAAGCTAAAAAAGATGAGTTAGTAGATGCAGCTCGAGCTCAAATTACGGAAGAAGAAGCTAAAGAATTAATATTGGAACGTTGGCTAAGCATTTTACAATCGCAATATAAGGGCTATGTAAAAGCTTTTATTAATCAATATATCCTTAAAGTTCAAAATCTAAATTCCAAGTATGATTTAACTATAAAGTCTATTCTAAAAAGTAGAGATGCCGATGCTAAACAATTAAATAAATTTTTAACGGAGTTGGGATATGAATAATTGGGAAGAAAAAACTGTAATTGAATTTGCAAGTGTTCTATCAGGAGGAACACCATCTTCGTCTGTTTCTGTTTTTTGGAATGGAGATATCACGTGGATTACACCAAGTGATATGAGCAAACTAAATTCTTATAAAATATCCAAAAGCCAAAGGATGATTACAAGTAAAGGATTAAATAATTCTTCTGCTGTTCTTATCCCTGAGAATAGTATTGTAATGTCTTCGAGAGCACCTATTGGCTATTTCGCAGTTGTAGATAATGAGTACTCTACTAATCAAGGATGTAAAAGTATTATTTTAAAAAAAAATGAAGTTCCTCTATTTCATTACTATAATTTCAAATTCAATGTTCAAAAATTTATAAATAAGGGAGAAGGAACAACTTTCATTGAAATATCAAAAAAGGAAATAGAACAATTAAAATTCAAAATTCCTAAGCCTAACCACCAACAAAAAATAGCAAAAATACTCAACACCATTGATGCGGTTATAGAAAAAACAGAAGACGCTATTACCAAATACCAAGCCATCAAAAAAGGAATGATGCACGATTTATTTACACGTGGTATTGATTTAAAAACAGGACAACTACGTCCAAGTTTTAATGATGCACCAGAATTATATACAGAAAGTGAGTTGGGGATGATTCCAAAAGATTGGGAAGATACATTTCTAGGAAAGTATAGTATCAAAAACATTTACGGCCCTAGATTTAATGCTAATGATTACTCAAAAAATGGAAATGTAAAAACCATCCGAGGGACAGATTTTTCTAAAGATGGAGAAATTTTATATTCACAATGTCCTATAGCTAAACTTCCTGAAAGTAAGGTCAATACACATTCCTTAAAAGAAGGAGATGTAGTTATAGTAACTACTGCTGATTGTGGTTTAACAGCTGTTTTTAAAAAACAAGATTTTGAGTATATACCTAGTGCTTATACTGTAAAATATAGTTTCAAAGACAATGTAGACCCATACTTTGTAAAGTATTTTATGAATACAAGTAATGCTAAAAAGCAAGTAGAGCAATTCATTAGAAAAGGAACTATAGCGAATCTTCCAAGCTCAGATCTATTTAGGTTTGGTTTTCCATTACCAAGCCCTGATGAACAAAAAGCGATAATTTTGAGGTTATCTCAAATAGAAAAATTAATAAATCAAGAACGAAAAAACCTAACAAAACACCAATCTATGAAAAAAGGCTTAATGCAAGATTTATTAACGGGTAAGGTAGAAGTAAAAGTTTAAAAAAATATAGATGTTTGATTTTAATTTAATAGTTCAGGAAGCAGAAGAAATAACCGGTTTTTGGTCTTTTTCTCAAAATTGGTTTGATATTCTTTCTTTGGTCTTAACGCTTTTAAGTTTATGGTTAGCGTATCATTTAGGTGAAAGAGGTTATAAAAGAGATAAAAAGGACAAAGACAAAGATCAGAAGGAACTTATTAAATCAGAAGTTAAACTTTTTGAAAATAACTTAGGGCAGTTAAACCTAGCCATAGACAGTCAATTAAAAGGATTCAACAAATACAAGGAAGAGCAAAATTTCAGCTTAGAATTTAATCCAGATGTACAAGTTGATTTTCTAAAGTTTATAGATGTTAAACATATTTATGAAGCTATCGGATTTAAGAAAGAAGATGGTATAGGAAAGGTAAATAGCCTTTTTGCAGCACTATACTCTTTAAACGATTTTCGACATTCTTTTAGGGATTCCGTAAGGACTTATAACTCTAGATACGTTACATTAGAAAAAAGATTCTACTTATACAGAAAGTTAATGTATAGAATGCTACACGAAATATGTAATAAAAGAGCAATTGATATACAACCAGCAGCAGGTGGATTGAATATCAACTTTGGAGATAATCATTTTGCTAGAGATTTCTTTAGGTTAAATCAAACTGTTTTAAATAGTCCTGAACTATTAGATGAAAATCAAATAGTAATTAGACCAAAACTAATTGAATTATTTATCATCCCACTTATTGAGTTAAGTAAACAGCACATTCCGTTAAACGCAGATGCTATTGAAATTGCAGATATGGCTAACGAGGTCAATTCTGCTTGGATTGATATGGAAGGAATTACTCAATCCCATTTTGGTGAAGTTGAAGGTCATATAAATAGCTTAGAAAAAGTAAGAAAAGAGATTATAACATTTTTAGAATTGAATAAGTAGAATGAATATTACGAATACAGAGATAGATATTAAAAAACTAATTGAGCTATCCTATAAAGAAGAAATTTGGTTACCTGAATTTCAGCGACCATTTGTATGGGATAAAAACCAAGTGAGGTTACTTATTGATAGCTTATACCGCAATTATACTATTAGTTCAATACTTGTTTGGAAAGGTGGAGATGAATTGGCAAGAAGAGCTGTAGGAGCTCGAGTAAAAGACATTAAAATCCCACAAAACAAACCTGAAGATGTTACTTATTTACTCGATGGACAACAACGTACTACAGCCTTAACTTTAGCTTTCACTGACAAAGCAATTTTTAAGGGTAATAATAGTAAAAAGAAAGAAAAGGTCTCACTCTTTTGGGACTCTGAATACCAAGGTGATGATGCAGAATTGAAGTGGATTTTTGATGATGAAAAGATTGATAACCCTGAGAATCCCAAAGAGCCTTTTATGTTGAAAGAGTATACCGATGAAGTTCTTTACGGGAAATTTGGTTCTCGATTTGTAAAAATAAAACACGCCTATTCTTTTGATGATACAATTGTAGAAAAATGGTTTGATATCACTAAAGAAAAGGAAGAAATTAAAATGCTTCGTTTTAAAAACGACTATAACAAAAAGTTAAAAGTTCTTGAGACAACTATCCTTTCGAGAAAGGTTTATGACATAGAGCAAAAAGGAAGTTTAGAACAAGTTCTTGAGGTATTTGAGCGTATAAACACAAAAAATACTAAGCTATCAATTTTTGATATTATGGTAGCCAAAACCTATCGCAAGTTTGATGAAGGCTATTTTGATTTACGCTCGTATTACAAAATCATCAAATATAAAGGCAACGTTAAAAATGATTATTTCCAAAACCTTGATGCTATAGATTTAGATATGGTAAATCTTCCTGTAGATGATAGTGATATGCTTCAATTATCAATGATTATTTTGAACAAAAAATTTAAAGGAAGTGAAATTCTAAAACTGAATACCAATCAGTTGATGGAAAATACAAAATTGCTTCACGATAAATTCGCCACATTAGTTCAATTTATGGATCAAAACTTCAACATCGAAGTTACAGAGCTTAGAAGATACAATCCTTTATTAAAGTTTTTAGCTGGTGCAATTTCTCACTTTGATTCCAGAGAATTAAAACAGAATGAATTTTTGAAGACCTATTTCTGGAATACGTTGCTTAAAAATCGCTATCCAGGAGCTCAAAGTGAACGTATTGCAAAGGACTTTGATTTATTAATTGAAACAAAAACTTCTTTGAATGAGAAGCTTGAAAAGATGATTAATGAAAACACTAGAAGTTTCGATTACTTACAAAGTACAACTACAAGTAATATAAAGTTGATTGACGCCCACTATTCTAATAGAAGCCAGCAAATGTATAGAGGGATGTTATTGTTATTAAAATCTAAAAATGTTAAAGATTTTTATAATGGTTTTACACCATTAAAAGATGTTATTAATGAGAACAAACTTGAAGAACATCATATTTTTCCTAAGCGCTCAGCATTAGGGAAAGAAATCGCTAAACAATATGAGAATCATAAGTACGATGATATCATTAATAATATAGCAAATGTTGCATTAATTACTAAAGAAACAAACAACAAACGTATAGGTTCAAAATTACCAAGTGTTTACATTACTGAATTTGAAAAAGAATATAAAGATTCAAAAAAGTATGATGAATTTCTTGAGATTATGGAATCTCAATTCATTTCAACTGATATGGTAGAACTATTGAAAAATGATGACTTTGATGGATTCATTGTTGCACGCACAAAATTATTACATCAGCAGATTGAAGAACTATGTAAAATAAAAGAATAATCTATGTCTGAGTACCACTTTGTAGAAAAACCTTTTTTAACGCAATTAGAACAATTGGGATGGGAAAGTATAGATTTAGGTCAAGGAATACCAAAAGACCCGACAACAAGCTTCCGTAGTTCTTTTAGAGAAGTTGTTTTAAAAGAGCATTTTTTAAGGAGTGTAAAAGCTATCAATACCTCTAATGGTAAACGATGGCTTACAGACAGTCAGTTAGAAGGTATCTTTACTGAAATCACACAACATCCAACAAAAAATTTACTGGAGGTTAATAAAGCAGTCTTTGAATTACTTATTAAAGGTACAAATGTTGATGTAAATGAAGTTACAGGAGAAGAGTATCCAACCGTTCAGTTTATAGATTTTAAAAATCCTAATAATAATAGTTTCATTGCTATCAATCAGTTTAGAATTGACACACCGGGAACACCGAAAGGTTTTATTATTCCAGACATAGTTCTGTTTATTAACGGACTGCCTTTAGTAGTGGTCGAATGTAAAGATCAAAACGAATATACCGCCAATCCTTTAACTGAAGCCTACAAACAGTTAAGACGTTACAGCAACCAACGAATAGAAACGCACGAAGCTGGACTAAAAGAAGGTGAAGAACGTCTCTTCCATTTTAACCAATTGTGTATTGCCAGCTATGGTGATGACGCTACCTATGGAACCATCACTTCAACAGACCAATACTTTTTAAATTGGAAAGATATCTATCCAGAAGCTTTAAAAACGTATCAACCACCTTTAGGAAAAGAACGTAGACAAGAGCAATTGATTCAGGGAATGTTATCTAAGGAAAACTTGCTTGATTTGCTTCAAAACTTCACGCTTTTTATGGAAGTGAGCGAAGGAAAAGAAATAAAAATAGTAAGTCGTTATCAGCAGTTTAGAGCAGTACAAAAAATTAAAGATAGATTATTAAAAGGAGAAACACCGATAGAACGTTCGGGTGTTATTTGGCATACGCAAGGTTCAGGTAAGTCCTTAACTATGGTTTTTTTGATTCGGAAAATAAGAACCGTTTCCGCTTTAAGCGACTATAAAATTATAATAGTTAATGACAGAACAGACCTCGAAGAACAACTTGGTGATACAGCACGTTATACAGGAGAAAAAATAGATTATGTGTCAAAGATTGGTAACTTAAAACCAAAGTTATCTACTGAAAATTCTAATATTACGATGGTAATGCTACAGAAGTTTCAAGAAAGAGATACTACTCAAACACCTAATTATCTTCTTGATAAGGTTGCAGAACCAATCCCAGAATATAAAAATTTCGGTATCGTAAACACTTCAGATAGGATTTTAATTCTTCAAGACGAAAGCCATAGGACGGTTAATTCAGACTTAGGAGATAACATGTTTGCTGCGTTTCCAAATTCAACAAAAATTGCGTTTACAGGAACACCTCTAATTACCGACAGGCATAAAACAAAAACCGTAGATCGTTTTGGTGATTATATAGATAAATATAAGCTACAAAATGCGGTTGACGATGGTGCAACTGTTCAAATTCTTTACGAGGGGAAAACCGCAGACACTGCCTTAAACGAAAAAGCGGTATTTGATAAAAAATTTGAAGATCTTTTTAAAGAGCGAACAGAAGAAGAATTGTTGGCTATCAAAAAAAAATACGGAACTTATGGTGATATCCTTGAGGCAGAAGAACGTATTAAGTTAATTGCACGTGATATGGTTGACCATTACGTCACAAATATTCTTCCTAATGACTTCAAAGCGCAAGTGGTTTGCTCTTCAAAACTAGCAGCAGTGCGCTATAAAAAATATATCGATCTAGCTCTTGAAGAAATAATTAAGGAAAAAGAAATAGACAATGATTACGAACCTAAACTTTTAAGAAAACTAAAATTCTTAAAATCGGTAGTAATTGTTTCTAGTGATGACACCAATGAGCTGGCAGAAATTACCCAAGTTAGAAAAGAGGCTAAATCCTTAAATGCAATTGAAAATTTTAAAAAGAAAATCAACTATGAAGAGCCTAATACAGGTATAGCCTTCATAGTGGTTTGCGATATGTTACTTACTGGTTTTGACGCGCCAATTGAACAAATAATGTATTTGGATAAGAAACTTAAAGAGCATACACTGTTACAAGCTATAGCTAGAGTTAATCGTGTATATCCAGATAAAAACAGAGGTTATATTGTCGATTATATTGGTTTAGCTAATAACCTTAAAGACGCACTATCTATTTATGGAGGAGATGCTTTTGACGAGGTGATGCAGGGAATGAAAGATATTGAAACAGAAGTCCCAATCCTTGAAAGCAGATATAGGCGCTTACTTCAATTATTCAAAGACAACAAAGTTGTTTATTTTGAAGATTTTTTAAATCAAAAAATTAAAGACAAACTTGAAGAATATAATATCTTAGACGCTGCAATTGATATAATGGAAGACATTAAATTGAGAGCAAACTTTACGACTTTTCTAAAAGCTTTTCAAGAAAGCATGGATGTTATACTTCCTAATGAAGCAGCAACACCCTATAAAATTCCTGCAAAGCGATTTGGCTATCTCTTAATCAAAATTAAAGAGCGCTACAAGGATGATACTTTAGATATTGCTGGAGCAGGTAATAAGATAAAGAGATTGGTTAACGAGCATTTGATTAGCTTAGGGATTAACCCAAAAATTCCACCGACAGAATTATTTTCATCTAACTTTATTGAAAAACTAGACAAGAATAAAACAGCCAAAGCTAAGGCAAGTGAGATGGAGCACGCCACTCGTAAACACATTAAAGTTAATCTCGCAGATGATCCTGTTTTTTACAAAACAATGAGCGAGAAACTCGATTCTATCATTCAATCCCATTGGGAAGATTGGGATGCTATTCTTGAAGGGTTAATCGATTTGAGATCAGATATAGAAGCAGGAAGGAAAGAAGGTTCTATTGACGGTATTACTGTTGAAGAAGCCCCATTTTATGATTTGATAATTTACATTGCCTATGGAAAAGAAGCTTCAGACGAAGTGATGCATCAGCTAAAACCAGTAATAACTCAAATACTTCCGCTACTCAAAAAGGAAATTAAAATTGCAAGATTTTGGAAAAAGAAAGATGAGGTTGAAAAATTAAGAGGGAAGATAGAAGATATAATTCTTGTAATTGCTGGCGAATTAAATTTAGACCCAGTAATAGATAAAACCAATAAAATCGTTTCTGAAATATTAGCATTAGCCAAAAAAAGACATCATAATTTATTAAATGACGACAACGTATAAATACAAAGACATAGAATATGCTCTTAAAAAGAGTAATCGAAAAACTTCCAGCATTTACATTGAGCGTGATGGAAGTATTTCTGTCTTAGTGCCAAATCAATTGTCTCATTCGGAAATAGAAAATATTCTTGAAAATAAACGATATAAAATTTACAGTCATCTTGCAGAATGGGAAGATGCTAATACGAGTAAAGTTTACAGAGAATTTGTAAGCGGAGAAGGTTTTTATTATTTAGGAAGAACTTACAAATTAGAGATTGTAGACAAACAAGATGTTCCCTTAAAGCTTAGAAATGGTCAATTCCTATTGAGAAAAAAAGACCTACATAAAGCAAAAGAACATTTTGTAAACTTCTATAAGGAAAAAGGTAAAAACAAAATACAGGAACGTGTAGAATATTGGAAAAAGTTACTAAATGTAGAGCCAAATGAGGTTAAAATTATGGAACTTCAAAATAGATGGGGCTCTTGCACAGAAAAAAGAAACGTCAATTTTCATTGGAAATCTATAATGACACCCTTAACAATAATTGATTATATAATTGCCCACGAATTAACTCATTTGATTCATCCAAATCATTCAGAATCTTTTTGGTTCGAACTTGATAAAATAATGCCAGATTATCATCAGCGTAAATCTTGGTTAAAAGTACACGGTGCTGGAATGGATTTATAATATCAAAATTGAAAAGTCCTGGTTTTAAAGCAGTATCGGTTTTATAGCAGGCTGTTACAAGTTCATCCCAAGAAAACGAGTATTCTTCAAACGATTGTAGTTGCTTTATATAATCTGAAATATCCACTATAAAAGTAAATTTTAGAGAAAGACACCTCTTTACGGTAATTATCTCATTATTTTACTATTTTATTTTATGATTTATTGGTCATTTAAAATCTAGAAATATGACTATTTGGATACTTTCCTCTTTCACATCAATTATTAATGACTAAATAACCACAAATTAAATGAGTGCAATAAAAAAATGCAATTTGTTGTACCTATGTTGTACCCAAGATATAAAAAAAGCCCTCACATTTCTGTGAAGGCTTGATTTTACTAGTAGCGGGAACAGGACTCGAACCTGTGACCTTCGGGTTATGAGACTGAATCACGTACTGCGTAACCTATTGTTTGCTAATATCTTAACAATATTAGAGCAGACATATAACAACATTTAGCTACAAAACCCTGCTTAAAAACCCTGCTCTAAATCAGAGCAGGGTTTTAAACTATAATGTACGACCAAAGTCAGTACTCCAACCTATACTAAAACTAAACTTCAAACCTGCAAACACAAACATTTAGTAACAATTAATAGCATTTGATGCTAGTAATGTATAAAACTCAAATTTCATAGTCTGCTCCAATAATTAATAATTTGTTTTTTTAATTTACTGGAATTAAGACAACACTATAAAAGATAAATATTTAGATTTCTTTAACAGATTTAAAGAAAACCTTATTAGGGGAAAACTCCGTTTTTCTGACGCTTTTTATTTTATAAAACTATCCAAAAAAACACTTGAATTTAACCAATCTGTGCTAAACAGCACAAATTTACATTCCTCTGTAATCGCGCAACCATAGTGCATTTAATGGCTCAGAAAGATTTTACGGAAATCCGTAAGCTATTGTTTTATCAATAAGCAATTGCTTAAAAAAATGCGGTAAAACCGTAATTTTCTTTCGATTTTATGTGTTAATTTTACCCTTCAAATAAAGTTTAATAAGCTATAATTGAATTTGAATCAAATTGTTTTCAAAACACAATAGTAAACTAGGACTAAATTTTATCTTTAAGCGGAATAACCTTAAAAATTTTAGTCATGAAAAACGTTTATTATGTATTAGTAGTTTTAATTTCAATATTTGTATTATCAAGTTGTGAAACGGAATCCGTTGAAAATGAAATTGAACCTAAACAGGAAACTGAAAATATTGATTCATCTTTTAATATATCTGCAATAGATAAAGAAGATGCTGAAACTGTCGGAACAAGAGATTAAAAATAAAAGTTTGAAATGGATTCAAACAACTAGAATTATTGCTATTTCTGTGATAATCATTGGAGTGTTTATTGTTGCCTTTTTAGGGGTTTTCTTTCCAAAGAAAAGTGAGTCTGCAATAAAAGCCCAAAAAGCTTATATTGAAGTCGATGATGCAAGAATAGAATCCGACAAAAAAATAAAACTTTTATTTGCACAATACAATGAAAATAAAATAACTGAAGGAGAGCTTCTCTCTAAAATAAAAACTCAAATACCTCTGATTCTTAATTTATCAAAAGAATCAGAGGTATTGAAAAAAGAGTATAAATCAATATCGAATGAAGATAAGGTTTTTGGTTTTAGAAGTGTAAAAATCTTTTTTGGACATTTAGGTATGCCTATTGTTGCTACTGCTTTAGGGGTTTATCTCCTACTTTTGTTTTTTAAAGAAGAAGATTTGTTTTTCAGAAAAGTAACATTGTCTTTCAGTATTGTTGGTTTAATCACAGGATTGTTTTATGTAATATGGGTCTTTTATCCGTCTCCCGATATCCCTGATTGGGCATACATTTTACTATTACTATTGTTTTCAATTCTTGGTACTTTAGTAGCCTACTTCACAGGAAGATATATGTATAAATTATCGCAAATAGATCTTGTTGTAAAAACACAAAACTTATTAAGTTATATAACTTTTGACATAAAAAGAAAATACATCAGTAAACAAGATCGTCAAGAATATATCAGTGATTACTTAGGGGAAATAGAAAAATTATCCAAAAAATGATGAAGTACGAGGAAGGAAAAGAAATCCTAAAAAAAGATGCAACTGGTTTATCCTTTGTTAATAGGAAACTCCGGAAAGAGATAGATAAGGATATTGAAGAATGTCTAAAAAAGCAACAAAAAGAGATTGATCAAATAGTTGATGAACTTAGTCATGTTGTAAAGATAAAGTTTAGCTCTATTTCGGAATTCAAAATTTTTATTGTAAACAATGTTTATCTGAACGTAGCTTCCTAATCACGACCTCCCATACCTTTTACCATTTTCAAAACTTGATATGCTGCATGTTTATCAATAATGTTTGAAAAAGTTTTTAATTTCATAAGCTCATCCTCATTATTAGAACAAAAAAGAGCTAATTCCTCTAAGCTTCCAAAATGAAGTTCTTTGTCAATTTTCTTTCTATTTAGTTCTGCCATCTTCTCTCCATCTAAAAGCATTTCACCAACATCTTTAAGAAGCCAAAGCGGATTAATTTCATCAAATGCTTCAAGTATTCCTTGTGTAACTTTATCACCCGCATTCCTCTTGTCTTTTAAGATGTCACTTATCGTTTGAGGGACAACTTTGATCTTTTCAGCAAATTCTTTCTGATTCAAACCATAGTAATCCATTATTTCTTTGATTTTTTTCTTCATTTATAGGGTTTTAGCTTAAAAAAATAAAGTTTTTGCTTATTAATAAGCTATAATTTTATTATATTTGAATGTGATAAACAAAGATATAAAGTATATCCATACTTATAGAAAAACTGACAAAATAATCTGTGGAAATATCCACACAAAATTAAAAATGAAGGAAAATTTTGAGACCAAAAGGAAGAAAAAAAATAGAGAATTGGCTTATTACATATGCTGACATATTAAACGTAACAGCATTAGAACGGAAAGTCGATATTCAAAGAGGGACAATACAAAAATTTGTAAAGTATAATCGAAAATTAGACAATTCTATTATTAAAGCGCTCGAAGAATTTTTAAAAGATCTCTGCTAAAGATTGGCTAAAGGTTCATCAACTTAGGCTTCAAAAAAAAATCAGTAATAATCCCCAAAAAAAGAAAAGATTATGAAAAATTCTGAACTTGATAAAAACAAATTTATCTCATCCATTATTGATTCAATCAAGATGAATGTTAACGATTTTATGCAAAACTTGGCTAACGGAGAAAAGTATGAAACTACGATTTATGAATGGTCAATAAACCTTTTTAAAGAGGGAAAATCTATAGATGATGCTATAAAAGTAATTCACGAAAAACGAATGCTCATAATTTTTAACTCCTCCTATATTTCCTCAACTCGTGAAGAACTAATTACAGCCCGAAATCGTCAAAGGATAATGACTGAATTAAACTCACAACCTATTTACATCAATCTAAATGAAAAGCAAAAGGCATCAATTCAAAAAAATATAGATGTCTTAGTTGAATCTAAACTCCGTACCCATAGTACCATCATAAAGTTAGTGCTTGAGTTGATAAAGCAAAATATAACTAGTAAGAAGTGGAATACAAATGTAACTGAGAAGTCAAGAAATAAGATCGATCCCGATGACAATGAATCGACATTCTTATCAAAATTTAAAAATTATCTAAACCCTAAAATCATGCTAAATGAAACACTATTACCATCGTCATAGCTAAGTTGAGTTTGTGGTTTAGTTACCCCAAGCAAGAAGATATTAAGGGTACTTTTCTCTTAATGTATACTATGAAACCTTTATTGTGACACTCCCAATTTATGTCATTCAATGAAGCCCTACCATTCTGTATTAACAGTTTTCAAAGTATGCCCCCCGTAAGCGATTCAGTACCCTGATATCTTCTAACTCATAAGATTATTTGCATTATATCAATTACTCCAAAAACCCAAAAAATGAAAAAATCGGCATTACCACATTTCAATCCTTTAATCGCAAATATTATGGAAATCTCAATTCAAAAATTATAAATGAATTACTTAAAAGATCAATCAATAATAATGGCAAAAATGGAGAACAGCATAATCAACTTTCTCACAAATTATCAAGATTTTATAAACCAATAATCTAAATAATTATGAGTGCATTCATTAAACGAGTTGAACTTATAAATCGAATAGATCAACTTATTCGTTTGCAGGCTACGGGAACACCAGTAGAATTGGCTTCGAGGTTGGGAATCTCAAAAAATAAATTGTATCGCATTTTAAAAAATATGAGAGATTTAAACGCTCCTATTGACTATGATGTCACTAGCCGGAACTTCGTGTACCAAGAAGACGTTGTATACTTTAGATTCGGATTTTACCCAACAAAATTATATCGCAATACTCAAGTATCAGCATATAAAAAGTTATCTCTTAATAGCACCAAAAAAATAAGAGAATTAACTAAGGAAATACATTAACCACATATCTTGTTTTGAAATCTAGTATTAAAAATAACTTCAATCTATATGGCTCTTGCCAATGATATTTATGACAAACTGAGCAAAAAAGAAAAGTTATCTATTTTAAAAACAATAGACACCATTGTTGATATGAATACTCCAATAGAAATCTCTAAAGAATTAGCAGATGAACTACTTGAAAAGTTGCTTTCATTAGGAGTTTTTGAAAAATCGAATATACTATTTATTGAATCTGATAAAAGTGTTTTTCAAAGGTTTAATCCACTGAATATTTTAAAAAACATCAGGTCAATTTTATCAAGAAAAAGCTTAAAAAAATTAAGAGTTAAGAGTGGGTTTTGAGTTTGTGTAGAACAAAGATGTCGAGTGTTTGCTTTAAAATTAAACACAGTAAAAATTCCAACATTTTGAATTTTATGCCAAGTGTTTTTTCTATGTAGCCCCATAGTTTTGAGCAAACATCTTGATGTCTTTGTAAACTCATCAAAGAACAAATAAAAACTAATTAAACCATAAATCGATATGAATACTAAAACGACACTAACAATTTTATTCCTATTTCTTTTCACAACCATCTCTATTCAATCACAAACAGCTCAAAACCAATCCTCAAATGAGTACACCGAGATGTTTCGTTTTAATGGAATCACCTACTCTGGTGATCGAGTTTTTGGTATTCATCCAAATAAAGAAAAAGCAATCCAAATCGCTACTGGTTTAATGTTTCAAGACAATAATTCCGAAGACCGCTTAAAAGAGTTAAAAATTAGCATAGAGACTATTGAAAAGAAAAAAGGCGCACTTGTTTATGAACAATTTAAGAAGCTATGCCCAAATGGTTATAAAGCAATCTCTAAAGAAGAATTTTCTAAGCTTACCAAACTGGAAAAGGAGGGATTATTTGGGAATAGTGCTTTACTAAAAGAAAAGAATTAAAACGGATTTTTCAAGGTCATCAAAGAATCCAGAGGAATATTTATAAAAAAAACACAACCTAGCTAAATATTATGAAAAGCCAAAGAGACAATCAAATAATAGAAGGAATCATTTCCGGAGATTCATTCATCATCAATTCTTTTTATCAAGAGAACCTTTCTTTTGCGAGTAGATATATTAAAGCCCATTATGGTAATGAAGAAGATGTAAGGGATATCTTCCAAGATGCAATGATTATTATATATCGAAAATCAATTCTCAATCTGTTACATTTCAATGGTTCTTTGGAAGCCTATTTCTTTGGGATTTGTAAAAATCTATGGAGAAATCGCTTAAGAAAAAAAAACAAAGTAATATATGATAACGTTCTTTTGGAATACAAAATTGATGAAGCTTATTTTTCTGATCAACCAAACATAGAAAAAGACTTATCACGTAAAATTTATGACAAGTACTTTTTAAAATTAAGTGAGTCAAAAAGAGAATTAATACTTCTCTCACTAGAAGGAAAAAGTTCTAAGGAAATTTCAAAAATTACAGGCTACACTCAAGGCTACGTTAGAAAGAAGAAACATAAATCAAAAAATGAATTGCAAGTTAGCTTGCAAAAAGATCCTGTTTTTTTGGAACTAACAGCTCCATTAATTTAATAAAATAAATTATGACTCTAATTATTTGTTATCTAGTAGGTTTCCTCATAGGTTTTGTTTTCGCATTATTATTAAAAAAAAGAAGAAAAAGAAGAGAAAAAGACTTACAAGATTTCGTTAACAAAAAAAACTTTGAACTTAAAAAGCTACACAAACAACTCAATATCACATCAGAATTTGAACCTTTAAAATTCAATTAAACGATAGTTGATTCCTATTGTGATACTTATAATAAGAAGATAGTGTGAATAGTATAAAAGAAAGAAGAATAATTAAAAAAATGGTCAAAGAACTATCAGGACTTACAAATCCAGAAATATTTGATATTCTTTATAAAACAGAACGATTGTTTAATGTGGTTAAAGATCCCGAACCCAAAATAATTGATGCTATATTATTTTCGTGGGATAACCCCCATGATATACCTTTTGATGGTTCTTTTTATCTTTTAACTGATTACACTTACAACCTAAGAATTTTTATCACCTCTTATCCAGTTACCTTATTATCTGTCTTTAGAAATAATTATTATTTCAAAACTGCTTATTGCAGTAATCCAAAAAAGTTTACAAAGAAAAATGTCCTTAAATCTTTCAAGGATACAAGTATGGAAATTCCCATATTTGAATTTCTGAAAAGAAATAAGTTAAGAAAAAGAAATCCTAAAACAAACCGCTTTCTGATTCTTGAATATTTACATAAAATAGAATGTTAAATGATATATAAAAAACACAACCAATTTGTAATTAATAAATGGTTAAAATGAAACGTATGAGTTCTTTATCGACAATATCAATCTACTTATCGAAAAGTCAGCAATATAGGGGAAAACACCCCCATACACTTTTAGGTTACTAATGATTATAAAACTATGTTTGTAAAACTTAAAACCAATATCAAATTGAAAAAAATATTCTCCTTTTTACTACTTGGAGTATTTCCCTTTTTGAATGCTCAAGTACTTCCTGATTTGATGCCTAAAACACCAAATACAAGCCAGTTTAACAATTATTCTAAGAATAACTATGGTAACCCCGCTATTTCTCCATTAAACACCACAAATCAAAATGTGAGAAATCAACTTTTAATTGAAGAAGTTGACAAAAGAATAAAAGAACAACAAGTGAGGGAACAACAAGCACAAGCATTAATTAATGAGGCAATACACTCTTTTCCAGAAACCTATAGTTTACCTTCCTATGGCAATGAAAAAGGGGCTAATTATTACCGCAATGCGTTTGAGAAGCTTCGAAATATGTCTAGCGCTGACTTTTCTGTAAAGAAAGCAATATTTGCAATTGAAAATGCATTTTATGAGGAAACAGAGAACTACGATGAGTTTGAAAATACTATCAAACAAACAGGAGATTTTCTAAGAGAAAAAATGAACGAATTAGGTTATGATTCTAAAAGTAACTTAGCAAAGAATTTTCTGCTTTTCCAATTTTTCTCAGATACTCTCAAGATAAAATCTAAAAATCTTAAACACCTCCCCTTAACTTATGATTTTGAAGACTATATGGGTAAGGATGATTGGAGCAAGATGTTTGTGAAAAAGTTACTTGAAACTGGAAAAGGTCAATGTAACTCATTACCACAACTATATTTAATATTGGCAGAAGAAATCGGAGCTGAAGCTAACCTAGCACTTTCACCCAATCACTCTTACATAAAATTTCAAGACGATGAAAAGTGGAAGTGGTACAACGTTGAACTTACCAATGGAATGCTCACTACAGATGCCTTTATACTTCAATCGGGATATGTGAAAGCCGAAGCTCTCCAGAATAAGGTATATATGCACCCCCTTTCTAAGCCACAACTACAATCTCATCTTTATATGAATTTGGCTTTGGGATACATTCGTAAATATGGGTATGACGAGTTTGTTAATGAAATACTCACTCAAGCTTTGGAACTCAATCCTTCCAACGTTCAAGCATATCTGATAAAATCAAATTACGCCACTATCAAGGTCAAATATGCTTTGGATAGATTAGGTATTGGAAAAGAAAACTTTGAGGAAATAAAACAACACCCAAGGGCAATTCAATTGTACAAAAATATGATTGCTCAATACAATATGGTCGATAAACTAGGGCATCAGGAAATGCCACCAGATGAATATCAAAAATGGTTGGCTTCAGTAAAAGAAGAAAGTAACAAACAACAAAACATCGAACTTAAAACTAAACTAAACACTATAATACCTGTTAAGCAATAATGATGCAAAAAAGAATATTTCTATTAGCACTACTTATTAATATTTCGCTTTGGTCGCAAGATCAGGAAAAAACATATAATGACACCTTAGAGCAACTAAACTGTATGCTCAAAGATTCTTGTCAATTAAGTTTTAAAAAGGCTGTTATGAGTGTCGAAAATGCGTATTACAATAATGTACTCGATACAGTAGGATTCAATTTTGAAATAAAAAGACTCTCCTCGTTTACTAGTTCTATGGTAAATCACATAAAATTGAAATACCAGGGTAAGGATAGTTTAAAAGTTAAAAAGTACGCTGCTTTGTTCTCAGTAGTAACAGATACAATACCCATTGTCGACAAAGATGGAGTGATGTATGAATATATTCCTTACGTATATGATTTTGAAGATATTTGGGGCTTGAAAAATTGGGATAGTATGTTTGTTTCTAAATTATTAGAAACTGGCAAAGGAAATTGTCACTCTATGCCTTATTTATATAAAATACTTGCCGAAGAAATTGGAACAGATGCTCATTTAGCAATAGCTCCAAATCATATTTATATTAAACATCGAAATGAAATAGATGGCTGGTATAATACTGAGCTTACTTCTGGTATTTTTCCTAATGATGCTTGGTTAATGGCTTCTGGTTATATCCATTTGGATGCAATAACAAATAAAATGTATATGGAAGCTCTAAGTGACAAACAAAGTATTGCTATGTGTATAATCGATTTGGCACAAGGATATAATAAAGTTTTTCCTGATAATGACGGTGAATTTGTAATGAAAGCTTGTCAAGTGGCTTTACAATACTACCCTCATTATATAAATGGCAGAATTCTTCAAGCAGAAACAAAAAAGAAAGTTTTTGAGAAAGAAGTAAAAAAGGATTTTGATGTTTTTACAAAGGAAGTTTATGAAGATGATTTTTTAAGATTACAATTCTTAGAGATTCAACACGAATATGTATCAATTCACGAATCAGGCTATCGAAGAATGCCAGAAGAAATGTATCTCAATTGGCTTACCTCTTTAAAAGAAGAACGAAAAAAATATGAAAATAAAAAGATAACTAACCCTGAAAAATTCAATTAGTAAAATGAAAAGAAGTTATATTATATTGCTATTAATAATGTGTACAACTATTGTTACAGCACAAAATCCATTTGAAAAATTTGGATATGAGCCAAAAATAGGAACATTAACCAAAGGAAAATTTATCGAGCATTTTGATAATGATACTATTGTACAGATTGGAACGGTATTACTTAATGTTCGTTCTAAATCCATAATTGGATTTGAAATGAAAACAATAACATTATCTGAAGCGACTTTAGAACCTTCAATATCTAGTCGATGGATGAATCCTGACCCATTAGCAGAAGGCATGAGACGATTTTCCCCGTATAATTATGCTTGGGATAATCCTATAAATGTAATTGATCCAGACGGATTATTTGGAATTTTCGTAAATGAAGCTGGTAGACAAATTGGTGATGATGGTATAGATGATGATAAAGTTTATGTTGTTAAAACAGTTACAAAAAGATTTGAGGGTGGCGCTCCTTCTGCGGGTATTTCGCGAAAAAATGCTAAAGCAACAATAGATTTTATAAAAACGAATAGCGGGAATACCGCAGCATTTCAAGAAAACAGTATTGCTTACGATAATAGTGTAGAAATCGAAGGAAATGCAGATACAAGGCAGGCAATGGTTGATATAGTAAACCAAGACAATGGACGAGGCGGGGCTTCCGATGCAAACAATAGAGAATATGGGGGCATAGTTTCAAATAATGGAACAGTTACGGAATCCCCTCCGGGGGCGGTTTCTGACCCGGCGGTAAATAAGCTTGCATTTATAGAACATGTAGTTCCTCATAACACCAAGTCTGTTTTTCATAGCCACCCTAGTGGAGTAGGATCATCACCCGTAGGGAATAAGAATAGTACCTCTGCTTCTTCAAGCGTTGGAGGAGGTGGAAAAAGTGGTCGTTTCGCACAACCTACTTCACTGCCTGATGTTCAAGGAACAACAGGAAACAGAACCAACTATACTTTTGGTAGAAGCTCAGGAAGAGTCTATATTTATAATAGCACAGGAATATTGGCAACCATGCCACAAAGCAGATTTGTTAGACCTAAGCCAAAAAAATAAAAATATGAAGAAAATTTTATTAATAGTATTAATGTTTTTTAGTGTCTTATGTTTTTCTCAAGAAGATTGGGATAATGATTTAAAAACATTCTATTACACTGCTGTCAAAGATTATATTGATTTTCATAAAAGTCATATAGATATTAACGAATTATATTTTACATATGATCCCGATGTCTCAATAAAGCTCTTACCAGATAATGTTGAAGGGTATAATGTACAATATGTTGATGTTGACAATATAAAAAACAAAAAACCTTTTAGAAAAAAACATGGGGTTTCAGCAGGGCATATTTTACCTATTGAACTAAAAGGTAAACAAATAAACGTTTACATATTAGAACTTAGTCTAGGATATAAAAAAGGACGAATAGATCGAGCTAGAAGCGGACAGACAACAACAACTTTTGAATATTCTTGTATGACAAATAAATGGGAGTTCGAAAAGAAAGAATATACAGGAATATAATTTAATTGATTATGAAGTACAAATATCTGTTATTGATACTATTGGTTTTAGGAACAATAAATGCACAAAACAAGAAAGAGAAAGAGAATGTTAATAAGTATATTTTAGCAGAGAAAGTACTTGCTAAATCAATCGATTCTCTGTTAAATACAACGAATAGTTGGCACTTTGATAATTCAAATAACGATTATTTCAAAAAAGATACAATTGTTTTAAATAGTGCTAGATGCTATTATAAAACCCTTTGTCAAAAAATAAGCTGGACTTTTTACGAAAACAAAAAAATTAGGTTAGACAAAGTTTCCGAATGTACCGAACCACCTACCCGAGAAATATCAAAAAAACAAGATTTTATACGTCTTGAGATAAAAAAAATAAGAGCTATAAACTATTTATATCTCTATAATACTAATGGGCTTTTTGATACTTTTAAGGTTTTAAGCCTAAAAAACAATAAAACTTTATTAGATAAAGAATGTACTTTTGATTATACTTTAACGCTTGTTAGAGATATTTCGAGTCAAAAAAGAATGTACTATACTGCTATTAAAAACCGTATTGATTTTGAAAAAGAAAAACTCGAAAAGGAAGGCTCTATGCTCGATATTGATGAATTCCTTTTTATGTACTCTAGTGCTAGAACAGGAGATCATTTACCAGAACACATTGAAGGGCATAAAATAAAATATATCAATGTTTACCATAAATCATATAAGAAAATTTTAAGAAGAGGGATTCAAGTTGTATCTATTCGACCAGTAAAAATAAAGGGCAATAAAGTAATTGTTGATTTAATCGATTTCGATATAAACTACAAAAAGAAAAACTATGAATTTGAAAATAGAGGGGAAAGTAAAACAATATTTGAATATTCCTGTATTACGAATAGATGGGAGTTCATAGAAACAAAACATTAAGGAATATGAAAAATATGATTTTACCATTATTGTTAATATTGTATTTAAACATATTTGGGATAATCAATGCTCAAAGTCAAATTACACCAAAAGAAATGCAATTTGTTTTCAAAGAAACACTTGCCAAATCTCGAAATTTTGTACCAGAAGCAACGAATATATGGTCATTTGATAATTCAAATAATGATTACTTCAAAAAAGATACAATAGTTTTAAATAGTGCAAGATGTGGTTTTGGATATAATTGCCATAGAATACAGTGGAGTTTTTACGAAAATCAAAAAATTATCTTAGAAAAGATTATTGAGTGCAATGAACCCCCGACTAAAGTTGCTTCCAAAGAGGAAGATTTTATGGATTTAAAAATCAAAGAGCAAGATGGTATGACATATTTATGCCTTCATAACAACAATGGGATTTTCGAGACTTTTGAAGTTTTAAGTTTAAAAGCAAATAACACTACTGATGAAGAATGCACCTTTAACTATACTTTAAAGCTTCTTAGAATTAGAGAGAATGAATAGAAAATCAAATCAACAAAAAAGAAAAAACACTAAATCAATCAGAATGAAAAAAATTTATTTATTCTTAATATTCCTTCTGAGCTTAACAATTATGAAAGCTCAAAATCCATTCAAGAAGTTTGGCTATAAACCGAAAATAGGAACTCTTAGTAAAGGAAAGTATATAGAATCTTTCGACAATGACAGTATAGTCCAAATAGGAACAGTATTGCTTAATGTTAAATCAAAACAAATTGTTGGATTTGTCAAAGAAACTATCACTTATTCTGAAGCAACTCTAGAACCTTCAATTTCTAGCCGTTGGATGAATCCTGATCCTCTCTCCGAGGAGTTTCCTGATAAATCTCCCTATAATTTTGTAAATAATAATCCTATATTTTTTACCGATCCAACCGGATTAGCTCCACAGGGTTTATTTGATGACTATGGATTGGATAAGAATGGAAATATTAGGTTGATCAAAAAGACCAATGACAATACTGACACACTATATGCAACAACTACCAATGAAAACGGAGATACCGTAAAAGATGAAAGTAAAGGTTCCGTTACCGTAAATAAAGATTCTGAAGGTAATAGTTTAGTTTCTGACTTAGCAAATAACGGTAAGACACAACAGTATGATGATTATGGCACAACTAAAGAAAGGGAGGTAAATATAGCCGTCACTGATGAAAAGAATAAAAATGATGTCTTTAATTTATTTAAGTTTGTAGCAGATAATTCCAATGTAGAATGGAGTGTTGGTAAAATTGAATATCAAGGGCTTGGAACAAACTATCAGATTGGAACTTATCACGATTCTAACCTTTCTCCAGGAGTTAAAAATGGTTCTCTTGGAAATGTCTTAGGCTTGGTTCATTCCCATCCTAATCAGAATACTGCCCAAGAAAGACGTGAAAGTATAGGAGGAGATACTGGGGTTTCTACTCGATTTTTGACTAAGCATGGAAGTAATAAACCTTATTTAATATATTTTCCTAGTACTCAATCAACAACTAGACTTCGCTTACCAAAAGAGGACTTTCTAAGAGGTAGAGCCGTTCGCAGAAGTAACTCATCATATAAATTTTAAATATGAAAATAAACTTAATAATTTTTGTTTTTTTTGGTTTGCTAGTAAGTTGTAATAGCAAACAAAAACTAGAGGACCAAAATGACATTATAAAGATTGATCCTTCTTTAAAGAAGGTTTTAGACGATTATATAGAAGAATATCCTATAAACGTAAAGTATGGAGAGGATTTAAACAGATTCTATGAGAAAGGATTCTCACATCCATCATATCACATTTACTTTGATAAAAAAGAAAAAGACACGATTTTCACTATAACCATTTTTCCACAGTTACATACATTTGAATTGGAAGAACGCGAGGGGGAAATGGAAGGAGAATCGTTCATCTTTCATTTATACCCAAAAGGATTTTTTACTTATAAAAAAACCAATCCTATTGTAGTTTTCGATCAAAAATCTATTGCTAATAAGTTTTACAATAAAGAGGTATTACACTCCATACCCGACACCCTTATTACAACAAGTATTGATGACGTTAGAGGTTATAAACCTTATCCTTGGAGATATCTTATTAAGAATGGTAAAATTACTTTAAAAATTGAAGGCAATTAATGAAAATGACAATTTTCTCAAAAGATTTAAAATGCTTAAATATCCAGTTATCATATTCACTTTGTTCTATTTGACTTCCTGCAAAACAAGTCAAGAGGAACTAAATTTGAGTGATCGGGAAACAATACTTCTGGATTCAGAATATAACAGATGGCTTAGAACCAAATACGGTTATGTAACTTGGAAACCGAAGAAAGAAGACCTTCGCATTTTAAATATTGTAATCAATAAAGCTATAAAAAACAATAAATTCAATTTTATAAAACAACCAATAAATAAAAATATTGAAACATATTATCGGCAGTATATCCCTTATATCAATAAAAGTAATGAACGTCTTATAAAAATTAATGCTTTTTGTGAATTACTTAAAACTCCTCCTACTCCATCACAGAAAGATATTGGCTTCACAAATATTGATTGGAAAGAAGAATATGTGGAAGTTGAAGATGGTGAAAGTTGTTATTGGGAATTGATTATCAATATTGACACAAAAGAATATGAATAAATTTACCTTGACATCCTTATTCTGTGAAACATTTCTTTCAACACCATGATTAAATTCAACCACTATGAAATACTTAATGTTATTATTCATATTTATTTTAATCAGTTGTAAACCGAAAGCAACAGGTAAGAGAACTGATTTTAATGAGACCCAAAATCCTACTAATGAGAATGAACTAGTGAAATATCGTTTTAACATAACTATGGAATGGGCTACCAGAATAGATGAATTCGTCGTAGTGGAAAATACGATAACAGGGCATATACAAAGAAAAGTAGAAGAAATAGATGATGATTTTACTGTTATCAAACTACAAAAAAAGAAATACCTAGAATCTAGTTTGACTACTTTAATCAAAAACAACCGCCAAAGGATTGAAAAAAAGAAAAATGCCAGAGAACTTTTAAAGATTATAAAAACCGATGATACTATAAGCTTGTATTCTTATGGTCTCTCAGATAAAAGCAAGTTTATTAAAGAATACTTTGCGGTAATGAAAACAATATATCCAAACAACCATAGCTTTGAGTATCCTAAAATTATCATTGATTAATATTTAAAGAAAAAAACACTAAAACAAATCATGTCTCGTATAGTTTTACCAATAATAATATTCATTTTACTAACGTCAGTTTGGCAATGTAAACCAACTTCCAAAAAGGAATCGTTTACTATTGACTTTAGTTTAAATAATGTAGTAAGGAAAAACAAAAACTGTCAGGAAATTTTTAAAAAGATATACTGGATAGATTCTATTCATTTAAATACTGAACCTTTTGTTGAAAGCTTACTTAATCGTTTTATTGGATATAACAGACGGGATTCCTATGATCGTTTGTTTATGATCATCTTGGATGAAGAAGGAGAGGTTTCGACTAGACATACTTTTGATATTCAAATCTCAAATAAGGAAGCATCGATTGTTAAATATGCCTATACCGATGGAAAATTCACCCCAATTGCTAAGGGAATTAAATCATTTGACGAACAGAAATTTGAAGATTTTTTAAATGCAAATTCTCTTGTAGAACGTCAGAGAAATTATAACATACTAACTTTTGATTTTAAAAATAATAATTCTTGCGAGTGTCGATTTTTAGGTAGGACAGAGTTTGTTATAAATGACTTGAAAAATTTAAACTTGTTCGATCAATTCGCAGACTGAACTACTAAACTGGATTAACCCTAAAACTAAATGTAATGAGCTATCAAGTAAAACTATATGTAGATGGTATGGAATTTAATATTCTACAGCATTATTTCGGTTTCTTGCAAAATAGTGACTATACAGGTAGACCAATTTCCAAACCACAGTCCAGAACATTCGACTTTGTAATTGAAGCGAGTAAGGACAACACATTTTTTGAATGGTCAACCCACCCAACGATGATGAAAAAGGAATGCGAAATTGTTTTCTCACCTACTCTAGGTAATAGTAAAAGCACTAAAATTAAGTTATTAGACATTTATTGTGTGTATTGTAATTATCACTTTACTAGTACAGGTGTTGATCCTTTCACAGTCACATTCAGTTTATCCCCAGCAACTATTTTAATTGATGGTCAAGTAATAATGTCGAAACATTGGAAAGTAACTGATCCCGAAAGATTAAATGTTGCACCAACTGCTATTGAAAGTAACAAGGAATTAACTAGATACTATCTTACAGATATGGATGGTAACGAAATTGAGGATTACATAACAGGAGATATTATATTACTTCAACTAGAAACCCGAAATAGAATAGGAGACAGAACTAGTATCAGTTTTAATGATAATGAACATGATTTCAAAATGAATGGAAGTATCCTTAAAAACGATACAATAGAAGACTATATCATCAATAGCGATCACGAAACGATAAAATTAGAAGTGATAGATCAACAAGAAGCTTAAAACCAATAACGATGACAAGATTTACAGTTAAATTTGAAGATGGAGAAACTAGAACCATTACGGCAAAGTATATAAAACCGGAGATCATAAGAGGTTGGTGGACATATGACAAAGAAGGAGAGCAACCTTATATATACAAAATGCTTGATGAAAATAGTAATAGAGAGGAAGTTTCTGTTCCATTAGGAGATACTATGTATTTTCATGTTGAAGTAAAAGGTATTCGACCGAAAGAAAAGCTTGAATTTCAATTATTCGATTATGACGAGTTATTCTGGAAAGCAGATATTTTAGACCCCGATGATTCCAAATTCCCTAATGATCCAGTAATCGTAGAAGAAGTTATAAAACAAGTAGGAGATAAAAGGATTGCTACTTTAGAAGTAAAGCTTGAAGACAGTTGGGAACCTGTTATACAAGATGACCACGATGGATATATGGCATCCAGAGATCAAACCATTGAATTATACTGGAAAATATCTTATAAAAATTTATCGGAAGAATTTCCTAAAGATAAAAATGATGATCGACTACGGGTAGGGTATAATGAACAGGATTTGTTCATAAAACCAATTGTAGAAGGCACTGGATTACCAGAGTTTTATGACAATAAAGGTAAGTTAATGATTTTCGGCTTTAAAATGTTTGCTAAAGTTTCGAAAGAACTTAACCCCAATCCTTATTTTAGTAGTCTATTTATAAGTACCGTAAGAATTACAGAAACAAGTACGCTTACAGAAATAAATAAAGTAAAAAAAACGTTATTATACGAACGAGTTTCTTGGGACACAAATGAAAGTGTTCGTTATGGTTATAAAAGTGTTCAGTCCAGCAATTATGTAATTAAAGGGAAAGCTACTTTTAAAAATGTTAATCAATTTGAGATACAGAAAACTAAAAAGTTTAGTGATTATTTTAATAGAAGAGATTTAAGAAACGGTAGTGATATTTTGATAAAACAAGGAAGAGAAGCATTGCGTATATTAGATTTTATTAATGCTTCCAAGACTGTTCATAGTATTTTCAAAGAACCAGAAAAAGGTCTACAAATTCCTAAACCTTCTTCTGTAGTAAGTGCTATGGGGCTTTTCTCCGCTATTCGTGCTGTTTCTGGTTTTGGCGCTTTAAGTCCTTTGTTTATGACTGCTGATGTAATCGCCACCAAGGTAGTAAACGAAATTATTAATGAATTTACTGAAGAAAGTAGACTTGCATGGGAACATAGAAAAATGGCAGGGTTGAAATCTGCGCTAGCATGGGTTAAAAATGAAAATGCTGGTGCAAAGATGTTAGGACTTAAAGTAATAGAGTACGTATGCCAAGAAGCTTATGAAAAAGTTCTATGTAGAGAAATAAAGACACTACCCGAATTACGGGATTATGATGCTCCATTGGATGCTGGTGACAATAACTATTATACCTGTTTCTATTATGAGAAAACCGAAAATGGTAGAGAAAAGTATTTAATAGATTGCTTTGTCTTAAATTAAGAAAGATTATGAAAAAATTTAAAATAAAATTAGTTTACTTCTTCTTTTTATTTTGTTTAGTTAGTTGTAAATCTCAAATTAAAATTGAAGAACAGCCAAATGAATTACAAAGTAAAATTCTGTATAGAGGTGAGCATAAAGATTCTTGTCAGTTTTTCATAATGTTTCCAAAATCAATCAAGATTATTAATGAAACATCGGAAGAATTAAAGCTAACAAATGTTTATTTGAATACTTTTAAAACGGGGATGAATCTAAAAGACTATAAACTTTTAGAATTTCAATCAGGAAAGTTGGTATCTTCTAAAAAAAGAAATATCCCAATTGGTGAAGAACTAAAAATAGACTTCTACTATGGATATTTTATAAAAGAACATAAAAAGAGTTTTGAAAAGCTCTTTAATTTGAGCGAGGAATTTTTAACATATAAAAATTCGAAACTATATGATTTAAGTTTTAATGAAGGTGATGAAAAATACTTGAAAGAAAAAATAAACGACAGTATTATTGGTAAGATATTTCTTCAATTTACCGATAAAAAAGAATTCATATACAAAGAATTAAAACCAACTCCTTTTGATTAGGTTAATATTTTTTTGATCTTCATAATTTAGATTAATGAAACGCTTAGATTTTTATTGGTTTTTAGTTAAAGCTATTTTTGCTATAGTTCTTGGATTTATGTTGGATTTTGCCTTTAGAATGGGACAAAATGTTGCTTTTTTCTCAAAAGATAACGATTTCCTTTGGACAGGAATTATTGCATGCGCACTTTCATTATATCTGATCTGTTATGCCTTAGTTGGTGAAGAAAAAACTTACCTCCTGTCATTTTGGGTTATTGGTTTAATAATCGCAGAAATTATTTCCTTCTTTGGCTTTTTTGAAAAAGTAGCAAAAGATGTTTGGTATGAACATAATGAACCTACCGAGCTTATTCCGATAAAACCTCCAGAAATAGAACCTAATTTTAAAAAATGTCAAGAATGGAAATATGGAACATTTCATTATGGAGCAGACACAATAACAAGATTCAAAAGGGGTAAAGATGATTATGAGGTTGTAAACAACGAATATCTAGGAAAGCCAATAAAAATTCAATGGATAGATGAATGTTCCTACTATAAAATAAGAAAAACGGGGCAAATATTGTCCAAAGTAAATATGGGCGATTTTAGGGATGATAAATATTCTATTCATTATTTATATTTAGATCAAAGTGGTTATCCCAAAACGTTAAACGTTCAAAAAGTAAAAAACACTCCTTAAAATTTGATTTTTAATGTAATCCTATCCGAAATTCACCCAATCTTAAAAGCAGTAAGAAAAAAATTCTGGTTACTCCCTACCGTCCAATAAGGAAGTAATACTTCATTATCACTTGGAGAATCTAAAAACCATTGACGAAGAAAAAGAACACTCCTATCAAAATTCAAAGGATCTACTTCGGATATGGTCATCAATGTTCTAGTTGAGCTGAAATTATAATTTAGTTTATAAAATTTAGAAACTTCAAAAGAAGCTGTCCCTCCTATATCTTGTGTCCACCTTCTATATCTCGATCCTCCGCCATACATTTGATTTGCCGTTCCGTTAATAACAAATAGATGAGATTCTGCTTCGAACAATGGTTCAGAACCCAAGTTGCCTACCTCAATACCAATCCCTCCAATTCCAAAAAGACTGATCCCTTCTATTTCGCTCAGGGTAAATACAATACTAAAAGAAAGATCGTCACATCTTTTCCAAGGAAATGCTCTAAATTTCACAGCACTATTAAAATCTGAACTTCTATTAATACCCCATAACCCTTTTTCCAAGTTACGGTTGATAATCACTCCTGGACTAATTTCTAAACCTAAATCAATTACTGATGTTGTCCTTAAATCTACCCAAACTGGATTAATTACTACAATAGTCTCATTTCCAGTATCGCCAGAATTTAGATTTCCATTTCGTACTATCAAATCAAATCTCCCTTCTGTATCTCCTGCAAATATTACGGCTTCCAACAGGGTCGGATTAATAAACTTTACCTGACTAATTACTACAACTAGATTTCCTGCGCTCTTAAACTCAGAACTATCTATTTCTGATCCAGTATCTACATTTACATTAGGAGTAAAGTGATATCCTTTGATCTGCACCCTCCGTATTCCCTTTACGGGCATTCTAGCACCACATACTTCAGAAACAAATGGCGCTAATCCATTGGTATTCTCTTTGTTTTGTGTTCCTCTTACGAAGCGTTGCGTTCTGATTGTTCTCATACTATCTTATCCAAATTGTGCCGTTTTGTAAAATTGTATTCTTAAAACAGGTGTTCCATTCTCTTGTACACCGATTACTCTGAACCTTTTTAGGTTTTCACTTCCTACCAATTCAAATATATCTTGGTTTCCCAATCCAAACCCTGAAATGATACTAGGGTTTGATCCATTTTCCTTAAACCTTAGTACAGCTGACGAATTCGTAATGGGTAGCTCCAACACAGGTATCGATGGTGTACGCTTCTTTTTATTTGATCTAGCAACAACTGAAACGGTTTCATCCGGATCTGGATCGACCATTATATTGTCCACTCCCTTTTCAATCATCATAGTTGCTGATACAGCTTCTTCAGGGACTTCTAATGAAAGAACTCTACCAAAAGGTAATGGAATATCTTGATACCCTCTATTACTCTGATCTATTGGCACAAGACCAACTTCTTTAGCATTGATTAATACTAATTCCTCCAGATAATTTAGAATTGTTGCAGTATTCTTTCTTTGTGGATATGTCTGTTTCTGTATTCGATCTCTTAACATAACTATTCTTTTTAAACAAAGGGATTAATGGGTGGTTTCGTTCCTGAAGGATATCCCCAAGCCACATATTGTTTCTTTGAACTATCATTATCTAAATGCACAAAGGTTTTGCCTACACCAATGCGTTTGAACCCAACTAATTTTGCAGCTACTACTATCTTGTTTCTAATTGATCTGGTAGGAGCTTTAATGTCCGCAGCTTGGCATTTAGGTATTTTATGTGATGAATTGGAAACACCACCAACTTTAGTATTCCAATATGATGATCTCGCACCTGAATTTATCATATCAAAAATGGGTAGTTTGGTGACTTTTGCTAACTTTTGAAGCATTCTAATGAATTCCTTATCCATACATCTGCCAGATCCTTGAATATCGGGGCTGTCAAATTTGGTGAGATCAACTTTTGGTTTTGGTTTTGATTTTAGTCTGGACAAAGTAATAGCTCCTATAATTACTATAGAAGCAGCACCTAAACCTAACCATATATGTGTTCTATCCTTTTCCACCACAATTACATTGTTTCTTCTCTTTCTCCCTTTTATTACGGTCACGAATAGCAACACATTTTAATACTATACTTACTGCTAAAAAAGCTCCGAAAAGTACGTTCATCGTTATATTCCCTTTATCTGCTTTCATTTTTTCTCTTGGTATTTCTTCAACTTATGTTCAAGTTCTTCTATATAAACTTCAAGATCATTAATACGCTCACGTTGCTTAGTGATCGTAAGCTTCATCTCTTTGTTATTTTTTTCCAATCCCTGAATACGCTCCTCCATTTTGTCACTCCAAGCAATCCAATTTCCAATCACTTTTTCATTGGTTTCGGCATTTAGGTTTCGCAATTCTGCTTTCTTCAACTTCTTTTGTAATCCAAAATGTAATAACGCTTCTAACGCCTTCCAAAAAGCTGAAGCTCCAATAAATATCCCTGCTAATTTTAAATATTCCATATACTTTTTATTTTGTATTGCTTTTTACTACTGCAATAATTATTGCAATGACACTTATCCCCATAATTGCCATTGGAAGCACAATGCTCCTTTCTTTTTTATCTAATTTCTTCAGAATAATAATCTGCTCCACTTCCTTCATTATTCTTTTGACCTTACTGACATAATTAGGATCTGTAGCGTATCCAGCTTTGGCTACTTCTTCAGCGAATCGATACGGGTCTTTTTTAAACTGCATTGCATAGCTATATCTCCTATTTTTAAATAACAAGCCAGCCCAATCTATAAATGAGAAAAAAGGATTAGGGTATGCCCTGAACACATCTTTTATTCTATACTTCCATTTTCCATTGGATTGTCGAATTGGATAGCCTGGATAAATAAAAGGGAAGCTGCGATTCGGACTAGAACTATATTCAGTAGTAGTAATTAACTGGCTACCGCCCTGCGACCATCCTCCGTAATTTCTTCCAGATCCCTTTTTGATTCCAAACATCATATTGCCCTTTGCAGATTTCCCCCAACCAGATTCTAAAGCGCTTTGCGCCAATGCAAACAAAATGGGCACTCCAGATTTCTCAGAAGCCTTCTTTGCATAAGGGTAATAACGAATTACAAATTGTTCTTTTTTTGTTGCCATCCTTCATCTCTTTATGGTACAGGTGGAACATTAAAAACAGGATTGGCTGGAATTTCTAAAGGTAGTTTCGCAATGTATGGTGGAAAGATTATTAGTACTTCATCTAGTTCCGAAGTAAATTCTCCTTCTATTGCTAACACCCCAAAACTACTCAACTGACATAAGAAAATATTTCCTTCAGAACTTTGAGTCGTCCAAGCTATCACACTTCCAAATTCTGCAAGTGCTGGCATTTTTAATACTGTAGCACCACTTCCTGTACCTCCAGTTTGCCCTGCACCTCCAACTCTACGAAGTCTAATATTTAAAGGTGTTACCAGATTTCCATTAATCACAGAATATCTGTTCCTATTACTGATATAAAAAACACTATCAGAATTGATATTTTCATCCAGTACCGAAAATATTTCTTCACGATTTTGACTAATGCCTGTACTCAAAGGAATTCCTGTAAGAACCTGAAAACAACTCCCATCATAAACAAGGTTATAAACAAGGTTGGTTTTCAAATCATTAGCTATTAAAGGTATCAATGACACCCCGTTGAATTTCTTTAATGGAATTGCTCCTTGTTCATCAATATTCAAAGTAACAGCTTCGGTATTTTCACTATGAAATACAACTTCTACAGGTAAGCCAGCTTCATACGGTCTTGTTAATTTTGGATCTAATGATAGTTCGTATACATTATCATCTGTTCCAGTTGTAACCCCATATCCTCCTAAACTATTTTCAAGAGGTAAATTATCTTCTCCTCTTGTAGCTGATATTCTAAAATCTGATTGATATCCTCCCATTTCTTACTTATTTACTAATTAATAATGTTCCAAGTGCCACTAAACTTATTCCCAATAAGATCTTGTGTAGCTTACCTCTTTTGATCTTTTTTTCTTTTCGTTTGATACTTTCCTCTAATAGCAGAATGGTTCTATCATTATTATTTATCACCATTGTATAATTTTCTAATTGGTCAGACTGAAAAGAGATAATACTATCTTTCTTTTGGGTCACTAATTCAAATCTTCTAACATTCAGGGATAGATTATTTACAAGGGAATCATTGTATTTTCCAAGTTCCAATAACTTTGCAATTTCACGGGATTGTGCAATGGTAAAGCAATAATGTTTTTCATTTTCTATCAGCTGTACCTTTGGTACTAAGTCTTGAGAAATACTGATAAAGCTCATCATCAGTAAAGTCATTAATAGCATTAACTTTTTCATCTTTCTTTTGCTTTAATTTTTCTATTACTTGGCTATCTACATCAATCAATGATGTTAGGCTATCTGTCATCGATTCTAATATCTCTACCTTACTATCTAATAGTTCATTAGTCTGTATGAGGGTCATGTTTTCTCGCTTCAATTCTTCAATCTCAATCTTTTGTATCTGTTCAATTACATCATCCTCTGCAGGAATGATAAAGAAGAGTGCAATGACTACCCCTACAATTGCTATAAGGGGCGGTATCCATTTATACTGTTTCATAATAGATCATCTTTAGGAATTTCTATTTTCTTCTTGGGAAGAAACCTTTCAATAACAACCTGAATCAAAAATTTGTAAAATGCTGTTGCAAAAAGAAAAGAGATAAAAAGGCATAGCACTTTTGACAGATCATATCCTCGCAAAAAGAAGACAATCACGGCATACATAAATCCTATGATTAGTACCTGGTATCTGTTTCTAAGTTTAATCCCTAATCCTCTACCTATAAACTCAGGTATTTTATAATAGTTTATTACATAAGTAATAAGCATAAAAGAGAATATATACGCCCAATCAAGGGAATTCAAAAAATTTGTAAACTGTTCCAATACGATTTCCATAACTTTTTAGATTTAAAGGGTTTGTTTAATTTTTATTACTTCTTGTTCTATAGCTGCTAATTGTGTGTTTGGAAATAGGTTTTTAACCATATTAGCCACAACAACAATGGCTACACCTGCTAACAGCATTCCTATTATGATTTTTAACAAGGTCTGATTGGTAAGTGTAATTGTCACTTCTGTTTTCAATCCATCCTTATCCACTAATGCATCTAACAGACCTCCTAGATTTCTTTTTTTGCGTACCATGTTATCTTAAGCTTTAATAAGTTCGTGAATCGGAGTTCCCATTTGATGTTTATCATAAGTAACTCTATCAATGCCATCCGTCTTGAAAATCTTCTTTACCAATTCTTCAGTTTGCTGATCAAACACTTTGGTTATAGTTCCTTTCCAACCGTGGTGTCTTAATAGCCAAATCTGTAGCCGTTCGACTTCCTTCCCCTTACTTCCTTTAGTCAATAACCAAGGTTTCTTTGCTTCCTGTTTTGGTTCTATATAATTGGCTTCTGACGTTACTTTTGTAATGGGTTCAGGTTCTATGATTTCTTCTATATTTTGTCTTTTCTGTAATACAGGCGTTTCCTTTTCAGGTTTCTTTTTTTGACCTTTTATGAGGTATACCGCTAAAATGCTTACACCAATGCCAACCCCTGCTATAATCAAATCATTTGTACGTATCATCTCTTTATAGTTTTAATTGCCGTTCTCATTCCATCGATATCCTGCTTGCTAAATGATGTTCTTTGTAAATGCTTCTTGGCTGCTTTATTTGTTTTATTTCCAAACATTCCGTCAACGCCATCTCTGCTTCTTCCGGAACGTCCCAAATCTGCCTTATAAATTTTACTTAAATAGGATTGCAATATTTTTACGTCCCTATGACAAGTACCATATTGCAGAGGATATTTGTTACTGCTGCACCTAAACCTTGTTGGTCTTCTTGTTGTAGTTGATCTTCTTGTTGTATTGTTTGCAATGGTACTTGCTATTTCTCGATCAAGATCTTCCGCTTCTCTTGGTAACATCTCTAATTTGCTTTTGCGCTTTCTGTAGTACCAATACCCGATTCCTCCTAACGCAAGGGTGGTAACTCCGATAATGATCCAAAGTGTTTTATCATCATTATTCGTTTTTTTGACTATTGGTTTTTTATTCTTAATTTTCATAATACTGTCCTTTATTGAAAAAATTGTGATGTATCATTTCTTAGGCTAACCTGTAATTTGGTAGTCTTCGTACAGGATCTTTGACAAGCTTTTTCATCTCGCTATCACTTAAGAAACTTCTAAGATGCTGCCACATATCTTTTTTGCCGTGATTAAAATAGAATGCTCTGGATAGACTAGCGACCTGTGTTTTATCTTGTAAGCTTCTAAATACACGCTCTACTGCTTTTTCATCATCATTGAATACACCTTTGGCATTGTTCAATTCGCGAGCATACTTTTTAGCAGCAGATTCAGGCAATTCCTTGATACGTTTTCTTCCTAACCATTTTTTTACATCTTTGATATAATTCATATTAAAAGCTGCATTCCAATTCGGTTCTGTAACAGGTGTTGCTTTACCGCCACTTGTTACCTTGATGGGTTTTCCTTTATTTCCCATTCCCGTATATGAAGTCTCTTTATTGGTTTTGCGTTTCTTTACAAAAAAGTAAATACCAACACCCAATCCAGCTACTCCTGCACCTCCAATTACCCACCACATTGTTTTCGTCATTTCCATTGTTTTGCTTTTATACTGTTCTGTATTTTGGTAATCTTGAGATAATACCTAATACTGTTTTGATTTCACTTCTATCAAAGTGATCTTTTAATTGATCTCTAAGGTTTAATTTGTGTTCTCTTTGATATGCTTTAGCGACCTGAGATACTTGCACTTTATCCTTTAGGTTCCTGAATACGGCATATATATTTTCCTCTAAGTCACCACCTCGATACCAAGGTCTAAAGCCTTTATGAATTTCATTGGCATATCGTGTTGCCGTAGACTTCTTTAATACTATTATTTTTCCTGAACTAGAATTAAAAACCCTGTCGACGTATTTAACATCCAAAGCTGCTGAACTCTCTAGTCCTTTACTGTCTGGATTCAAACTTTTACTTAATTCACCCAATAGACTACTAGCAAGTTTATTTCGCTTTTTGTTACGCAAAGTGATATAAGTAGTACCAATCAATATCAGTCCTACTGTGCCTGCGGTGATCTGTAATCCAACTACCTTTTTCATTTGTTCAAAAATTTAATCCCTCCTCCAATAGATCTACCCATCGGTGTAAGCATCGCAAGGTCAGTTGCATCCGCTTTCTTTGCAGTATTCCACAATATCAATCCTATAACCGCTAATAATAATGTCAGGGTTACAGGCACGGCTATTGAAACAACTTTTGACAAATTCTTTCCTAACCCCATAAAATTGCTGCCTATTTCAGATGCATCTGCTATGGCTCTTGTTGCTGCACTTGATACGTCAATTTTGTTCTTCTTGAGCCACTTGTTGAAATCTCCATTTGTGGTACAACTGGATGATCCGTTTGTCTTCCAAGTAACCAACCAAATAGTACGGGCATTTGTCGTTCCAACGGTAGCTTTTAACGTATTGAAATAACCTACCCATAGTTCACAAGGATCGTTAGATTCTGGCACTATATATGACTTGTTCTGTATGTTAATTTCAATGGGCATACTATTTTATTTATCTTCTTAAAATGTGATTTGATTGTGACTTGACTTCTCGTTTGGTTAACCCTAAATCTTCTAATGTTTCTATAAGCCTTTTCTTGACTTGGGCTTCTTTTCTATCAGCTTCTTTCTTATCATACTTTTTGTAAATATGTCTACCAATAAGAAAACCCACGCCAAGTGCTAAAATGGTGTTCTTCATTGCTATTCTTTTTTGATTTTTTTAAAGATGTTGATTTCTGGTACACCTATTTCCTCTAACCAAATGGATACACTAAAAGCAGGGTTTTCTTTGCCTTTCATAGCAGGAGCTTCGTCAAGTCCTAATACCTGAATTTTTGGAAATTTGAGAACGTAAAACTTAACAATAGCTTCCAAACTTTTTATCTGTGCCGTAGTACGGCTATCCTTTGGCTTTACCTCCTTTTCCGTCCGTCCACCTACATAGGCAATATGCTTGCAGATTCCTAGTACCCCTTTCTTCCCTTCAGAAATCCCCCATAAGTCAACAGTAGTTGGATTATCTTCTGAGACTAGAGTTTTCATTGATCCATCGGGTTGAATTAGGTAATCAATACCAGGGCGATTAAATCCATAGCCACCTAGTTTTTTATCACTAGTATGTAGGTCTATAATATCTTCTTTAGTTACAGGAATTCCTTCCCCTGATTCTGTACTTTGAATAATTAAATAATCTACTTTTTTCATCTCTTGTCATTTTAAATGTTCATTTCTATTTTGTGCTACTATGCAGCATCGAATAAGGGTCTGAATGTTTTTTTGATGGATCGAAATCCTAATAATCGATACGTGGGATAAGGCTTTATGTTTACCTGATTGTTTTGATTTCCACCTAATACGTAGATGTACTTTTTATCTTCGCTATAGCCGATAAAAAATCCTACATGACCTTTCCAACTACTTCTTTTTTCCCTCCAAAAAATAACTACATCTCCTTGTTGTGGAATCTTTACTTTTGTACCGACTTTTAACCAAGATCGAGCGTTGAGCTTACCACTAAGGGCATAGCCAGCTTTTAAAGCCACAAAATTCGCAAATGCGGAACACCAAGCTGTTTCATCTGTTGTTACCCATCTGTGACCGATCTCTTTAAAATACGTCAGTATACGAGGGTTATGTTTCTTACCAACAACCTCTGTGACTCCGTACTCTCCTAATGCTATATCTAATACATTGTTCATAGCTTTCTTTTTTTCTAATTAAGTATTGCATCTTCTAAAATGTTTTCTGTTTCATATTGTTTGTAATACGTTAGTATCGTGATGGTTTGCTTTCCTGCAATTTTAAATACCCATCCATTTTTGCCGTCAATGATAGCTCCGTTCATCTCAAAAACTTCTGCTACATTTCCGAAGTTTTGAGGGCTGTTATAGCTCGAAAAGGAGATAGGTTTTATATTTGTTTTTCCTGTTACAGTTTCTTCTTCAAGCTTCAATACCTTAAAGCGTTCAGTACCCGATAAAACAAATTTTACATGCTTGACAATGGCAGGGTTAAATGTGAAGTCTTCACGCCTTGCTTTATACCCATCATTGATGAGTACTTTATTACTTTCTCGACTATAACTAATGATATTGATAGCCCCATTCGTGCTATCACTACTGTAAATCATATCACTATTAGGATCTATAGCCACACCTGTACCTACAGCACCTAAAAAAAGCGTATCAATTACTACATCGGTGGTATCTACTATGGAATATGAATTATCCCCTCTGTTACCTACATATAGCAATTCATTACTAGGATTATAGAGAATACGATACGGATCAGCTCCAACTGGTATTGCTGCCCTTGTAGTATTTGTATCCAGATCAATCGGGATTACTGTATTATCTCCAGATGAAACTATATACAAGCTATTGTTTACTGGATGATATGCTATTGTAGTAAGTTCACTACCCGCAGTATCAATAGTATTTGTTACTTGATTGTTAGTATCGATGACTGATATACTGTTGTCATTCGAATTGACTACATAGACCGATCCAGTCTTTGGCACAATGGCAATATTTCTTGGTGCTTTCCCTACACCAATAGTTTCTATTACTGTTTCTGTAGTAGTGTCAATTACACTAATGGTATCATCAGCAATGTTAGCTATGTATACATTTGAATTAAAAGGATTGAAAGTTATACTAATGGGTCTTTTCCCCACTTGTATGGTATTTACTATTTCCAATTGTGTATTAATCACCGTTACGGTATCACCTATAATATTCGCCACGTAGACCGTACCAAAGTTTGGGGAACTAGGTTGGCTATTCACGGTCAGGTCTACGGGCGAAACCCCAAAGGGGCTGCTAGCATTAGCAGTTATAGGAATAAGGGAAACGATAACTCCTTCAGTATTCAGTACACTAATATTATGAGATAATTGATTTGCGATATAAGTAAATCCATTAAAAGGATTTACAATAATTCCTTGTGGGTATATTCCTGTTCCTAAATTTGAATTGACGGTTACCGTCCAAAAAATATGATCTGCTACGTCTCCTGGTAATGTTGGACTGAGTGGTGGCTTTTTGTTGCCTGCCCACAAACGAACTTCTCTTTCTACATCAGAAGTATTGGTAATAGTCAATTGTGTTGTCTCATACCTATCTTGAAGCCTTTTATAAAAGGCTTCATTACCCAATTTTGTAGCACTTCTATGTAAGCTTTTAAAGGTTCTTTTTGGTAACCTTCTTGTATAAGGGCGATTCACTTTTACAAAAGAATCGTACTGATTTGAATGTATCAATTCTGCAATCATAGCATCTTCTTTTTCTTCAGAGGACACATCATCTTTCTTCTTAGTAGTATCCGTTTTTGAGACTCCAGCTTGATCCTCATCATCATCCAATAACACCCACCAAAGTGCTGCAAGGGTAATCCCTGTAGTTATCAATGCTATTTCGGTGTTTTTTTTCATTGTGCTAATTTGTACTTATCTATAAATTGGACAATCTCTTTTGTCCTTCTTACTTGTATTTCACCCACTAATTCGGGATGTTGATTAAAAATTTTTGTCGCTGCATACACCGCTTCTATTTTTGGAAAGCCATAGTCTAAATAATGTCTGATTCCACATAAATCTGCCGTCGTTTCGCTACGGGTATTTAAAAACCAATGGCAACCTTCATGTGCTAGTATAGCTACTCGCACAGGAATTGTATATGTTTTAAACAATCGTTGCGATATCTGAACTCTTGGCATCTTGCGATGTATTCTTGCAGGAGTAATCAATTCCTTACCAAAAGCATCAACGATGCTAGGTAAATATTGGAATAGAAACTCATTATTTGGACTATCATAAAATCCCGAAGGGACATACCCTGCCTTTTGAGCAAACTGGATGGCAAACTCCATAAACCGTTGTTGTTCTGGAGTAGTCCAAATCTTAGGTTCGTCCATCATGATCACTTTAAAATCAAGAATATCGATACCCTCATCATCGCCTGTCTTTTTATCATAGACCTCCATCTCCAGTTCTTCAGGTGAAACAGGTAAAGGAATTTTGATACTCCTTTTTTGTCCTCTTTCCAAGTAAGCTTTCCTACGGAAATAGTGCGTGTTTGGAGTTAAAGGATCGTATACTTTAAATCCTACGTTCATCGCCCTTTTTACTTTTACCGTAATGGCAATAGTAAACCGCTTTCTAAGAGAAGGAATTGGAATGATCATCGTTTTTAACCTTGATTAATTCTTACGTATTTATTCTTTTGAGCTTGATAGGCTAATACTCCAATTCCGCCGACAACAACAACTCCTAATGCAACATATAGTATTGTCGTTGTGGTCTTATCCTTTTTAGGAGTTTCCTTAGTACTTTCATTTCCAAATCCTACTCTGAAATCCGAAGGAGTCTCATTGTTAGGCGCTCCGTATAATTCTGGAATTTGTATAGGTGCAGGCTTACTGATAATTGTATCAACCGCCCCTCCTATAGCTGCTCCACCGCCTAAATCCCTATAAGCTTGTCCTAATTGTGAAAAGAAGTTTCTTCTCTTTTGCCTTCTGGCAATTCGTTTAGGATTAGATCGCCTTTTGGCTCGTCTTGCTTTTCTAGCAGCACGTCTTTTCGCTCTTTTCTCTTTGTTCCCAAAAAATAGGAACTCATCATAGGTATCATCACCTACATGATCTGCCAATAACATTTCTGTTTCTCCTGCTATCATAGTTAAGTTTCTTAAAGTTTAGTATTTATATGATGTACATAATGTGTAGGGTTGAATCCATCGGGTCAAACGACTTGGCATTATGTGGTTTTCCAACAAAGGGATACGATTTTGCGTCACCAGCAGCAAGTGGTATTCCATTCACCATTACTGGAGAGTTCCCAATGTTTTTTACGGATGCAAATAGAAACCCTAATGGGATTTCCCCTGCATCACTAAAAACTTGTTCTATAGTTTCAGCTAGTACGTCCATTTGCTTCTATTTTAGTTTTCATTTTATACATTACAAATCCTGTTACCACAAGCCCTAAAACAGCAACTCCAATGATGTTTTGCATCTTTCTTTTGTTACTAGGCTTCTCTGGTTTTTTCTCTTTTTCATTTCTATCCATTACTTCCATATTTGATGCTATCATATTTTGTTCTACAACTGGCAATTCATCCTCCATTGGTAGTATTGTCTGTTTTGGAACTCTTTTAGGCATTGGCATAGCCCTACGTTTACGACTGCCATATCTTCTTTTGTATGGAATGACGATATCCCTTGATACTTTCGGTTTTTTCCTTTTATTAGGAATAGATACAGATGGTCTTGTACGCTTTCTTGGATCGCCTGGCATAATAGGAGTTCCCTTAAAAATTGGCTTTCTAATCCCTATCTTTGAAATCCCTCTATTCCTTTCCAAGTCTCTGTGAATCGGATTACCAAATTTGATTGGTGGCATCCGAAATGGCTTTTTAATGGTTCCAGATCTTGAAACCATTCTGTTTCTGAAGGGGCGACCAATAGGTCTTCGATATCGCTTATCAAGTGTTCTTACTGGACGGGTTCTACGCCTTCTTCTACCAATCCCAATGGAACGTAATATCCTTGTTTTGGGATGTTTACGAAACAATTTGCGTAATCGTCTTCGGTTCTTTCTTTTTCGAAGTTTATGACGAACCACATGATGCAAAAACGGATCATATTCGGTAGTGTCAAATTCATCTATATCTATAGGGTATTCAATCATATCTTTTTCTTTTGAATGTTAAGATTATCTACCAGATATCGGTTGAACTGGAGCTGGCATAGGTGGATATAAAGGCTTTGAGTTAGATTTAGCCATTACGACACCAATGATCGCCAAGAGTGCAATTCCACCACCTGCCATTAACATCGTATTGGTTTGCTTTTTCTTGGCTGCTGCTTCTCTTTCCCTTTGTCTTTTGGCTTCTTCCTCTCGTCTTCTTCGGTCGGCTTCTTCTCTTTGCCTACGTGCTTCTGCTTCTCTTCGTCTGCGCTCGGCTGCTTGTCGCATTTCCCGCATTCTACGTTCCATATCTCGTTTAGCCTGCGCAGCTTGTGCAGAAGCTCTACGTCTTGCAGCAGCTTGTGATGCTGCAAGTGCAGCAGCATTTCCACCACCACCTCTACTTCGTCTACGTCTTTTCTTTTTGAAAAGTCCACCAACAATACCAATTGCTCCTTTTGCAAGCGCTCCCCAAAATTCATCTTCGTCTTCCTCTCCATCATCATAGGAACTAAAATTGCTTCGCTCCAAGGCAAGCATTTCTTTACCTTGATATTGAATATGGATCGTTAGTAGTTTGCCTAAATCATCTTCAAACTTTTGATTATTTGATTTTAGCAATTCCACCACTTCATCTATAATTTGATTTCTGTTAGGTGTACCTTTGAAAGTGATTCCATATTTTGCCAATAAACCAATGACAGGTTTAGGTTTGGTCAGGATCAAATGACTGATTAGATTAATAGAATCATTATATTTTTTTTGAAAACTCTGTTTCATCTCTTACTCTTTAAATTAATTATGAATTACCAATGCGAGTAGCGCCTACCAGATACCCTGCGATAAATACCACGCTTAAAAGCACTAGTTCATCTTTTCCAAATACAGATGTTTTTTGGGGTTCTGAAACAGCGGGTGTTGTATCTTTATCTTTTTCAGTAAGCTTTCTTTGACGCATTTCATTCCAGACCATTTGTACTTCTGATGCCAACTTCTGATCTTCTGGATTGGCATTAGATTTCTTTACAATTCGGTCATAATAGCTTTTAACTTCCTTATCGCTTGCATCTGAAAATTGATCCAAGAAACTATCTTCGTCACCAGATCCATTGTAGTTCGAATGCCCACACTCTCCACAAAAATTGTCTTCACTATTATAGTTGTCATTACTACAAGAATTGCAGGGCTTTTTCTTCTTCTTTGTATTTAGGGCTAGTATTGCCTTCTTATCTGGATGATGCTGTAGTACTTCTGAAATTACCGATTTACCATTTTTCTGTATCAGTTCTTTGGTTGCCTTTACAAGTGTGTGTAAATCTTCTGGAACTTCATATCCACAATCAAAAATGATTTTGCGGATCGGATCAGGGTTACTAAGCACGATGTAGTCAATACTATTTTGTGCCAAGCCTTTTGTTCTATGTCTTTTTGATGTTTTCATAAGCATGTATTTTGTGATTAAAAAAAGATCAGCCAAAGCCTTGGAATATTCCTATCGCTTTGGCTGTATCACTTTTGTAAGCTTGCTTATAGCAACTATCTCAACCTACGTCTACGTAAGCTTGATATTGGATATCGACGTCTTGGTCTGAATCTGCGTACTGGTCTTCTACGAACTCGTCTACGTCTTCGTGGACGGATTCCAAAGGCAGTCTGCCTTTTTCTTCTACGGATCAAATCGATCTGTGGTAGACCAGTAGTTCTTGGAACTCTGGATAATTCCGCCACATTATTACCTTTTAACAGGTTACCCATATTCGCTCTCGCCTTGATGGTAAAAGTGAATACTGCTGTAGTATCTGGATTAACAGTTACACGTAAAGAATCCTGTCCTGTAACATTCAACTCGAAGTTATCATCATCAATTAATTGCTGCGTAAAATTTTGCGGACTCGTAGCATTACGTGGTTGATACACACGGATTGTATTCGATCCTGCTGCCGTTCTTTTTGTCAACTTTAATACATTGTCAAATTGTAACGGATTTGATACAGAATACTTCATCCCTGAAATCTTAAAAGGATTCGCCTTAGATTCCTCACGAACTTCCTTATGACTCGATTCCTCAACCGTAACTGTTACACCAGCAGGTTGCGCTGCTTCCTCATTTCCTCCAAACACAACCGCTTCAGCTTGATCACCAGAAGTGTTTTTTACCACTACGGTAAGGGTTCTATCATTGGGATCTATTTTACCAATGGAAGTACGGGTGTAATCATCGTAACCATCTTCCTCAAAATCATCTACATACTCATCTTCGTATTCCTCATCGTAATCGTCATACCCATCCTCATTTCCTTCAAAACCTGAATCGAAATCATCCTCCTCATCCTCATAGTCATCATACCCATCGTGCATATCCATATCTCCATCATAATCATCAAAATGATCTTCTGCATCGTCTTGATATCTCATTAGTTCATCGTAATCGTTCATAATAATTTGTTTGTGCTGTCATAGACAGCGTTTGACATTTCTTAATCTCCATTCTCTAAATACTCACCATAACAAAGTGGCTATGCCACACCTCTCTAAAGGGTTATGATTTTTTGTTAGCGATTTGTGATTTTTTAGCTGCTGCTAGTTTTTTAGCTTTTCTTTTTTCCATCCAAGGAGCTACTTGAAAAGCTCCAATTGCCGTAAAAGCTATTGCTGATACAAGGATTACTGCTCCTATAGCCTTGTAGTCCAAATCTTTTTCGTTTGCCATTTCTCTAGTGTATTATTTGTGAATATTTGGCTTGGTTTCTAAACCTTTGACAGCTAAATTCAGAAGGTATTTTTGGAAAAACACGCAACTTTTTTGCTACGGGGCATTGAAAAATTGAGGAATGTCGAATTGGTGGGATACTCCGAATTATGAGGTGTAGTAAAACTTTTTTCTACTAAATCCAAAATATCAAATTTTATAGATGATTTGTATTGATATTTGCAATAGAAAAATATGATTAACCTTCTGAAATAATTCTACTATTTTTGTTAGAGACACTACAATTATGAGACGTATTCTGCTTCAGGAGCATATCATTGTAACAAAGAAGGTATTCGATGAATACTTTAATGATGCTTTGCAAAAAGGAGAATTAAGGGTAGGAAATGAAAAGGGTGAAGTTTTAATAAAGTTTCTACGACTGAAGTATTTTTGTCCGGACAAACTACCCTAGTTAACGTCGTGTTATTTAATAAATTATTGAATAACCTGACCCTTCTCCCTCAAATACACTCCTACATCTGGCTTTTTACAAACTTTCACATTCTCAGTTAGAAAATGAGTATCTACTTTATTTTCCTCTCTTAATTTCTTTAGACACTCAATGACCATTGTAGTTGGAACTAACTGATTTGGTAGTGGTCGAACTCTAACTCTGTTGGTCTCTTTATCTAAAAAAAATTCACACTTAATATTATCATAATACTGCCCTATTATCAGATCCATAGTTGACAAAAAATTAGTTTCTAATTTAAAAATATTCTCGTACTTATTCCTTAAATTGTTCAAAATTTGTCAAGTCTTTTTAAAGAAAACTCCCTTATTATGATAGGCGAACACTGAGAGAGCCTAATGACATCTTACTAAGGCAATTAGCAGCTAAATTAGATACAGATCAAGCTATGTTAAGTAAGATGGAACATGGTGAACATTCATTTAAAAGAGAGCATATTGATGTGCTTGCAAAAGTGTTTAAGCAATCAAAGAAAGGCTTGCTTACAATGTGGCTTGCAGATAAGATATTGAAAATCGTTAAAAGTGAAAAATTCACTAAAGAAGCTTTGAAGCTTGCAATTGAAAACGTATAAAGACCAGAAAGAATAAATTGAGCAACGATACACTAACCAACCAAACTCAAAATGTTACTCCAGGAATAAGGATTAACTTAAGAGGAGAAGATTTTATTGTTACTAATAGGGAACGGGACATCATTGATGCCGAAGGGATTTCTGAATTAGTGTACGGTCAAAGTTTTCAATTTGATTTACGATTAGAAAACTACAGAGTGATTCAGCCAGAAGAAACTGAGCTTCAAGCTGACGATTCGACGCATTACAGACAGACAAAGCTTTTTCTTGAAACTATCTTTAGGAATTCTTCTCATTATTCCGAATTTATTGAGATAGCTCATAAAGCGGCCATAAGAGGAGCTAATTATCAATATGAGTCAACCATAAAAGCACTTTCGTTACCGCAACCAAAAATACTTATTGCAGATGCAGTAGGTCTTGGTAAAACGGTTCAGGTGGGAATCTTTCTAGCGGAATTAATTAGACGAGGAAAGGGAAAGAAAGTTCTGGTGGTAACTCCTAAATCTATTCTTGCCCAATTTCAGCAAGAAATATGGGCTCGCTTTGCTATTCCATTAGTTAGGTTAGATAGTCAAGGAATTGCCAGAATTAAAATGGAAATTCCATCAAACAAAAACCCATTCAATTACTATGATAAGGTAATTGTTTCAATTGATACGCTTAAAAACAATGCTAAGTTTAGACACTATTTAGAAAAAGTAAAATGGGATGTTGTAGCCATAGATGAATGTCATACAGTTGCTAATATCGCTTCTCAAAGGGGTGGACTAGCTAAATTCTTATCGGAAAGAACAGATGCGATGGTCTTAACTTCGGCAACCCCTCATAATGGTAAACGTGAGAATTTCGCTAATTTGATTAGTATGCTCGATCCTACTGCAATACCGTATAATGGTGAGTTTACAAAAGAGGATATTCAACCATTATATGTTAGAAGATTTAAAAAGGATATTGAAGATGAAGTTGGTGATGCATTTAGAGATAGGATTACTAGTAAAATAGAATGTCCTTTAAATCCAGATGAAGAGGAAGCCTTAAGAATAATTCAAGAGTTTAAATCTGTTGCTCAAGAAGAAAGTGATGGGAATTCTACATTTGGGGCATTGCTTTTTTCTATTGGTTTATTCAAAGCTTATATGTCTTCACCTAAAGCTTGTTTAGAGACGGTAATTAATAGAATAGAAAAAGCTATTGATGAGGAAGGTGTAATCGAACACCTTCAAGAACTAAGATTAGTTCTTGAAAAAATAGTAAGGCAAAAAAGTGATTCAAAATACAATCAATTACTCTTCAAACTCGCTCAAATGGGTTGGAAAGGTAAAAAGAATGATGAACGTATAATCATTTTTGCGGAACGCAGAGCGACTCTAAATGAATTAGAAAAAAACTTTAAAGAAGATTTTAAGCTAAAAGATAATGCAGTTGTTCAGTTCAATGGAAGCCTTACCGATACAGAACAACAAGCGATTTTGGAAGACTTTTCGAAAGAAGACAGTACTATTAAACTTTTCCTAGCTTCAGATGCAGGGAGTCAAGGTGTTAATCTTCATTATTTCTGTAATCAAATGTTCAACTATGATATTCCTTGGTCTATCATAACCTTGGATCAAAGAAATGGAAGAATAGATCGTTTTGGTCAAACTAAAACACCATTTATCTACTATCTCATTGCGGAATCTCAAAGCGAGGACGTTCAAGGAGATATTAGGATTGTAGAGCGCTTAAAAGAAAAGGAAGAAGAAGTACATAAAAGTCTGGGTGATGCTGGTAGCGTTATGGGCTTCTATGACCAGCAGAAAGAGTCCAAATTAGTAGAAAAAGCGATAGCCAATAATGATATGTCACTTTTGGATTCAAATGAAGAAGATACCGTTGACGATGATTGGCTAACGGCATTAACTGAAGACTCATCAGCTACTAGAGCACAGATGAAAATTGATGAAGGTTTTGCTTCGTTTTATCAAGACGATTTTAGCTATTATGCATCACTTATTGATGAATTAAAAGCTAAAGACGAAAGACTTATTCCTCTGATTAATATAGATAGAGAAGATAAGGTTCTAGAGATTGAACAATTCGAGGAAATATCATCTAAAGGTGTTTTATATGATATGCCTAAAGAAGCTTTTCCAAAATCAAGTCAAACATTCAATCTTACTACTAACACAGATATTGTTGAAAGGTCAATTATTCAATCTAGAAAAAAACAAAACGAATGGCCAAACTTTCAATTGCTATATGATTTAAATCCTATTGCAAAATGGATGCAGTACAAATTACTAGGTCAAATAGACCGCGGTAAAGCTTTAGTAGCTCGATTGAGAGAACCATTGCCTAAAAATACTGCTTGGTTTGTTTTTCAAGGAATAACATCTAACCAGCAAGGGAAACCAATTTTTTCAAAGACCTATGTTGTTGGAAAATCATTTGACGGAACAAGTGTGGGGAGTTTAGAAAACTTCCAAGAGTTTTTAATTCAATACCGCCTTAAAGATACTTTACCTGAGCTCGAAACTACTAGAGAACAACTTGAAAAAATTAAAGAGTTGCTTCCTGAAGCAGTGAAAAGCGCAAAACAGATATATGATTTAAAAATACAAGGTGATCTTGAAGATGAAATGGAAGATAAGTTAGAACGCTATCAGAAAAAACTAAATGATTGGCTTAGTGCATCCGAAAGACAAATGGATATCAAATTTGGAGATGAAGAATTCGGAGGAGGCTCTTTTCATAAAAAGAAAAGAAAGAGTGAAGTAAATTTTGTAAAAAATCAAATGGATGCATTCTATAATGAGTACTTCCAATTAGAAAACGAACCGTTCCTGAGAGTATTAGCGGTTTTTTATAATGGGTAATTAAGAATGATAGAGTTTTTAGAAAATATAGGTGATTACTTTTCTCAGCATTTCTTTGATGAAGACTTTCCAAAGAAAGTGTTTGATAAATCTGGATATGGGTCGGAACATATTAAAGAGTTCACTCGCAAGATTGCTCCAATTAGCGAGAAGTATTATAAGTTTAAAAATGACTACTTAAGTCTACGAAGAACAAAAGATAAAGTACTTCGTACTCATCAGTTTCATACTGAATTATTAGAGGCGCTGGGTTACATTAATGGTGTTAGAGCCTATGATGAACCTGTAGTAATGGATGACAGTAAAATTATTCCTGTACGTTATCGCTTCAATAAAAATGACAAGCCTTATTTATATATAATGGAAATGCAGCCTATGATACAAGTAGGTGATGTGGATGCAGATGGATTATATGAACAGAGTTATATTAAAGATGATTGGGAGAAAGTCCTTCCCAATTCGTGGGATGGGTTTGATATAAGACCGGAAGTAATTAAGGAAGCATTATCAGAGCTATTTTTATTGCCCGAAGAAGAACGTCCGGTATATCTAATAATGCTTGCTGGTCCAAAAATATTCTTGATTCAATATGAAAAATGGAAGTTTGATAGTTATTTACTTTTTGATTTAGAAGAACTATTTACAGTAACTAAAACTGCTTCTAATCGAAGTTTACTTGCTTTATTTTATGCTCTTTTAGCGAAAAAGCAATTCATATCTGATACAGAAAGTATATTGTCTGGATTAGAGGAAGATGCCCACAAAGCAAGTTATGGAGTAACTGTAACTCTAAAAAACGCAGTTATTTATGCCGTAGAAGCTCTTGCTAATGAAGCTATAGAATACAGATTAAAGAATGCATCTACCCAAGACGATAAACGTAAGATAGTAGAGCTTCGTAATAGTGACAATTTTGCTAGAGAACTAAAAGATGAATGTTTGAACTTCGTTTATCGTTTGCTCTTCCTTTTTTATGCAGAATCACGAGAAGATCTAGAGATTTTACCAATGAAAGACAGTACCTATCAAAAAGGGTATAGCCTTGAAATGTTACGCGATTTAGAAATGGTAGCTCTCACTACTGAATCTTCTCGTAATGGATATTTCTTTTCTGAGAGTTTGTGGAAACTTTTTGGTTTTCTGCATACTGGATCTGACCTAAGAGATGGGTTTCAGATGCGCCCATTGGATTCTCCTTTATTTGATAATGATGCACTAAAGCATCTTATGGGAATTCAGTTTAGCAATATCGTCCTTCAAGAAATTGTAGTTCGATTATCGTTGTCTGAAAGAACAAAGAATAAAGGGCGTGGTAGAATATCGTATTCTAATCTTGGTATAAACCAATTAGGGAGCGTTTATGAAAGCCTTTTATCCTATTCGGGTTTCTTTGCAAGAGAAGATTTAATCGAAGTTAAAAATGCCAAAGATAAAAATGGCAGCGATGCTACGTTCCTTGTGCCAAAATCAAGACGTGATGATTTTAAGGAGGCTGAAATACTAAAAGACGCGGAGCATCAAGAACAAGATGTGGTAATACCTAAAGGACAGTTTGTTTATCGTTTAAATGGTCGAGATCGTAAAAACTCAGCATCCTATTACACTCCAGAGGTCTTAACACAATGTACTGTAAAGTATACGCTTAAGGCGATTATAGAAAATCTTAAAGAGCGACAAGCGATTGTAGATGGGAAATTGACTGGAACAAACTGCGCAGATGAAATTCTAAAGCTTAAAATTTTAGAACCAGCGATGGGTGCGGCAGCATTTCATAATGAGGTGATTAATCAATTAGCTATAGCTTATTTAGAGTTAAAGGAAAATGAAGAACAAGCAGCTGGTCGTAAACGTATTACGCCTGGTGTTTATAAAGGCGAATTACAAAAGGTAAAAGCGTACATCGCTGCAAATAACGTCTATGGAGTCGACTTGAATCCAACCGCGGTTGAACTTGGTAAACTATCATTATGGCTTAACTGTATGCACAAAAATATGGAAACGCCATTTTTTGCGCATAGACTTGGAGCAGGTAACGCAGTTGTAGGTGCTTGGTTGAAAGTATATAAAGAAAAAGATTGCTTATTAGAATATCCAACTGAAGGAACTCCAACAGCAAGGCGCAAACCTATACCTAAGCCTTGGTGGGATAAAGCACCTAAAAGAGTAACGTGGAATAAGGACGGAACGCTTTCGCGAAAGCAAAATCAGATTTATCACTTTTTGTTGCCTGATGATAATATGGTTCCTAGTCATAGTATTAAATTATTAAAAAATGGGTTATCAGAAGCTGAAATAAATGCGTTTAAAGACTGGCGAACCGAATTTAAAAAGCCCTTGAGTAGTGTCGAAATAGCTCGATTAGAAAAGATAAGTAGTGTTATAGACTATCTACTAGAAGAGCACTACAAGCAACAGATGGGTGTTATCGTTGATACTTCTTCTGTATATCAGGTGTATGGGCAACCTAATCCTCAAATTACCACAAAGGGTTATAATGAGAAAGAACGATTAACAGAATCTCGTAAAGACCGTTCTGCACCTTACTATAAATTAAAGATGGTCTTAGACTATTGGTGTAGTCTATGGTTTTGGGATGTTCGGGATGTTCGATTATTACCTAATAGAACGGAATGGTATAATGAGATTGAATCTATACTACAGATAGATAGTAATGAGTTATTGTTGGAAGCTTCTGGACAGGATATTAAAGAACAGATACGAAATAAAGCAAAAGCGGGAACCTTATTTGATAACAGCGATCGTATTGAGAAGGTAGAGGAACTAGCACTACAGCATCACTTTTTTCATAATGAGATTGAATTTATTGAAGTTTTTAAAGAGCGTGGTGGTTTTGATGTTATTGTGGGTAATCCACCTTGGTTAAAGTTGCAGTTTGAAGAAAAAGGAATAATGAGTGAATCGTTTCCTGAATTAGAAATACGTAAAGTAGCAGCACCTAAAGTAAGAAAGTTACAAGAGCAATTTCTGGAAGATGAAACTCAAAGAGAGGCATATTTTAGTGAGTTTATTGCTGTAGAATCTGCTGCTACATTTATGAATGGGCATCAAAATTATCCTTTACTGAAAGGGCAACAAACTAATTTATATAAATGCGTTTTAACAAATGGATTTGGAATGATTTCTAAAGATGGATTTTTAGGGATAATTCATCCTGTAGATATTTTCAATGACCCTAAAGGCGAAACATTTAGAAAAAATGCTAACAATAGATTGAGGTATTATTTTAATTTCCGTAATGAACTAATGCTTTTTTCAGAAGTTTCTCATACTAGGTTTTACGGTTTATGTATTTATGGAAGCAAGCAGAAGACACCAGATTTTTATGCTATAAATAATCTTTTTCATCCATCTACGATTTCAACTTCCTTTTCCCATAGTGGAAGTGGTATTGTCAATGGGATGAAGGTAATAGATGAGGTTTCAGGTAATTTTAGTTGGAATACAATACCACACAAGTCCCGTATTATAAACTTTAAGGAAAGAGAATTAAGAATCCTAGCAAAAACCTTTGAAAATTCTGATAGATGGCAAGGAACAAAGTTGATCAGTATACACTCGCAAGAGTTAATTGAAGTTTTTGATAAAATAGGTGAGTTTAATGGAACTGTAGGAAATTATAAAAGTAGAATTACTCAATGTTGGGATGAAACTAATTCATTGAATGCTGGAGATATAGAAAGAAGAACTAAAATTCCTGACATAAATGCATATGAGATGGTCTACAATGGACCACATTTCTTTGTGGGAAATCCTTTGTACAAAACACCAAGGGAAATTTGTTCTCAAAATTCACACTATGACATTATTGATTTAGGATTTTATAATAAACCTATAGACTTCCAAAGAACAAATTATGTTCCTTTAAATGTAGATGAAGATTATTATCACTCTATTATTGGATTCAAAAATGGAAGTTATGATGATGGAAGACCTAAATATGATAGTTGGTTTAATTATTACAAGCTTGGCTTTAGAAAGATGATAGATATTAATACAGAAAGGTCTTTAGCAGGAGCAATTTTAGCTAGAGAGTCTTCTCACGTTAATGGTGTTATATCGATAATTTTCAAATCAGAAAGTCTTTTACTTGAATTAGCAGCTATATCTTCTTCTGTAATTTTTGACTTTTATTTAAAATCTATTGGTAGATCAAATTTATATGATAGAACATTGAGGTCATTCCCTATGGGAGTAGATGAGATTTTTTTAAATTATTTATTTTCTCGTATCCTTTTATTGAATTGTTTGAATAATCAATATTCAGAATTATGGGAACGCAACTGGAATGATGATTTTAAAGGAGATACTTGGAGTAAAGAAGATACGCGCTTAAAACCTTTTAGTGAGTTAACAGAGGAATGGGAATGGGAAATACCATTACGCAACTGGTTTGAGCGTAGGCAAGCATTGGTTGAAATAGATGCGATTACTGCTCTTGCTCTTGGACTATCCTTAGAAGAATTGATTCTGATGTACAATGTGCAATTTCCAGTGCTTCAACAAAATGAAGACGATACTTGGTATGATACAAAAGGTAATATTGTATTTACTTGTTCTAAAGGTTTGGTAGGCGTAGGTCTCGGCAGAGGTGACTGGAACGCCATAAAAGATATGAAAGCAGGAGAAACCTTCGAGTATACTATTACAAAAAGTGAATTATATCAAGGCAAAAAAATAACCTATTATGCGCCATTTACAAAGTGTGACCGTGTTGAAGATTATAAAATGGCTTGGGCGCATTTTGAAGCAGTTTTCAACGATAAAAACGAATAGGAAGTAGAATAATGTTAACCAAAGAACAAACCATATTTGCTGAAGATGTACTCAAATTAATTGAGGAGAATCGTGATACTTATAGACAAGTAAAACGAATCACTAGCGACTATAGGTTGGAGAAAGAGACAACAGAATCTTATAACGGTAGACAGATATTAGAGTTGTTACAAAATGCAGATGATGCAAAAACAGATACTGTTGTTATTGAGTTAAATAGAGAAAAACGCATTTTAACAATTTCAAATAATGGAAACCCATTTACAGCAGAAGAAGGTGTCGCTTCTTTAATGATTGCACACACCTCTAGTAAAAAACGAGAGTTTATTGGTAATAAAGGATTGGGCTTTCGCTCTATTCTCAATTGGGTAACAGAGGTGAAAATTATAACTAAAACCGATACTGTTGTTTTTTCTCAAAAGATAGCTAATGAAGAGTTTAATGCACTACCAAAAGAATCTAGAAGTAAATTAATAGAAGACAACAAGGAATATTTAAGTAAAGATGAAGTGCCTTTTGCTATTCTGGCAATTCCTAGATTATATGTCAATGAGATACCTTCAACTTATGAAACTACTATAGCCTTAAAATACCTTGCGAATAAAGAAGAAGATATAGAAGGGCAGATAAAACTGTTAGCATCAGAAATTCTGCTTTTTCTAAATCATATAAAGACCATTATTGTAAAAGATAGTAATGGTGTTTTAGATAAAAACTTCTCTAAGTCATCGAATGAAAAAGGAACTATAGTAACAATTAACGAAGCCACTTGGAATATAAGAGATTCAGGCGATGTTTTAAACAAAACAGTTAAAGGAAAAGAGCAATATTACAGATATAAGATAGCTTGGAAAGATGATTTAAGTGATGTGAACTCAAAGTTTTTCACTTATTTTCCTACTCAAGAACGTGCACATTTACCGTTTTTAATACACGCTACACTCGAACTTGACCCAACTAGAAATCATATAAACAACTCTAAGGATAATATCAATTTACTCTCGGAAATAGCCAAGAGCATTGGTTATATTGCTGAAAATAGTATCAAGAAAGAAACGAGTGATTGGTCTTCGTTTAAATTCTTGTCAGTTGATAGAGAAAATGAAAATGAAATACTTACCGATTTTTACCAGGTAATAGAAGATTATAGAAGCACTTTAGAAATATTCCCTTGTGTCGATGGTAGTTACTGTACTTACGATGATGCTGTGTTTTATGGAGCTGAATTTTCTAATTGGGTATTACAAAACAATGTAGAATCATTATTTCCAAATCTTATAATTCCAGAAGTTGATGTAGATGTTGATTTTGGCAATGCATCAGAATATACTGAAGAAGCTTGGACAGATATTTTAGGAGAAATCACCCAACAAGTAAATAGCATCTCCGAAAGGGCTCAATTAATTAAATTATTGACACAATATTCTTTTGATAAAATTCATACATCAAAAAATAAAGCGCCTTTACTTATAGATAATTCCGAAGGCGTTATTCCGGAATATAGGCAGGCATTTATGATGAATAGAAAAGATATTGAAAAATATTTTATTCCCGAAGCTGTTGAGATTTCGTTTATGTCAGATAGCCTATTTGCTGAATTACTTAAAGTCTTTGAAGAAGAAATTAAGGAAAAACGTATTGAAAACGAACATCGTTCTAGACCTCTAAAAAGATTGATTTCAAATGTTGTTAATATTGGTTCAAATGATATTACAGACGTTATACGACATATAGTAACCACTTCTGAAAACAAAATAAAAAATACAGAAGATGGTGAGGAAGAAAAATTAAAGATTGTAACTGAAATGGTTAAGTCTTTGTTTTCAATCTATCAAGTAAATCCAGATAGAAGAAATAATATTAATCTTGATGTTCCTCTTTTAAATAAGGATTTAGAAGTGAGCTACGCAAAAGACCTTTTTCTAGGAGAAGGGTATGACAATGGCAATAAAACTACTATTGTTTTTAAAGACATTTTTGATGATTCAAATTATGTCTTAGGAAATGATTATTGGAAGTTAGAGGATAATAGTATTGGCTACTTAGATAATTTCTTTTTATGGCTTGGTGTAAATAGAATTACCAAAACTAAAAAGACTAAAGTAGAGTTGCATAGAAACACTGAAGACTCATTTACTAAATTCGTTTTCGACCAAACTAATTGGCCAGAGAACAACTCTCATAAAGTTTATGAAATCACTGAAATTTTAGATTTTGAAGCCATTGTTAAACACCCAAGTTTCTCGATAGAAGTTTTAGTTGCTTGGCTAATTTCGGATTCTAATCTATCAAGACAGTTAAGTTTTGAAAACGAAGATTCATTTAAATATTCATACCACAACAAAGTAACTCCTTTAAATCAAAAACCCTCTTACATTTATTATCAGATAGTAGAGAAATACTTGACTGATTTAAACACTAAATTTATTGCAGACCTTGATTTTGCAAAAGAACTAGGCTATAATTCTATTGATTTTGAACATCAGGTTTTTAAACAACTAGGTATTGATGAAAATGAAATCATTATTATACTAAATCAGCTTAAAGTAAGTCGTTTATTTAATGATTTAAAAGTTGAAGAAGTCTATAGTATTTTACAAGAATTACCAGCTATAAGTCCTGAAGAGAAGTATGTACGCAAGATTTATACACTTGCGTTCAATTTTTTCAAGATTAAAAAGGATTACGACTACATAAATCACATCAAAGACTACAAGCTTTTAGCTAAAAAACGCAATAAAAAAAAGTATGTTTCGGCAGAAAACGTTTACTATAGCGATAATTCTACTTTACCTTCAAAAATAGCTGATGACTTTTGGGTTTTCGATTTTCCAAAGAGATTAGGTGAAAGCCAGATATCCAAATTCTTTGGAGTTAAAACGTTCAAGGAAGTTGATTTAGAAATTTACCCAGATTCTATTACGGAGAGTAATATAAACACTGAATTTCAAAAGTGGTTTCAGAAAATTAAGCCTTATCTACTTGCTTATAGGTTAATCTCGATTAAAAATTCGATTGAAAAAACAGAGGCAGATGAATTGAAAAGAGTAGATATAAAACTCGTTTCATCTTTGCAATATAATATTGAGGGAGGTGAGTCAAAAGAACTCCTTTCAGGTGAATTTTTACCAATTCCAACTAATCAAGGTTTTTACTTATGTGTTGAAGAAAACACATCACTTGATCTTATAAAAGACACGCCAAAAATATGTGAAGCGTTTGCAGAAATTCTTTGTGTGCTTTTTAAAGTTAACGACCATAAAGATAACTACAGGGTGATTTTTAAAGATAAAAGAAGCTTAAAAGACACCATTTTTACGATAGAAGTAAATTCCTTAATCGAAAATTATAATAAGGCTTTAGAATTGCTTGGAATTTCTATGGATGAAATTCATTTTTGGACAAAAATTTATGTTCTTAAAGGAAAGGAGTTTCCTAAAACAATTAAAGATTCTGATGAGCTTTCGGAATTAGTTCTGAGAGATTTAGACTTTAAATTTTCAAAGGGATATACTGGTATTGATTACGGTGCTTTTGACAATCATTTATCAATAGATTTCTTAAAACAAATAACAAGTAAATTGAGTATTCCCGTATCTGATTTATTTGATGAGAATTTTCAAGGCATTTTAGAATATCATAAAAAACGTTTTTCAATAATACTACTTGATTTTAAAGAGGACTTTAATACTTCTTTATGGACGAATTTGAATAATAACAGAAGCGAACAAAAGTATCTAATTTCATATCAAGAAAATTACGAGAGACTAATTGATTCCTCTACTTTAGAAAGTGAATTACTAAGAAATAGATTTAAGCTAGATATAGATTACGCTAAGTTGTTGAAGCAAGTGGTTAGTGAAAGTTTCGGTTTTGAAATTAACCTAGATAGTAAAGCTTGCGAAATAATGATTCAATCTGAGTATAAACCGCTGTTACGTGAAAAGAAAGTAAATGAAGTCGATATAGAAGACTCAGAACACAGGAGTCTATTGTATTTTAAAGGTAATAAGGAAGAGGTTTTAGCTTTATTAGCAGCTTCTCAAGACGACGATAATAGTGATTTAATTGACGATATAAATGAAAACAAAACTGGCGAGATTATTTATAATTCTTCAAAAAAAGTAGTACCAAAAGAATCTGGTGGTCGAAGTGGTAGAAAAGGTAGTTGGAATCACAGTGATAAAGATGCAAAGCGAAATAAGATGTCTGGTAAAAAGGCAGAAGAATTAGTTTATAATTCTTTGAGAAAAAGAGATGATGTTTTAAAAGTAGAATGGGTTTCCAGTTTTTCTAATACATCAGACAAATCAGATGAAAAGCACTATGATATTCGATATAAATTGGAAGGCAGTACAAATTGGAAATACTTAGAAGTAAAAGCATTTAACGGCACTTATTTTCATTTAAGTAAATCGGAAAAAAGAGAAGCTGTAAAACAAGGTAAGGATTATGAAATAGCTTTAGTATTAGGTGAACAAATACACATTTTGAAAGATTATTTTGCGGAAGATGTTGATTTTGAGAATAACAACTTGTTTTATGCTACACCATCGGATTATATAATTTCATTAAAACTAAAAACAGAATAGTAAAAGTCTATGCTACCATTATTACAAGCAAATGAAATAAAACGCGCAGTAGTAGATTACCTAAAGTCTACTTTCAATTTTGAAGATGCTACATTAGATCAATCTTTTGAACAGTTTCTTTTAAATGAGAGAAGAGGTATGTTTAAGGGGCCGTATATGCAGCTTAGATTACCTTTTGATAAGGTTGAGGAAGATGTGGATAAAGAAGCTTTAGCCAAAGCTCTATTCGTTAAGCCTCCTTTCGCTCCGTATCATCATCAATTTGTTTCTTTTACAAAATTATCAACACGAAATGACCACAAGCCAGAACCGGTAATCCTAACAACTGGAACCGGGTCAGGTAAAACCGAAAGTTTCTTGTTTCCATTGTTAGATTATTGCTATCAGCATAGAGAAACGCCTGGGATAAAAGCCATAATTCTATATCCAATGAATGCACTAGCTACAGATCAGGCTAGGAGAATTGCCGAAGAAATAAATAATTTTGAAGATGAAGCTGGTAAGCAAGTTCTGCAAGGTAAAATACGAGCTGGACTATTTATTGGTGAAGGTAAAGACAAGAATGGAGTTCGCAATACAAGAATGGGCGAAGACCATATTATCGAAGATAGAGATACGCTTGTAAAATCTCCTCCAGATATTCTACTAACTAACTTTAAGATGCTTGATTTTGCTCTATTGCAATCAAGATTTCACAATTTATGGCATCATAATTTTAAAAATACAAGCCTGCTGAAGTTCATCGTTTTAGATGAGCTTCATACCTATGATGGAGCAAAAGGGTCTGACGTAGCTAACTTGATACGCCGTTTAAAACTAAAACTTAAATTACCTAAAGATCAAATTGTTCCTGTAGGAACATCAGCGACAATGGCTGGGGGAGATGAAGGTAAGCAAGAATTAGTTGAATTCTTCTCTAAAGTTTTTGGAGTTAAAGTAACTGTAGACTCTGTAATTGAAGAACAGCGACAAGAACCTGATGAGTTTTTTACCGACACTATCGAAACCCCAAGTGTTAATCTCAAAAATGTATCACAATGTGCATTCTTAGAAAATGATACATATAAAACTTATTTAGAGAGACAGCTTCAATTTTGGGGTTATTCAGGTTTAAATGCAAGTGATTTAGGACTTGCTTTAAAACAAAATGGATGGTTTTTTGAGTTACTGAAGATATCAAAATCTAAAGTGGTAGAGATTAAACCACTACTTAAAAGATGGAAAGATAAGATTGGAGTTGAGTTAGAACCAGAGAATGTTAGATTATTGTTCGGTTCCCTATTATCCCTCATAACTTATGCAAAAGAACAATCAGGTAAAAAACAATTTCCATTTCTCTATTTACAAATCACTTATTGGTTACGTAGTCTTTCAAAAATAGTAAGGAAGCTTCAGCCTAACCCTGTTTTTGAATGGGAAAGTGATAGTAACCCAAATGATAAGGCTAAATCCTTGCCACCTTATTTTTGTCGCGATTGTGGTGGAAGTGGTTGGATTGGGATTAAGAAGGAACAGAATGTTCATTTTGAAGAGGATTTAAAAAGAACTCGCCAACAATTAATCGCGAACAATCAAAACAAGAACCTTTACTTTATTAGTAGTCTTGAAGATAAAAATTATACAGAGATATATGCTTCTGATTATAGCCATTCTGGAGATGAGATTGATGGTTATTTACATCCTCACTCTCTAAGTATCTATGATAATTATGAAAGTGAAGAGTACTTTAAAATACTTGGAACTCGCGTTGTTGATGGCAATAGAGTAGACAAGATTTGCCCACACTGTAATTCAAGAAATACGTTAGCTCTAATTGGTACCGGTGTACCTACACTAGAATCTATTGCTACGGCACAAGTATTGGCAACTGCTACTGATCCGACTAAAGATGGTCAGCGAAAATTACTTGCATTTACTAATGGGGTACAAGATGCTGCACATCAAGCTGGTTTTATCGAAAATCGAAATTTTCGTTTTGGAATGCGACACGCTATTCAAACAATATTAAAAGATTCGGAGGAATCAATAAAGTTATCGGAAGTCTATGAACGATTTATTGGTTATTGGAGAGCAAATTCCGATGATGATGGAAAAGGTAATCTAGAAGCCTATTATTATAAATTCTTTCCGCCAGATTGTGAAGCCCGTTTAGAAATAACGGATTATAAAAACAAGAGCGGAAAATTTAGTAGTGTTTTCGACAAGGAATTTTCCAATAGAATGTCTTGGGAAATTTGGGCTGAATTTTCTTATCGAGCTAGTATTGGTCGAACGTTAGAAAAAACGGGAGCTTCGGCAACTCACTTTGATACTGAATTGATGGGGGAAGTTTATGACCAGATGAAGTATTGGCTAGATGAAAATGAATTAGGAAGTACTATTGATAAAGAGCCATTCCTAAAGTTTCTAAATGGTTTTTTACATAGATTGAGAACAAAAGGGGGTGTAGATCATCGGTACTTAAAAAAGTACAGGACAGAGCGTACTAACTCTTATTTGATAGGTCATAGAGGAAATGTCAATCAACAATTCTTCTTAATGAAGAATTTTGGGCCTTCATCTAGACTTCCAAAATTTTTAGCACTCACAAGTGGGGCAAATACAAGAGCTTTTGATGTCGTACAAACAGCCTCTAAAGATAATTGGTTTAGTTCTTATTTTAAGAAGTGTTTTCAAACAATTGTGTCTGAAGAAAAAGAACTAATTAATGATTTCTATGCTCAACTTTTAGATTATTTAGATTCTAATAGAATACTCGATAAACGAGTAGCGGCAGGTGTTACTAATTATGGTCTAGCAGAAGATAGCATTTATATAAGTTCTGAAGTGCAGTTGTTTGGATGTACAAGTTGTGGGCATCAAGTAAATACTGGTTCTAATGGAGCAGATTTAGTAAAAGAGATGAAGTGCTTGCAATATAGGTGCGTTGGTCATTATGAAGTGATTGAGAATTCCCAACTAGATTATTATAGAATGGTCTACAATAGAGGACGGTCTTTAAGAATTTTTGCAAAAGACCACACAGGACTTATTGATAGGGATGAAAGAGAAAAACTAGAGTTTGACTTTAAGAAGCAGCCTAAGCAAAATAGTACTAACGTATTAGTCGCTACTTCTACTTTAGAAATGGGTATTGATATTGGAGATTTGAATGTTACTTTTAATTCATCATTACCACCCGAAACCGCAAATTATTTACAACGTATTGGACGTGCAGGAAGGTCGAGTGGTACTTCAATGATATTGAATCTAGCGGGAAGAGACGAACACGATTTATACTACTTTCAAGATCCTCAGGACATGATGAGTGGTAAAATAAAAACACCGGCTTGTTATCTTGAGGCAAAAGATATTTTGAAAAGGCATTTTATGGCTTTCTGTTTTGATAATTGGGCAGCTTTAAATCCAGAGGATAACAAAATCCCACCTTTGGTAAGAATGCTCAGGATAAAATCGCTGAAGCCAGGAGATACAAACTTCCTTTTTCAAAAAATAGCTGCCTATATTGAATCAAATAAAACACAGTTATATCAAACATTTGTTGACCAATATAAAGACCAATTAGGTGAAAAATCTATTGGTCTATCCTCAATATTTGAGGATTTAAGTTCGGGTAGATTAATAAATCGATTGACAAGAATTCATAAGGATATTCTTGCGGAGTTAGAATATTACGCTAAGAAAGTAAAGGACGTAAATAAAAGATTAAGAAGCCTACCAGAAACAGGTAATGAAACTGTGATTTTAAAAAATGAAAAAAGAGCTTTGTCAAGTGCCATATATAATATACATAGGCGTAATGTAATTGAGTATCTCACAAATGTTGGAGTGCTTCCAAACTATGCTTTTCCAGAAACTGGTGTTACTCTGAATGCTCAGATAAAAATGAAAAAGCAAGTTGACGGAAAGACAGAATATAAATACGAGGACTTTAGTGAAATAGTAAGACCAAGCTCTTCTGCATTAACAGAGCTTGCACCTGCAAATACTTTTTATTCACAAGGTCATAAACTAAAGTCCGAAGGATTAGAAATAAAATCTCAAGAAGATTATGAAGAGCATCGTTTTTGTAGTAATTGTGACCACGTAAGAAAAGAGATTGACGTAGAAGAACATCAAACCGAATGTCCTGTTTGTGGACACGGTTCCTGGTCCAGTTTAAATAACCGCAAATTATTAGTCAAACTTCAAGGGGTATTATCTGTAAATGACAAAGAAGATTCTAAAATAACAGATTCGTCCGATGATAGAGAACGAAAATTCTATCAGAAATCTGTACATATAAAAATCAATCAATCCTCTTCTCAGGGTGCTCACGTTCTGAAAAGAGTTCCTTTTGGAATTGAGTTTTTCCAAGATGTAGATTATTTGGAAATCAATACTGGAATTAGAGAAGAAGGCTTTTTTGGCACACGAGAAATTGAAATTAATGGAATAAAACATCCACAAGTGGGTTTTGTGGTTTGTAAAACCTGTGGCAAGTCCACGGAGCGTCCACTTACAGAAAGAGAATTGACCAATAGAAGACGAGCATACCACTTCCCCTATTGTTCAAATAGGGAAGCTGTTTATGATGATACTATTGATGATGTTTTTAATGAAATCTATCTGTATAGAAAGTTTAATACGGAGGCACTATCTATTTTATTACCGATTCAAGAATTTAGGTCAGAAGAACGTATAGCATTATTTAAAGCAGGTCTACAACTAGGGCTTAAAGAATATTTTAAAGGACGACCAGACCATATATTAATTAGAGAAAACGAAATATTTAATAAGGCCTCTAATCGCAAAGATAGATACTTAGTTTTCTATGAGACAATTCCAGGTGGCACAGGCTATTTATCTAAATTATTTGACACTGAAGTGTTCACTGATATTTTGAAAAAAGCCTATGAAAGAATTGCTTTTTGTTCCTGTAAACAAGAAGGTAAGGATGGATGTTATAGATGTATTTATACTTACGGAAATCAATATGAACGAACAATTTTAAGTAGATCAGAAGCACAAGAATTATTTTCAGATATCATTGAAAAAGCAGATGAGTGGAACAACATAGAAAGTTTACAAAGCGTAAGCACTTTTGCTAATAGTGAAGAATCTGATTTAGAATGGAAATTTGTAACCCTGCTTGAAAGCTTTTCTAACCGATATAAAGGATCTACTTGGAAGCAAGAAAATGAAAAAGGTCTCAAAATATATAGATTGAAATTAGTCTATGGAGATAGTGAGATTGTATACAAAGTATATCCTCAAAATTTAGGTAGCGCTCTTCAGGGAGTTTCCTTGAAAACAAGGCCAGATTTTGTAATGAATTGTGTTCGATTATCTGAAAATGGAAAAGAATGGTCATTGGATGACATAGAGACATTAAAATCGATTGCAATTTATCTTGATGGATATGAATTTCACGCAAGTGAGAATCATCCGAGATTTCCTTCTGATTTGGCTATTCGAAATAATATTATTGATTCAGGGAGATACAACCAATGGATTTTTACTTGGGGAGATTTTTCTGAAAACATGTTTAATGAAAAGGATATTGTCGGATTAAAACAAGATGAAAAAGTTATCAATGATAAATTTTTCTTGAAACATCCATCATTTAAGGGTTACAGTGTGAACGACATATTTTTTAATAATAATATAACTAGATTTTTTCATCTGATTATTAATCCTCTTACCAATATTGATTTAAAGAAATGGTCAAGTCTGGCACTATTTAATTCGCAAGCCAAAATGATGGACGTCTTCTACAGCCCAGATGATATAGAAACGATATTATCGCAAAGAAATGTTTCTGGAATTGTAAAAACTCCCCCTGGACTTGTTAATTACGTATTTGCAGATGGTATAAAGTTTAAAGATGAAGCAACATTTGGAATATTTATCCGCCCTCAAGATTTTCAAGTAAAAGCTTATGGTGCTTTTAAAATGGTTCCTTTTTGGCAAAAAGACAACTGGATAATGTTCTGGAAAATCTATAACCTAACGCAATTCCATAGTATTAAAGTTAAGTCATTAGATGTCGAAATTAAAGCTAAGGTTAGTGAGTCTAAAAGTGAAATAAGTGATACAGTTCTTTCAAATTTTGATGAAGAATTACACGATATCGTAAAACTATTATTTAAAAATAATATTGAGTTCAATATGGAGTACGACTTTGACCTTATAGAAAATGATGTAATTATTGCTTCAGCGGAATTGGGTTCACATACTAAAAAGATTGTTTTAAATCCATTTGATGAAGAATCAAAACAAACATTTATAAAGAACGGATATAAAGTCTTTAGTCCGAATAATTTTAAATTAGAAGAGTAATATGAATCACGCAATAAAACTATTTATACACGATTCTTTTTTCGATGCTTTTTCGGTGCTACCTAGAAAAATTCAGAAGAAGACTAGGGAGTTTATGAAAAAATTCAAAGAAGACCCTAAGTCTAGTGCAATCAATTATGAGAAGATAAGTACGTTTAGAGATCAGTCTTTAAGAACCGTTAGAATTGATCAAAAGTATCGGGCTATTATTCAAGCCCCTGAAGAAGGAAATGGATATCATTTACTTTGGGTAGATAATCACGATGAGGCTATGGATTGGGCTCAAAATAAAGTGTTTGAATGGAACTCAAGTACACAGTCATTTCAAATGTATGATAAGCAGACTACGGAAGATAGTAAAGTGGTTGTTCACGATAAGGCTTCTGCAAGTACACCTGTTCTATATAAGTCTTATACAGATTCCCAACTTACTCAAATTGGAGTGCCAAATGATTTGCTAGAGCTTGTAAGAAGTATCGAGCGTGTGGAACATTTAGAAAGCTATGCTTCAAATATTCCAGCAGATGTATACGAATACCTTTATTATTTATCCGAAGGTATCTCTATTGAAGATATATTAGAAGAGATAGAAGCTGGTAAAGTTGAAGATTCAGAAATGTTAAGTCCAAATGCTCAGAAGAGTGTGTATGTGCTTACTGATGATGGTGATTTAGAAAATATTTTGTCGGGTGATTTTGAAAAGTGGAAGTTATTTCTTCATCCATCACAACGTTCAATAGCTTATGGAGAATTTAAAGGACCATTAAAAGTTACTGGAAGCGCAGGGACAGGTAAAACCGTTTGTGCTTTACATAGGGCAAAACATTTAAGTCAAAAATTAGAGGCTTTTGATAAGCCAATCTTATTTACAACCTATACCAAGAGCTTAACACAGTATTTAAGTTCAGTAACAGAGAAGTTCAATATTCCAGAAAGTGAAATTGAAATAAATAATATTGATAAACTAATATTTGATGTTTCGAAAAACTCAAATGTTATTGAGTCTTCATCTGGAATGATAAATAGTTCTCAAGAACTAGAATTATGGAAAGAAATTATTGAATATAACCCATCAACCTTTGATGAAAGATTTCTTCAAGAAGAGTATAATGATGTAATATTATCTAATTCAGTAGTTTCTTTAAATGAGTATTATAAGACATCTAGAATTGGCCGTTCTGTTAGAATTGGCCGTCAACATAAAACTCAAATATGGGAATTATGCGAGGAGTTTAAGAAGGCTAAACAATCTAACTATACCAAGTTTGAACTATGCAATTTGCTTATTGCGCATTATAGAGAAGAAGCTGATAAACCGTTTTCACATATTATATGTGATGAAATCCAAGATTTCTCAAATCTTGAATTAACACTGTTGAGATTATTGGTGTCTGAAAAAGCGAACGATTTATTTTTGGTTGGAGATCCATTCCAAAACATTTATGGAAGAAGGATTAATTTTTCTAAATCAGCAATACACATTAGAGGTAGAAGGTCTAGAAAATTGAAAGTTAATTACCGCACGACTGAGGAAATTAAAAAGAAGGCGGTAAGTATTCTTTTTGATGAAGTGTATGATAATTTTGATGGAGAAGCCGAGACTAATGCAGGTTATGTGAGTTTAATGCACGGTGCCGACCCATTGTATCAAACATTTTCAAGTCCAGAGGAAGAAGATTCTTTTATAAGTGTAGAGATTCAGAAATTGCTAAGTAACGAAAATGTTAATCCTAGCGATATTTGTATTGCCGGAAGAACTAACAAGATTGTTGATGATACAAAGACACTTCTGAATGAATTACAACAGAAATATACTGACATTAAAGCAAGTCGAAGACCAAACGAATCTGTAGTGGTTTCAACTTTTCATAATTTAAAAGGACACGAATTTAAACACTTGTTTGTAAGAGGTTTTAGTAATGACCTTGTGCCATTTAAACATCCAGATTTTGACACCTATTCCGATGTTCAGAAAAGAGGGTATTTGAAACAAGAGAAATCTCTTTACTATGTGGTGTTTTCAAGAGCAATTCAGACTCTTATGATTTCTGGAATAGGCGAGAAATCTGATTGGATAAAATAACTGTATAAAGATTGGCAACACTAATACTGACTGCAAAAGCAAGTACAAATAAAGTAAGTAACTTAGAAGAAGTACTCAATACGGCTGATTTTCCAGAAGACATTCCAAACAAAGCGGACAAAGGCTATCAACTCAGGAAAAATCGGAGATTATCAAAGAAAAGAAAACTGAGAAATCATATTTTAAAGAAGGAAATAAAAATAAACCTTTAACTCATTGGGAAAAGAAATTCAATAAACTTATCGACAAGAAAAGGTTTAAAGTGGAAATTCTTACCAAATCAGCCAGAACGTCAGCAACAACCTGATCAGCTAATTTGCTTCATAGAGAGGGTCAGCTTAGTCTAATGTATTCAGGACTTAGAATTTTATCATCGTGATAACGTAGATAATCTGAAATCAGTTTTATGATAGCTGCATTGCGGTCCTTATAAATAGGTTTGTTATAAAAATCTAGCTCATTAAGCATCATACGAATTGTTGATTTTTCTTCCTGATCAATAAAGCGTTTACAAGCTCGAATATAGGCTGCTCTAGTACATCCACTAACTTTTCTTCTCCGCATATCGATATATACAAAAAAGCTTCGCTGCTTCTTGTATTCCGATTCGGTCTTAAACTTACCTTCATCCATTGCTCTGGAGCATAAATCATACTGCTCATTAACTATGAGCTGTGCTATTCTAACTATTGAATAATTAGGGATTCTCTCTTTGTATTTTGTAACGGGATCAACCTGATGATGTAATCGTATCCAAGTACACGCCTGAAATTGTGTTGTGGTAACTTTACCTAAAGATTGATGCGAAAACAAAATATCAATTCCCTTATGTCTAACGGTAGTCAAAGCTCCAATAAGAGATTGCCCTTTTGCACCCGTCATATAACTATCCGTATCATCCAACACTATAAGACCATTCTTAAAATGATTTACTATTTTTTCCGCCACTTCTCTCTTTTCTATGTTACTCATAGCTTTACCGCCTTTCTTAAAAGGAAGGATTCTTCTAGCAGCAACTTTTGTTAATGCCTTTATATAATTTGGACTTACAGTACGAAATGTCGGATAATCATGTCCATTGGTATCAAACGCTAAAACCTTTCTCCCTTTTTTACCCTTTTCTGGATTATCTTTCATATAGTATTTGATCTCCAAATTAGTACGAAAGGTCTTTCCAACTCCCATTTCTCCAATGATAAGCATCACAAACGGATCACGTTCTAAATCTTCATTACTATATACAATAGGTTTCCTACCCTTAGTAGACTTTTTCTTGATCTGTGATTGTGCTGACATACCTCCATCATTTTGTGCTATCTTCTGCCACTTCGACAATTGCGTTTTCCATTCTTGGTTCCTCATCGTATTCTTCTTGAACAATTACAGGATCTACTACTTCTTTTTCCTTTAAAGGCACTTCTTCTCTCTTAGGTTCTGGTTTTCCATTAATCTCCTCATAAGCCATATCAAGAACATCTTCTTCTGAATCATCATCTTCTAAATCGATATCTGAATATCCTTTTTCTTCCCTTACGATATCCAATATGCGCTCTACTAAAAGATCATTTTCTGCCTTGATCTCCATTACTACCCGACCTTTTTTAAACAATATTGATAATACAACAGCCATCAATTGTCTTTCTGGAGTAAGCTTTTTTGCTTTTCTTTTTAGTATCTGAACTAATAATGGTTTTAATAATGCTTTATCTTCCTTATCTAATTTTATCCGCTTTACATTCTTGTCATTCTGAACATCAATGAGTTCTATGATTTCATCAAAGTCATAGAATTCCTTATGCTTTTTGATCTTTACAAAATACCCTCCTCCTAAATCGATCAAATTATTAACCGTCCCAAAAATGCTATCAGCAGCTTGTTTAGCAGCATCCGTAGGCAACTCAAATTCCTCTTTCTCCGCATCACTACTTGTTTGTGAATTATCATCACTTATAGTTGACTCATTCTCAAATCTTTCGTCAATTTCCTGTTCTGGCGCATCCAAAGGGGTTTCATCCTTCGTATCAAAAGTTTCCTGTTCCATTGTTCTTCCTGAATTCTTTTCTGCTTCATTAAAATCATTCCTTTGTCCTGGTCTATCTGGTTTCCATATGTTCCAATCATTAGGTTTTGTTACACCAGCTATTTCCTTCTCAATGACTGCCTGATTTAACGGACTCAAAACTTCATCTTGAATATCTTCAAAACCAATATCATTCGGGTTTTTCAATACATCTACCACTTCTTTCTCCAACTCTTTCTTCATATCTTCTTAGTTTATCTGCGCTATAAATTGAATAAGGTTTTCTTCTAAGGTTTCATATCGACCTACAAACGGTTTATTAAACTGCGGAACGGATAGGATTTCTTTACAATTTTTAATGTGATAATATGCTCCGAATTTCCCTTGATCGAAATGTTTTCCCATCTCATTATATGTTAATCTTGTATACTGACTTATGAGATGATAACTCGCCATACGAGCATCTTTATATTCTTTTGTTACCTTACCATTTACTTCTTTATGTTCAACTTCAAAAATTTTAAAGGCTTCGGAAATCACAAAAACAGTAATCAACTTAAGCCGTTGTGTTTTATTTTTTCTAACTATTATCGTTCCTGATAGTTGCCTTATAATATTTATGGCTTTCTGCATCCCAAACTTCCCAATCAACTTGTCAATACTTTGTTGTAAATCCGAATATTCTTTCCCTGCTATTTTTTCCATACTAGATCCCCTTTTTTTTAAGGCTTACTTCATTAAAACTATATCGTATACGTGATAAAAAAAAGAAGTTCTTTCAAGCATGTATTTACCGATTATCGTATCTCCTCCAATCTTGGTTTTTAATCCCATATCTCGCAATTTTGATCTCTTAAAACCTTTTGTTCTTTTCATTTTTACCAACTCATCCAAAATCATTTCATCAGTTTTCTCCTTTATGGGAGCTGTTTTGGGTGGTGATTTTTTGACAATAACTTCTGGTTTCTTTGGAAGTTCTGTACGCTTGTTATTCGTTAACTGATCTTCATATTCTTCTTCAATATCCTCTAAAATCTCTATATCCAATTTCTCTAATTGCTCCATTAACTCCTGAAGGTTTGGTTCTTCAATAGTATCTACTAATGCATACAAATCATCATAGATCTGTATCATTTCCTGAATAGGTTCTGGAAGCTCTTTTTTCTTTAAGTTGTTGCTTTTCAAAAACTGTTTGAATTCAATTACTTTATTTTTCATTTTGTTTCTGTTTAAGTGTTAATAAACTATTTTACAGGGATTAACTTTCCTGCGGATTTTGCTTCTATTGATTTCTCAATCTGATAAGAAATGAGAGCAGTTAAGGCAGATGTTGCTAATACAACTCCTAAATTTTTTGCCAATTCCTTCCCTTTAGGAACACCAAATTTGAACCCTTTTCGATTTGCATTAGTACCTAGATTATAGTACACTAGGGCTTCTGCAAAACCAATCGCTAATCCTACTCCTGTAATTATGACTACTGTTTTGTCTATTTTCATACTGCTTATTTTATGGATATATTACGATTCCAACTTTTCTTCTATTTTATCAAATTTCTCTTGCAATTCGTCATTATCCTTTTGCCCTCTTAAAGCATTCATTCCATAGATTTTTAACAGACTGCGATGTGTGTTTTTAAGCAGTTTTTTGGATTCCTTTTGTACTTCAAGATTATCTTCAAGCTTCTCTGGAATTAAATTTCCTAGAGAAATAAAATGTCCTCTAATTTTTATGTACGGTGAGGGTTTTGGTTTTGGTCCTTCTTCTTTTCTTTTCTCCTCGTTATACTTTTTAATCTTGACACGGCATTGTTTGATTTCATTAAGAACTTCATCTAAATCTTTTTTAGTAGTTGTTCTTTTAGGGCTCTCTTTTTTAGTTTCTTTTTCTTTCTTTTTTGATGTGTTTCCGTTCTTCTTTGAAGTAGTAGCTCCTTTTTTGCTTGATGCAGATTTTGTTTTAGTTTCTTCCTCAATGGGATCTCCACAAGGAGTCTCTACAATAGCATCTGGAGATACTTTTGTGACCATTTTGTAGATTTTATCAATATTATCTCCTGCTGCTTTTTCAAAAGCATCTTTAGCACCTATCTCATTGTAATCATCAATAATTCCTTTTACCGATTTTTGAAGGGCTTCTGGTCTTACTTTAGAAAGGTCTAGTTTTAATAAATCCTGTATTGTTGCCATTTTACTTGTTTTTATGGGTTACGCACTTTTTGCATTCAATTCTAGCTCTATCTCTACTTCTAATAGCTCTATGGCTCTTGCTCGTTCTCTTTCCTGAATTCGTATTTCTTCTACGGATAGCTCTTTTTTCACAGTCGATTTCTTCTTTGAAGTATCTCCTGAAGTACTTTTAGCATCACGATTCAATAATCGATATAGAAGCTCATCCGCTTCTTGCGCTTTTACATCAGCTTTACTAAAGCCTTTGGATTCATTTTTAATTACTTCAAAGGCTTGAAGCGGATCAAGCTTTTTTTTGGTTCTTACCAAAATTTCTTCCTGATTCTGGATCTCAACTGTTTTCAGGTCTTTTACTTTTGTGTCTTTTGTTTTGTACATAATTTAAAGTGTATGATCAATTGAAAATTCTTGTTTATATAATGTTGTCAAACTCAAAAAGAAATCATTCGCTTCTTCCTGATCCGAATAATGAATAGAACAATTTTGTGGAGTACCATCCATATCAAAACATTCGTAACGATAACATTGTATTGGGCGATCAACATTGCTAATATCAATTGTTGTCCATCTTAGGATTCTGGTTTTTTTATGCATTGGTGATTCCATAATTCTGAAATCCCTACAATGTTCCAAGCATTCCTTATTAATCACGACAGCTCTATTCATAATAGCATTGATGATATGTTTCTCAATATTTTGGATTTTCTTAGCGGTCTTCTTTTTCATTTCTTATTGATTTGTGCGGTGTAAACCTCTATAACCTCAGTGACTTCATTAACTGCTCCACTCATAGAATAACTCTGTTCAAAAACAGCATAGTGGTCTTGCTCCTTTCGTATTTCTTTTACAAAATCTTTACCCATATTCCCCTTTAGTGATCCCAATCCATCAGGTATGTTTAGACCAAAATGATCACTCAATGCTATAAGTGCTTTAAATCCTCTATAGCGAAAATATCTTGGGTCACTTGTCATCAATAACAATTGGTTTTTATCCAATCTATCCTGAAATCGTTTGATCCGAATGACACCCATAGCTACGTTGCCTTTAAATGAGGTTCCTAATAGCGCATTCACTTCTACTGCCACTCCTCGTATCTCCATAAATTCTACCAATTCAGCACACGCCAAACCGACATATAAAAGTTCATCTCCTTTTACGTTGGCATTACCTCCTGCCATTAGATACAAGCTCAATGCTGGATAAGAAGATTTTCTATCTTTGAAATAGGCAAATACACTTTTTACCGCAGTCGTTTTATTTGAGGTATCTAATTCTATTTGGAGTTGGCTAATGGCATTGTCAATTGGAATTTTTGATCCTGTAGGTTGTAATCGATATAATCCCATTGCTGCACGATCAAATGAGAAAACACCTAAACCTCTATCATTATATGCCACTTTCGGTTTTGAAAGGATTTGGTTATCCATAAGTTTTATGTACTCGGATAACTTGTCTTTGATCTTTGGTTGAATTGTCCGCAATAGTTCCATTCCAAGAAAATATCTATGTTCATTCAATTCACTCACATCTCTTGGGATTGGAGATCCATACCAAGTACTACCTCTTTTAATTGATGAAGCTGTTGTTTCATTCATCCTTTTCAACACCCCACGATTATCTTCATTCAAGGAAGCAGCTTGTGCATCTACAAAGTCATTAAATCCCTGTACGCTATCGAAATAAGAATAATAGGTGGTTCTTCTTCCTCGTTTTTTAGTATGTATTTTAGTTAAACCCATAACATGCTTATCCTAACCTCTTTTTGTACTCAGTCTTAAATTCATTTAACATCACAACCCCTTTGTATGAGTTTAGAAAACCTTCCAGATTCACATCAAGTTTGATTTTCTTCGCCTTATCAGGATTCATCACCATAAAGTAGCTTTCTAAGGCATCCTTTAAGGTTTTACCATTTGGGACTTTGCGATAAGGTTTGCCATGTTCGTCTTTTAGTCCAGTAGCTCTTTTCATCTCAAGCTCATAAGCTCGTTCCATATTGAGCATTGTTCTTAAAGTCATTATATCTTCAGTATCATCATCGCCTAATTCTTTTCCTTCATGGAATAATATGGCTTTACGTATTTTAATACATATATCTGCTACTGGAGCATAGACTAATTGACGTTCTAACACTTCATTAAACCCAATCCTATAGATACATCCGCTAAAGCGATCTAAAAGGGATGCATCCTGTTTATTGTTGCCTACATAATTCCCACTTGCTCCTTTCCCAATGACATTTCCCGTTGCAATGCAGCCAAAGTCATGATGTTTTACAATAGGCTCATTAAGACCGTTAAAAATGATTGCATCAGGTTTTGAACTCTTAGCCAATGCATCATTTAACAATCCTGCTGTATTAGCATCTAATTTTGGCATCTCATCAAGGATTATTATTTTTCCATCCCTCCAAGCTTCAATAAGCGCACCCTCTTTATATCCCGAAATTGTCTGACCGCCCTTAATATCAATTGGTGATGTCCATTGATTACAATTCACTACTACAAAAGGCAATGCTTTCTTATCATTTTCAGTTCTTCCGAATAGGGCATAGGCTACTTTTTCTCCCAACGTGGTTTTACCTGTTCCGGCACTTCCTACCAGAAATACATTGTTTCCGCTACTCAAATCATCCAATACCTTCATAAAATTTGGGATCTGCTTGATCTCTGGAATATCTAAGGTGTATGTTCTTCTTTTCATATCATTTTATTAACTGTTGTTTGCTACTAATCTTTAAGCGGTTTGAAGACTATGATATAGCCTTAACTGATCCAGTACTTCATCAATAGCATTAATTTCCTCTATCATATCTTCATAGGCAGTTCTACCTAAATCCTCCTCGTTATACCTTCCAAAAACAAATTCAGGATTGCCATCTTCGTGGGGATTATTAGTGATAAAGAATCCCAAAGTATCTTTGGCTTCGTAAAGCGCTTGCTTTGATGCTTCTTCTACGATAGTCTCAAATTCTTTCTCTACTGGAGTACCACTAATTGCTTGCTTCCATGCTCTATACGGAATCACCACATTCTTGAAAATGGGAATAAGTGAATAGTTGTATTTCTCTTTATCACTAAGGGGTCGGGTATAGGATACAGTACCAAAAGTATACTTCGTGTCCCCTGGTTCTTTGTACTCTTTGAATCCTGTAATTGGATTGCTTCCTTGCCCGTATGGTCTGCCCAATTCATAGGAATAGTTACCTTCGGATTGTTTTGTATTTCGATCCCAATCTTTTTGATTTTCAACTTCCCAATCTTCTAACTCTTTCGCTTTGCCTAAAAATTGTAAACCATAAGTATTCAATTGTTTTAGAAATGCGCTTAAGTTCTTCAGATGAAGTACTCCCGTCATTTCACCTCCATTTTGAACAAAATCTGGTAATTCATCCTCAGTCTGACCTTCCGCCCTTCGAATTAATTCACGTAGTTTGGGATCTATTGCCATTTTATAATTCTCCCCTTTATGGATATATACCTGTAAATAGTTCTCGCCAATACGTTTGAAGCGAAGCTGATCCTTTTGATCTGAAAAGAACTCATCTGTAGAAAGACCAACGATAATGTTAAACGCTTCTGAAATAGGCAACAAAGCTTTATTCACACCATCTTTACCAAATTCCTTATCCATCAGAATGCCATTTTTAATGACACCTGTTTTCGTATTGTATTTAACTAGTTTGTTTTCTCCTCCAATTGCTTGAGATGCGGCAACAATATTTTCAGTTAGAATGTGCCTTTGTTCTCGTTTGGATGATGCCTTTTTTATCAGTTCATTCCATTCTATTGGAATTTGTTTACGTTCTTCTTCTGAAATATCATTACTCTGTGTATAAATCAAACTTATGTATGCGTGTTCTTCAGGTTGCAATGAATACGAGATAAGTCTACGGGAATCTGCAACTGCAAATCGTAATTGTATGTTGCCGTAGGTGTATGGATTTTTAGCAGATGTACCTAACGAAATTCCTAAAAACATGCCCCAAGAAGGTTCTTTAGTAGGGTTCAGAAATGGTATTTTCAGTACTTGTCCGATATCAAAATACCCCACATACTTTACAATTTGTTTTTTGACATATTCTAACTTTTGTAGGTATTCATTTACTGCACTTAATTTTTCTTCGATCAATTCTTGCAGCTTTTCTCGGTCATTCGCTATTTTTTCATTTTCATCATCATCTTTTCCACTTCCTATATCAGGTAAATCCTTCAATTCTTCCCGAAGCTTATGAACAACTTCCATTCGCTTCTCCCTGCGTTCTTCTATTAGCAATGGGAATTTTTCATTGATGTCATTCACAAGTTCCGCACGTACTTGCTGCGGTTTTCTTCCATCCAATGCTTTGGTGATACGATTTTCTACATCTTGCTTGGTTAAGGGACGTTTTAAATTATTCACAATGCTTACCTCCCGAACGGTATCTTTTCCAAATGGAGTATTCCCACCATTCCCTTGTTTGAATAAGTATCTTTTTTTAATCTCAGCATCTAAAGGAAGAAATTCCGTTTCTAAATCATACGTTCCTTGTTGTTTCTCAAGCTTGATCTGGTGATCATAGCGCTCCAATAAAACATTGTATAGATTATCCTGATCTTCTACTAACAGTAAACCTGCACGTCCTGTAAGCTGTCTTATAGCTCCTTCTTTGCCATCATTACGTTCATAGTATTTTGCGCCTGTTTTTCTATCTGTTACTCTATGATAGGTAGGATGCCCTAATTTTGACATCATTTCAGGGTTTTCATTGATCCATTGCCAAGCAACTTTATCTCCGTATTTATTTAAGAAATCCGCACTTTTAAGGGTATCATCATTGGTATTTTGAGATCCGGTGGTGTTTGCATCCAAAGACTTTAATTTTGCCTTTAGCATCGTCATCAATCTTCGTTCTGTTGGGATATCACTTGTGATATAATAATACTCAGGTAAATTCACCTGACCTGTTCGATTAATACGCCCCCTTTTTTGTACTTCAATATTTATGTCCAACTCAAACTGATGAATAACCATAGAACGCTGTCGTTGATCAGCGAAATCTTCAGAAGCATGAGCAGATTGACCTGTACTTCCACTTTGATTAATTAATAACACATCATACTCACCAGAGTTGAACAATCGAAAAGACTTCTCCGAATCACTTCTAAAAGATGACACCACTACATCGTCACCATTATAGCGTACTTTTTGATTTCTTCCAGTAACTTCCGCCACTTTGAAATACTCATCATCGTGACCTCCTAAATTGGAAGGTTTTTTTTCATTTTCTATTAACTGCACAAGTTGGTCAATAGGGGAAATACTTAGTCCTGAACTTTCTAAAAGCATTGCCTTTTTAATCCTGGTATATTCCTCTTGACCTTTTTTAGATAATTCTTCAATCGCTATTCGTTGCCTGCTTTTTTTACCATCAATATCTGTATAGCTATAGAAAAAAATACTATCCAATCCTTTTATTAAGGTTCTTACAAAATCCAATTCTTCTTTTGGTAAAACATCACCACTTGATAGATTCAGATCCTTTAAAAATGCACCCATTGTGGATTTGAAAGCGATAACTACCTTCTTGTCCTCTCTTAAAAGTGAAAGTGTTTTCTTTGCCACTTCTTCAACTTTCAAAGCGAAAAGCATTTGATCTACGATATTAAATACTCTTGAAAAATAAGGAGCTTGTTTTACACCTAAACCTCTAGGTTTATCTCCCATTCTTTCTCCTTGGGCTTTTGCATCTGCATGAATTAAGCCGAGAATTGGAGCTACATATTCTTCCTCAAATCGAACTACCTCATTCATCAATTTGATAATCCGATTTACACTTGCCCTGTTTTTACTTCGGCTTGGTTCTTCATCCAAAGTGATATACTCCACTTTAATTCCCTCACTTGAGCGTTGCCTTCTAATCAGCTGACCACTTTCTGCAAGATTAGAAGCTACAATTTCCTGAAGCGCCAATCCTCCGCTACGCATAGCCGTAACAAACGCACCATCTTTTAATCCTGTTTCGGAAATAGCCGTTTTCTTGCCGTAAAAAGGCATTACCTCTGGATACTTTGCAAAAGTTGCACTTAAAAAACAACAAGAATGTGTTTTAGGCAGTACCCTACGCATCCAGTTTCCAATGATAGAATCAAATCCACCAGCACTATGAGATTCATCTAAAATGAACACTACTTTTTTATACCGTTTACTGCCAACAATACCACTCTCGCATATACTTTCTATCCAAGCACGTTTGTAATAACTAGCGGATTGGATCTGACTGTAGGTAGTAAATACCATATCATATCCACTTGGTAGGTAATCTATATTCTCATAGATAGTTACTGTTGGTGTGGTTTCAGGATTAGGTAGTTTTTTTCCTATCCTTTTATGCCATTCTATCGACTCTAAACTTTCCGTAGCTAAAGTCTTGGAAGTAGTAAGTAATTCCTCTTGAGCTTTACCTGATAATGGAGTAAAAATCACATTACCATCTGCATCTTTTATTTTAGCTCCTGAATCAGAACTGGAATTGACAATAAAGGGTTGGATATCTTCAAAACCAATTGCCTTTAAATCACGATACATATCCGTAAATAAACTAGGGCTTTTAGTAAAAAAAACAGGTAAATATCCTTGCATTACAGCATGACGAATAACGGCTGCTGCTTGTCTTCCTTTTCCGATTCCCGTTTGATCTCCTATGATAATCCCTTGTTGTCGCTCAAATTGTTTAAGGTATAAGGCTACTGCATCGACTTGCTCCGCAGCAAAAGCTTTCCATAAGGTTGCCGTAGATATATATTTTAATTCATTACGAACGTAGTTATCAATGTTTCCTTTTTCTTTCACAATACGGTTCAGCGCCTTTTGAACTTCGAAAGCCATATTTCTAGGAATAAGGGTATCCATTTTGAAACTTGCATTTGACTTCGGCACATAGGGAACAAGTGCAGTTTGATCTGCTGCCAGTTTTGCTACTTGGGCTGCATCCTGAGCGAACCCGTCTTGTTCTACCTGTAATTCAATATTCTCCATAATTCTCTTATTAATAGCTATCTTTTACTTTTTGTAGCGCCCAGCAAGCGACTTCTCCTTCATCATCATCACCTGCTGTGCAGCTACCTATCTATGATTACACATTTTCAAACCTTGATAGTACTTCTAAGTACCTTCGTAGAGTGGTATCCGCATATATTTGGACAGCTTCTTCCTTTTCCATCCCTCCATACATTAAGGAACTGTCAGGGACGGTATCGTCCAGTTTGCTCCAGTTTTCTTTGAGTGTCCAAATAGCAGTTTGCATTTTATCGTGGTACATCAGGAAATTTGCAATTTCTTCTACCGTTCTACTATCGGTATAGACAGTCTCCAAATATTCTTCAATAAGGGCAATAGGATCATCTCCTTCCTCCATTGACCAAGCTATTAAGTTGTGTAATCGAATAAAGATTCCTGTTTCGTGATCTTCGAAATTTTCAAAGGGTATTGGATTGCTAACCATAAATAAGGTTGCATTGCTATCCGAAGGCATTAATTGATTATTAAAAAATATCATAGTCCTAATTCTATTTTAAGTTGGGTGATAATCACCTCTAGTGTATATTCTTCTGCTTTTATATGGGAATTGATACGTTCCCATAATTCTGGAAAGCTATTCACCATTTGCTCGATTTCTGGGTTTTCACTCTTTGTGGGTGCAACACCTTCCGGTGTTTGTTTTCTTCCATTGATAAGGATCAACATCGTTTTAGTAACAGCTCCCTGTTTATTGTAAAGTTTATAGCTGTTCATATTGATAATATCATCCACACGATAATGGCGATATAACCAATTAAAAAAAGGCTTGTACTTCTCTATATATCCATCCTGACCGAAATACACATGCCCCATAATTATAATAGCTGCTTTTCCCGTATCCTTTAGCGTATGCAAAGCAAGTCCTGCCATAAAATGCTCTAAACGCATATGTTGTGCTACTCCGATTTGATTATTGAAGTATTTTTGCGTCCATCGCTCTTTGTCAAACTTTGAATCGTCCCAACTGGCAAATGGGGGATTGGTAACCATTACATCAAAAGAGTGTGTCAATTCTTCTGGAAAAGGTTCCGCAGCATTCAAATGAGTAATAGTATTGAACCTTTGTAATTCAAGAGAATATCTTCTACTCTTATCAATTTCATTTACGTGTGTTTTTTCTGGATCTGCACCAAGTACCAATAAGCCATTTCCAGCACTAGGCTCAAAAACCCATGTGGCATCAGACATTCGCGTATATTCGGCTACCATTGCTCCAATAGGACAGGGTGTGGAATATTGCTTAAATAATTCCTTACTACTATCCGAATAGGCATAGGTAGGTTGTACAGTATTCCAGAACTGGGTCATTTGAGCTAGGCGTTGTTCAAATGAAATAGGAAGGTTATATATCTGCTTATACCATAAAAGCCAACTGAGTTCAACGGCTTCCCATAAAACACCTAAATTCGGTGCGCCTGCTTCTTCCCTGATATTCTCTATTTTCTTTTTACTTAACCGTTCATTCCTGATATAGTGATCGTGCATAATTGCCACCACTTTATCCAAATAATCAGGATTCCATGATTCTTGTTCTTCTTCATTTTCCGAAGTCGCAAAGAAATCATCAATGAGAACTCTCGCCATTTTACATAAAGGTTCATCGGGATAGTTTTCTGCTATTCGACCTCCAAATAAATTGTTCAGAATAAAGTCACGAAAGTTGGCTATGTCACCCCTATCTATGACATAGCCATAATCTTTCGTCATCATTAAAAACTCAAAAAACAACTCGTCACGAAATACTTTGTCCTCTTTTCCAACTAATTTGTTAAGTTCCCTTGCTTCTTTTTTTAGGGCTAAAATTCGTTCTTCTCTATGCGCTTTACTATTCTTGCTTTTTTTGTCTTCTTTTTCTCCTATCGTGTGAATTTCCTTTTCGAGAATTGAAATCCATTTATTAAATTCTTTTTCTGTCTTCTCGTCCAATTTGATTTTATTAAGCTCATATCTATAGCCCAACTCAAATATTGATACATTGTCTATAAATGCTTGTTTCCCTGTGAAATCTATCGTAAAACCTTGTAAAGCAAACTTTTTTCGTATTTGATCTACTTCACTTGGTTTTATAAAAAAGAATTCTTCTAAAGATGATTTTTCAAGTTGTTCAGGTTCTTCCTCATTTTGAGCTGTTTCCTTTTTTTGCCGTTCTTCTATATACTCTTGTATTAGCTCTTTGGAATTATCAAGATCCTCAATTTTGAATTCAAGATCCCGATATAGTTCTTTGTCTTCTTTTTTGGATTTTGGCTTTCCTGTTTTTGGATTGGTATGTACTAGTTGCTGTTTCTTAAAATCGGCTTTTTCTTCTTCTATAATTCGTAGCGCCTTTTCAAAATCAGCAATAGGTCGATACATAGTAGCAGCGTGCCACCAAGATTGTCTTCCTCTTTCTTCATCTATAATACTTTGTAGCGGATAAACACTCTTGTAACCTCTATTTAGATTTACGAATAGATAATTTGGATCTGTTGGAAAACCTAATTCTTCGAACATTTCTTTACCACGTCTTTCCCATTCACGTAACATTGCAGATCTTGTTACTAAAAATCCATAGTCATTTGGATGCGCCATTTGAACCAATTCAAATAATTCTTTTGCACTCAATCCCGAAAGATTATCATCCGAAGCTTCTAACAAGTACGGAGCGATTTCCTGAATCTTTTTGGCATCTTTGATATATAATCCAGAATTAAATAGCGCTATGACCCTGTGAGGAGTTAAGACATTGGGAATCGTTGTTCCGTATCTTGTAATATCTGTGGTAACAGGATTCTTTTTTTCTATTTCAGTATTCTCTACATTTTCTTCAGGAACTATAATTTTCTCAGCGTTAGAAAGCATATATCGAATTGCCTTCTTAAGCTTGGTCATTGACATGGTACTGCCCCCATATATTACACCTTCGTTGATAGGTTTATGACTGCTTATAGCTATTCGCTTATTCTCAAGAACTTGAAAGCTAATCTCATCTTGATCAGATCTGATCCCATATCCATGTGGTTCTGACTCCTCTGGATAATATTTATGTTCGATAAGATCAGGTCGGGAATTGATAAACTTTTCAAAGTCCTTAACGATTTTAGCATCCAGTTTTGTCCAGGCTTGCTCTAATATATAACCAGAGCTGTGGGGAACTGTGAAAGGTGTGTATCCTAATGCTGCTGCATTTGAAAGGATCAAGTCTAAAAAAGTATTCCTGACAGCTTCTGGTTCTATATCATTAACCCAATCTTTTTGATCTGTAATAGTATTTTTAACTTCATCTAAAAATGTTATCTCATTTTCAACCTGTAATGCTTCTTCTAATGCTAATCGGAAAGTCGCTATTATTGTTTCAGTCTCGCCTTCAGTATCAATCTCTAAGTCGGTAAGTTTTTCAATCATTGATTGAACCGTAGTACGCTTTGAACCCGAATGTTTCGCATTAGTTTCTTCTTCTACTTCTACTGATTTGTCTTTCCCTAATTCTATTTCTTCTATTGAAAGTTCTATTCCTTGCTCCGTAGCAAACTCTTTTAGAGCTAACAAAGCAGATTGAACGGCTTTAAGCTTTTTCTTAGCCTTTATGGTGGTCGCTATAATTAATTCTGCACGTAGGTCTTTAGCAATCAATTCCAATGGACGCTGGATTGCTTCTTTTTTTGAATTGTATCTAGTATTTCCTCTTTTCGGTCTGAATTGATTATTACTTCCCGATCCAATTCGATTAAAAAATTCCAAACCATTCAAATAGTAGTCTTCTTCATCCCGAACTGTGGTAATAGATGCTTCCACTCTTACGGATTCAGGGAATGGAATTTCCAATACTTCTAATCGTTCTCCTGCGGTTTCAGATGTATATACTCCTTCCTCATCTGCGAGGGATCTTGATTCTATGGATTTAGAAAAATCATAATCGTTAAATGAAATGTAGTCTAAACCTAGTTCGCCTTTAGAGTTTGTTTGTCCTTCTATCAAATTAACTAGATCTAATACTTGCTCCCTAAAACCTTCAATTCCTATAAATGATGTCTTTCCTTTACTAACCAATGGATTATTGGCTGTCACTATTTTCAAGTTATCTCCTTCCCACAAAAAACCTGACCTTCCTCCATCAACCATCACACCTTCTATAAAATTACCCGTATTACCTATTCCTTTAAGTAATTCTAAAAATGCATTGCTCGTTTTAAAATCAGTACTATCAAACCCAAACTGGAAGTCCTCGGATTTTAAAAGTTCAGGGTGGTCTTGCAAAACAGGTTCAGGAACTTTCTTACCATTTCTTAAAGCTGTTAATACTGCAATTTTATGGTCGTGTTTTTCTTCTGCTAGAAAATCTGGATCAAGTAGTTGATCGTTAGAAATAGATTTCCCCGAAACCTCAAATAGATATGTAGCTTTTGTTTTAAGCCATACAAATTCCTCTTTTGGTGTATCTGTATTTTTTACTTCTTCTTGATTACTTTCAGAAATTCCTGTGATAATTCTTCCTTCATCAAATGCGTTTCTTGCTCTTTCTTTTAAATTCCTAGCAGTAACTTTAAGCCCTTTAAATTTATCTCCTAACTGAGATTTTAAAAACCGTTTTGCAATGTCCTCGGCTGAAACCCTGAAATCTTCAAAAACAACATAATCTTTATCTTTTATATCCTGATCTTCATTTTCAATCGAAACTGTCACCAAACTAAAAAGTTTGTGATCAATGTTACCTCTTACAACTTCATAAGATGGTTCAATTTTTACGGATATAAGATCTTTACTTTCTTTGTTAGCGTTTTCTAAAACACTTGTATACTTATCAAAAGAAGGACGAACCCCACGTATATACCAAATACCTTTGTTTCGATTTGCATTTTTAAATCCAATTGAAATAAGATATTTTTTTAAATCCGTATTAGATAATTCAGGATCAAATTCAAGCTGAATTCCTTTAGGAGTTTCGTTATATGATTTTGTTATTCTCATTTACTTCTTTTCTTTTCGTTAAATGAGATTATTGAACTTCACGCTTTACTAAAAACTCCGGTATCATCCCTATAGGAAATACTTGGTCATTGCTATAGTAAAAACACACGTGTCATCCTTATAGGAAATACTTAGTCATTGCTATAGTAAAAACTCACGTGTCATCCCTATAGGAAAAACCTAGTCATTGCTATAGTAAAAACTCACGTATCATCCTTATAGGAAATACTTAGTCATTGCTATAGTAAAAACTCACGTATCATCCTTATAGGAAATACTTAGTCATTGCTATAGTAAAAACTCACGTATCATCCTTATAGGAAATACTTAGTCATTGCTATAGTAAAAACTCACGTATCATCCTTATAGGAAATACTTAGTCATTGCTATAGTAAAAACTCACGTGTCATCCCTATAGGAAAAACCTAGTCATTGCTATAGTAAAAACACACGTGTCATCCTTATAGGAAATACTTAGTCATTGCTATAGTAAAAACTCCCGTGTCATCCTTATAGGAAATACTTAGTCATTGCTATAGCAAAAACTCACGTGTCATCCCTATAGGAAAAACCTAGTCATTGCTATAGTAAAAACTCACGTGTCATCCTTATAGGAAATACTTAGTTTTATAATCTCAAAATGTGTACAGAAATCTCCTTGTAGCGGGAGTAAAAATGTAGATAACGTAGTTGATCTATTCGATCATTAAAATAGTTTGGAATTCTCCTTGTAGCGGGAGTCGTTCCTATTTAGGCTTATATCAAAAAAACAAGCACTCAAAATGCCATAAATTGTATAAATCCAATGACTTATATACTCAAATATAGCGAGTCTTTTTTAATTTCTTCTTTACATAACAATGCTATCGTTGCGTAATTAAAAGTTGGAAAAACAGCATAATATAGGTTAGCCCAATAATAATGCTATTTCCCAATTTATACCCCCTATAAATTAAATTACCTAAACCGTAGTAAAAATAATTATTGGGGGTAAAAATAATTAGGCACTAATTGATCGAATCTTATTGATATCGTAACTAAAATCTCCAGCTCTAACCTTTATCGTTATAACTCCTTCTTCATCCTCATATAATTCTAGTATGGATAATATTTCAATAGGAATTACGGTTTCAAGATCGAATAATTCTCCTACTCCTGATTCGACTATTGCATCTTTTGATTCGTCTTTTACCGTATAATTATATAGTGTCATAATTCTAAAATTTCTTATTTTAAATGTTAACTTAAAGGAGTTTTAGTTCTATTTTGGTATACTTTTTTAAAGGGTACAAGAATACCTTGTGCTAAATAACTCAACCTTTATCTCCAACCAAAATATGTAGAAAAGTTGTTCCTTGGTGGTGATCCCATTTCACCATTTCAACTTCCCATCCTGTAGTATTTTCAACCCAATCAAATACATTTAATTCTATGTTGTTGTGCATAAACGTTTCATCCGATTGATAGTTTCCTCCTATGAATTTTGGAATGTTAATAGCTTCGCCTTCTCTTGGGAATCCTTCCCCATTGTTCCAATTGATAGTAAGGTCACGCTTCCCTGCGTTATAAAATCCTGTCTTACTCCAATTAATACTAAAATGTACCTTCATTTGTGATTGTGGTTTATTATGATTGTATTAGTTCCCCCCTGAAACTAAAAAGTAATAGTTCTTTTACTTGACCATTGAGTAATTACAATAGTTGTATTCTTTGATCATTTTCCAATTCCCAAGCTCCATATCTCTCAGGCTCCCATTCCTTACGAGACTTATGTGCTGAAATATGCCCGTTTAATTGTTTAGAATTCGAAAAAGGTTCATTACATTCTGGACATACATAGGGTTGCGGTTTAAAGCGCACACCCGCTTCAATAGCACGATGTATTTTTAAAGCTTCTTCAGAAAGTTGCACACCTACTTCTTCTGTTTTATGATCGACTTTTTTCTTTTTGAAAAAGAGATGACAAAAGCTAAATAGCGTAGCAGATTGAACGATACTAAGCAATACACTACTTACTACTCCTTCTGGCATAAATTGGTACACTAGATTGTGAGCAAGTGTCGCAAAAAGATAAATAAAAGCTGTGCGTAACCACCCTTTAACCGTAAAGATTAAAATAGCGAGATCTACACCAATTGCGTAGCACCACGAAAACCAAGGATGGTCATAGTGGCTATTCGCTTCAAAAACATATAACGTATGTGCAATTTGTGGAATCAATAAGATTGCCATTGCAATGATTCCAAATAAGTCCTTTTCTATTAATTTTTTCATGCTGCGCCCCATTAGCATTAATTAATACTGATTTACTAGTTTGTGTACATAAACAAGAAAAAACAATCCTCTTTATGTTGTTGAGTGTTGGAATTAGTTAGTTGTGAATTATAGTGGGTAGGCAGTTGTAAATTTAAGTGCATTATTCACTTAAAACCAAATAGAATTTCCCGCTTTTCTTGAAAAGCGGTATCGTTTTTCAAGAAAATCGACATATTCTACGCTAAAACCATAAACTTTATATGGTTTTGTGTTAATTTTAACAATAAAATGAAACAATAATTGTTAAAACCTGTTTTCTATGGTAACATAAATATCGACCAGAACACTAATATAGTATATACGTATACACAAACTCAAATTAATCAAAATCATTACTGCTAAATGGGGCTAGCTACTAATGCTGATAAAAAAAGGATAATTGAAATTATCTTAGAATCTTTTAAAGACAATCAATCTGTAAACTACATTGTAAAACAAGACCAAAAACGGGTCAAACGAATTTCAAAATTAATAGAATATTCATTTTTTCAAGGAAATGAATTTGGTGAAATTTTTATTTCTGAAGATCGTAATGCTGCTTGTATTGTCATCTTTCCAGATCAAAAAAAAACTACGTTCTATTCTATTTTATGGGATCTCAAATTAATGGCAGAAGTCATTGGTATCAGAAAAGTGAGAGCAGCACTAAAGCGAGAAGCTTTGCTTAAAAAAAACTATCCTAAAACACCATATGTGCATTTATGGTATATCGGGGTTGATCCACCCCATCAAAAAAAAGGCATCGGAAGTGCATTACTGGAAGAAGTAATCACTTTTTGCGGAGACAAACCTATCTATTTAGAAACCTCTGTGGTTTCAAATTTAGCCTGGTACGAAAAATTTGGTTTCGAATGTCTCAAAATATTAGACTTAGGATATATACTTTACCTGCTTAAAAAAAACTAACCATATGTTTGGAACAGAAATGCACCCTATTACTTTCGTAATATTGGTTTTGCAAGCATTTGTCTTATTTACTCAAATTATGTTTGTAGTAGCTAGACCTCATGACAAAACCAGATTACGTTTTTTAGTACTTACTATTACTTATATCTTCTATAACCTGTCTTCAGGTTTATTTCCTGATGAAAATATTCCTATAAGTATTATACTGCAAAATATCATTGCCTATGGGAGTGGTATTGTGGTAGCTGTTTATTTCATCTCCTATACCTATTGGGAATTTAATATTTACCCCTTCAAATTGTTCGGTGTAAAATCATTGCTATATACTTTGGTTATTTCGTTCATAGTATTGTTTGTACTCCCTTATTACTTTTATGGTAGTTTGGATCTCTCAAGAAAGTTATTTTTAGCTGTTCCTTTGGTTATATCCGTTGCCTTTTTCGTACAAGTAACTAAGGTTTTAAACAAAATATATAAAGATGACAGACAGAAATCTATAATTTTCAAATATAGAGTTCTTACTGGAAATGTAGGATTATTCACTTTGTCTTTAATGCCTGTTGTTGTTGCTTTTGGTGATTACCAAGCAGTCGAACAATCCATTGTAAATTTTGGCTTTATTCTAATGATGGTCGTGTACATTGTAGAATTGAATTCTGAAGCAAAAAAAGAAGCTATTGTCCTTACTCAAATTCATAAAAAAACAAACACACCAACTACCTACGAAATGCAAATAGCGGATAAACTTATTCAAGATGTACTTGAGAAGCTTCAGCAATTTGAGGATGATCGAGACTATTTAAAAGGTAAAATCACCTTAAATATGCTCGCCAAAAGATTTGACACTAATTCTAGATATCTTTCACAAATAGTCAACTCTAATAAAGGGAAATCTTTTACACAATACATTAATCATCTAAGAATAGATTATGTGAAAGTTAGATTAGAAGTAGATGAAAAATTCAGAAATTATACCTTAAAAGCAATTGCAAATGACATTGGTTATACCTCTACTGAAGCTTTTCAGAAAGCATTTTACAAAAAAGAAAATATCAAGCTATCAACATATTTAAAAAAACTAAGGGGCAATTAACAAAATTGCCCCTTATTCTTATAATCAAGTATTTACCTAATTTAGCTTTCTAAATAAAAGCATTTTTAAAATGTATAAGGTTTTTCTGAGTATACGAACGGTTTTTCCAAACCCATTTCTTAGCATTTTCACCTAATTTATTGCGAAATTCTGGTTCCTCAATTAATTGTATCAATGAAGATTCCCATTCTGGCAATTTCCAAGCTAATATCCCATTTTTTTCATGGTCTATAACTTGAGCATAAGAAGAATGTTCCAAAGCAATGACAGGAACTCCAATTGCTGCTGCTTCCAAAAATTGTATGGTATTTGAATATGCGTAATAATTTAAAGATCGCATTGGAATAAGCACCACATCGAAATGTAAATTCTTCAAGGTCTGATAATAATCCAGAAAACTTACAGATTTATGATAGGTAATATCCACCTCTTTTAAAACCTCTACTTCTTTTGCGTTCTTGCCATTCCAACCAAATATCACCAGCTCTACTTTATCTTTGTATTTTTCTTTTATTTTTTTAAACATAGGAAGAAAATACCTATAATCTGCTGCGGATTTAAGTGATCCGATTATACCAACTCTTACTATATTATCATTAGGTTTTACAACTGAAGAAATACCTTCAAACCCAATACTGGAGATCAGTGAAGGAAGCCAAAAGAATTCTATCTCTCTTTGTTCCATTTCACTTCTGTCTAACCACTCCTGGTATAATGTACATAATCGTTTTATTGGAGTGGTAATCATATCCATAAGGATAAGGTTTTGTAACAATTGATCTTGTTCTTCTTTTTTAAATACCTGATGATCCGGATGCGATTTTGGAATGTTATGAATCTGCCGTGTAATATCCATTACTAAATATACATTTGGATTCAAAACTCTGATTGCTTGAAACAAATACGTATAGTTACCCGTAAGCATTGGAAAAATGATGTAATCCGCCCATCGTATTTCTTCTTCTTGTAACGTATCCGTTCCAATTGTAAAGGTTTTTGCAAAATCCCACTTAGTAACCGAGGTTACACGGGTTTCAAAACCGTCTACAGATCCCAATTCTAAATACGGAAGGATCATTCGATAATAACCATCTGAATTTAATAATGGTGATACATACAATAGCCGTACCGTGTCTGTAGATGATTTTTCAATAGCTAAACCTTCCTTTATTTCTGACTTTTTTAATAATTCTCGAACCTTTTTCATTCTTTTTTGTTTTTGTTTCCAACCTTTTTTCACCTCTTAGATTTCAACAGGTTCGCCTTCAAAATACTTTTCGATCAATCTATCTGTAGTACGATCATAGATGAGTATAAAATTTGCTTTGTCTCCATATTCCTGAACTTTTTTATGTAACCCATCCAATCCTTTTTCTGGATCGAGAAATCTGGAGTACCCACTTTTCCAATCAAATGAATAGAAAGTACTGGATTCATCATCTTGGGTAGGATCTATAGCTTCTTTATCTTTAAAATATACTACCATTTTATATCTGGAGTGTTCTTTAGGATTCCACCGTTTTCTTTTTTTCCTAGTTTTCATTGTGTAAAATGTTTAATTAAAACACCCAACGGAATGTCTTTGATAAGGTCTATACCCTTATATCCTTTAACCCATACTTTGTCATGACTTGTGATTATACAAATCTGCAACTGATCAACACCAATGTTATGCGTATCAGAAAACTCTACCATAAAGGCTTCTATTCCCTGTACCACTTTAGCTTCCAGATTGAACAATCCAGAAGGTTCAGAATTTGTAAATAGGGTAATCAATTCTTTTACAGGAATCTTTTTAACTGGTCTTCCCTGATTATGGACTGCAACATTTATAATTGTTCTATCCTTAAAAATTCGTACTACTAATCTATCTTGCGGTAAACCAGTTTCTTTGGATAGTTTTGAAAAATAATTAATGATATTTTTAGTTACTTTGGATTCATATCCAAAAACATCAACATTCAAATTTTGAACAGCTTTTTTCAATTTTTCCGCCAACCTTGGGCTTCTTCTTTTTGTTTTTTGTTCCATTTTTTCACTTTTTTATTTTATTATTCCTTCAATTTTGGGTCTAAAACAGCAGCATAAAATTTGCTCAACAGCTCTGGTATCCCCAATTTACCTATACGCTGTTCGCACTCCCTGAAGACCGTTAAACGGGGTCGTGCTTCTGTTGTATCTTTCTTTTCGTTATTCCTGAATTTTCTAATTTCTTCCCGTAAAACCTTTTTTAATTTTAATCCTTCCTTATGCCTTTTATCAGCTTGATACCAAGGCATTGTACCTGCAAAACCACCTTCAGCTTTCGGGTCAAAGTATTCATAGGGGAGCTTGATAAAACGATGATCAGGGTCACGATCAACATAATCACGGGCAATGTGAATTCGGGATTTGTAGACATTGTGAACATAATCCATTTTTTCATCCGAAACAGGTTCATACCATTGATACAAAAGGGTTAATGCAAGGTTACATTGTCGCTTATTGAGCCAGACATCTTTGTATAAAACCTCTTTTGCTAATCCCCATAACTCTTTGACATATTTCGATAGGAAAGCGTGGCGGGATGCATCACAAGGGGATTCATATCCCTCCTTGCTTTCTCCGATCTCGATGTTTTCCGCGCTGGTTTGCCTACCCTGCTCAGTTTTTTCATCAAGCTCGGTTTTTTCCCGCCAAGCATCTTTCCTTCGTGCATCTTCTTCCAAAAGGTCTTTCCTTCGTGTTTTTTCAGTCTCTTTTTTAGCTTTTTTTTCAGTTACATCATTATCCGTGAGCGAGAGCGAACACCATTCTTCTGTTTTTTCAGCACTTTTATGAGTCTTTTTTTCAGTCAATCCCAAATCTGAATCGAAATTCACTTCCCAACTGTTCTGAAGTTTTTCAACAGCTATTATTCTATTATTTCTTTTATTAGTTTTTTTACTAGTGTATGAATGAGGACATTTTGGAGTATTATTATTTTTAATACTCTGATTTTCAATGTTTAAATTTTGATCATTCTGTCTGTTCTGTTTTACCTTATCAACACTTCCCACCCCTTTTATCCACAGAATTTTAGGGTTTATGAACAGCTCATAACTGGAATGAGAACCATGCCATATCTTTTCGGTTAAAATGCCGCATTCTAACAAACGATCTATGTGCCTTTGGATAGTTCTCCCACTAGCTTGAGTGATCTTAGCTAGTTGCATATTATTTGTCCTTAAAGAAGGTAGGTTACACGGATCAATAGGTGTTACCTTATTTGACTTCACCAATGAAACTCCATAAATTTTAATGACTTCTTTTGCGGTAGCCAGCATTGACTGCCTAATCTTTGTACCAATGGTTTGTTGATCATTGTTGAACCGAAATACAAATTGATCCAACGCCTGAAATGAAATGGAATAATTAATAATCATAGTAATTGTTATCTTTTCAAATTGAAAATCAGGACATAAAAACTCCACAATTGCCCAAAAGCAACTGATGACCGTTGTTCCCAATTTTAATAGAATTTATAATGCTTAATCCTCCCTTTTGATAAGTACCTTTATGTAATGAACAGGTGTGGTACTTGGTCTTCTTCTTGGCTTAAATACCTGGTTTATTTTACTAAGGAGTTCTTTCCTTTGAGATTCTCGAATTGTGACTATCTTCATTGTTTTCCCTTGACTTTAAATTATGCAGATTCACTTTTCTCTATATGCTCCTCGTCAGCTAGTTCTAACTCTAACTGTATAATGCGCTTTCCTCGCTGCTGAAGGGATCTTCTTTTTTCCTGCGCTTCTTCATTCATTTTAATCACAGCTTCAATAAGCTTATCCTGATTATAAGAACGTAACGTGTTTCCTTCTAAAAATTTAGTCACCGTTGGTCTGGTCAATCCAGATCGCTCAACTAGTTTGTGAATAGGCTCTTTGTAGTAGTTGTAGAGCGTTTCCAATTGTTCTTCAAATTCTTTTTTTGTGTACATCCCCAAGTGTTTTAAAAAAATATATAAATTTTATACTAAGTTTATATAAATTTTATATACATTTGCAACGAACAACGAAATAACAAATTGTTTTTGTTTGTTGTATATAAATTTTATACAATTATCATCAAATCTATATAATATTTATATAATAATTACTATGTAATGTAAACAACTCTAATTGATTAAAATACAACTAACTCATTATCAACATATAAAATTTATATAAATTTTATATTTTAACACTCATTTAACATGTCGCAACTCAAAATAATAGATAAACAAACCCTGAAACTAGTGGATTATCTAATAGCTTTACACAAGAAAACAGACACTAATCCCGATCTTGTAACCGACTATTCTTTTGGGGTGAAATTTTACCCTTATAATAAGTACATAGTAACTCACATGAGAGGAAAAGAGGTAGAAGGAGGTAAAGGAAAGCACGCGCCACATCCGCTTATAATTGAAATTGGAAAGCACTTTAATATAGATTTCAATTTCTTTTATGATCAGACTATTGATGTTCAAGATGCCTTCTTATCAAAAGAAAGGGTAGCCTATAACCCTAATAAAGAATTCATTGATGGAATATTTGAAGAAATCGATAAGCGTTTTGAACTTTTTACACAAGAAAACAGGCTTTTAAAGAACAAGGAAGAAAGAGAGATTTGCAAGAACACAGAAAAAGAACTATTTAACATCAAAGTTCACCTAAATAAATCCTTCTCTGGAGCTACTCTTGTTGAAAAAAGAGCAGATATCATAGAAATGTTTGACAGAATGATTTTGCTATGTCGAGAGAAAATAGAAACATCGATATCCAAGATGAGTCTCGAACAGCGTATAGCTAAACTAAATAATGAAGTAGTGCAAGGTGCAGAAGATAAAGTGATAAAACTTGAAAGTACTATTCAGAAACTAACAAGTGACTTGGCAGAATGCAGCAAAACAGCTATTGAAGCTCAGAAAGGACAGAACGAAGCTCTTAAAGAACTGTTAGCTATAAAGAGTAAGAATTGATTAGAATAGATAGACCATCAAAACTTTTGTTGTCTATTAATAAAGGTCAGTAAAGGTCAAATTTGGAAAGAGTAGGGTAAACTTATGTTAATTTAAACCGTCACGTTGTCGTGACGTGACGGTTTTTTTATATATTAGCTCTTATAAAATAATAAAAAGAAAAAGAATGAAATCAAATAAAGAAGATTTTACGCCCCATAGCGAAGCTCTGAATGAACTAATATTCGAGAGTAAAGCAATGGTTGGGATCAACAGAATGACTTTACACACTTGGCGATTAAAGGGCATTCTGGACGACAAAAGAGATACAAACAGCACAAACAGATATAACTACTATAGTGCTTTAGATGTTATTCTCATAGGATTACTAAATGAAATGAAAAGTTTACGATTCTCACACGCTGAAATGAAAGCTTGTAAAGAAGCCATTCTTGCACCTATTTTAGCTAAGGATGGAAAAGAGTATCCTGCCCTTGAGTATTATACATTTTTGGTATTGCTCTACAATCAACCTATATACACAATCATAACTTACAACAAAGGAATTGAAGGTGTCTGGATGCTTGATGAAAAAGATTATTTCTCAAAACTAAAGTCCGGAGAAATCGAAAACCATACAGCACTTTCATTACATAAAGCAATTAAGATCAATCTTGATCCTGTTTACAATATACCTGAATTCTGTAAGCTGGCAGGATTAACAGACGATGAATTAAAGGTTATTGAGATTATACGTATGAAAGAATACAAAACTATTCGTGTTCTCAAGAAAAATGGAAAAATGGATTGTGTTGAAGGCACAGAAAGAATTGAAGATGCAGAAAGAATTGAAAAAATGCTGAGAAATGGAGATTACCAAAACATAGAAATAAAACAAAACAACGACAAAATTACTGTAGCTCACAGACTAGTGAGAACAGATTTTAAAAGATAATTACAATTAACGCAAGATGACCGCTACAAGTCATGCACACTTATCACTACTGTTTTGACCGACGCTACAATTGGAGAAGCAGCAATTAAGTATCAAAATGAATACAAATGAAAAAAATGAAAAGTTTATAGAGATGAATGAATTATGCAAGATCCTAAAAGCTATTGACACAAGAACTGCTGCCAAATGGTGTGAAGACCTAAATATACCCCTAATGAATATTGGAAAAAAAAAGGTTGCATATCGTTTTTTAGTAGAGATGGAATTAGACAAAAAAATCATTCAACAACTAAAAAAACAATATCCGAGTAACTGGGAAGACCTATATCGTCACTATCAAAATAATGATAGGTATGCCTACATAACAGCTACGGAAAAAGAATCAATTGAAAAAACTATCGCTCCAAAAAGAAAAAGAGGAACTTCAAAGTTTGCTCAGGAATTTGCAAGAGAATAATTGAATTATTAATTAAATATAAATACTATGATGAGACGAAAGAAATTACCAACCCAAAAACACAAGGGTATGTATATTTACTGTTCTACGTGCAAAAATCATTTTGCCTGGACGTCAAAAAACACCAAAGATGAAGATGGTAAAATGAAAAAAACTGAACCCAAATGCGGATTCACTAAGTCCAATTTATCCACTTGTAAAAACTTTTACAAGCACAAATACAAGGTAAGAGTTCATATTCCAGATAGCAATGAAAGAGAAATTAGCAAAACCTTAGAAGCTACCACTTACAAAGATGCTGTAATGGAAGCAATAGAATTTGAAGAAGAATTTATTCAAAGCCTAAGAGCAAATTCAGAAATAGTTGTTAAACATCAGGGTACTAGAGGTTATCTTTTTGATGCTCAAATAGCCTACTTAGATTTCTTGGCTAATGTTAATGTTCCAGACCATCAAAAAGTTGTTAGATCAGAAAAACATATAAAGGAACAACAGAAATGTCTTTTCCTTTTTAACGAATCTCTAAAGAAAAATAAGGTTGATAAAAAACTATTAATGATCCATAGAATTACAGACATTCATGTTGGATACTATCACACTTATCTAATTGAGGATCAAAAGTACCAAAGCAAGACTTATAACAATAAAATGAGTTCATTGAAAAGCTTTTTTGAGTGGGCAATTGATGAATATGAATTAAATATAAAAAACCCATTCAATAAAGCTAAGAGAAGAACAGTTATGGTTAAAAAAGACACTATTAGCAAAGAGGAGTTTAATCAGTTACTCAAAATCCTAACCCCTGAAAGAGGATATGCTAAAGGTAGAGCAAAAAACAGAGACTTCTTTAGAAATTTATACAAGCCATATCTTAGGGATGGAATTGAACTAGCTCTGCATACTGGCGGTCGAAGAGAAGAGATTGTAGAACTAAAATGGAATATGATCGAAGAAATCAATGGAAAGCCATCCTATTTTGCTATAAACAATTTCAAAGTTCAACGTCAACTAGGCACAGGTTTCAATGAAAATGTTGCTCCAAAAATCATCCCCATAACCAAGAGCCTTCTAAAGTTATTACTACGATTAGGCTATAAGCAATACAAGAACGAAGAAAGATATCTAATTTGTCCAGATAGATCTGATGTTACAAAAAACACAATAATGGATAATTTATCCAGAGGTTTCAGTCATTACTATAGTCAATTAAATACTGATAGAAACTTACAATTCAAATGCCTAAGAAAGACATATCTAACCTATTTAGATATTGCTACAAATGGAAAGACAAAAACACTATCATCACACACCAGTGATAATGTACTCAAAAAACATTATATCGATGAGAAAATTGTCAGTACAGCGATTGCTAATCTAAACATTCTCGGATAATGATTTCATTCAAAACCCTGCTCCAAAACCCTGCTCCGTGCTTGAAAACCGTGCTTTTGCGGTCACAAAAAACTTTCTTAAACAAAAATAACCCCTTGAAAATCAAGAGGTTATCTGTTGTAGCGGGAACAGGACTCGAACCTGTGACCTTCGGGTTATGAGCCCGACGAGCTGCCTACTGCTCTATCCCGCGATATATGATTAGCAACTTACTTGTCTTTTAAACTTCAGATCATAACTCTGACAAGCTCCTTATCATTCCTTACGGACGGCAAATATACAACCTTTTTTAGTTTCACAAAGCATAATTAATAAAAACTAATCATATTTATTTACATCATTTTCTTACGCATTGACTTTTAACCAGATAACGTAGCACTTAATATTTTAAATTATAAAAACAGGCTTATTTTTTGTCAAATCATTTATAATTTACGCTATTATTGAAATATATTCAAAACTGATCTAAACTTTACACTTTTATTAGCACGTATCTCTGGTATCTTGTAAATTTGTCTGCTTTTTAACATTTTAATAATAAGATGCGAAATGCATCATATCAATTATAGTAGTAAAGATCATAAAAATGAGTAAGACATTATTTGACAAAGTGTGGGATTCGCACGTAGTACGTAAAATAGAAAATGGACCAGATGTATTTTTTATTGATCGCCATTTCATTCATGAAGTAACCAGTCCGGTGGCTTTCTTAGGATTAAAAAATAGAAAAAATAAAGTATTATATCCAGAACGTACTTTTGCAACAGCAGATCATAATACTCCAACAATAAACCAACACCTCCCTGTAGATGATCCATTATCTGCTAATCAGTTAAAAGCATTAGAAGAAAATGCTGCAGAATGGGGTATCTCTCATTGGGGACTGGGACATCAAAAAAATGGTATTGTGCATGTTGTCGGACCAGAGAACGGAATTACACTCCCGGGGGCTACAATAGTATGTGGAGATTCTCATACCTCTACTCACGGAGCTTTTGGTGCCATTGCATTTGGTATTGGTACATCAGAAGTAGAAATGGTACTATCCTCACAATGTATCATGCAGCCTAAGCCAAAAAAGATGCGTATTAATGTTAATGGAGAACTTGGTTTTGGAGTTACACCAAAAGATGTAGCATTATATATCATCTCGCAACTCACCACCTCTGGAGCTACAGGGTATTTTGTAGAATATGCAGGAGACGTATTTAGCAATATGACGATGGAAGGTCGTATGACAGTTTGTAACCTAAGTATAGAAATGGGTGCCCGAGGAGGAATGATCGCTCCAGACGAAAAAACATATGAATACATACAAGGAAGACCTCTTACACCAAAAGGTGATGCCTGGGATAAAGCCATGACCTACTGGAAAACATTGACAACAGATGAAGATGCTGTTTTTGATAAAGAACTTGGCTTTAATGGTGCCGATATCGAACCTATGATTACTTATGGAACTAATCCGGGAATGGGAATCGGGATTACCAATCACATCCCTACTGCAGAAACCATAGAAGGAGGTGTCGCTACCTACAAAAAATCTTTAGGATATATGGATTTTAATGAAGGAGACGCTATGATTGGTAAAAAAGTAGATTATGTATTCTTAGGAAGTTGCACCAATGGACGAATCGAAGATTTTAGAGCGTTTGCTTCTATCGTAAAAGGAAAAAAGAAAGCAGATAATATTACCGCCTGGTTAGTTCCTGGATCACACGAAGTAGAAGGACTAATCAAAGAAGAAGGGATACTAGACGTTATTACAGAAGCTGGATTTACCTTAAGAGAACCCGGATGTTCTGCATGTTTAGCAATGAATGCAGATAAAATTCCTGCCGGGAAATTAGCAGTGAGTACTTCGAATAGAAATTTTGAAGGAAGACAAGGACCTGGATCAAGAACCTTACTTGCAAGTCCTCTGGTTGCTGCAGCAACCGCTGTTACCGGAGTAGTAACTGATCCCAGAACGCTTTTAGTGTAATTATTTAAAAAAAAGAAAAAATGGCATACGATAAATTCGAAATACTAACCTCTACCGCAGTACCATTACCTATAGAAAATGTAGATACAGATCAGATTATTCCTGCACGTTTCCTTAAAGCAACAGAACGTAAAGGATTTGGTGATAACCTTTTTAGAGATTGGAGATATAATAATGATGATACTCCCAAAGAAGATTTTGTACTTAACGATACAACCTACAAAGGCAAAATCCTTGTTGGAGGCAAAAACTTTGGATCTGGGTCCTCTCGTGAACACGCTGCCTGGGCGGTATATGACTACGGATTCAGATGTGTAGTTTCTAGTTTTTTTGCAGACATTTTCAGAGGTAATTGTTTAAATATTGGAGTTTTACCCGTTCAGGTAAGTCCTGAGTTTTTAGAAAAAATATTTAAGGCTGTAGCAACCAATCCTGATACTGAAATTGAAATAAATTTACCAGAACAAACTATTACGATTAAAGCTTCTGGAGCGTCAGAATCCTTTGATATCAATACATACAAAAAGGAAAATATGCTTAACGGATATGATGATATTGATTATCTAACTAAAATGACATCAGAAATTCAGGAATTTGCAGCAGAGCGCCCTTTTTAAATATAATTTGAGCGTTCGAGCGTGCTATTCGCTATAATCTTTTATGACTTCCTTCGGACAACACTTCGACAAGCTCAGTGTGACAGCTTAGGATAACAAAAAAAAGATAAAAGCTTGTTTTGAGCGAAGTCGAAAAGACTACTATCCCTAACGCAAAAAAAAATTCCAAAAAAAAGACCTCACAGGTTTCGAAAACACCTGAGATCTAAGAAATAGAAGAAATGAGCAAACGAACCATAGAAATCATGGATACTACACTTCGGGATGGTGAACAAACTTCCGGAATATCCTTTTCTGCTTCAGAAAAACTAACCATTGCACGCCTTCTTATCGAAGAATTAGAGGTGGATCGAATAGAAGTAGCATCTGCAAGAGTATCAGAAGGAGAGTTTGAAGCGGTAAAAAATATTATTAATTGGGCTAAAGAAAATGAATACCTTAATCGAGTAGAAATATTAACATTTGTTGATGCAGGAAAGTCGATACAATGGATGAAAGATACTGGTGCCAAAGTTCAGAATCTACTCACCAAAGGGTCTTTAAATCATCTCAAATATCAACTTAAGAAAACTCCAGAGCAACATTTTAATGATGTAAAAGAAACTTTCGCGCTAGCGCAAAAAGAAGGGATTATCAATAATATCTACCTGGAAGATTGGAGTAACGGAATGCGTAATTCTCCAGAATATGTATATCAATTTCTTGATTTTCTTTGTACGCAGCCTGTAAAACGGGTTTTATTGCCGGATACTTTAGGTGTTCTAATTCCTTCTGAAACGTACACCTATTTAGCACAACTTAGAAGCAAATATCCCAATCTACACTTCGATTTTCATGCGCACAATGACTACGATCTTGGAGTCGCTAATGCTATCGAAGGACTTAAAGCTGGTGTAAATGGATTACATTTAACCATGAACGGAATGGGAGAACGTGCAGGAAATGCTCCGTTAGCTAGTGTAATAGCTGTAATTAATGACCATCTCCCCGATGTGACCACTCGTGTAAAAGAAGTTGCTTTATATAAAGTAAGTAAACTTGTTGAAACATTTTCTGGATTTAAAATCCCTGCAAATAAGCCTATAGTAGGAGATAATGTATTTACTCAAACTGCAGGTATTCATGCCGATGGAGATAATAAACACAATCTCTATTTTAATGATCTTATGCCAGAACGTTTTGGTAGAAAACGCAAATATGCTTTAGGAAAAACTTCAGGAAAAGCAAACATAGAGAAAAACCTTCAGGAACTAGGGTTAAAACTAAGTCCAGAAGACATTAAAAAGGTTACCCAAAAGATTATTAAACTAGGAGATAAAAAAGAAGTGGTTACCCAGGATGATCTTCCATATATCATTTCTGATGTATTAGACAGTAAATTATATACAAATAAAGTAAAGATTAAATCTTACGTGTTAAATCATGCCAAAGGATTAAGCCCTTCTGCTACTGTAGCGATAAAAATAGAAGATGAGGTTATAGAAGAACATGCCCAGGGAGATGGTCAATACGATGCTTTTATAAATGCCCTTGGAAAAGTTTATAAACAAAAGAACAAAGTATTACCTAAGCTTATAGATTATGCAGTCAGGATTCCTCCGGGAAGTAATTCTGATGCACTTTGCGAAACTGTCATTACCTGGAAAACTGAAGTAAAAGAATTTGTTACCAGAGGACTAGATTCTGATCAAACGGTTTCTGCTATCAAAGCCACAGAAAAAATGCTGAATATCATAGAACAATAATTTTTAGAATAAAAAATGGAATTAAACGTAGCACTGTTACCGGGAGATGGTATCGGACCCGAAGTAATCGATCAAGCTGTAAAAGTTTGTGATGCGATTGCAAAAAAATATAATCATAATATAAAATGGACCACTGCTCTTACTGGTGCAGCCGCCATAGATGCTGTAGGAGAACCCTATCCCGATGAAACTCACGAAATCTGTGTGAATGCCGATGCTGTATTATTTGGGGCCATTGGTCACCCCAGATTTGACAATGACCCATCTGCAAAAGTACGTCCGGAGCAAGGGTTACTTAAGATGCGTCAAAAATTAGGGCTGTTCGCCAATGTACGTCCTACATTTACGTTCCCATCATTAATTGATAAATCACCATTAAAACAAGAACGAATAGAAGGAACAGATCTGATATTTCTTCGTGAACTAACCAGTGGTATTTATTTTGGGAAACGAGGTAGAGAAGATGATGGTAACACAGCTTATGACACTTGTACTTATACAAGAGCAGAAGTACAACGTCTAGCCAAAAAAGGGTTTGAAATGGCAATGACACGTAGTAAAAAATTATGCTGCGTTGATAAAGCTAATGTTCTGGAGTCCTCCAGGCTTTGGAGAGAAACCGTACAGGCTATGGAGAAAGATTATCCAGAAGTCGAAGTAAGTTATGAATTTGTTGATGCAGTAGCCATGCGTTTGGTACAATGGCCTAATTCATATGATGTATTGATTACCGAAAACTTATTTGGTGATATCTTAACAGATGAAGCTTCTGTTATCTCTGGTTCAATGGGACTTATGCCTTCTGCATCTCTGGGAGAAAAAACAGCTTTATTCGAACCTATACACGGATCGTATCCTCAAGCAGCCGGAAAAAACATTGCCAACCCTTTAGCAACTGTGCTTTCTGCAGCAATGATGTTTGAAACAGCGTTTGGGTTAAATGATGAAGCTAAAGCAATTAGAGCGGTAGTTGACAAATCTCTTAATGAAGGAATCGTAACCGAAGATCTTTCTGGAGACAACAAAGCTTATAAAACTACAGAAGTAGGAGATTGGCTGGTAGAGAATATTTAAATTCAGTTATTGATCAAACAACAAACCCAAAGAAAGTTTTCTTTGGGTTTGTTGTTTGATATAACATCTCAGCATTTGATCGGGAATCTAACATATACAATGATGTTTATACATAGATTCCAGCCTACACTGGAATGACAAAAAACACTTATATTACTATTGCTCAATATTTAACACTTCAAAAGCTATTAATTCCTGATCTTCGAACCTGGGATGAAGTTCTATGGGATTACAACACACCTCACAATCTTCAACATATACCTGATATGGTATTGAAGGATCTAATAACATTGATATTTCTTCCCAACAATATGGACATTGAAAAAAATGTTCGAACATGATTCCCTTTTTTTATCGCGTTCCTATTGACAAAACACTTCGACAAGCTCGGTGTGACAATCTAGTCGAAGAGAAACTTAAAATTCTTCGTTAAGCAATTGTCCTGTTAATTGTAATAATTGTAACTCAGCAATCTTAGCATCATATTTCGCAGAATTCTTATTGGTTTCTGCAAGAATTAAATTGATCTGCGCTTGCCTGAATTCTATTGAAGTTACCTGCCCCAACTTAAAACGCTCTTTAGTACGTTCAAAGTTATTTTGATTGGTCAATACATTTTGTTGCTGAATTTTATATACATTCAATCGGTTTTCATAATTCCCAAGAGCATTGGCAATATCTCTCTTAACCTCCTTCTGCACTTGACTTCTTATGATTTCCTGGTTATCTAATGCTATTTTTGCATTTTTCACTCTGGTAATCGTACTACCTCCATCAAAAAGATTCCAGGTAAGACTCACTCCGGCAGCTAGCGTATAGGTATCAGCAACATTACCAGGAAAGAATGCCGACGGTGGATTTCTATTTTCATTCCATCCATACGAACCGGTTAACCCTATTGTTGGCAAATATCCTGACTTACTTACCTTAATATCATAATCAGATATCCTGATATTACTTTCATTTTGTAATAGGGTCACATTATTTTCTGTAGATTTCTCCAAATACTCATCTAATTTGAGTTTAGGGATAAACTGTATAATGGTATCTACTTCAAAATTACGCTCTAATTCATTGTCCAGAATTACATTCAAATCTCTTTTGGTATTGACCAATTGTTGTCTGGTATTCAATAAATTAATACTATCATTAGCTACATCTACCTCTGCATTAAGCACATTGAGTTTTGTATTCTGACCATACTCAAATTGATAATTGGATCGTGAAACACGCTCACGAGAAATTCGAAGCGTTTCTTCTAAAATTCCTTCGTTTTCAGATAATCGGGCGACCTCATAATACACTGTAAATAACTGTAGAATCGTATTCTCGATTGTTTCTCTTGCCTGTAATTCTGTGAGATTATACTCTTCTTTTAACCGTTTATAATTATAAAATCTACCCAAACCATCAAATAAAGTATAATCGAGATCGATTCCTGCATTATATAGTTGGGTTTCTGCATCTTCAATCTCAATATCAGCACGAGGTTCTCCTGTATTGGGATTTAATGCTCCGCCAAAAGACGTTGTACTATTTGCTGATTGATAGTTTGCCCCAGCACTGGTAGACAATCTGGGCAAATATCCCGAGTTAAGAATCCCTTTATTATTTTTGGCCACTTCTATCGAATTGGTGGCTATTAATATTCCAAAATTGTTTTCTAAGGTAAGTCGTATCGCTTCTTGCTTTGTTAATTGCTGAGCTATCACATTACCAGAAATCAAAAATAGCAGACAAAATAATCTCATAATATGGGTATTATACTTGCAATTCATGATGTTCTTCATCCTCTTCTTTTTGTTCTTTAATGGCTCTTTCTACTTCTTCTTTGGTGATCTTATTTCCTGTAGCTAACCATTTTGAGCTTACTTTTACACTATTGCTAAATGATAAAAACAACGGCAATACCAACAATGTCAACACAGTGGCAAAACCAATACCATATGCAATAGAAATGGCCATAGGAATCAGAAATTTTGCCTGACGACTTTCTTCAAAAATCAATGGTGCTAATCCGGCTATAGTAGTCAATGATGTTAGGAAAATAGCACGAAAACGAGATCTACCAGCCTCATAAATAGCTTCATCAAAAGATAATCCCTCCCGAAGGTTACTATTAAACTTACCGATAAGTACCAAGCCGTCATTAACCATAATACCAATAAGTGCAATAATCCCTAACATAGATAAGATATTGATAGGAAAATTATGTGCCCAGTGACCAAGGGCAACCGCAGGTAAACTTAACGGAATAAGTAGTAACAGTAATAATGGCTGACTATAGCTTCTAAACGTGAATGCGATGGTTATATAAATTAATGCCAGTACCGTAAGCCCTACTGGACCTAATGAACCCAGAAGCTTACCTGCCTCGCGATTCTGCCCTTCATAAGAAGGAGTAACGGTTGGATATTTTGAAATTATTTCTGGCATGGTTACCGTACGTATCTCTTGCAAAATATCTGTGGCACTCGTGGTTTCTACATCTTTTAAATCTGCAGAAATTTGTATTTCTCTACGACCATCCAAATGATTAACCGCAACATCTCCCCTTTCTATACTATACACAGCAATCTCATTGAGTGGCACTCGTTCTCCACTTACAGTCGTTATGCGCATATCATCCAGATTAGAAATGGAAGAACGATTATCACGATCATATCGTACCCAAACTCGTATTTCATCTTGTCCTCTTTGAAAACGTTGTGCCTGTACTCCAAAAAATCCAGCACGAACCTGTGCCATCACATCACGAAGATTTAACCCCAGTAAATATGCATTTTCTTTTAATTCTATTCGAATCTCTTTAATTCCTGCAGGGTCATTATCAGTAACATCCTTAAGTAGTGCATTATTGACCAATGCGCCTTTGAGTTCTGCTTTGGCTGCTTTGAGTTCTTGGATATTATTTCCTAATAAAGAAACAGAAACAGGTCTTCCTCCAAAGTTACCACCACTACCATACACCAAACTCTCTACTCCCGTAACTTCTCCCATTTTTTTACTAATTAGATCTGTTACCATAGAGGATGCTACAGCATCAGGACGCTCTTCTCCTGGCAATAGATTAACAACCAGAGAAGCTGTTGCTGATCCCGGACCTATATTAGTGATTACATTTTTAAATAGTACTTTACCCTCGTATTCTTCGCCTTTTAGGTATTCTCTTGTAAGTTCTTCATTCGCCTCCCAGGCTTTTTCTGCTATTAATGAAATAATACTATCTGTTACTTTTTCATTAGTCCCATTGGGCATTGCCAGATTAATCGATAAACGATCACTAGCTATCTGCGGAAAAAAGGATGTTCTAACTATTCCACCACCAACACTACCAAAAGTTAGAATAAGAAGCACAACAAAAAGTGAGAATGTAAAAAGTTTATTTTGTAATGCGAAACGCAATGCCGGGCTATATAATTTATCTCTTAACCAACGCATAATGGCATCTCCAAAAGTATTGATATATCGTAGTTTTGCAAACAATTGACCGATACCTGTTTTTGGCTTAGCGTCTTGTTTCTTAAGTGCTTTGGAATGTGCTAAATGAGCTGGTAAAATTATCAACGCTTCTACCAAAGAAACGGTGAGCGTAAGAATCACCACTACCGAAACTTCTCCAAAAAACTCTCCTATCCGACCATCCAGGAATAAAAAGATTCCAAAGGCGAGTATCGTTGTAATAATTGCAGAAATGATAGGTGGTATTACCTCCATTGTACCATCTATTGCAGCCTGAACAGGGGTTTTTCCTTTTTCATAATGCTGATAAATGTTTTCGGCGATTACAATACCATCATCAACCAAAATCCCTATTACTATAATCATACCAAATAAGGATAACACATTAATGGTTACATCAAAGGTTCCTGCAAAAATGAACATTCCTAAAAATGCCACTGGAAGTCCGAAAGCAACCCAAAAGGCTAGTCTAGTATTAAGGAATAAGGATAAAAAGGTAAGCACCAATAGCATTCCTATGATCGCATTTTCTGTAAGAAGCTCTGTACGTTGAACTAACGTAATAGATCGATCGCTAACCACATTAAGCTGTACGTTATTATACTTCTGATTGAAGTCTTCTATATATTCTTTCGCTTTTTCGGCAGACGAAATCAAGTCTTCGGTATTTGTACTTGTTATTTGGACATTAACCGACAAATCTCCATTAAAATAAGTTGCATTAGCTGTCTCTGAGAAACGATCCCGAATCTCAGCAACATCCTTTAATCGTATGGCTCGACCTGTAGCATCGGCACGCACAATTAAATTAGAGAGTTCATTACCATAATACGAGCGATTATTCGCTCTGATAAGATACTCTTCTGCATCTGTTTTTATGGTCCCTCCCGTTGTAAGAATATTAGCGCGACTTACTGCTTGTGCTACTTCAGTAAAACTAAGATTATATGCCAATAAGTTTTTTTCGTTTATCGCAATTTCAATTTCTTCTGCAGGATATCCTGAAATATTAATCTGAGAAATCCCATCTATACCACGTAAATCATTTTCTACCTGGCGAGCTATCTCTTTGAGAGTTGATAGTGGTATATTATCCCCACTTATAGAAAAATCGATAGTTGGTCGAATTGCTTCTTGTTTTGCAACGACCAAAGGTTCCATCCCCGTCGGAAATGAAGGTACACGATCTACCGCATTCTTCACTTCTAACAACATGAAATCGATATTTTTCCCCTTTTCGATTTCAACATTTATAGTTCCGCTATTCTCTCTTGAAGTAGAAGTCACTCGTTCTACACCATCCAAACCTTTGAGATTATCTTCTATTTTTAATACAATCCCTTCTTCTACTTCCAGAGGTGAAGCACCAGGATATGTAATATTTATATTAATATTTTTGGAATCAATTAATGGAAAAAAGGAGGATTTTAATGAAAGTGCTCCAGCAATACCAAAAGCAAAAAAAGCAAGTACAATCACATTTACGGCAACGTGATATCTAATAAAAAAAGCAATAATTTTACGCATAACTATTGTTTTTTAGTTGTACTCACAGCGGTATCACTAAGCACATTATTGTTTTTCTTTTCCTGATAGATCTTGATCAGCATTCCGGCATATGCTCCCGGAACGCTTTTGGATAGTATGATGGTTTCTTCGGGAATTCCTTTGAGCACCACTTTTTTATCAGAGAAATACACAGGGTTTACATCTATAATATCAAGAATACTATCTCTAACAACAAATAGCTTATCACCTTCCTGAAGTAATCCTCGATCAATCTCTATAGCATTTTCTTCTTTTTTTGCATCAAGATTAGCCTCTAGATACATCCCTTCTCTAAGCGATGGATCAGCAACCTCTATAAAAGTAGTGATGGTTTGAGTAGCTTGATTAACGCTTCCATTAATTCTGGCTACTTTTCCTGTAAATATTTTTGTTTTATTAAGATTAGAAAGTTCTACAGATTCTCCCACTTGAAGTAAATCTCCATATTCTTTCCCGATAGCGACTTGCATTTCGTATGTACTCGTATCGATATACTCTCCTAATTTTTGTCCTTGTCTGATTAAAGTTCCCTCAGTAACCAAAGCCTCTGTTAGTACTCCTTCAAACGGGGCAGAAATAGTATATTTAGCCAGGCGTTGTTCTTGATTTTTTACATTATAATAGGTGGTAAATATATTTCTACCTGTTATAAAGTATTTTTCTTTATCTGAAGTGATTTCTGGTAGTTTTGGTGTCGCTTTACTCATATCAAAAGTATTAAGATACTCTTGCCATTTATCATAAATCTCTGGGTAATCTAATCGTAAATCAGGCATTATTGAAGTAACCAGATTATACAAATTACTTTTCGCCGATTGTACACTTGCATAATACTCTGATGCATCAATTCTTATTAATGCTTGTCCACGTTTGTATTGCTGACCTGTTTTAAAGAGCTGACTTCCTCCTCTAAAAATCCCCTGAACCTCGGAGTATAGCTCCAACCTTCTTTTTGCTGTTAAATTACCATTGGCAGCAATTTGAATGGGGATAGTGGTATTTTTTACAGTGTCTACAAAAACAGTCTTAATTACTTTTGCAGGTTTAGGTTTGGGTCTTCTTTTATTATCAACAATCTTTTTGGCGGCAAATACTGCAACCACAATTAATAATAATCCAAGAATAGAAAGTATAATTTTTCTCATAGCATAATTGTATCCGCACTTAGTGCAAAATCGCATACAAAACTATCAACCATAGCAGTGCGATGCAGTTAAAAAACTCATAAAAGTTAAATCCCTGCGGTTTACCACAAAAAAAGCACCCATTAACACAGGTGCTTTTTATAATAAAATATGATACTTACTCTCTATTCTTCAGCGATTTGCGCAATCTTAGATTTTACCTTTTTCAATACCGCAATCAAGGTTTCGATCTCTTCATCATCCAAGCTTTCCTGAACCGCCGGAATAAGATCATACATAATAGGCTGTACTTTTTCTATAACTTCTTTTCCGTAATCGGTTAAAAAAATACGATTAACCCTTCTGTCATTTTCATCACTTTTTCTAACAACAAGTTTTTTACTTTCCATGGTATTCACTAATCGAGTCATGGATGTTTTATCACGATGTGTAATAAATGCAAGGTCATTTTGAGGCTGTCCATCATCTACATTTAGGCGTTTTAAAACACTCCATTGTTCTTTGGATAAGTCCAATCCATTTTCTCCAAATGCTTTTTGAACTAAAAACCCAAAATCATAGTGTATTTTGCCTACCCAGGATAATGCATGAGCATTTAAATCTATGGCTTTTGTATCATTCATAAATACCGTTCTTTAAATTATCAAACGCAAAAATATCTATAAAATTCTAGTTGTACCTGCTACTCACTATAAAAATATCACAAAAGTAACATACCGTATTCTGTACTACTTTAGGAAGATACGTCTATATTATGCGGTATTCTTAAAAAAACCATATTGAGAATATTAAAAATGTAAATTATACATTTAATTTTATGGATTCTTTAAAATTTAAGAAAAAAATCAAACTGCATTTATAGCATCAATTTCTTCTTGTAATACTTCCCAATCTTCCATCAAAGAAGATAATTTATCTTTTTTTGCCTGATAACTATCAAAAAAATCTGGCTGCGCTATAGTCTGGTCATAATTAATTGCTAATTCGACATCAATCTCCTTGATTTCTCTTTCTAATTTATTGATTTTAGATTCTACATTACTCAACTTATTATTAAGTGATTTGAGCTTTTTCTGATCCTGATAGGATTGTTTGGCAGTTTCTTTTGTATCAGAAACAGATGTTACTTGCTTATCTTTCTTTTCTATTTCTCGCAGATCATTTAGTCTTCGTTCTTCCAAATAGAAGTTTATATCCCCAAGGTATTCTTTAATTTTTTTGTTTTTAAACTCATATACGGTATTGCTTAATCCCTGTAAAAAATCTCTATCATGTGATACCAGGATCAGGGTCCCTTCAAAATTTTTCAGGGCTTCTTTTAATACATTTTTGGATTTAATATCCAGATGATTCGTGGGCTCATCCATTACCAATACATTAAAAGGTTGCAATAACATTTTACATAACGCCAATCGGTTTCGTTCACCTCCAGAAAGTACCTTTACTTTTTTATCTACTTCATCTCCTCTAAATAGGAATGAGCCTAACATATCACGTACTTTACTACGTGTTTTCTCATCTGCAGCATTTATCATGGTATCATGAACGGTTAATTCTCCATCCAAATATTCTGATTGATTCTGAGCAAAATATCCTATTTGTACGTTGTGCCCTAATTTAAACTCCCCGTCATATGTTATTTCATCAATTATAATTTTGGCTAAGGTAGATTTACCTTGTCCGTTTTGACCAACAAAAGCTATTTTTGATCCTCGCTCCACGAGTAAATCAATATCTTTAAGAATTTCTTTATCTCCATAACTTTTACCTACACCATCTGCTTCTATCACTACTTTTCCTGGTTGTATATGTATAGGAAAACTAATATTCATTACTGCATTATCATCTTCATCCACCTCTATTCTATCGATCTTATCTAATTTCTTAATCAGCGATTGTGCCATCGAAGCTTTAGAGGCTTTAGCTCGAAATTTTTCAATCAACTTTTCTGTTTGTTCGATTTGTTTTGATTGATTTTTTTGAGTAGCTAATTGTTGTTCTCTAATTTCTTTACGAAGTATCAGATATTTAGAGTATGGTTTATTATAATCATAGATTCGTCCCAAAGAAATTTCTATCGTTCTATTGGTAACATTATCAAGAAACATTTTATCGTGCGAAACAATAACCACTACCCCTCCATAATTTTTTAAAAAATTCTCCAACCAAATTATAGATTCGATATCCAGGTGATTTGTTGGCTCATCTAACAATAAGATATCATTGTTTTGTAATAAAAGCTTTGCTAATTCAATACGCATCCTCCACCCTCCAGAAAAGGTATCGGTTAGTTTGTCAAAATCTTCTCTTGCAAATCCAAGCCCTTGTAACACTCTTTCTGTCTCTCCTTGATAATTATATCCTCCCAGAACCTCATAGTGCTGTGTATGATCACTTAAATCAGTAATTAATTGATTGTATGCTTCACTTTCATAATCGGTACGTTCTGCCAATTGCGTATTTATATTATCAATATCTCTTTCAATCTTTTTAATCTCAGTAAAAGCCTCATATGCTTCTTCTAAAACTGTACGTCCCAGCACAAAATCTATATCTTGTTTTAGAAATCCTATTTTTATATCCTTATCCATTGCTATCTGACCAGAATCCGGCTCTTGTTCTTTGGATAGGATCTTAAGCATGGTAGATTTACCCGCACCATTTTTACCAATCAACCCTACTCGATCTCCTGCATTTAACCTGAAGCTTATTTCTTCAAAAAGGTACTCTCCCCCAAACGAAATCGATAAGTTATGTATGTTTAACATCAGCTTTTGAATATTTTGTGCAAAGATGATTAATTTTGTGTTAGAATAAAAACGCTTATGAACTTCTTACGCGGAACTAAAATTTATAGCATCTTTACTGGTAGGTGTCCTGTATGCCAGGAAGAAAGTATGTATAAGGAATCTAACCCTTATAAACTAAGTCAAACGCTCAAAATGCAAGATCGATGTAGTCATTGCAATACCAAATATAAAATAGAGCCTTCTTTCTTCTATGGAGCTATGTATGTAAGTTATCCAGTAGGTATAGCTTTTGCTGTTGCAGCCTTTGTTATCAGTAATCTCTTTTTAAAATTAAATTTAGTTGCTACTTTTTTTGTAATTGCGGGAACCATGATTGTCTTTTTACCTATTATCCTGCGGTTATCAAGAAATATTTGGATCAATTTTTTTATGCATTACAAAAAAAAAGAACCCTTATCGTAACGCTTCAAAACGTTTAATATCAATCTCCTGATCTAAAGGAATTCTTTTTTCAATAGACGCATACAGTTCTTTAGCTACAGTTGGACCAATAAGTATACCTCGACTCCCTAATCCGTTTAAAATATGCATATTTTGGTATTTTGGGTGAGTGCCAATTAGTGGTTTTCTATCTATAACAGTTGGCCTTATCCCTGCAACCTGATCAATAACTTCATATTCGACACACATAAAACGTTCTAATTTTTTTTGCAACTCTTCTCTTGCAACACTAGTTATTTCTGGTGATTTGTCCTTATTATTATACGTCGCTCCTACTTTATATACATCTTCACCTAATGGAATAATGAATATCGAAGATTTTACTGCATCTTGTAATTTTAACGCTTTGGATTTGATAACAATGTATTCTCCTTTGTTACCATATAGAGGTAAATAGTTAAAAAATGGATTGTTCTTTACACCAAAACCTTCTGCAAATACAATATTTTTTGCTTTAATGCCATCATATTCAACATGATCTTCTTTTAGAATTACTTTATCATGTTCGAAAGAAGAGTTCTCAAAATTATTATTTGTTTTAAGATACTGTATATATGAAGATAACATGACCTCTATATTAATTCTTCCGGTATGTTTTACTTTTCCGAATTGATAAGAGATCTCTAAAGCTGAATTCGTATTTCGGATTAATTCTGAAGAAAGAAATTCATTTAAAAAAGGTTTATCACTTGCTTCAAACCAGGCATTTTGTTCTTCTACAGCATTAAATCGTCTCAATACGGAAAGTTGTGAGACAAAAGACTGTTGCAATTTGGTTTCTATATGTTTATAAAAAGGCACCGCCTCTTCCATATGCTTATCCCCTTGCCAAGCAAGCGTAAAACGTTTTAGGATAACTGGATTGTAAAGCCCCCCCGCAACACGGGACGATTTCTGAGAATAGTTTTCATAAACTTTGTACGATTTACCAGCAAGATCCAATTGTTCTACAAAGGACAAACCTGATAATCCAAATCCAACTACAATATAATCTAACATAGCTCAAAAATAATAAACGCCCAACTTATAGTTGGGCGTTTTTCTTATAATTTAATAAATACCGAAACTATTAATAGCTCCACATATCCATTTCAAAATTTCGAATACTCTCTTTAATTCTTTCACTTTCCAGAAGTTGCATTAAGGCATTATCTACAATATAATCATCAATAGATCTATCTCCTTGTTCGTTATCTTCCTTATAAATTACAGAATTAAATCGTCTAGCATTTAAAATATGATCTAGCGTAAATGGCATGGAAGTATTCCTCCTATTAAATGCTAATGCATTATGTAGAATTTCTCTTGCATCTGGATACCAAATCCAAAATAATGCTACCATATCAGGCTCATCATCATCAATAAAATTAACATCTGGAGCAACAGGCGCCAATCCTAGCAATCTGTATCTTAATTCTCCTAAACGTTTATCAAAATACCAATATCCTCTTATCTTATATTCTGCTATATCTGCAGAACTGATATCTCTTCTATTGATATATTGAGGATCAACCTCTTCACCAGCATTGTATTGCTCATATCCTAAATCAGTAGTATCTATTTTAGACATTGTAGATTCTAAATCTGAAAATGTACGAGTCTCAGTAAAATATGAATCTGAATAAATATTCTTGATCTTTCCGTTCTTAATATTAGATACTAATACATCATATAGAGATCTACGATTCACACCAATGTTATTGGTATCTATAGGATAATACAAAGGAAAATTAATTCTTTCATCAAGATCAATAGTTTCCCATGTAGTCTTTGCCCAAAGTATATCACGCTTATCTACATAACCATACTCTAAAGGATGGTCATTATCATATGCGATCATTTCTTCAGTTTTCATTCCAATTTCTGCAGGCTCATTAGCATTTAATACATTGATCTGACCGTACGACATCATGGAAACCAATAGAACGGAAACGATTAATAAAAAATTTCTCAAATTCATAACTGCGTAAGTTTATTTTTAATTTGTTAACTCAACAATAACCGGAGATATCTTTTTCAATTTATATCCAGCATTCGTAGTTAATTGCGCTTTTATATCTATAATCTGCACAGAAGAACCTCTTTTAGCCTTACGTAAAGCAGATTTAGCTTTAGAATCCAATCTACCACTACGTACACTAACCGTAGGCTGACCTTCTACTTTAAATTTAAATCCAGTAACTTTTAATTTGATATCAAAATCAAAATCTGGTAAAATAGCTCCGATAGAAGAAATTTCTAATGCATTTCTAGCCATTTTAATAGAACCATCTTCTCCACGAACTGTTCCTACAGGTCTTGGAATATCTTTAATTCTAAATTTCTTACTATCACTTACAGTAGTACCATTTGCAAGTTTACCACTTACTTTAATACTTACTTCACGAGATTTTACCGTAGTAACATTCATCATATACTTACCAGCTCCACCAGCTTTTCTAAGTCCAGGTGCAGAAGCATTTACATTTGGCACTCCAGGAATAGAAATCGTCATTGGATTATTTACCCCACGATATACAACATTCATTTTATCAGCAGAAATTACAGCTGAATTAGGTCTAGGAATTACCGTATAAGAACTCTTAATAGGAATTTTTACTATAGAATCACCTTCTTTAAACTCAAGCTCTCCAGCTACATCTCTTTCTCCAACATTACCTGCAGGGAAATCTAACATAATTTGTCCGTTCTGAACTTCTGTTTGCTCCTTACCATTAACCATTACTTTGGTTGGCTTAAGTGTAGCATCAAAACGTCCAAGAACAATTCTACCTTTAAATTTCTCTCCGCTAAAGAAAGCTGTTTTATCAGCTACTACAATAGCTTCGTAGTTACTAAAAGAAAGTTCAGAAGCTTGTTGTCCTGCTAATAAAGCAGAAAGCACTTTACTTTCAGTAGTTTTTACATCAGCTTGCATTTGTGTCAACTTAGTCAAAGAAGCTACTAAAGGAAATCCTTCAAAATTGTAATTTAACCAATTCTTGGTTACTCCACTTCTATCTTTAACATCATCTGTACTAAATGTTGTTTTAACATCATCTGCAACTTGACCGTCAACTTCTTTAACCGTACTTAACGCTGTAACCACACCATCTCTGTAGGTTTTAATTTTTTCTAAAAATTCTGTAGCCGCCGCAGTAGTTTTTCCTCCTTCAAAGAATTTACTATTTAATGCATCTGGTTTATCCATAGTTTCATAATCGGTTGGATCATCAGCCGTCTCGATTATTTCAGATTTAATCTGCTCTACATATGCATTAAACTCATTAGATAAAACACTAATTTGATCTGCTTTCTCTTTTAAAGGTGTATACTTTTCTGGTTGTTCAGACACTTTATCTGCCAAACCAGCCATAAATGCTGTATTACGTTCTGTTGCTATTGTATTTGACGCTGTCAATTTCTCATTCATGAGACCGAAAGCTGACAATACTTCTTTTGACATATTTAATGCCATCATCGCGATGAAAACCAAATACATCAGGTTAATCATCTTCTGCCTTGGGGATAGTTTTCCTCCTGCCATATTCTTCTTAGATTTTGGTAGTTATTTTATAAAATATTTCTTAAAAAAATGTTAACTTCTATTCATTGCAGTTAACATACCACCATATACTCCATTAAGAGAAGCAAGGTTACCAGATAGACTTTTCATCTGCTCTTGAAGCTGACTAGCAAATTCTGCAGTTTGCGCATTTGCTTCTGCTTGTTTTGAAGCAGCATCTAACTGTACCCTGTATAAACCATTTAGTGATTCCATTGAAGCAGCAGCTTTTGCCATTTCTTCACTATATTTCTGTTGTCCAGCTATAGAATCTGCTGTTGGCTTAATACCTTTTGCAGCTCCTTCAAAATTGCGAATACTATCACCAAGACTACCTATAAGATTAGAATCAACTCTAGCTTCTTTAAGCATCTCGTCTAATTTTTTAGATAATAATCCTTCTGGAGTTTCTTTCTCTTTTTTGTCTTTTTTGTTTCCTCCAGATAATTCTGGGTATACAAGCGACCAATCTAGTTCATCATCTACAGGTTCGAATGCAGAAACAGTAAATACAAGCGCTTCTGTAACCAAACCTACGATTAACATCTCGTTACCAAATGGCCAGTGCATAATTTTAAATAGTGCACCTAATATTACAACGGCTGCTCCGAGACCGTATACCATGTTCATTAACTTCTTGCTTGCTTTTGAATTTGCCATAATAAAAATTGTTTTGTTTTTTTTAAATCTAAAGTTTTAAAAAAGGGTTAGTAATTAAGTTGATAGAAAATTTTGGGACTTATTTTTGATTCTGAGTATTATCTTCTCCAGTAACGTCAGTACCCATATAGTCCTGAACAGTTCTAAATCCGATATAACTTCTCGCAGAATCCGCATATTCGTAATCTCTGGTACTTACCTGTAGGAAATAAGCAACATCTTTCCAAGATCCACCACGCACAACTTTACGTTTGTTTTCATCATCATTGACATTTGGGTTCATTGATGCAACGTATTCATAAGCTGAAGGATCATAGGACGACTGTACCCACTCAGAAACATTACCTGCCATATTATATAAATTATAATCGTTTGGCTCAAATGTTTTGGCTTCTACAGTATATAGAAAGTTATCTGCGGCGTAATTTCCTCTAAGAGGCTTAAAGTTAGCTAAGAAACACCCTCTATCATTTAACGCATATGGGCCTCCCCATGGATACGTTGCTGATTCGAGACCACCTCTAGCTGCATATTCCCATTCTGCCTCTGTAGGCAGTCTGAAATAGTTAACGAATTCTTTACCTTTCTTTTTCTGGAAGGTATTCTTTTCGATAGTTCTCCAACGACAGAAGGCTTTAGCTTGTTCCCAAGAAACTCCTACTACCGGGTAATCATCATATGCACTATGCCAAAAATAATCATTGTGCATAGGCTCATTATATGAATAATTAAAATCTTTTATCCATACCGTAGTATCAGGATATATTTTAATTACTTCTTCTTTTACAAAATCTTTTCTTCCTCCTTTTCGAGCTCGGGCAGCAGCCTGAATATCCATCCAAGTAAATCTAAATTCGAATTTACTCACATCAAGAGTACGTCTACCATTATATGATTCTTCTAGTGGTATATAAAGAGTATCCATTACTTCAGCATAAAACTCATCTGGATAATCCTCGATATCCCATTCGATATCTACATCCTTATTTAGTCTTCTACCTTCGTAACCGGTTTCTCCAGTACCGCTATAATTATCATACATGTATTTTTCGTAAACAGACATGTTTTCGGTATCTGCATCTAAGAATGCATACTCTCCAATACCATCATCACCAGGAGTTTTCCCTAGTTCATCTGCCATGATAGCGAGTTTCATTCTAACTACAGAGTCACGAACCCAGTTTACAAATTGTCGATACTCGCTGTTGGTGACTTCAGTTTCATCCATATAGAAAGAACGAACCGTTACCATCCTCGTTGGCGCATTGGCCAGTGCAGCTTTATCATCATCCGACTTACCCATAATGAATGATCCTCCGGGGATGAGGGCCATGCCATAAGGCTTCTGCGGGTGCCATTTTTTTCCTTGTGCTCCTACCAGTTCTCCACGGTTCCCACCGCCACAACTATAGAGCATTGCTAAAATAGCAAAGAGTGATACAAATTTCTTCATAACGTGTTTTAGGTTAAGATCTTCTAGATTTAAGGACGTAAACCTATTTATTTATTTCCAGAAAAACAATTTTTTTCTAAAAAAAACCTTAAATCTGCCTAATAAAAATGTTAAACTTCGTTTTTTCGTTTTGCCTTATACCATCTTTCAGGTATCTCTTGATTACAAGCACGCTCATAATCACTGTATGTGCAAGGTAATAACGTATGTCTTTTCAATTTATTATTACCAGATGAAATAAAAGGTATTTCAATCCACCATCTTCCTGTCATTGGACTCTTATAAAAAGACAATATTTCATCTTCTACAGGAACATTATAATGCAATGTGCTTTTTAAATTTTTGATATTAAGCTCATTAGACCTAAAATTAACTCCTTCAACAAAATACCATATGATTTGAGCAATTAATAATGAAGATGTTTCTTCATTTTTGAAATTTTTAAATTCATAAATCCCAAAACTTTTTACTTTATCACTAATTCCTGCATATCTGGAGATAGCACAGATTTCTCGACCATCAAAACCATTAGGAGAAACTACCGTACCATTTAGACTTGTAGAATTCATAACCCCTAAATCAATAGATACAATATCTGCATCTCGCATAATAGGTTCTACAATGGTCACATCTGAAATAACCTCTCCTAAACGATAAGCGTCAAAGTATAATTTTTCTATAAGATCTATTTCTTCTTGAGAATTAAAATAGGTTTGATACCCTATATTACTATAATTAAACAAATTATAAGGTTGCTCTACTATAATCTTACCTACAAATGATGTATTTGTTATTGACTCTGAAGAATTTCCTAGATCAAACTTACTGTCCACGTTAGCCAAATTCACCATTCGCTCTAAAATATCAAAAGATCTATATTGAGCATAAACTAAATCCTGACTTCCTCCTATTATAATAGGTATAATATTTTTTTGAAGCAATGTAGACAACACCTCCTGTACCAAATAATAGGTATCACTAACCTCATTTCCTGGTTTAATATCACCCAGGTCCACTATATTAGAATTCCAATTTCCTGGATAGAGCTCATATAGTGCTTTACGGATAGCATCAAAATTTAATTTCTCTCCCAGAAAATTAACATCATTTCTATTCTCCTGAATACCTATAATAGCGAGATCAATTTTACTTAAATCAGGAATCCCATCATTACTTGTATGAATTTTGATCTGTTTCCCTAATGATTGATCTGAAAGTAAATTTGTATGCGCGGCTACTAAATCACTAACTGGCGCAAGAAATTCGAAAGACATATATTGATTTATTTCTTTTTAGTAGTCTTTTTTGTAGTTTTCTTCTTTGCTGCAGCTTTTTTCTTAGGAGCATTTTTCTCAATAAGATCCTTTACCTTGTCAAGAGTCAGTTTTGAAGCATCTACTGTTTTAGGCAGTTCTATTTTAACCTTACCTTTTATAATATTACTTCGACCCCATCTGGCTTTTTCTACTCGAATCCCTTCTTCTTCCCAATTATGAATTACCTTATCAATTTCTTTTTGCTTCTTTTCTTCAATAAGAGTTACAATATCATCATCAGACAGATTATCAAAGTCGTATTTCTTATTCACATTGATAAACATACCATTCCACTTTATAAAAGGACCAAATCTACCTGTACCTTTTTGAACCGGAAGATCTTCATATGTATATATAGGAGCATCTGCTTTTTCTTTTGCATCAATTAATTCGATAGCTCTGTCCAAAGAAGTATTAAGAGGATCTTCTCCTTTTTCTAAGGAAACAAATTTTGCTCCAAACTTCACATATGGACCAAAACGACCATTATTAACTACAATCGTCTCTCCTTTATAATCTCCTAATTCTTTTGGCAACTGAAATAATTCCATTGCCTCTTCAAATGTAATACTACTTAATGTTTGCCCTGGAGGTAAACTAGCAAACTTTGGTTTATCTTCATCATCAACTGTTCCTATCTGAACCATCGGCCCAAATTTCCCTAAACGAACACTTACAGGCTTACCTGTGACAGGATCTTCTCCCAAAACACGTTCTCCGACTTCACGTTCTGCATTCTGAGCCACATCCTCTACTCTCGGATGAAATTCCTGATAAAAAGCTTTCATTACTTGAGTCCAATCTTCTTGACCTTCTGCTATTTCATCAAAATCCTGTTCTACTTTTGCTGTAAAATTATAATCAAGAATTGCAGAAAAATGATTTACCAAGAAATCGTTAACTACCATCCCAACATCAGTTGGAATTAGTTTTCCTTTATCGCTACCTACTTTTTCTGATAGCTTTTTCTCATCAATCACATCTCCAGAAAGCATCATCTGAATATAATCACGCGACTCACCTTCTTTAGAACCTTTCTCTATATATTTTCTATTCTGAATTGTAGAAATTGTAGGAGCGTATGTAGATGGTCGTCCAATCCCTAATTCCTCAAGCTTTTTAACTAATGCAGCTTCTGTATATCGACTTGGCGGACGAGTGAATCTTTCTGTAGCTGAAATATAGTTATTAAACAAGCTTTCTTGAACTTTCATTGCAGGAAGAATTCCTTCTTGTTCTTCATCTTCATCATCATTTCCTTCTAGATACACCTTTAAGAAACCTTCAAATTTTATCACCTCACCATTAGCCGTAAATTGTTCATTATGCGTGTTGGATTCTATCTTTACATTAGTCCTTTCTAATTGTGCATCACTCATTTGCGAAGCAATAGCTCGTTTCCAGATCAACTCATATAATCGCTGTTGATCATACTCCACGTTTACAGTGTGCCTAGAAAAATCAGTTGGTCGAATTGCTTCGTGAGCTTCTTGTGCTCCTTTTGATTTTCCTTTATATTGTCTTGGATTACTATATTCATTACCATAAGCAGAATCAATTTCTGCCTTTGCACTATTTTGTGCTTCTGTTGATAAATTTACACTATCGGTTCTCATGTATGTAATCAAACCAGCTTCATACAATCGTTGAGCCATAGTCATTGTTTTACTCACCGAGAAATACAATTTCCTAGAAGCCTCCTGTTGTAAGGTTGATGTTGTAAAAGGTGGTGCTGGAGATTTTTTAGCCGGTTTTGTAGAGAGGTCTGCCACTTTAAACAACGCTTCGACATTTTGTTTCAAAAATGATTCTGCCTCTTGCTTTGTTTTAAAATTCTTTGGCAATTTAGCTTTGAATGATTTCCCTGCTTGATTAGAGAACTCTGCATCAATCCTATATGAACCTACAGCCTTAAAATCTAATATATTTCGCTCTCTTTCAACTATCAGTCTCACTGAAACCGACTGCACTCTTCCTGCTGATAATCCGCCTTTTACTTTTCTCCATAACACCGGAGATAATTCATACCCTACCAAACGATCCAATACACGTCTTGCTTGCTGAGCATTTACAAGATTATAATCAATAGTACGTGGATTTTCTATGGCTTTAAGAATAGCATTTTTGGTGATCTCATGAAAAACAATACGACGAGTTCTCTCTTTGTCCAACTTTAACGTCTCAGCAAGATGCCAAGCAATAGCCTCTCCTTCTCGATCCTCATCACTAGCCAACCATACCATCTCTGCTTTCTTAGCAAGATCCTTCAGTTTTTTAACAACATCCTTTTTATCTTTGGAGACAATATATTTGGGTTTAAAATCGCCATCAACATCAACTCCCAACTCTTTTGCAGGTAAATCTGCAATATGTCCAAAACTGGATGCAACTGTATAATCTTTCCCAAGAAATTTCTCTATTGTTTTTGCCTTAGCAGGTGACTCCACAATCACTAAATTCTTAGCCATAATCCTATAATTTCTGATGACAAAAGTATATCAATTTTTTGAGATCAAGATTCTTTATTAAAAAATTAGTTTAAAAAAAACCTACTCGTCAGCAGGTTTTTAAATTTTTATTTTACAAATAACATCTCTTTATTTTGTGAATCGTAATCTCCGAAGCCAATAGTGTCTTTATACACATAATAAACCGGAAGCATGGCAAAAGATGCTGTTGCAAACACTCCTACAAAACACATAATATACCCAATGGTTGTTGCTAACATAGAAGAAATCCAAACTAACCCAAAAACTAGCAACCATTTCTTATTACCAAACTTAAAGCTGGTTTTTATTAAATCAGATACACTTAAATCTGGATTAAAAGCAAAAACAACTACTAGTAATTGCAATGGAACGATTACATAAAAAATAGGGAGATAACATAACAATGCAGCCAAAATGGTAATACCGAACTTTGCTATCGCCAAAGTAAAAACTTTTCCAAGATACTTTCCTTTAAGAAACATAAAATATGAAGACGTTTCCGGAAGACCTAAATCTACTTGTTTACAAACTCTGTAAAAATGAGCTGTAATCCCTAATTGGAATGCTGACGCCACCATTGACATCACTAATACCAAAACTATAAAAAGAAGCATGAAGCCTATTGATAATTCTTCACTAGGATATCCGTAATCTCCGTATTCACCATAATTATTTTCAAATCCGGATATTCCTGCAAGAGCAAAAATTGGAACATACATCACAAGAACCAGAGGAATAATTACAACCATTAAAAGTAAAATATGTATCATCCCTTGTAGCCAAACTTTTTTAAAAAGCTCTATACTTTTACCAAAGATTTCACCAAAATCCAAAGGCGTATTATTTTCTATTTTTTCAAGGAGGTTATTTAAAGTCATAGTTATATTTTATTGATTGAAGTGATCAAATATAGATTTTTTACAAAATAAACCCCTGCCACTTTGTCACAAATCGTATTAAAAAGTATCTTTGCACACTATTTGACCCCAATCAGTAAGGAATTATTTTTTATGGAGAAGATTATTGACGAAAGTATACAGGGACAACCACTTGCTCTTGAACAGAACAAAGAAAATCAGCGCAAGCTTTTTATAGAAAGCTACGGTTGTCAGATGAATTTTAGCGATAGTGAGATCGTTGCTTCTATCTTGGCAAAAGAAGGTTTTAACACAACACAAAATCTTGAAGATGCCGATTTGGTCTTGGTAAATACTTGTTCTATACGAGAAAAAGCCGAGCTAACTGTTAGAAAACGATTAGAAAAATATAATGCAGTAAAGAGAATCAATCCAGGAATGAAAGTGGGAGTTCTTGGATGTATGGCAGAACGTCTGAAAAGTAAGTTCCTTGAAGAAGAAAAAATTGTTGATCTTGTTGTTGGACCTGATGCATACAAAGATCTTCCTAATTTAATAGAAGAAGTTGATGCCGGACGTAATGCTGTAAATGTTGTTCTTTCTAAAGAAGAAACCTATGGAGATATTTCTCCTGTAAGACTACAAAGTAATGGCGTATCTGCTTTTGTTTCTATAACCCGAGGTTGTGACAACATGTGTACATTTTGTGTTGTCCCCTTTACAAGAGGTAGAGAACGAAGCCGTGATCCGCAGAGTATTCTTGAAGAAATTGACGATCTAGTTCTTAAAAAATTTAAAGAAATTACATTATTAGGTCAGAACGTAGATAGTTATTTATGGTATGGTGGTGGTCTCAAAAAAGATTTTGAAAAGGCTAGTGATTTTCAGAAAGCGACCTCAGTAGATTTCTCAAAACTTCTTGACATGGTAGCAGAGAAATATCCTAAACTACGTATTCGTTTCTCGACTTCAAATCCGCAGGACATGACTTTAGACGTAATCAAAGTCATGGCAAAACACAAAAATATTTGCAAACACATACATCTTCCTATACAAAGTGGAAGTGATCGTATTTTAAAAGAAATGAATCGCCTCCATACTCGTCAGGAATATATGGATTTAGTTGACAATATTAAGAGAATAATTCCTGATTGTGCCATCACTCAAGATATGATTATCGGTTTTCCTACAGAAACCGAGCAAGACCACCAAGACACTTTGTCCTTATTAGAACATGTAAAATATGAACATGGATACATGTATGCGTATTCTGAAAGACCAGGGACTCTTGCGGCACGCAAATTAGAGGATGATGTCCCAGAAGATGTAAAAAAACGAAGGCTTGCAGAAGTTATCGCATTACAACGAACACACTGTGCTTACAGGCACCAGAGTTATATAGGACAAACTTTTGAAGTATTAATTGAAAAAGAATCTAAAAAATCTGACCTGCATTGGAGTGGGAGAACGACAAAAAATATCGTCGCTATTTTTCCAAAGAAAGATTATAAAATTGGAGATTTTGTAATGGTAAAAATTAACGAATGTACCAGTGCAACTTTACTTGGCGAAGCTATTGGGTATTCAGATAATAACTAATTCTTCAATACAAAAAATTAAAAAAAATAACAGTTTACAATAAATGGAATCAATTCAAGCCATAAAACAACGATTCGGAATTATAGGAAACGACCCTAAACTAAATCGCGCGGTAGAAAAAGCGATTCAAGTGGCTCCTACAGATATTTCTGTTTTAGTTACCGGAGAAAGCGGGGTAGGTAAAGAAAGTATTCCCAAAATCATACATTCTCTTTCTCATCGTAAACACGGCAAATACATTGCCGTAAATTGCGGAGCAATACCAGAAGGGACAATAGACAGTGAACTTTTTGGCCACGAAAAAGGAGCCTTTACAGGAGCTACTCAAACTCGAAATGGGTATTTTGAAGTAGCCGATGGCGGAACCATTTTTTTAGACGAAGTAGGAGAATTGCCTCTTACTACTCAAGTGAGATTACTTAGAGTTTTAGAAAATGGTGAATTTATTAAAGTTGGATCTTCAAAAGTTCAAAAGACAGACGTTCGTATTGTCGCCGCTACCAATGTAAACATGTTTGAAGCTATAAAAAAAGAAAAATTTAGAGAAGATTTATACTATCGCCTTAGCACAGTAGAAATTCTTCTCCCCCCTCTAAGAGATCGCAAAGATGACATCCATTTACTATTTAGAAAATTTGCTTCTGATTTTGCTACCAAATACAAAATGCCCACCATACGCTTAAGTGATGATGCCGTTGTATTATTAGAAAAATATCATTGGAGTGGTAACATTAGGCAATTGCGCAACATTGCAGAACAAATTTCAGTCCTTGAACAAAACAGGGCTATAACCGCAGTTACATTACATAGTTATCTACCTAACATTGGGAGTAATTTACCAGCGGTTATCTCTTCAGAAAAAAAAGACAGTGATTTCAGCAATGAAAGAGAAATTTTATATAAAGTCCTTTTTGACATGAAAGGTGATCTTAATGACCTTAAAAAGTTAACTATGGAGCTGATGCAAAGTGGCAATACACAACAGGTACAAAAGGATAATGAAGGGTTGATTCAAAAAATTTACCGTAAAGAAGAAGAAAAAGAAGACACTCATTTTGAAGCACCTGTACCGGCAACCTCTACAGAGGTATTGCATATAAACGCACCATCAACCCCTGTAAAAGAAGATGATAAATATCATTTTGCTGAAGAAATAGAGGAAGAAGAAACGTTATCACTTCATGACAAAGAACTAGAATTAATAAAAAAATCACTAGAGCGTCATAGAGGAAAACGTAAAGCTGCAGCAGAAGAATTAGGAATAAGCGAACGTACTTTATACCGCAAAATCAAACAATACGATTTATAAAATAATGAGTAAACTAAAATATATCATAGCTACAGTAAGTATATTAATCTTAATACAAGGATGTGGAGTTTATTCTTTTAGCGGAACAAACATCTCTCCAGACACAAAAACCTTTCAGGTTAATTTTTTCCAAAATCAAGCTCCCAGAGTGTTCCCGGGAGCAGATCAAGAATTCACCAATCAATTACAAGATTTAATACTAAACCAAACCAATCTTAGTTTAACAACATCTGGAGGTGATATTGTATATGAAGGCGAAATCGTACAAGATTATGTTGCACCTAATACTGCAACATCAAATATAACAGCAGCTCAAAACCGCCTTACTATTGCAGTAAACGTAAGGTTTTATGATGCAAAAGATCCTGAACAAGATTTAGAACAACGCTTTTCATTCTTCTTTGACTACCCTGCTGCTTCATCAGAAAACACAGTAAGAGCAGAAGCACTACAAATCATCTATGAAAGGATTACACAGGATATATTTAACGCTACTTTAGCGAGGTGGTAAATACATTATAACTAGAAATACTTGAATACTAAAGAACTTACATACTTGCTTCAGAATCCTGCTCAATTAAGCAAAGAGCAGACAAATTCTCTGGAAAAAATCATCAGAGCATTTCCCTATTTCCAATCGGCAAGATCTTTATTTTTAAAAGGTTTAAAAAACCAAGAAAGTTTTAGATATAATCAAGAACTCAAAACAACTGCAGCATACACAACTGATCGCAGTATATTATTTGATTTTATAACTTCTAATCTCTTTAATGAAAATTCAGAAGTGCAAGAAGAGACAAAAAAGAAGGATAGATCTGATATCCATGTTGTAGATGCTCAAGAAATAAAGACATTACCTAGAATTGCGATGGATGATGCTGTGCGAATGAAAATGAAAGAAGCTGAAGATGTATTAGATCCAGCATTATTTGCAAAAAGAAAAGAAAGCAGTACCCTTAAGGAGCTTGAGACTATAGCACCTGAAACACCTTTATCAACAGAAAAAGATCAACAGAAAAACGATAATACCAAGACTCCACAAGAGACATTACAAATTGACAAACCTCTTGACTTCAATACAAAAGAAACACATTCTTTTGCAGAATGGCTTAAACTAACTTCGATACCACCTATTGATAGAAAAACTGAGGAAGAATCTGAAACTCTAACATCCAAAACCGAGGAAAAGAAACCTATTCAAACCCTGGGGCAAAAGGATAAATTTAATCTTATTGATGAGTTTATCGCAAATAATCCAAAAATACAACCTGCCGCAAAAAATACTCCTTCACGCAATTTGGCCAAAGAAAGAACGTTACCTACAGATGAGTTGATGACCGAAACTTTGGCGAGAGTATATCTTGCTCAAAAAAACTTTAAAAAAGCAATTCAAGCATATAACATATTAATTTTGAAAAATCCCGAAAAAAGTGGTTTCTTTGCAGACCAAATTCGAGCCATCAAGAAATTACAAGAAAATAAATAACAATATATAATAGCAATGACAACGTTTTCAATCTTTTTAATATTAATCGTCATAGTATCATTTTTACTCGTTGTAGTAATTATGGTACAAAACCCTAAAGGAGGTGGATTATCTTCTTCTTTTGGAGGCGGAGGAACTCAACAATTAGGTGGGGTAAAGAAAACCACTGACTTTTTAGATAAAAGTACCTGGACTTTAGCAACATTATTATTAGTATTAATCTTATTATCTAATATTGATTTAATGGGTGATAGTGCTATTCAGGATTCAAAAGTAAATACAGATGATGTTCAGGTAGAGACACCTGTAACTCCTCCTGCTACTCAAGATGACAACAAAGAGTAACATCTTAAAAAATAATTAAAAAAAATGCCGACTTGTCATACAGTCGGCATTTTTTGTTTCAATTTGTCAGTAATGCCTTGATGGCATAATTTCTGAAATAAAAGCTTCGAATATTTCATTTTAATTTTAATAATAAAAACTAATCATAATGGGAGTAAATATTAAACCTCTTTCAGATCGCGTAGTTGTAGAACCACTTCCTGCTGAAACACAAACAGCATCTGGATTATTCATTCCTGATTCTGCCCAGGAGAAACAACAAAAAGGTAAAGTAGCTGCTGTAGGTGGTGGAAAAAAAGACCACGACATGACCGTTAAAGTTGGTGACACCGTACTTTATGGTAAATATGCAGGTACAGAATTAAAATTAGATGGAAAAGATTATCTAATTATGCGTGAGGATGATATCCTTGCCATCGTATAAAGAGAAGGTAATTAATCCTTATAAAATAATTTAAACTTTAATTCTAAAGATTTCTGTTTTCACAGAAATAAAAAATAAAATTTCATTATGGCAAAAGACATAAAATTTGACATAGAAGCACGCGATGGTATCAAACGCGGTGTAGATGCATTAGCTAATGCAGTAAAAGTAACATTAGGACCTAAAGGACGTAATGTAATTATCAGTAAATCATTTGGAGCTCCAACCGTAACTAAAGATGGAGTTTCTGTAGCAAAAGAAGTTGAATTAGAAGATGCTCTGGAAAATATGGGAGCACAAATGGTAAAAGAAGTAGCTTCTAAAACAAATGATCTTGCAGGAGACGGTACTACTACCGCAACGGTATTAGCGCAAGCTATCGTTAAAGAAGGTCTTAAAAATGTAGCTGCAGGAGCTAATCCAATGGATTTAAAGCGTGGTATTGACAAAGCCGTACAAGCAATTACAGAAGATCTTTCTAGCCAAACTAAAGAAGTAGGGGACTCTTCTGACAAAATCAAACAAGTAGCTGCTATATCTGCTAATAATGATGGAACTATTGGAGATCTTATCGCTCAAGCTTTCGAAAAAGTTGGTAAAGAAGGAGTAATTACAGTAGAAGAAGCAAAAGGAACAGATACTACTGTAGATATTGTTGAAGGAATGCAATTTGACAGAGGATATCTTTCACCATACTTTGTAACAAACAGTGAAAAAATGACAGCTGATCTTGAGACTCCATATATCTTATTATATGACAAGAAGATCTCTGCTATGAAAGATCTACTTCCGGTTTTAGAGCCTGTTGCACAAACTGGAAAACCACTATTAATTATTGCAGAAGATGTAGATGGTGAAGCGCTAGCTACTCTTGTAGTAAATAAATTACGTGGTGCACTTAAAATCGCAGCTGTAAAAGCTCCTGGTTTTGGTGATAGACGTAAGGCAATGCTAGAGGATATTGCAATTTTAACTGGTGGTACAGTAATTTCTGAAGAACGAGGATTTACATTAGAAAATACAACTATAGAACATCTAGGTACTGCAGAAAAAGTAGCTATCGACAAAGACAATACAACTGTAGTTAACGGTGCTGGTGGTGAAGATTTAATCAAAAACAGAGTAAATCAAATCAAAGCTCAGATAGAAACTACAACCTCTGACTATGATAAAGAAAAATTACAGGAACGTCTAGCAAAATTAGCCGGAGGTGTTGCTGTATTATATGTAGGAGCTGCTTCTGAAGTAGAGATGAAGGAAAAGAAAGACCGTGTTGACGATGCACTTCATGCAACTCGAGCTGCAGTAGAAGAAGGTATTGTTGCTGGTGGTGGTGTTGCCTTAGTTAGAGCTAAAGCTGTCCTTGATAATGTAAAAACTGAAAATGCTGATGAAGCAACAGGTGTACAAATTGTAAACCGTGCTATCGAATCACCACTTAGAACTATTGTAGAAAATGCAGGAGGTGAAGGATCTGTGGTGATTTCTAAAGTTCTTGAAGGGAAAGACAACTTTGGTTATGATGCAAAATCTGAAGCTTACGTAGATATGCTTAAAGCTGGAATCATTGATCCTAAAAAAGTGACTCGTATTGCTCTTGAAAACGCAGCTTCTGTTTCTGGTATGATTCTTACTACCGAATGTGCATTAATAGACATTAAAGAAGATGCTCCTGCTGGAGGCGGAATGCCACCAATGGGTGGAGGTATGCCAGGCATGATGTAATGGCAAATCGCCATAGATAATAATTAAGCCAGTTTGCGAATATAAGCAGCTGCTAGAATAATAGTAAAACCCATCTTGAAAAATCAAGATGGGTTTTCTTTTTTTAGGTAGTAATTATTATACTAAAGTAATCAAGAATATTGTTTCATAATATCAGCAACTAACACTGCAGTTTTCTTATGTTTCTCCTTGGCTATTAAACGTTTTGGCGGTGCCATTCTAACTTCACAATCTAATAATGAACAAGACTCACAGGTGACTCCAACTTTCACTTTAGGAATTTTATTATCATTAACAAAACTGATCTTTTTTTCTAATGCAGAAGAAATCAAAAACCCTATTCCGATACTACGGTAATAATCTTTTCTAAATGGGTCTTTTGTTGCAGAAGTAAACACCAAATATTGCTGATCTGTATCAGCATAATCCGAAATCTGAATATTAAAAGCATAATCGATCCCTTCATTAGCTGTACGCTGCAATGTCTTTATCGCCATCCATCGTCTGCAATAATGTTCATTAACTTCATTCGCGTGTGGTTGTTGCTGATGAGTAATATGGAGTTCTTTAACCAAGTTAAATTTTTCTACACCAAGTTTATGTGTGAACCTAAGAAAGAACACATTCTGCATCCCAAAATCTTTTGGTAAGATGTTAGTCAGACGTTGATAAAAAGATTCAGGAGAAGCATTATATAAGTTTATAATTTTATGAAAAGCTTTTTCAGAAAACCGCTTCATTGCAAAAAGATTTTTGAGATGATCTTTAAGATGAGTTCTGGGAATAATTAGTGCTCCTGCAAAATAAGATGCATAAAAATTATGTAATACCTCTTCAAAATTATCATATCGTATCCATGAAAAAGTATAAGGCCTTTCTTTAATATTAAGATATTGATACCCCAATTCCTTAGCATAGATAAATGTTTTCTGCGCCTCATCTACCCGATCAGACAATAAAAGTGTTTTTGTTGACGGTACAAATACCGACCTTAAGTTATCCAATTCCTCTTCCCTGGGAATACCTTCAACATTAATAGTATACCCGTATTCCTCCTTCAGGATTTCTTCTAACTCTACAGATGATATTTTTCCGGTTAGATCTAATTGATACGAATTAGCACAACGTATAGCTTTATCTTCTAAATCTTTAAAAAAATTGTTATGCGCTTCCTGATATGATCTTAACGAAGCTAGATAAAAGCCTTCACGACTCATATTATAATGTTGAGCAATCTCTATAATTGTACTTATAAAAGCATTTACCTTAGAAGGTGCATTTGCAATGATATCAATCAAATCACTTTGTTGTATCCCAAATAACTCCAAAGGGATTTCATCTAAAATTCCAGATTGTAAAATTTCACCGATTGGAGCCAGATTTTTATCTAATTTTAAAGAAACCAAACTATCATAAGGAACATCTAATGTTTCTGCAAGCTTGATAATTTTATCTGTTTTAGGGTACTTTTTTCCTTTTTCTATCTCGTTTAAATACGACTTAGAAAGTCCACATAACTTAGATAAGCCAAAAAGTGATAAATCCTTATCTGTACGTATCTGCTTGATTTTCAGACCAAAAATCAATCTAATATATTCTTCTGCTATTGCCATAATATCAAAAGTAACAATTTTTGCGTAATTGTTAAAAAAAGGAAAAATTCACATTTAGCGAACGTTCGCTTGTTTTATAAAAAACTTTTTTTTAATATTGTTCACTCAAAACGATATAGTTATGGAAACACAGACAAACCTTAGTCAGAAAATTAGCTTCTCTAAAGAAGTTAGAAATTACCATCCTGAGATTTTAACCGATGGTGCGCTGACCTTTTTAGAAGCTTTGCAAGATCGTTTTAATGAAAAACGATTAACTCTTTTAAAAAATCGCGAGTGTCAGCAACAGTTGTTTGACCTGGGAACGTATCCTTCTTTTCCAGAAAACACAAAAGAAATTCGTAACAGTGAATGGGCCGCAGCTCCAATCCCTTCTGATCTACAAGATCGCAGAGTTGAGATCACAGGTCCTGTAGACAGAAAGATGGTCATTAACGCCTTAAACTCTGGAGCCAAAACGTTCATGGCAGATTTTGAAGACAGTAATGCTCCTCTTTGGGAAAATTGTCTTCAAGGGCAAAAAAACCTTAAAGATGCCGTCAACAAAACTATTTCGTTTTATAACCCAAAAAGGGATAAAACATATCAACTAAAAGAAAAGATTGCTACATTAATTGTACGCCCCAGAGGTCTACATCTTAATGAAAAACACCTTTTAATAAAAGAACAACAAATGAGTGCTTCTCTTTTTGATTTTGCATTGTATTTGTTTCACAATAATGAGCAATTAAGAGAAAACGGCACAGGACCTTATTACTACCTTCCAAAACTAGAGCATTTTACTGAAGCTATCTGGTGGAATGATGTAATAGATTTTTCTGAAGAATATCTTGGCATCGAACATGGAACCGTAAAAGTAACTGTACTCGTAGAGACTATAACAGCAAGTTTTCAATTAGATGAAATCATATACGCACTAAAAGACCACATTGTTGGATTGAATTGTGGAAGATGGGATTACATCTTTAGTTATATTAAAAAACTTAGAAACCACAAAGGTTTTGTGGTTCCTGATCGATCACAGGTAACCATGACCAGCCCTTTTATGGATGCTTATAGCAAACTGGTTATCCAAAGATGTCACAAAAGAAACATTCTTGCTATTGGAGGTATGGCTGCACAAATTCCCATTAAAGATGATGAAGAAAAAAATGCCATCGCTTTTACAAAAGTACGTGCAGACAAAGAACGTGAAGTAAAAAATGGCCATGATGGTACTTGGGTAGCACATCCAGGATTGGTGAAATTAGCTTTAAATGTGTTTGACACACATATGCCTAACCCCAATCAAATGGATGTGAAACGAAATGATGTGAAAATTACAGAAAGTGATCTTTTAGCTATCCCAGAAGGCACAATAACAGAAAAAGGGATTCGCGACAATATCAATGTAGGAATTCACTATATCGCTACTTGGTTAGGCGGAAATGGTGCAGTTGCGCTATACAACCTCATGGAAGATGCTGCCACAGCAGAGATTAGCCGAACACAGATATGGCAATGGCTAAAAAACGAAGTGTTATTGGACGACGGGAGAACATTTGACACCATATTGTTTCAGAAGCTATTTGAAGATGAACTTAATATTATCAAAAACCAGGTGGGTGATTCACTTTTTGAAACAGAAAATTATCAAAATGCAGTGCAGATTTTCGCTAAACTAGTTACTTCAGACGAATTTGAAGAATTTCTAACCACTCAAGCATATCAATATTTATAAAATAATATATTTCAAAATTTAAGTCATAAATACAAGACCTTGCAGAGCTCCTTACTTTGAAACATCAATTTACAAAACTACATTATTTGATGCTGCAAACATGGTAACTGTAGGTAAATCTTCTACTATCACCAGGGAGGGAAGTACAGAAGTAGAACAGTTTTAATTTTTTCCGATTTTATAATTGTGCTCAAGAACGGCATTCACTACGGTGAGTGTCGTTTTTTTTCACATCAGCAATAAGCAAAAATTAGTAAATCATTCCTATATTAGTTTCTTCTTACTTCTTAAAACTATACCATTAATAAGTTTGCATGAAATCCAATCAAAATATCTCTAACACCACTTCCTGGAATCTACCCACCCTGGTCACATTCAGGTTCTTCTTAGTTTATCTTTTTCTAAATATTTTCCCATTTCCTCTATATTATATAGGAAGTATTATTGGGCAAGATGATTTATTTTCATTTTACACTAATTGGACGCAAGAGCTTTCGGTTTGGGTAGGGAAAAATATTTTAGGAATTAAGTATGAGATTATAATAGGGCCTAACGGAAGTGGAGATACTACTGCGGATTATATTTTTCAATTTATTACTTTAAACATAGCAATAATCACATCGGTTATTTGGAGTTTTTTAGATTTTAGAAGAAAAAATTACTCAACACTATTCATGTATCTAAGAGTATTTGTTAGATACTACATTGCTGCAACTATGTTTTCTTATGGGTTTTCTAAAGCATTTACCTTGCAATTCTCTGAGTTAAGTCTTATGGATCTTGTAAAAACTTATGGCAATTCCTCCCCTATGGGTTTAATGTGGAATTTCATGGAATATAGTGACACTTACACAAGATTTTCTGGTTACGCAGAAATAATTGCAGGTATATTACTAGTTTTTAGAAAGACTACTTTATTTGGAGCCTTAATGACCGTTGCTGTTATGTTCAATGTTTTTATGATGAACATGAGTTACGACATACCTGTAAAATTATATAGTGGACTACTAACCATTATGGGACTCTTTTTATTAGCACCAGACCTAAAACGTATAATAAATTTTCTGCTTCTTAACAAGCCTGTACAACCAAAAGTATTCACACCTTATTTTACTAAACATAAAGCAAAAACTGCTACTTTAATTGCCAAAACTTTAGTTATTTGTTTTTTTCTATACACCAATATCAGCGAATCTGCCGAAGGCCAAAAAAAATGGGGTAAAGAAGCACCTAAATCCTCTTTATATGGCATCTATGAAGTCATAGAATTTATAAAAAATAACGACACTTTGCCTCCATTAACAACAGACACTATACGCTGGAAAAGAATTTTAGTGGACAAGCGTTATACAGGGCTACAAACAATGGATGAAAAGTTTATATACAAAAAAGAGAAAACTGATACTATTTCTAAAACATTAGAGCTTACTGCATATCGAGACAGTACAGATGTTCAAAAACTTCAATACCGCATACAAGATAGCTTATACTTTTTTGAAGGCATTTACTATGGTGATACTCTAAAAATCAAAACTAAAAAGAAAAAGCGTAATGAGTTTTTATTAATTAACAGAGGATTTCATTGGATAAATGAATACCCATTTAATCGATAATCTCAATCACATTTCCATTTAAAATCTGAGACCTTATAACCTCCATTACTTTTAAAGTTATAATGCCACCATTCTGTCCTTATGGTCTTAAACCCATGTTTTTCCATAGTTTCACGCAACAATTTGCGGTGACTGAGTATCGTTTTTGAATGACCATTATATGAATGATGTGCTTCTTTCCCGAAATGATCAAAATCTGTTCCCATATCTACACCACCACCTGCTGACCTTACTAAAGTGATATCTACTGCCGCACCTTTATTATGAATAGATCCCCCTTTAGGATCAGCAACATATCCAGGATTAGGAAAAATCTTCCACATCTTTTTCTGAACACTATGCGGGCGATAACAATCAAAGAGCTTTATTCTATAGCCTTGTGCAAGGAGATCATTATTTGCTTTTACGAGTGCTTCTGCAACTTCCTTTCTAACATAACACTTAGCACAGGAATATACTTTCTCTTTCAAAAAATTATTAGAAGTAGCATATCGCATATCCAAAACAAATTCACTGGACATCTCCTCTATATTCACAAAACCTTCATCATTTGTATCAACAGCATTTTCTGTATTCACAATACCATCTGCAGCGATAGTTTTTTTTGTATCATCAGTACTTTCTGCACTCGATTCACCGCCTATCAGCATGACTATTGAATCTTTTTTTCTGAGCATACTCTGCTCTACTTTTTCTCCTCGTGCCTGTAATGCCTTAGATCTCTCTAAAAGGGCAATAGTTTGAGCCGTAGGCCCAGGAATTGCTTTTACATTATCATTACAAGAAAAAAACAGTACAGAAAAAATCAATAGCATTAATTTTCTCTCTATCATATCCATTTTTGTTTTTATCCCAATTACAATAAATATCTCGCATATTCCCATTCATATAGATTTCCCTCAAAAACTATATCAATTACATGCTTGATATCTTTAAATATAGTCAATATTTTTATTTTCAGTGTTTTCGCACACTGAGCCATAAATTATTTTTCTTTTCAGTTTATTATTTTACTTAAAAACATCTTTCACACTTCCACAAACAAGCATCTTATCCCCAAAAAAAGGATTTCTAATTTCCTCAGAATCAGATAACCAATACCCTCCTTCTCCATCAAAAGCCATTGGACAAAACTGCTTGTATACAGCTCCGGAAGTAATTTTCGTACCACGTATTAACTTCTCAGTTTCGTTAGTTAACGAAACAAAAAAATTACGTTGTTCTTTTACGTCTTTGGTTAAGGAAATTAGCTTTGAAGTTGCCTTAAGAGATTTATACTCTTCTAACATACCTATAGCAGCTTCCAGCTTTTTTGCCTCTACCTGAACACCTTCACTATTTGAATTCACTAGTGCTGCTTTGATATTAAGATATAAGCCATATATTTCAAGGCTTTTTCCATCCGAAAACTTAACTTCAGACACTTCATTTGTGATATTTAGATCAACACTTCCATCTAATTCATTCTGTGTAACAGTGACTGGTTTTTTATCTTGATTACAAGAAATTGAAATCAATGTCACTATGACCAGAAGTAATCCATATCTAACATTCAATATATTTAAATTCCTTTGCATAGAATCAGAAAATTTATTCGTCTATTAATTATTCCAAAAACCACAAAGTTAATTTAATATTTAAAACAATTAACAAAAGTATTTCTCTTTGAATATTTTTTTTAACAAAACTATACCATTAAGAATTCAGGACTTTTCTAAATATTTTAGATATTTTTGCCGGTAAAATTGTAAGGAATGCCATTTGAAGAGTTAAAACCCCAAGTAATACAGCTATTAAAAAATGAAGACCAATCAGTAACAGATAGATTACATACGATTTGTCAATTACTCAAAGACAAGATTGATTATTATGATTGGGTTGGTTTTTATTTTAAAAACGAAGACAAAGAGGAACTAAAACTTCGCACATATGTTGGCGCAGAAACAGATCATGTTATTATCCCTTTCGGGAAGGGTATTTGTGGTCAGGTAGCTGTATCTAATGAAAACTTTGTAGTTCCTGATGTGCAAGCACAGGACAATTATATTGCATGCAGCTTTACTGTTAAATCAGAGATTGTAATTCCATTATTCAAAAATGGAGAAAATATCGGACAAATTGATATAGATTCTGAAACCCCAAACCCTTTCACAGAAAAAGATGAAAGATTTTTAGAATTTGTAAATCAAGAAGTTGCTAAAATCCTTTAATTATTGTTCCTTCGTTGGTTCAAACATTAAATCATTTTACATATGAAAATCTTAGTCACGGGGGGATTGGGATTTATAGGTTCTCATACCGTAGTAGAGCTACAAAACAAAGGATATGAAGTTGTTATTATAGACAATTGCTCTAATTCTTCTCCTCATGTTATCAAAGGAATACATGCCATCACAGGTAAAGATGTAATTTTTGAACAATTCGATCTTAGAGAAAAGGATAAAGTGCAGGAGTTTTTTAAACGTCATCATGATATTGAAGGCGTCATTCATTTTGCTGCCTCAAAAGCCGTTGGAGAAAGCGTAGAAAAACCTTTACTATACTATGAAAACAACTTGTCAACCTTAGTTTTCATGCTGCAGCAACTAACAGAAAAAGCTTCTGCTAATTTTATTTTCAGTTCTTCATGTACCGTATATGGACAAGCAGATGAACTTCCGATTACCGAAGATGCACCCGTAAAAGCTGCAGAATCTCCTTATGGAAACACAAAACAAATTGGTGAAGAAATCATAAGAGATACCTGCAAAGTACACCCAGCACTAAAAGCTATATCTCTTCGCTATTTTAACCCAATTGGAGCACATCCTACAGCTGAAATTGGTGAATTACCTATTGGTGTGCCTCAGAACCTGGTTCCTTTTATTACACAGACCGCTATCGGCCTTAGAGAACAATTATCAGTTTTTGGTGATGATTACCCTACGGTAGACGGAACTTGCATCAGAGACTACATTCATGTGGTAGATCTAGCAAAAGCTCATGTAGTAGCCTTACAACGATTATTAGAAGATAATAATAAATCTAACTATGAAGTCTTTAATGTAGGCACAGGAACCGGAAGCTCTGTTTTAGAAGTAATCCATTCTTTTGAAAAAGCATCTGACAAAAAGCTGAACTATAAAATTGTCGAAAGAAGAGAAGGTGATATTACCGCAGCATATGCTGATACTACCAAAGCAAATAATGAATTAGGCTGGAAAGCAAAAAGCAGTCTGGATGATTCACTCAGTTCTGCCTGGAAATGGGAACAAAAAGTTAGAAGTTAGAAAAACTTTAATTCACTTTATAAAATAAGAAAGCCTGAAGTCTCAACTTCAGGCTTTCTTATTTATATGATTTAAATCTTAGTAAAATCTAGCTCTTTTATCTTCAATCTCTGCAGCTTCTTTAAGCGCATCAAAAACTTTAGAGTTCACTAACCCAGCTTGTGTTTTAGATGCTTGTGAAGCATAGCTCATATAAGTCTCTAAACCACTTGCAGGTGTTTTCTTCGTTACCTCTACTACATACACTCCATTGTTACCTACAATAGGACCAGAAACGTTCCCTATTTCTAAAGCAAAAGCAGTACCCACCACTTTTGGCTCTGTTCCAGCTCCACTAATAGTAGGAGTTTTCATTGTTAATGCAGAAGCTACTTTTACTGTTTGACCTTGACTTTGTGCAATTGCATCAAGAGCAGTTCCAGAAATTTTAGCTTTTAATGTTTCTGCCTTCTTCTCTTTAATTAGAATTGGCTTTACCGTAGGACTAGCATCTTCAACTGTCATAGTCCCTTTATCTGATTTTGCAGTTAATTGAACCACAGCATACCCTTCTGGGATATCAAATCGTTTTATTTCACCAATTTTAGATTCTTCATTAAATGCCCACTGCACTACTGTTCTTCTAGCACCTAATCCAGGGATATTCTCATCTAATTCTTTAATATTATTAACTGGTCGAACGGTTAATTCATTTTCTTTAGACACTTCTTCGAAATCCTTGTCTTTTGCAGAGATTTGAAATTTAGTAGTTTCTGTAAAAATTGCATTTATTGTCTTTTCACTTGGCTCTACCTTTTGTGCTACAGTTGCCACTTTTATAGCTCTTTCTTCATCTGTCTGATCTTCGATACTAATAATATGATATCCAAATTGAGTTTCTACAATACCCTGATCTCCTGTTTTATTATCAAAACAATAATCATTAAAAACAGGAACCATAGCTCCCGGAGTAAAGTATCCTAAATCTCCTCCTTTATCTTTATTAGAACTGTCAGCAGAGAATTCTGAAGCTAACGTTGCAAATTTAGCTTTATCTGCTCTGGTAACACCAATGATACTATCTGCTAGAGCTTTTGCTTCTTCTTTGGTACGTTTTGTATCACCAGCAGTCCCTAATCCTACCCAAGAAATTAAAATGTGACTTGCTTTTACAGAATCTGGTATTTGCTTTTGAGCAACAACCCTAGAAACTTTAATAAAATCTCCATCCTTATATGGCCCATAGACACCACCTACTTCTAGGTTATAAATTGTATCAGCTACTGTAGCTGGTAAATCTTTTTTGAACTTAAAACGATCATCAAATTTTACAGCAGAGTTTTGATTAACATAATCCTCTACATTCTCAACATTTCTGAATCCTTTAACGGTATCTGTTTTCCCATTTTCAAATTCTGCTTTATCATCCAATAAACTCGCAACCCTTCCTTTGATTTCATCTATATCTTCCTGGCTTGCTTCTTCATTAAAAAGCACATATCGTATACTTCTTGAAGCTTCTGCTTTATACTGATCTGCATGTACATCAACATAAGCTTTAATTTCTGCATCAGTTACATTAACTTCTGCATCTTCAATACTAGAAAATGGTAATTGCACATATTTAATATCTACATTATCATTTTCCATCTTATACACCAATTCACCTTCTTTTAATGTAGATCCCACACCAGCTTTGATCATATTAAGATACACTTGCTCACGAGCTCCTTTACTAATAGAAACCTCATACTCCAACCACTGTTGGTAAGCTTGTGGAGATGTTGCTTTTACATTTGCAACATATTCTTGCATTTTAGCCTTATCAAAAACTCCAGCCTCATTCTGAAACGTTGGATTGTTTGCTAAGGATTCTTCCAGTAATTGATTTACTTGATCTTCACCTACTATAATCCCTAACTCTTCAAATTGCTCTTCAAAAACTGTTTCACGTATTTCTTGGTTCCATACGTAATTAACAGCCTGAATGCTTGATGATCCTCCTCCAAAACTTCTAGAAGCTGTTTCTACTTTTCTAGCAAAATCAGTTCTATCAATATCTTTTCCGTTTATCGTTGCGATTACATTTTCAGCTTTTTGTGAAATTGCTCCTCCGTTACGAATCAAATCCGCCAAAACAAAAGAAAAAAGTGCTAATGCAATGATTACAATAAGAAAAACCGAACGTTGTCTGATTTTATTTAAAACTGCCATGATGTGTAATTATTTATTCAAAATATAGTGGGCGAAAGTACCATTTTATTGTAATAATACCAATTAAAATTCTGAAAGTATTATTAAGTTTTTTGCTTTTTTTATGTAAATAAGGTCAACAAAGTCTTTATGATGCATTTTCACCTAAATTAAATCATCTTTTTATTGTTTTATAACTCGATAAACAATAAAAAATTGTGTTATTTTACATGTAACAGCAAGCTATAAACTTCCTAAAAGTAAAGGCACAAAAAATAGTATACATATTAACGGTATCAGGAAACTTTTTAAAATAAGGAGCACATAAAAACCGAGAAGAATCGACTTTTATTTTAAATCAACAAGAACCAAAATCACTCCTCAGCAATCACTTGTAATTCGACAATTTCAATTTTGGTATTAGAAGTCTCTATAATTTTAATTCTAAATCCATCTATTTTTACTTCATCTCCTTGTTGTGGAATTTCTTCTGTATGATTTACAATCATCCCTCCCAGGGTTTCGTAATTTTCATCTTCAGGAAGGTCTAATTTATACAATTCATTGATATGATCTACTTCTATTCTTGCAGAAAACCTATATTGGTCATCAGCAACTTGTTCTTCAATAAGTTCAATAGAATCATGTTCGTCTTCAATCTCACCAAATAGCTCTTCCACAATATCTTCTACAGTAATGATACCACTAGTACCTCCATACTCATCGATAACAACCGCTATACTTTTATGTTTTTTTGTCAAAAGATTAAGCACATCTTTTACAAACATTGTCTCTGGCACAAAAACTACAGGAAGTAAAATTGCTCTTAGAGACTTTGGCTTTTTAAACAATTCAAAAGAGTGTACATACCCTATAATATCATCTACATTGCCGTTATATACAATTATTTTTGACAACCCGGTATCTATAAATATTTTACTAACTTCTTCTATAGATTGGGATTTCTCTACAGCAACCACCTCGGTTCTAGGAATCATTACCTCTCTTGATTTGACATCAGAAAAATCAAGAGCATTTTGAAAAATTTGAATTTCACTATCTATTTCATCATCTTTTTCAACGGTCTCCATCTGCTCACTAATATAATCCCCTAATTCTGTTTTACTAAAAGCTAGTTGAACCTGATCTCCATCAGTTTTTAGAAACTTCTTGAGCACAAAATCCGAAACCCAGATCACAAATGATGAAATTGGCGAAAAAATAATATAAAAGACATAAGCAGGAAAAGAAAATATTTTAAGCAACGTATTTGAGTAAATTTGAAAAAATACTTTTGGCAAAAACTCAGCAGTAATTAAAATAATCCCTGTAGAAATAATGGTTTGGGTCAAAAGATTTAATTCTGTAATAAAATAGTCTAATACCCAATATGGTGATGGTAGTAACGAACTAAATAGACTCATCAATACCTCTCCCATATACAACCCATAAATCACCAAAGCCACATTATTACCAACAAGCATTGTTGCAATAAACTTAGAAGGTTTTTTGGTTAAACGAGTAAGGATATTTGATATAAACCCTCCTTGTTTTTTTTCAATTTCAATATGAATTTTATTTGAGGAAACATAAGCAATTTCCATCCCTGAAAAAAAAGCTGAAAGAATTAAACAAAGTATAATAACAATAAAATGTAATTCCATGAATTAGTTCTTGTTATTTGCTTCAAATCTTTTTCTAAAGTTTCTTTTAAAGAAAAACATAAAGATCGCTGCTATTGCAAAAAAAAGATAGAGCATACTTCTCCCTCCTTCTTGCCCCCATTCTTCATATGCCTCATATAAAAAAAAGCACATAATTACTAAATAGGCATATTCAAAAAATTTAAATACTTTCTTCATAGTAGTGGATTACTCCTCTATAAACATTACTCCGTCATTAATTCTTGAATTCAAGATAGTAAAATCCTGATTAGCATCAAAACCATCTGCTTCATTAATAGTACCATCCGGGAGATAACTTTTATACGGTTGATCGGTAAATACCCAGCTAAGGTTTTGATTCCAATACAATTGTTTTGCTTGTAAATGTGTACTATCTGCTGTTAGGATATCTACATTACCTCTCATATCAATTATTCCTGTTTCCTGATAAGAAATTGCATAATCAGAGGTAACCACACTTACTTTTCCATCTTCATCTATAATATCTAATATGATTCCTTCTGGAAACTCATGATACGCAAAAGATCGATTAGAATAGTCTAAAATTCTAGAAGCTTTTAATATAGCGGTAAGCCTTCCTGAATCAGTATATTTAAGATTTACTTCAAAAGCTTCTGCAATAGGAGCTTCTTCGGATTCTAAATAATCGGGAGAAGTTATTTTTTTAGATTGGCATGAAAAAAACATTGTCACAGCAAATGCTATGACAATGTTCATTAATATATATTTTTTTTTATCCTGCATTACAGTTTAGGCACCTTAACAGTTTCTCCAATCCAACATCCAACACTAACGGATGTTATTCCTGGGTTGTTAAAAATATCTGTCTTTGTCGGAGCCTTAGCGCGATAATTTGCTGCATATTTATTTGCTGTAGACTTTAAACTTGGATCTATTTTCCCAGCTCTTCTAGCATAGTTTTCAGCCAACCAATATACCGCTCTTTTACTAAACACGTCGGTTCCACAACTATTTGCACTACTAGCAATCATACTTGCTATTCTCAAGTAGCATATCCCCATAGAAGGTTTTTGTTTTAATGCTTTTCTATAGTAGCTTCTGGCTTTTCCTTTACTACCTTGCTTTTTCATTATCTCACCAATCTTGAAGTATACTTTTGCCTTATCACTTGATTTAGTTTCTAATTCTGCTGATTGATTAAAATACTTTAATGCAGTAGTAGTCTTTTTATCTTTTAAAGCTAAAAGTCCTAAATAGTAAGCTGTTTTAGCAGAAGGATCTGATTTATGTAATGCCTCTACCAACTTAAAGAATAATGGATCCTCTGTACATTCTTTTGCAGACATTCTTCCTGCAGCACCTTTTAACCAATTTATATCAGCCTTCTTTGCTTCAAATTGTCCTGTATATAGAGGAATCAGGTTTTTACAATCTGCTAATTCTCCTAATTTCTGATTAATCCCAGCTTTTACTTTACTAAAAGCTGTTAAATTAATTCCTGAGTTTTTTAATGCTCTTTTCTCTTTAGAAGATAAAGCTGTACCTGCTTCTTCTTTTTCTGTAAGTTCTGCGATAATTTTTGCTAACCTATTTTCTTCATTTTCGATTTTTTCTGTAACATCATCATACAAATCAAAAACGCCCTGAAGTTCTTTTTTTCCTTCACCGTGAAGATCTACAAAAAGGGAGAAATACGTGTATAACTTTTTTGGTCTTTTAAAGTTTTTCTTATCCTCTGAATATCCTTTATCAAATTCAGCAAATTGAGTTTCTTTAGTACCAATTTTATTATCATACATGAGTTGACCTATATCAGAATGCATATCTCCAATTTTGGTCTTTCCCGGAAAATACTGAAAACGTTCTTTCCACAAGGCAATCAATTCATTTGCCAAAGTTGTTTTAGGCGCCCCAGAAGCTTTTTTATATTTTGCTTCTAACAATTTTTTTCCAAATTGATACGTCGCAACACTATATGTAGGGCATTCTTTTCTTACTTTCCATAATGGCTCTTCTGCCGCATCATAGTTCTTTACCTTTGCATGTTCATAAGCAATAGAAGCTGTCGTTGCACAGTCCGTAGCTTGAGCATTTATACTTGCAGTACTCAAAACTAATCCTGTTGCTATAACAAATAAAACTTTCGTATTCATAGCTGTGTTAATTATTGTATTTAATTAAATTTTATTTTCCTGAACCATTTATCATTTAATGATAAACTTAAAGAAACGTTAAAAAACTCTTCTTTAACTAATCCAAAATCTGTTGTCCCTCGTTGACCATACTCAAAACCTATATTAGCATTAGAGAATAATCTGCCAACTGGTAGTCCTACTCCAAAAGATATGCCAAACTCATCAATCGAATTTCCATTTATATTCAATCCTGTTTCTTCATATCGAAATCCTGCCCGATAAACAACACGACTAAAATAACTCGTTAACGAGTTATACTTAGGGATATAGTATCCTCCTGCTTTAAATCTTGAAGCATTTTCATACTCAACATTATCCTGACCGGATACAATATTAGTAAATTCTCCAGAATCAAGATATGTATATTCTCCTCCAACAAACCATTTTCTTGGCTGTCCTATACCACTAGCGAATTTAAACTCGGCAGGAAGATCAATTTTTTGATCACCAACGTTTATTTCTTGTCTTTCTGCTACCGTCTCTCTACCATTATTTGCAATTACTACAGTAGCTAGTTCTCTGGTACCATCTGCTTTTAACTCAAAAGATGGTGTTGACACAATCGAAGCAACCAGTTCTAGTTTTTCAGAAACCATAGTCTTATACCTTACTCCAAAAGATAAACTAAAAGCTGATAAATCTGTACTGGTTATTTCTCTGGTATCAAACTGTACATCAGGCCTTCTTAGTATTGTTTTATTTTCAATATTTCCAAAGTTATAATTTAAATCTACACCTACGCTTAGATTCTTGTTAACTTTAACCCCAGTAGCTAAAAAAACCTTATTTAAACCACCAGTCCCTTCAAATTGAAATTCTGATCCGTCATCTACAATATTATTAATACGATATCCTACAGAAGTAAGTGGTATAACTCCAAATCCGAATCCAAATTTACCTGCCGGAACACCTATAGCAAGGTAATCTAATGATGCATTCTCTCCTGAGGACGATTCATTGGCATTACTTAATTTAAAATTACGATATGATGTTCCTACCGTATATGAGGTTAATCCAAGCTCACTAAATGATGCTGGATTCTGAAGATTTAAATGAATACTATCTGCAAGTACACTTAATCCCCCCATCGATCTATTTTCTACCGTTCCTTTAAATTTTGGTATTCCAATTCCATAAAAAGAATACGGTGAAGAGGTTCCCTCCTGAGCATAAGATATTACCGCAATATGCACTAATACAACTACTAAAATCTTCTTTATCATCTACTATTATTAAAAGCTAAAATGCAGTTTAATCCTTCCAATAAAAAATTGGAAGTGGCAAATATGCCATTTTTTAATCTTTTAGACAAAAAATGTGCATCTCCTCCGGTTAAAATAACTGTTAAATCAGGATAAATGTTGCAATATTCTTCAATTACTCCTTTAATTTCATATAAAATTCCGAAAACCACACCCGAATGTATAGCTTCTTCTGTACTTTTTCCTATGTGATTTTGGGGAGATGTCAATTCTAACAGTGGTAATTTTGCAGTAAAATTATTTAAGCTGCTATATCTTAATCGTAACCCGGGAGCTATTGCTCCACCAATATATTCTTCTTTTTCATTTTTAAAATCGTAGGTAATACAAGTTCCTGCATCAATAATCAGGGTATTCTTCTTTGGGAACTGATCTACTGCAGCCGCAACAAGAACCATACGATCAATACCCAGAGTATTTGGTGTTTTATATAAATTTTTAAATGGCATGTTAACCTTATGGTCCAACATTAGAGTATTAAAAGAATTCTTGACATACAGTATTTGATCTTTATTCATATTTCCAACAGAAGAAACTATTGCTTTGGCAATCAGAGGGTATTCTTTTTTCACACGCTCTATCTCCTTTTTAAAAGAATTCTGTTTAATTGTATTTTTATAAACAATTTCAGATGTATCAAAAACTCCAATTTTAGTATACGTATTCCCTACATCAACGACAAGATTCATATCATTATTTCTAAGTTGCAAAAGTACAAAACGATTTTTTTAATTTTTTCTTTTGAGGATTAAAAAAAGCGTTCTATATTTGCATCCGCTTACAACAAGGTGCCTTAGCTCAGTTGGTAGAGCAAAGGACTGAAAATCCTTGTGTCCCTGGTTCGATTCCTGGAGGCACCACCTTAAAAGCCCAAACAATTTGTTTGGGCTTTTTGTTTGGTTTAAATTGGCTCTTCCTAATAGCAGGAATCAAGACCAGTTATTGTATTAAACACATTACATCTTGTTCCCTTTTCATCCTCATATCAATGTAATAAGCTGATATGAATGTTTTAAGACTACCAAGAGCTGTTTCAATAAAAAGCTCAAATACACGCTAAAAATTTTCTAATATTTTTTGCAACTATAAAACTTGTTTGACTTAGATTTGTTATTAGTTGTTAAATTAACAAGAGACTAATACACGAGTTTGGAAGCCCTATAAGGCACAAAATAGAGAAAAATTGTTCTAGACAAATTCTATGTACAATTGGATATAGAAATCACTCTACTGAATAAATAGAAAGGATAAACGAACTGTAAAGCATGAACATATTTGTAAGTTCATTGAGATTTTTTATGTTAAATGATTCTGGAGTAATAGCTATTTGGTTAGCAAATCAAGTGTCTCTCGTAGTGGTTAATTAAGAGCTTTAAAGATTATTGAAAAAGAGCAAAACAAAGTAAAAAATGAAAGACGCCAAGGTAAGATGGTTACAAGATTTTCGAAGATTTCTTCCTTTAAAAAGTCAATTCATCCTTTCTGGAAATATTAAAGATTTTCAGCTTATCAAAAATGATTTCGGAAGCTACAGCTGGCATAGATTAGAAAATGCAATTGATGCCGAACTTAAAAGTACAGGCTATAGGCATGTGGTTTATTACAATCCTATGAGTGGTTTTGATATTCCTTTTTTTCTTGGAAATCCTGAAGAAAAAAAAGCCTTGTTCCAAAAGCTTCATATTCCGCTTCAGCAAGATGACATATACCATAATTTACAAACTTTTAATATTGTATTACAAACCATAGTCAACTATCCTAATGAGCCCATAGCCTTAGTTGTTGATTTCGCTTCTCAATTTTTGATGAATGCTGAAAATCTAATAAAGGCCGAGCATGACACCTTTAGTTTGACACATATACTATCCCAAACTACAGAAACAAAACCTTATGGGCAACCACCTAAACCATTTTACAACACTGTTATTTGGATAGTAGACAAAGAAGGGGATTTACCCGATTGGATGGTCGTTAACAATCCCAAAATAAGACATATCCCAATAGGTAAACCAGACCATATTGCTCGAAGAAGATTAGTAGATCCTATTGTAGAAAGCTTATGCGAAACTAAAACAGAAGCTAAAAGAATAGCCACAGATTTTGTTGATGAGACTGAAGGGTTACTTCTCTTGGATTTAGTAGCCATTATAGAATTGGCTCGATCAGAATCTATTCATATTTCTCTTATTGTCGACGCCGTAAGGAGATATAAAGTAGGAGTAACTGAAGATCCCTGGGTTAAAATTGATAGAGAGAAAATTGAAAATGGCGAAGCTTTTATTAGAAAAAGAGTAAAAGGGCAAGACCATTCTGTACAGCACATGGTGGATATTGTAAAAAGAGCTATAACAGGTGTCGGCAGTTCCAAAAGAAATAATCGCCCTAGAGGTGTTGTATTTTTGGCTGGCCCAACGGGCGTCGGAAAAACGGAATTAGCCAAAACCTTAACTAGTCTTTTATTTGGTGACGAAAGTGCTTATATTAGATTTGACATGTCCGAGTTTAGTGCAGAACATTCTGACCAAAGACTCATTGGTGCACCTCCAGGCTATGTGGGTTATGATTTAGGAGGCGAATTGACCAATGCAGTTAGAGAAAAGCCTTTTAGCGTGGTATTGTTTGATGAAATTGAAAAAGCTCATCCTAGAATTCTAGATAAGTTTCTTCAAATTCTAGATGATGGGGTACTTACAAGTGGCCGAGGTGATAAAGTTTATTTTTCTGAAACGCTAATAGTTTTCACTTCCAACCTGGGGATTTATAAAAAATCAGCTACCGGAGAGCGTTTTCCAAACGTGACTTATGAAGATAATTTTGAAACGGTAGAAAAGAAAGTAAGAAATGAGATTGAACGCTATTTCAAATTCGATTTGAATCGACCTGAACTTTTGAATCGAATTGGAGATAACATCATTGTTTTTGATTACATCAGAAAAGATGTTGGCAAAATGATATTCAATATGATGATCGAAAATCACATCAACGCTATTCAGAAACAATTAGGCATTTCGCTTCATATTCAAGAAGATGTAATTCATACACTCGAAGAACTGTCTATTAAAGATTTAAATAACGGTGGTAGAGGCATCAGAAATAAGATAGAATATCATTTTATTACTCCTATTTCGAGAGCTTTGTTTTCAATAAATCCTGTCAAAGGCGATGTTGTCGAGTCCAAAGGTATTTCATTTGAAAACAAAGGGACTACCATCAATTTAATTAAAAAGTAGATCAATGGAAATTGGGATTTCACGTTTACATTTTCCAGTTACAACTCTTGGCCCCGGAAAACGAATAGGTATCTGGTTTCAAGGTTGTTCAATACATTGTGAAGGTTGTATTTCAGCAGACACTTGGCAATTTAACACCAAAATGGTTGATATAAATGAATTGAAAAGAGTTTTGAAAACGTGGTTACCTAGCTGTGATGGAATAACTATTACAGGAGGTGAACCTTTTGATCAACAAGCTGCACTGTTTGAATTGCTTACTTTCTTAAGACCTTACAATCTATCTGTTTTAGTATATAGTGGTTATTCTTATCAAAAACTTAAACAGAAAAAAGAAATCTTCGAAGGACTTATTGATGTTCTCATCTCTGAACCTTATGATTATAAAGAAACTCAAACCAAGGCTTTGTTAGGTAGCGATAATCAAAAAATTCATTTACTAACATCATTAGGAGAACATACATTTTCGGACTATGTAAAATGTATTCCAGAAAAAAAATTGGATGTACAATTTGATGATAATAAAGTATGGATGGCGGGTATTCCTATACAGGGAATGAAGGAAATAACAAAAACGTTGCAACAAGAAGGAGTTGATATAAAAAGCACTCAAGCTGTGATAAAGAAAAAATAAAAATGGAGTATATAAGACTTTGCCCAGCATGCAATAGTGAAAGACCGGTTAACGAGATGTATTGTCAAAATACTATTGAAAGCGTTACATGTAGTTGGTTATTGATGAATGTTAAACAAACACCTATTGGTGGAAGCGTAGAAATTCAGAAAACACCTCCAGAGCAAAAAACGCGATATTGCGAAAACGGACATGAAGTAGGAGAGCAAGATTTTATGTGTATGGAATGCGGAGCAGATATCCAAGAAACTGCCATTGCTCCAGAAGAAGAAATAATACAATCTATAGGTGAGTATACAGTAATAGAAATTGTAAAGACCACACAAGCAACCAAAGAATGTTTTTTAGTTAAGAATGACAAGGAAGAGATTTGTTTTTTAACCTTGTACCATGAAAATTATGAACCAGATAAAGCTATCTATAATGTTTTGCAAAAGGCTGACATTGATCATGTAGCAGCATTGATTGAAACTGGGTATTGGGATAATCGCTTTTTTGAAGTTACCGAACAAATAAAAGGAGGTGCTTTAGACACCCTTGATTATGTTGATGAAAATCAAATAGAGAAATTGGTTGACGAAATAGGAAGAGCTCTTCGAGATTTTTCTGAAGTTGGGATGCGACACCGAGACCTAAGTCCGCAGAATATACTTATCCGAAATCAAGAGTGTTTTGACCTAGTAATTATTGATTTTAGCTCTGCTCGTTTGTCAGATTATGATTTAGATACCGATACCCCCTTAGAACTCACAAGATATACTGCTCCAGAAGCTATTATTGGTGGTATAAGCCCTGCTTCAGACTGGTGGAGTTTGGGAATGATTGTTTTAGAACAGATTACCAAAGGAGCATTTTTTGAAAATATCAATGATAAAGCCTTTATGATTCATCTGGTAACTAGAGGTGTTGAGTTACCAACTAATATAGATGAAAGATTATTGTTATTACTTAAAGGACTTTTATGCAGAGACCCTTTAAAACGTTGGCATTGGGAAGAGGTCGATAAATGGTTGAAAAAAGAATATGTAGCTCCCCCAATAGAGTCTTCAACAAGCTTAAAACAAGAGAAAGAGAAAAAAATTATACTTGGCGACGAGACCTACGTCAATCTAAGTTATTTTGCCCTCGCTGCAGCTGAAGAAAAAAACTGGAAAGAAGGGTTAGAGTTATTTACCTCTGGAAAAATTTCAAATTGGGTAAAAGAGATACAAGGAGAAGATATCATATGTTCTTCTATAAGAAACCTTCGTTCTAAAGAAGATATTGATTTAGAATGGCGGTTTTCATTGGCATTGATGCATTTAAATGACGCTTTACCATTAACTTGGAGAGGTCAAATCATCATCCCTGCTTGGTTGCTTAGCAATCCTATTATTGCATCACAATTGATAGAAGGAGAAATCCCTGATTATCTAGACAACATCAATCGCGAAAAATGGTTGGTTCATTTAAAAAGAAGAAGACAAAATGTAGTACAGAAAGCAAAAAGTCTTGAAATTGATATTGACAAGGATAAGTTTAAAATAAATACTCTTAGCACTTCAAAAGTAAGGTTGAAATCTGAAATGGATTTACTCCGTCAAATTTATCCCGACGCAAAGAATATTGCTTTGTCTGATCTAATGGGAGATATTAGATTAAGTGAAGAAGATTTAATCCTCATGGTAAGTGCAGAGCATCAACAATTTGTTCCTATAGATCAACTTGTTAAAGACTGTATAGATTTAGCCGAAAAAATTGGTATCGATCCAGATGTATCATTTTACAGAGATATACTAGTAAAACCTAGAATAGAGATTTATGAATTGTTAAACAATCATCTAGAAGGTTTCTCTAAGAGTAATAATGAATCATTGAACCGCTGGGCGGATCGATTTAGAATACAAAAGAGACTTTCTTTATTACAATCTGTATTGTGCCTATCAATTCCAAAAAGCGAATGGATAACACCTCCAAAGCATGAGTACGCTTCTAGTTTATTACGCTTTTTCGAAAAGAAAATAATATATGCATCTTCCAGAGGGCCTTTGGTAAGACTGATCATCTCTAAAAATTCTGCTCGTATAGACATCAATGAATTAGGTACTTCATTAAAATCTTCAGAAAAGTTAATGAATAGTATTCTCAATAGGTCTTCTGGCACAGAAACGGTTGATCCGATGAGTTTTAGTAAAAACCCACTCTTACACTATAGAACAAGGCGTATGCTTCTAAAAGCGGCCAATTATAAAAGAGATACGGGTTTAGAGTCCTTATATATGGGGTTTCCATTTTTAATTAGTCAAGTAAAAACAACTCATAGACCACGCGTACTTCCCATTCTTCTATGGCCTGTGGCCTTAGAGTTAAAAAACAGAGCTGCCCCAACACTCGAAGTGGGCTTCGATAAAATTCGTGAAGAAGTTAGGTTAAATCCAGCACTTTCGAGCTCATTAGAGGAAGATCAATACAAAAGAATAAAAGAAATCTACCAAGAAATTCTTGGCAGACAAACACTAAGTATCTCAGAGGTAATTGACGCATTTGGTTCTTATATTCAATCTAACAGCATACAACTTACTTCACACCCAGAAGTTACTTACAAACTAAAACAAGTGGGACTACAACTGTATTGTTCTGCTGTATTCTTTAATGCAAATTTCACTGGACAAGCCATCAGTGAAGACCTTCGTTTGCTTCAGAAGCTACCGCATACGGATATTGCAATGGAGCCTATTTTGAAAATAACTACGCCAGAAATTCCGGCTTATGATCCGATTATTTCAGAAAGCGATCGATACACCGTGGTCCCTGTAGACCCTTCACAGGAAAAAGCAGTCATGCAAAGTCGCTCAAATCCAGGCATTGTTATAGAAGGCCCACCAGGAACTGGTAAAAGTCAAACGATTGTAAATATCATTTCTGATTGTATAGGTAGAAAAGAGAAGGTATTGGTGGTATCCCAAAAAAGAGCAGCTATTCAGGTGATAATGAAACGACTCGAAGCTGCAGAAATAGAAAATAGGGCACTGACCATAACAGATATCACAAAAGATAGGCAACCTATTATTCAGAGTATTAGAGAACAAGTATCTCATCATCTCAATAAAACCAAACATCAAAATTCTTTTGAAGAAATTAAACGCCAAAGGGCTAATCTAACTCAACAAATAGACAGAATAGAAGCTGAACTGAATGTTTTATCACAACAAATACATAAGTTAGATGATATTTCAGGGATAAGTTATCGCAACATATTATCCGAGCTCATTGAAATTCAATCAAAAAATTATATTGATGTCCCAGAAGTTAGAAATCACCTAGAAAACAATACAGTCAATGAGTTGAATGTTCTAGAAGAACAAATTAGTGGATTAATAAATGATTGGATACCTTCAAAATATGAAGAAAATAGCTTGATTAACCTTCAAATAACACAATATGATGAGGCTACTCAAAGTACTATCTATACAGGTTTAAAAAACTTTTATGAAGTTGAAGAGAAAAGAGTAGCTTGTATAAAACAAACCTCTGGAATTTATGATAATGCAGAGGCACAATTTTACGAATCATGGCTAAGAGAAAATGAAGACAAACTTCTAAAAATAAACAATGTAGAAGCCGAAAATGCTAAAAACTGGTTTGATTTAATTTATGATGAATTCAATGAAAAATCAACAGCAGAAGATATATCAAGTGCTCTAAGTAAACTTTTAATATCTGTACAAAAACTGATTGCCGATCAAAGAAACGAGCAATTCACAGAATGGTTAAAACAAGCTTTGGACAAACAGTTAGACAAAACCATCAGAGGTTGTGATTCTTATTTGAGAAAATCAAAATTCAAGATACTTAATCCATTATCATGGATACACAATTTCAGGTTAAAAAAAATATTGAGTATACACCAACTTCAATTAAAAGATGAACACGTAAAGCAATTAAAAATAGCATCTGTTAACGAAGTAACTTTTCGAGATTATCAAGGGCAATATCAGACACAAATGAAAAAACTAAATGTTGGGTTTGAGCCAATTCTCGAAGATAAATTGCTTGCAGTAAAAATAGGTAGTAAATTAAGTGAATTATTGCAAACCATCGCTTTGGCCCAAGCTCTAAAAAGCTGTCCTCTTAAAAACGAAGCTCGAAACTTATTAAGGACAGGAGACAAGAAAGAATACAAGGTATTTATTCAGCATTTAAGAGATTCTAACTCGCGATATCAAATTAGAAAAGAATCCTATAAAAAGTTAAATCCGCTAGCACAATGGTTAGAACCTACCAGTTATAAACAATTCGAAGAACGTATTAAAAATAATGATGTTGATGTATCAATTCTGGAAAAAATGCAAGCTGATATGGCTTATTTTATTCCGTATCAAAAATTTAGGATAAGATTAGGGGACAAAAAAAACTTTGACAATACCTTAAAGCTATTAGCACTATTTAGAAAATATGACCAGCAAATTCAGGATTTCCCTTCTGATAGCAGAAGTCAACTTATCAGGAAAACTATTAGACGTGAAGGATTATTGGGTTGGAAACAACGCATAGAAAAGCGATCACCTGCTCTGCTCATGGCAGAAAGCGACATAGAACAAGGTGTTAAGTCATTAGATAAGTTTTTATCAAATGTTAAAGAACAAAATAAAAAACTACTAAATCTCAATTACGATTTCGAAAAAATAGGTACGAAGCTCCAATGGAATTCTATTACCAAGCTACGAGGAAAGAATTATAAAAAACTTAGAGAATTCATCCATTTAGGAGAGGAAATAGGGTTAATGGATGTGCGCCCTATATGGCTTATGAGCCCAGAGGTTGTTTCTCAATCGCTACCGTTACAAGCAGGTATGTTTGACGTGGTTATTTTTGATGAAGCCTCTCAAATGCTAATAGAACATGCTATTCCATCCTTGTATCGAGCCAAAAGAGCAATCATAAGCGGTGATGAAAAACAGATGCCTCCAGCTGGCTTCTTTGCTCATAAAATAGCCACGGACGATGATGACGATATAATTAATGTTGAATTAAGTGAAGATAATTCTGAAGAAGAATTGGCTAGTTATGAAGACGCATGGAATAAAAAGGAAGTAAAAGATTGCCCAGACCTATTAACCTTAGCTAAGACGGTATTGCCAACAACTACACTCCAAATCCACTATCGTTCACAGTATAAAGCGTTGATTAATTTTTCTAATCATGCTTTTTATAGTGGGCAATTACATGTTCCGGCGTATCATCCTATAGATGAAATAGAAAAAATTAAACCCTTGGAAGTAATTCGGGTAGATGGTATTTATAATGAACAAACAAATAGTGATGAAGCAGACGCTTTAATCCAATACTTGTCTGATCATTGGCAATTACCAGAAAACAAAAGATTAAGCACTGGTATTGTTACTTTCAACAAAAAGCAATCTGAACTTATTGAAGGAAAAATTGAAGAAAAGGCACTAAACGATCAAGATTTCATGGCAAGGTTACTACAAGAGCGAAATAAGCAGCAAGAAGGAGAGGACATGGGATTCTTTATAAAAAATGTAGAAAATGTGCAGGGCGATGAGCGAGATATGATTTTGTTTAGCACTACATTTGGGCATAATAAGCATGGTGTTTTTCGTCGAAACTTTGGTGCCCTGGGACATCGTGGAGGTGAAAGACGGCTAAATGTAGCGATTACCAGAGCTCGATATAAAGTAATTATTGCGACTTCAATGCCCATTAATGATATTTCGGATATGCTATCTATAGGAAGATCACCTTCCAAACCAAGAGATTACATACAGGCCTATTTGAACTTTGCCGAAACCCATTCTAATACCCAGATTCAGGTTGCAAATAAGAGTATCCGTAAACTTTCGTTAGCTAATAGCTATGAAGACATCGTCCTTAAAAATGATGGATTCAAAAATACAGTTAAAAATTACATCAAAGGCTTGGGTTATGATACTGTAGAAAATAGTGATTACAATGTTTTCTATGTAGACTTGGCTATACAGGATCAGGAAAGTGGCAGATTTGTTATTGGTATTGAGTGTGACGCGCCAAATAATGAGTTGTTAAAAAATGCCCGATATAGAGAATTGTGGCGCCCACAAGTTCTCAAAAAATCAATCCCTGTTATACATAGAACAACATCATACCGATGGTTTCAAGATACAGAAGGTGAAAAAAAGAGATTGGAAGAAGCTATAAAAAATGCCCTAAATTCAATATAAATGAGTGGTCCAAAAGTAGTAAGAATAGTTACGCCCGAAGAGAGGAGAATAATAAAACAAAAATGGCTTACTAGCCTAAGAAGTAAAATTGAAGATATTAAAGAATATGCTTTAAAACATGGTGTTTTGGATGAAGACTTAAGCATGTCTCTAGAAGAAACATTACAACATTATCAAAGCATTTCAGAGGACGATTACTCAAAAATAGAGCGTGAAGTACCCGGTCAAATACAATACCTAGAAAAGGAAAAGAAGAACCTAGTCCAAAAAGTTGTTAAACAAAGAGCTTCTAAATGGGAAACTTATAAAAACCTGAAGAGCACGCATAATGAATTAAGATTTCTATTACAAAAAAAGAAAATTGAATTTGAAGATTTTAAAGAACCTTTGGTAATTTCGGAAGCAGAAATAGAACAATACAGTCAAAAAATAGATGGCTTGTATAAAACCTTAAAGGACGTTGCTTTTAATGAACAAAAATTAACTGATGAGCAAATAGAGATACAAAAACGGCTATCTGCTGGAAATAGTTTACTTTCTGTTAAAGAATGGGGTTCAAATCTCCCAAAAGTTTTATCCAGGCTTAAAAAACTAGAAAACACTTTAAAGGAAATGTATGTGCAGGGATTTTCTCAAGATAAAACACAAGAGTTTATACAGCGATGCAATGCTCTTAATGACAAAGATGTTAATTATCCTCTTTTAATAGATTCGCTCATTATAGAAGCAGCTGCGTTTACTAAAACGCAGTTGGAGCTAAACGATATAAAAGAAGCTCTAAAAAATGCCATTGCACAATTGGAGACATTAGCATTAGAAATTAAATTTATTAAAAAATGGAAAGAATTACTCAAATCAGATAATCTTGTTAAGTTACAGGAGGCATTAGAAAGAGCAACCCATTTGTATGAAGAAGAATCACAGAAAATTATTGTCGAAACAAGACGGGTAGCTATTAAAAAAGCATTAAAAAGTGCTGGTTATGAAGTTAATGATTCTATGGAAACCGCTTGGGTAGAAAATGGTCGTTTAGTGGTAAAAAAAGCAAAAAATTCTCTTTATGGAGTAGAATTTATGAGCCCCAAAAATCTAAGTCGCATACAAGCACGTATTGTTGCAGATGAGAACAGAAAAAATGAAAGAACGCCGAATCTTGATAAAAATCAAGAAGAAATTTGGTGTGATGAATTTGATGAGATCAAAGAGATTTTAGAAAGTGAAGATTTATCCATTATAATTGATAAAATGCAAGAACCTGGGGCCATCAAACTCAAGGAAGTTAATTTAGATGATGGTTATCATCAGAGCTCAAGAAGCGTAAGAAGAGGGAAACAATTATGAATACACTGCTTAATCTTGCAGAACAGAGTTTTTTAATAACCTCTTAAATATCTGATAATTAACCCATGATCTTGTGTCAAAAAGCTCGATTGTATTCCTAAAGATGCCTCCTTAAAACCCCGAACAAATTGTTCGGGGTTTTTTAATTTATGATTTTGTCCCGTCCTGAAATCACGTTATTATCTTTAAAGTGGTTTAAAATTTTTTCTTTCTAAGTGATCGATAAATCTCTATTAAACCTTCTCTTTCATATTTTACTAATGTAGTTACTTACTTTATATGTAAAAACGCAGCAAGATTAATCAATTTTAGTAGTAAACTGCTGATAATAGTAATAGGTTTCTCATGATATTTCTCGTAAAAATTTCAATATTTTATCGTAATTTGCTAATAAACTGTGTATCTCAAATCATTTTTACCATTATTACAATTTAATACTAAACATCTAGTATATACAGGAAGGAACTATATAATAACTTTAAATTAAATCATGAGTTTTAAAAATATATTCTTGGTGTTACTCATAGTATCATCTTGTCAGGGTCAACAACAAAATAAAACAAATAACTCTATTACTATTACAGCCAATAATGAAGTAATATTTAAAAAGAAGAATCCTGATATAGATTCTGTTTCGGCTTTTACTAAGAAAAAAACTGAATTAATTCCAGTAGGAGATTCGGCCAATGCGTTTTTTGATGTAGATAAAGACGGTGATCAAGATTTGATTATATCCGGTTATACGAATAGTCCTGAAAATTTAAAAACGGTTACCAGACTTTACATTAATGACGGGACTGGTAATTATACTCATGATAAAAGATCTGTGTTTAGTGGGGTGGAATATGGGGGAATTGACGTAGCCGATATTGATAATGATAATGATTTTGACATTATACTTACTGGTCAACAGCTTGAGAATAAAAGGTTAAATATAGAAGAAACAAATGCAGTTAAACTTTATATCAATAACAATGGAGTTTTTAAAGAAGATTCTCATTTCGAACTTAACAAAATCTATTGGGGAACAGTAAAATTTTGTAATTTTAATCGGGATACTCATAAAGATTTACTGGTAATAGCTAATAATTTTTCTGAAATATTTACTAATCAAAATTCTGAACTTATTTTAGAAAAAAATATTAATCTTGAAAAATTATATGATCCTATAGTTGCTGTTTTTGATATGGATAAAGATCTGGATGATGACATTGTTATTCAGGGAACAGTTGATGAAATTAACCCAAGGACCATTGTTTATGAAAATCGTTCTGGGCAATTTATATCCAAAAAACATAATTTTTTTCCAGCTACCCAAGGTATACTAAAAGCAGAAGATATTGATAACGATGGGGATAAGGATTTATTTATTTCGGGGGCATATATGCCAGACGAAAATACCACGAAAATGAAATCCTTGTTTTATATAAATGACGGAAAAGGAAACTTTAAAGAGACTGATACCGAAGTTATAGGTTACAATATGGGTAATCTCGTTTTTGCAGATATCGATAATGACAATGATAAAGATCTGATTATTACAGGAAACAGAATTTTTGACGAAGATTATGATTCAAACGAAGGAACCGATATCTACTTAAATGACGGAAAAGGATATTTTACACTCTACAAAAAAGCAGCACTCGATTTTTATTCACAGCACTCTATCAATGTGGCAGATATTGATGGTGATGGAGATCAAGATGTTTTATTAACTGGTTATTACAAAGAAGACATCCCTACCACTACTATCTATATAAACAATCACATTACTCCTTAATAAAACACCCTCTTTGATGTCAAATACTATCAAAATATATAAAAAAGTTTTATTATTAGTTATATTTTCTGGTATTATCATTTCTTGTAAAACCGAAACCACCAGTGAGGATACAAGCACACAAAAACTAGATCTAAAAAAATCTCCAGAAGAAATACCTGAGAATTCATATCTTTTTGATGTTACAGTGAATTCTGATGATGGTTTGGTACTCAGAAAAGAACCTAATATCAATGCTGAACGGATTACTTTTTTACCTTATAAAACAAAATTGAAGATCATTTCTTTTACTAATTTTTTTGATCAAATTCAGCTTGGGAAAAATAAAAAAGCTTATGGCCAATGGGTTAAGGTTAATTACACTTCTGTTACAAATAATACAATCTCAGGCTATGTTTTTGACGATTTTTTGGATTACAACTTTTTTAAAAAAGAGGATGAGTATTCTTTGATAACTAGAGATACTGTGGTAGTCTATAATGAACAAGAATTTCTAGACGCATTATCTTCTCAAAGAGTAATTATAGTAGATGCACAAAGTTTGAATTTTGAAAAATATTTTCGAACTCATAAAGAAAAAGTACCAAAATATTTGATAACCAGTTTTGATGATGATGAAGAACCTTCTTACCAAGATGAAACTTATTATTTTTCTCAGGATTACGAAGGGAATGCTTCACTAAGTTTATTTAATTATTACAATTTAGAAATTCGAGGCAAGGATAAATCAATAGATTTTATAGTGAATACAAGTGCTCTTGATGTTATTAAGTTTAATAATTGCGGAAATATATTGTTAGATAATCTCAATTTTTACCATAAGCCTTTTGATAACTCAGCATGTAGTGGCTCTGTAACAGTATTTATAGATTGTTTGAGCTTTTTCTTTCAAAATGTTCATTTTAACGGAACTGGTGCAATTGGAGCTCGTATTATTGATAGCGAACAATTTAGTTTTACTAATTGCGAATTTTATAAAAATGCCAGATCTGCAATCTATTCAAAAAATGGATCTGACATAGAGGTAACTAAATCTGAGTTTTATAATAATAATCTTGAAGAGATATTCTATATTGAATCAAATAAAATAGGTTCCTCTTTATCTGTTTCTAATTGTTTGGTCACAGATAACGTTATTTTCTCTGCTTTAAATACTTTTTCAGAAGAAATGTCCTCCTTAGCAGAAGTTGAGTTTAAAAATGTATCATTTATAAATAATAAAGTGGCAGGTGACTTCTTTGATAACAGAGATGAGGGTTATATTACTTTTATTGATTGTGAAATAAATAACAATATTTCTACAGGTAATAGATGGATATTAAATGCTGATGAAGGAACCCCGCAAGTAAAGTTTTTTAATTCCACAATAAAAGACAATGTTGATTTCTATGCTTTTATTAATCAAAAATATAGATACTCTTTTGACGATAAAACTATAGAAGAAAATATATTTGACTCAGCATCAGATACTATTCCTACGAAGTTTAATTATTTTTATAAAGGTCCCGAAAATTCTATCTTTAGAAATATTAGAGACTTGGATTTTAATAAACAAGATAATCTTATAAGTTACAGGGGACACCTACTCAATGGGTTATATTTTATTCAATTGTCAGGAATTGATGATTTTTTTGGTTTTCCTTTAAAAAAGTCAATCAATTATGCTACAGGAAATTTTGTTAAAGGTAAGCTAGAGGGGGAATGGATTTTAGAGAACAGAATACAAGATCCTTATTATGAATACTTTTTAACATATAAAGAAGGTACTTTAGATGGTCCTTCTAGAATAAGTGGTTTAAAAATACTAGATGAAGGTAAATATGTTAATAATAAAAAGGAAGGAGTATGGAGTTCTTATTATTTGAATGGCAGTATACAAAATAAAATAGATTACGTAAATGGCAAGAAAAACGGATCTGCGATTTTTTACTACAGACACGGTAGCGTGATGGAAGAACGTACCGACATCAACAACCTCAATGGAAATACAAAATATTATTTTGAAAATGGCACTCTGGCAAATGAAATATACTATGAAGATGGTAAAATAAATACCAAAAAAAGCAGCTTTTTTGATATCGCAAAAAACAAGAAAGAAGCCGTAGCTTATGAGGTGACTTATCAAGGAGAAGTCCAAGGTGAACCTAGTTATAATTTACCTATTGATTTGCATGAAGAAGCATACAAGGATAAAGTCCATATATGGTATGACAAAACAAGCAAACTACTTCTTGCATATACTTATTATAAAGATGGAATGAAAAATGGGATACAATATCAAACTCTTAGATTTGGTAAAGAACAAAACAAAACTTTAAACAGATTTTATTTTAAGAATGACATAAAGCGTTATATCAAAATTTTTGATAGTATTAATAATCATATTCTAACCTATAGTTATTGGGACGGAAACTTAACCGAAAAATCCATATTTAAGGGAGAAAAAAATACGATTACCAAATATGAAGAATTTAAAACGGTTGGAGGTAAGCTCATGAAACATGGAAAACATATTGAATATAAATCTACAAGTGAAAAAGTTATACTTGAAGAGGTTTATGAAAATGGGGAAAAAATGTAGTTGACAAACAAATTACTTGTATTTTTAGCTACACATTTTCTGGCATAGTATCTTATCTATTGACTTCTTTTAACCTCTATCTCAATAGTATTACTTTCTATAGTATCGCAAGTCGCTTTTATTTTTATCGTAGATGCTCTTGTATTGGATTGTAGTATTAATAATGCTTTTCCTTTTAATGTTCGCACATGGTTGGTCTGATATTTTTCTATTACTTCTCTACCACCATTATCAACTCCTAACACTCTTGTATCTCCTTCTATATGAAATACTACTTCTCTATCATTATTATGTATTGGGTTTCCGTTTATATCTTCCAACTGTATAGTAACATGGGCTACATCATACCCATCTGTGGATAAGTATTGTTTATCTGTATGTATTGCTACTTGCTCAAATTTTGCAGCAGTTTGTATTGATGATTCAACCGAACCTCCTAAAGCTTTTGCTGTTAATTTACCATCTGAATAAGGGACTAGCCATTTTAAAATATGATCATTTTGATCTTCCGATTTTTGAGTCCCCAATGATTTTCCATCTAAAAATAATGTCACTTGGGGTTGATTAGTATACACTTCTACTGCAATTTCTTGCTCTTTTTTATAGTTCCAATGTTCATTTACATTATGCCACCCCCATTTTTGATGAGCTGCCCAATTTGACTCTTTTTCGACTAATTGTTGTTTAGATGCATCCCATACATAAGGTGATTGATCTATCAACTGTGTTGTAATATATATATGTGGCTCATCTGACCATAAAGTTTTAAACATATGAAATGCTGGTTTTTTAAATCCTGCAAAATCCAACAATCCACTGCTGGAACCTCTAATTGGCCATGCTCTCGATTCGCCCATATAATTAATTCCAGTCCACAAAAACATTCCTGCTATAAACTCCTTGTCCAGTACTTGTTTCCATTCATGATACTTTGCCCAATTTTCTGTTCCTAAAAACGTTTTTTCAGGATAATTGCGATGTACATAGTCATATACCGATTGACGATAGCTTAAACCAACAACATCCAAAGCATCTGCGTAACCAGAAAAATTACTTACTGAGGGTATGGTAATATTTGCAGTAACAAAACGAGTAGTATCTTCTTCTTTAACCCATTTTGATAGTTGTTTTGCTGTATTAGCTAAATTAAATTTCCCTTGTCCTTCGGTATTAAAATTTTCTTTTATTTGATCTATTGATAAAGGAGGTTCATCCCAATAATAACTTACATCACCTACTCGGTTTTTACCCCAATATCCTGTTGCGCTCATATATCTGGGATACGTCCATTCGATTTCATTACCGATGCTCCACATGATAATAGATGGGTGATTGCGATCCCGTAATACCATACTTTTTATATCCCGAGCAGACCACTCGGTAAAATGCTCAGTATACCCTTTTGTCAATGGGCTGGCTTCTTTTTGATTATAATTATGTCTTTTATCTTTTGGATTATTCCATTCATCAAAAGCTTCATCTTGTACCAGAAACCCCATTTGATCACATAAATCCAAGAATTCTTCTGATGGAGGATTATGGGCAGTTCGAATTGCATTACACCCAGCTTCTTTTAACGCTTTCAATCTACGTTTCCAAACACCTTTGGGCACCGCACTTCCTACCAAACCTCCATCATGATGCAGACAAACACCTTTGATCAAAGTATTTTTTCCATTTAAGAAAAACCCTTTGTCTTTATCAAAAGCAATAGAACGAATTCCAAAAGGAGTTTCAGATCTATCTACAACAACATCATTAACGATAACTTCAGAAACAAGTCTATACATATTTGGAGTTTCTATATCCCAGATATTTGGATTTTGAATAGTAATTTCTTGTAATTGTGGTACTGATGCATTCGGTTCAATATCTATTTTATTTTGAATACTAGTTATTTTAATATCCTGATTATAGATTACAGTACGGACAATGGCTTTTTGTTTTTCTGAAGATTGATTTGCTATTGTTGATGTAATCGCTACAGTCGCTTTCTTTTCTGAAACTTTGGGAGTACTAACAAAAACTCCCCATTGTGGTATATGTACTTTACTTTTGGTTACTAATTTTACATTACGATAAATCCCTGAACCTGGGTACCATCGACTGTCTATATAAGCAGAACGGTCTACCTTTACAGCAATCTGATTGGGTTGATCATAGTTTAAATATTTCGTCAATTCATAGGTAAAAGGTGTATATCCATAAGGATGTTTTCCCAAATAGTGTCCATTAATCCATACTTCTGAGTTAGAATACACGCCATCAAACTCGATCCAAGTGAGCTTATGTTTTGTGCTTGAAGGCACTGTGAAAATTTTACGATACCAACCTATGCCTCCTGGCAGAAATCCTGTTGCACCTGCTGTCTTTTCTTGAGAAAATTCTTGTGTAACACTCCAATCATGTGGCAATCGAATCTCTTCCCAATTGGTATCTGTTAAGGTTATACTTTGTCCGTTTTTAACATCTCCTAAATGAAATTTCCAATCAAAATTGAAGTCTTCTATACTTCTGGTAAATTCTGATTCGCTAGAATTACATGCGAGTAGCAAAACACTTGTAAGTATTATATAAAGAAAGGGTTTTAGATTCATGATCATAATTTTGCAATAAGTATAATTTCAAAGCATACTACGCTTAAAAATCTATAGAGATATTTGCAAATTTATATTGAACCATTCATAAGCAATACAACGAATAGATAAAATGTTATCACATTTAGTCTATTTGCTGCTTTATGAAGTCAGTCCCAAACGATTAATTTCTTCTTTTAACCGAGGCAATACCTCTTTCCCAAACCATTCATTCTTAGCTTGCCAGATATTATTTCTTGGGGAAGGGTGTGGCAAAACAAAATATTTGGGGAGGTAGCTTTCAAAACTATGAACAGTTTCTGTTAATGTTCGTTTTGATTTTTCTTTTAGGTAATAATCCTGAGCATATTTACCTACTAATATCGTGAGTTCTACATTTTTCATTTGCTTCAGTAGTTGATTATGCCATAATGGAGCACATTCTTTCCTCGGGGGTAAATCTCCCGACTTACCTTTTCCTGGATAACAAAACCCCATAGGTACTAATCCTACTTTTGTAGCATTATGAAATGTATCATTATCTACTCCCATCCAACTCCTCAAATTATCTCCACTTTTATCATCCCAAGGAATACCTGTTCTATGTACTACTGTTCCGGGTGCCTGACCAATAATTACAACCTTACTCTCTATTGTTCCCGATACTATAGGTCTCGGCCCCAGTTCTAAATGCTCAGAACATACGGTACATCTCGATATTTCTTGTAATAATTCTTTCATCCTTCTAAAATAAAAAACTAAAGCATACCAATCAATACAAATTATTAATCAATATGCTTTAGCCATCATAAAAATCAATCTTAAAACTAGTCTTTTTTAATTATGTGTTTTACTAAGTTTTTCCCAATTTTTATTTGCTGTCGAAACAAGTTTGTTATGATCTTTTTCTGCTAACCATAATTGCTGAGCATCTAATTCTAAATTGTACAGGTACAGGAAGTATTTTCCATCTTTTACTATAAATTTATTTGGATCTGGTCTAAACTTTGCGCCAGCGTATACTCCAAAAGCACAAAAACCGCCATATTCAGGAATATATTTTTTAGGGTTCTTATCAAAGGTTGCTTTTTGTTCTGCTGATGTAAAATAATACACCACTTTTTGATATTCAGATTTATGTTGTTTTACTCCTTTTTGAGCAATTTTTAAATCCAAATAGGACACTGGACTATACCCTTCTAAAGCAATATTACTATTATCAATATTATTTGCTTTGTTATCCTGAGCAGATAGCGTTGTACTTATTACTAAAGCAAATAGGACAACTATTGTTTTTACTATGTTTTTCATTATTACTATTCTTTATATTTTATTATTATTTTAAATTCGTTGTGTTGGTCAAATACACCAAAATATGACCTTATTGTGCGTTAAAATATTCTTCTTGTATTACCTTTCCTTCGTTATTCCAAACTCTGCGAATAATCTCATGCCAATAAATCTTACTCTCGTCTTTCATGTTAAAGTCAAAGGTAAATTCTGAAGCAGATACATTACCATCTACAATAGTATGATGATGTGTAATACCATTAACTTCTGCAATTGCTCCGGCAAAACCTTCCATTTTTTCAACCATCTGTTGCTTATTGGTAGTTGCCAATCCATTATAATCTGAAGTTGTTGCTTCTTCTGCAAAAAATTGCTTTACAGCATCTACGATAGCTCCTTGAGTTACTATGCTGTCCATTTGGGTTGCTTGTTCTTTAATATTCATTTTTTATATTTTAAGTAGTTAAACAAATTGTGTGTTGTAATTACATTGCAAATATGAAAATGATTAGCCTCGCAGAGGCTACAAAAAACACGCTATAAATTGTACTTTTTATTTTTTGTACTTTGTAGGCGAAGTGCCTACATAGTTAGTGAAGAATGAAGAAAAATGATTAGCCTCTTCAAAACCTAAAGCATAAGCTACATCTTTTACATTTTCATTTTCTTCTAACATCATCTTTGCAGATGAAATGATCTGTAAACGAATTAATTGCCCCAGAGAAGTATTCATTTTTTGTTTTACCTTTTTTGATAATGTTTTTACACTAATATTCATTTCTTCGGCATAGAACCCAAGAGCATGTTCTTCTTTATGAAATTCCTGAATAAGTGCTATAATATCCTGTGAGAAAGTATCTCTGTTTTGGTAATCAAAATTATCTCTGAACTGCCTAGGGGTTTGCCCTACTTTGTTCTTAAAAAAACGATTAAAATATGCTGCATCTTTAAACCCTTGATCGTATGCAATTTCCTGAATACTTTTATCTGTAAATGCTATATCCTTTTTGCTTTCTGTAAGTTGTTTTTTATGTATTAGTTTATGGATAGAAATTCCAATTTTATCTTTAACCAAATGCTGAACATCATATTGGGTATTCACCATAAAATCGATTAAAGATTTTGTATTGATCTGATTTGCAAATTCTGCATCTATTACATCTTTTACATCAAATATAACCTGGTATTCTTCTTTATTGGCTTGAAAAGGGTTTTGCCAATACCACTGCTCGGTAGAAACATCAATAAGATTACTCATCTTATCATTAAAGACAGTAGTATTTAGAAAAGACTGACAATCTTCACATTCATTAAAATTGATATACCCTAATGAAATAAGATGCTTAAACAGAATTCGTACGTCTTTGGATTTAAATAGTATTTCATCAGGAAAATCAATAAATCGAACTACAAAATCGTCTGACATAAATTTGATATACTGCCCTTTTTCCAGGTAAATGGCTTTATCCTCCCAATCCTGATAACTCTTAAAATCAACCTGGATATTACCGGTTCCTTCAAGAATATGAATCAGTGTATACTTTGTAATAAAATATACTTTATTGATTTCGGCATTGATTTTCTTTACCATTACAAAAGGGTTGACTTTATCTTAGTCGAAATTTATTCTTAAAAGTAGTATATCTAATACTGTATTACAAATTTACATATTCAACAAAAGATAAAGTCTTAAGAAAAAAAGCAACTGTAGTGCTACAGCTGTTTTTCTATATGTTCCTACTTCCTGTCCCATTCAATTTTTGACACCACTGGAGGATTTATAGTGGTATCAAAGGCTTTTCATATCTTTATTTTAATGTCATTTCTGTTAATGTATATATTTTTTCATATCCTTCTATTAAGTCACTTGTTTCAATAACTTCTAGAGGGTAATATTTTTCTAAAACCTCTTTATAGCGTATAATAGGGTGGTATTTAAAAATAATTTCTTCTGTTACATACATTATGTATTTTTCTTTAACCCTCGGAAGCTCTTTGGCTATTGGTACGGGATTATTGATTTCTAATAGTATCTTAAAACAATTGTATCCATGAATCACTTTTGTATCATTTCTATATTCGGTTATACAAAAATCATGAGTATTACGATAGTTATATTTTGTTGGCATACATTTTATAACTTTATTCTTTTTATCTCGTATTAAGGGAGTTATAGTTTCATTTACTGGGTCTATAACACAGCTTTCTGACTTACTCCCTTTTGCAGTATGAGCATAAAGGATTAAACCTAATTCAAAGGAAAAGGTATTCACAAGGTCTTTATCCATAAAATTAGGATGACACGTTTTTTTAAAAGCATCTTTACTCATGTTTTGCATGTCTATGATTTTTTGCATGCCTAGGTTTTTAGACCTCCTGCTTACTGCTATTTCTTTAATTATACCAACTGAAGAGTTTCTCGAATGTTCTAGAACCTTATTTAAACTCCTGCTATAGGTAGAATCGACTAATTTTTGGTCAATAATTTTAATATCTCTTTTAAAAGATATGCTTCCTTCTTCTGGTATTAAGGGTGTTTCTGGTTGACTAGAACAACTAACCAATATAAGCAAGTTGGCTATTATGATGGTTATTTTCATTTATTTAGGTTATAAAAAAGAGTTGATATTCTTTGCAATAATAAAGCACACCAGTTTCATTTTTTGAAACTGAGTACATTTTTTTCGAAGATTTTTTTGTTAAAGTTGAGAGAGCTAGAAGATACCCCAGGCAGACGAAGTCTCCTGACTTTGTAGTATACATCAAAAATAAAACTCCGCGAAGTCGGGAGACTTTGCGGAGCTAGATAATCATTAATGCTTCGAAATTATAAACTTTAAGCAGGGACTAGAATTCCTGCTTGACATAATACGGTATAAAATATGCCGTACTTTCACTTCCCTTACGGAAATACAAAAATGAAAAAATCTTATTTTTTTTCAATAGAACATAGGTAACTATTTCATCTTCTACACTAACTACAAAAATATTTTTTCTTTCTTGTTTTTCAAACCGCCATAAATCCTTAATAGAGCTGTCATCATAATGTTCTACTTTAAAAACGACATCTTTATTTAGTAAATATTTTTTGGTGGTTTTTATATAGGTTATATAATTCTGAAACATTTCTATTGCTTCATCTTCTGATTTAATTTTAGAACCTTTATATCTGTATTCTTTAGATATTTGATCTAAAGGTTTCTCCTTTATAAAAATATCTTCAAAAAATGACTTTACGAATTCATGCTTTTCTGTTTTCTCACTCTGACAATAAGAAAGTAGAGTACGAGCTAAAAAAAATGGAAGAATAAATTTCTGTTTACTATTTTTTTTTTCATAATATAATTTTTGTGGTTAACACCCTCCTTTTTTCTTAGGAGCATTGCCACCTGTTTTATCAATAGTTATAGTAGAAGTCGAGTTCATTACTCTTATGTCTTCTCCTAAATCGACGAAGATAGTTTTCATATTTTAACCTTACAGTTAAATCGCTTCTATAAACGGAACAACATGATAATAAACATAATCATCATCTCCTCCTCCACTTTCTTTTTCTACAAAAATTAAATAGTACTTAGAAAAAAACTTAAGAAATTCAGCCCTTCCTTTTTCTCGTATATTATCAAATACAGTTGAAAAGGATTCTGTGTCCTTAGAAGGCTGACCTCCTTCGCTTTTAGGTTCTCTTGTTTTAAAACCGTACAGCGTTGAATATTTTGATAATTCTTTTACATAAAAAACATCAACGCATCCATTATGTTGTTGTGTGCGAAACAAATCATTTTCCTGATTGTCAATTCTTAGCACTAATAAATCTTTTTTGTTTTCTTGTGAAAAAACACAATTAAAAACAAGACAAAATGCTAAAATCATAACTTTTTTCATAGATAGAAAAATTTAAGTTTAAAGTTAATACATTTATTTAGTTACGAGAACATATGTTATCATCTTTTTGACCTCCATGTTCTCTCTCTAAGCTAACTGTTCTTAATACTGCGTTATATTCTGCTAAATTATTCTTCTTTAGTTCACCCCAAGCTTTTGAATCTTGTAATCCTTCCCATGCTATTCTTTTATAAAAATCAATAGTTAAACCATTTGGGTACTCTGACTTTAATAATTCTGAAAGATTGTCAAAATCTTCTTTTAAATCTAATTTATGTATTGCTTCCAATGTCTTTGCCATACTTTCAAGATATTGTTCTGCTATTACTTGATGGTCTACATTATATTTTTCTGCATATTCTAAGTAAGTGATCCCGAAATTATAATCTGCTTCAGCAGTGCTGTTTGTACTATAAACTCTTCTATATATTTCAGCATGAATATACTCGTGCAACATGTTTCTAATGGTAATTAAATTACTTGAATTTTTTGCTGATTTAGAACTAATAAGAATATCTATTAAATCAGTATTCTCATGATATCTGGTTACACCAGCCGGATAAGCGATTTGACCATTTGGTAACTCAATTCTTATCTCAGGAACAGAAGTAATAATAATATGAAGATCAGTGTCATCAACTAAAAAATTATTTAATAAATTTCTAAAAAAAGTAGTATGCCCTTTACGAAGAATGTTATGTAAACATTTTTCCGTGCCTTTTAATCTATCTAGAATTTCATCATCAAAATATACACCATCTAGACTACCATTGTTATTGGCTATTGACAATGCAGCATGTAGTGCAAAGTCACTTCTAAAAAATTGACGTGCAGTAAAACCATTGTCGTATAAGATTCTACCTAAATTATAATCAAATAATACTTGACCAAAAGGAAAACCTATAACGGTTGAGTGACCTAAATTAAATAATCTACCTAAATCTTCATCGGTATAAGAACCCCAAGTAATATTATACCTTCCCCCTAACTCAATAGCAGATCGAACTAGGCTTCCTTCTGTAGTAAAATTAAGAGGGTCATCACTTGTTCGCATTGCTTCAGTCAAATTGAAAAAACCATCTACTCCATTAGCAATCTCGGTATTTCCTAAGTTCCATTCAGCAATCCTGTTAGAACCACCGGTTTGCCCAGTTTCAAACAGGTGTATTGGATGATCTGGCGGATATCCCGAATAATGAGAAAAACGCATATTTTCTTGGTTCATAGCTTGCCCGTTAGTATGAGCAGTGATGAGATTATCTGTAAGTGTCATAGATTCACTGGAATATGTATTGGTTTCAAAATATTTTTTAAGTTCGCTCTTTACATTTTCTTTTCCTGAACCATTCACATAAGCTGTTGTTTGATTAGGTAGTGACCTTAATGCAAGACCAAACAAAGCTGCATCATCAGTAATATCTTCAAACTGTGGTGGTGTATATCCGTCCATTGGTGGCGTTGTTCCTCCTGTTCTAAAGGTTAATGTTTGGATATACTGATCCTCATTATCTTCTAAGGTAAAAATATTATTTGGATTCCCAAAAGGAAGATAAGGCACACCTCTATCTTGTTCCTTAACCCAAATCATATACCTAGTCATAAAACGCACAGCGTTTTCATAGTCTAAAGACTTATAATGCACTACAAGATGACCTGCGAGAGTATTAGAAATATAACCTTCATTTAACATTCTTTGTAGGCGACTTCTACGTAGATTATATTCGGACTTAGCAGACCGTTGGCTATTTCTGATATTTAGTTGTTCAGTTAATAAAGCATTTACCTCTCCATCAGTCATGCTTTTAAGGAGTTTACCATTGTATTTTAAATCCCCGTATTTTGGACTTGCAGTACCTTCTCTTTTTCTAATGTCTAATATCTTAGCGTTAATTGTCGAGGATGCTAAAAGGTCACTATCAACTCCTTCTACCGCTTTTAGAATGTTATCAATTTTGGTGAAATATTCGTTTGCAAGCGCATCTGTTTGCGCGCCCTTAAAATAGCCTCTTTGAATATTCTCAAAATTATAATCAGGAGACAAGCCTTGTGGACTAGCATCTTGAGCAAAATAATTAATCCCTGTAATTGCGCCTGCTAATAAAAGCTCTTGTCCATATAACCATTTATCTTTTTCGGTACTTGTTTCTAATTGCCGATTAAAAATACCTAAATGACTTGTTGATATACATAAACATTGCCTTTCAGATTTGCTTTTTGCTTCACAATCAATACAGCTTGTTGTTCCATCTTCAGAATATTGTTCAATCTGGGCGTATGTTATATTTGAAAACAGACATATTATGCCTATCATCATTACTCTATATAGTGATTTCATCTGTATATTTTTGTTTTAGATTATTGTTTGACAATGGTTTTCACGAATGGCAGACCATTTATTTTAATTTGAATGAGGTATGTGCCACTTGCCAGTGTAGAGCTATCTATGGGTATTGATTGTTCACGGTTAGCTTTGCTTCTAAAAGGAGGTAAAACAATTCTTTCATTACCGAACATATCATACACAGATATCTGAATCTCATCATTTTCTTTAAAATCAGAAGTAAGATTAAACCTGTCTCCAATTGGATTAGGAGATATAACTGCAAAATTTTGGTCAATTGATTTTGATAGTGTATTTGTTGATAGTGACTGTATAGAATTGTCTTTACTAAGAATAATTTTAATTGGAGGAGCACTTTCATTAAACTCTACGATTCTATGATTTCCCCCAAATTGACCGATCAAGACCGTATCATTATTTATTGTTCTTGTTCCTAAACTGATTTGAGGAACCTCATACGTGACATTGTTCTTATCAGGATGATCTTTATAAAGACGTTGTAAAGAAAAATTTAGACTATCAAATTTCATAAAACTAAGCGTCATCTCTGATGTTCCTTTTATTGTGCTCCCTTCAATATCAAACTGGTACTGCACATTACTTTTGCTAGAGGTGATACTTTCCATTTCTAGGTTTAATGTAAAAGGAATATCACGCTTTACACCTCCTTGATATGACCAGTCAAATTCAATAAATCTACCATTGTAATTTCCATTAAATTTTTCAGGCTTGGGAGTAAAATGAGGAGCATAACTATAGAGAGCTTGATGTTCTTCTGCTGAAATCGGTAGCCATTCACTATTTTGAGTAGGCAAATATTCTAATAGAGTTCTACTATTAAAAATATCATTTTCTGTCAACATTTGTAATGCTTTTGTTTTATCTTGGGTGACTCCATATCCAAAATAATACATTACTGCCAACCAGTGTTTTGCCATAGGAAGGTTACTTTGTTCAAAATAATTTTTAGCCCTAGTATAATTTGAGCCAAGAGCAGTGGGGAAATGTTTCATATTTATGTAACCGGCAACGTAGCGAGCTAAATCGGGTTTATGGTTACGGCTGATCATTGTTCGACAGATATCATCAGCTTTAGAATAGTCAACGCCATCATAAACAGAATATTCACCCTTTAGATATACCATAAGCAATCTTTCAGTTGCAGGAAGGTATCTTCTGCTATGTGCGCTTAATACTAAATTAAGACCTTTCAGTTCTTTATCAGGATCATCAGACAGCCATGTTAGTATCCCTGCTGTATACATTGACGCTGTACTCCCTTCCTGAGGTGTTGTGCAAGGTGATATATCATCCAATAGACTATTAATTAAATCTATTGGATAATCAGGAAAATCTGCTTCAAATTGTAAAATACTTTCTGCTCTTTGGTCGCAGGTGAGTTGCGCATACCCAGTATGTGCAATAGTTAGGGCAAGACATAGCAAGCCCCATACAAAAGATTTATTCATTTGTGAAAAAATTAAATGGTTAATATTTATTTATGTATTAAGGTAACATCAAACCTAAGGTGATATTAAAGGTCAGTTAAAGGAGAAATCCCTTTATGGTCAAGAACCAAAACCGTTTGATTACAGCGCTATAGTCTTACAGTCTTTGGTTTGCTATTGTACATTTTTAAAGCGCGATGCTAATATTGGTGGTATGATATTGTTTTCATAAGTTGGATTTTTTTAGGTTATTAATAAAAGTTGTTACTCATTGCAATATTAAGACGTGCCAGTTTCATTTTTCGGGATTCTGTAAAATGACAATGTTAATTAATAGTTAAAAAAATAAATGGCTTTTATATGATTTAGAGCTTGGATTAAGGTCATGAAGAAAACCTTTGTCTTTTTATCATTCATTAATCTTTAATAACATATAAGCAGTAAATTTTTGCATAAATCATTATTTCTTTAGGCTTATCATTTAAAAGATGGTACATAAAGTCGCCAATATCAATATTCATGGCATTTAATACGCCATAAAGTATTTCTGGAGGTATTTCATCTATATGATCTGGAAGCATTAAAAACTAGATTAAAAAGGATACAGGAGCAATTAAGGGGACTATGTACACAAACTCAACTTTAGTTGATTATAATAATTACTCCTGTTTTTCCTTTTATATATTTCATTAATTCTGTTGATTGGCTTAAATTTTTCGATTATATGATCAACTTTTGGATTAATTGGATGATCCATTTAAGTACAAAGACGATGTCGAACGTCTTTTTAACCTTCTCACGCGTCTTTTTGACGAAGTATTTAACTCTGTTTACACCATTTTTAAAAGATGGCTTTAAAATTTTAAGAGCATGCCTTGAAATTTTCACTTCAAAAGCTGAAATTTTAGCAAACCGAGTTAAAAACTTTGTCTTTGGAGCTCAACCGAACGTCTTTTTAACGCACGAGAAGGTCTTTTGAGTTAAACGAAACTATTCTTCTGTAGCATTAGGTGTAGGCACACTTTTGGTACGGGCAAAAAATTGCTTTAATTCTGCTACTTTTTCTGTAAAACCAGGTTTTCCTGCGCCCTTACTATATTGCGAATACGAATAGTCATTAAGGGCATCTTGATAATTATCATAATCATGTAGTATTTTGGTACTCTCTAATCGATATGCCAGGCTTTCTACGCGACCCAAAAGATTTTCTGCAAATACTCTGGCTTTATAATCCTTTTCAAACTCCTCCCAATCTACATCAGGAGAACTTAGAACACTACTATGTTGGCGATAATCCCAAATCTTATTAACGAATAACTTGTTGGTTTCATTAATAGCCTTGTAGCTCCTTCGTTCTTTTTCTGTTAATGCTGATAGCTTATCAATAAATATAGTTTCTAGTTGAGTGACTAAGCTTTCTGCTTGGTCTCTTTCCTCTTGTGTTAGTAAATCCTGAATGATATTTCTCATGGTTTTAAAATTTATTTGTTATTATTTTTTAAAGTTTTAATAGTTGTTAGAAGTATGAAGTCGGGTGTCCGATGTTTTTCTAACTTCTTAACTCCTGTCTTCTGACATTTGACTCTTTTTATATTTTTCACTTTTAGTTATTTATTTCAATATTTTCTTTTCCTTACCTCAACAGTGACTGTCCTGAGCTTATCGAAGGGCTCTGTATGACAATAGTATTTTTCACTCTTCGCTCTTCATTCCTAACTCCTCTCTTCTGTCTCCTTAACACATTTTGCGGTTTTACATTTTGAGTTTTTATCAAAAGACTTTAATTAGGGTAACTACACAAGCTATGTTTTGTGGTTAAGCAATAGTATATTGCGGGCTTTATAGATGAGTTGTATGGCTTCGTCACTGGATTTTCCTTGTGCGTAGAGCTTATTTATCCAGAGATATAAAATGATTTCGTATGAACTATAATGTACGAGATTGTACATAAATTCGTCCATTTTATGATGTAATGCCTGTAAGATATCAGACATAAATTTGTGCTTGTTATTGCTAGAGTTGGCTCGCATATTCAACATTTTTTGTTCCCCCAAATGTATGGGTAGAAAAAAGAGGTTTGCAAGCAAAGCATGTCGATATTTATAAATTATCTGATCGTAATTTGCAAATAAATTAAATAAAAATAATTGACAATCAGCATGTTATGAAAAATCATATGTTTTTATAAATTCTATGTATTCGATATAAGAAAATGTGCATCGGATAATGATTTTTGGTAGAAAATTAAACTTCGGCAGTGCCTGTCCTGAGCTTGTCGAAGGGCTCAGTGTGACAATATTTTTATTGTGATATATTTTGGCAAGTTCAGTAGGGCTATCGAGATTCAGTTTTTACATCAAAAAATCTCTATTCTCGATACAATCCCCCTTTGTCGGATTACTCGAATTGACGAGATTTTTATAATAAGCTCGTCATCCTGAACCTGATCCCAGATCCAATTAATAAAATGATGATCCGAAACGGGGATGCTGAAATAAATTCAGCATGACATAATAGTATAGATATGTAATACAAACCGGATAATAAAAGGTATTCAACCAAGATCTCGTTGAAAATTTTAAATGGATATGGATAGACCTGTCAGGTTTTCGAAACCTGGCAGGTCTTGGTATGCAAGTTGTCATTCTGGTGTAGACCGGAATCTATAACGAGATGCTCCAAAGTGGATCCCGGATCAAGTCCAGGATGACAAGGACAAAGATGTTTCAATATACCTGTTCCAAAACCTGTCGAAGGGCTAAAAATGATAAATTTAAGGTGATATTCACTTCTTAAAATCAGAGTAACAGATTTAGTATCAACTTTAGTTTACATCAACACTATCTGTCTGTTTTTCTAATTTTTTAATAAAATATGATGGATAAATCCCGGTTCTTTTATAAAAAGCTTTAGCAAAAACTTCTGAAGTATTAAATCCTATCTCTTGCGCAATGGCTTTGATGGTATATTTTCTTAATTTGGGATCAGTTTGTAGTTTTTTGACTACATAATCAATTCGTAAATCACTAACATATTGACTAATACTTTTTTGTTTATAGGTATTTACAACTAATGATAAATAGCTCGAATTTGATCCAAACTTTTTAGCCAAATCTTTAGAGTTAATGTTAGGTTTAAGGTAAAGCTCTTTTTCCTCAAATTCTTTTAATTTATCCAAAAGATGATCCTGAGTTTCCTGGCTTATAGTATCTACACTTACTTTTTTTACTACAGGTGTTCCTGATATATTATGATCCTGTTGCGCAGCCTTATCCAATAGCTTTAAAAAACGTTTTTTATGCACATACCCTCTGCGATACCCATAGATCGCAATGAGTAGTACCGCAATCAAACTTGTCACCAAAATAATAATGGTTTCTTTTTTTAAGGATTGATCTTCTTGTAATTGTGCTATTAATTCTTCCTTATCAGAAATTAACTCTACCGTATCATATCGTTTGATAATGTTTTTGGTTAAATAGATCTGATTAGAATCTCGAATACTATCGAGCTTTAATAAGGTGTTGATATAGTGAAGCTGCTGCTCTACATCATTTTTTGATTTATAATAGGTTATTAAATGGGTATATGTTTTTAATAATAAAGGAACGATGTCCTCGGTTTCTTTAAGAGTTTGATCAACATTTTTAAAATGTTCTATACTTTTCTCAATATCCCCATATCCATCATAAGAAAGGGCTATATAATAATCACAGACTGCTATTCTTATTTTCTCTCCACTTTTCTTTTCTTTTAATTTTTTTCCTTTTTTTAAACTATCAATTGCACTGCGGTAATTTTTAGCATGATAATGATATATCCCAGAACGAACTACAAATTGTGGATACATAGATATATCATTTGTCCTCAACGTTTCTTTAATTCCTTTATCAATATATATTTTGGCTAAATCTAATTCTAAGTGCGCTACATAAGAATCTGCTAAAGCAAAAAGAGCTCTATTATAATCAGATGGGTTTTTAAATTTAGGATTCTGATCCAAAAAGTTTAAGTGCTCTAAAAATATAGTTTGAGCCTCTTTTCCTTCTCCTAAATTATTTTTTAATAGACCTATATTAAATTTTATGGATCGATATAAATATTCGTTATTATTATTTTTTGCAGCTTCTGAGGCTATTAAATAGAGTTCTAAAGCTTCTTTATAATTCCCAAATTCATATTGCGTGTTACCTTTTAACAAATAGCCTTTCGAAGGATAATTTCTATATTTTTTATCTTTGGTGAGCTCGATCAAACTATCAGCATATTGTAATTTAGTCTTTGTAACTAAGTACCCTAAAAAAAAATATGTATTTGCCATCCCCAGAGTATCAGAACGGGATTTGGACTGAGACAAATACAATTGTAATGTTTTGATCTTAAGACTATCTGCTTTTGGGTTTCTGAATATGGCATTTAGCGCATCATAATCCAATACACCCATATCACTTTCTATACGCTTTGTTTGCCCAATTACTTCTTTAGAAAAAACAATTGCTATGAGCACATATATTAAAAACAGATATTTTTTGATCACTATAATAATTTTAAGCAGGTTTATATTGCTCGATAAAGGTATAATTAATTGAGAAATCTAATACTAGGAAGATGAGTATTTATAATAAAACAAAAACCCGAACAGTGGTTCGAGTTTGTTTTGATAATTAACAAAATTGTCTTAATCAAGATATATTTCTTACATTAAATCAATCCACCACTTAAAGGATACGTTTTAATACCGCATATCTTGGTGTCTGTGTCTGGTGGAATCGAAATAGATCCCCCCATAACATTTTGAGCGTTTTCTAGCTTAGCAATTTTAATCTTCTCTAAACTCAGTACTCTTTTATTTTTACTTGTTTTCATGTGATTATAATTTTTGTGACTAACATAATTAAAGTCTTAATTTTTGAATAAATACATATTTAAAACACTAATTAATCTCCATCTCCTGCCCCTTAAATCAGGTATATTTTGATAGTTGATAAATAAACCGTCTTAATCAAGACATACTGCTTACACTAAATATATGGATCACTAGTTACGGGAAACGTTTTAGTTTCCCAAGTACATTTCAAAATACCAGTGCGCTTAGTTGGTGGAATAGATCCCCCTCTAACATGTTGAGCGTTTTCTAGCTTGGTAATTTTAATCTTATCTAAACTTAGTACCCTCTTACTTTTCTTCGTTTTCATGTGATTATAATTTTTGTGATTCATACCATTAAAACCCTATTTTTTAAGTAGGTATCTAAAATACTAATTAACCTCCATTTATTGTTTCTTCAGATATTGGACGTGTTTTTGTTGTATCTACACATCCAGGGGCATCCCTTGTAAGAGGAAGATTACCGCACCCTTTACCATTAATTACTTGGATATTTTCTAATTTACTAATTTGGATTTTATCTAAACTGAGAACCCTTTTCCTTTTGTTTGTTTTCATAATAGTCGATTTATAGATTAAATTTTATTATTTATTTGAAGAGTATTCAAATAGCATTCCAAAATGTATATATAACTTATTATCCGTTATTTAATTGTTTAATAAAATAGGATGGATAAATCCCTGTTCTCTTATGAAAAGCAGAAGAAAATGACTGCGCGTTTTTAAATCCTACTTCTTCTGCAATGGCCTTAATAGTATAGGAACGTAATGCCTTATCGGTAGTAAGCTCACCTACAGCAAAATCAACTCGTAAATTATTAAGGTAATTTGCAAAATTCATGTTCTTATGTACATTGATAATTTTGGATAAATATGCACTATTGGTTTGTAATTCTTTGGCCAATAAATTAAGTGTATACTGTTTTTTAGAAAATCTAACTGATTCTTCAAAGCCATGAAGCTTCTTTAATACTGTTGCTATAACTTCTTCTGGAATATCAATCTCTTCTTTTTTTGAAATAGTATTGCTAATAGCTGTGAATTCTGGCTGACCTTGATCTTTATTTTTTTGTTCCTCGAGCAAATTCAAAAAACGTTTTTTATTAGCATAACTTCTATAAAAAAAGTACACTACGAGAATAACTAATGTAATTAAAAATAGAATGAGTACTGCAATGGTTTCTTCTTTTAAAAATGTTTCTTCCTGTAGTTCATTAATTAATTTTTCTTTTTCAGCAATTAATTCTGCCGTGTCATATCGTTCATTAATATTTTTGGTCAAATAAATCTGATTTGCATGCCGAATACTATCCAACCTTAACAACGTATTGATATATTCAATTTGTTTCTCGAGATCATTTTTTAATTCGGAATCTGCTATTAGATAATCATAGGTATCTATTAATTCTGGAATAACATCTTCAGTTTTCTTAAGAATATGATCTACATTCTTAAAATATGATATACTGCTTTCATTGTTCCCCAAGGCCCTATATGATCTGGCTATATAGTAATCACAAATAGCCATTCTTGTTTTTACCTCATCAAAATTTTTAATGATATCTTTTCCTTTTTCTAAACTATCAATTGCTGTTTTATAGTTTTTAGAGAAATACTCATACATCCCTGAGTACATCACAAAACTAGAATATATAGATGTATCGTTCACTTTTAATGTTTGACGAATTCCCTGGTCAATATAACTTTTAGCCTCACTAAATTGACTACTGTAGATATATGAATCGGTTAAAGCAAAGAGTGCTCTATTATAATCGGATGGGCTTTTAAATTTAGGATTCTGATCTAAAAAGTTTAAGTGTTCCAAGAATATAACTTGGGCTTCTTCTCTTTCTCCAGCATTGTTTTTTAATAGTCCTATATTAAATTTTATAGATCGGTATAAATATTGGTTCCCATTTTTTTTTGCAGCTTCTGAAGCTATTAAATAGAGCTCAAGAGCTTCTATATAATTCCCTAGTTCATACTGTGTATTACCTTGCAACAAATATCCTTTAGCTGGGTAATTTATATACTTTTTATCTTTTGTGATCCCAATCAAACTATCTGCATATTGTAATTTAGCCTCTTTAACTACATGTGCTAAAAAGAAATATGCATTTGCCATGCCTAGAGTATCGGCACGGGATTTGGACTCAGATAAATACGACTGTAGTGTTTTGACCTTAAGACTATCTGTTTTTTGATTTGCAATTAAGGCTTTGAGTTGAGTATAACCCAGATCATTCTGATTCTTATCTTCTTTTTCATTTTGGCCATATACCTGATTCGCATAAACAAACAGTATCAACAGGTAACCTAAAAATGTATACTTTTTAATCATAAGCATAATTTTTTACAAAATTTCATTTATCTGCTCCATGGAAACCAAAAACCATACCTTTTAAATAAACAATTAAAAATCAATGATTTACACATCGTAAATTGTATTACATGTATGAAGTCACCTCGTTAAGTTCTAACCAAATAGATTTTATGAGTACCAAGATAATTAATTTGATTACAAAAGTTAATATTATCTAAATATAACCGACCTTTTGATCATAAAATTAAAACCATGTGGTATTTATAAATTTGTGGTTTAAATTTATAAATACCAAGAACATTGTTTTGTATTTCACATCTGTTTTGAGCTAATTTTGGATGTATAAAAACTAATAGTTTAAAACTATTTGATAATATAAAACTGATTTGTTGGGGGTAATGCGCATCAGCTATTAATACCAATTCAACCATAAAACATGATATATAATTCGTTTATTTTTTACAATTTCTTCGTTTTAAAATTTAACAATAGCTATGGCTATTCTGAAATTTTATGCCTTGAACTAACAAAAACTAATTCAAATTATTCATATCTCATTTTATAATCGATTTGGTATAATTATCAAAGTGTTTAAATTAAAAACCTGAACAAATGTTCAGGTTTTTTTTATGTATTTATTAATTTTTTAATCTGTTTGATTCCCATAACAGAATAATATTAGTTGTTTATTTCTTCTTTTTAGTAGGTCTTTTAAAATACATTCTGGCTTTTATTTTATTATACAATAAAACAATAACAGCAAACAAACCTAATATCAACAAACCTCCTCTGCCCGTTAAGTATTCAAATATGTCCATCATAAATAGTTCTCTTTTTTGTTCAAATATATTTAATTTTCGATAAGAAAAACCCGTTTCGATTGTATTGCGTAACACCAATAAGACGTAACACTATTATGTTTCCTTACAATATAAATACAACATTTCTCAAAAAGTAAACCCTTGTACAGAAAAATCTGTCAAGGGTTTGCTCATACCATTTACAATTTGAGTTTACTGCAATAAAATGTTTTTTTTCTTTTACAGTATACCCAAACTATAACTGGTATTAATCACGAATTAATCAAAATCACTACTTCTGATATTATTAATGTCGTTTATTTTTTCGTACTCTTTATTTCTTTTACTATTTCTTTGGTAGTATACACATGACTCGCAATCATTTGAAAATTTACCACAGCAGCTTCATAAGCATTCATACCTGGTAAAATTGCTCCTGCAGTTGCGTCTTTTACTACCGCTACATCAAAACCTGATTCTACAAGATCCCTCATATGAGATTCTGTACATAAATTAGCAGACATTCCTGCCAATATTACTTTACCATAGCCGTGTTTACGCAATTGTAACGCCAAATCGTTAGATTCTGGCCCATACACTTTATGAGGGCTTGTCACAATAACATTATCTCCTTTGATGTATTTTTTATAGGTATCCAGCCAATCTGCTCCTGATCCTTCAAAACCGTCTAGCGACAAAGCATCTTTTCTATCAAACATATTGATTTTATGCATCAAAGCTTCTAAAGCTCCTTCTATCTTCCATGTATGATCATGAGGGTAATAGTAGTGTGGAGAAACAAAAACTGGTATGTTTTTTTCTTTTGCTACCTTAAATAATGCTTCGATATTATCTACCGTATTATTAGCGGTTACACTTTCTCCCACAACTCCCCAAGTTACGCCATCAGGGCTTAAAAAATCATTTTGTGGATCTGTAATTACTATGGCTGTATTCTCATCTACAGTAAATCCCGGATCAGGAAGCTGTGCATATACACTTGTTAATCCTGATATTAATAAAACTATGGTTACTATTACATTTTTCATTGTCTCTTTTTTTTAAGGTTAATACTCAATTTGACAATGCAAAGATGGCTCAGAAAACAGAGCAGTTGTTAGGTAACTATTCCCGAAGTGTTGGCAATTTTTCCTCACTTATTTTTTCTTTAAACTCTGAAGGGGAAATACCTTCTTGTTTTTTGAAAAAACGACTAAAGGTTTGAATATCATCATAACCGATTTCATAGGCTATTTCTTTTATTTGCTTATTCGTATAATGTAAAAGCCTTCTTGCTTCTAACATTTTTCGATCTTGTATGTATTGTAAAGGTGTTTTTGATCCTATCTTAGAAAAAATATTAGACAATGTTTTTGGAGATTTATGCAATAAACCCGCATATTCTGAAACACTATGTTTTGTTTTAAAATGCTGTTCTACCAAAAAGTTAAATTCTCTTACCATATCAGAATCTTCTTTTTTGCTAGGATAGTTTTCCTGAGACTTATAAATTCTGGCACATAGAATAAGATAGCGTTTTAACATCATTTGCAACATCTCTATTTGCAAACTATCATCAGATTGCATTTCTATAGTAAACATTTTCCATAAGGTTTCGAACTTATCTACTTCTTCTTCGGGAATCTGAATAACAGGTAATTGTGATGCTCCAAAAAACAAAATACCTTTACATCCCACTTCTGTGTCATGATCAAGAATACAATAGAAAGGTCTATTAAATCGAAGAAATCTAATCTGTTTTATATCTTTTATAATAACGCGATGAAACTCGGTTAAAAACACAATTTGATTTTTAAAAAATATATGGCTCTTTCCATCTATTATTAATTCATTCAAATCAGATTCAAACCATAAAATAGTTAAGCTACTTTCGATAGTTTTTTTTAATACATCATTGTTTTGACTATTAATCGTTTCTAGCTGAAGATATTCCTTTATATTTCCTAAAAAAATCATATTTACATTTGGCTTTTAGTATTGCCAAAATTTTGCCTTAATTGTTAACTGTACTTCATAGTATTGCATAAATCCAACATCATCACAAAGAAATACATCGATTTATCACAAAAACATCCCTACATCTATACTTTGAATATTTTCTTCATAAGATATTCTCTAAGTTCTTATAAACTAACTTTTCTTTATTGCAAGATATACATTGATAGACATTTGCCTGTTTTATTATTAACACCTTTATTTGTACAATTAAGACATTGATTCTAATATATCATGAAACTTCCTATTTTAGATATTACTCAATTTCACGATACCGGTGATATTGAGAGTTTTTATGCTAATGATTTTGAATCCCATCTACGTAATAATCGGGATATAATATCTCATCCTCACAAGCATAATTTTTACCTTTCAGTTCTATTTATAGAAGGGGAAGGAATTCATGAGATCGATTTTGAATCTTATTCAATCAAACCAGGATCTATTTTCCTTTTAAGACCAGGGCAAACCCATTCTTGGAAATTTACAAAACCAGGAAAAGGGTATATCTTTTTTCATTCTAAAGAATTTTATGAAGCTATTTGTCAAAATAAAAACCTTAATATATTTCCTTTCTTCTTTTCAAACCAAAATTCTCCATCGATTTACCTCAACAAGGAGACTATGTCCTCTATCGAACCACTTTTTATCTCTATTCTAAATGAAACACGTTCTTCTGCACTATTAAAAAAGCAAAAATTAGTCAACCTCATTGATCTAATCTATATAGAATTATCTCGACTTGTATTAAAGGATAGCCTTGAAGACCTGGTAAATTCTAAAAACTTTACCATGAAGTTATATAAGTTCGAACAATTGATAGAAGAGAAGTATAAAACATTAAAATCTGCTCTCGCCTATGCCGAAATCATGAATATTAGTGTTAAACATTTAAATCGAATCTGTAAAGAGACTATTGGAAAAACAACTACAGACCTTATTCTGGAAAGAGTCATTTTAGAAGCCAAAAGACAAATCTTATATTCTGAAAATAATCTTGCAGAAATTGCCTGGGATCTTGGATATGATGATTATTCTCATTTCTCAAAATTATTTAAACAAAAAAGTGGTATATCCCCTTCTCAGTTTCAAAAAATGTATCTAAAGAAGGTATAATTTCTTCGTCTGTTAAGTGCATAAAGGTTAAATCATTATATTTATGATTTCATCAGAGGCTCAAATTTATATTTGGGTTTTGTTTTTTTATATGAATAGATATATTCGTTATTATTAAGAAGTTACTATTTTTGCTTCGTAAATTTTTACTATGAATTATTTCAAGACCCTACTTACTTATACTCTGTTAGTTTTCATTACAACCTCAATTCATTCTCAAGATTCTGAAGGAGAAATGACGACCTGGCAGATGATCAAATATGATGGAGCTTCAATTTATAAAGGAGTAAAACACACCTATACTCAACCCTTTAGATGGAAAGGAAAAGATTGGGCCACCTTTGGCGGAATAGTAGCAGGAACAGCAACTTTACTAGCCCTTGATGAACCTGCCAATGAGTATTTTACAAAACAAGGAGAAGATATCCCAAGCGGGATAAGGGAAGTAAGTTTTCGTTTTGGGAAACCTTTATTAAATTATGGTTTAACAAGTAGCGTATATGCATTAGGGTTAATTACAAAAAATGAAAAAATAAGAAAAACTGGAGTATTACTAATTGCTTCTGCAACAGCTGGAGGCTTGCTCCAGACGGTAAGTAAGACCTTAATAGGGCGAGCACGACCACTTACAGGAGAAGGAAATCTAAGTTTTCGGTTTTATTCTGGAGGTGATGCCGGGTTTCATTCTTTTCCTTCAGGGCATGCTATTCTTTCAGTTACGACCGCTTATGCTATAGGAAAACAGTTTAAAAACCCATATATAAAAGGAGGTATTTATGCCATTGGAATGTTATCACCAATATCTCGTTTATGGGAAGGGGCGCATTGGCTTACAGATGTTGTTTTGAGTACAGCTTTAAGTATCGTTATCGTTGATGGTATCGATAAATACTTAAAAAGGACAGAACGCTATGCTTACAACAATAAAGAAAATAAGATACGTTGGAACCTTAAACTAGGAGCAGGGCAAATAGGAATAGTAGGGCAATTTTAACTCTAAAATAGTTTTTTCTTTTCTATTCAAATTCTTTTTCATAATAAGTAGCTGCATCTTGTAATAAAAGATCTAAATATTTGTTTTCTGCTTTAAGACGAATTTCATCCCATCTTAAATATCGTATCAGATCTTCCTGAATTAAGGATCTGTATTGATGTACGCTCTGAATATCAAAATAGAGTCTCCCTGTTCTTCTTACAAAAAAATCTGCCAAACCATTGGTCATTTCATGATGCACACTATACCATAACTCTGCTCTAATTAATTTTTCTTCAACAGAATCGTTTAAAAAGTAATTTACCTTATCTATAATAATATCTGCTTGTTTGCCATAAGTAGTAGCCAAATACCATCCATAATAGGGGTCATCATTTTTTAATTCTTTAAGTCGTAATGTAATATGATCCAGATATACATTTACGGCTGCAGTATCTTCAAGTGGTGTGCTTGTAAGAGGAATTTGTTCTGTATGAGACTTAGAAAATTTGTCTCTTCTTTTAGTACTCATTGTCTTAAGCACTGTATCAATAACCCGTTGTGCCATCTTTCTATATCCAGTAAGTTTTCCTCCTGCAATAGAGATCAACCCCGTTTTTGACACAAAAATCTCATCTTTCCTGGATAGTTCTGATGGATCTTTTCCATCCTCATGAATCAATGGTCTAAGTCCTGCCCAATTTGATTCTATATCTTCCTGACTTAAGTGTACCGTAGGAAACATATTATTAATAGCATCCAAAAGATACTGAGCATCCATAGTGGTTGCTACGACACGATTAAGGTTTGCACTATAGTTTGTATCTGTAGTCCCCACATAGGTAGCTCTTCCTCTCGGAATTGCAAAAACCATCCTTCCATCGGGAACATCAAAATAAATAGACTGGGTAAGCGGAAAACGCTCTCTAGAGAAAACAAGATGAACTCCTTTGGTAAGATGCAGGTGCTTATTATTCATAGAATGATCTTTTTCTCGTAAAAGATCTACCCATGGACCCGCCGCAGAAACAAAATTTCTAGAGCGTATCGTGAAACTTTTCTTCGTATTGTGATCAATACATTTTAGACTTTTAATCTTGCCTTCTTCATCATAATTAAAAGAAGTCATTTCACAATAGTTTATACTATTTGCTCCAAAAGAAGCCGCCTTTTTAAGTAATTCTACAGTAAGCCTTGCATCATCTGTTCTATATTCTGCATAGTATCCTCCTCCTGTAAGTCCATCTTTACTAAGTAATGGTTCCTTTTCTAATGTTTCCTGCGCACTTAACATTTTTCTTTTGTCATCCCCTTCTACATTGGCAAGAAAATCATAAACTTTTAACCCTACAGATGCCATAAATTTTCCATACGTACCTCCTTCGATAAGAGGCAATAGCATTTTTTCGGGGACCACTAGATGGGGAGCAAGTTTATGCACTGTTGCACGTTCACTACCCGATTCTTTCACTAAGCCTATTTCCATCTGTTTAAGATATCTAAGGCCACCATGGATAAGCTTTGTTGATTTATTACTGGTTCCTGAAGCAAAGTCATTTTTTTCTACCAAACACACTTTTAACCCTCTGGATGCCGCATCCAATGCTATTCCAGCTCCGGTTACTCCACCTCCTATGACAACAAGGTCATATTTTTCGTTTTTTGCACTCCGCAATTGCATCTCTCTATCTAAGACAGAAAAACGAATAGGTCCGTCCTCTTTCACAGCTAACATATTTTTATTCACTGTCTTGGTACGAGCCACTGCTTGTTGCCATCCAGTATACTTACGACTGCGCTCATGTGCCGTAATTTCTGGAGTAAATATTGTGTCTATGGTCCTAATTTTTGAAATATCTTTTTTTGTCCATATTCCAGCCTTAATTCCTGCTAAAAATGCCGCACCCATAGCAGTAACTTCTAACATTTTTGGACGATCTACTGCTACATTAAGAATATCTGACTGAAATTGCATTAAATAATTATTTGCTGATGCACCGCCATCTACCTTAAGTTCTTTCATCTGTTTGCCGCTATCTTCTACCATAGCTTCCAGTACATCTCGCGTTTGGTAAGCCAATGCCTCTATTGTGGCTTTGATTATTTCATTTTTACCAGAATCCAATGTAAGTCCATAAATCGCTCCTTTGGCTTCCATATCCCAATATGGAGCTCCTAATCCTGCGAATGCCGGTACAACATATAATTCATCAGAAGTAGGAGTAGATTTACAAATAGCTTCTGTTTCTGATGCGTTATCAATAATTTGAAGTTTATCTCGTAACCACTGTACAGATGCTCCTCCCACAAAAATACTCCCTTCTAGCGCATATTTAATATTATCTTCTGGTAAGCTACAACATAATGTAGTTAGTAAACCATTTTTGGATTTATATGGTTTTTTACCTGTATTAAGTAACATAAAACACCCTGTCCCGTACGTATTTTTAGCAATTCCAGAGGTATATCCTCCTTGTCCAAATAATGAGGCTTGTTGATCTCCTGCTACTCCATAAATAGGAATATCATGCCCTTCGTAATTAATATTCCCAAAATCTGAAGAAGAATATTGTACTTGAGGCAGTACCGATTTAGGAATATCCATTGCCTTTAATAATGTGTCATCCCAGTCTAAATCAATGATATTATAAAGCATCGTTCTCGATGCATTAGAATGATCTGTAACATGCTTAGCTCCATTAGTAAATTTCCAGATTAACCAAGTATCTATTGTTCCGAATAAAAGATCTCCATTTATTGCTTTTTCTCTGGCACCTTCGACATGATCCAATATCCATTTTAATTTTGTTCCAGAAAAATAAGAATCAATCACCAACCCCGTATGCTTAGATACATATTCATCTAATCCTTTTGATTTGAGGTGTTCACAAATCTTGGTAGTTCTTTTATCCAACCAAACTATCGCATTATAAATAGGTTTTCCTGTAGTTTTATCCCAAACAACTGTCGTTTCTCTTTGATTAGTGATTCCTATAGCGGCAACTTCTTCAATACATAATCCAGATGTCTTCAATACTTCTTCAAGAACTTCTTGCTGATGCATAAAAATTTCAAGCGGATCATGTTCAACCCATCCTGATTTAGGATAATGTTGTGTTAATTCTTTTTGGGCAACACCACATATTTCTCCTAGATTGTTAAAAATAATAGCCCTAGTACTTGTGGTCCCCTGATCAAATGCGATGATGTGTTTTTTGGTCATATCCTAATGTTTAAATGCAATACAACTTGTTTTTTAAGCAAAATCTTAAAGGAAATTCTTAAAAAAGAGGTAATTACTTATATATTTTAACAATATTTCTTCAATAAAAAATTATTCTTTTGATAAAAATAATAATTTTATATGCTATTCTATGCTATTGTATAAATTTTATTTTTTAAACACTATTCATTCTCCGCTAATTCATCTTTGATTGGCAGAAATATTTCTGCTTTCCATTCTAGTTCATCTCCTCCTTGCATCGGGTTATTGTAAAAGATTTCTAACGGTGTCTTTTCTACCAAAATATTATTTTTCTTTGCATAGGTTAATAATACAAACCATGCTTCATCACTATTTCTATAATTTCCGTGATATGTAGCTTTTAAAGCCTTTTTAGACTTTATTTTTCCGACGTTGATTCCTGAACCAACCGGTAATGAATCCCGGTACTTTATTGGAAATCCAAAATCAAGATAAATAGAATCTGCTTCAGTATCCCAGTTTTTAATATTTACAAAAGGAAAACCATCTTTTTGAATATCATTTTTGGTCAATTTAGGATACAGAAATGCATTAGACCTCATCATCTCATTAGCTTTTCTATATCGTTTGGTTTTAGAAGAAACTGAAATATACTCCATCTCAGGGGATTCTGATTCTCCATCAACAACTACCATAAAACTATCTGTATAGTTCATTATTTTTTTTCTAAGATCAATAAGATTACTTTTTACAGAATCTATAACCTTCGAAGATCCAATAAGCACCTTCAGTCGGTTTTCAAGAGAATGATCTTGGGAGACAATACCCACTTCAACTTTGGTAATGGTATCTGCCATACTTTTAAAATTCCATTCTAATATAACCGGCACCTTATCAATAACTATTTTCTGTTGTAACGATTCATAAGGATAAATTTCTCTTATATCATTAGTTTTTGCAATTGATCTAAGGTTTTTAACTTGATCATATATACTTCCAGGAGCTGCATTTGCTTTGAAGCTAATCTCGTAGTCATATTTTTTAATATATAAGTACCATATGGTCAATCCAAAAAGCAAGGTCACTATAACAATTACTACTTTTTTCATCACTTATAACTCTATTTGTTGCTATCTGTTTTAACATTGTCCCCATCTATCATCTGAAGTTTTTTGACTACGAATTCTCCCAATCTTCGTCCTTGTTCCAAGCCTAAATCTATAGCAGCGCGATAGTGAATCCCGCCATACAATCTACTAATTGCGGCTTCATCTGCAGCTAAGTTAAAAGAGTTAAAGGATCGAATAGGAAGTCCATACTGTACTTCGGTATCATCGTTGAAAGCAAAATTATCTCCAAAAATCTCGGTTAACACTGTCGAGGCAGCACCAGAAACTACAGAATGCCCACTGGTATATTCTGGAAAAGGTGGTGTTTGTAAAACCGGTTCCCAATGCTCATCAATATGTTGATTTATTAGCGTTTCTGGACGTATCAAATTACTTCTATACTTCTCATCCCAGCAGCTTATAAATGCATCAGAGATGGCTATAGATGTTTTTGTATACGCATATACCGTTTTTGCAAAATCTGCATCTGTTTTCCTACAGGCAATTTTACAAATTCCAATCCAATGTGCTCCCGGAGTAATCTTTTTTGTAGCAAACATAAGATGCCCTTTATGTGTTGACACATATGGATTGCAGTCCCAAAATTGGGCTATTTGTATTTTTTCTGAAGTTTCTCCTTCTGCTTTTATTTCTTTTCCAACTTCATAAGTCTCCAATACTTCTTTATAAAAGGGAGAATCTTTTTCTAAAGAAAAATCAGGATGTTTTGTGGGTGTAAACTGTGATGCAGAATCAATAATAGAAGCCCTGATCTCCCTCCAATGTGGTTCGATCCCATCCATATAATCGGGTGGTGTAGGTTGCCATCGAGCAGGATCTTCTGTATTAACCGTAAATTTTGGCATCGTTCGCGTTTGTGCATAGTTATCTTTTGACAACCAATCTTTTATATGCTGTGCTACTTGCAGCCCGTATGCCTTAGAAGTCTTAAAATTTGTTTCATTAATTCCTTCCCATGAATTGTACAGGCTATCCCTATAAATTTCTATTTTATCTTCTGAAAAAACAAGTTCCTTACCTACATCCAGATATGCCACCAGTGCAGCAATTTTATAATTAATATTTAGCGTTGTATCTGCCTCAGGAATTGCAGTCAGTCCATGTAATTTACTCGATAAAGTTCTATACTTCTTATTTTCCTGACGGATAACCTCGTACGCTGCTATATTAGGATAATTATATATTCTGCTCGCTACGGGGGGAGAAAATATATCATGAACCATCACCTCGGTAATTTTATCTACCGTAGTATGGTAAGTATCTTGTGTAATTTCTATTTGAACAGCTTCTTTTTGACAAGAACTTAATGCTACCAGGAATAGCAAAAGATATAAAAATCTTTTTTGCTCTTTGAACATTTTTGTAAGTGTTAGCGAATTCCGTTTTTTATTTAGAAAACTCATAAATCTCTGATTCTGCATTATTAATGGTAATTAGTAAATAAGTACGAGAAGCAAAATTAATGATATTTAGCCCTCGTACTGATTTTTGAGTGAGGTTAATATTCAATTCACTTCCTTCAATTACATCTCCATTTTTTTGAAGTATCGCTCCAGCAAAACTATCAAATCTACCATGATATGGTATTACTCCAAAATAATTACCCGCCATTAGAACTTCTTCTTCACCGTCACTATTAAAATCATACTTTAGCATCCTTGTAATAGGTGAAACTTGTAGAGCATCTTTAAAAGGAACGAAAGTAAATTTTCCGTTATCATTTTTTAAATATCCTGATGCCAATTGATGTGCTTCAAGTAAAGTTGCTTGATCCAATAATTTAGTACCGAAAATTTCTTCGACTGTTTTTCCTGCAAAGGCCGAATAGGAGGTAAATTTTTTTCTTAGAAAATTTAACTGACTCGATAATTCATCTAGTCCAAGTGCAGTATAATAATTCCCATTTTTTGGAATAGCAACAATAGTTTCTGTCTTTTTGTTATCATCAAAATCAGAATAATATAATCGTAAAGGAAAATCTATTGATGCTTTAAATTTAGAATTGAGTCCAAAATTTCCCAGTATATAATCTTGATCACCATCATTATCCATATCAAATGCTATTATAGATTGCCATAGGCCATTCATCTTATCCTTTAAAATAGAAGAAGTTACATCTAATAGAGTTCCGTTATTATTCTTGAAAAAATGTGGTGACATCCATTCTCCAACTACGATTAAATCATGAAGTCCATCCCCGTCAAAATCATTCCAAATAGCATCAGTAACCATCCCTACTTTTTGTAAAGCTATATTCTCTTTTTTTCTAAAACTACCATTATCATTTATCAACATATAAGAGTTCGGAATATTCCCAAAATCATTAGATACTGCGTATGCTCCTATAAAAAGATCCAGATCCCCATCAGCATCTATATCATAGGGTTTAATGACAGATTCATGTTCAAAAATTTCAGGAAAATCAGCCTTAAATAAACCTACATCTGAATTCAGATATAATCGATCTACCAATTCTTTTGATGCTCCATAATATTCTCCTCCTGACGAAGCTACCAAAAGATCTTTTTTACCATCTCCATTAAGATCTTCAAGTATTGCAGTTACATCTTCTTTTCGTTTATCATCTTCTAAAACGTCAATTTGTTGATTTTCAAAACCTGTTGCGGTCTGAAATACTATTTGAGAAGTTTCATTTTTTGAACTTCCAAAGAAAATATCGTCTTTTCCATCTCCGTTGATATCCCCCACAACAGTTGCTGGTCCTCGATCAGAAATCTTATACGGAATCAGTTTTTGTCTATTAAAATCTATATATGTATTCTCTTTATGAACATAATGTAACCCTGGTAGGCTATCTATTTTATTAAACCACTCTTTTTTTCCAGGAAATATTTTATCATAATTAACCCTATTTCGTTTATTCAAAACTTTAATGGTTAATGTTTGATTTGCTTCTATATGCTCAGCAACTTGAATAGTATTATCAGGCCAAATAATCTTAAGAGAATCTATTATTTTTGTTTTTCCATATCCAAAATGAATCATTGCTTCTGAAGAAGATTGAAATCCTTTTGCAGTAAACAACTGTTTATATTGTGCTATACCATTATGGTATGATATTACTTTGGTTCCGATTCCAAATACATTTGGTTTTTTATATTTAAATTTTAACTTTAAATAATTCGATCTCCCGTTTGTTTTATTTCTATAAAAAGTAACAGGAGTATTCATATTATTAGTTACAATATCAATATCTCCATCATTATCAAAATCTGCATATGCACTTCCTGTAGATATAATTGAATCCTTTGGTAACCAGGATTTTGATCGATCTTTGAATCTAACCTCGCTAGACCCTTGAAACACATAATTTTGCACTGCTCCCGATGGCATGATACTTAACGCTTCATTATCTACCAACTTGGTTTTGGTTAGCTTATCTTTAATTTTTTCATTAGAGATATATTTTATGTAGTCCAGATTATTTGGACGTTTTGGTATCCCGTTGGCTATAAAAACATCTTGTTCTCCATCTTGATCATAATCTGCAAACAATGCCGACCAACTCCAATCACTTTGAGCAACACCACTAAGTAAAGCTGTTTCGGAAAAGAATTTTCCGGCCTTATTAATTTGTAGCATATTACGAGTATACTGGTAATGATATCCTAATTTATGAATCCTCATATTCAGCATATCCAGCGTCTCATCTCCTATAGATGCTTTTAGTACTTTTTCATCTTCGGGAGTCATATCTAGTGTCAAAATATCAACAAAACCATCATGATTAATATCAGTCGCATCACTCCCCATTGAAAAACGACTCGTATGTCCAAAATTTTCTTTTAATCGTTCACTAAATGTCCCATTTCTATTATTGATATAATAATAATCATCCTCATGAAAATCATTACTTATATAAATATCAATGAATCCATCGTTATTAAAATCTGCTGTCGCGACACCTAATCCGTAACCGTTAGCTCCTCCAAAAATTCCAGCTTCTTCACTTACATCGGTAAAGATTGCACCATCATTACGAAGTAATTTATCTCCGCTTTCGTAGCTTCTTTTATTACGTATAGAAGCTTTGCCAAAAGAATGCTGTGTATGAATAGCATGATTAAGAAGATACATGTCCAAATCTCCATCATTATCGTAGTCAAAGAATGCAACTGTAGAAGAGTAATTATCAAAATCCAAACCGTATTGCGATGCCTGCTCTGTAAACGTAGCATCACCATTATTAATAAATAACTCATTAACTCCATCTAAACCCTGAATTCCTGCTACAGCACAAACATAGATATCCAAATAACCATCCCCATTTACATCGGCCATTACAGTACCTGTATTCCAGTCGGCATGACCAGCAACACCAGCTCTCTCAGTAATATCTTCAAATTCAAAATTACCTTTATTAAGATATAATCTATTCTTATCCTGATTTGAAGTAAAAAAAACATCAACCAAGCCATCATTATTAATGTCTCCAACTGCAACACCAGCTCCATTATAAAAATACAAGTAATCCAAAATATTTAAATCTTCTGTTGACTTTATATTATTTTGAAAAGTCACTTTTGTAGTTTCTACATCTACTTTATCAAATAACTCTCCATATTGTGATTCTCGCTTATTACAGCAACAAAAAAACAGTATTCCAAAAATTGTTATGATTATTTTTTTGATCATTATTATTTCTAAAAGTTACTAGCGTTTAGACCTCACAGGTTTTTGAAACCTGTGAGACCCATTATCAAAATCTTATTCTTTCAATTCAAAAATCTTTGGAGGCTGGTTATTTATTCCTGAAATTAAATATTTTCTCTCTTCATTGTTTTTTATCCAATGTATTTCTTTTACTTCTCCTTCTACAAAAAATCCTGAAGATTCTTCATGAATATATTTCCCTTTACCATCACTAAACAAAACAACACCTCTACTAGCGTCTAACCTAGAAAATTGTGGTTTAAAATTATAATTGTTCCCTCCCAGAATTAAATCCAAATGGCCATCATTATTAAGATCCACAGTTTCTATAGCATTAACACATGATAATTGTGCTTCTCGAGGTAAGGCTTTGATTTCAAAATTGCCATTACCATCATTATATGCTACCAAACTTGCAAAATTATTTACGTTTTTAACTATTGCATTTTGTAATACTTCTGCAGAAAACAACTCATCAATAGATTTAGTCGCATATTCTGAGAATTTCAGATTTTGTTTTTTAAGCACATTGATTTGACCTGTTATTTCTTTCTTTAGATGTATCGGAACATCTTTTCCATTAATTGTTTGAGTAAACACCTGTTCTATGGTGCCGTTATTGTCAAAATCATTGATATACACTTTGGCTGGTTGTTGATTATTTGCTTTATACATTGCATTTAATCCACGGTTTCCTAATATCAGATCAATATCTCCATCTTTATCAAGGTCTGTAGCCTTAACTGTATTAAACCATCCCGAAACACTATCAAGATTACTATTCAGAGGAGTTAATCTTCGACCGTTATTCTTAAAAATCTTTGGAGACATCCATTCACCAACCAGAATCAAATCTTTTTTATTATCTCCATCAACATCCTCCCAGGTAGCATCGGTAATCATACCAATATCCTGTGCCTTAAAAGCCTTTGATTCAATACTATTCTTAAAGTTTCCTTTACCATCATTTTCTAAAAGTTGATTTTTAGGGTTTATTCCATAAATCCCGGGTACACTAATACTTCCAATAAAAATATCAACATCCCCATCTCCATCAAAATCATGAGGAGCAATAACTGAAGTGTTGGTATCGTTAAAAATCGTTTGTCCTTTAGAAAAATTTCCTTTACCATCATTAAGGTATATTCTTGTACTAAATTGAGTAGTTTTGGCTTGCGCAAAATTTCCTCCGGATCCAATAACCAAATCTAAATCCTGATCATTGTCAATGTCTATAAAATAAGCCGCTGTATCTTCATATGAGATTTCTTCTTTGTCTTTCCATGGAACTGTTTTCTGTGCAGACTTAAAAAATTGATTATCTTTTGTTTGAATATATAAATTCCCTGGTTGATTTGCCGCTCCACCAACATAAACATCATCTCTTTTATCTCCGTTCACATCTCCCACTGCAATTGCTGGCCCCTCTTTAGATAACATTTTTGGAATTAAACCTTCATAATCAAAATCTACATATGGGTCTTCTTTATGCCTAAGCATATTGGTTTTTATTTCAGAAAAATAACCATTTTCTGTATTCGTTGTTTTTTTGATGCCTTTAGAAGCATCAACAATATCCAATTGAATAGTTTGATTTGCATTGATTGTATTAAGTTTTTGAGTTTTCCCATCTGGCCAAACTACTCTTATAGAATCTACTTTTTCGGCTTTACCCAACCCAAAGGTCATTTTATAATCTATTGACGATTGAAATCCTCTTGACGGAACCAATTCTTGTCTTAATATTTCATCATCTCTATATACTTCTACAATACTCCCGATACCAAAGGTATTTTTATCCGCCCCTTTTAACTCAACTTTCAAATAATTATTTTCTGAATTATTTTGATACACAAATAATGGCATGTTTACATTATTTACTACCAAATCTAAATCACCATCGTTATCTAAGTCACCATATGCTGCTCCATTAGAAAAACTAGGCTCAGTAAATCCAAAGTCTGTGGTGGCATTAGAAAAAGTTAGATCCTTATTATTTCTGAATGCATAATTAAGAATAGGAACACTTGGCATATTATTGATAATAGAATCCTGAGAGGTTTGCTTTCCAGAAATTGCCATTTTTTGATAAATCTCTGCTGCAAAAAAGTCCATAAAATCTTGATTTGTCAGATCGTGATAGATTCCATTACATACATAAATATCTCGATAACCATCATTATCCATATCAAATAATAATGCTCCCCATGACCAATCTGTATTACCCACTCCACTGTAAAATGCAACTTCAGAAAACGTATCATCTCCGTTATTAAGTTGCAACGTATTTTGCATATATTGATGATAGAAATCTTTACGTTGTTTTAGTTTGTATACATCGTACCGTTCAAAATCACTGGTGTTTTTAAGTCTCTCATCGTCTTCTGGAAGCATATCTGTAATAAAAACCTCTGGTTTACCATCATTATTAAGGTCAGCCATATCAGCGCCCATGGATGCCAAACTTATATGAGGCATTTTATTTTTTATATCTTCTGTAAACGTACCGTCCCCATTATTAATATATAAATAATCGCGTTCGTAGAAATCATTTGAGACATAGATATCAGGAAATAGGTCTTCATTAATGTCTCCTACGGTAACTCCTAAACCAAAACCTATTAAACTTCCATAAATTCCTGCACTTGCACTTACATCGATAAATTTTCCATCATCATTACGTAACAGTTTATCTCCACCCCCTTTAAACATCTCTGGAAGATTCCAATCCTCACTCCGTACTTCTCTTTTATCAGAATACCCCAAACTATTTACAGGAATAAAACTGTTATTAAGTATATATGCATCCAAATCACCATCTAAATCATAATCAAAAAAAGCGGTATGTGTGGTAAATCCACTATCGGCAAGATTGTATTCTGAAGCCTTTTCTGTAAAAGTTATGGTTCCTGAGCTTGTCGAAGGACCATTATTAATAAAAAGTTCATTCTTTTGATCATCGCCTTTTACATTTCCTGCATTACATACATAAATATCCAATAAACCATCTGCATTTATATCTACCAAAACCACTCCTGTTGACCAGGATCTATTTCCACTAACTCCAGAAGATTCTGAAATATCTTCGAAGACAAAATTACCTTTATTGAGATACAATTTGTTTTTACCCATATTAGAAGTCAGGTATATATCAGAAAGGCCATCATTATTGATATCTCCTATAGCAACACCTCCACCGTTATAGAAGTTTCTATATTTAAAGATGTTAAAATCTTTTTGATTGGTAACTTGATTTATAAAATCAATCCCTGTTTTTTCTGACTCTAGTTTAGTAAATAATGTGGATGGTTGTATTTGATTTATATTGCTTACAGGTTGTTCACTTTTCTGATTACAAGAAATTAACAATCCTATTATAAACAAATGCAAAAAAGTTTTGCGTATCATGATTCTGGTTTGTAAATGATCAATGATTAAACTCATGGTTAAAAATCAAGTATCTTTTAAAAATTACTTAACCTCATTTTAAAACCACTAAAAATTGAGTTTCTAAATATGTTTTACTAAAGTAGCAAAGCCCTTCGAAAGGAAGAAGGACTTTGCATTTATTATCCAAATACTCACAATTTTTATTAATATCCTGGATTTTGAGTTAAATTAGGATTAGTAGAAATAGCTTCTGCCGGAATAGGCATTAACAAGGACTTCGCTGTAGAAGCACTGCCTTTTTCTTGCCAGGTTCCTAAAAAAGTACCAAAACGAATTTGGTCATTTCTTCTCCAGCCTTCCCAATACAATTCTCGAGATCTTTCGTCTAAGATATCTGATTCGGTAACCGCAGGCAATGCCGTAGCATTTCTCATCATTCTTAATTCATTAACAATATCTAATGCAGTTTCTCCTCCTGTATCCGTTCCTCCTCTTAGAATTGCTTCGGCTTTCATTAAGCGAGCGTCTGCATACCTAAAAAACACATAATCATTACCCGGAGCATTATCATTTGCAAATTGTAAAGAATTATTTTCTACTGTAAACGTTGGGTTAGGTGTATATTTCACTACTCTGATCCCTCTCGTTTCATTAGAATTAAACAAGTTTACATCTTCACTAAAAATCAAAGGCCCTTGTTGTCTATCTTTTAGATCCTCAAATACTAGGGTTCCATCGACCGGACCGCTTTGTTGTCCAATCAAAAACCCTGCATTATATCCAAACTGATCAGAAATACCTGGAACTGCACTACTTTTTCTTACATCACTATCTTCAAAAAGGTTATATAATTCTACCGTAGCTACAAAACCATTCCACCCACTTGGTTGTTGGTTATAATGCATACTCATATGCCATCTATTATTTATTCTACCTGTTGCTCCACCAAGCTCATTTTGTGATACAAATATGATTTCTGATGAGGTCTCACTATTTGCAGAAATAAAACTACTAAAATATTCATCCTCTAGGGTATACCCGGATAAGTCATTAACATTATTTATTACAGCGGTCATATCTGCTGCTTCAAAAGAATAAGGTCCTTCTAATGCACCTCCATCTGCTCCGGTAGCCTTATATACTGCTCTATTTAAATATAATTTAGCCAAAAGCATCCTTGCAGCATTTTGAGTAGCTATATCAGGTGTTCCAGAAGAAGGTAAATCATTAAAAACAGCCTCTAGTTCTGCAATAAATACATCCACTGCTTCTATTCTTTGTAATTGCTCTGTAGGTGGTAACAATAAATCTTCCTCGCAAGCTCTTCTTGGTACTACACCAAACAGATCCATTGTAAAAAAGTCCAGAAATGTTCGTAGGAAAGTAGCTTGTGCAATTTCACTTGCACTGCCATCTCCATTACAAAGTACTTGTTGCGCATTAAAAGCTCTACTATTGAGGTCCCTCCAGGTTTTATCAATATGGGCATGGGTATTTGTCCAACCGTGTAAATGATGATCTCTCCATAATCCCGCATCATCCCAATCTCCACCTCTAGTAGGTGGTATTAATTCATCTGAAGAATGCACGTAAGCAGGTAATAAATCCTGCTCGTGTTGAAGTTCACGTAAAGAAGAGTATGCTCCAACTAACAGATCTGATGCGCTAACGCTCGAATCAGATGAGTTAATACTATCATTTAACTCTTCATCCAGATCAGTACATCCAAAAACAAGGAATGCTCCGATCAAACCAATGATTATTTTTTTCATTTTTTTCATTTTAATTTTTTTAAAATCTAGCATTAAATCCTACAGAAAATGTTCTTGCTCTTGGATAAGCAGAATAATCTATCCCAAAAGAAGGTACTCCATCAACTTGTTTGTTTGTATTCACCTCTGGATCAAAGCCATCATATGGTGTAATTACAAATAAATTTTGTCCAGTTACATAGAATCGTAATGATTCAATCCAATTCCCTATTTTACCTTCGTCTATAGTATACCCAACAGTCAAATTATTAAGTCTTAAAAAATCTCCACTTTTTAAATATTGAGTAGATGGTTTTGGTGTTTGAATTGCTTCTCCAGAGGAAATCACTTCTTGAGTCACATTACCCCCAGAATTGAGAGCTGATGCTGTAAAAATAGCATTCGAAGTATTATCATAAATTTGATGTCCATACGCTCCATTAAGGAACACACTCACATCTAATTTTTTATATCTAAATGATGACGAAATCCCAACAGTAAAATCAGGATTTGGATCTCCAACAAATGTTCTATCTCCTTGTCCTGGAGCAGTTATACCACTCGAAGTATCTACGCCATCTCCATCTAAATCTGCATATTGAGAAACTCCATTTTCATCAAAACCTTCCCAAACTGGTAAGTAAAATGCATTTATAGGTTGTCCGTCAAATAATAACTGTCCTCGTTGTCCAGTTAATCCCTGACCATTTAAATCTCCCGTTAGAATACCTGCTGGGAAAATACTTGATACATTATTGATCTCATTATTTAAGAAACTAGCATTAACACCAACTTCCCAAGTCATGTCTTCATTTTGAATGATAACTCCATTTATAGCAATATCAACTCCTGAGTTTTCTACTTCAACCCCATCCAAATTTCTCCATACAAATATGTTTGGTGCTTGTTGTGCTACACGAGTTCTAAATAAAAGATCTTCTGTCTTTCTATTATAGTAATCTATAGATCCAGACAAACGATTGTCAAAAAATCCAAAATCTATACCTGCATTAATTTGCTTAGTACTTTCCCATTGTAGTTCAGGATTTCCAACTGTTGATTGTACAATACCTCCAGAACCATCAGGTGTAAATTGAGTTTGAGAAGAACCAGAAGGAAATTCCTGATTACCAGTGATACCATATCCAAGTCTTAATTTAAGATCGCTAAAGGTCTCAGGCACAAAATCTTCTTCAGATAATCTCCATGCCAACGCCGCTGAAGGGAAATATCCAAACTGATTATCTTCTCCAAAACGACTAGAACCATCTGCTCTTAAAGTTGCTGTGATTAGATATTTATCATACAACGTTACATTAGCTCTTCCAAAATAAGACTGTAACTCTGTAGTAGGGTTAAAAAATGATGTATTACCCCCGGTAAGTGTATTATCTGGATTAAGTGTAGGTGCAGGTCTATCTGATCCAAAATTAATATTATTAATGTATAAATTTTGGTCATCTATCGAAAAATTCTGTACCCTAATATTATCTCCTTTTCTTTCGAATTGTTGATATGAATATCCTCCTACTGCACTTAAATATACAGCATCACTCAATTGTTTATTGTAGCTAAGGGTATGTTCGAATAATAGATTAGATGTAAAAATACTTTGAATATCTGCTATCCCATTATTTACAAAATTAGCTTGCATTAGTCTCGAAACTCCTACTCTTCTTGTAGATTCTGTGCGCCCAACACCAAAATTGAATTTATATTTTAATTCATCTGTAAAACTATATGTTGCAGAAAGATTCCCTAAAACATTAGTGGTTTCTGCCAAATCAGTATAATACTCCAGGAAAGCCAATGGATTACGCGGATTGTCATTAAACTGAAGAAAAGTTCCGTCGTCATTAAATAAAGATCTTGTAGGGTTCCAACGTAAAGCTGAAATAATCAAATCTCCTTCGGCACCAACGTTATCTGATAATGCCGTTGCCTCATCTTTTATGAAAGATGTAATTAATTTGGTATCTATCTGTAACTTCTCGTTAAAAAACTTTTCTGTTAAGTTAAGAGTTCCTGTATATTTTTCCTGACCTGTATTTTTTATAATCCCTTCCTGGTCCTGCAATGATAAAGAAAACCTATAACGCCCCGTATCAGATCCACCACCATAACTCACATTATAGTTTTGAGTTATTGCTGTTCTTAGTATCTCATCTAAAGCGTCTACATTTTGTCCAAAATCCAGTCCTGGATTCCCTATCGCATTGGCTGCACTTGCAAATTCTGAAGCATCCAATAAATCATATTCATTAGCAATACTGGAAATACTAACTGATGATGAAAAATCTAATTGAGGTTTCCCTGATTTTCCTTTTTTGGTAGTGATAATAACTACCCCATTAGATCCTCTCGATCCATAAATCGCAGTGGCAGAAGCATCTTTTAGCACATCAATACTTGCAATATCGTTTGGATTGATAAAGTTTAAAGGATTTCTGGCAGACGATCTACCAGCCCCTACATCAGATCCTGCACTAGTATCACCACCATCTAAAGGAACTCCGTCAACAACAATCAAAGGGTTATTACCTCCTCTAATAGAAGATGTACCTCGAATACGAATATTATTACTAGCTCCTGGCTCACCACTCGCTGCAGTAACTTGTACACCCGCAACTCTACCCTGAATTAATTGATCAGGAGAAGTCTGTACCCCTTGATTAAAATCTTCAGGTTTTACTGTGGCTACTGCTCCTGTTAAATCTTTCTTTCTTACCGTACCATACCCTACAACAACTACCTGTTCTAATTCGGCAGCATCTTCCTCCATTGTAATATTTATTGTTGACTGTCCGTTGACATTAATTTCCTGGGATTTAAACCCAACAAAGCTAAAGACTAATATAGCGTCCTCTGCAACGTTATCCAACGTATAGTTTCCATCAAAATCAGAAACTGCCCCGTTAGTTGTTCCTCGTACAAGAACATTCACTCCGGGAATCGGTCCCCCAGTGTCTGAAATCACACCTGAAACTGTGATTTGTGCAAACATCATACTCCCTGATAAAAATACCAGAAGGAAAATGAGTTTTTTAAGTATCCTACTTTTCATAATATAGCGTTTGATTTAAATTTGAATTGTTTCTTTGTTTTAAATTTTACCCTTGTCTTATAAATAAAAAGTAATTATAACCTTAGTAACAATGGGACATCCAAGTCTTTTCTACTATATCTGACTAATTCTGCAACTATATAAAATAATATTCCTACTTTAAACACAATAAGTTACAAAAAAAATGGATGCCCCATCTGTTACATCTACGAGAAGTTTCATCACATAAACTTCTCTGCTAACAAACAAAAATTAATTTCGCTTTCTACTCTAATTACATTTGTTTCTTAAATTTTACGAACTACTTTATTAAACTTTAAAAATCAGTCCTTGATAGGGTTCGAGATGAATGATATCACCCTCTATTTTATACTTGTTATAATTATTTATTAAGACAATGGCTTCTGTTAAATTTTCTTTTATCTCGAAATAACCTTCGGTGCCTTCAAAATTTAAAATCACTATGATCTGTTCTTTTTTCAACACTTTTTTATATACATATATACTCGAGTTATTAAACCCTAACTCTTTAAAATCACCATATACAAACACATCATTTTCTTTTCTTATTTGTAATAAGTTCCTATAAAAGTTTAAGATCGAATCAGGATCATTGTTTTGTTTTCTAACATTAATATTTACATAATTCGGATTCGTTTTTAGCCATGGTTCTCCCAAAGAAAATCCACCATTAATTTCATCATTCCATTGTACAGGAGTTCTTGCATTATCCCGTCCTTCTCTATTAATCATTTCTAATGCTGACTCTTGTGATAATTTCTTAGTCTTTGAATTTTCATTATAAAAATTTAAAGATTGTACATCTCTAACTTCATCTACAGATTCTAGGACAATGTTTGTCATCCCTATCTCATCACCTTGATAAATATTCAAAGTTCCATTTTGTGTAGATTGCATTATAAACAACATTTTTGCTGATTCTGCCCAATATTGCTTGTCATCTCCAAATCTTGATGTCATTCGTGCAAAATCATGATTTCCCATTGCATTAGCGAGCCATCCTTTTTCATGAACCGCATCTCTCCATTTCTTAAAAATACTTTTCATGTTTACTAAATCGAAGGGTGATGTTTCTTCGAATTTACCATTAACAATAGTACATTCAAGAATATCAAAGTGATACAGCATATCAAGTTCTCTACGATCATAATCAATATACAAACCGGCATTTTCATGATTAATCCCGACTCCTTCTGCCAAAGAAAATGCATCATAATGACGAACTACTTTCTCATTCATTTCTTTAAGATACTCATGTAATCTAGGTCCATTTGCATATACATCTTCGATGATTTTTCTAAACCCTACATCTGGAGCATCAGGATACCCTTCTCGTTTAGAAATCAAGGGAATAACATCCATTCTAAATCCATCAACTCCTTTATCTAGCCAAAACCTCATTGCATTATAAATTTCTTCCCTCACTTTGGGGTTTTCCCAATTCAAATCAGGTTGTTTCTTGGTAAAAAGGTGTAAATAATATTCCTCTGATTTGGTATCATATTCCCAAGCACTTCCTCCAAAAAAAGATTTCCAATTATTTGGTGGGCCACCATCATCTTCAGGTTTTTTCCAATGAAAATAATCTCTATATGGATTATCCTTTGATTTCTTCGCCTCTTTAAACCAATTATGTTCATCAGAACAATGATTAGCAACCAAATCCAGAATTAACCTCATTCCTTTGTCATGAGTTTTCTGAAGCAATTCGTCAAAATCTTCCATACTTCCAAATTCTGGCATAATAGAGCAGTAATCGCTAATATCATATCCATTATCATCATTTGGTGAACTAAAAATGGGACTTAACCATAATATATCTACATGTAGACTCTGTAAATAATCCAGTTTGTCTATAATCCCTCTCAAATCACCAATACCATCATCATTACTATCGTTGAAGCTACGTGGGTATATTTGATAAATAGTTCCTTTTTTGAACCAAGAAAGCTCCATGCAATTCGGTTTTAAAATTTTAAAAAATTGATATCTTCTACTTATTTAATCTCCTTACCGCATTTTAAATAATGTTTGTATTTTTAGTACACATTATTTATCCTAACTTAGCGTAGTCATTGTGTCTCTTGAATAGAGATGTCTTTTGGGGAGGACATTTTTGTAAGATTTTTTTAACAAACTTTTTATTAGATGTTCAAAAATCCTTTATGACTATTACAAATTACTGAACTATTCACAGAATTGTAAAGCAATCTTTTAGTTTAAAAAAATGCAAACGTTTGTATTATTATATTTCTAGTGAAAATGATGTTTTAATAATAATTTTTTAACGATTTTTTGATGACTTTGAAAAAAAAGAGGGTTAAACTTGAAGATATTGCTAGAAAATTAAACATTTCTATAGCTACAGTTTCCAGAGCTTTGGATGAAAACCCTCGAGTAAAGCTTAGCACCCGGGAAAAAGTTTTTAAAACTGCAAAAATGATGGGCTATATGCCAAATCAAATTGCAAAAAGTCTTAGTTCTGGTAAGACCAATCTTATTGGAGTTATTATCCCCAGATATGATGAATCTTTTTTTATAGAAGTGTGTAGAGGTATTGATCGATATGTTAGAAAACATAATTATAAAATCCTGATTAGCTCTTCTAGAAATTCATTTGAGTTTGAGCGTGAAAATCTCATTTCATTTGAAAGAGGACTTGTTGATGGAATTATTTTGTCACCAACTCATGAGACAGAAACATTTGTACATATTAAAAGTATAATCAATAAAGGTATTCCTGTTGTATTATTTGACAATATCAGGGAAGAGGTTTCGGGTGCTGACCATGTATTAATAGAAGATGATAAAGCTTCATTTTCTGCGGTCGAATTTCTAATTAAAAAAGGAAGGAAACGAATTGCGTTTATTGGAGGGATTAAAGAAAAAAAGGTCTTTCAGGATCGTTATGATGGTTATAAAAAAGCTATGACCAAGCATAACATTCCTATCTATGAAGAATTAATACTTCATTGTGAATCCCTTGATAGGGAAAATGAAGACACTGAAATCCAGGATTTTTTTAATAACATAAGCGCAATTCCCGATGCTGTTTTTACATGCACAGATAACTATGGTTTACTCACCATGAAGACATTACTTAAAATGGGATATAAAATCCCAGAGCAAATCTCTGTCATTGGATTTGGAGATCTTGGACTAGGAGAAATTTTTGTGCCTTCTATGACATGTATTGCACAACCCAGTTTTGAAATGGGAGAAAAAGCTGCAGAATTATTGATTAACCAATTTAATGAACCCAATGATGTAAATCATCGTAAAAAAGTATTGAAACTCAAAACCGAGTTGATTTTAAGGGATAGCACTTAATACATAAAAGGTGTTTGAAAATGATCAATGATTATCCTTTGATAAAAAGGTAAAGATAGGAGAACACTATAGGTTTGCTTTAATCATTGTACATTATTCTACTCAAGATTTTAACAACCCTCAGATCGAGAACGAACAGTTTTTAATTTTTAATCTGCTTATTCCTTAGAATGATTTGCTATCCTATCACAAAAACTTTGGAAAAAAACTTACCATAATTAGAGTTGGCTTCCAACAAAAAACATATATAATTAAATAGCTTTAATTTGTAGAATTTCTAAGAATTAAAGACGTTTTTACAACTTCTGTCTTTACTTTATAATTTTCAGAAAAATTATCTAATTGATTTACTAATATCTGTGCTGCTTTTGCTCCTAAATCTTCGGCATGTTGAGAAACTGTAGTAAGTTTTGGGTAAGAATGTCTGGATAACAACCCATCAGTAAATCCTATTACCGAAATATCTTTTGGAATTTTATATCCTAATTTTAGCGACATATTTATAGTTACAGCCGCGGCAGTCTCATCTAAACCAAGAACAGCATCAAGATTATTATCTTTAAGAAATTTCTCTATTTCATCTTCAACATTATTATTATCCTTTACAGGTAACTCTATTAATGACACATTATCATTTTTATCTGTAATTTCTCTTGCCCCTTCTAATCTTAATTTTGCAACACTTAAATCACTACTTATTGTTGTTATTACAGCAATTTTTGTGCAACCTGTATTAATTAGATATTGAATAGCATTTTTAGAAGCAATCTTATCATCTACAATTACTTTATCACATTCTATTTCATCACTTACCCTATCAAACATTACGATTGGAACATTATCTCTCTTTAAAACCTTAAAATGATCAAGTTCATTAACCATTTGTGTTTCCTGACTCAAAGCCACGATAAACCCATCAACACTACTATAGTTTAGCATTTCTACATATTCTATCTCTTTTTTATGAGATTCATTAGTAATACAAGTCACAATCTTATACCCATTCTTTGAGGCTGCCTGTTCTATTCCAAACAATGCTTTAGCATAAAAATGATTAAGAATCTCTGGCAATATAACTCCTATAGTTTTGGTCTTATTACTTTTTAAACTAACTGCCAGAGCATTTGGTTTGTAATTATAAAAGTTCGCCAGTTCATGCACTCTGTTAATTGTTTTTTCACTAATCTCAGGATCATTTTTCAATGACTTTGAAACCGTAGAAATAGACAGATTTAATTCTTTAGCAAGTTGTTTGAGCGTAACTTTTTTCCTCATGACCTCCGATTTTGGAATTTTTTGTCCTTATAGCAAGGATTTCGAGCCTAAATTAAGCTTTTTTCTTAATGTAGTATTAATAAGACCGGTACTTTGTATTGTTATTTATATATTTTCAGTAAAAAAATTGTCAGTTTATTAATTTGTGTTTTTTATCTTACTAAACTTTTAAACACTTACCTACTTTTTAATTTTATCAAATTTTATTGTAAGTAATGATACTATATCCTCGACATATACTAAATTATGTCTGTAACTAAAAAAAATAATACAGCATGTCTAAAACATATTATGATCCTTCTGACTTAAGAAAATTTGGAAAAATCACAGAATGGAGTGAAGAATTAGGTACTAAATTTTTTGATTACTACGGCAAAGTTTTTGAAGAAGGCGCTTTGAGTGCACGAGAAAAATCTCTTATTGCACTTGCGGTTTCTCATGTAGTAAAATGCCCTTATTGTATTGATGCTTATACAAAAGATGGCTTGCAGAAAGGAATTACAAAAGAAGAAATGATGGAAGCAGTGCATGCCGGAGCAGCTATAGAAAGTGGTGCAACTTTAGTGCATGGAGTACAAATGATGAATAAATATGAGAAGTTATCTATGTAAAACAAGCATCAGTTTTACCCTTATATGCTCATAAACCATTTATACTATATATTGGCAAGGATTTCGTCGATTAAAAATATAATTTAAGAACAGAAGATGTCAGAAGTCAAAAAAAAACAATCTCTACACAAACGTAATGATCAGTTAGCCAATTCTAATAGACAACTAGAGATTTTAAATAACGGTATTTTTGCCAATGGTGAATTACCAAAATTTGCAGATAAAATTGCAGAAATTGATCGTTTCCCTTTACGTCCTAATAAACTTGAGATTCTCCAGATCAATGTAGGGTATATGTGCAATCAGGTTTGTGAACATTGCCATGTAGACGCGGGACCTGATCGTAAAGAGATCATGACCAAAGAAACGATGCAGCAGTGTCTCGAAGTCATTAAAAAGACAGGAGCCCACACTTTGGATTTGACAGGTGGAGCGCCTGAAATGAATCCAAATTTTAGATGGTTTGTAGAGGAAGCAAGTAAAGCTGGAATTAAAGATTTTATTGTTAGAAGTAATCTCACCATCATTAGAGCCAACAAAAAGTATTATGATCTTCCTGATTTTTTCAAAAAACATAATGTGCATGTAGTTTCTTCAATGCCACATTGGACCAGAGGAAAAACTGATAAGCAGCGTGGAGATGGTGTTTTTGACAAATCTATCAAAGCTTTGCAAGAACTCAATGAAAGAGGATATGGTATGCCTGATAGTAGTTTAAGATTGGATTTGGTATATAATCCTTCTGGAGCATTTTTACCTGGTGATCAAGAAGCCATGGAAAAGGATTTTAAAAAGGCATTATTAGAAGATTTTGGTATTCATTTTCATAATTTATTCGCTATTACTAATTTACCAATTAGTAGATTCTTGGATTATCTGATTGCTTCAGAAAACTATGAAGATTATATGTATGCATTAGTAGAAGCCTATAATCCATCGGCTGTGGCTAATGTGATGTGTACTAATACTATTTCTATAAGTTGGGATGGTTGGTTATATGATTGCGATTTTAATCAGATGCTCGATCTTAAAGTAGCGAGTAAAGTAAAGCATATTAGTGAATACAACGAGGAATTACTTCAGAATAGAAATATTATTATCTCACAACACTGTTATGGATGTACTGCTGGAGCAGGAAGTAGTTGTCAAGGAACTGTAGCATAACTCTAAAATCAAAATGAATCAAAAAACCGCCATATTAATTTTTGCAAATTCGATTCATGAAGAATTGCGAAATAAATATATCACTGGTGGTAAAATTTTATTTTCTGAGCTTACCCGAAAAACAATTACTACTGTAAAACAGACCGGACTCCCGTTTTTTATCTATACAGAAAAAGAACAGCGAGGAGTTACTTTTGGAGAGCGTTTTGTCAATGCCATACAAGATGTTTATAATAAGGGTTATGACAATGTTATTACTATTGGCAATGATACTCCACACCTTAGTAAATATCATTTAATTGAAAGTGCCAAACAACTTGAAAATAACACATTTGTTTTAGGACCATCATTGGATGGAGGGTTTTATCTTATGGGATTACACAAATCTCAATTTAATGTTGATTTATTTTTAAAACTACCCTGGCAATCCAAAAAACTATCCACATGTATCTCTAGACTTATAGAAACTACCAAAATCAAAATGGTAACTCTAGAAGTTTTGATAGATATTGATGATATTAACGACATTAAATCAATATCTCGTTTTTTCAAAAAGCTTTCTGGAAAACTTAAAAAGATTATACAAAGCTTACTTCTATATAAAATAGATATAGCAGATTTTATAGTACCAGGTATTACTACTATATACACCTATCGTTTTTTTAATAAAGGATCTCCTTCTACTTTATTCTCTTAAACTACTTTGTTTGTTTTTTTGTGTTTCATCCATTAAAAAACATATAATGTCAAATATTTAAAATTAAGTCCACTAAGTGATGGATCATTTTAATTAGTAAGACATGGTATACAAAATTATATTGATCATTGTAATCATTTTTCAAAACATCCTAAAATCTCATTTCCAACAAAAAATGAATAAAAAAAATATTCTGGCACATAACGTTGCTTATATCATAGGGGTATTAATGATCTTGTTTTTACCCAAAATGAGTGCTCAAAATTCATTAGAAGAATTGTTAGATCAATACAACAACGAGAGTGTCCCGTATATCTCTGTTGAAGCATTAAAAGATATCCAGGATCAAGTACTATTGTTAGACGCTCGCGAGAAAAAAGAATATGAAGTAAGCCACATCAAACATGCAAAATTTGTGGGTTATACGCATTTTAAAATGAATACAGTCACAGTACAAGATATTCCAAAAGACACAAAAATCGTAGTGTATTGTAGTTTGGGAGTGCGTTCTGAAGACATATCAGAAAAACTAAAAAAAGCAGGATACACAAATGTTTATAATCTTTATGGAGGAATTTTTGAATGGAAAAACAAAAACTTTCCTGTTATGAACTCCAATGAAGAAACTACTGAAGAAGTGCATGCCTTTTCTGAAGAATGGGGAAAATGGTTAACTAAAGGGGAAAAAATATATTCAAATTGAAAGAAAAAAACGCATTATTGATTTTTACCCGAAATCCAGAATTGGGTAAATGTAAAACACGACTTGCAGCAACTATTGGCGATCAAGCTGCCCTGGATATTTATACTTTTTTATTACAACATACGGTTAATATCACCAAAAATCTTGATGTTACCAAAGAAGTTCATTATTCTGTAAAAGTTAGAGAAAATGATCTCTGGGATGATTCGGTTTACAATAAAAAACAACAAACAGGTTACGATTTAGGTATTCGTATGGAACATGCTTTTGCAGAATGCTTTGGAGAAGGTTTTGAGCGTGTTGTTATCATAGGAAGTGATATGTATGATTTAAGTCAAAAAGATCTGGAACTTGCTTTTCTGGAACTAGAAACACATGATTATGTCCTAGGACCTGCAGAAGATGGAGGATATTATTTATTTGGAATGAAATCCTTAAATTCACAGGTTTTTAAAAATAAAAACTGGGGTACAGATACTGTTCTCCAGGATACACTAGAAGATTTAAAAGAAAATAATATAAAACTATTAGAAGTTCGTAACGACATTGACTATTATGATGATATCAAAGACATTTCGGCTTTTCAAAAATTTATAGACTAATGACAAAATACATTGAAGAAACAACAGAATTCCTTCAAGGAAGGGGTTTCGAAAATCCAGAAATAGGTATTATACTAGGTACTGGATTAGGGCAATTGATTAATGAAATAGAAATCATTCAGGAGATAAGTTATAATCATATCCCCAATTTCCCTACAGCTACTGTAGAATTTCATAAAGGAAAATTAATTTATGGAAAAATTGAAGGTAAGACTGTTGTAGTTATGCAAGGTCGTTTTCATCTCTATGAGGGCTATTCGCTCCAGGACGTAACCTACCCTGTTAGAGTCATGCATAAATTAGGAATAAAAACACTATTAGTATCTAACGCTTCTGGAGCAATTAATTTAAACTTCAAAAAGGGGGAATTAATGCTTATTGATGATCATATTAATTTACAAGGAGGTTCTCCCTTAGCATTTAAAGGAGTTGAGCAATTAGGAAGTCGCTTTACAGATATGAGTGCTCCTTACGACCTTAGTATAAATTCAAAATTAGAAACCATTGCCAAAGATAACAATATCAATCTCCATAAAGGAGTATATGTGTCTGTTATGGGACCTCAATTAGAAACCAGAGCAGAATATCGTTACTTAAAAATTATCGGTGCAGATGCTGTAGGAATGAGCACCGTTCCCGAGGTTATTGTGGCTAATCACTTGGATCTTCCGGTTGCAGCGGTATCTGTTTTAACAGATGAATGTGATCCAGACAATCTTAAACCCATTAATATAGATGAAATCATTGCAATGGCAGGTAAAGCAGAACCGGAAATGATACTGTTGTTCAAAGAATTAATCAAATCTTTATAAATTAAAAATTCTATAATTTCAGAAAGGTATATCTATCCTTTTCGATAAAATTATTTATAACCTGAGATAACCTCAAAGGAAAACAAAAATCAGTTTATGAGCTATTTAGAAACTACACACGATGTATATAAAGAAGCGGCATTAACACCAGATGTAGGTTTATGTTGTACTACAAACCCTATTTGGGAACTACCAGGCCTTAAAATTCCGAAAATCATGCAAGAAATGAATTACGGATGCGGTAGTACAGTAAATGCACGTGACTTAACGAATAATCCAAAAACCTTATATGTAGGTGTTGGTGGTGGAATGGAATTATTACAATTCTCTTATTTTTCTCGTCAAAAAAGTGGTGTTATTGGTGTCGATGTTGTTGAAGAAATGCTAGAGGCTTCTCGCAAAAATTTTAAAGAAGCTGAAGCCCAAAACGATTGGTTTAAAAGCGAATTTGTAGATCTTAGATATGGTGATGCATTAAATTTACCTGTTGAAGACAATAGTATAGATGTAGCTGCACAAAATTGTCTGTTTAACATTTTTAAAGCAGATGATTTAAAAAAAGCTATTGAAGAAATGTATCGTGTATTAAAACCTCATGGAAGATTAGTAATGAGTGATCCAACTTGTGAACAACCCATGAATGATAATCTTCGTAATGATGAGCGATTAAGAGCTTTATGTTTGAGCGGAAGTTTACCCATTGCAGAATATGTAAAAGCATTAACAGATGTTGGCTTTGGAACTATAGAAATTAGAGCTCGTAAACCTTATAGGATTCTGGATCCAAAAAACTATGATACCGATGAGTTAATTTACATCGAATCAATTGAAGTGGCTGCAATTAAAGATCCAATGCCAGAAGATGGACCTTGTATTTTTACTGGAAAGGCTGCAATTTATTATGGAGATGAAGATTATTTTGATGACAAGAAAGGTCACGTACTCCTAAAAAATCAACCTATTGCTATATGCGACAAAACTGCTGGAGCTTTAGCTGATCTCGGCAGAGATGATATATTTATTAGCGAATCGACTTATCATTATGATGGTGGTGGATGCTGTTAAAAGCGATGGCTAACTAACTATAATGTGGAAGTCGAAAATAATGTATGTATTTTCGGCTTCTTTTTTTATCTTTTCACATATCTTCTAACCATTATTTACTTAACTCTTATCTTTTCAAAATCAATAAATTACTATCTTTAGAAGGCAAATCATTTTAAAGATAGAATATCATGAACAGAAGACAATGGCTGAAATCTACTTCGTTAGGAGGTAGCCTAGCATTATTTGGAGGAATGCATATCGCTAACGCATTAATATTAGAAGAAACAATAAAATTTAACCCAAGACCATTTTCAAAGCTGATTCGATTAAGTTCTAATGAAAATCCATATGGTCCATCAAAAAAAGTAAGAGAAGCTATTATATCATCTTTTGATCATAGCTGTCGATATCCATACGCTTATGCCGATGAACTAGCAGAAATTCTTGCTAAAAAAGAAGGAGTAACCAAAGATCATATCATCATATGCGGAGGTTCTACAGAAGGGTTAAAAATTACTGGCCTTACTTTTGCATCTAACGGAGGAGAAATTATTGCAGGGAAGCCTACATTTTTGGCAATGATGACGTATGCAAAACAATGGGGTGCTACTATTAATTGGGTGCCAGTTGGAGAAGATAAAGGGTACGACATGAGTGAAATCGAAAAGAGGATTTCTTCAAAAACAAAACTAGTTTTTTTATGTAATCCCAATAATCCAACTTCTACGATTCTTCCATCCCAAAAACTGATGGATTTTTGTGATACAATAAGTAATAAAACTATTCTTTTTAGCGATGAAGCCTATTATGATTATATAGACGAACCTAATTATCCATCGATGGTTGAGTTAGTGAAAAAAGACAAGAATGTAATCGTCTCCAGAACATTCTCAAAAGTGTATGGCATGGCAGGTATGCGCATTGGTTATCTTATCGCCAAACCAGCTCTGACTCAAAAACTTAGAAAAAACATGGTTGCTTATAGTAATGTTCCTGCGATCGCTGCAGCCAAAACCGCTTTAAATGACAAGGAGTTTTATGAATTTAGTTTGCAAAAAACTCGTGAAGCAAAAGAAATGATATACAAAACACTAGATACTTTTGAGTTACCATATGTAAAATCAAATACAAACTTCATTTTCTTTAAAACAGGCAAAGATATAAGAACACTACATAAAGAGATGATGGATAAAGGAGTATTAATCGGTCGACCTTTTCCTCCCTTTTTTAATTGGTGTAGAATTAGTACAGGAACTACAGAAGAGGTTACTTTATTTACAAAAGCCTTATCTAATATTTATCAATAGAGTTTCTTAACAATAGTTTTTATGAATTCATACAATTATCAATCATAAATACAAATAAAATACAGTAAATCCTTAAGCAAAACATTCTACTTTATTATTCCCATCAAATAGTGGTTAATATAACCTAATCACATCTTTTTTACGAAGTATTTTCCTACTTAAACCACTGGAAACATGTATTATATCCATTTTTTTTGTACCTTACAGGTTATCTACCCCTGAAATAAATACTAACCTCAATAAAAACTAACAAAATGAAGCCTCTTAAAACCGCCTACTTTATTTTATTACTCTTACTATTTAATAATATTTATGCTCAAGAAAAAGTTGATCATTCTGCCTGGGATCGAATTTTAATTCTCAATGTACAAACAGACGGAATGGTAGACTATAATGGAGTGACCAAAGATGTTGCTGTATTTTATGACTATTTTAGATACCTCTGCAAGATTTCTCCAAAAGAAAGTTGGAGCAACCAAGAGAAATTGGCCTACTGGCTCAATGTTTACAATGCTACAGCAATGAAAATGATAATCGACGATTATCCTGTAGAATCAATAAATGACCTTGAAAACCCTTGGAAACGAAAAACTTTTAAATCAGAAGGTGTCCGATATAGCCTAGACGATATAGAGCATGATATTTTAAGAAAATTTGGTGATCCCAGGATACATTTTTTACTTAACTGTGGATCTATGTCATCTCCCAGATTATGGAACAGAGCTTATACAAGTGCTAATATAAGTGAAGCTCTTGATGAACGAACTAGAGAATTTATTAATGATCCTCAGAGAAATCAAATCACCTCAAGTACTGTTAAAATTTCACAAGTATTTGAATGGTATAAAGAAGATTTTGATAATAATAATATCGATGTAATTGATTTTATAAATCAATATTCAACAGTAAAAATTAATAAAATATCAAAAGATAGCTATATTACATATGACTGGAGTTTAAATAAAAAAGATAAAGTTACTCCTATAACAAGTACAAATAACAACTAAACTTTATAGCTTTTTAAAATTTAAAAGCCTCGAATTTGAAGACCTCGAATTCGAGGTTTTACGTACTATATATTATCAACAAATACTAGATTTTATAAGTCTCCATAGAAAATTCCTCTACAATGATCATGTTGTAGTTTTTAATTCTGCAAAAGAGAAATCTAAAGTTGCTTTTTGGTAATCAAAAAGTAATATCGCAATTGTATTCTCTTTATCAAAACTGTAATTAAATGTCATATGGATGTCTAAAAATAAACAAGTAAATATTTTAAGACAAAATTAACTCAAAGAATACAATAAAACTCCTAAAATTGCATTTTATCGATTATTTCAGTACTTTTATGGAGAATAAGACTCTTAAACTAATTGTTAGAACCTTATAATTTTAAACTTCAAATGAAAACAAGTAAAAAACATAGTATAACACTGCTAGCCCTTGTCGTTGTTCTATTTTGTTTTAAAGCTAAAGCTCAAGACAAGGCAGACCATTCGGTCTGGGATCAAATTCTTATTCTTAATGTCTCAGAAGATGGAAAAGTAAATTATGAAGGAGTTATGAAAGACAGCCCTCTATTCTATCAATATTTTAGGTCATTATCAAACAATCCTCCAACAGAAGAATGGACCAGAGAAGAAAAACTAGCTTATTGGGTTAATGCATATAATTCTATTGCCGTAAAAATGATTATAGATAATTATCCTGTAAAAAATATCAATGAGCTTCATGATCCATGGAATCAAAAGTTCTTTAGAATAAAAGATAAACGTTATAGTCTAGATGATATAGAACATAAGATCTTGAGAAAGTTTAATGAACCCAGAATTCATTTTATAATCAATTGCGCTTCTAGTTCTTCTCCCAAACTAATGAACATGGCATACACTGCCAAAAATATCAATGAAGCCTTAGAAAAATGTACCAAAGATTTTATTAATGATCCTACAAAAAATATAATTACAGAAGATCAAGTTAGTTTATCCCAAATATTTGAGTGGTACAAGGATGACTTTAATAATGGAAATGTTACCGAATTTATCAACCTTTATTCTGACGTAAAAATTCAAAAAATACCTAAAAACGGATATAAAGAATATGATTGGGCACTAAATGAGCAATAGTAACATGAACACAGGTTATATTCTGATAAAGAGTATGGCGTGAATTTTGTTTTCACATTAAACATCATAGATGATTTACTTTTTATTAGAGATTTCATCTAATAAAATAGAAACTGTTTAAACAAAAAAGCTATGTCTAGAATGAAGAATATACTTTTTACTTTATCAATATGTTTATTTTTTTCCTGTAGTGGAAGTAAAACTATAGCACAAAATACAACTCCAACCAAAATACAGGAACCAGAGGAAAAAGTAGTACAAGACGATTCTATATTAGAAGATGAGAAAAAAGTAAATCTTCCAAAAATCATTACCCCAATAGAAGAAAAAGCTCCAGAAACTGAAAAACCTCTACAAAAAACACCCGTAGTTACTATAGAACCAAAAAAAAGTAACGAAGCTTTTGATCATAAAATATGGAATTATTTACTACAAAAGCATGTTTCTGCCAAGGGAATAGTAAACTACAAGGGATTTAAACAAGATAAGTCAAAACTTAGGACATATCTCAATATATTAAGTAAAAACATGCCTAAGGAGAGCTGGAATAAATCAGATAAATTAGCATACTGGATAAATGCTTATAATGCATTTACAGTGAAATTAATTATCGATAATTATCCTTTAAAAAGTATTAAAGACATTGAAAACCCCTGGGAACTTCGATTCATCAAACTAGGAGCAAAATGGTATACACTTAATGACATAGAACATAGAATTCTAAGAAAAATGAAAGATCCCAGAATTCATTTTGGTATTAATTGTGCATCATTATCATGTCCTCGTTTATCAAATAAATCATTTACAGCACAAAATGTTGATCAAGAACTAGAAAAACTCACAACTTCTTTTATTAATGACACCAAACACAATACTATAAGTGCAAACGCTATTAAACTTTCGAAAATATTTCTGTGGTTTGGTAAAGATTTTAAAACAATGGGAACTTTGATTCAGTTTTTGAATGTCTATTCTAAAACTAAAATCAATGAGAAGGCCAAAAAAAGTTATAGAGTTTATGACTGGAATTTGAACGAATCCTAAAATAACAGTATACTTATTTTAACTATTTAAAATCAATATTTTTTTCTTTTCTAAAGTAATACTATAGGAAATCACTCATCTATTCCGGCTAAACAAAAACAACACAAATGATTAATAATCAAATGTTTGTATTTATTTTGAGATCTGCAAAACACTCCATAATTCTTCACTTCCTGTATTGTCTCAATAATTTCAAAATTATAAGAAATTAAATTCTTCCTGTAAGTTCATTTCTTAATTTTCTACTAATGTTTCATATTATGGATAAAAATGTTATCGCGAACGTAAATGAAAAATCCATATGAATATCGATTAACCCTTCAAAAAAAGTAAAAAAATGAAAGCTCCAAAATTTATATTAGCTCTGCTAGCTGTAATATTTATAAATCAAACACAAGCCCAAAATACTTTTGATCATAGTATCTGGGACCAAGCATTATTATTAAATGTAAACGAAGAAGGAAAAGTAAATTATAATGGTTTTATGAGAGATAGCTCTCAACTTTATCAATATTTTTCGCAGCTATCAGCGAATCCACCAAAAGAAGATTGGACTAGAGAAGAAAAGTTAGCCTATTGGATTAATGCTTATAATGCGTATACCATAAAACTTATCATTGATAGCTATCCGCTTAAAAGCATTAAAGATTTGGACAATCCATGGGGTAAAAAATTCTTTAAAATTAATGGGGAATGGTATAGCTTAGGGGAATTAGAACATAAAATCCTTAGAAAGTTTGGAGACCCCAGAATTCATTTTGCAATTAATTGCGCTTCTTTTTCTTGTCCAATTGTTTGGAATAGAGCATATACCGCAGAGAATGTTAATGAAGCTTTGGATCAACAAACCAAGAAATTTATAAATGACCCTACCCGAAATACTATCACCGATGAAGAAGTTAATGTATCAAAAATATTTACCTGGTACAAAAAGGATTTTAAAGTTAACGGAGGTGATGTAAAAGATTTTATCAATAGATATGCTTTAGTAAAAATAGGGAAACAACCTAAAAAGGGATATAAAGATTATGATTGGAGTCTTAATGAGTAATTAAACATTTTTGACATTTATACGTACCTTTGGTTTAAAATTAGTATCGTTTAAATATCATGATATAGTTTTTGTTGATTAATACAATAGCATTCTTAAATTGATGTCTTTTATTACTAATAAATCATTTTACAATGAGATTAATTGTATAAAAATAACTAGGCACACCCTTCGAAAACAAAGAAAAAGTCTATTTTAAAAACAGAATTGTCAGAAATTTATTAATTTTTAGTTGTGTAATGTTATTATTAGTAAAACGTACTAAATATTAAATAAGCGCTAAAGTTGAAAATATCTATTGTTATTCCCATTCTTAATGAAGCCGAAACTATTCAGGTTTTGGTTTCTCATCTCATTAGATCCATTAGAAATAAAGGAAACATAGAGGAAATTATCGTTGTTGATGGAGGAAGTACAGATGGGTCACAGGAAATTGTTAATACGATTTCAAAGAGTGAAAAAGTCAAGGTTAAGCTTGTTCCATCAAAAAAAGGTAGAGCAAGACAACTAAATATGGGAGCTGCAAATGCCAAAGGTGAAATCTTATATTTTCTTCATGCAGATTCTTTTCCTCCTAAACATTATGATCATAGCATTATAGAAGAAGTCAAAAAAGGAAACAAAGCCGGATGTTTTCGTATGAAATTTGATTCTAATCACTGGTGGTTACGTTTTTTGGGCTGGTTAACCCAATTTGAGAGTAAACGTTGTCGAGGAGGGGATCAAAGTCAATTCATTACTGCATTACTTTTTCAACAAATTAAAGGGTATGATGAGTCATTTATTGTTTATGAAGATAACGATCTCGTTGATCGTCTTTTTGCTATTGATCAATTTGTAATTATTCCTAAATATGTAGTAACATCAGCCAGGCGATATCGTGAAGTTGGAGTCTGGCGATTACAATATCATTTCTTGAATATTCATATGAGACGATGGATGGGTGCTTCTTCTGAAGACTTATATCGTTATTATAAAGAAAAAGTAGTTAGTTAACATCTAAAAGGTTTTTAAATCGGCTATGTATACCTCTTTTAATCCAATATATTTTGACCGAAAAACACTAATTTTAACAAAAAACGATATTTAGTCCTAGCTATTTTATTGATTTTTGTATATCATGAAAGTTGTACCACAAGCATTTTATCAACATCCCAAAATAGAAAACATCCTTGTCGATGGACTTTCTTGTGTTATACTTAAAAAAGTAGAGCATAGCGATCTACAGAACCAACGTTATGTTGCTGCTCACGCATTAACCATTGTTCTTAATGGAGCTCTACAAATAGAAACTCCTGAAGGAGAAATTAGTATTATTAATAAAAATCAAATCATTTTATTACCTAAAGGGTTATATATGATTTCTGACATTATCCCAAAAAACGAATCTTTTGAAGCTGTGGTCTTCTTTTTTGATAAAGAAATATGTGATGAATTTTTAGCCGGTTTTGATTTATATGCGTTAGAAAACCTTCCTAAAACACTAATTTTTAATTATGATCAGAACTTAAGGTTATTTACTGACACTTTGATTACCCTATATAGAGGTAAAAGCCTATATCAGTTTACAAAACCAAAACTACTAGAATTACTACATCTTATTAGTCTTTCTGAGAAAGGGGATCAATTTATAGGCAAACTACAGTGTTTAAAAAAAAGAGGTAAAAAAAATATCAAACTCTTTATGGAAGAGAATTTTGATAAGCCCCTTGACATAGAAGATTATGCTTATCTTACAGGTAGAAGTATTTCAACATTTAGGAGAGATTTTAAATCTAAATTCGATATCTCACCTAAGAAATGGTTGATCAAAAAAAGATTAAAAAAAGCTTCTTTTCTTCTTAAAGAAAAAAGTGATTCTGTAACCAGCATTGCTTTACAAGTGGGCTACGAAAATACTTCTCATTTTATCAAAGCTTTCCATAAAGAATTTCATATCTCTCCCAAACAATTTCAGATCAATCATAGAAAAGATATGTTGATCTAATATTTTGACCGAAAAACACTAGTTTTTGCTTTTCTGAAAACTTATTTTATTCATTACTAAGGACATTTGTATATAATTTAAAAATATACAAAAATGAAAAAAATAGGTTTTATCGGCTTAGGTATTATGGGAAGTCGTATGGCGACTAACTTACAAAAAGAAGGTTATGAACTTATCGTTTATAATAGAACAAAAGAAAAAGCTGATACTTTAATTAAAAATGGAGCAGTTTGGGCCAATTCTGCAAAAGAAGTAGGAGAAAAATCTCACTTTGTTATCACTATGCTTTCTACTCCTGAAGTTGTAAAAGAAATTGCTACAGAAAAAAACGGTTTATTTAGTGGTATGGCAAAAAACAGCATTTGGATTAATTGTAGCACTGTACATCCATCTTTCACCGAAGACATGGCCCAACAATCAAAAAAATATAAGATTCGTTATATAGATGCTCCCGTAGCAGGCACAACTGGTCCAGCAGAAAAAGGAGAATTATTATTTCTTGTAGGTGGCGATAAAAAAGACATAGAAGAAAGTTCTCCTCTTTTTGATATCATGGGCAAAAAGACAATACATCTGGGTGAAGTGGGTAAAGCAGCTGCCATAAAAATACTTATCAATCAGCTTTTGGGTCAATCTATAGTTGCATTTGCAGAAGCTTTGGTCATGGGAGAAGCAATGGGGTTAGAAAAAGAAACTCTTTTTAATATCCTGTTAAACACTCCAGTAGTTTCTCCAGTAATATCTTCTATTCGTCCCAAACTAGAAAATGAAGATTATGAAACTAATTTCCCTTTAAAATTAATACTAAAGGATTTGCACCTTTCCAGTATTTCTGCTTATGAAAACGACATAGCATCTCCGAGTCTTAATACCACCAAAGAAATTTTTGCTCAGGCAAAACAGTATGGATTAGGAGATCTCGATTTTACTGCTGTATATCAATATTTAAATCTTAAAAACTAAAAACTATGAAAAAAAATGTAATAACAATTTTTGCATTGATCTTTACTGTTTTAAACTATGGTCAGGATGCAAAGCAACTTATCACAGAAATGATGAACACTTTAGGAGGAAAACAAAATTTCTATGCAAAAGGAAATGTTTCTTATGATTATGAATACATAAATCAGACTGCCAAAATTCATCTTAAAAGTAAGGAGACATATGTTTTTGATAAAGAGTTATCCTATGCCAAATATTCAGAACATAGTCTTTTAGGAGATGCCGGTAAAGTAATCGAAGGATTTGATGGACAAAACGCATGGGTCAGTATTAATGGTATACTATCCACTGATGAGAAAGCCAATGGTATAGCAAGATTTCTGCGTAAAACCAACTACTATTGGTTTGCTATGTTTTTTAAACTTTTAGATGAAGGAGTACATCATGAATTGATGGGAAGTAAAAAAGTAAATGGACAGGATTATCATCTCATTAAAATGACCTTTGGAAATAATATAGGAGATGTAAAGGATACATACGTACTTTATATAAACAAAGCCACCAAATTAGTAGATCAATTTTTATTTACGGTAGAAGGCTTTGGTATAAAAGAACCTAGTCTTATGACTTTTGAATATGAAACTATAGACGGAATCAAGATTGCTACAAAAAGAAAATATATCGAAGCAAATTGGAATGGTGAAATTATTGGAAAACAATACACAACTACAAATTGGACGAATATTAAGTTTAAAACCGATATTGATACATCAATTTTCATGAAACAATAACGTAAATATTCAATACAAAAACTCTGAGCAATATACTACTCAGAGTTTTTTGTTGAATTAAATCCTGTATTATTTTATATTATTCTTTTTCAAAAAGTTAAGAATATAGTTAGCAATTTCATCTCCTTTGTCCTCTAAAGCAAAGTGACCTGTATCTAACAAATGAAACTCTATGTTTTTTAAATCTCTTTTATAAGGATGCGCCCCTTCTGCAGGAAAAATATTATCATTTTTACCCCAAACAATTAGTGTAGGAGGTTGATGATCTCTTAGATATTTTTGCCATTTTGGATATAACTGTATGTTAGTCCTATAATCATAAAACATCGCTAATTGAATCTCGTTATTCTCTTTACGAGTTAGGTGTTGTAGATCTATTTGCCAATTATCAGGACTAATCTTGCTAACGTCTTTAACTCCATTAGTATATTGCCATTTTAAGCCATCAATATTATGAAACCCTTCCAAAGCTTTTCCGTTCTCTACAGAGTAATCATTCCAATATTTTTTAAGTGGGTTCCAAAAATCAGTAATTCCTTCTTCATACGCATTACCATTTTGAATAAGTAATGACTCTATTCTATCAGGATATTTTGATGCAATTCTAAACCCAACCGGAGCTCCATAATCCATAAGGTATACACTAAATTTTTCGACTTTTAGTGCTTCCAAAAAGCCTTCAACAATAATCGCCATATTATCAAAAGTATAGTCAAACTCTGACATCAATGGCTGTTCTGATCTTCCATAACCAGGATAATCTGGAGCTAAAACATGATAATCATTAGATAATTGTACTATTAGATTTCTAAACATATGTGACGATGTTGGATATCCATGTAATAGTAAAATAGTCGGTTTATTTTTTGATCCTGCTTCTCTATAAAATATATCTAATCCATTTACTTCTATGGTTTTATAGGTTGTTGATCCATACACTGATTTTGTAGGATGACCGTCTATCTTCTCTGTTATTCTTGTAAAGGAATAGTTTATTCCTATCATCATTGTAAGCAATATAAGGCTTAATGTGGTTTTTAGTGTTCTCATAATTTTTAAATTTATTTGTGTATTTATTTTAATTACCAAACGTTCGGTAAATTTTGATTTTAAAAAATATCAATCAGATCTTGTATTAATGATTACTCTATTACTTTTGAGATCTTATTATGGTACAAATATAACTGATTATAGTTTTTTACCAAACGTTCGGTAATTAATTAACTAATCTTTAACAAATTAATTCTTCACAACCTTGTACGACTGGGTACAGAAAGACAATTAGAAATAATTACTTATTTTTAAAATCATCAAACAAATAAACTCACAAGATATTTAAAAACATAATCCTGAGTGTCTATAAATGTTTGGGCAAACTATACTTTTAAAACTTTAGTTATGTTAAAAAACATTTTGAATTTAAGAAATGCTCAGACTTTGAGTAAAAGCCAACAAAAATCAATTCATGGGGGTAGAACATCTAATTGCCCAACCTATCCCCCAGAAGATTGCTTATTTTGTGGTGGTGGTCCTCGACCCAACGGATGCTGTATGGGGTCAGTAAACACGCATTTGTGTTTAAATAGTCTTAGATGAGAAGAGAAATAGGTTCTACTTAGCTAAGCAAAACCTATTTCTATATCTCTTCGTATAACTTAAATCCGTGTCTAAAAATACTGTCCGATTCCGAAAACAAATCCATTGGTCGCATCATCTGTGACACCATATCCATAGTCAATACGAAAAATAGCATTAAAAATCTTTTTGTGCATAAAACGTAAACCTATACCTGGGTATATCCTAAAATTTTGAGAATCTCCAAAGTCATCAAAATCTCCTCCTGGGTTACGCCAACTTCCTCCATCGACAAAAACGTTACTTTGCAACACAAACCAATCTTTTTCATACAAGGTTTGTCTGTATTCTGTATTAAGTACTATAACTCCGGTACCTCTGTCGATTGTATTTCCAACTCCGCGAATATTTAGATTATTGTCAACTGCGAATGGAGCAAAAGGAGAGTCATCATTGGTTGCTAGTCCCATGCGTAATCTCGAAGCCCAATTCCCTTTTTTTCCAATTCTATGATAATATAGAAAATCATTCCACCCTATAACAAAATCGGGTAAAACATTTTCTGTACTAATTACATATTGCAAGTTAAATGTACTTTTAAAACCAGAAACATATTGATAATCATAATTTAGATTATCATATTCATAAATAAGCTTAAACAACAGTTTATTCACATCAAAATCTTGCGGAATTCCTTCAGCGGTAACACCTCGTTTATATTCATAATCCTCATTAAAATAATTAACTCCCAATTCGATTCTATTTTGAAAATTAAACTGGTATAACCCTAAAATCTCATATGATGTATTATTATATTTATAATCTGCAATACCGTTTTCTAAAAACACAGGTTCTTCTGTAGTCAGGTTACTATAATTAAGTGCTAACCCTAATCGCTTACCAAATAAATATGGAGCTCTTAGATTTGCTCCGAAAGAGCTATAAATATCATTCTGATATATACCACCAAATGTTATGTTTTGACCCAATAAATTAAATTCATACAATCCAACCCTAAAAGCAAATTCATCATCATTAGTAGTATAAATGTTAGCTGAAGGTATTATCGTAAAATTCTCTTCGACTCCATAAACGATTTCATAGCCTCCTTCTTTATTATGAACTTGGTAATAAGCATGTGCAATGGCTGGTAATCTTTTAAGTCTTTTAACATCTCGTTCTAATGCTAATGAATCTAATACATTTCCTTGTTCTGTATAAATATGTTTTAATATTGCTGAAGTCTTAGTTTTATTATTTCCTTGTATTATGATATCTAAAACTTTTCCTTCTTGAGCACGCCCATAAAAGAAAAATAGTAATAGAAGAACAGAGAGTATCTCTTTTTGAAGTAGTTGTTTCATCTATGTTAAAATATCAAAATTACGGTTAATTTTATGACAGAATTTATCATTGTTAAATATTTTTCGATTTCTTTTTATATATAACAACCAAATCCAAATCAACCCTATTTTTATTGAGTACCAGATTAACGTTTTTATTTTTTATAAAACTAAAATACCCTGATTACGACAAAATCTATATGTATCAGCCTTCTCATAATCATTTTAGAAAAACTGACCAATCCCAAAGGTTATCCCATTAGTAGCATCATTTCCTACTCCATATCCGTAATCTAATCTAAACACCGCATTAAAAATTCGTTTATGGATAAATCTAATTCCAGCACCAGGATAAAATCTTAAAGTACTTCCATCCACCAATTCTTCTAAATCACCTCCTGGGTTTCTCCACGTTCCAGTATCTACAAAAACATTACTCTGGATCACAAACCATCCTTTTTCATACCAGGTATGTCTATATTCTGTATTAAGCACTAACGAAGCCGTACCTCTGTCTATTGTATTTCCAGTACCACGAATATTTAATTGATTATCCACCGCAAAAGGAGCAAAAGGAGTACTATCATTAGATGCATATCCAAATCTCAATCGGTTTGCCCAATTTCCATTTTTACCGATTCTTCTAAAGTATTCAAAATCATTTCTACCAATAAAAAAATCATTTAATAGTCCTTCACCTCCCGTAACAAATCTAACATCTAATAAACTCCTAAACCCAGATACGTACTGATACTCGAGATCTATCGTATTATACTCATATTCTCCTCTATATATTAATTTATCTGCATCAAGCCTAGAGGGAATTCCTATAGGTAAATCTCCATCAATAAAATTATAAGATTCCTTAGCAATATTTAAACCAATCTCTGCTCTATTATGAAAATTAAATTCGTACAATAAATTGATTTCAAACGCTTTACTATCAAATTTATAATTTACAGTATTATCTTCAAAAAAGATTGGCTCTTGTGAAACTAGATTTTTATAATTAATCCCAAAACCCAACTTGTTAGTAAAAAGATAAGGAGCTTCCCAATATCCTCCATAAGAATCAAAAACATCTCTTTGATAAAATCCACCTAGTATTTGATTCCTACCTAGCAAGTTAAATTCAAAAAGTGAAACTCTATATGCAAATTCATCATTATTATCTGTAGCTATGCTAAATCCAGGAATAATTGTAAAATTCTCTTCAATTTTATAGGTTATATTATAATCTTGATTAGTATTATTTGTAATAATTGCTTCAGCATTTGCTATACCAGGTAGTCGTTTAAGGCGCTCAATATCTGTTACTATACGTAAAGAATCATAAATAGATTGAGGCTTTACTTTTATCAATCTTCGTATAAAAGATTCCTTAGTTCTTTTTAACCCTTCAATCTGTAATTCTGATATTCTGGATTCTTGCGAAAACACACTACAACACCCCAGAAAAATTAAAGATAGCAGGATGTTCTTCATCTGTTTATAATTTTGTTTTTAATGGTGATACTTCAACTCTGTAAAGCATAAGTATAGAATCGACAATACTGATTTTTGGTTGGAATATAAACCTTATTATAGTAGCCTATTTCATAACAATTTCGTTGTACGAGACAATACGTTGGTGTAGACGAGAAAACAAAACTCTTCTTACACATAATTTAATATTTTATTAAGACTAAGGTGTAAAGCTTTTTTCAATGAAGAGATTTACCCAGTTATCTTCGCTAACTCCCATAAGAGTAAAATCATATTGATTCATTGCGTCTAATTCTGGAGGAGGTTCTTGTGTAATATTAAGAACAACATTATCTAGTTTATAATATTGAAATTGTTTTTCGAATGTATATGTTCCCGAAAGCAATTCGTTACTGATATCTGAAATGATTTGAAAATAAATTTTATTATCTTCAAAAACACCATTTCCCCAGGTGAAAACAGGCATTCCTTCTTCCATAGAATTTACCATAACATTATTAGAAAATTCAGTTGGTTTAGTGAGGTGTTTTAGTCGAATCGGATTAGATAAATGCAATTCATTATTTTCAAAAAAGGTAATAATTACCCATTTTTCTTCGGCAGTAGTTCTTGTGAATTTCTTAAGATACCCATTAAAAAAATCAGCAGATTCTATGGATATCTGACTATATTTTTGGTAGTCATTTTTATCATCGTCAACACTTACTGTTTCATAATATCTAATATCTGTAGCACCAGGTCTTGGATAAACATATGCAATAATTTCAGTAGCGTTAGCAGATCCTGATGCGCATGCAATTACATTATCCACATTAAAGGTATTATCTTTTATCAAAGAAGCCAGAGAATCATCAGCTATTGCCGAATTATCATCATTTTTACAAGACAAAATCCCCAAAAACAATACAGTTATAATATTGATATGTTGTATTCTTTTAATCACTTTTTATAAAACGATCTTACCACATCTTCTGCAGGTTTATTTTGTATAGTGAATCTATTATTATCTTTCCCCCCTGATTCCTCATGGTTATGGTACCATTTCCAAAGAAATCCACCTGCAAACCAAGGTTCTTGCCAAAACTCTTCATATAAAGCAGTTAATGCATTATTCTGGGCTATAAAATCAACATTTCCATTTGATCTGCTAGAATCCCAAGGTTCTTTACCGGTATAATGAACACTACGATATCCATATTCGGTGAATAGAACTGGTTTATTAAACCTGGATTGCAACGCTGTAATATTGTTCTTATGTTTTTGCCATCCTTGCTTCAATTCTTCTACATTTGGAGTTTGGCTTTTAGAAATTGGAAAATAAGCATCAATCCCTATGTAGTCAACTTGATCCCAAAACGGAGCCTTATCAAATTGATCCCAATTTTCTGCATACGTTAATTCTCCTTGATATACAGTTCTGGTTTTAGTAATTAATCTATTCCAAAACCCTGGTCTTTTTTGGACAAATGTATGTAGTTCTGTTCCAATGCATAGTATAGGCACTTTCATTTCTTCAGCTAATTCTGCATAAAGCATTATAAAACTTTCATATGATTTTTCGAAGGCCTTCCAATCTTCTTCAGATTGCATATTGATATTACCGGTAAATTCTCCTCTCCAAACCCAAATCTGAGGTTTTAGCATTACTTTGATTCCTTGATCATTAAGCAATTCTATTGTTCTTTTGGCTCCATCTCTTCGTTCTCCCCACCATTGTTTTTCTATATTAAAAACTACAGATGGAGTTGTTAGGCTTTTTACAAAACCAAAAGGCATTACGGCTGCCCAATCTGCATTAACTTTTATAATGGGATCAACAGCTTTTGAAGTTATCTCATCAGGAGATCCAACAAAGCTTACTCCGTTAATCTTTGGTTTTTGCCCAGAACAGGTACAGAAACCAAAACATAACAGCAGTAAAAAAATAGTTCTCATTCTTTTTTTACTGCTGAAAATACAATTTATTTATAATCTCGCCTAGAATACAGCTCTTAATCCTAAATTAAAAGTTTCTCCTAACCCAGTATTACTACCATCTACAAAGTTAGTATATAATGCTTCTATATTTAATTGTTTTGTCAACTGATATTTTGCACCTCCACCTAAGGCTGTAAAACTTTGATCAAAATCATTACCAAGATCAATAAGTTCTGAATGTTGTGCCAATGCTAAAACCGTAAATTTAGAACTTGGGAAATAACTAAAAAATACACCAGGGGTTAGTCTAAGACTGTTGTTTGCAAAACTATCTTCTTCTTCTCCAAAATTTAATTCAGAATTCAATTCTCCAAAAATTTGAAATTTATTTCCAGGAAATGTATAATCATAAAAGAATCTGTTCTGCCAAATAAATCCATTTTGATCTAGAAAAACTCCATTTTCGGTTTCGTTATCTACCAATGGAATAAAGAATGAACTTTGTATGGAGAAATTATTTACATTCTCAAAAGGAACAAATTTTACAGAAGGTGCGATAGATGTAAACCCTGATCTTGCCGTACTACTATTTCCATCAAATTTAAAAACGTCAAGAGCATCTCGATCACCAACAACATTTGATCTAAATTCTAGTATTAATCCAACATTCCATCGTTTATTATTTCCAACTCCAGTATATGCTTCTATCGTAGAAGTAAAAAAGGTTTGTCTGGGTTCATCTCCATCACTAAAAGTACTTTCTGTTTGTGTATACAAATTATTAAACCATTTGATATCAAACTGACCTTTTCCTATTAATTTAGAAGGTGTTAATGTTTGGATTACAGATCCTTGTTGTTCTTCTTCATCTTGAGCTAAACCAATGGCCAGAACAAAAAAACTAATTGCTGTTAATACTATTTTTTTCGTTTTCATTTTTGTGATTTTTACGTGTAGAAGCCCTCTATCAAAGTTTGTTTTGTGTTATAAAACTTTGATAAAAATTCTTACTTTGATTGTTAATTATTATTATAAAATTTGAGATTATTTAATATGATTTAAACTCCAGTTATATGGGTAATAAGATATTTTAGCATCCGAAGGAATTTTTTCTTTTCTGAATTTATTTACATAATCGATTTCTGATCCATTACGGGTAAAGTCTCCTTTATACCATTCAAAAATTTGAGATAATTGTACTTTTTTTCCTTTAACTTTAATAAAACTTGGGTTATTCAATGCTTTTACTGTTTGTCGTTGTAATTGAGATTCTAAACTTGATGGCTTATAAGCCGAAGAAATAATAGGAGGACAACCCAAACCTGCACAAACTAACACAAAGTGAAAACGTGCTTCATTAGGGAAGTTTTTACGCAAAATCTTATTCTCTAAATCATTAAGTGTTGTTTTCTTCCCTCCTAAAGTATAAGTAGTCTTATCAAAAAATCCTCTGATACTCGTTGGTGATTTTACTGGATACTTCGCAACTATTCCTTTTATTACCGCCAAATTATAAGCATTAATATAAAAGGCCTGATAGGTCTTAGGTTTGCTTTTAGAAACACTAATTCCTGATGCCATATCTAACAACTCATTGAGTAATGCCGGGTCTTTTTTAATATTTTTATAATTCACTCTCCCATTGGTTACATGAGTCTTAAAAAAAGAATCTGCTTTAGCAAAAAAATCTGCTGTACTTTGAGAAAACCCAAATTGAATAGAGAGAAGGAATATTAGAATTGTTATCTTTTTCATCTTTTACCTTTTTATCAGTCTTATATTTAAAAAATTGAATTTATTATATTATAAAATGTTAAAATTTACCTCGGTAATGGGCATTCAGTCGAACGGTCAAACAGCAACTTACAAACAAAATAGAATTTTCTTCATTATTTCTTTTTGAATTTTTTAAAAATTAATCCGTACGCCGAATTCAAAAATTCCTTACAATCAAAGTGGTTTTTAGACTGATTCTAAATTAATTCAACAACATAAGTTCTTATATTTATATTCGACTGATTGATCGAAGTCTTCACTTCTTAGTTAAATATTGACAACCAATAACTATTCTTTATGGAACACATTGTGATTATCGGAAATGGAATTTCAGGGGTTACTGCTGCAAGACATATACGTAAAATGTCTGACAAAAGGATCACTATAGTTTCTGCCGAAACAGATTATTTCTTTTCTCGTACTGCACTTATGTATATTTATATGGGGCATATGAAATTTGAACATACACAACCTTATGAAAATTGGTTTTGGAAAAAAAACAGGATTGAACTTAAAAATAGCTTTGTTTCTAAGATAGATCATCAGGCAAACGAACTTATATTTTCAAATGGAGAAACCCTTGGGTATGATAAGCTTATTCTTGCAGTAGGTTCCAAGCCTAACAAATTTGGATGGCCTGGTCAGGATCTTGATGGTGTAATGGGTATGTATCACAAACAAGACCTTGAAAATCTCGAAAAACATGCTCCAAATAATCAGGTCTGTAAACGAGCTGTGATTGTTGGAGGTGGATTAATAGGTATAGAATTAGCAGAAATGTTGAATTCTCGTAATATTCCCGTTACTTTCTTAGTTCGGGAAAAAAGCTTTTGGGATGCAGTACTACCTGCTGGTGAAAGTGGGATGATTAATCGACATATCCAAAATCATCATATAGACCTTAGATTAGGAACAAACCTTAAAGAAATTATAGCAGATGAGAACGGAAAAGTAAAAGGTGTTGTTGTTCAGGAAACCGGAGAAGTAATTGATTGTAATGTTGTAGGGCTTACTCCTGGAGTATCTCCAAATATAGATTTCTTAAAAGATTCTGGAATTGAATTAGGGCGTGGTATAAAAGTAAATCGATTTCTAGAGACCAACATCCCTAATATATATGCTATCGGGGATTGTGCAGAACAACACGAAGCCATAGGAAATCGTAGACCAATTGAAGCGGTTTGGTATACTGGACGAATGATGGGAGAAACTCTGGCGCAAACCATATGTGGTAACAAAACAGAATATAAACCTGGACATTGGTTTAATAGTGCCAAATTTCTAGATATTGAATATCAAACCTATGGTTGGGTATTTGGTAATCCAAAAGAATATGAACAACAATTTCATTGGATACATGAAGATGACACAAAGTGTATTACTGTATCATACCATAAAGAAACCTCAGAATTCTTAGGCATTAATACATTTGGTATTAGAATGCGTCATGAAGTTTTTGATCAATGGCTAACAGAAAAAAGAGATGTTGACTATGTTATGCAACATCTTCCTGAGGCTAATTTTGATCCAGAATTCTATTCTACATACGAGTCAGAGATACTTTCAGCATATAAAAAATCACAACTTCAAACTGCATAAAACAAAATATAGACCTTACTCGCATTAAAACTTGAGAGGTTTGATTAAAAAAACATACGATGAGTAATAAATTAGATCATAGCATGTCGCTTGCAAATCCTGATACAAAAGGGATTTCTACAAAACAAAAAATAGCTTTAGCTATTGGCTTAATAGGGCTTTTAATTTTGGCTCTTGCCCTTTTAAATACAAACTTCCCTAACCAGGGAGTATTTCTAACACTGTCACTTGGACTAATTACAGCAGGAACAATTTTATTTGCTAATCAAGCCTATTTAACCAAATTAGAAGGAATTAAAAATGATGGTGTCTGGTTTAAATCTATTTCTTCTAGAGGGGTGCTTGGTTGGCTCACCGGTGTTGGATTAACTGCATTCTATATTGTCCTCTATTTTTACCCCGACCTTCTAGGAATGGGTACTGATGGTGTCGCCAATACTGGATTAATAGGCTTATTTGATCCTTTAAGTAGAATATTAAGCGGTAATCCTGCTAGTCAATGGTTTGTTTACGGAACTCTATATACTATTGCAATTATTGCCTTCGGATATAAATTCATTTTAAAATATAGACATAATCGCTACCAGCAAATTCGTACAGTTTCTGTAATGTTTTTCCAATTAGGATTTGCATTCTTGATTCCAGAATTTATGGCCAGATTAAATTCAGAGTCATTTAGTTTACCCTATTATGATCTTAAAAACATGTGGCCGTTAAACTATTATAATTTTGATCAGTATCGAATCGATTCATTTATTAAAGCCGAAACTATTGGATTAGGTTTATTAATTTTTGGGATTGTATCTATATTCGTAATCTCTCCTTTTCTTACCTATAAATTTGGAAAAAGGTGGTACTGCTCCTGGGTTTGTGGTTGTGGTGGATTAGCAGAGACAGCGGGAGATTCTTTTAGACAATTATCTAGTAAAAAGATGAGTGCATGGAAACTTGAGCGTTGGTTAATTCATGCGGTTTTGGTATTTTCTGTAGTAATGACTACTGCCGTTATACATACATATTTAGGATATGATCCAAACAAATATTGGTTAACAAAAGATGTATTCCTGTTAAGCGTAGCTGGATTTCTAACTCTTGTTTTTGCCGGAGTTCTATTTTTCAAGGGTAAAGAACTTGGAAAAGATGCTAAATATGGAGCGATTGGTTTCTTTGTTGTCATTGTAGCCTTAATTGGTATGCATTATACAGGAACAACTTCTGAAGTCTTCTTTTTAAAAGCAGGAGGTTTAAGATCTGCATATGGGTTATATATTGGTTCGATATTCTCTGGAGTTATTGGTACAGGATTTTATCCAATTTTAGGTAACCGAGCATGGTGTAGATTTGGTTGTCCGATGGCTGCGATTCTAGGGTTTCAACAACGATTATTCTCTAAGTTTAGAATTACAACCAATGGTGGACAGTGCATTTCATGTGGAAACTGCTCTACCTATTGTGAAATGGGAATTGATGTACGCTCTTATGCACAAAAAGGTGAAAACATAGTACGATCCAGTTGTGTAGGTTGTGGAGTTTGTTCTGCAGTATGCCCTCGAGGAGTGCTTAAGTTAGAAAATGACAAACTTGATGGTCGTATTAACTCTAATGAAATCTTATTAGGTAATGATGTTGACTTAATGGATTATGTAAATAAAAAATAAACCTTTGATTAGGTAAAAATTGGAATATCATACCCCATGATAAATGCCATATCTAAACTAAAATTTTGGATATGGCATTTTTACTAAAAATAGTTTTTAAAAAATGTTAGTATTACTATTGGTTCTCGTCTAAAGCATCTAATAAGCCAATAATTATGTTTCAAAAGCTTTTCATTCTTTTATTTTTGGTTTCCTTTTTAGGAAATGCAACAACGAATAAGAAAGAATATCATTACGAATATTACAGTAATGGTAGTATAAAAGCTGAAGGGTGGAAATCTGGGGATATTAAAGTCGATTTTTGGTATTTCTATTACCCTAACGGAAAAGTTTCTCATGAAGGACATTTTAAGAAAAACAAAAGAGAAGGATTCTGGTATTTTTACTCAAAAAATGGAAAAAGGCTAAGAGAAGGACATTATAAAAATGATAAAAAAACCGGATACTGGTATTTTTATTCTGAAACTAACAAATTACTTAAAGAAGGGCATTTTGTAGATGATAAAGCTGAGAAATGGTGGATTATTTACGATATTGCAGCCGGAATAACCAGAAAGTACCAATATAAGAATAATAAAAAAGAAGGATACTGTCTATTGTATAAAAACAACAAACTTTTTAAAGCTGAGCGTTATATCGATAACAACAAGACTGGTGAATGGACCGATATTTTTAGTTTTAAAAGGGACAATCCAAACGCTTCTCTATAAATGACTCCCATCATAAACGTTATCATACCCGCTTTTAATGAAGAAGATTCTATCGGACATGTAATCAAAGAGATTCCCGATGTAGTATCCGAGGTCATTGTTGTGAGTAATAATTCTACAGACCGTACAGAAAGTGTTGCAAAAAATGCTGGCGCTACTGTAGTAAAAGAAGAACAAAAAGGATATGGATATGCCTGTTTAAAAGGTATGGAATATATCGCATCAAAAGAAAGCAAACCTGATATCATTGTTTTTTTAGACGGTGATTATAGTGATTACCCAGCAGAACTCACTAAAATTATTGCTCCAATTTTGGAGCAAGATATTGATATGGTTATTGGATCTCGAGTAAAACAACTTAGGGAATCTGGTTCTATGACATTTCCTCAAATATTTGGAAATTGGCTGGCTACAGGGTTAATGAAACTTTTTTTTGGAGCAAAATTTACAGATCTTGGTCCATTTAGAGCTATAAAATATGACACGCTTCTAGCATTAGAAATGATAGATAAAACCTATGGATGGACTGTAGAGATGCAACTAAAAGTATTAAAAAAACGTTATACCTATACCGAAGTGCCTGTGCATTACAAAAAGAGAATTGGTGTCTCAAAAGTTTCTGGAACCATAAAAGGTGCTATATTTGCAGGCGTTAAGATTTTAAGTTGGATTTTTAAATATAGCTTTGCGTAATGGATATTGCTATCATCATAACCTACACAATTGCTTTGCTAATCATATTTATGTATAGTCTGGCACAGCTAAATTTGCTTTTTAATTATCTTAAATCCCGAAAGCAATCTGATAACTCTCCTACTTTTGACTTCTCTAAGGATAAGGAGATTCCAAATGTTACTGTTCAATTACCTGTATTCAATGAATTATATGTTATGGACCGTCTATTGGACAATATTGCTGAACTTGACTATCCTAAAGATAAATTAGAGATACAAGTCTTAGATGACTCAACAGATGAGTCTGTAGTTACTACCGCAAATCGAATTAAGAAATTACAAGAGACTGGCTTAGACATTAAGCATATATGCCGTGAAGACAGAACCGGATTTAAAGCCGGGGCTTTGAAAGAAGGACTTAAGATCGCCAAAGGAGAATTTATTGCCATTTTTGATGCTGATTTTCTTCCTGGAAAAAAATGGTTATTACAAACCATCCCATATTTTAAAGATCAAAACATTGGTGTTGTGCAAACTCGATGGGGACATATTAATAGAGATTACTCTATGCTTACCAAAATTCAGGCTTTTGCATTGGATTTTCATTTCACAATGGAACAGGTTGGCCGTAACTATAAGAATCATTTCATTAATTTTAATGGTACTGCAGGAGTTTGGCGAAAAACTTGTATCGAAGATGCCGGAAACTGGCAAGGAGATACACTAACAGAAGATCTGGATTTAAGTTATAGAGCACAGTTAAAAAAATGGAAGTTTAAATATCTTGAAGAGGTAGAGACACCAGCAGAATTACCCGTTGTAATAAGTGCTGCTCGTTCACAACAATTTAGATGGAATAAAGGTGCCGCAGAAAATTTTCAGAAATTATACTGGAAAATGCTTAAAGATAAAACCGTACCTCTTAAAACAAAATTTCATAGTTTCTTTCACTTGTTAAATAGTAGTATGTTTTTACTAGTATTGCTAGTTGCTATTCTAAGTGTACCTGTTATGTATATCAAAAACAATAATCCATTATTTAGCTGGTATTTTAATGTAATTGCATTTTTTGCCTTAAGTACAGTTATATTTTTCTTTTGTTATTGGCATACATTTAAAAAAATACATGGTAAAGGGTTCTGGAATTTTATGGAATACATAAAAATGTTCTTCACTTTTTTCTCCATCGCTATGGGATTCTCAGTACATAACTCTATGGCTGTTTTAGAAGGACATTTTGGGAAGAAAAGTGAATTTGTTCGTACTCCAAAATTCAATATCAATACTTTGAAGGATTCATGGAAAGGAAATAAATATGTAAGTAAAAACATTTCAGGAAATACTATCATAGAAGCCTTATTAATGGGATATTTTGGATTTGCCTTATATAGTGCTTTCGAACTTCAGGATTTTGGATTGTTTCTATTTCATATTATGTTATTCCTTGGCTTTGGATTTGTATTTTTTAAATCTGTAACCTCTAAGTTGTAATGCTGCAACAATGGAAATATCATAGATTTTCCTTACTTCTTATTCTTATTGGCATTCTCTTTTATTGGAGTTTTGCTTATCAACTTATTCGAACCGATTTTACCAAAATGATTAGCCTTTGGGTAGGAGTATTTATCATTTCATATAAACTTATTCAGCTCAACCCAAACAATTGGAAATTACTAGCTACCGCAGGACTGTTATTTAGAGTTGTATTTATCCTAGCTATCCCCAATTTATCACAGGATTTTTATCGGTTCATTTGGGATGGAAGAATGCTTTTAGAAGGATTCAATCCATACTTATCTTTACCCGAAGTCTTGGTAGCGCAAGGTAATGCTCCTATTGCTCAAGCACAGGAATTATATAATGGGATGGGAGAACTTAATGGCAGTCATTATACAAACTATCCTCCCGTAAGTCAGTTTTGTTATTTTATTGCAGCTTTATTTGCAAGCAAAAGTATTTGGGGCTCTGCAATTATATTGAGACTACTTATTATTCTAGCAGATATAGGTACATTCTTTTTCGGAAAAAAACTACTACAATCTTTACATCTCCCTGAAAAAAGGATTTTTTGGTATATTCTTAATCCTTTTATCATTATCGAACTTACAGGAAATCTTCATTTTGAAGCGGTAATGGTCTTTTTTATTATCTGGTCTTTATACCTTTTGCACAAAGGGTATTGGTATTGGGCTGCAATAATCCTGGCATTATCTGTTTCGGTAAAACTAATTCCACTACTTTTCTTGCCTGTATTTTTTCAGAAATTTGTTTTAGGAGAACAGAAAAGCTTCAACAAGCTCAGCCTGATATCAGGATTACCAAAATTGATAGGGTTTTACAGTATTGTTATTACCGTAGTCTTTCTAACTTTTGCACCGTTCTTATCTGGAGAATTCCTGGCCAATTTTAGTAAAACAATTAGTTTATGGTTTCAGAATTTCGAATTTAATGCCAGTATTTATTTTATCATTCGCTGGATAGGATATCAAATCGTAGGGTGGAATGTCATAGAGACTGCTGGCAAGATCTTACCACTGATAGCTATCATTATTCTTTTAGCAATTACATTCATTAGAACCAATAGAAATACCCCACAGCTTATCACAGGAATGCTACTAGGTATTTGTTCCTATTATTTTTTATCCACCACAGTACACCCCTGGTATATTGCTGTTCCACTATCACTTTGCGTATTTACCAACTATCGATTTGCTATAGTTTGGTCTTTTGCAATTATTTTTAGTTATACTGCTTATATCCACCCTGATTTTAAAGAAAATCTATGGATGGTCGGGCTAGAATACTTTTTAGTATTTTCTGTTTTAATTTGGGAAATCTATCAAAGATTTAAATCTCCTAAGTTAGACGTTACGACATCTTCAAATTAATTACTTCTTGTTCGGTAAGTATTCTCCAATGACCTCGAGGTAAATCTTTTTTGGTTAATCCCGCAAAAATCACTCTATCCAATTTTACTACACTATAATTAAGGTGTTCAAAAAGTTTATGAATGATTCCGTTCTTTGAAGATTGTAATTGAATTCCTATTTCATTTTTAGGAGCCCCTTCTATGTATGAGATTTCATCTACATTAATGAAACCTTCTTCTAATTTAATTCCCTTCTCTATTTTTTGAAGATCTTCAAATTTAAGATTACGTTCTAATTCTACATGAAATATTTTACGTGTACCGCTTTTATGATGCGTTAATTTCTTTTCTAAATCCACATCATTGGTAAACAAAAGTAACCCTGTTGTATTTCTTTCTAATCTGCCCACTGGTTTTAATACAGACTTAGACGCATTAGATACCAAATCCATAACCGTTCTGGTTTTTTCTGGATTAGTACTGGTTACAAAACCTTTGGGTTTATTAAGTAGTACATATTCTTTCTTGTGTGGAGTAATTAAACGTCCATCAAACTTAACCTCATCGGTAAGCTTTACTTTATATCCCATTTCGGTAATAGGTTTTCCATTAACCCATACACTTCCTGTCTGAATGTATAAATCAGCTTCTCTTCTAGAACAAACACCAGAATTCGCTACAAATCTATTCAGTCTTATTTCATCAGAATCATTAATCTTTTTAGGCCCTGTATTATCTTTCTTTACAAATGCCTTACCTTTTGAGAATGATTTATTCTTAAAATTAGATGTAGATCGTTCACTTGCATCTTTTCTTGCTTTCCCATCTCTTTTTCCACTACTCTTCCTTCCTCGAGAATTACCTTCGCCACTCATATCTTAAAATTTTGTGCAAAGATAATTCTTTAAAGCATAGGTTTAACAATTATTCCTTGTTGAAACGAACTGTACTTTGTCGTTCTCTATTCACGTGTAATTGAGTAACATCGGGTCTAGAATAATGACCTACCGGATCAAAATTCTGACGCTCCTGTAATACTCTGTTAAAATCCAAGGTTTCAATCAAAAGACCTTCCTTATTGATAACGGGTTCTAACACCCACTCTCCATCTGGCCCAGCTATACATGAACCTCCATTACCCAAAATTTCGGGAGCTTTCTTTAATATTTCATCCAAATGTGGTGTTGTTGATGGGAAATCTTCTTTTCGCATCAGACTAGAAACAGAAATCACATATGAACGTGATTCTCTTGCTATAAAACGGGTAATATCTTTTGTATTATAATCACTACCTGGCCATACGGCAATATGTAGATTTTCTCCTTGACCATATAATGCTACTCTAGGTAAGGGCATCCAATTTTCCCAACAATTTAATCCTCCCACAGTAAATTCCTTTAATGGATGTACCAAAAGTCCGTTACCATCGCCCGGAGACCAGGTCAAACGCTCTTCATAAGTCGGTTGTAATTTGCGATGTACCGATTTAATTTCCCCCTTTTGGTCAATATATACCAAAGAAGCATACAAACTATGGCCTCCTCTATCCAAAGGTCGTTCTATAATTCCTAAATAAATAGCAATATTATGCTCCTCTGCAAGATCACAAATAGAGTCTAAATCTCCATTTTCTATCACAATAGAATTCTGAGCATAATGTGCATGAATTTCTTTTTGAACTGTACTATTAAATTGCGCTCCATCGGTTAGTGATACCCAAAATGGATATCCCGGTAGCAAAGATTCACCAAAAATGACTAGTTCTGCTTTTTTAGAAGCAGCTTCTACTATTGAGTTTTCAATCTTTTTAATTGTAGCTCCCTTATCTAACCAGACAGGGGAGATTTGAGCAAGTGCAACCGTTAATAATTGGTCTTTCATCAGTTTATTTTATTGTTTTAGAGGTCAGATGGAATCTTTGACGATTAAAAATAATCATTTTTGTAATTCTTAAAGATTATTTTAATCGTGTCGGTTTCATTAGTTAAAATTTATTATTTCCAAGAATTATATAGCATTCCTATATATTTCTACGTTATTTACTTCAAATTTCTCAGGAAATCTCGTCTAAGGTTAACAAATGCTTAACATGCAAAAAACTGATTTACAACGCGTTAATTCAATTCATTAGCATTACTGCAAAACCTCAACTTAACATTAACCTAACATTAGAACACCTCCAAAAAACAAGATATTGATAGTATTCTACTGTAAATATTAAGGATGTCATATCCAATCTTAAGTTTCATATCCATTCCTAAAAAGTAAACATATAAAAACTATTTATTCCTCAAAGTTTAATTTACGTTAAAACATACTCTTTTTTACCTAATCGTAATGATTGGAATACGTTATGGTAAAGTAAAATGCTCAAACACATGAATATTCGATACTACATTTGTCATATAAAATTAGAAAAAAACATATTTAAATACTCAAATCTAAAAAACAACAAAAATGAAAAAGTTAACAATTTTATTCGCAGTATTCGTATTAGGGTCGACGCAAATTTTTGCTTCTAATGATAATCCTATCAACTCTGAGCAACAGTTAAGAAATCAAATCGCTGTCCTTTTAGAAAGTCCAGAGATTCTTGTAGAAAATGATACACTTAACGCTAAAATCGAATTCACTTTAAATGGTGAAGGTGAGATCGTAGTATTATCTGTAGATACAAAAGAAAGTACGGTAAAAAACTACGTAAAATCAAGATTGAATTACAAAAAAATAGATTCAGAAATTGCAAATATCGGTAGTAAAATATTTAGAATTTCTTTAAAAATCTTAAAGCCCCGAGCATAAATTTAACCTCTTATGATCATGCAAAGCAGTTGTATTTATTGCAGCTGCTTTTTTTTTACCATAAAATCTTATCTAAAATTATATTCACATCAATTAATATAATGCTGAATGTTCCCGAGACAATAATTAGCTTTAAGATATTATGTAGCCAAACATAATGTGTTCTCCCTTTTGATCTCCACAGTCCTAAAAGAAAAGCAAAAAGGAGTATTATACATGCATAAAAATAAAGATACATGTATCCAACTTCATATCGAGTGAGTAGTAAATAAATAGGAAGCCAGGAAGCCAAAATTAAAACACTTAATATCCTTTTAGAGATTAATTCTCCATATACAATGGGTATTGTTTTATAATTATTCGCAAAATCTCCTCTTAAATTCCCCAGATCTTTGATCATTTCTCTCATGATTAACATTAGAAATAAAAACGTGGCATGAACAAAAATAACTTCATCAAAGTTTTTATAATAGATAAATACTGCAAAAAATGGAGTTATCGCCAATAAAGATGCTATAATATTACCTATGATAGGAAATTTCTTGAGCTTATGAGAGTAAAACCAGATTCCAAAAATATACAACGAAAAAAAGATTACAGCTCGAAACGAAACATAGCTAGCACAAACCACAGAGAGAAAATTAAGTACAAAATACCCTGTGAGTCTTGTACGCTGACTCACCAACCTGTCTAACATCGTTTTTTGTGGTCTATTGATGAGATCTTTTTCTTTATCATAAAAATTATTAATAATATATCCAGCTGCAATTACTCCTGCAGAAGCTAAAACAATAACAAATAGATTTGGATCCAGAATAACATCCCGAATTCTAATATGTGGAGCCAGAATAAAAATTGAAGTAAGATATTGTGCAAGAACAATGATAAGGATATTGTACCCTCTAACAATAGAAAATAAACTCAATAATTTAAGAAGAATGAGTTTGTTTTTTCTGGTAAGCATAGGTAATGCTTATTAAAAATTGTAAACTACCTCTAGTTTATAATCCTTAAGTGAAGCTTGTGCTTTATCAAAATCCTGGGTAAAGCCTAAAATATAACCTCCTCCTCCTGAACCGCATAATTTGAGGTAATAATCATTAGTTTCTATCCCATGCTGCCATAACTTATGGAATTGCTTAGGAATCATTGGTTTAAAATTATGCAAAACCACATGTGAAAGTTCTTTTATATTCGAGAATAAAGACTTAACATCTCCTTTAAGGAAATCGTCTACACAAGCATCTGTATATTTAACAAACTGAGTTTTTAGCATATTGCGAAAACCTTCTTGTTTCATACTCTCCATAAAGATGCTTACCATAGGAGCTGTTTCTCCAACAATACCACTATCTAACAAGAAAACCGCTCCCTTTTTATCTACAGTACTTTGCGAAGGAATTCCTGCTGGTTCTATATCATCCTTAGAATGAATAAGGATTGGTAAACTCAAATAACTATTAAGCGGATCTAAACCAGAGCTTTTACCATGAAAGAAAGACTCCATAAGTCCAAAAACAGCCTTAAGCTTTAATAATTTATCACGAGTAAGATTCTCTAAAACTGTTATTTTATCTTCTGCATACTTATCATAAATCGCAGCCACTAATGCTCCACTACTTCCCACACCGTATCCTTGCGGAATACTGCTATCAAAATACATCCCAGAATTAATATCTGTATATAGTTTTTCAAAATCAAACTTTACTACCCCTTGATCTTGAACTCCCTCAAGATAGGTAGCAAAATTTTTAAGATGAGCATTGGATTCGATAGCTTCCTGATCTGGTGTATCGGATACTTTTAGTGCTCCTTTAAAGAAATTATATGGTATAGAAAGACCTTTGGAATCCTTAATAATACCATACTCTCCAAACAAAAGTATTTTAGAATAAAATAATGGTCCTTTCATCTGTTCTTTTTATTGTTTATCATTTCTCATAAATTCTATCATTACTACGTTTTGTTGAGATTTACTCAACAATACTGACTCAATAGATGATTTGTATATGAGTTCTATCTAAATTTGTCTCCCCTATTAGGATAAAGTTACACTATTTTTGCTCCCCATCCTATTTTGTCACAAATATACTGACCATTCTGACAATAAGCAACTAACTCGCTGGTTATGAAATCTAAAACTTCATTTTTCTCAGAATTTGGATATAAAACATGCACATTTGCACCGGCATCCAATGTAAAACAAACCTTAGACCCTGTTGTTTTTCGATATTCCCAAATTTTCTGAATTACAGATAACGTATTAGGTTTCATTAATATAAAATAAGGCAAAGAAGTCATCATCATTGCATGTAATGTAAGGGCTTCGCTTTCTACCACTTCAATAAAAGTATCGATATCACCAGAAATTAATATCTCCTTCAACTTTGAAATATTACCCGAAGCTTGTTCGAATCTTTTTGTAGCAAAAGGGTGGCCGTGCATCAAATCGTGACCAACAGTACTACTTACTTGTTTCTCTCCTTTATCTATTAATAAAATTGTATCCTGATATGTATCGAAGTTTTGATGAACAGTATAAGGAAAAGGGACTGCAAACGCATCGCTACTTCCCTCAATATCATTGTGTTTTCCCCAAACCGTTACTGGCCCTTCTATGCTTCGACAAGCACTACCAGAACCTAAACGAGACAAGAATGAAGCTTTTTGAAGAAGTTCTGCTTCAGAAATATCTGGGTTTATTTTTTTTTCTAATTGCATCAGGCAATATGCTAAAGCACTCATCCCGCTAGCAGAAGAAGCAATGCCACTACTATGCGGAAATGTATTACTGGTTTCTATCGTAAACTTATATTCTTTCAAAAAAAGAAGGTATTTCTGAATTCTATCAAAAAAGTTTTGAATTTTAGGTTTAAAGTCTGGTTTTGGTTTTCCTTCAAAAAATAAATCAAAATCAAAATCTTCTGAAGCACTATCTAGTTTCTTATATCTTAAGGTTGTCGTTGTTTTACAATGATCCAATGTAAAGCTAATGGATGCATTTTCTGGCAGTTGAACTGGACGCTTACCCCAATATTTTACCAAAGCAATATTACTGGGTGAGGTGCAACTTATGGTTCCTTCTTCTGGTAATTCTGAAATTTTGGATGACGCAAACTCGGGATAATCTGTCATGATATGTAATAAATTTTAGCAAAGATAAGTGCTATAGTATATTTAAACCGTATTGCTAGTGAAAATAAATTGCTATTTTAGTACTGCACTAACTTATTTCAATGAAAAAAAAGTTATTTCGTATTGGTATTTCTGTATTATTGTGTGTTTTTATTGGATTTTTGAGTAGTATTGCTACGCAAACTTCAATTGACACTTGGTATACAGCATTAAACAAACCTTCTTTCACTCCTCCAAATTGGATTTTTGGACCCGTGTGGATTGTACTCTATATAATGATGGGTATTTCAGCAGGAATTGTTTGGAGCAAAGGTTTTTATCATAAATGGGTAAAAATTGCGTTATACCATTTTGGGTTTCAATTGTTACTTAATGCTGCATGGTCCATTTTTTTCTTTGGACTACAAAACCCATTAATTGCACTATTGGATATTATAGCCCTATTTATCCTATTGCTGTTCACCATTAAATGGTTTACAGTAGTAAACTCTACCGCCGCTTACCTACTTATCCCTTACGTTGTTTGGGTTGCTTTTGCGACCGCATTAAATTTCGGCATATGGCAACTAAATTAAACTAAGGAATAAGGAATATCATTTTATGAGTAAAAAAGCAATAGTCCTACAGACTACTCTAGAATTAATAACTAAACAAGGCATAAATGCCACTTCTCTTTCTCAAATTATTAAAGAATCAGGCGTGGCTAATGGAACCGTATATCATCATTTTAAGAATAAAGAAGAAATCATTACAGAACTTTATTTGATGCTTACCCAAGATTTTGGGACAGTGGTTATGAGAAATATCCCAGAGGATGACATTAAAAAACAATTTACAGTAATGTGGCTTAATCTGTTTTATTATTTTGTCAATAATCCACTTGCTTTTATATTTTCTGAACAAATCGCACGTTCGCCAGAAATCCCACAATCCTTGAAGGATAAAGCTAGGCAATATTATAATGAAATAGAAAGTTATTTTAAAATGGGTATAAAACGTAAGGTTTTTAAATCGTATAATACTCTGGTCATGGAAGAATTATTCTTTGGTAATGTTGTATCTCTTGTAAAAATCCATGAAAATGAGCAGGTCAATCTTCAGGAAAAACACATTAATCAGGCTATCGAAATTTCCTGGAGAGGTTTTCTAAAAGATCAGACCATTATTTAGAAGGCTAAAAATATATGAATATCTACTTTTTGGCACTATTGATGGGTATGTTTCGTACTAAAACAAGTTGAAGGGCACAAATGAATTATGATGTCTATTACAATAATAATCCCGCCAAAGAGCGGGATTACCTTGTCTCAATCATTTTGAAAGCCCACCAAGGTGGATTTTCAAAACAGGTTTTACTTAGTTAAATACAATATTTACACAGGATTCTTTGTATAAGTTTTTTAACACAAATTCTACTGCTTTTCTGGGATTGTTTGCTTTTCCAATTTGTCCTCCTTTGAGTGTTAATTTTCCCGTGTCTTTGTTCCAATAAAATTCTTTGTTATCCGATTTGATAATCCGTTTATTGTTTTTGGTCGTGACCTGAAAAGCTCCGAGAGCCTGGCTGTATTCTAATCCCGATGGAAAATAGACTTCTGTAACAAATTTTGTAGTTCCCTTTTCATATACATAGCAAATACATTCACCAATATCTTTTGCTTCAGAAACTCTAACCATATTGTTTTGAACAATTTTCCAACCGCCATTAACTCGTATACCAACTACATCCATTAACATGGTTCCTTTTTCTGCAATTTTTTTTTCGATATAGGATTCAAAATTAATCACCGCAGAGATAGTGCCAGCTCTTTCTTTTTGGCTTTGAAACACAATTTTCTCTACCGTTAATTTAAACCTATAATTATCATCATTAATAATATCATCTAACTGAGAAGCGATATCTTCTTTTTCATAATTTTTTCTCACTAAGGCTCCGGATAAATTTACATACACTGTATTTCCACTGTATTTATCATCGAATAAATTTAGAACATCTTCTTTTTGAGTTCCCTGCGTTAAAGCATTCATCTTATTGATATAATCCACCAATAGCTTTTTAATAGGATCTTTTTCACCGAATGCATATCCGTGGTCAATACCACAGAATAAAAATATGAAGGTAAGGGTAAGTGTAATTTTTTTCATAGTTAACAAGGTGTTAGTTAAACCCTATTAATTTACAAAAAATTACGGAAAATCGCAAGTCAAAATAACTTAATTTTTTAATCTAATTTACTTAATTCCAGTAGTTTGATTACTGTTTTCAGGTTTCTGGTAGTCGCTGTAGATTGCAGTTTTTTCTCAAAGAAATTATTGTTCAATTTGGTTTTTCCATATCCATTAGCCGCATAAAAATACACCACATCTTTTGCTATGACAAACTCTTCATTTCCTGAACGTGCAGTGGTAGATTCTACATCTTCTATATCTTTATGATCCGGCATTCTGGAAAGCAAAGTAAAATACATTTTTTTATCCTCAATTTCCTTAGCTTCAAGTCGCTTCAAAAATGGGTTATTATCATAAATAGTGGTTAACATTTCCCGAGTTAATACTAATACTGGGACATCAAAACCAAATTGAGTTAAAATTTCTTTTTTGATGATATCGGTAAATGTCAACATATCTTTTTTATGTTGAAAAACAATATTTCCACTTTGAATATAGGTGCTAACCGAAGTGCATCCTAATTCTTCAAACATTATTTTAAGATCTGCCATTATAATTTTTTTCTGGCCGCTAACATTTATTCCTCTAAGTAATGCTATATATGTTTTCATTGTTCTTATTTATATTTAATTCTATCCTTCGACAGCCTCAGGATGACGGGCGTTTATATCATTGCCAATTTACATGATAACTAAAATACTAGCACAACTTTGTTAAAAAGCAATTAAGAGACTCTAGGTCAGTCTGAGCTTGTCGAAGACTCGTCATGTTTATTAATTTTATTTCCAAACTGTTCGTAGTTTTTAGAATACTCTACTAATTTACCCCAGTTTTCTTCAATTAACGCTATTTTCTTTCTTCGACTCCATCCTTTTACCTGCTTTTCCATTCGTATAGCTTCATTTGGGCTTGTGAACATTTCAAACCACTTTAAAATTTATTATAAGTATAACAACCAAGTTTCTTACCTTCATTATGTTCGTTCATTCTTCTTTCTAAGTCATTTGTCATTCCGGTATAAAAAGAGCCATCACTACATTCTACAATATATGCATAATAGTATTTCATAATTTATATTTACGGTAAGCTCATTATCCTTCGATAGGCTCAGGATGACATGCGTTTATATCTCATTATCAACAATGAACCATTAGCATGTGTGATTCTGTCGAGAGCCTCAGAGTGAAAAGAATATTGAAATTATTCTTTAGAAGCTATTGCTTTTGCAGCAATAAAAGCTCCAGTCCATGCATTCTGAAAATTAAACCCTCCTGTTATCGCATCTATATTGAGTACTTCTCCTGCAAAATACAAATTCTGATATTTCTTACTTTCATAGGTTTTAAAATTCACTTCTTTAAGATCAATTCCACCAGCGGTTACAAATTCTTCTTTAAATGTACTTTTTCCGTTTACTTTAAAAATTCCTCTGGTCAATTGTTCAGAAAGTGTTCTAAACTGTACTTTATTTGCATCTGCCCAACGAGTGTCACTTTGTATTCCTGAAGCTAACATCAGGCTCTGCCATAACCTCTTTGGCAGATCAAATTGGGCATAAGTATATAGTTGTTGTTTTGGATATTGATTCTTTAATTCCTTAAGCATTTCTAAAACTTCTTCCTGAGTATAATGCTGAAGCCAATTGACAATAATCTCAAAATTATACTCATTTTTATTGAGTTCGATTGCTCCCCATGCCGAAAGTTTTAAAATTGCAGGGCCACTCATCCCCCAATGAGTAATCAGTAAAGGCCCCTCACTGGATAATTTTGAATTCTTAACCTGCACTGATGCATTTGTCACTACTCCTGGTAAGGCTTTAATTCTAGAATCTTTGATATTAAAGGTAAATAATGAAGGAACTGCTGCTATTGTTTTATGTCCTAAATCCTGTAGTATCTTCCATATTTTGGGATTACTACCTGTTGCAATCATAAGTTTAGTAGCAGTAAATGTTCCCTGACTCGTTTCAATGGTCCACCCTTCTCCTATTTGATCAAAATGCTTAACGGCATGACCGGTTAAAATTTTTATCCCTAATCGTTTTGTTTCTGATAAAAAGCAATTAATTATAGTCTCCGAAGAATCTGAAACTGGAAATATCCTACCATCTTCTTCTATTTTAAGGGCTACTCCGCGACGATCAAACCAATCCATAGTATCACCAGTCATAAATGTATGAAAAGGCCCTTTGAGCTCCTTTTCACCTCTGGGATAGTTTTTGGTAAGTTCGTTGGGAATAAATTCTGCATGGGTCACATTACATCGCCCACCACCAGATACGCGTACTTTAGAAAGGACATCTTTACCCCGTTCTAAAATAGCAATTCTTAATTCTGGAGTATGTTCTGCCAGATTAATCGCGGTAAAAAAACCAGCCGCACCTCCACCAACAATTATTACATCATAGTTCATGACGCAAAATTCGGAAAATCTGTGATGATACCATCAACTTTCCATGATTTTGATTGCTGTATGAGTTCAGCAGTATTTACAGTCCACACATACACCATATATCCTTCTGCCTTAGCGACATTTACCTCATCTTGGGTTAGTGAATAAATAGGAGGATGTACAGAAAAAGCTTTCAGTTTTTTTGCAACGGGCAAAGCTTTGGTTATAGTATCTTCGGTAAGTACCCCTAGTTTAAATTTTGAGGTTATCGTTTTCACATCAAATAACTGTGTATGATCAAAACTTGAAATGATAAAATCGTCATATTCCCATTTTGAAGTTCTGATATGTGCTTCTAACAAAGTAACCGCTATGACTCCGGTATTTTTTCCTTTTAACTCTACATTGAGCATGCATTGTCCATCAATCAGATCTAACACCTGACTTAGTGTAGGGATCATAAATCCTTCTTCGGTAGTAAATTGTTCTAATTCTAGCAAAGTATAGTCAGATACGTTTCCTTTTCCGGTAGTGGTTCTATCCAATGTTTCATCATGTATTACAACTAGCTCCCCACTTTTACAACGATGTACATCAATCTCAATACCATCTACTTTATGCTTTAAGGCTTCTTTGATAGATTCTAATGTATTTTCGGCAACTAAGCCAGCCGCACCACGATGCCCAAATATTTTCATGAGTTCTTGTTTTTTATGCCAGAAGTCTGATGACCGAAGCAAGGTATAAAAGTACAGAAATATACATCTCAAACCTATCGTATTCTATTTGTCATTCCAGACTTGATTCAGAATCCATTTTTAAATACGTTATTATGGATTCCAGTCTTTAGTTTATACTGAGGGTTTTTAAAAACCTGACAAGGCTATTATTAATTCTTTCTCCTCCTATACCAAAACCCTATCCATAACAACATTCCTACACATCCTAATCCTAGTATCCAATACCATAATGATGTACTCTCAAAATGCATGGGTGCTGCATCTCCTACCAAATAAAATGCTCCCCAATAAAAAGGCTGTGTACGATTAATATCTGCCGTAGCTAGGTATTGTAATTTGGCTTGTTGCAAGGCCTTGGCTTTATTCATGCCTTGTTTAAGATTGGTATAGAAATATTTCATCACCTGCGGAGTGGTTTGATCTGATACTTCCCAACGGGTCAATAGCAGGCTTTTGATCCCTGCATACTGAAAAGCACTGCCCAAACTCATAATCCCCTCGCCTTTGGCAATTTTACCAGTTCCTGTATTACAAGCACTTAAAACTGTAAGCTCTGCCGGAATATCCAAAGCAAAAAGTTCGTGGCTATAGAGTAGATTATCCTCTATAGTATCCTTGCTTTTGGTAAAATAGAGTTTAGAGTTCTCTGGACGTTCATTATCTACCTCACCATGCAAAGCCAGGTGAAGGATATTATAGTAGCCTGCATTCTTCTTAAAATTAGTTTCTATGGCTTGTGATCCAAAATAATACTGCCCATCGATAATATCAGAGATCGC